>NZ_JANIJX010000017.1 GCF_024580735.1 Brevibacterium moorei | reverse complement strand
GATCCGGTACTTCCCACCAGTCTTGTCCACGACCTGCACAACAGTGGCTCCGGATTTTGAAGGCACGCGGCGGACGAACGGGCTCATACCGGCCATTTTAGGCGACCCGTTAGTTACCCACGCCCCCAAGCGTAGGCCTCTCACCAGCACAAACAATCTCGAAATCCCAGAAATCGCCCAACATTGTGGAAGTCAGGTCCGATCTCGACACGCAACACTCCTGCCCGGGCAAGCCCTGCAGCGTTTCCAGCGAGGGCACGGCATCCCCCGCTCAAGATGGGCGACCTGCGGCTGCTTCCAACCCAGCCAAGCGGCAAAGGCCTGCTGAGTCAGATCGGGCTCGGCCCAGAATCGGACAACAGCGACACTGACCGCGCCGACCGCTGAGGTTCGATCCGATTCCTCCGCATAGCCGGGGTCGCTGGCCCGCCTCGTATCCTGCAGGTCAGCGTGGCTCTTCAAATCTGCAAGCTTCATTTCAACTCCTCCACTTCGCTCAGACGTCTCTTGGCAGCGCGACAAGCCCTCGAAAACCTTTGGGGTCGAACTACGCTTCAGGCCCATACACTCCGACGACAAAAGTCTCACCGACTCGGCGATACAGTACCCGAGTCACGCTGCTTCCACCCCGAGGCCGAAGTTCCCGTAATTTGTCGGCCCCTTTCACGCTACTGCTATGCGGAAATGGCAATGCGGGACCGGCATTAATAATGCTTGTCGATGGCATTGTCGAACGTAACAGCCACCACAACAGGTAAACACCCAACACCTGACTTATTCATCGGGGTTCAGCCGCGGGCAACCCTGCCGCCACCTTCCCGGGCGAGGATGGGCCGGTAACCACCCCCATCCGCAAAGGAAACTCTGTGACGCCCGAAAACCGCCCCTTCCGTCCTGCACGGCATTCGCAGCTGCCCCGCTACCGCCGGCACTCACCCCTGGCGCCCCGTCCCCTGCTGGCCGCCGCCGTCAGCCTCGGCCTGGTGCTCAGCCCCGCCATGGCCAGTGCCGCGGCCCTCCCGCCCGACGCCTCCCACGACCAGCAGAGCACTCCGGCCACCACAGCACCGGAATCCGACCGGCAGGTCGAGGGGAAGACGAAACCGGACGCCTCATCCGGCATCGATGCACCCTCAGTTCCCGCTGCAGAACCGGACCCGGCCGACGAGTCCACGGAAGACGACGCGACCACACAGCCCGCGGACAATGCCCCGGCCGCTCCACCGACCGAAGACGACTCCGCGGACCGCCGGACCGCCGACGCGGACCCGGCGACCCCGGGGCTGGGCACATCGAAGCCGGGCGCCCCCGTGTTCAACCCCGGCCCCAAGGGCAAGCAGGGGCCCGCACCGGAGGACGCCGGCGACCAGTTCGCCGAACGAGACGCCGCGGGCGGTCCACGCACCGCGTCCCAGTTGAAGAAGACGACGAAGACACACAAAGCGCGGTCCGTCGCACAGCTCGACTCCCCCAGGGCCGCAGCGAAGCAGACGATCAGCCCCCTGGACGGACTCCTGCAGATCACCGAACTGCTGCCCGACTCCACCAATGTCAACGGCTCCGACGGCTACGAGTTCGTGGAGATCCACAACCCGACGGACCAGTCGGTGAGCATGGCGGACTTCGACCTGCGCTACCTCTACCCGGCGGCCGACTTCACGATCGATTCGGCGGCCGTCTGGCGACTGGACGACCCCGCCGCCCAGATCCCCGCCGGCCAGTCGCTCATCGTGTGGATCAAGAACGGCGCCAACGACGATAAGACGACCACGGACTTCACCGACTTCTTCAACTCCCACAAGCCCGAACCCGCCGAGGGTGAGGACCCGATCCCGGATCTGGACCCCGATTCGATCAATCTGGTGACGACGTCCACCGGCGGCATGGCCAACGGCTCCCCACGCGGCATGGAGATCCGCACCAAATCGGGCACCACCGTCAACCGGGTCTTCTACAACATGAACGGTGCAAACGACGTCGCGGCCAATCAGGGCATCCAATACGCCTACGATCCGGACAGGCCCGCCACCGGCGTGCTGATCGGCCGCACCGCGCCCACCCCCACCCGGGTCGCACCCGAGCAGGTGCCGACCGAGCCCCTGCACTGGCCGGCCGACGCCTCGGCCCCTGTGATCGACGATCGGACCCCGGAGGAATTCGCCGCGGATGAGGACGCTGTCTTCCGCTTCACCGTGACCGACGATGTGCTCACGCGCAAGGCGACCCTGCGGCTGAAGTCGAACGCCGATCAGGACTTCACCGCATACAACCTGGTCGCCGAGGCCGCCGGCGGCCAGGAGTCCGGCGGCCAGGACGGCGGCCCGGCGGCGGGCGGGTCGGCCACGACCTACACCTTCACCGTGCCCAAGGCGGATCTGCGGGGCAAGCGGTCCTTCGACTACGAGCTCACGGCCGGCGACGGCACCCACGAGGCGAAGAAGACCGGCACCGCCAAGGTCGCCAGCGCGAACGATGCGCCACTGCGCCTGAACCTGGAAGACGGCCAGTTCGTCTCCGGACCGACCCGGGTAGCGGCCGCCGGCGACGGTTTCCCCGGCACGGCCAAGCTCAGGGTCACCGCCCCCGATGGCAAGGTCACGGATCTGCAGACGGAATCGGAGCTCGAACGCGAGCCCATGTTCGTCTTCGAGGCCAGCCAGACCGACGATTACTTCCGCAACGGCGTCGTGGTCGACGGCAAGGTCGTCAACGTCTTCGACCGCGGCCTGTACTCCGACTGGGGCACGATCGAAACCGCCATCCCCTTGGAGGCGATCAAGGACGGCAAACTATCGGCGGCGATCTACGCGGGAACCAAGGCCAAGACCGATATCGACCCGGATGAGAACAACGACGACTTCGTCGTGCGCAATGTCCGCCTGCTGCTGCCCGACGGCCGGACCCTGCGCCCGGCCGGTTACGACGATCCCTCGGTCGAACTGCAGATGGGCGATTCGGCGGGCAAGATGGACTTCTTCGATGCGCAGTTCGAACTGCCCGAGGACGCCGAGCACGCCCAAGCCGCGGTCTGGGACACCACGGGCACCGGCGACGGGGACTACACGGTGACCGCCACGGACGATTCCGGCAATGAGGTCGGCCGGAAGGTCACCGTGGACAACACCGCCCCGCAGATCTCCACCGAGCTGGCCGAGGGCAAGCTCTACCAGGGGAAGTTCGACCTGGACGCCGAGGTGACCGATGCGGGCTCCGGCCTGGCGCAGGACGGGGTGCACGCAACCCTCGACGGCCAGGACATCGAACTGCCGCACAGCACCAGCAGCCTGGACCTGGCGCCCGGTAAGCACACCTTCACGGTGCACGCCCGCGATGAGCTGGGCAATTCCAGCAGCAGGGAGATCGAGTTCTCAACCCCGGAGGAGAACCCCTTCGCCGAGCTCCTGACCCCCGACGGCTCCACCGCCCGGACCAAGGACGCGCGCTTGTCCGCGAAGGTCACCGACCCGACCAAGGACGAGCTGCGCGTGGAGTTCCTGCGCGGCGAGCGCCTGCGCTTCGATCGGGACAACGACGGCGCGGGCAAGATCGCGGCTACCTCCGGCAGTGTGCGCGACGCCGACCAGGCCGAGCGCGAGGACGGACAGGCACTCAAGGCCGGCCAGGCGACTGTCAGCGACGACTCCCTGCCCTACAACTCCTTCGACGTCAAGGTCCCCCAGGGCGCCGACGCCGCTGCCAAGGTGCGCGTGGCCTGGGCCGGCCGCGCCAACCCCGGCGCCCGGGTCCGACTCCTGGTCTGGGACGCCGAGGCGGCCAAGGGCAAGGGTGCCTATGTCGAGGTGGCGGCCCAGCTGGCCGCAGCCGAGGACGGTGAGGGCGACGCAGGCGACGCGGCCAAGGACGGCACGACCTCGGCCGGGGACGGCACGACCTCGGCCGGGCAGGTGCACCTGGAGGCCCTGGTCCCCGTCAAGGGCCATGCGATCGAACGGGACGGCAAACAGGTGGTCCGCGCCCTGGTGCAGCACTCAGTCGGTTTCTCGGGCGAGAACCTCTCGGATCGCGACACCAAGGTGAAACCCGCGCACAAGGAGGACACCCCGCGCGATCAGTACGACTTCACGCTGGGCTGGGAGACCGATACGCAGTACTACAACGCGAGCTATCCCGCCCGGCAGAAGGACATCCACACGTACTTCCTGGACCGGCGCGCACCGCTGAACCTGCAGTACATGTTCCACACCGGCGATATCGTGGACAAGTCCAAGCAGGAATACCAGTGGGAGAACGCGGATCCGGAGTACAAGCGCCTCGACGACGCCAAGCTGCCCTACGGCGTATTGGCAGGCAACCACGACGTGGACCAGCAAGCCAGTGACTACACGGACTATGCGCGCTATTTCGGCGCGCACCGTTACCAGGGCAATCCCTGGTACGGCGAGTCCTTCCAGGACAACCGCGGTCACTACGATCTGATCTCCGCCGGCGGCAACGACTTCCTCATGCTCTATATGGGCTGGGATCCCACCGATGAGGGCATCGCGTGGATGAACGAGGTGCTCAAGAAGTATCCGGAGCGCACCGCGATCATCAATATGCACGAGTTCATGATGACCACCGGAGGCCTGGGCCCCGTCCCGCAGCGGGTGATGGACGAGGTCGTGGCGAAGAACAAGAATGTGCGGATGGTCCAGTCGGGGCATTACCACGACGCCTTCACCCGCAAGGACCAGTTCGACGACAACGGGGACGGCACACCCGACCGGACGGTCAACACCGTCCTGTTCGACTTCCAGGCCCTGCCGGAGGGCGGCCAGTCGTATCTGCGCCTGCAGCACTACGACAACCAGAACCGGACGATGACCTCGCGCACCTTCTCGCCGTATCTGGCCGACTACGACTCGGATGATCCGGCCCTGGAGGAACAGCACCAGGAGTTCACAATCTCCTATGACGAATTGGGCCTGCACCCGCAGGACAAGACGCTGACAACCGATTCCTTCACCGCCGATGTGCTCGGCGGCAATATCGCCGGGGCCGGGCTCGACTCCGGGCGCACCTTGCGCACCGGTATGCCCTGGGACTCCGGGGAGAAGGCCGGCGCGACAGGACGGAAGAAGAGGGCACTGGCGCAGACGAAGGAATCCGATCCCTCTTTGCTGGCACAGTTCGACAAGGTGGAGTCCGGTTCCACGGTCACCGCGAAGCTCGAGGACGTCGAGGCCGGTCCGCTGAGCTGGTATGTGCGGGTGACCGATGACAACGGCGGGGAGTTCCTCTCCGATATCCGCACGCTCGAGGTCCGCGCTGGCGAGGGTTCGGACGAGGACGGCCCTGACGGGGATACCGGGGACGCGGACGGCAACGGCTCCGCAGAGCCGAGCGAGCCGAACGAACCGGGGACGCCCACGTCCGGGCCCGAAGAGCCGGGCGACGAGGGTTCGGGGTCGGATGGGCCCGGGGCCTCCGGGAACGCGGACGGTGCTAACGAGGCCTCTGCCGGGGATGCGGCGCGCCCCGGCGGCAGCCTGCCTGTCACCGGCCCCGCCGCCCTGGGCCTGGCCGGTCTGCTGGGTGCGACGCTGCTGGGCCTCGGCGCCTGGTTGGTCGCGCGGGCTCGTAGAAGGCGCTGAGCCGGAGCCCAGACACCACCCTGGCGCGGGAATCACCTGTTATAGCAGGTAGTTCCCGCGCCACGGTGGTGTTTATGCGCCAGGGTGGTGTCTGTGCGCGAAGACACTAACCCGCCAGCCGGGGTGCCAACACGCCCCCGCCGGTCAGCCCCGCGGCGGCCCGGTGCAGGCAGTCGATGAAGGCGCGGTCGGCGGCGGGCTGGCGCGGGTTCTTCAGGGTCGCGGCCAGCAGTCGGGTGGTCGGATCCCCCTCCAAGGGCACGACCGCGATCGAGGCCGGGACCAGATGGCGGATCGACTCCGGCAGGATGCTGGTCCCCACCCCGGCCGCTACGAAGCCCAGCGCGGTCTCCTGGTGGACGACCTCCTGGACGGTGTTCGCCTGGCCGGCGCAAGGTCCCAGCGCCAGGGCCACGCGGTCGACGAAGCCGGTCATCTTCTCCCGTGGATAGGAGATCATCGGCACCCGGGAGATGTCCCTGGCCGACACCCGCTTCCGCTGCGCCAGCGGATGGGTGATCGGCAGGCAGGCGACCAGGCGCTCGGCGTAGACGACCTCGGTGACGATCTCGCTCGAATCGTCCTCGACCTCATCGCGGATGATCGCCACATCCAGTTTGCCCCGCAGCAGCTCCGTCCGCTGTTCCCCACTGGTCAGCGGCGCCAGGTTCAGAGCGACCTTGGGCCGGGATTCCCTGAACAGGGGAACCACGCCCGGCAGCACGGTGTAGTTCGCCGAGGAAACGAATCCGACGGCCAGCGTTCCCGCATAGCCGTCGGCGAATTCGCTCAGCTCATCCACGCTGTCGTCCAGATCTTCGAGGATGGAGGCCACCCTGTCCTGGAAGCGCTTGCCCGCGGCGGTCAGTTGGACGTGGCGGGTGGTGCGTTCGAAGAGTTTGACCCCCAGTTCGCGCTCCAGCCGGCTGATCTGCAGGCTCAGCGGGGGCTGGGACATGTGCAGCGACGCGGCGGCCCGGCCGAAGTGGAGTTCCTGGGCGACGGCCATGAAATAGCGCAGCTGACGAAGTTCCATGCGAGGAATATTAGGTGTCACAGATCACGGGAGTGTTACAGGCATATTAAGACGCAAACGCTATCAATCGGCATCCAAATCGGTATTTGACCACAGTCGGATTCCGGGGGTTTGCTTGACATCGACACACGTCAACGAGACCCGGATCACCCAGACGGATCACTCGACCGGATACCCGAGGAGACCACCATGACGGCAGAACCCACCACCTCCACCCAGGCCCCCACCCAGATCGGCTCCGCGCCCTCCACCGACCCAGCACAGATCCAGGCCCTGGAAACCGCCCCGCAGGGCACCAGGATCGACCTGCTCTACCTGGACGAGCCCCAGGTCATCGCAGCCGGCATGAAGGACATGGCCACGTGCATCGACGTGATGGAGGAGGTCATGGTCCTCGTCGCCCAGGGCGACTACCGGATGGCGGGCAACTCCGCGAACTCGCACGGCGCCCAGATCTCCTTCCCCGCCTCCAGCCCCTTCCCCACCATGCCCGTGGATGCCCCCGACCGCCGCTTCATGGCCATGGCCGCCTACCTGGGCGGACGCTTCGACACCGCCGGGGTGAAGTGGTACGGCTCGAACGTCGACAACCGGGAGAAGGGCCTGCCCCGGTCCATCCACATGATCGTGCTCAACGACAAGGAGACCGGCGCCCCCTTCGCCATCATGTCCGGCAATCTGGAGAGTGCCTACCGCACCGCGGCCGTCCCCGGCGCCGCCGCCCGCAAACTGGCCCCGGAGAACGCGAAGGTGCTGGGCATCATCGGCCCCGGCGCCATGAACAAGTCCGCCCTGCACTCCATGACGGTGGCCCGCCCCAGCCTCGACACCGTCAAGATCTACGGCCGCCGCCGCATCACCAGCGAGACCTTCGCCGAATACGTCAGGGAGAACTACCCGCAGTTCACCACCATCGAGATCGTCGATTCCGTTGAGGGCGCGGTGCGCGACTGCGATATCGTCTCCGAGGCCGTCACCGGCCTGGTCGGCTCCGAGAACTACCCCTACATCGACGGGGAGTGGATCAAGCCCGGCGCCTTCCTCAGCCTGCCGGCGAACCTCAAGATGGACAAGGAGTACACCCTCTCCGGCAAGGCGCGCCTGCTGTGCGACGCCAAGAAGATCTACGAGGCCTGGGCGGAGGAATACCCCGCACCCAGCCACGAGACCGCCTTCGGGATGATCGGCCTGTATTGGCAGGACCTGATCGATGCGGGCGAATTGGACCCCGAGCGCGTCGTCAACGTCGGCGATGTGTTCGCCGGCCTGGCACCGGGCCGCGAATTCCCCGAACAGCCCGTGCTGTTCTCCGTGGGCGGGATGGGCGTCGAGGACGTGGCCTGGGGCAAGACCGTCTACGAGTCCGCGGTGAAAATGGGCATCGGCACCAAGCTCAACGTCTGGAACACCCCCGATCTGGCCTGAGAGGACGACGCACAGTGGCAACCCCCGCAAGCACTTCCGACAGCACCACCTACGCGATCATCGGCGCCGGCCTGGCCGGGGCCTCGGCCGCCTGGCATCTGGCCCGCACCGGGGCCGAGGTCGTCCTGCTCGAACGCGACCGCCCGGCCAGCGTGCTCGGCAGCTCGCACGGCTCGGCGCGCATCTTCCGCTACGCCTACCCCGACCCGTTCTACGCGGACCTGGTCGTCCAGGCGCGCACCGCATGGGACAAGCTCGAGGCCGAATCCGGCCGGCGGCTCATCACCCCGTCGGGCTCCCTTGACTTCGGAGCCGTGCGCGATCCGCACGCCCTGGCCAGGACCCTGGAGTCCGTGGGCGTCGAGCACGAACTCCTGTCCGCTGCGGCGGCGCAGGAGCGCTGGCCCATGCTCGACTTCGACACCGATGTGCTCTGGCACCCCGGCGCGGGCGTGATCGACGCGGAGTCGACCGTCAACGCGATGGTCGAGCTGGCCTGCGCCGCCGGCGCGACGCTCAAGACCGATTGGGAGGTCGCCTCGGTGACCCGCGGCCCGCGCGCCGGCTACACGCTGACCTCGGCCACCGGTGAGACGATCTCCGCCGCCGAGGTCATGGTCGCCGCCGGCGGCTGGCTGCCCCGGCTGCTCGGCGGGCTGGACCTGCCTGCCAGGTTCGCCGACCGGCTGCCGGAGTTCGAGGTCAAGCAGGAGAACGCCTACCACTTCCCCTATGCCGACCCCGCGGCCACGGGCGAGACCCCGGCCGGCGGCTCCACCAGCTGGCCCACGTTCATCTACAAGGGCGAGTCATTCCAGGCCTACAGTCTGCCGGGCGGGCGCGATGCCGACTTCCGCGGGCAGAAGATCGCGGAGTACAACGGCGGCAAGGCCATCGACTCCGCGGCCGACCAGGACCGGCTGATCGATCCGGTCAACCGCGAGCGCGTCACCGGTTTCGTCCGCGAGTTCGTGCCGGGCCTGGAGACGACCCCCTATGCGGAGACCACGTGCCTGTTCACGAATGTGCCGCGCGACGATATGATCATCGACCGGGCCGAGGGCATCACGATCATCAGCCCGTGCTCGGGACAGGGCGCGAAGTTCGCACCGCTGTTCGGCGAATTGGTCGCCGACCTGGTGGCCTCGGGAGTGGCCCATGAGCGGTTCAGAGCCGATCACCAGCGATTCGCGGTGGCCTGAGATGAATACATCCGAGATGAGTGCATCCGAGATGGGCACGCCCGGCATGAGTGAGCAGAACGTGGCGCCGGCCGATGTCCGCGATGCCAATGCGCTGCTGGCCGAGATCGCGGGCATCGGGTGCGATGAGGTCCGCGGCGGGTACTCCCGGCCGGTATTCGGCCCCGCCGAACTGCGCTTGCGCGACTGGTTCGCCGGCCATGCCAAGGCCCTGGGCCTGGATGTGCACACCGATTCCAACGGCGTGATCTGGGCCTGGTGGGACACCGGCGACCGGGCCGACGCCGTGGTGACCGGCAGCCATCTGGACTCGGTGCCGGGCGGCGGCAACTTCGACGGACCACTGGGCGTGGCCTCGGGCCTGGCGGCCGTGGCGCGGCTGCAGGAGGCGGGATTCCGTCCGGCCCGGCCGATCGCCGTGACCGTCTGGCCCGAGGAGGAGGGCTCCCGCTTCGGACTGGCCTGCCTGGGCTCGCGCCTGGCCACCGGGGCTGCCGACCCTGACACCGTGCGCGCCCTGTCCGACGACTCCGGCGCCTCCTTCGCCAGGGCCGCCGCAGAGTCCGGGGTCCTCGACCCCGCCACGATCGGCCCCGACCTGGCTGCCCTGGCCCGCATCGGCGCATTCGTCGAGCTCCACGTGGAGCAGGGCCGGGGGCTCGCCGACCTGGACCAGCCGGTGGCCCTGGGCGGGGCGATCCTGGCCCACGGACGCTGGCACGTCACGCTCACCGGCACCGGCGACCACGCCGGCTCGACCCGGATGGCCGATCGGCACGACCCCGTGTTCGTCGCCGCCGGGCTGATCCGCGCGGTGCGCTGCCAGGCCGCCGCGGTCCCCGAGGCGCGCGCCACCGTGGGGCGCCTGCAGGTGACCCCCGGCGGCACGAACGTCATCGCCTCCCGGGTCGACGCCTGGCTCGACGTGCGCCACCGCGACGACGCCACGGTCCGCGGGATCGTCTCCGCGATCGAGGCCGCAGCCGGGCAGGCGGCCCGTGCCGAGGGCTGCACGGTGACCGTCGCAGAGGAGTCCTTCAGCCCCGCTGTGGACTTCGACGCCGGCCTGCGCGCCCGGCTGCAGTCCGTGCTGCCCGACGCCCCGGTGCTCGACACCGGGGCCGGCCACGATGCCGGCGTCCTGGCGGCCGCCGTGCCCACCGCGATGCTGTTCGTGCGCAACCCGACGGGGACCTCACACGCCCCGGCGGAATCCGCCCGCCCGGTCGACGTCGAAGCCGGCGTCGCAGCCCTGACCAGGGTGCTCACGGCCCTGGCCGGCTGACCCCGAAACGCTCCACCCCGCCCCGCTGTCCCCTTCGAAGGACCGCCCTGTTGGAAGACAAGGAACGAGCATGGATACAGAATCGATGATCAACTCCGGCTGGATGCTCACGGCGACCGTCGCGGTCACCCTGATGCTGCCCGGCCTGGCCCTGTACTACGGGGGCCTGTCCCGCACCAAGAACATCCTCAACACCGTCATGATCGTGTTCGGCGGATTCGCCGTCACCGCCGTCCTGTGGGTCCTCTACGGCTACGGGCTGACCCTGGGCGATTCCGCCGGCGGGCTGGGCCTGATCGGCAATCCCGCCGGACTGTTCGGCATCGGCTCGCTGCTGGGCGAGGAAACCGCGCCGGGGGCTGTGCCCGCGATCCTCATCGCGGTCTTCCAGCTGATCTTCGCCGGACTGACCGTCGGCATCATCGGCGGGGCCGTCGAGGGCCGGATGAAGTTCTCCAGCTGGCTGGTCTTCGCCGGAGTCTGGGCCACTCTGGTCTACTTCCCGGTGGCCCACTGGGTCTTCGCCTTCGACTCCGAGGACGGATCCGTCACCGGCGGCTGGATCGCCAATAAGATCCAGTCCCTGGACTTCGCCGGCGGCACCGCGGTGCACATGAACGCGGGCGTCGCGGCCCTGGTGCTGGCGATCTTCCTGGGCAAGCGCAAGAACTTCCCCGCGGTGGGCCGGCCGGGCAATCTGCCGGTGGCGATCATCGGCGCGGGGCTGCTGATGGTGGGCTGGTACGGCTTCAACGGCGGCTCCTCGGGCGGGATCAACGAAAGCGCCGGGGTGGCCCTGGCCAATACGCTCATCGCCTCCTGCGCCGGACTGTTGGGCTGGCTGTTCGTCGAGCGGCTGCGCCGGAAGTTCGCCACCTCCCTGGGCGCCATCTCCGGCATCCTGGCCGGCCTGGTGGGCATCACGCCGGCGGCGAACTCGGTGTCGCCGCTGGGCGCGGTGCTCATCGGCCTGATCGCCGGGATGATCGCCTTCGCCACGCTGGGGCTCAAGGAGCGGCTGGGCTACGACGACGCCCTGGACGCGGTGGCGATCCACATGTTCCCCGGCATCTTCGGCACCCTGGCCATCGGCTTCCTGGCCGCCCCCGATTCCCCCGCGGGCGAGGCCGGTCTGCTCTACGGCGGCGACCTCACCCTGCTGGGGCGCGAGGCCATCGCGGTCGTCGCGGTGTTCGCCTACACCTTCATCGTCACCAGCCTGATCGCCTGGGTGATCAAGAAGACGATGGGCCTGCGAGTCGACGGGGCCGCGGAGGCCGCGGGCCTGGACACCACCCTGCACGCGGAGACCGCGTACGATCTGGACGATATCCGCGCCTGATCGGCCGGGCCGCACCGCGGCCGAGAACTACCACGAAGGAAGCACCATGCAACTCATCACCGCAATCCTCCAGCCCAGCGCCCTGGGACCGGTCAAAACGGCCCTGGACGAGGTCGGCATCACCGGCATGACCGTCTACGAGGCCAAGGGCCACGGCACTCAGGCCGGCAAGGTCGAGGTCTACCGCTCCCAGAAGGTGCGGGTGGAATTCCTGCCGAAGATCTCCCTGGAGATCGTCGTGGCCGACGAGTCCGTGGACGCCGCGATCCAGGCGATCGCCGAGGCCGCCCACACCGGTCAGATCGGCGACGGGAAGATCTGGGCCACCCCGGTGTCCAGGGTGGTCCGCGTGCGCACCGGCGAAACCGGCACCGACGCCATCTGACCTTCCAGTTCCACTACGTCACGAAATGTCGATTTCTGGGCGAATCAGCCCGGATTTCGACATTTCGTCACGTAGTGGACGGCCAGAGGTGCGGTCAGCGGTCCTCCCAGAGGGCCTCGGTGGCGTCCGAGACCACATCGGCGACGGCGTGCGCGATGCCGGCCGGGACCTCGTAGGGGCGTTCGGGGGTGTCGGGATGGGCCACCAGCACGCCGTCGGAGACGAACCGGGCCAGCACCTCGCGGGCCACGGCCGGCAGCTGTGCCGCGGCCGGCGCCGCCGCCTCGATGTCGGCGTCCGGCTCGCCGTAGAGCAGCGCGGCCGTGAGCGTCCCCAGCAGCAGTGGCAGGGCGCGGCCGGCTCCGGCGGGGTCGGCCTCGGCGGCGTCGTAGGTGTAATAGGACAACACGTCCTCGACGTAGTTGGCGACGATCGCCGCGCGCAGGCCGGCCCGCTCCACCTCGCGCGTCGCGCCGAAGGACTCCGCCCGGGGCCCCGGCAGCACGCGCTCGTCCGTGTATTCCAGCACCCCACTGGTCTCCAGGGTGTGCAGCCACACCGCCAGGTGCGGCACCTCCCAGGCCGACTGCACGCCGCGCACGTCCGCGGTGATCCCCAGCAGGCCGGCCAGCGACTCGATGTCGGCGGTCTGCACTGACCCGGCGCCCGAGAGCGGGCGGCCATCGCCCAGCCAGTCCAGCAGTCGTTCGATCGCGGCCACCGGTTTGATGGCCGAGGTCGCGGCCAGGACCGTGTCCGCGGGCGGTTCTTCGAAGGCATCGGCCAGGCGGGGCGTGTGGCCCCCGGTGCCCAGTCCGTCCGCGCCGGCGCCGCCCGGTGTGTCGAGCAGCAGTTGATCGCCGATGTCGACCATGCTGAACAGCCGGAACTGGATGAGGTCGTGGGCCTGGGACAGTTCGGCCGATGGCACATCCGGGCGGTCGAGTTCGAGGAGGTACTGCAGGTAGTCGTCCAGGGCCAGGGCGACGACGGTGGGGAACTGCGCCTGCGCCTGTGTGACCTCCTCCAGGTAGTCGGGGTTCTCGGCCAGCAGCGCTTCGAGCTGTTCGGCGTCCACCGCATCCTCCAGCGGTTCGCTCGCCAGCGATTCGGCGTCGGACAGCAGGGCCTCGACCAGCTCCTCGTCGGGCCGGGCCAGGGTGTAGGAATCGTCCAGGGTGGGCGCCAGACGGAACAGGTGCTCGACCAATTCCACCGTCTGACGCGCATCCTCGGCGGCCATTTCGGGCGATAGCGTGGAGTCCACGGCGAACGGTGCGGTGGAGTCCGGGCCGTCGGCGGGCTCGTCGCCGGCGGCGTCCTCGGTGGCCGAGGCGACCTCGGCCACCGCACGGACCAGCAGCCAGTCGCGGAAGCCGTCGAGCAGGGCCCGCTCGGGGCTGCCGAGTTCGGAGATGTCCTGGGTGCCAGGTGTGCTGCTGTCCATCGCGTCCTCCCAATCGCCGCGGACGGTCGGTCCGGGTGCGTCCGGTCTTTTCGACGACTCTACGCGGTCATGGGCCCCACCGCAGCAGCCCACGCCCGGCGGGGTGAGGCTCAGGCGGCGCTGGGTTGGAGGCCCAGCCCGGCAGCCATCGCGCCGACAGTCATAGCCGTGGTCAGATCGGGGAAACTGCCGATGCAGCGACCCACCTGGTCGGTATAGGTGTACCGGCCATCGGCCTTAAAGATGTAGCCCGCGTAGTCTCCGCCGCGATTGCCGGCGAAGGTATGGTGATCTACCCTGCGCCACGTCGTCGTCGGCGTGGCGGTGGGGGATCCGATGGGCGGTGCCAGGAATGATGACTCGGGGCCGCTCTGACGACGGTCCTGGGGGACCCTGTTGTGCCGATGCTTGGGTGAAGCGGGCAGGGACGATGATTGAAATGGTTGAGCTGTGGTGAAGATATGCTTCGATTCGTCGCCGCGCTGAAAAAGGGATTGCGCGGAAAAGTGGAAGGACTGCTAACGGTATCCGCCGTTGTTCTGGCAGCCACTGGCCGGCACAGTATCGCCCGGCATCCCAATTAGTCTACCAGCCACAGGTTCCACTACGCCCCGGATTGTCGATATATCGGCATTTCGGGCTGAATTTCGACAAACCAGGATGTAGTGGAACTCAGCTGGCTGGATGAAGCTCAGGCCTTCGGGTTAGGCACGACGACGGCGCGGGCGGACAGCTTGCCGTCGACCAGCTTCCGGTAGGCCACCAGCGCGTCGTCCATCGAATAGGTTTCGATCTCCGGCTTGATCTGGCCCGCACGGTACATGCCGGCGACCTCGTGCAGTTCGGAGATGGAGCCCCAGTAGACGCCCAGCAGTTCCTGCTCATAGGGGCGGGTGTACCAGTCGAATTCGGCCTTGCCGCCGGCGATGCCGACGACGGTCACGCGCGAACCGACCCCGGCGGCGGCCTGGGCCGTGGCGATCGTCGGGGCGATGCCGACGAAGTCGAAGGCGGCGTCAACGCCGCGGCCCCCGGTGAGCTCCAGGATCTTCTCGACCTGGCCCTCGCCGCCGGGCACGGTGACGGCACCGGCGGCCTCGGCCTTGGCCATCGCCTCGGGCTTCATATCGGTGGCGATGATGGTGGCGCCGGTCAGGGCTTTGAGGATCTGGATGGCGATCTGGCCCAGCCCGCCCAGGCCGATGACCAGTGCGTACTTGCCGCCGCCGGCCAGCTTGGGCAGCGCGGCCTTGACCGCGTGGTAGGGGGTCAGGGCGGCGTCGGCCAGTGGTGCGGCGGCGACCGGGTCGGCATCGCCCAGCGGCACGAGGTTGCGGGCGGGTACCTTCATGTACTCGGCCATGCCGCCGTCGCGGCCCAGGCCGATGGCCAGCGATTCGTTGGTCTCCACGTTCTCGCAGTAGTTCTCCTGGCCGGCCACGCAGCGCGGGCAGTGGCCGCAGCCGGTGGGCCCGTAGACCAGGTAGGCATCGCCCTTGGCGAAGCCGGTCACGCCGGTGCCGACCTCTTCGACCCAGCCGGCGGTCTCGTGGCCGAGGATGAACGGCGGCTTCGTGTGGCTGCCGGTTTCCGGCGTGTAGTCCTGGAACACGGAGACGTCGGAGTGGCAGCAGCCGGCGCCGGCGACCTTGAGGAGGACCTCGCCGGGTCCGGGGGTGGGCTTGTCCACGTCCTTGAGGACGGGGAATGTCTGGAATTCTTCGAAGACGACGGCCTTCATCGCATGTCCTTTCATAGGCGAATGTTTATATAAGGCCACCCTACGCCGGATGGGCCCTGCCGGACCAGGGTGGGATGTTCCCAGAATCCGCGACCGTTCACGGGATGGAAGACCGGGAGCTCCGCCCTGTGTTCCGATAGCCTCAAGACATGCGTGGTCAAGTTACCGAGGTCTACAAGATCTATGATTCCCGAGACAAAGAGCTGGTCATCCCCGTCTACCAGCGCAATTACGACTGGAAGATCGACAACTGTCGACAGCTCCTCGACGACCTCGCAGAGCTCATTGCAACCGGTCGCCGCAAGCACTTCTTCGGGGCGGTGGTGGGTAAGCCCGACAGTTCATGGGAATGGGTCGTAATCGACGGCCAACAGCGTCTGACCACGGTCAGTCTGCTGATGTTGGCCCTGTCCCGCCTGGTCGACGATGGCGCTATCGAGGCGCCCGACCCGGGTTTGGGAGAACGGCTGCGCCGGAATTACCTACTCAAGGATCAGGCCACAGGCGATACCCGTTTCAAGCTCAAACCGGTCAAGAACGATGCGCGGGCGTACCGACGGCTCTTCGGACCGGAATCCGAATTCATCGAGCGGTCCAATGTCACCGCGAACTACCGTTACTTCCTCACCGAGCTCCCCAAGCTGGGCCTCGACGCCGACCAGATCTGGGACGCCATCTGCCGTCTGGAGGTCATGCACTTGGACCTCGAACCCGAGGACGATCCCCAGCGCATCTTCGAAAGCCTGAACTCAACAGGTTTGGCTCTGTCCGAAGCCGACAAGATCCGCAACCTGGTGCTGATGGGCCTATCCGCGAAGGACCAGGAAGTCGTCTACGAAGACTTCTGGAACCGCATCGAGGTCAATGTCGGTTACGAGACCGATGACTTCCTGCGCTGGTACCTCACCGCCAAGACCTCGAAGACCCCACGCTTCGACCGAGTATACGAATCCTTCAAGAAATTCGCCGCCGACACCGGCTTGCGTGGCGCCGCTCTCCTGGCCGAGGTCCGGGACTATTCGGATTGTTACCGCCGGGTCCGCGCCGCGGACACAGGGTCGAAGGCGGCAGACGCCAAACTGCGCAAGTTGAACATCCTGCGCCAGGATGTGGCCCTGCCGTTCTTCATGCCGGTGATCGCCGACTTCCGTGCCGGCGCACTGTCCGAAGGCGAATTCGTCCGGGTCATCGACATCATTGAGTCCTATATGTTCCGCCGCTTCGCCTGCGATATCCCGACTAACGGCCTCAACAAGGTCTTTGCGACTTTATACGCGGAACTGCGCCGCATCCAGACGCCCGGCAGCAGGTTCTCAGACGTCTTGGCTTACTCCCTGCGCCGCCGCGAGGGCAGCGGAATCTTCCCAGACGATCAATGGTTCGCCGAGGACTTCGCCACCCACAACCTCTACAAGATCCGGTCCGAACGCCGCCAGTACATGTTCGAGTGCTTGGAGAACGGGGACTCCAACGATGTGCGCGATATCGCCGGACGCCTAGCCGAGGGGACGTTGAGCGTCGAACACATCATGCCGCAGACACTCACGGAAGCGTGGCGGGCCGAGCTCGGCCAGGATGCTACGGAAATCCATGAAACCTGGCTGCACCGGATCGGCAACCTGACGGTCACCGGCTATAACTCCTCGTACTCCAATTCCCCCTATGAACAGAAGCGCACAACGGAGAACGGCTTCGCCCACTCCCCCTACCGCCTCAACCAGGAGATGAAGGAATCCCCCGTGTGGACCGTGGAGCAGCTCCGCGCCCGGTCCGAACGTCTGGTGCGCGAGGCCCTGGCCTACTGGGACTACCCACAGACTTCCTTCGTCCCGCCCAAGCCCCAGCTACCGGTCGAACCGCTGGGAACCGACACGGATTTCAAGGGCCGCGATGCCGTGCGATTCGAGTATCAGGACGCAGCGGCGACCGTGCGTAGCTGGCGGGATCTGTTCATCCGGGTCCTGACAATCCTTGCCGAGAATTACCGCGACCGGGTATTCGAGTTCGCCACCGACCAGGACTGGCTGGTGGCTTCCGACCGCATGCCCGTACATATGAAGAAGGAATGGCAGGTAGTCCCGGGTCTGTGGGCATATGCAGACACCAACACCATGACGAAGGTCGTACAGCTCAGGAGGACGTTCGCCTATCTGGGGTTGGATCCCGACGACCTTCTCATCACTCTGCGCGCGGACCAGGCCCCTGAGACCTCACAGCCTGATCAGCCGGGCATCCTAGAAGACTCCCACTATGCCAACCTGACGAAGTTCATCGACGTTCTGGAGCCTTTGGAAGGTACCGCCGCCCAGCCGGCCGAGACCTCGGCCACGGTGACCGAACTGCATACCGCTCTGGCGGAATTCCATGTGGACAACGCCTTCATGAAACTCGCACAGGCGGGCACCCCGTGGATGACCTTCGATCGCTCGCAGCTGGCGCGGGCTGATGCAGACACCCTGCTGACCTTCATTTCCGCCACCTACGAGGCGCAGGACCTGGGCATCGATCCGCAGGCAGTCCACCGGGCCATCCTCGACGGCAGCCTGCTCACCGCGCTGCGCGGACTGGCATCCGTCGAGTCCACGGTCTCTGCATAGGAACGGAGGCACTGCACACCAGACGATAAAATGGACTCATCATCCCTGTTCCCCGTGGAAGGACTGCATCTCTTTTGAGCCCCTCGGCCCCGTCATCGCCCACTCCCGACCAGCCGAGGGGGAAGACCGGCAGGACCGCAGCATTCGCCCGCGAATTCGCGC
The DNA here is from genome assembly GCF_024580735.1 of Brevibacterium moorei. GTDB lineage: Bacteria > Actinomycetota > Actinomycetes > Actinomycetales > Brevibacteriaceae > Brevibacterium > Brevibacterium moorei. Next base: position 69,862 of record NZ_JANIJX010000017.1, on the reverse strand, counting down.
GGATCTCGCCACTCAACGGTGACGTCCAGGTCTCCATCAAAGCGATGCTGTGCCTCATCGTTTCGCTTCTCATCCTCACCGGATTCGAGCGCACCGACCTGTTCGGCGCCGCCGCCTTCGGCGCATTCTCCGCCCTGTTCGCCCGCAACGTCCCGCCGCGACATGCCATGCGGGCCCAGGCCGAGGGCGGGCTGACCGTGATCGCGGCCATCATGATCGGCGTGGCCTGCGCAGCCTGGTCGCCCAGCCCGCTGATCTCCGTGCTGGTCGTCGCGGTCTACGCGGTGTGCATCGACGCGATCAACCGGTCCAGGGTCTGGCGCGCCCCGGCCGGACTGTTCGTGGCCTTCGCTGCGGGCGCGTTCTCCAATACGGCAGACGTCGACGGGTCCAAGGCGCTGTCGATTTTCGTAGCAGCCGCCGGCACCGGGGCCTTCGCACTGGTCCTCACGCTCCTCCAGTCCTTCCACCACAATCCGAATCTGACGCAGGATTTCCCGCCGAAGACTCACCGCCTACGGGGCACCTTCTTCTCCGAGACCACCCTGGTCGTGCTCATTGCGGCCCTTGCGGGCAGCTTCTTCGGCTGGCTGGCCACCCCGGAACACGCCTACTGGGGCACGGTCACCGCGATCGCCATGGCATCCCGACCACACGGCGCCAATTGGAAGATCCGCGCCCTGCACCGGTTCACCGGAACCCTGATCGGCGCCGTCATCGCCACTCCCCTGCTGTTGTGGGACATGCCGGTCTGGGCCACCATCACCACCTTGGTCCTGGCCCAGGGCCTGACCGAGCTGTTCGTCCTGCGCAACTATGCGATCGGCATCGTCTTCATCACCGTGCAGGCCCTGGCCATGACCGCCGTCAGCCATCCGGGCACCGGGGTGGACATCGCGGGTGAGCGCCTCCTGGCCACCGTCATCGGCCTGGTCTGCGGTGTTGCGACGATCGTGTTGGAGCAGATCCTCGAGGGCCGCGAGCGCCGCGCCGCCGAGGCCGCGCAGGCAGAAGAGAACTAGGCCGGCTGGTCCCGGGCCGGCGAGGCCTCGCAGCACCGTCTCAACTCCCTCACACTTAAGTTGCATGCAACATGCAACAAGGTGCTAGAGTTCACACGGAGCTCCACACGGATGCCCGCGAACCGGGCCCAGAGCAGAGCCCCCCCAAGCACAACAAACCCCAGCAGACCTCGAGGACGCAGTCATGCCGCACGCCGCCAGCGCACCCCAGCGCGTGTCCGCGGCACTCTGCTGCCTCCGCGCCCGGCATACGTCCGGCGCGGTGCTAATCCACCAACCAGCTCAGTGCCGCGAGGGTGTCGACAGTGCCGAATTCGGGTCGCTTCCCCGCCTCCTGGCGCATCAGGATCTGCGCGGTGTTGACGATGTGACGACCCATCGCACGCGCCAGCGCGTCCTGGTCCCCGGCTTTGAAGGCCGCGTAGACGTCCGCGTGGTCGGCGAAGCACTCGGCGGCGCTGCGCGAGGCCGGCACCGTTCCCACCCCCGTGTCCAGCACCAGATCGCGCTGCTGGCGCAGCATGTCCAGGGCCCGTCGGTTATCCGCACCCCGCAGCAGCGCATCATGGAAGTCCCGGTCGGCGCGCAGCAGCGCGGCGGTGTTCCCGTCCTGCGCGGCACGGGAGAAACTCGCATAGGCGGCATCGACCTCGGCGACGGATTCCGCGGTCGCCAGGGCCACCGCCCGGCGCGCCAGTGGAATCTCCAGCATCAGGCGCAGCTGGTAGATCTCGATGAAGGTCGACGGGCTGGAGCTGAGAATCCGCACCCCGCGGTTCTTCTCGATCTCGACCAGGCCCAGCCGCGAGAGTTCGAGCAGGGCCTCGCGCACCGGAGTGCGCGATACGCCGAGCGTCTCGGCCAACTGCCCGGCGGTGTACCGTTCGTCCGGCACCAGCGCCCCGCCCATGATCTGGCTCTTGAGTTCGGCGGTCACGGTTTCCGTGAGGGTGGCGGGTTTGGGCAATGCGGGCATGCTGGCATTATCTCAGCCCGCCCGCACTACCCGGCGCCGAGGCCACGGGCCGGACCGTGCCCGCCCGCACCTCGGCGCCCTGCCGGTCGCCGATCGACCGCCACCTTCAGCACACCTACCAGGATGGAACACAGACATGACTGACAAGACCGCATCGTTCGCGGTGATCGGCGCCGGGATCATCGGCATCGCCACCGCCCGCGAACTGCTGCTGCGCTACCCCGGCGCGGACGTCACCGTATTCGAGAAGGCCGCTGACGTGGCCGCCCACCAGACCGGCCACAATTCGGGCGTCGTGCACGCGGGACTGTACTACCAGCCCGGCGGCCTCAAGGCGCGCCTGTGCCGGCGCGGCGTTGGCCTGCTGCACGACTTCGCCCTGGAGCACGAGGTCCCCTACGACGAGTGCGGCAAGATCGTCGTCGCCCTCGACGCCGAGGAGGAGCCCCGCCTGCAGGCGATCTATGAGAAGGCGACCGCCAACGGCGTGCCCGACGTCGCGATGATCGGCCCCGAACAGATCCGCGAAATCGAACCGAACGCCGTGGGCCGGACCGCCCTGCACTCCCCGCACACCGCGATCGTGGACTACCGGGCGCTGACCGAGGCCCTGGCCGAGGACTTCGTCGCCCGCGGCGGCGCCATCCACTTCGCGACCGAGGTCGTCGGCATGACGCCCAACGCCTCCGGGGTGAAGGTGCGCACCCCCTACGGCGAACACTCCTTCACCTATGTCGTTGCGTGTGCCGGCCTGCAGTCCGACCGTGTGGCCAAGCTGGCCGGCGGGGACAAGAACCCGGCGATCGTGCCGTTCTTCGGCCAGTACTCACAGGTCGAATCGTCCCACCGCGATGTGGTGCGCGGCCTGGTCTACCCCGTGCCGGACCCCGCCTACCCGTTCTTGGGCGTGCACGTGACCAAGCGCGTCGACGGCGAACTGCTGGTGGGCCCCAACGCCTTCCTGTCGTTCGGCCGGGAGAACTACGCCGGCTACAAGCTGGGCGTCAAGGACAGCCTCGACGTGGCGCTGAACCCAGGGTTCTGGAAGTTCGCCGGCCAGAACGCGAAGGCCGCGGTGCGCGAGATCAAGTCGGTGGTATCGCGCAAGAGCTTCCTGCGCGGGGCCGCCGAATACGTTCCGGCTCTGGCCGATGTGGAGACCACGCCGATCACCCGCGGCATCCGCGCCCAGGCGATGGCGGCCGACGGCGGCCTGGTCGACGACTTCGCGATCGAGAACCTGGGCAATGTCACGCTGATCCGCAACGCCCCCTCGCCGGGCGCCACGTCCTCGATGGCCATCGCCGAATACATCGTCGACGGCCTGGCCGACCGCCACGGGATCTGATCTCCCAGATCTGAACCGCGGGAGTAGACACTCCCCTCGTAATACCACCCCCAATAAATCAATAAATATGGAGCATCAATGACGAACTCTGTCATCACCGGTGAGACCCCGGAACAGGAGAAGAAGCGCCTGTCCCGGGTCCGCACTGCCACCCTGGTCGGAACCACTGTCGAATGGTACGACTTCTACCTCTACGCGACGATGGCCTCAATCGTGTTCGGCCACGTCTTCTTTCCGAAGTCCGATCCCCAAGTCGCAACCCTTTCGGCCTTCGCGACCTTCGCCGTCGGTTTCATCGCACGTCCACTGGGCGGATTCCTGTTCGGCCACTTGGGCGATCGGATCGGGCGGAAGAAGAACCTGGTCATCACCTTCACGCTGATGGGCATCGCCAGCTTCCTCATCGGCTGCCTGCCCAGCTACGACACCGCCGGCGTCTGGGCTCCAATCCTGCTCGTCGTACTGCGCATCCTGCAGGGTCTGGGCGCCGGTGCGGAATACACGTCCTCGGCCGTCAACGCCTATGAGCACGCCAGGGCGGACAAGCGCGGGGCACAGGGATCGTGGCCCGCACTGGGCCTGAACATTGGTCTGCTCATCAGCTCCGCGGCCGTCTACCTGCTCAGCCTCAAAGGCGATGAATTCCTGATCAACGGTGGCTGGCGCATCGGCTTCCTCGTCAGCATCGTGCTGGTGGCGATCGGCCTGTGGGTTCGCTCCGCCGTCCCGGAATCCCCCGAGTTCGAAAAGCGTGTGAAGAACAACGAGCAGGCCGACACCCGCTTGCGCACTCTGTTCGCCAAGCACTGGCCCAGCCTGCTGGTCGTCCTGCTGGTGGCCCTGGGCTACAACGCGGTCAGCTATATCTTCAAGACGTTCTCGATTGCCTATGTCAAACAGTTCCAGGGGTTCTCGGCCTCGACCGCTTCGGCCTCCGTGACAGTGGCCGCAGCGATAGCGATCATCGTCGTGCCGATCTTCGGCTGGCTGTGTGACCAAATCGGCTCGAAGAAGGTCATCGGCTACGGTGGCGTCATCTCCGCGGTCTTCGCCTTCATCTTCCTCTGGCTGCTGTCCAACGGCACCACCTGGGGCGTGTTCGTGGCGCTGGGCATCGGCACCGGGATCATCGCGCCCATGATGTTCTCCGCCCAGGGCGCATTCCTGTCGCGGCAGTTCCCCGCCGATGTGCGCAGCAGCGGTGTGGGCATCGGACGCGAGGTCGGTACCGCGATCTCCGGCGCGCTGGCACCCTTGGGCGCACTCAGCCTGGTCGTGGCATCACCCACCAACTCGACCTTCTGGGTCGGCGTGGTCATGGCCTTCGGCGGCCTGCTGGTCATCGCAGGCGCCCTGGCCGACCGGGGTGGGAAGTTCTCGAGAAGCCAGAAGAACTAACCGACGGACTCATCCGGGATCCCACGACCCCGGTCGGTCGGCATGACAAGCGCAGATTCACATCGCGTGCGGGTATGTCCGCACGCGATGTGAATCTGCGCTTGTCATGCGTCAGGGTTCCTCTTGCGCTGCACTGGTGTGGAACTCAGTCCGCCCCTCCCCGCACAGGCCCCGAGGTTCACACCGTTCGGGTGACGAAGCGGGCGGCGAATTCCGTTGCGGGGGCCGCCTGGAAGTCCTGTAGCGGAGCGTCTTGGACGATTCGGCCCGCATCCATCACCAGCACCCGGTCGGCCAAGTCCAGATCCCGTTGGTCGTGGGTGACCAGCACGGTGCTCGTCCCCGCCAGGAGTTCACGCAACAGGACGCGGATCGTCTCCTGCGATTCCGTGTCCAGCGCGGCCAGGGGCTCGTCCAGCAGTACCAGCTCCGGGCGCACGGCCAGGGCCCGGGCAATGGCCACCCGCTGGGCCTGTCCACCGGACAACTGCATGGGCCGGCGGCCCGCCAGTTCGGCCGCTCCCACACGGTCCAACAGGTCGAACGCCCTGTTCCTGGCCTCCCGTTTGCCCAGCCCCCTGGCGCGCAGCCCGAAGGCCGCATTGTCCAACACGTTCAGGTGCGGGAACAACCAGGGCTTCTGGCTCAGCTGCACGATGGGTCGTTTCCACGGCGCCGCCGTCACTCCACGCCCGGCACTGACGTCGGTCAGCAGCTCCGAGCCCAATCGAATCCGCACGGCTCGCGGGCGCACCAGGCCCGAGAGCACATCCAGGGTGGTGGACTTGCCCGAACCATTGGGCCCGATCAGGGCACAGGTCACCCCAGCGGGAACGATGAACGACACGTCCAGGCTCCGGCTGGGCAGGTCGAAGTCGCATTCCAGGCCGGCACCGGCAGAACCCGACTCCTCGCCTGCACCGGCAGCAACGGGTTCCCCGCCAGTGCCCCGGCCGGATTTCCCGGATGCCCCACTCGTTCCAGACCCACTTGCTCGGGCGCTACCACCGCTGGCCCTACCACCGACGGCCCCGCTGCCGGCGGTCTCACCGCGCCTCCGATGATCCGCCCATCCGTAGGTCCCCACGACAATGACCATCGCGATGACGACCAGCATCATCGACATGGCCACCGCCGCATCCGAATCCGTCTCCCGGGTCAGGTAGATCTCCAGGGGCAGGGTCCTGGTGGTGCCCTGCAGGGACCCGGCGAAGGTCACGGTAGCGCCGAACTCCCCCAGCGCCCGGGCGAAGCACAGCACCGTCCCCGACACCAGCGCCGGCCCCAGCACGGGCAGGGTGACGCGGCGCAGCACGTATCCCGGCTTGGCACCCAGGGCCAGGGCCGCCAGTTCGAACCGGCTGTCCAGACTGTTGAGCGCCCCCTCGACGGTCATCACCATGAAGGGCAGGGCGACGAATGCCTGCGCCAGGATCACCGCCACGGTCGAGAATGCGATGTGGATGCCCACGGCTTCCAGCTGCCGTCCGACCAGGCCCATCCGCCCGAAGGTGAAGAGCAGGGCGATACCGCCGACCACGGGCGGCAGTACCAGCGGCAGCAGCGTCAGCGAGCGCAGGACGGACCGTCCGGGAAACCTCGTCCGGGCGAAGACCAGTGCCAAGGGCACCCCCAGCAGCAGGCAGATGAGGGTCGCGACCGTGGCGGTGAGCAGTGACAGGCGCAGCGCGGTGAGCGCCGACTCGCTGGTCACCAGCGACCAGAAGTGGGTGTAGTCGACTCGGCTGAGCAGGCCGGCCAGGGGCAGGAGCACGAGCAGGGCGGCGAGCCCGGCCGGCACCCACAGCCAGCGCGGCAGGGGAACCCCCGCCGGTCCACGTCCGCCTGCCCCCGGCTCAGACCTCACGGCTTGCCGAAGCCCGCTTCGCCGAGGACCTTCTGGCCCTGTTCGCCGGTGACCATGTCCTGGAATTCGCGGGCCAGGTCGGCCTGCTTGGCGTCTTTCACGACGCCGATCGGGTAGGTGTTGACGGCCTGGTCGGATTCGGGGAAGTCCACGGCGGTGACCTTGTCCCCTGCGCCCTTGGCGTCGGTCACGTAGACCAGCCCGGCATCGGCCTGACCGGACTGGACCTTGCCCAGCACATCGGTGACCTTGGATTCCTCACTCACGGGCTTGAGCTTCACCCCGGTCTTGTCCTCCACCGTCTTGGTGGCGTTGCCGCACGGCACTCCCTCGGCGCACACCACGACGCTCGTGCCGTCCTTCGTCAGGTCCTTGAACCCCGTGATCTTCTTCGGGTTGTCAGGTGCGGTGGCGATCGTCAGCACATTCGTGGCGAAAGGCACCGGGGTACCGTCCATCAGCTTGGCATCGGTGGCCTTCTGCATGTTCTTCTCGTCCGCGGAGGCGAACACATCGGCCGGCGCGCCCTCCTGGATCTGGGTGACCAGTTCGGAGGAGCCCGCATAGCTGAAGCGGACCTTCACGCCGGGGTGCTCGCCCTCGAAGGTCTTGCCCAGTTCGTCGAAGGTCTGGGTCAGGCTGGCGGCGGCGAAGACCGTCAGGGTCTTCTCCTCACCATTTCCGTCCTTGGCGTCCGAGGTCCCCTGCCCGCAGGCGCTCAGCAACAGTCCCGCTGCCGCGAGTCCCGCCAGCAGGCCCGCAGTCCGCTTGCCGTTGAATCGCATGTCCGTCTTCCTTACGTTCGTCCCGGGTGGGGACCGATCGAGTGTTCCCGCCGGTGGCCGAAGGACGCCGCACTGGCGGCGTTCATCTGGCACAGCGATGGGAGAAGTCGGAATCAAGTTTCGCACATGCGTCTTCGATCACGGCTCCAGGAACGCACCTGCGGCGACAGTTCTGGGATTCTATGAGCACTTGCCGAATCGGGGCCTTAACTTTCAGGACTCTCCACGATGACATTCGTCGCCTTCACGGTGGCGACTGCCAAAGATCCCAGCTGTAGGCCCAGATCGTCCAGGGCCTCGCGGGAGATCAGGGAGACCACCCGGTGTGGGCCCGCCTGGATGTCCACCTGGGCCATCACGGTGTCCTTCTTGATCCCCGTCACCAGGCCCACGAAACGGTTCCTGGCCGAACTCGCGGACTGGTGCACGCCCTCGGGAGCGGTGCTCAGCTCCTGGGCCAGCTGGGCCAGACCGGCACCGTCGACCACGGTCCGCCCCGATTCGTCACTGCCGTCCGGCAGGCGTCCCGCGGCGATCCAGCGCCGCACGGTATCGGGGCTGACGCCCAGCAGGTCTGCCGCCTGTGCGATCCGATAACAGGGCCCGTCAGTTCCGCTCATCGCGCACCCACTCCCCCGACTTGCCGCCGGACTTGTGCTCGACGCGGATGTCGGTGAGCACCGCGGCCTTGTCCACCGCCTTGATCATGTCGAACACGGTCAGGGCCGCCACGCTGACGGCGGTCAGCGCCTCCATCTCCACCCCGGTCTGCCCGGAGGTCTTGACGCGCGCGCTGATGTGGACGGCGGATTCCGCCAGCTCGAATTCGACCTCGACTCCGGAGAGCAGCAGGGTGTGGCACAGCGGGATGAGTTCGGGGGTCCGCTTGGCCCCCATGATGCCCGCGACCCTGGCCACCTGCAGTGCTTCGCCCTTGGGCAGGCCGCACGAGGAGATCAGCTCGATGACCTCCCGCGTGGTCCGCACGGTTCCCGTGGCCAGCGCCACCCGCTTGGTCTGTGCCTTCGCGGACACGTCGACCATCTGCGCCCTGCCCTGTTCGTCGATATGCGACAGGTTCACTGCCCCGTCCTCACTCATCCGATCCTCCACACGTCCAGTTCCTCTCCGGGCTCCACCCGGTCGACGCCCACCGGGATGATGGCCAGCGCATCGGCCCGCGCATAGGCCGCCAGCAGGTGCGAGGACGGCCCGCCCTGCAGGGTGACGGTGCCGTCCTCGCACAGCAGCGCCCTGCGCACCTGGGTATTCGCCACAGGCGAGGCCTCACCCGACTCCGCATTCAATCGCGCCCGCATGTGCGGCCGGGGCGCGATTCCGGGGGCGATGCCCAGGAGTGCGGGTCGGATGAACATCTCGATGGTGATGAGGGTGGACACGGGGTTGCCGGGGGCTGCGATCCACGGCAGTCCGGCCAGTCGGCCACAGCCCTGGGGTCCGCCCGGCTGCATGGCGACCGAGGCGAATGTCAGCTCGCCGCACTCGGCAGGTTCCGCACCCGCCGGCTCCGCGCCCGCGGCCTGCTCACCCGCTCGCTCGGCCTCGAGGTCCGCGGCCAGTCGGAGCACTTCCTTGGCTCCCTTGGAGATCCCGCCCATCGAGACCACCAGGTCGACGTCTGCCCGGATGGCGGCGATCCGGTCCAAGAGCAGGCGCGGGTCGTCTGGCACCCGCAGCACGTGGACGACCGTGGCGCCCGCGGCGTTCAGTGCGGCGGTCGCGGCGAAGGAGTTCGCATCGTAGATCTGGGCCGGGCCCCGCTCCTGCCCGGGCGCCACGACCTCGTCGCCGGTGGAGACCAGGGCGATGCGCACAGGCGCCAGGACGGGCACCTCGGCCAGGCCCACGCTGGCCAGCACGCCCAGCAGGGCGGGCGTGAGGACCGTTCCCGCGGTGGCGATCAACGCGCCCGGGGCCGTGTCGCTGCCCGCCGTGCGCACGAATCGCCCCGGGCTCAGCTGCGCATCGGCCCGCAGGCGCACGCTCTCCCGGTGTGCGAAGCCTGCTTCCGTCTCCTCCACCGGCACCACACAGTCCGCCCCGGCGGGGATGCGCCCGCCCGTCATCACGGGCATCGCATATCCGGGTTCCAGGGCCGGGGGCGGGCTGCCCGCGGTGACCATCGGCATGAGCGGCAACTCCGCCACCCCGCCGGCGGGCCCTGCGCCCGACTGGGCCCCGCCGGCGAAGGAGCTGTCCACCGCGAAACCGTCCATCTGGGAATTGTCGAACGGCGGGACAGCCAGCGGACTGTGCACATCATGGGCCAGCACCACGGGGGTGGGAGCGGCGGCCAGATCGGCGATCGACACGGTTTCGACCCGGCGCAGGACGTGCACCAGATCCCAGATCCGGGCTCGGTACTCCTCGACGCGCAGGGCGGGGGCAGGGGTCTGTGGCATGGCTCGATTCTATGCGGCCGGCCCGCCGCCGGGCAGCCTGTGCGCCGACGGGCCGGGTAGCGGCCCTGGCCGGCGCATCCCGTAGCCGGTCGCGACTTCGAAGGCGTGGGCGATCTGCAGGACGCCCGCGTCATCCCCCGGCGCGCCGATGATCTGCAGGCCCACCGGCAGACCGGAGGCGCTGAACCCGGCGGGCACACTCACCGCGGGACAGCCCGTGGCCGAGATCAACGTGGTCGCGTCCATCCAGGACAGATAGTCCCGCACCGGATGCCCGGCCAGTTCGGCTGGGAATTCCAGTTCCGCGTCGAAGGGCAGCACCTGGCTGGTCACGGTCACCAGCGCGGCATGGTCGGCGAAGTAATCCTGCACGGCCGCCCAGAGGCGGCCCCTGGCGTGGACCGCCGCGAAGATCCGTTCGGGGCCCAATTCGAGCCCGGCCCTGATGTTCCCCCGCAGCGCCGGCTTCATCTGATCGGCGTGCTCGGCCAGCAGGTGCCCGTAATTCAGGCCGAACTCGAAGGCGCGGGCCACAGCGAACACCTCGCCGGCGCACGATAGGTCGGGGACCGTCCCGTCCAGGTCAGCGCCCAGCCCGGCGAACACCTCGGCAGCGGTTCCCACAATGGCGGCGACCTCGGCGTCGACCTCCAGCAGGCCGCCCAGATCGGGGGCGAACCCGATCCGCCGTCCCCCAAGATCCGGTTGGAAGTCCGGCTGGGTGTACTCGGGCAGGTCGAATCGGCCCGGTTCGTGGCGGTCCGTCTCCGCCCGCGGGTCCGGTCCGGACACCAGGTCCATCAGCCAGGCGACGTCGCCGACCGTGCGCGCCATGAAGCCCGCCTGACTCAGCCACTCCCAGGGATTGCCGGGCAGGGTGTGCGGGATCCAGCCGTTGGACGGCCGCAGCCCCACCAGATTGTTGAACGAGGCGGGCATCCGCAGGGAGCCGCCGGTATCGGAACCGTCGCCCGCGGCCTGCACACCCGCGGCGATCGCGGCCGCCGCGCCGCCGGAGGAGCCGGCCGCTGACCGGCTCAGGTCATAGGGGTTGACGGTGGTGCCGAAGAGCGGATTGAAGGTGTGGGCCCCGCAGGCGAATTCCGGGACGTTCGACTTGCCCGTGCCGATCACTCCGGCCGCGTGTAGGCGCGCGACGATCAGCGCATCGCGCCGGGGCACGTTCTCCGCGAAGATCGGCGAGCCGTAGGTGGTGCGCATTCCCGCGGTATCGTGCGTGTCCTTGTGCGTCATCGGCACGCCCAGCAGGGGCGGCAGCCCGGCGGTGTCGCCGCGCCGCCGCGCGATGTTCAGGCGGGCCTCGGCCGCCCTGGCCGAGGCCATCGACCCTTCGGCGTCCACGGTCACCACCGCGCCCAGCACGGGGTTGACCTCGACGATCCGGTCCAGGTGGGCCTCCATCGCCTCACCGGCGCGCACGTCGCCGGAGCGCAATCCGCACGCCAGTTCGCGCAGGGACAGGTAGTCCAGTTCGGACGTCACTTCCGGCCGGCCAGGATGCCGATGCACGTGCCCAGCAGTGCGGCGCCAGCGCCCACCACGGCGCCCGCGAAGAACTCGTTCATTCCGCCGCGCGCGGGTGCCGCGGCAACGGGATAGGCGCCGAACGGGGCGGGATAGCCGCCGGCGACCGGGGCGGGTACGGCTCCCGCGGGCGCTGCGGGTTGTCCCGCGGCGACACCGGCCTCGCCGCCGGAGGCGGCTGCGGCGGTTGCGGCACCGTCCGCGCCGGCGGCCTCGGCTCCGGGCGCGGCCTTGCCGGCATCGGGGCCGTCCTTGATCGCCTGGTCGATGTCCTTGAAGAACTTGGCCGCGATCCGCTTGGCCACCCCGGTGAGCATCCGCTGGCCCACTCCGCCGATCGCCCCGCCCAGGACCGCGTCGGCGCTCCAGGTGATGTCGGTGCCGCCCTGCGCGCCGGGGGCCATCTGCACGGTGACGTCCGCGCCGATCGTGCCGGGGCCGCCCTGGCCCTTGGCTGACATCACGAAGGACTCCGGTTCCTTCTCCTGGGAGAAGCCGACCGAGCCCTTGTAGGTGCCCTTGATCGCCGCGACCCCCATGGTCATGACAACGTCATAGGCTCCGGGGCCGGCGGGGGTCAGCGACTCCACGCCGGGGATCGTGCGCGCCAGCACCCACTCCGCGTGGAACGCATCCCAGGCGGTCTGCGGATCGGCTTCCATATGGGCAGTGGCGGTGATCTCCATGGTGTGATTTCCTTCTGTGCTCTAAGCGGTGATCGATACGGTGATGATGCGGTGAGGACTGCGGGAGCCGGGCTGCGGCTACCGCGCCGGAGCGCCGCAGCCGGAGCGCGTGACCCCGACGCTCAGGCCCGGTGCAGACTGGGAACGGCGCCGGCGGCGTGCTTCCGGCGCAGCTCCCACAGGGTCGACGGGTCGATGGGCATGCTGCGGATCTCGAAGCCCTCGGCGTCCTCGATGGCCGAGGCGATGACGGAGACCACGGGGATCGCCCCCGCTTCGCCCGCGCCCTTGATCCCCAGGGGGTTGAGCGGGCTCGGGGTCTCCAGATGGTCCGTCTCGACCTTCGGGACCTCCGATGCGAAGGGCATGAGGAAGTCCATGAACGATGCGTTGAGCAGCTGGCCGTCGGCGTCGTAGGCCATCTTCTCGTACAGCGCCCCGCCCACTCCCTGGGCCACTCCGCCGTGCACCTGGCCCTCGACGACCATCGGGTTGATCATCGGGCCGCAGTCGTGGACCACGCAGTACTTGAGGATCGTGATGTCGGCCGTCTCCGGGTCCGTCTCCACGATCGCGGCGTGCATGCCGTTGGCCACGGTCGAGCGCAGGGGCGAGAAGTAGTCCTGTTCCTCCAGGCCCGGCTCCTCCCCCGGCTTGATCGGCGGGGTGTTCGGATCGGCGGGCTTGGCGAACTGGGTCGCCTGTTTGGCGCTCTCGTCGAAGGCGTAGCGCAGCGGATTGGACAGCACCGCCACGGAGGCCAGCGGCATCGAGGCCGACGGGTCCCCCTTGACCTGGACCGTGCCGTCGACGATCTCCAGGTCCTCCGGGGACACTTCCAGCAGGTCCCCGGCGATCTTCAGCGCCTTGGCCTTGACCTTCTTCGCCGTCACGTGCAGGGCGTTGCCCGCCATCACCCCGCCGCGCGAACCCCAGGTGCCCACGGAGTAGGGCATCTTCCTGGTGTCGCCCGTGGTGACGTGGACGGTGTCGATCGGCACGCCCAGTTCATCGGCGACGATCTGGGCGAACACGGTGGCGTGTGCCTGTCCCTGGGTGGTCAGGCCGGTCCACACATTGACCCGGCCGGAGGATTCGATCTCGATATGGCCGCCCTCATAGGGCCCGGCGCCCGTGCTCTCCACATAGGCGCCCATTCCGATGCCCACGTGGCGGCCCTCGGCCCTGGCCCGGTTCCGGTAGTCCTCGAATTCGTCCCAGCCGACCAGTGCCTTGAGCTTGTCCAGCGAGGTCAGGAAGTCCCCGGAGTCCAGGCAGCCCTCGGCGCCGTCCTGCATCACCACGCCCATGGGGTGCGGGAATTCGCGCACGAAGTTGTTCAACCGCACCTGTGCCCGGTCCAGGCCCAGCTCATCGGCGATCGCGTCCATCGTGCGCTCCATCATGAAGGTCGCGTGTACGCGCCCGGCCCCGCGATAGGGGGTGACGATCACGCAGTTGGTGTAGAGCGACCACCATTCGACGTTGAAGTTCGCGATGTCGTAGGGACCCATGATGTGGGTGGAGGTGTTGAGCGGGACGATCACGCCATAGGGCAGATAGGCGCCGTTGTCGTGCCAGAACTTCACGTCCAGGCCCAGGATCCGGCCCTCGTCGTCGAAGCCCACGTGGACTTCCTGGATCTGGCCGCGCTCATGGGCCGATGACACGAAGTGCTCGCGCCGATCCTCGGTCCATTTCACGGTCGTGCCCAGGGCGCGCGCGGCGCAGGCACAGGCCAGCTCCTCCGGCCACGGGTGGTTGATCTTCACGCCGAAGCCGCCGCCGATGTCGGGGGCGACGACCTCGACCTTGGTCAGCGGCAGGCCCAGCTTCGCGGCGATCGCCGCGCGCAGGCCCGATGCCGTCTGGGTCGAGGAGTGCAGCAGCAGGGTGCCGTCCTCGGTGTTCCATTTGGCGACCACACCCTTGCCCTCCATCGGCATGCAGGCCGAACGGGACACCTCCAGTTCCAGCTCCAGGCTGTGCGGGGCCGAGGCGATGGCACCGGGTGCATCGCCGACGGTCTGCTGGTAGTGGGCCGCGACATTGTCCTCGATGCCCTCGTGCACCGCGGTCTGCGCCGCACGGGCCTGGTCGACTCCCACCACCGGGGGCAGGAATTCGTAGTCGACCGAGATCCGCCCGGCCGCGTCCTCGGCGATATAGCGGTTCTCCGCCACGACCATGGCCACCGGCTCGCCCACGAAGTTCACGTGATCGCGGGCCAGGGCGTATCCGGTCATGGGATTGACGATGGAGGGGTGGGGCAGCAGCATGGGCAGGCGTTCCGCGGCATCGCCCGGCAGGTCCTCGTGGGTCCAGATCGCCACGACCCCGTCGACGTCGATGGCGTCGGTGACATCGATGTCGACGATACTCGCGTGCGCGTGGGGGCTGCGGACGAAGGCCGCGACCAGGGCGCCGGCGCCCAAATCGTCGACGTAGCGGCCGTTCCCGGTGACCAGGCGCGGGTCCTCGCGGCGCTTGATCTTCTGCCCGAACATCCTGGTGGTCATTCGGCGCTTCCCTCCCCGCAGCAGCCCCCGCCGCAACAGCCGCCGCTCCCGGACGGCGCGCTGGAACCCGCGGCCAGGGCCTTGTCCTGTTCCTGCAGTTCGGCGGCGCGCTGCACCGCCTTGACGATGTTCTGGTAGCCGGTGCACCGGCACAGATTGCCGGAGACGACCTCGCGGGACTCCTCCTCCGTTGGGTGGGGGTTGTCCTTGATGAAGGCGTCGATGGTGGTGATGAAGCCCGGCGTGCAGAATCCGCACTGCAGGCCGTGGCAGTCGATGAAGGCCTGCTGCACGGGCGAGGGGTGCTCAGGATCGTTGCCGATGCCCTCGACCGTGGTCACCTCGTGGCCCTGTGCGCTGGCCGCGAAGACCAGGCACGAGCGCACGGGAACCCCGTCGAATTGGACCGTGCAGGCCCCGCACACCCCGTGTTCGCACCCCACATGGGTGCCGGTCAGCTCCAGGTCCTGGCGCAGCACATCGGAGAGCAGTTTGCGGTCGGGGACGTCCAGATCGTGATCGACGCCGTTGACGGTCAGTCGGATCCTGTTCAGCGTTTCGGCGCTCATGCCGCCTCCTCCGTTTCCCTTCCGGGGACGGCCCCGGAGATCAGTCCTGTGAAAACCCGACCGGCCATCACCCCGGCCAGGTGGCGCCGATAGTCCGCAGTGGCATGGATGTCGCCCACCGGATCGACGAACTCCTCGACCGCCTGTGCGATCGTGGGCACCAGGGCGGCGGCCTCGGCCCGCTGGGTCCCGGCCACGACACCGCCCAGGTCCAGGATGTCGGGCAGGTCGGTCACGGACACGAAGCCCGCCCGCAGCCCGGTCAACTCGCCGGTGTCCGGATCGGCGCTCAGGACCATGCCGACCCCGGCCAGGGCGTAGTCGCCGGTGCGCCTGGTGAGTTCGGCGAAGTCCGCCGACTGGCCGGGGGCCAGACCGCCGAACACCGCCTTGACGATGAGCTCATCGGATTCCAAACAGGTCTCCAACGGGCCCACATTGAGTTCGGCGGCCTCCAGGCTGCGCGTCCCCCTGCTGCTCACCACGTCGACGTGCCCGCCGGTCAGCGCCAGGATCATCGGCATCTCCCCGTTGGGGTCGGCGTGGGCCAGGGAGCCCACCGTGGTCCCCCGGTTGCGAATCGCGGGGTGGGCCACGCACTTCAGGGCCGCCCGCAGCACGGGCTGTGCGGCGTGGGCGCGCTCATCGTGTTCCAGCCGGGCATGGCTGACCAGGGCTCCCACCTCGACGTCGCCATCGTGCACGACGATGTCGGACAGTCCGCTGACCGCGGTGATGTCGATGAGGTGTTCGGGTGCTGCGAGCCGCATATTGAGCACGGGGACCAGGCTCTGGCCGCCGGCGATGATCTTGCCGTGGGCGCCGAACTCGCTCAGCAGTTCCAGGGTCTGTTCCACGCTCGTGGGCCGATGGATGGTAAATGGGGACGGCTTCATTCCTTATATCACTTGCCTCGTCGACTTCTTCCTTCAGTGTTTCCGATCCTGCCGGAGTTCCTCGGAAACCCGTTCCTCCAGGCCCTTCGAGCCGACGCTGATAGCGGTTCCACCGACATCGGACTCGGCCGCCTCCCTGATGTCCTTGGGCGCCAGCCAGCGCGCCACATGGTACATGACCAGCATCACAAGGGTGCCAAGGGCGATGCCCGAGAGCGTGAACGATTCGCTGAACTTCAGGCTGACGTCGCCGATTGCGATGATGATGCCGGCGGCCACTGGGACCATGTTGAGCGGGCTGGAGAAGTCGACCTTGTTCTCGATCCAGATCTTCGCGCCCAGCATGCCGATCATGCCGTAGAGCACGACGGTGATCCCGCCCAGCACACCGCCGGGCACGGACGCGATGAGCGCGCCGAACTTCGGGGAGAGCCCGAAGACGATCGCCACGATCGCGGCCACCCAGTAGGCGGCGGTGGAGTAGACCTTGGTCGCGGCCATCACGCCGATGTTCTCCGCGTAGGTGGTGGTGGGCGAACCGCCGACGCCGGTGGCCACCATGGTGGCCACGCCGTCGCCCATCACCGCTCGGCCTGTGTACTTGTCCAGCTTCTCGCCGGTCATCTCCTCGACCGCCTTGACGTGGCCGACGTTCTCCGCGACCAGGGCGATGATCGCCGGCAGCATGACGACGATGGCGGCGGCGTTGAATTCGGGGAGGTGGAGGCCCACCACGCCGGCCGCCTCATCCGATACCGGGGGCAGGCCGATCCAGGGCGCGGACTGCACGCCGGACCAGTCGATGCGGAAGTGCTCGGTGACCTCGCCGGCGCCCGCGTCGAAGGAGGTGATCTTGCCGAACACCGTGTCGAACAGCCAGGAGAGCAGGTAGCCGAAGATCAGGCCGAGGAACACCGCGACCCTGCCGATGAATCCCTTGATGCACACGGAGAACAGGATGATGAACGCCATCACCAGCAGGGCGACCCACTGGTCCTGGGGCCAGTAGGTGTTGGCCACCACGGGCGCGAGGTTGAAGCCGATGAGCATGACCACGCCGCCGGTGACGACCGCAGGCAGGACCCGGGTCAGGGCGCTGGCGCCGATCCAGTGGATGAAGGCGCCCACCAGGGTCAGGACGGCGCCGGAGACCAGGATCGCGCCGGTCACCTGTGCCGGGCTGCCACCCTGAGCGGTGACAGTGGCGGTGCCGCCCACGAAGGCAGCCGAGGTGCCGACGTAGCTGGGGACCTTCCCGGAGACGATGAGCAGGAAGATGATCGTGCCGAAGCCGGACATCATCACGGCCAGCTGCGGGTTCAGCCCCATGATGACCGGGAACACGAAGGTCGCGCCGAACATCGCGAACACGTGCTGGAAGCCCAGTCCGATCGTGCGCGGCCACGTCAGCCGCTCACTGGGGGCGACCGCGTCGCCGGGGGCGATCGTCTTGCCGTCGCCGTGTAGTTTCCAACCGAATATCGCCATGCTGTGCTCCTTAGCCGGTGGCGCCGAGGTGGGGGTTCCGTGATTGACAGGCCGCGCCGTATCCCACACTCTAGGACAGCCGTGAGGCGCAGGTCACAGATAGATATGCCAAAGACGAATGGTGTCCGCAGGCAAGGTTTGCTCATACGAGCGCGGTCATTTACTCGCGCTTAACATTGCGAACGCCGGGGTCGGCGGCCGCACCGGCCCTGCCGGCCGACCGGTCCGTCAGCCAGCGGCCCAGGTGGTACATCACCAGCACGACGATGGTGCCCAGGGTGATCCCGGACAGGGTGAATGTCTCCGAGAACTTCAGGCTGACATCGCCGATGGCGATGATGACGCCCGCGGCGAGCGGCACCATATTGACCGGCCGCGCGAAGTCGACCTTGTTCTCGATCCAGATCTTGGCCCCCAGCAGCCCGATCATGCCGTACAGGACGACCATGATCCCGCCCAGCACGCCGCCGGGCACCGATGAGATGAGCGCGCCGAACTTCGGGGAGAACCCGAAGAGGATCGCGATACCGGCCGCCGCCCAGTAGGCGGCGGTGGAGTAGACCCTGGTCGCGGCCATCACACCGATGTTCTCCGCATGGGTCGTCGTCGGGGAACCGCCGACCATGGTGACGACGGCGGTCGCCACCCCGTCGCCGACGACCGCCCGCCCGACGTACTTGTCCAGCGGCTCCCCCATCATCTCCTCGACCGCTTTGACGTGTCCGACGTTCTCCGCCACCAGGGCGATCACCCCCGGCAGCATGACGATGATCGCCGCCGCGTTGAAGACCGGCAGGTGGAAGCCCACGACCCCGGCCGCGGCATCCGTCATCGGGGGCAGCCCCAACCAGTCGGCCGCGTACACGGAGGACCAATCGACCCGCCAGTGCGTCGTCGCCTCTCCTGCGGAGGAGCTGAAGGAGGTGATCTGGCCGAACGCACGGTCGAACACCCACGACAGCAGGTATCCGAAGACCAGGCCCAGGAGGACCGCCATCCGGCCCAGGAATCCCTTGGCCACGACGGCGATGACGATGGTGAAGAGCATGACGATGAGGGCGATCCACTGGTCCTGGGGCCAGTAGGTCCTGGCCACCACGGGCGCCAGGTTGAAACCGATGAGCATGACGACCCCGCCCACCACCACAGGTGGCAGGACCTTGGTCAGGAACTGCGCGCCGACCAGGTGGATGAAGACGCCGGCAAGGGCCAGGACGATGCCGGCGACCATGATCGCACCGGTCACCTCCTGCGGCGTCCCGCCCTGGGCGTGGACCGCCGCGACGCCTCCGACGAAGGCCGCGGACGTTCCCAGATAGCTGGGGATCCGGCCCTTGACGATGAGCAGGAAGATGATGGTGGCGACCCCGCTCATCATCACCGCCAGCTGCGGGTTGAGCCCCATGACGATGGGGAAGATGAACGTGGAGCCGAACATCGCCACCACGTGCTGCGCTCCGAAGCCGATGGTCCGCGGCCAGGTGAGGCGCTCATAGGTCTTGACGACCTCACCCTGTTTCACATGCTTGCCATCGCCATGGACGGTCCAACCGAATATCGCCACGAATGCTCCCGGGTTCTTCATCACCATTGATCGAACGAAGGTCTCATACCCCAGGCTATGTGGTGTGAACCACTGCCGAACCCACAGATTCTGCCAAAGACGGCCCGGTCGGCCCTATGGAAGTTTGACGATCTGCAGGGCGAGTTCGACGGCGAGCCGCAGGTGCGGATCACGGGTGAATGGACCGATCATGCGTTCGAGTTTGGTGATCCGATAGCGCAGCGTGTTGTAGTGGAAGAACAGCGCCCGTGCCGTCTCCGCGACGTTGAGATTGTGGTCGAGCAGGGCCTGCAGGGTCTCCCGCAGGTCCGCGTATTCCGGTTTGTCATCGCCGGCCAGCACGCCCAAGGTCTCCTGGGCGAAGGCGCGCAGTTCCTCCTTCTGCCCCACGTGCAGCAGCAACCGGTAGACGCCCAGTCCGTCGAAGTGGCTGAAGTTGTGGCCGGCCCCCAGCTGACGCCCCACGTCCAGGGCCCTGGTCGCCTGCTGATAGGCATCGGCCAGGTCGACGACGTCCGCGGTGGGCCGCGAGATCCCCACGGAGAACTCCCTCCGGCCACCGCCGCCGCGCCCCCGCACCGCGGTGGCGTAGGCGCGCACCCGCTCGACGATCTCGTCGCGGTCGGCCGCCGCCAGCAGCAGGATCACCTGATCGCCCGACCCGACGACCGCCGCATGGGGATCGTCGGCGGAGACCACAGAGGACCAGGCGCGGGCGAACAGCGTCTGCAACTGGGACAGATCGTCGGCGGCCACGCTGTCATCGCTGGGATCGGCCTCGGCGACGACCACGTTGAGTTCACGGTCCAGGTCCCATCCCAGGGACTTCGCATGTGACACCGTGCGCTCCGGGGATGCAATGTGCCCGCGCAGCACTTCGAGCACGAAGTCGCTGCGGTACTTGCTCTCCACCGCCGCCACCGACTGCTCGCGGGCCAGCACCAGGGCGGCGGCCGCGGCCGCCTGCTCCAGCACCCGGAATTCGACGTCCCCCGGGGTCCGGTCGGAGAACGCCACGATCCGGCCCAGCGTCCGCTCGTCATCGAGGATCTGACAGTTGCCCCAGAACACCTGCCCCTGGGACCTGGCCGCCCTGGCCGGCTCGTCCTCGACGATGAACCTGCCGGATTCGTCGAAGCAGCTCAGGCCCAGCAGGCGTTCGCGTTCGGCATCTGATTCGGCCACCATCGCCTTGAGGCGGCCGTCCAGGGTGGTGACGGCCGCGGCGAAGCCGATGCGCTCGATGAGCATCCGGCACACGTCCGTCAGGTCGCCACCGCCGACGACCACGTTGACCAGTTCCCGCATGGTGTGTTCGGCCAGCCGGATCATGGCTACGCCCCGGCTCAGGCTCGAGGAGAGCACCTCGTGCATGATCTCGTCGAATCCCACGCCCTCGCCCAGCTCCAGAATGGGCAGGGACAGGCGTTCGGCCTCGGCCAGCGCCTGCGGTGGGATCCGGTCGATATAGCGACCCGGTTTGATGCACAGGGCAGAGACCCCCGCCGCTTCGACGCGGCCCAGCAACTCCACCAGGGCGTCGGGGGCCTCCCGCAGCGGATATCCGGTGGTCAACAGGAGTTCGCGCGGTTTGACCCAGGGGAGGATGTCGGGGACCTCCATGACATTGGTCTTCTCGACCAGCCGGTCCAGCCCCGCGCGACCGGCGACCACGGTGCAGCCCCGCATGCTGGGCAGCTGAAGCACTTCGCGGACCGTCAGCGCCACCGTTTCGACACCCTCGAGCTCGAGTAGCATTTCTTGCTGCAAATCGGGCCTCTTCTTGGCATCGTTTGACATGCTTGGACCCTAGCAGCCCGCGATAACCTGGGAAAGTGAGGTCCAGATCACTTATCATCCCGGCGGCGGCCTCCCCCCTGCCCTTTTCGACCCCGCCGACCCCGAGTCCGGTGGCCGGGGCCCCAGTTGCCGGCCGGCCCCGCACGGTCCGGTCGGAAGCCGTGCTGCCGGGTGCCGTTCTGCAGATCTTCGGCACCGGCTTCTACGTCTGCACCACCGGACCGTGCCCGCGCGTGCTGCCCGTCCTGGGCCCCGGCGCCCTCGAGCTGCCAACCGGACTGCGCTGCCCCGGACTGGACCACCGGCACCTGGCCGGAATCTCCACCGGCGATCCGGTCCTGGTCCACACCGACCGGACAGGGCTCGTGCGGGCGTTGGAGACCGACGGCCTGCAGCTGCGCGCGGCCCGCACCTGGCGGCCCACCAGGATCGCCCGTCGGCGGGTACAGCCGGTGGCCGCCCGCCCTTCGCCCGCCGCGGCGCCACGGGCCGCAGCCGGCGGGGCCGCCGAAGTGCTCGCGACGATCGCCGCACACACCGGGCACTCCGACCTGGCCCGCCGGGGCCGGGAACTGCTGGCCGCCCTGACCGAGCGGTCCCCTGCCCTGACCTCCGCCGTGCACCACCTGCTGGGCTTCGGCCCCGGCAGCACGCCCTCGGGCGACGATCTGCTCTGCGGTGTCGCCCTGGCCCTGCGCGCCGGCGGGCAGGACAGCGCGCTGGCGCTCCTGCGCGAACACCTGCCCGGCCCCCTGCTCTACGCGCGCACCCCGGCGCTGTCGGCCTCGCTGATCGAAGCCGCCCTGGCCGGCTACTGCCTGCCGCAGACGGCCCGCGCGATCGCCTCGCTCGCGGATCTCACCGACCCGGAACCGGCCCTGCAACTGGTCTCCGGGATCGGCCACAGTTCCGGATACGACCTGCTGCTGGGAGCGGCCCTGGCCCACCGGGCCCGCGGCGCACCGGAGGCTCCGGCGGACCCGGCCACCGCGACCGCGCGCGCCGCCCCGTGAACCGCACCAGCGCATCCTGCACTACCAAACGTCCACGTCCATCCACCCCGATCGAAAGGGACAAGCCCGTGCCCGAACTCCTCGACGTCAAAGCCGGCCTCTACTTCGACTCCGTCGCCCTCATGCAAGTCTCGACCCGGGTCAAGCAGACCACGGAGGGAATCACCGATGCCCTGATCGGCATGGGCACCGAACTCAACCTGGAACTGATGCGCGGGGTGGGCTTCCCGGTACCCGCCGACGTCACCCCGAACGACCTGGTCATCGCCCTGCGCGCCACCGACGAGGACACCCTGGCCGCCGGGCGCACCGCCGTCGACTCGGCCTTCGCGGAACTGACCGCCGCGGCGAAGTCCGCCGGCGGCCTCGGCGCGGGCGTCCAGCCCCCGCTGACGGTCGAGTCCGCGGTGGACCGGGCCGGCGCCAACCTCACCGTGGTATCCGTGCCCGGCGCCTACGCCGGGATCGAGGCCAGGGCCGCCCTGGACGCCGGCAGTTCCGTCCTGCTGTTCAGCGACAATGTCGACGTCGCCACCGAGGTCGAACTCAAGCGCTACGCCGGCGAGCGCGATCTGCTGCTGATGGGCCCCGATTGCGGCACCGCGATCATCGGCGGCGCGGGTCTGGGCTTCGCCAACCGGGTCGCCGCCGGCTCCTTCGGCATCGTCGGGGCCTCTGGCACCGGGTCCCAGCAGGTCTCGACGCTGCTCGACGCGGCCGGTGTGGGTGTGAGTCATCTGATCGGCACAGGCGGACGCGATCTGAGCGCGCAGGTCGGCGGTCTGACGACCAAGCAGGCGCTGCGCGCCCTGGCCGCCGATCCCGCCACCGAGCACGTCGTCGTCGTGTCCAAACCGGCCGATCCGCAGGTCGTGGCCAAGGTCGAATCCCTGGCCGCCGAGCTGGGCCTGGCGGTCAGCTGGGCCGTCTTGGGCCCGGACTCCCCCGATCTGACGGCCGGCGTCGAGCACGCCCTGGCCGCGGCCGGACACCCCGCACCCCGGTGGCCGCGCTGGCTGCCGGAGAGCACCACTGCGGCCGGAGACGTCGCCGGCCCGCTGCGCGGTCTGTTCTGCGGCGGCACCCTGGCCGATGAGGCCATGCTGATCGCCGCGGCCGGGCTGGGCCCCATTCCCTCGAACATCCCGCTGGCCGGCGCCCCGCGCATCGACGGCGCGCGGATTCCGGCCACCGGTCATGCCGTGGTGGACTTCGGCGACGACGCCATGACCCAGGGGCGCGCCCACCCGATGATCGATCCGGGCCTGCGCCTCGAGGCGATCCGCGCCCAGGCCGAACACGCCGGCGTCCTGGTGCTGGATCTGGTGCTGGGCCATGGCGCCCATCAGGACCCGGCGGCTGATCTGGCCGCGGCGATCTCGGACGCCAGGGCCGCCGCGGCGGACTCCGGCCGGAACCTGCCGGTGGTCGTGAGCCTGTTGGGCACGCCCGCCGATCCGCAGGACCTCGCCGCCACGGCGCAGACGCTGGTGGCCGCCGGGGCCGAGGTCTACGCCTCCAATGCACAGGCCGTGCGTCGGGCGCTGGAACTGCTGGGCGTCGCGTCCGCGCAGCCGGCCGCAGCCGCGCCGGCCGGGTCTGCGCCGGCTGCCGCCGGTGCGGAGTCCGCCCTGACCGCCGCGGCCGAGGCCGCCGGCCCGGCGCTGCACGGCCTGCTCGACGGGGAGCCCACGGTCGCCACCGTGGGCGTGGCGCTGTTCGCCGATGCCCTGCGCGCCCAGGCCGTCGACGTCACCGAGGTCCCCTGGCAGCCGCCGCTGGGCGATGCCGCCGCGATCTACCGGGTGATGTCCGATCCCCGGAGACTGGCGGCGAACCAGGAGGCGCTCGAGCGGATCCTGAATGCCGGAGCGGAACTGGTGGGTCTACGGCCCGCCCGCGAATGCCTGGGCCTGGCGGACAACGAGTTCCTGCACTCGGGCCCGCCGCTGCAGTGGGAGAACGCCTCGGGCCCGATGCGCGGCGCGCTGGCCGGCGCAGTGGTCTTCGAGGGCCTGGCCGATACCCTCGAGGAGGCCGAGGCCGGCCTGGCCGACGGCCGCTTCACCATGGCCCCGTGCCATTCGCGCGATGCGGTGGGCCCGATGGCCGGCGTGGTCAGCCCCTCGATGTGGATGTTCGAGCTGCGCGACCCGGTCTACGGCGGCCGCGCCTACTGTTCGCTCAACGAGGGCCTGGGCAAAGTGCTGCGCTACGGCGCGAACAACGACGAGGTGCTCACCCGGCTGCGCTGGATGCGCGATGTGCTGGGCCCTGTGTTGGGCGCGGCGGTGGCCGCGCACGGTCCGATCGACACGAAATACTATGTCTCCCAGATGCTGCAGTCCGGCGATGAGGGGCACAACCGCAACCGCACGGCGACCCTGCTGTTCCTGCGCGATCTGATGCCCGATCTGCTGAACCTGGACGGCTGGGAGTCCTCCGATCTGGCCGAGGTCTGCCGCTTCCTGGGCGCCAATGACTACTTCGCGCTCAACCTGGTGATGCCCACCTGCAAGCTCGCGATGCACGCGGCCAAGGGCGTGGCCGGTTCGTCCATGGTCGTGACCATGGCGCGCAACGGCACGGAGTTCGGCGTGCAGCTGGCCGGCACCGGTGACACCTGGTACACCGGTCCCGCGCAGATCGCCGAGGGCCTGTTCCTGGGCTCCTACGGACCCGAGGACGCGAACCCGGACATCGGCGACTCCGCCATCACGGAGACCGCCGGGATCGGCGGCCTGGCCATGGCCGCGGCACCGGCCGTAGTGCGCCTGGTGGGCGGGGACGTGCCCTTCGCCGTGGAGACCACGCAGCGGATGTACGAGATCACCCTGGGCGAGCACCCGGTCCACCAGATCCCGATCCTGGAGTTCCGCGGCGTGCCCTCCGGCATCGACATCGTCAAGGTGCTGCGCACGAACGTGCTGCCGCAGATCAACACGGGCATGGCCGGCCGGGTCGCAGGTGTGGGCCAGGTGGGCGCCGGGCTGGTCAATCCCCCGCGCGAGTGCTTCACCACCGGCATCGAGACCCTGGCCCAGCGGGCCTGAGCCAGCGCCCGGGGTCGGGTTTCCGGCCCGGCCCCGGGGTCGCCGGCCCGGTCAGTGGATCGGGCCGACGGAATCCTTCAGGCTCCCACCGGTGTGGCCGGCTGCCGCGCCGATCACCTCGGCGAAGATCGACACGGCCGTGGCCTGCGGGGTGCGCGCACCCAGGTCCAGGCCGATCGGCGCGTGGATCCGGGCGATGTCCTCGGCGGCCACCCCGGCCTCGGCCAGGGCCTGAACGCGCAGGGCGTGCGTGCGCCGGCTGCCCAGCGCGCCGATGTACGCCGCGGGCGATGCCAGGGCCTGGGCCAGCACGGGCACATCGAACTTCAGGTCGTGGGTGAGCACCGCCACCACGGTCGAGGCCGCGACCCGCCCGGCGTCCACCTCGGCTGCCAGATAGCGGTGCGGCCAGGCCACGACGACCTCGTGGGCGGCGGGGAAGCGCGCGGCGGTGGCGAACACCGCGCGGGCGTCGCAGACGGTCACCCGGTAGCCCAGGAACCGGCCCAGTTCGGCCAGGGCGGCGGCGTAGTCGATCGCGCCGAAGACGATGAGCCGCGGCTGTGCCGCCGAGGCCGTGACCAGCACCCGCGGTCCGTCCGCGGGCTGCAGGACCCGGGTGGCGCCGGTGCCGATCAGGTCAGTGGCCAGAGTCCCGATCCGGGCGTCGAGCCCCGAGTCCCCCAGGGTCCCTGCGGCGGCGCCTGGACTCGCGGAACTGTCCGCGGCCCCGGGCGCACCACCGGGCCCGATCCGCATGAGGTGCGGCCCCGCCGGATCGGGCTCACCGGGCCCGGCCGGCAGCCGCACCGCCAGGGCGCTCGGGCCGCCCGCCCGGCCGGCCGCCAGATGGGCTGCCAGGGCCTCCCGGTCGCCGGGGCCCAGCGCGGTGACGAGCACGTCGAGCTTGCCGCCGCAGGCCAGGCCCACCGCGAAGGCATCGTCGTCGCTGACCCCGTAATGGGCCAGGGCAGCGCCTCCTGTGCGCTGGACGTCGAGCGCCAGCTCGTGCACCGCGCCCTCCACGCAGCCGCCCGACAGGCTGCCGACCACCTGCCCGTCGGCGGCCACGGCCATCAGCGCCCCGGCCGGCCGCGGTGCCGAGGACCAGGTCTGCACGACCAGGGCCAGGGCGAAGGGCCGGTCCGTGTGCAGCCAGTCGAGCAGGGTGCCGGCGAGTTCGGCTGTGCTCGGATCCGTGCTCGGACCCGCTTCGCCGCCCGGGGCAGCCCCCGGAGCAGTCCCCGGTGGGTTCGCAGTGCTCATCGCATCTCCCTCTCCATCGCGATATGGGTGCAGGCCCGCTGCCAATCGGCCACCGTGGTCGCGGGTATCAGCGCATCGCTGTAGCGCTGGGCGATCCGCATCCCGCGGATCTCGGGGGCGAAGCCGGTGCGCCCGGCCCGCGGGTTGATCCACACGAAGTGCCGCGCCAGCCGGCCGATCCGGCCCGCCGCCGCCTCCAGCCCGGCGCAGTCCCCGCGCTCCCAGCCGTCGCTGATGAGGACGAACACGCTGCCGCGCACGGCCTCGCGCCACCGGGAGTCCACCAGCTCGTGCAGCCCGTCGCCCAGCCGGGTGCCCGAGGCCAGATCCGGGATGGCGCGCTGAGCCGCCGCCACCCCGCCCGGCCCGGTCAGCCGCGGGCTCAGGTGCGTCAGCCGGGTGCCAAGGGCGAAGGCGCGCGCGTCGATCTCCACCACGGCCCGCTGCATGAAGCGCAACAGCGCCGGCAGCCATTCGTCCATCGAAGCGGAGACATCGGCGACCACGATCACCGGGCGGCGCCGGACCCGGGGCCGGGCGGTGGGCAGTCGGTCCAGTTCGCGTCCGCGGGCCAGCAGCCGCAGGGTCCGCCGCTCATCCGGCGTGCCCCGCGGCGCAGGGCGGACGCGGTGCGAGCGCCGCCGGGGACTGCGCAGCTCCAGCCGCTCCATCAGGGCCAGCGCCTCGCCGGCCAGTTCGGAGGCGCCCAGGTCGACGTGGCGCAGCAGTTCGGTGCGCGCCGCCCTGGCCTGCGGCACGATGGGCCCCGCGCCCTCCTCCCCGTCCTGCCCGCCGGCGCCCTCCTGTGCCGTGGGGACCCGGACCTCGTCCGGGGTCGAACGCGGCAGCCGGCGGCCGGCCAGGCCGAAGTAGCGGTCGAAGACGCGGTCGTGTACGGCCGGGTGCTCCCGCTGTGAGCACATGATCGTCCGGGACGCGGCGCGCACCTGCGCCACGTCCAGCGGGTCCACCAATGCCACAGCGCGCAGCAACAGGCCCACTCTGGTGGGGTCGGCGGCGAGCCCCTGGGCGCGCAGCGCTGCGGCGAAGTCCGTGAGCACCCGGGCCAGTTCAGGCACCGCCGGTCACGCCCAGGACCTCGCGCGCCACGGGGATGTCTGCGGCGTCCTTGACCACCGCGGACAGACTCGCCCGCAGCGCCGGCTCGTCCAGTTCGTCCACCCGCAGGGCGTGCAGGGCGCGCAACCAGTCGATCGTCTCCGAGGTCCCCGGCGGTTTGAGCAGATCGGCCGCCCGCAGGCGCCCGGCGGCGGCGACCACGGCACCGCGCAGCCCGCTCGCGGCATGTGGGACGTGCAGGGCCAGCACCTCGCGTTCCCGCTCGGGGCCCGGCTGGTCGAACCAGTGGTAGAGGCAGCGGCGCTTGAGCGCATCGTGGACGTCCCTGGTCCGGTTCGAGGTCAGGATCACCACCGGCGGCACCGCGGCGCGCACGGTGCCCAGTTCCGGGATCGTCAGGGACCAGTCGGAGAGCACTTCGAGCAGCAGGGCGTCGAATTCGTCGTCCGCCCGGTCCAGTTCGTCGATCAGCAGCACCGCCCGCCCGCCCGCGGCGCCGGCAGCCACGGGCGCGCCGGCCTGCAGGGCCTTGAGGATGGGCCGGGCGACCAGGAAGCGCTCGCGGTGCAGTTCGTCTTCGATGCCGGCGGCCGCCAGTGCGGTCCCCGTGCTCGTGGCCTGGGCCTCCAGGGTGCGCACGTGCAGGATCTGCGCGGCGAAGTCCCAATCGTAGAGGGCGTGGGTGGAGTCGAGGCCCTCGTAGCACTGCAGGCGGATCAGCGGTCCGCCCAGAACCTGGGCCAGGGCCCGGGCCAGGCTGGTCTTGCCCACCCCCGGCACGCCCTCGCACAGCAGGGGCCGGTCCAGTTCCAGCGCCAGGAAGCAGGCGGTGGCCACCGCGTCGTCGGCGATGTAGCCGGCGGCCGCCAGCGCCCGGCGGCAGGATTCGGGACCGTCGAGCGGGATGTGTTCTGATCGTTCCGTCATGCGCGCTCTCCTCTGGCCCGTCCGGCATCCTCGCGCGTGTCGGCCCCATGTCCCTGGGCGGGCAGCGCTGCGGGCAGCCGCAACCCTGCGGCAGCCGCCTGTTCCGGTGTGTCGATATCGGCGTCCCCGTGCACGCCGGGCGCCAGCAGATCGGCGCATTCGACCAGGTTCACGGCGGCGGGTTCCGCGGCGGCGAACAATCCGCGCGCGCCGGCATCGCCGTGGCAGGCGGTGATGGCCGCCGGGATGTGCGCTGCGCCGATGGCCACGGGGTGTCCGGGCACGCCGTTCCACAGCGCCCGGGCCAGCTGCCCGGGGTCCGTCTGTGCGGCCAGGCGGGCCAGGGCCTCGGCCGGGACGTGGGGCAGGTCGAGCAACATCACCAGGGCCCCTGGCGCATCCGCCGGCACGGCGCGCAGGCCGGCGGCCAGCGAGCCGCCCATCCCGGAGGCCCAGTCGGGGTTGTGGACGATCCGCGCACCGGCGGGCACCAGGTGCTCCACCCGCTGCGCGGCGGCGCCGAGCACCACGATCGGATCTGGATCCAGGTGCGGTTCCAGGGCGGCGGCCCGGCGGATCGACTCCACCTGGCAGGCCACCAGGGACCGGCCCCTGTCGTCGCGCAACAGGCCCTTGGGCCCACCCATGCGGCGGCCCCGGCCCGCGGCCAACAGGACCACGGGGATCTGTGGATTCTTCGGTGTGACCATCGCCTCCATCCTAAGCGGCGCAGCTGGTGGAGGGGGTCGAGCGCCACCGACCGGGCCCGGCGTCCGCCGCTACGCCGTCACCACCGTGCCCGCGGTGCCGGCCACGGCCTCGGGCAGGGCGTCCAAGGAGGCGATCACGCCCATCGGCCCGCCGCCCTCGACGAAGCGCAGGACCGCCTCGACCTTGGGGCCCATGGACCCGGAAGCGAAGGTGCCCTGGGCTGCGATCGCGCGCAGTCCGGCCACGTCCACCTGTTCGATATCGCGTGCCTCCGGCGTGCCGAAGCCCGCGACCGCATAGGGCACATCGGTGGCGATGACCAGCCGGTCCGCGCCCACCGACAGCGCCAGCCTGGCCGCGCTGAGGTCCTTGTCGATCACGGCCGAGGCCCCGTTGTAGCCGGTACCGTCGGGCACCACGGGGATGCCGCCGCCACCGGCGGCCACCACGATCCAGCCGGCGTCCACCAGATGGGTCACGGTGGGCGTCTCCAGGATCTCCTGCGGATCCGGCGAGGGCACGACGCGCCGCCAGCCCTTGGCCCCGAAGTCCTTCCAGACCTGGCCCAGCGCGCTCATCCGCGCGGCGTGGGCCGCGTCCTGGTAGGACCCGATCGGCTTGACCGGATCGTCGAAGGCCGGATCGTCCGGGTCCACCACGGTGCGGGTGACGAGCGCGGTGACGTGCTTGTCGATCCCGCGGGCACCCAGTTCCTTCTCGATCCGGTTGACGATCGTGAAGCCCAGGGTGCCCTGGGTCTGCGCCCCGCACCAGTCCAGGCTGACCGGTGGGAGCTCGACCGATGCCAGCTCGTTCTTGCGCATGATGTTGCCGACCTGCGGGCCGTTGCCGTGGGTGACGACCACCTCGTGGCCGGCCGCCACCAGATCGGCCAGGTGCACGGCGGCCCGGGCGATCGCGCGCCGCTGGGCGTCCGGTGAGGCGTCCCCGTCCGGCCCGGTCATGGCGTTGCCGCCCAGGGCCACCAGTACCCTCATCGCGTCACAGCCAGTCCACGGACGGCGCCTGGGACCCGTCGCCGGCCAGGGCCGCGAAGCCGGGCCCGCGGTCGAAGAACGGCTCCTCGCCGGTGCGTCCGGCTCGCATTTCGGCGCGCAGCGCGTCCGAGGCCGCGACGTCCACCGCGACATCGTCGCCGGTGCCGGTGATCACGACGCCGTAGGAGTCGTGCGCCCCGGCCACGGACACCTTGGCCCAGCGGACATCGCGCAGCACCTCGTCATAGGGCCGCTCCAGCGGGTCGCCCCAGCCGCCGCCGCCGGTGGTGCGGATGCGCACCACCTGGCCGGCCCTGATCGGCTCGTCGTCGGCCAGCGCCTCAACTTCGCGCTCCTCCGGGCCGCCCGGGTCGATGGTGACCTGGAAGGGCTTGCCCGCCAGACCGCCCTTGACACCCCAGCAGGCCAGGATGGACCTGTCGGCGATCGACATGAAGTGTCCGTCCTTGAGCATCCGGATGTGCTTCTCATAGCCCAGCCCGCCGCGGTAGCGGCCGGCACCGCCGGAATCCTGGGCCAGGCCCAGGCGCTCCACTAGGAAGGGGAAGCGGGACTCGGTGAACTCGGTGGGCAGGTTGCGGGAGTCGGGCACCACGTGGATGGTGTCCTCGCCGTCGGAGTAGTAGCGCCCGCCGGAGCCGCCGCCGAGCACTTCGCGCATCAGATAGTCGTTGCCGTCGCGGTCCTTGCCGTAGACGCCGGTGTAGCGGATCGTCTCCTGGTCCGCCGGCATCTGTCCGTCCACGGCCTTGGCGACCACGCCGGCCAGCACGCCCAGCAGGCGCAGGATGACGAAGGTGCGGGCGTTCGTGGGCCCGGGGAACACGGGGGTGAGCAGCGTGCCCTTCTCGGGGAAGCGCATCTCGATGAGCGGCACGATGCCCTCGTTGACGTCCAGTTCGGCCATCCGCTCCGGGGTGTCTGCCAGGTTGCGCAGGATCGGCGCCAGCCACTTCTTCAGGAAGTTCCCGCCCACGTAGTCGCCGCAGTGGTTGATCGGGCCCACAGCCTGGGCCGCAGTGCCGGTGAAGTCGATGATGAGGCGCGGGCCATCGCCCGGGCCGCCCGTCGAGGTCTTCGTCAGGGTGATCCGCTGGGTGTGCAGCATCGGATCGGAGACCCCGTCGTGTTCTGCGTAGTCCTCCCACACGTACTGTCCGTCGGGGATCTTCGAGAGGATCTCGCGCCGGTAGATCTCCGTCGTATTGTCCAGGATCGTGTCGAAGGCGGCCTCCACGGTGTCCACGCCGTAGCGGGTGAACAGCTCGGACAGCCGGCGGGCGCCCATCAGGCAGGCGGAGCACTCCGCGTCCAGGTCCGCCGCGATGGAGTCGGGCATCCGGGAGTTGCGCGTCATGATGCGCTGGGCGGACTTGTTCGGCACGCCCTGGTCCCACAGCTTGATCGGGGGGATCATCAGGCCCTCCTCGAACACGCTGGTCGCGGCCGAGGGCATGGAGCCCGGTGTCGCGCCGCCGATGTCGTCGTGGTGGCCGAAGGCCTGCACGAAGCACACGACCTTGCCGTCGGCGAACACGGGGACGGTCACGCACATGTCCGGCAGGTGGCCGATGCCGCCTTCGGATTCGTAGACGTCGTTGTGGAAGAAGACGTCGCCTTCCTTCATCTGGTCGATGGGGTAGTCACGCACCACGGGGTGGACCAGGGCGGAGTACGATCGGCCGGTCAGCTTGCGCAGCTGCCGGTCGTGGATGCCGGCGCGGAAGTCGTGGGCGTCGCGGATCATCGGCGAGCGCGAGGTCCTGGCGATGGCGGTCTCCACCTCCATCTCCACGCTGGCCAGGGTGCCCTCGACGATTTCGACGACGATCGGGTCGACCGAGGTCCCCTCCGGGGTCAGCCGTTCGCCGTGTTCGTACGGCGTCGGCAGGCCGGCGGGGTTGATCGGTTGGGCCTCGATGTAGTCCTGCAGGGCCTGGCCGGTCAGTGGTTCAAGGCCCAGCATGGATCCGGAGTCGGTGGGGGTCTGCACGGTGTTCTGCGCTGCCTGCGTCACTTGGCTGCCTCCTGGTTTGCGCTGCGGGTGATGATGATGTTCGCCGCCTGGTCGATCCGGGCGGTGAAGCCCGGGTGCAGGGGCACGGTCGAGCCGAATTCCTCGATGATGGCGGGGCCGGTGATGACATCGCCGGCCAGCAGTTCGGGGCGCCAGTAGATGGGCGCTTCCACGAAGCCGGCCTCCGCGTCGAAGCACACGCCGCGTTCTCCGGTGCGGGCCCGCTCGTCGAGGGCCGCGGCCCCGGTCGCCGAGGCGATCTGCTTGATCTGCGGGCGGGTGATCGGGCCGATGCCGGAGACCCGGACGTTGACCCATTCGACTTGCTGATCGGCATTGCCCTCGAAGTCGTAGCCGTAGAGCCGGCGGTGTTCGGCGTGGAAGGCGTGGGTCACCTCGTCCGCCCAGTCGCGGGTGATCGCGCCGGAGGGGGCCGGCACCCTGACCTCGAAGGCCTGGCCGAAGTAGCGCAGGTCGACCGAGCGGTCGAAGCGGTGGTCGGCGGCGGCGAAGCCCTCGTTGTCCAGCGCTGCGGTGGCCTTGGTCTGCAGTTCGTCGAAGATCCCGGCGATCGTGTCGATGTCCAGGCCGATGTCCTTGGCCACGTGGGTCTGCACGTAGTCGTTCTTCACGTCCACGGTCAGCAGGCCGAAGGCGGAGACGTTGCCGGGGTTCAGCGGCACGACCACGCCGGCCAGGTTGAGGATGTCGACCAGGCGGCAGGCCAGCAGCGAGCCGGAGCCGCCGAAGGTCGCGAGCATGAAGTCGCGCACGTCCAGGCCGCGCTTGACGGAGATCTGGCTCAGGGCGTTCGCCTGGTTCCAGGCGCTGATCTCCAGGATGCCGGTGGCGGCCTTCTCCGTGGACAGGCCCAGCTTCGCGGCGATCTGCGCGATGCCGGAGCGGGCGGCGTCCGCGTCCAGCGGGATCTCCCCGCCGAGCAGGTGCGCGGGGATCCGGCCCAGGTACACGTGGGCGTCGGTGATGGTGGGCTCGGTCCCGCCGTTGCCGTAGCAGATGGGGCCGGGGTCGGCGCCGGCCGACTGCGGGCCGACCTTGAGCTGGCCCTCCGGGGTGGTCCAGGCGATCGAGCCGCCGCCGGCGCCCACCGTGACCACGTCGATCATCGGGATCTTCGAGGGGTAGACGCCAACGGAGCCCTCGGTGGTCAGCGCCGGGTCGCCGTCGAGCACCACGGTCACATCGGTCGAGGTGCCGCCGCCGTCGCAGGTCAGGACCTTGTCGAAGCCGGCTTCGCGGGCGATCAGCCCGGCGCCCAGGGCGCCGGCGGCGGGTCCCGAGAGCACGGGGGTGATGGGCTGGTTGACGACCTCGTCGGCGGAGAGCACGCCGCCGTTGGACTTCATGATGTAGAAGGGGATCGCGGCGCGCTTGCCGGCTGCGGTGCCGGTGTACTGGTCGAGGCGGTCGTGGATGTTCGCCACGTACTTCGACACCTTGGGCTTGACGGCCGCGTCGACCAGGGTGGTCATGGAGCGTTCGTATTCGCGGTATTCGCGCAGCACCTCGGAGCTCAGGGAGACGATGGCCCCGGGGTGCTCCTCGTGCAGGATCTGCCGCATCCGCTGTTCGTGCGCGGGGTTGGCGTAGGCGTGCAGGAAGTTCACGCCCAGGGTGGTGATGCCCTTGTCCTTGAACCAGCGCGCCACCGTGCGGGCGGCGTCCTCGTCGAAGGGGCGGACCTCATTGCCCTCGAAGTCCATCCGGCCGCCCACGGTCTTGACCAGGTCGGCCGGCACGATGCGGTCGGGCTTGACCCAGAAGTAGGAGTTGCCGTAGCCGTCGGGCACGGCCTGGCGGGCGATCTCGAGGACGAACTCGTAGCCCTCGGTGGTGATGAAGCCCAGGTCGCCGACCTTGCCCTCGAGCAACTGGTTGGTGGCCACCGTGGTGCCGTGGCTGACCGCCACGATGTCCTCGCCGTCCGCGCCCAACATGCCCAGCACCTTGTCGATGCCGTTGATGAAACCGTCGGCGGGGTTCGACGGGGTCGACGGAGTCTTGGTGGTGGTCAATTCCCCGGTCGCCTCGTTGAATGCGACGACATCGGTGAACGTACCGCCGGTGTCGATACCGATACGGATACGCGAACTGTGATTCGACATCTGAGTCCCTTCAGGCTGCTTTGTCTGCTGAGACTATTTTTCCAAGTGACGGGCATCACTCCATCGGCATATTCCGCCAACCGAAAACACAGTCACCGGCAAAACCTGACAAAGGGTTACCGGGGTGTTTCCACCGGCGGCCTGCTCAGCCCCCGGCGAAGGGCGGGAGCACATCGACCACCGCGCCTGCGGGGACCTCGTCGCCGGGTTCGAGCACCAGGCCCTCGCACAGCAGGCTCGACAGTTCCAGCACCTCGTGCAGGGCGGGTTCGCCGACGGGCGGCTGCGGATGCCGCCGTCCCAGCTCCCGGCGCAGCCCGGCGGCGTCCAGCGCCCCGGCCCGCAGCCCCACCGTCTCCTCGGCCAGGCCGGCGGCCGCCCTGGCCGCGGCGAAGTACCGCACCCGGACAGGGGCCTCGGCCCCGCCGGGGGCATCCCGTGTCATCTCATCCAGTCTCACCGGACCATCATCCCCCGATCGCGCTCATACTGCGCTCCGGCTGGACGTAGTCCGCATCGCCCAGACCCGCATGGTCCATTCCATGGGCGCGGGGCTTGAGCCACATGGCGCGCTGCCAGGTGTCGGCGATGAGGGCGTCGCCCGCCCCGGAGCGCAGCAGCCCGGCCAGATCGAACTCCTCCCGGGAGAACAGGCAGGAGCGGACCCGCCCGTCTGCGGTGATCCGGGTCCGCGTGCAGGCAGCGCAGAACGGCTCCGTGACCGAGGCGATCATCCCGACCCGGCCCAGCACGGCGGCCCTCCCGGGCGCCACAGGGTCCGCCGCGCGGACCTCGTAGAGTTCGGCCGGAGCGCCCCCGCGCGGTTCGGCCACCGGTTCCAGCACGTATTTCCGGGCCAGGGTGGTGCGCAGCCAGGCGGCGTCGACCATCCGCTCGCGCGTCCACCCGTGGTCGGCGTCCAGGGGCATCTGCTCGATGAAGCGCAGTTGCAGGCCGTGGGCCAGGCAGTAGTCCAGGAGTTCGAGCACGGTGTGGTCGTTCTGTCCGTGCAGCACCACGGCGTTGACCTTGATCGGGTCGAGCCCGGCGGCCCGCGCCGCGGCGATCCCGGCGAGCACCCGCGGCAGCCGGTCGCGGCGGGTCATCCGGGCGAACACCTGCGGGTCGACGGTGTCGAGGGACACGTTGATCCGCCGCAGGCCGGCGCGCACCAGGCCGGCGGCGCGCTTGTCCAGGCCTATCCCGTTGGTCGTCAGGGAGATCGGCAGCTCGGGGTGTGCGCTGTGCACCCCGGCGATGATCTCCTCCAGATCGGGGCGCACCAGTGGTTCGCCCCCGGTCAGGCGCAGTTCCCGCACGCCCAGCCGGACCCCGATGCGCACGATCCGCACGATCTCGGCGGCACTGAGCAGGTCCTCGCGCGGGAGCCATTGCATCCCCTCCGCGGGCATGCAGTAGCCACAGCGCAGATTGCACTTGTCGATCACCGATATCCGCAGGTCCTCGCCGATCCGGCCGAACCGGTCGGCCAGCCCCGGCCCTCCGGGGAAGTCCTCCGTGCGCTCCACGAGTCGCCTGCGCGCCACCGTGACCGTATCCTCGCCGCGGACCATCGGCATTCCCAACGCCACAGACATGTGACCGATGTTACCAACCGCGTCGGCGGAGTCCATTCATCGGCCGCGCCCGCTTGGGCGGACGGCGTTGTCCGCCCGGGCGCCCGGTTGGATAGTCTTGGCCCCATGACCGACGTCACCCTCGACCCACAGCCCCGCGCCACCGTCATCGTCGCCTCCACCTCGGCGGCCCATGGCAGGGCCCAGGACCGGTCGGGCCCCGTGTTGGTCGACTGGCTCGCACAGGCCGGCTTCGCCGTCACCGGCCCCCTGGTGGTCGCCGACGGCGCCCCCGTGGGCCACCTGCTGGGCGAACGACTGTCCGCACCGGCGGGCGCGCGGCCCGATCTGATCCTGACCTCCGGCGGCACCGGCGCCACCCCGGACGATCTGACACCCGAACAGACGGCCCGCTACATCGACCGCGAGCTGCCGGGGATCGTGCACGCACTGCTGGCCGGAGGGCGGGAATCCACTCCGCTGGCGGCACTGTCCCGCGGGCGTGCGGGGATCGCCGGGAGCACCGTGCTCATCAACCTGCCCGGCTCCCTCGGCGCGGCGCGCGATGCGATCGCGGTCCTCTCCCCGCTGCTCGGGCACCTGCTGGCCCAGGTCCGCGACATCCGCACCCACACTCCCGAGGCCCCGGCCGAGGCCGCGCCCTCGGCCGGAGACCCGGCGGAGTCCGCCGCGGGCGCGGCGACACCCGATGCGACCGGTGCACCCGGCACAGCCGAAGCAGCCGGCACAGCCGAAGCGGTCCCGGCCGTTGTCACCGGGCTCAGCGAGCTCCCACTGGACCCGGCCTCGGCCCGCCGCGCGGTGTCTCGTGCCGGAGCGGGGGCCACCGTCGACTTCGTCGGCACCGTGCGCAATACGGATTCCGGGCGCTCCGATGTCACCGGGCTGGAGTATTCGTCCCACCCGGATGCAGCCGCGATCATGCAGCGCACCGTGGCCCGGATCGCCGCGGACTTCCCGGAGGCCCGGATCCACTGCACGCACCGGACCGGCCGGCTGGCCGTCGGCGATGACGCGATCGTCGTCGCGGTTTCGGCCCCGCACCGCGGCGAGGCCTTCGCCTGCTGCGCTGCGGTCGTCGATGCCGTCAAGGCCACGGTGCCGATCTGGAAGCGCCAGAGCTATGCCACCGGCGAGCACACCTGGGTGGGCATCGATGGGCACTGAGCCCGATGACCGCTATGCCAGGCAGATCAGCCTGCCCGGCTTCGGCTCCCGCGGCCAGGAGGCTCTGGCGCGGGCCCGGGTGCTGTGCATCGGCGCCGGCGGCCTGGGCTCCCCCGCCGCGATCTACCTGGCCACCGCCGGCGTCGGCACGCTGGGGTTGATCGACGACGATCGGGTCGAACTGTCGAATCTGCACCGTCAGCCCCTGCACACCACCGCGGATGTGGGGCTGAAGAAGGTCGATTCGGCCGCCCGCACGCTGCGCGCCCTGAACCCGGATGTCCGGATCGTGCCGATCGACCGCAGACTGGACGCCGCCGACGCGGTGGAACTCGTGGACGGCTGGGACCTGGTGATCGACGGCAGCGACTCCTTCGCCACCCGCTATATCGTCTCCGATGCCACGACCCTGCTGGGCATCCCCCACCTGTGGGCGGCGGTCCTGGGCTACGGCGGACAGCTCAGCGTCTTCGATCCGGTCACGGGTCCCACCTACCGTGATCTCTTCCCGCGGATTCCAGCGCCAGGGTCGGTGCCCAGCTGCGTGCAGGCCGGGGTCCTCGGCGTACTCCCCGGCATCATGGGCACCGCCCTGGCCGCCGAGGCGATCAAGCTGATCACCGGGATCGGCACTGTGCTGCGCGGCCGGGTGGGCGTCTACGATATGCGCACCGCGCAGTGGGAGTTCATCGACCTCGCGGCCCGGGAATCGACGCTCCGACCGGCCGGCCCCGACCAGATCGGCCAGGGCCTGGCCCCCGCGGTGAGCGCGGGCGAACTGCACCGGCTCCTGGCAGGGACGGGGCACGCTGCGCCCGAGGCTGCTACCGGGACCGGCACCACGGGGACGGCAGTGCCGGTGGTCGACGTCCGCACCCCGGCCGAACACGCCGCCGACGCCATCCCGGGATCGATCAACCTGCCGGTCGAGGACATCGCCGCGGACCCCGTCGGGGCCGTGGCCCGCCTGATGGAACTCGGCGGGGAACCCGGCGCGGGCGCACCGCGCCGGTGCTATGTCTACTGCGAGTCGGGCACCAGGTCGGCCCACGCCGTGCGCCTCCTGGGAGGGACACCCGGCCTGCAACCCATCGACGTGACCGGCGGGATGCGCGCCTGGCGCGCCCTGGAATCCCGGTCCACCTAGGAATCCCGTTCCCGCCGGCCTCCCTGGTCCGCCGCCTCGGCCTCGGGCACCAGGGCACGGCGCAGCAGCCGCTCCATGGACTCGGGGCGACGTCCCAGGAGCATCTGCGCGACCCTGCCTCCGACGGGTAGGCCGTGGGCGTCGTAATAGGCGAACATGGCCGCCAGCCAGTCCCGCTCCCTGGCCTCGAGTCCGGCGCCGGGGCCGGCTGCCCAGTCGTCGACCGACTCCACCCGCAGATCGACCGGTCTGCCCAGTGCCGCCTCGGCGATCCGCGCCACCTGGCGCACCGTCACCAGCTCCGGGCCGCCCAGTTCGTAGCTCGCGCCGGTGTGCCCGGACTCCAGGAGCACCCGGGCCGCGATCGCGCCCACATCGTCCAGGCCGATCAGCCCGAAGGGTGTGTCCGGACTGTAGGCGATCCGGATCTGCGGCTGGGGTTCGCGCAGGCCCGGCAGCAGGTTCTCCGCATAGGCGCACGGCTGCAGGATCGTCCAGTCCAGGCCGCTGCGGCGCACCAGGTCCTCGCTCATCGCCTTGTGCAGGTGGTGCGGCATCTGTGGGGCGTAGGGGGCTGCCACGGAATGGTAGACCACCCGCTCGACCCCGGCCTCGGCCGCGGCGGATAGCCAGGTGTCGACGAATCCCGATTCGTCGGCGCACATATTCGGGGCGATGAGGTAGATGGCCGCGGCCTCTGACAGCGCTGTGCCCGGGTCCGCCAGCTGGGCCCTGCCCACGGCCACGGACTCCTGATCCAGCCGTTTCAGGCCGCCGATCACCGCACGACCCGTCTTGCCGTGCCCGCCGATCACCGCGATCGTCCCTCGGTCCCTACCCATGCTCCACTCCTCTTCCGCTTCTGTGCTGTGCGTTCCCGCGCTGCGCCGTTCCCGCGCTGTGCCGGGGCTCCTTTGCCCCGCCTCGCCGCCGCCAATCCGTCTCGCCGCGATCCTATCCGCCAAGTGACCCAGCCCTCAAAACTATGCACACCAACTTTTACGTGCTTACACTGCACAATGGCGGACTCCGGCCCCGAAGAGCCGTCATCGAGCCGTCGTGAAGGAAGCTATGAAATCCTCGGATTCCGGTGCCCCAGCGGGCGCCACCCCCGATTCCCCCGCCACTGACGAGGTCGTCGTACGCGACCGCGGCAAACTGGCCAATCGCCACGTCACCATGATCACGCTGGGCGGCATCATCGGCGCCAGCCTGTTCGTGGGCTCCGGCGACGTCATCCGCTCGGTGGGCCCCGCCGCCATCATCTCCTATCTGATCGGCGGCCTGCTGGTCTGGCTGACCATGCAGATGCTCGGCGAAATGGCCGCCCGCCGGCCCGCCGTCGGCTCCTTCATGGAGTACGCCGACGAATCACTGGGCGGCTGGGCCGCCTATCTGTCCGGCTGGCTGTACTGGTACTTCTGGGTCGGCATCATCGCCTATGAGTCCGTGGTCGGCGGCAACACCCTCTTCGGCTGGTTCCCCGCAGTGCCCAGCTGGGCCTGGACCTCGCTGCTGGTCGTCATCTTCCTGCTGACCAACCTGTTCTCGGTCCGCATCTTCGGCGAGATCGAATTCTGGCTGGCCAGCATCAAGGTCATCACCATCATCGTCTTCCTCGTCGCCGGCGCCCTGTTCGTCCTGCACCTGTGGCCCACCTCGGGCGCCCACGATCCGGCCATCTCCAATCTGTGGAGCCACGGCGGCTTCATGCCCGAGGGGGCCGGCACCGCAATCGTCGCGGTCGCCACCGTCATCTTCAGCTACTTCGGCACCGAAATCGCCGTCATGGCGGCAGCGGAGTCCGTCGACCCCGCCCGCGGCATCAAACTGGCCACCCGCACCGTCGTCTGGCGCATCCTGCTGTTCTTCGTCGGCGGCGTGCTCATCATCGTCATGGCCGTGCCGTGGAACGAACTGCCGCCCACCGATGTCGCCGCACCCTTCGCCTACGTCTTCGAGATGCTGGGCCTGCCCCAGGCCAAACTCATCATGAACCTGGTGCTGTTCACCGCGGCGATCTCCGTGCTCAACTCCGGGCTGTATTCGGCCCCGCGCATGCTGGCCAGCCTGTCGGACAAGGGCTTCGCCTTCACGTGGATCGGCCGCCGCACCAAGTCCGGCGCCCCGATCGGAGCCCTGCTGCTGTCGTGCGTGGGCGCGCTGGCCGCGATCGTGGCGAACTTCGCGGGGGCGGAGAACATCTACACGTTCATCATGAACTCCGGCGGTCTGGTCGCCCTGTTCGTCTACGTCTGCATCGCCTGGGCCCAGCTGCGCATGCGCATGAAGCTCTCCCCCGCCGAACGCGCCGAGCTGCCACTGAAGGTCGCGTTCGTCCCCTGGCTCAACCTCGTGGTCTTCGCCGCCGTCATCGCCGTCATCATCATCATGCTGCTCACCCCGGGCGGCCGCGCCCAGGTGTTCACCAGCCTGCTGGCCACCGCCGTACTGGTCGTGCTGTGGCCGCTGGTGTCACGGACCCTGCACCGGCGCGGGATCGACACCCGCCCCGCCATGGACATCCGCGCCGAAACCGAGGCGGCCGGAAAGGAGCCGAGCGCTCGCTGACCGCCGCGCGCGGGCCGGGGCGAACCGGCCGCCGCAACCCTGGCCGAGGCCACACCCACCCGGGTGTGTCCTCGGCCACTTCCGTGTCCGGCGGCTCTTTCTGAAACAAACATTCAGTAGACTGACCTGTGCTTTGGAACACTCCATATGCCTGGAGCCACTTCTGCCGCACGGCCCACGTGTGCGCGCAACCGCGCGACGCAGTATCCCCGACAGAAAGACCGATACAGGAAACTCTTGATGAAATCTGAAAACAGACCCCAGCACGGCGATGCCCGCAACCAGGGCACCGGTAAGGACGGCGGTGCCGAACTCGGCGAGCGCATCGACGATATCGTCGTACGCGACAAGGGAAAACTGGCCAACCGCCACATCACCATGATCACCCTGGGCGGCATCATCGGCGCCAGCCTGTTCGTAGGTTCTGGCAATGTGGTGCGCGCAGTGGGCCCGGCGGCCATCATCGCCTATCTGATCGGCGGCCTCCTGGTCTTCCTGGCCATGCGGATGCTCGGCGAGATGGCCGCCCGCAAGCCCGCCGTCGGCTCCTTCATGGAGTACGCGAATGAGTCCATGGGCGGCTACGCCTCGTACCTGACCGGTTGGCTGTACTGGTATTACTGGGCCGGCATCATCGCCTACGAGGCGGTGATCGGCGGCGGGCTGCTCAACGGCTGGTTCCCCGCGGTCCCCACCTGGGCGTGGTCGATCCTGCTGGTGGCCGTGTTCATCATGACCAATCTGTTCTCGGTGCGGATCTTCGGCGAGATCGAGTTCTGGCTGGCCAGCATCAAGGTCGTCACGATCATCGTGTTCTTGGTCGTCGGCGCCCTGTTCGTCCTGCACCTGTGGCCCACCGCCGCAGACCACGATCCCGGCATCTCCAATCTGTGGGCCCATGACGGTTTCGCCCCGATGGGCGTGCCCGCGATCTTCATCGCGATCGCCACCGTCATCTTCAGCTACTTCGGCACCGAGATCGCCGTGATGGCCTCGGCCGAATCCGTCGACCCCGCCCGCGGTATCAACCAGGCGACGAAGACCGTCATCTGGCGCATCCTGCTGTTCTTCGTCGGCGGCGTGCTCATCATCGTCATGGCCGTGCCGTGGGACGAACTGCCCGATCCCTCCATCACCGCGCCGTTCGCCTACATCTTCGGCATGTTCGGCCTGCCGGGGGCCTCGACGATTATGGAGATCGTCCTGTTCACGGCCGTCATCTCCGTGTTGAACTCGGGTCTGTATTCGGCCCCGCGGATGATGGCCGCTCTGGCCGACAAGGGCTTCGCCCCGAGGTTCGTGGCCAAGCGCTCGCGCTACGGCACCCCGGTGGTGGCCCTGTTCGCCTCCTGTGTGGCGGCGCTCATCGCGATCATCGCGAACTACGCCGGCGACAAGGGCACCGTGATCTTCGACTTCATCATGAACTCCGGCGGTCTGGTCGCCCTGTTCATCTACGTGTTCATCGCCCTGGCGCAGTGGCGGATGCGCCTGAAGCTCACACCCGAACAGCGCAAGGGCCTGAAGATCCGCTCCTGGCTCACCCCGTACCTGAACATCCTGGTGATCGCGCTGGTGCTGGTTATCGTCGTCATCATGATCATCGATCCGAATGACGGCGGCACCCGGATCCAGGTGTGGACCAGCCTGATCCTGACCGCAGCACTGTTCGCACTGTGGCCTGCGGTCAAGTCCACCCTGGCCAAGCGCGGAGTCGACACCCGTCCGGCGATGGACGTGCGTCGGGAGCAGGGCCTGCCGGACTGAGCAGGGCCTGCCGGACTGAGCCGGCCCGCCCCGGCCTGCGCATCACCTCAGGCGGTGACGACCTCCACGAAGCGCAGGCCGGGGACGGTGGCCAATTCGGCCAGCGCCGCGTCGAACTCCTCGGGCGTGCCCACCCTGGCGGTGCGCGCGCCGAAGGACCCGGCGTAGGCGATGAAGTCCGGGTTGACCAGATCCGTGCCGGACACCCGGCCCGGATACCGCCCGTCCTGGTGCCGGCGGATCGTGCCGAAGCGCGAGTTATTCACCAGCACCACCAGCACGTTGAGCCCGTAGCGCGCGATCGTCGCCAATTCCTGCCCGTTCATCAGCAGGCAGCCATCGCCGGCGAAGCACACCACCTGCCGCCCTGGCAGGGCCAGTGCCGCCGCGGTGGCGGCCGGCACGCCGAACCCCATGGACCCCGACTGACTTGCCACCTGGCTGGGATAGGCGCGGTACCGGTGGTAGCGCTGGGGGAAGGCGGCGTAGTCACCGGCACCCACGGTCATCACGGTGTCGGCGTCGAAGTGCCGATTGAACACGTCCATGTAGACCGCTGCGGCCGGCGTCTCCGGGGCCGCCGGGTCCGGGCGGGAGACCGCCAGGTAGTTCGCGCGCAGTTCGGCCAGCCATGCAGCCCGCTCCGCCGCCGAGGCCGCGGCCTCGGGCACTGCGCCACCCGGC
This sequence comes from Brevibacterium moorei, assembly GCF_024580735.1. Taxonomy (GTDB): domain Bacteria; phylum Actinomycetota; class Actinomycetes; order Actinomycetales; family Brevibacteriaceae; genus Brevibacterium; species Brevibacterium moorei. Next base: position 26,830 of record NZ_JANIJX010000017.1, on the reverse strand, counting down.
GTCTGCTCACCGGGCGCCTGCCCGCCGGCGGCCTCGGGCCCGGCCAGGTTCGCAAGCCCCTCGAGGAAGGCTCCCGGCTTCGCCACGACACCGACATGTGCAGGGTAGATCCGGCCGATCACATCAGATGACGGGTAGACGTGGATGAACCGCCTGCCCGGGTCGGAGGCGAACAGCAGATCAGCATTCGCCACCGACAGGCCATCGGGCCTGGCGCCCAGCAGCAACACCACGTCCGCCCGCTGGATCAGGGCGTCCAGGCCCGCCGTGGTGTTCAGGCCCAGGGTGCCCACATAGGCTTCCGAGTCGTTGTCGAGCGCGTGCTGACGGCGCACCACGGTGGCCACCGGGATGCCGGAGGACTCGCCGAACTCGGCCAGCAGGCGCGCCGTCCCGACATCCCAATGGTCCGAACCGGCGATCACCAGGGGCCGGTGGGCCTGTGCCAACAGGGCCGCTGCGCGCTCCAACTCGTGGATGGCCGGCTGCGGATCGGGGCGCGGCAGGCGGGGCACCACGGGCGCGCTGGTCGGTTCGACCAGGGTGTCCTCTGGCAGCACGACCACCACCGGGCCCGGCTCCCCCGAAACCGCCAGGGTCAGGGCGTAGGCGGTGAGCTCCGGGGCCCGCTCCGGGCGGTCGATGACCACGACCTCCTTGGCCAGCCCTGCGAACATGAGCCGGTAGTCAACCTCCTGGAAGGCCCGCCGGCCGTTGACGGCCGTGGGCACCTGGCCGATGAACAGCACCATGGGGCTGGCGTCCTGACCCGCCACATGCACCCCGATCGAGGCGTTCGTGGCGCCGGGCCCGCGCGTGACCATGCAGATCCCCGGGCTTCCCGTGAGCTGCCCGTGGGCCGCCGCCATCATCGCAGCGCCCCCTTCCTGGCGGGTGATCACCAGGTCGATGGACTCGCGGTGCTCGTACAGCCCGTCGAGCACGTCCAGATAGCTCTCGCCGGGCACGGCGAACACGCGCTCGATGCCGAAGGCCAGCAGCTGCTCGACGATCGCGTGCCCGGCCGAGCGCTCGGCAGCGGTGGGGGAAGCCGAACCGGGTGCAGCCGGGTCGGGTGCGACCGCAGCGTCGACGGCCGAGGCCTCGGCCGCCGTGGGCGCACCCGCCCCGGTCGGGGCCTCGCTCACCCAGGCCTCACCGTGCGTCACAGGAACTCGACTCCCTGGGCCAGCGGCAGCTCATCGGAGTAGTTGACGGTGTTCGTCGCCTGCCGCATGTATGCGTGCCAGGAGTCCGTGCCGGATTCGCGACCCCAACCGGTCTCCTTGTTCCCGCCGAAGGCCCCGCCGATCTCCGCGCCCGAGGTCCCGATGTTGACGTTGGCGATCCCGGCGTCACTGCGCGCGATGAAGCGCTCGGCCTCCTTGAGCTCGGTGGTGAACACCGCCGAGGACAGGCCCTGCGGCACCGCGTTGTTCATCGCGATCGCGGCATCGAAGTCCTCGTACTCCATCACGTAGAGGATCGGGGCGAAGGTCTCCTCCGTGACGATCTGCGTCTGAGCCGGCATCTTCACCACGGCGGGCTTCACGTAGTAGGCGTCGGGGGCCTGCTCGACCAGCACCCGCTCACCCCCGGTGAGCACCTGGCCGCCCTGCTCGACGGCGGCGGCCAGGGCCGCCTGCATCGCCTCATAGGCAGGCTTCGAGATCAGCGGGCCCACCAGCACACCGGGAGTCGTGGGCGATCCGATCGCCAGGGTGTCATAGGCCGCGACCAGCGCAGCCGTGAAGTCCTCGGCGATCGACGAGTGCACGATCAGCCGACGCAGTGTGGTGCAGCGCTGGCCGGCGGTGCCGGCGGCGGCGAACACCGAACCGCGGATCGCCAGGTCCTGATCCGCACTGGGAGCCACGATCGCGGCGTTGTTGCCGCCGAGTTCCAGCAGGGACTGGCCGAACCGGCGCGCCACGGCCGGACCGATCTCCCTGCCCATCCGGACCGAACCGGTGGCCGACACCAGGTCCACCCTGGCGTCGTCGACCAGCACCTGGCCGACAGTGCGGTCGCCCACGAGCACCTGTGCCAGGTCCGCGGGCGCCCCGAGTTCCGCAGCGGCGCGCGTCAGCAGAGCCGTGGCGGCCACCGCGGACAGCGTCGCAACCTCCGAGGGCTTCCAGACGACGGGATCGCCGCACACGATGGCCAGGGCCGTGTTCCATGCATAGGGTGCCACCGGGAAGTTGAACGCCGAGATGATGCCAACCACGCCCAGCGGATGCCAGGTCTCCATCAGCCGGTGGCCGGGGCGCTCGCTGGCCAGGGTCTTGCCGAAGAGCTGGCGCGACTGGCCCAGGGCCAACTCGCAGATATCGATCATCTCCTGGACCTCGCCCTCGGCCTCCGAAGGGGTCTTGCCGGCCTCCACGGTGACCAACTTGCCCAGATCCGCCTTATGCTCGCGCAGCAGCTCGCCCCAGCGCTGCACCACCTTGCCGCGCACGGGGGCCGGCACATCGCGCCAGGTCTCGAAGGCGGCGCGGGCCCGGTCCAGTTTCGCCGAGGCCGTGTCCGGGGTGTCGGCGGCCAGTTGGCCGAGCACATCGCCGGTCAGCGGCGAGCGCGCGGGAATGGTGGGGGCCGTGCCGGAATCCGCAGAAGCGGAAGCGCCGGCGGCGCCGGAATCCGCACCCAGCAGGGCCTCGAAGTCGAGCCCGCAGCCGGTCAGGCCGGCCTGTGCCAGGGCGAGCACGTCCTCGCGTGTGGGAAGGGATGACGTCATGGTGTTTCCTTTCTCTCCGCCCCGTCCACTACTTGACGAAATGTTGATATATCGGGATTTTCGCCCGAAAGTCGACATTTCGGTAAGTAGTGGACGAGGTTGACGATGGGTTAGACGAAGTTCAGTTCGGTTCGGGTGGATTGGGTTGCGAAGCGCTGCACGGACATGCCGGAGACATCGACGAAGGGGGTGGCGCCCAGGTACAGGTCGCGCACCACCTCGCCCACCGCCGGGCCCTGCAGGAAGCCGTGGCCGGAGAAGCCGCAGGCGTAGATGAAACCGGCGACCTCCTCGGCCACGCCGATGAGCGCATTGTGGTCGGGCGTGCACTCGTAGAGGCCGGCCCAGCCGCGCCCCAGTCCAACATCGGTCAGGGCCGGCGCGCGCCGTTCCATGAGTTCGCCCAGGTGGTCCAGCCAAGCGGGGTCGCGGCGGGTGTCGAAGGCATTGACGTCCCCGGCCTCTGGCGCACCGAACAGCAGGCCCGAGCCCTCCGAGTGGAAGTAGAACGAGGTGGAGAAGTCGATGGTGAAGGGCAGCCTGCGCGCATCGAAGGCGCTGATCGGCTCGCTCACCACGATCTGGCGGCGCAGCGGGGTGACCGGCAGGTCCACTCCGGCCAGCGCGCCCACCTGCTGCGACCAGGCGCCGGCGGCGCACACCACGGTGCCGGTGGCGATCGGCCCGGCGGACGTGTCCACTCCGGTGACGGCCCCGGATTCCACCGTGATCCCCGTGACCGAGGTCCCCGTCAGGATCGTCACGCCCAGTCGGCGGGCGGCGCGGGCATAGCCGGCCACTGCGGACTCGGGGGTGCAGTGGGCGTCATCGGGGTTGAAGGCCGCCCCGACCAGGCCGGTGGTGGAGATGACGGGGCACAGTTCGGCGGCCTGGGCGACGGTCAGCATCCGTGAGTTCTGTCCCATGCCCCGCTGCACGGCGACATTGTCCTCGAAGGCCGCCGCGTCCTCGGCGCCGTCGAGCAGGAACAGGTAGCCGCTGCCCACGAAGTCGATGTCCTGGTCGAACAGGTCCTTGAACCGGCGGAAGGTCTCCAGACTGCGGGCGCCCAGGGCGATGTTGACGGCGTCGGAGAACTGGCTGCGCAGACCGCCGGCGGCGCGGCAAGTGGAGCCCGAGCCCAGTTCGTTGCGCTCGATCACGACGATGTCGGTGACCCCTGCGCGGGCCAGCTCATAGGCGCTGGCCACGCCCATGATGCCGCCGCCGACGATGACGACGGTCGCATTCGCCGGTGCAGGGCGGGCAGCCGGAGTGGGTCGGGCGGGTGCTGTGGGAGTGGACATGACACCACCTTTCTGTGGCGTGACTCAGTGTTTTGGATCTGTGTTGCGTATCACTTTCCAACAGTCTCACCGGTAGAAACCATTAGGTCTATCGATAGGATTTGAATGTTCCGTTTAGGTCTACTGGATAATGAGCCCCATATGAACTGGACCCTGACACAGCTGCGCGCCTTCGTCGCAATCGCCGACCACGGCACTATGACCCGTGCCGCCCGCGAACTGGGCTATACCACCGGGGCGGTCAGCCAGCACATCTCCGCCCTCCAACGGGCCACCCGCGCCACCCTGCTGCGCCCGGCCGGCCGCACGGTCGAACTGACCCCGGCTGGCCGCGCCCTGCTGCCGCGGGCCAGGCGGATCCTGGCCGCCGAGGCCCAGGCCGCCGAAGCGCTGCGCGGGGCCCAGGCCGAGTTCGTCCAGACACTGACGCTGGGCGTGTTCGGCTCCGCCTCGCTCGTGGCGATCGGCCCGGTGCTCGAACGCCTGGCCGACACCGGGGTGCAGGTGCGCGCGCACGAGGTCGACGTCGAACACATGCAGCAGGCCGTGATCGAGGGGCGCATCGACGTGGGCATCGGCATCGACTACCCCGCCGCGCCCCTGGCACCTCTGCGCGGAGCGCGGATGGTGCCCCTGCGCCACGAGACCTTCATGGTCTACGGCATGCGCGGCGGGCTGCCCGCCGATCTGCACACGGCCCCGTGGATCCTGCCGCCGAACGACTCGTCCTTCGGCCGAGCCCTGCGCTTCGCCTGCGCGGACCTGGGTTTCGCCCCGGTGGAGCGGCACATCGTCACGGACACCGCGGTATCCCTGGCCATGGCCGGCGCCGGGGTGGGGCTGACCCTGGCCACCCCCACGATGCTGGCCCTGGCGCCGGGCGTGGCCACCGTGGTGCCCGGCACCGAATGCGGTGCGCGCACGATCGTGGCGATGGTCCGCGCCGAGGTCGAGGACGGGGCGGCGGGCACGACAGCGGGCACCTCAACTGACACGACGGCAGGCACGACAGCGGACGGTCCGGCGGCCGAGGTCCTCCTCGAGGCACTGCAGGAGACCTTCGGATAGCGGATAGTCGGCGGGCCGACGGTGCGAATCGGGCCAGGCCATCGGACCAGGCCCCGCAGTCCGGGATGTCGGACGCTTTCACCTCCCGACACGCTTGTGTCACCGGTCACGTTTGAGAACATGGCTAGCGCCCCACTCGGACAAGACCAGGAGAACCTCTATGGCGACCGAACCCGAACACCCGCACAAGAGACTGGACCCGGATCCCCGGGATCTGCACTATGCCGTCGAAGAAGGCGCTCAGAGCCTGGTGGAGGCCCGCACCATCGACTGGGTCCCGGAACGCGAACGACATGGCAGGCCGTTCTCCCAATTCACCCTGTGGTTCGGATCGAACACGCAGATCACCGCCATCGTCGACGGGGCGCTCGCCGTCACCGCCTTCAAGTCCGGCGCCCTCTGGGCGATCATCGCCCTGCTCATCGGCAATATCATCGGCGGGGTGATCATGGCACTGCACTCCGCTCAGGGCCCCAAACTCGGCTTGCCGCAGATGATCTCCTCCCGCGCACAGTTCGGTGTGATCGGCGCGGTCGTCCCCTTGGTCCTCGTCGTCCTCATGTATATCGGGTTCGCCTCCACCGGCGCAGTGCTCTCCGGACAGGCGGTCAACGGGATCCTGCGAGTGGAGACGCCGTGGGTCGGCATCGTGATATTCGGCGTCCTCACCGCGGCGGTCGCGCTCCTGGGGTACCGGTACATCCATGTGCTGGGCCGGATCAGCACGATTACCGGCTTCATCGGGTTCGTCTACCTGTCCATCTGTGTGATCACCCAGGTGGACCTGGGCGCCGTCTTCGGTGACACCACCTTCTCATTCCCGACCTTCCTTTCGGTGGTGGGACTGGCGGCCGGGTGGCAGATGACCTACGGACCCTATGTCGCCGACTATTCGCGCTACCTCCCCAGTTCCACCAAGCAGTCCACAACATTCGGCTGGACGTTCCTCGGATCGGTCGTCGGCTCGCAGTGGTCGATGATCCTGGGCGTCATCATCGCCACCGCCGCGGGCGAACTGTTCCTGTCCAACCAGGTCGGGTTCATCGGCGAGCTGGCCGGCGGCGGAGTGCTCGCCCTGCTCATGTTCATCGTCATCCTGATGAGCAAGCTGACGGTCAACACCCTCAACGCCTACGGCGCCTTCATGTGCACTCTGACAATCGCCACCTCGTGGAACCACCGCGCCGCGGTCACCAAGGCGACCCGAGCGGTTTTCGTCTGCACCATCGTCGCACTCACCGTGATCGTGGCCCTGGCCGCATCCGCAGAGTTCCTGGGCTTCTTCAAGAACTTCGTCCTGCTCCTGCTCATGGTGTTCACCCCGTGGTCGATCATCAACCTCGCGGACTACTACCTGGTGTCCAAGGACCGTTTCGACATCCCCGCGCTCTATACACGGAAGGGACGCTACGGCAGCTGGAACGCGGCGGCGCTGACCAGCTACGTCATCGGCGTCGTCGTCCAGATTCCGTTCCTGGATCAAACGCTGTACACGGGTCCGATGGTCGAGCTGATCGGCGGCGCAGACGTTTCCTGGATCCTCGGGCTGGTCGTCACGGCCCTCATCTACATTCCTTGGGCCCGCAGGATCAATGTCGCACCGCCCGCGACGATCTTCCCGGAACACGAGGAGGGGCGAGCGGTCTCCCTTTGAGCGCTCGTCCGGGTACTCGGCCCACGGCCTGTGGGGATGAGACAGCGGTGGGGTCTCCCCATTCCTCATCCCCCGGGAGTACCCGGACGGCCTCCTCCCGGACGACGCCGGGCACTGATTCCGCCGCGTAGACTCGGCCCATGCACGGGGATCGAGACGGGGATCGACACACCGGCCGGCCGGCGGGCACCACCGCCCGGCCGCCCGCGCTCCTCGTGGCCGCAGCCGCCATCGCCCTGCTCGTGCAGACCCCGCCCACCATCGCCCTGGGCGTGCTGCACAGCCAGTCCACGGCCTGGATCGTCCTCAAGGTCGTGCTCGCCGCGGCTTCCGCCCTGACCCTGCTCGCCGCGGCCCGCCGGCCGGGTCCCACCGTCGCGGTGATCGCCGGACTGTCCCTGGCCATGCTGTTCGTCCCGCCCCAGCTCGGTCCGCCCCCGCTCGCGCTCGGTTTCGCCCTGATCGCCGCCCTGGTGTGGGCCGCGCCCGTCTGGGCTGTGGCCTCGGCCGGGGCGGCCTGGCTGGCCGGTGTCACGCTGGTCGAATTCCTCTCGCCGCAGCACGCGGGCCCGCGCATCATCGCGGGCACCGTGGCCCTGGCCGTGTGCACCGGCATCGGTGTGACGATCCGGACCAGGACGGCCCGCGCCACCCGCCGCGCACAGGAACTCGCCGAGCGCGCCAGGGCCGCGGAACAGGCCGAACGCGCGGCCATCGCCCGCGAACTCCACGACGTGCTGTCCCATTCGCTCAGCCAGATCTCCGTGCAGTCGGGCATGGGGCTGCACCTGTTCGACCGCGACCCTGCACAGGCGCGCGAGGCCCTGAGCAATATCCGACGACTCGCCGGCTCTGGCCTGGCCGAGGCCCGTGGTGTGTTGGCGGCACTGCGCGGCGAGGATGCCCCGCTGAGCCCCGCGCCCCAGCTCGCCGAGCTGCCCGAACTCATTTCCGCGCACCGCTCCCTGGGCCTGGACATCGTCTTCGACGACCGGATTGCGGACGCCGGTCGGACCCGGCCCGCCGGTCCCATTCAGGCGACCGCCCTGCGGATCGTGCGCGAGGCCCTGACGAACGTCCTGCGGCATTCCGCGGCGGACCGTGCGCTGGTCCGCTTGGAGCGGGACGGGGACCGGCTCGTGGTGCTCGTCGAGGACGACGGGGTCGGGCCGGACGAGCCGACGGAGCCCAGCGGGTCTGTGGGCCGGAACGGGCCTACGGACCCGGGCGGGCAGGCCGGCTCGCGACACGCCCCCTCCGGTGGCGGGCTGCGCAGTATGCGCGAGCGCGCCGAACTGGCAGGCGGCACCCTGGAGATAACCGCGGGAGCTGCGGGCCGCGGCACCCGCATCACCGCGCGCCTGCCCTGGGCGCAGGACCCGGCTGCAGACCGGGTTCCAGACCGGGCCGCGCATCCGGCCACTGACCCGGTGGATGAAGAGGAGCCGACATGATCCGCGTGGCCCTGGCCGATGATCACCAGCTGGTGCGCGCGGGCTTCCGCGCCCTGCTCGACGCCGAAGAGGACATCGAGGTGGTCGCCGAGGCCGCCGGCGGGCATGAGCTCCTGGCCGCCGTGCGGGACGCCGCGGACCGGGGCGCCCCCGTGGACGTGGTCCTCGTCGACATCCGGATGCCCGAGGGCGACGGCCTGTGGGCCACCGAGCAGATCGCAGCGGATCCCGCCTTGGACGGACTGCGCGTGGTGATCGTGACGACCTTCGAACTCGACGAGTACGTGGTCCGCGCGATCAGGGCCGGTGCCGCGGGCTTCCTGGTCAAGGACACGGAACCGGCCAATCTCATCCGGGCCGTCCGCGCCGCCTGCGCCGGGGACGCAGTGCTCTCACCAGGGGTGACACGCCGGCTGCTGGACCGAGCGGCCACCGGACTGCGCGCCACGCCCGATACCGCGCTGCTGGCGGGGCTGACCGAACGCGAACACGAGGTGCTGCGGCTGGTGGGACAGGGCTTGACGAACGACGAGATCGCCGAGCGGCTCGTCCTCTCCCCACTGACCGCGAAGACTCATGTCTCCCGCATCATGCAGAAACTGCGGGCCCGCGACCGCGCCCAGCTGGTGGTCACGGCCTATGAGGCCGGCCTGGTGGCGCCCGGCTGGCAGTAGCCTCGGCCCCGGTACTCCCCCGGGAGCACGGCGGAACACTCCCCGGGCCGGATGTGCGGCGGCCCGGTTCGGGCTTGGATGGAGGTACGAATCGGCCCCGCGCTCATTGCCGGGGCCTCCAGCGCAGAGGAGATCATCATGTTCAGCGCACTCGCCGCCTCCGCGGCAACCACAGTGGCAGCGGCAAGCTCGGCGGTCACCACCGCACCGGCCGGCGGAGACGACTCCGGTGGGGTCGGCGGCTACATCCGCGGCGGCCACGGCCCCTTCGGACCGGGCGCCGGCGGACCGACCGGCTACGGGCCCGGAGGATTCGGCCCGCACGTTCCGCCGTTCGTCCCGTTCATCGGCATGTTCTTCACCGCCCTGTTCATCGCCGCCATCGTCGTGCTCGTGGTGCTGCTGGTCAGGCGCACCTCGGCGCTGCGCGGGCTGCGCTCGCAGCAGGCCGGCCCGCTGTTCCAGGCCCAGCGCACCCTGGCCGAGCGCTTCGCCCGCGGCGATATCGACGAGGTCGAATACCGCGAGCGCCTCGAAGTCCTCCGGGCCAACACCGCCGCCGAGGCCGCACCCGGGCGGCCGTGACCGGCTCCGGCTGGGCGAACTCCGGTACAACAGGTCAGCACCGCGGTTTTCCCGGTTTGAATCGGGATTCCGATTCAAACCGGGAAAACCGCGGTGGAGTTCCACCTGGAATAGGTGAATGTCCGCATGGACGCTACCGACTTGTGGCCGGCGCTTGCGCAATACTGGCCCCGGCTCGCCTGATAACCGGTATCACGTCGACGATCGCATCCCTCGTCTTCTCCTCGGAAAGTGCTGCAAGGAGCTTTTCCGCGGCCCGGGCACCCATTTCGACTCCGTCCAGTTGAATCGTCGTCAGGGGGACCCTGGTGAATTCGACCCAATCGTCATCGCTGAACACGACGATCGACAGGTCTTCCGGCACATGCATACCGAGCTCGCCAACCGCACGATAAAGACTGCGCGCCTGGTACGAGTCCACGGCCGCAATGGCAGTTAGGTCCCGGTGCCCTCGCAGCCAAGTGGTCAGCCGGTCTTGCGCGTCCGGACTTCGATGCGGACTCAGCAGTAAGTCGTCCTCCTCGACCTGCAGGCCGTTTTCCTGCAGTGTCTTGACGAAACCCCTGACACGGAGGACGGATGGTCTATCAGCTCCGTGAACGCTCAGCTCCGCGCCTCCGTCCCGCTGGACCTCACCTGGAGTGACGACGATCGGTTCTTCCGTCTGGACAGCAGCCGTCATGCCGATTCGGCGGTGTCCAGCATCCACCAGTAGCTGCGCAGCCAGACTTCCTGCTCCGACATTGTCGGATACCACCCCAGACACGTCCTCAGGGGCACGGTCGAGATAGACAACCGGCACAGTGGCATCGGCCAGATGCGATCGCTCTTCAACGATCACCGGTGACACGATCAGGCCTTCCACACCATGGGACAGCAGTGCCGATACCCCATCACGTTCCACTCCGAGCTGATCCGAACTGGTGAAGACCACCACCTGGTAACCTGCGGGCTCGGCAACACGGCAGATTCCGGCAAGGGCCTGGGAGAAGAGCCCATCGGAAATATCTGCGCAAATGAAGCCCAAGAGCTGGGTACGTCCGTTGCGCATCGCCCTGGCCAGCTTCGAAGGCGCATAGTCAAGTTCTTCCGCAGCCCGTAGCACAGCATTTCTCACCGTGTCGCTGGCATATCCATAGTCGCCCAGTACACGTGCGGCACTGGCACGCGAAACTCCGGCGGCGGCGGCAACATCCTTGAGCGTCACATTCTTCATCCGACGGCCTCCATCCACCCCGCTGTTTGAAAACGGCTACGACTACTTTCAGTCGGCTCCGGCCCGATCGCCGGCAAGGCCGGACACCGCCTCAATGACTGCGGCCTCACCATCTACGATAGCCCAGGCCATCAGGGCGTCCTGGGTTCCTTCACCGCCGATCAACACTGTCTTCAGGCCAGGCATTCGCCCGAAATCCTCCGTGTACGCACCAAGCACGTCCGCGCCCAGACGGAGGTACTGTGGATTTCCTGCTAGTCCCCCGGCACCGTGGACGGGGCCGAAGGAATCCACATCGTCGATGTCGGTAATCACCAGCCGGGATGCCGCCACAATATCCGAAGCGATCTCGCTGTGATCGGGGGCGAAGGAGTTTATTGAGGCGACTATCGTGCTTTCCCCTGCTGCTGAGGCTTCAAGCTCCCACAATTCGATTACCGGGCTGCGACTCGAGGTGCAGCAGGCGACGACATCCGCTCCCTGCAGCGCCGCAGCCTTGCTTTCGGCCAAGACTTCCCCGTCGTCGACAGACGGCCTTGACGGTGCCCAGATCCGAACTTCAGAAGCCCCCAGCACGCTACTGGCTAGCCGCGCCACTTGCCTGCCCTGTGCACCGTAGCCGATCACGGCCACCACGGGGGCTTCAATCGTCAGCACGCTTCGCACCCCGGCGATTAATGCTCCAGCTGTTCGCAGTACCGTTACCACACCGCCGTCGAGAACCGCCCGAGGTTCTCCCGTCTGTGCGGAGAAGAGCGTTACGGACGCCTGCACCCGATCGAGCCCCAGGCGTGCATTGTCGTTTACCTGCATACCCGATTTCACACAGGTTCCCAGGCCGGGGACGAAGCCCATGTGTCCGAAGAGGAGGGCCTCTGGCTGATCTACTGCCCGCTCCACTCGACCGCCGAACTGCGATTGCAGGACACCCACATGTTTCGCAATGCACCCCGCCAGCCCCATCAGCTCGACTCCGGTGGAATCGGGAACCGCTTTCATACACTCCGCAGCGGAATACAGGCGGAACGGGCTCGACGTACTCATAGCACCCTAGCCAAGAATTCAGTAGTGCGCGGATGTGCGCTGTCCTTGAAGATCTCCCTGGGAGTGCCGGCTTCCACGATGATTCCCCCGTCCATGAAAACGACCTTGTCTGCAACGTCGGCCGCGAAGCCCATCTCGTGGGTGACGATGACCATCGTCATCCCCTGGTCGGCCAGATTCTTCATGACCTCCAGAACATCGCCGACCAGTTCCGGATCGAGCGCCGAGGTCGGCTCGTCGAAAAGCATGACTTCCGGATGCATCGCCAAAGCTCTGGCAATGGCGACGCGCTGTTGCTGACCGCCGGAGAGCTGTGCGGGTTTGAACCCTGCTTTATCGGCTAGACCGACTGAGGTCAGCAGTTCCATGGCTTCTGTGTTGATCGCGGTTCCTCTGGAGCCATTGACCAGACGGGGTGCCAGAGTCACGTTCTCCAGCACGCTCAAGTGTCCGAAGAGGTTGAAACTCTGGAACACCATTCCCATGCGTTCCCGTTGCCGCGCCAGCTGAGCCGATCTCATCTCGCTCAGATCATCACCGCGCCATGAGTAGCCCACCGGTTCGCCGTCTAGGTAGACATAGCCGGCATCAGGTCTTTCCAACAGATTGAGGCACCGTAACAGGGTGCTCTTGCCCGACCCGGACGGTCCGATCACACATTGCACTTCGCCTTTGTGCACATCGAGCGATACCCCACGCAAAACATGATTGCTCCCGAATCTCTTATGGATCCCATCGGCCTTGAGCAGTGGCCATTCCACATCCGCCAAGCCGGAGACCCCGGCCGTAGAAATTTGTTCATTCATTACGCCATCACCTTCTTCGGGCCCTTCGAGGCAAACGGGTTGAACCGCAGTCTCCGAACATTGAGCATCGGCTGATCATGTATGCGACGTTCTATCAGCTGTTGCGCGATGGTGAAGATCGTCGTAAGCACCAGATACCAGACTGTGGCTACAAGGAGGAGGGGAATGGTCTGATACGTGCGAGAGTAGATCATCTGAGCACTGTAGAGCAGGTCGGGCGTCGCTAGGACACTGACCAAAGAGGTGAACTTGAGCATGGAGATCAGATCGTTGCCGATCGGCGGGATAACGATACGTAGGGCCTGCGGAAGGATGATCGTCCGCATGATCTTCGACGACCTGATGCCCAGAGCTGAGGCGGCTTCCACCTGGCCGTGCGGCACCGCCATTATGCCGGCGCGGATCATCTCGGCGGCATAGGCACTTTCAGTGAAAGCCAGGCCCAGAATAGCCGCGGCGAACGACGTCATCACCTGGTTCATATCCCATTGGGCCCAGGCGATCCCGGTATATGGAATACCCAGTTTGAGTACGGGGATCAATGTCGCCAGGTTGAACCAGAAGATCATCTGAACCAGGGGTGGAACGCCCCGGAAGAACCAGATCCAGATCCAGGCGACCGAGGAGAACAGCGGGTTGCGGCTCAGTCGCATAATGGCCAGGACGATTCCCAACGCCAGGCCGATGATCATCGCCAGTACCGTGAGTTCGATGGTCACCCACAGACCGTGCAGGATCTCCCCGTTGAAGAGGTATTCGCCGACGACGTTCCACTTCAGGTTCCGGTTCGTCATCAACAGGTGGATGAACGCGGCGATCAGGGCGATGACCACGACCCCGCCGACCCACCACCAGGGATGTTTCAGGTGGTGGACGTGGGTCTGGTTATCGGCCAGACGATGGTGGCCCGGGGCCTGCGGTTTGCGGTCGCGAGACGATGTTGAAGAAGACATGGCACCTCACCCGTTCGGCTGGTCTTCCGTCAGCAGGACGGCCTTCTTCAAGTCGCCTGCTTCCGAGGCTCCGTAGGACCGGCGCAACTTCTCATAGCTGCCGTCGTCGATCGCAGATTGCATGGCGTCGCGTAGCACCGGACCCAGTTCACTGCCCTTGGGCACCCCCACACCGTTGTACACGGCATTGACGATGAAGTCACCCACGTCCAGGCTGCCGGACTGCTGGGCGGCGTAACCTAACTTGCCCGAGCCTGCAGCAACCAGATCGACACGCCCGGAAGTGACCGCCAGCTCGGCAGATGGTTGATCTTTGAACTGCTGGATGTCCATCGGAGACGTCGCGCACAGCTTCTTCATGTTCTTCGTGAGATAGTCGTACTCCCAGGCGCCAGTCAGCACTGCGACCGATTTCCCGCAGGCCTCTTCGACCTTGGTCACCTTGTTGTCCGGCTTGGTCTTCGCCCAGGCGAACGAGGTGCCCTCCTTCTGCATGGGGACGAAGTCGAGCGTCTTGATGCGTTCATCCGTCACTCCCAGACTGGCGACCGCCATATCGTAGCGTCCGTTCTCCATACCGGGGACGATGGAGTCGAAGCCACTGGCGTTGAGCTTGAAATCCGTTCCCATCTTCTGGGACCAGATTTTGGCCAGTTCCACCGACCAGCCTTTGAATTCCCCGTTCTCCACATATTCCTCCGGAGCCCAGTCGCTGTACACCGCGACATTGACTCCGTCATTGAACTTGTCGGGGACTTTGTCGGCAACCGCGTCGTCTTTGGCGACGGTTGCAGGCGCACTGCCGGAGCCCGCTTGTTCCGAACTCCCGGTGTCTCCTCCACCACAGGCCGTCAGCAGGCCGACGCAGGCAATGGCGGCGAATGCGATCAGACGTTTCATAGCAATCACTTCCCTATCGATGTGAGATTCGTGGTCCCTTGTGCGATGTTCTGTATCCCCCGACCAAGTCGGGGTCGATGAAGAGGCCGACCGACCCCTGTTCCGAACAGGTCCGGGCCGCGATCTCGGCCGCTCGGATCAAAGTACTCTGGGGGTCGGCGCCGCCGACTATGCCTGCGATCATTCCCGCGATGAATGCATCTCCGGCTCCCAGAGTGTCAACGGCTTCGATGGGCAGACTGGGCTGGTGCCACTCGCCCTCGACGCGAAAGTGCATGGCACTGCGTTCGGCGCGGGTTACCGTGACCGTCTGTACCCCAATCTGCAACAGACGCCGCGCATAGGCACGGATCTCGTCATCGTCCCTGGCCGCGGCCGAAAAGAAGGCGTGGCTGACGAAGGGGATCAGCGAATCGACATAAGCGTCGTCGAAGTGTTCATCGAAGTCGAATGACACCGGAGCGATGGACGCCAGTTGTTCGACCTGAGCTTCCAACGCGGACGAATAGCTCGTATGAATGAGCTGTGCTCCGGACAGAGCGGACCATTGCTCGGGGGCCAGCGGAGCCTCGCTCGCCCCTCGGTCGAAGGCCCCGAAACGCCGGTCCCCCTCCACGTGGTAGATAGTAGCGAAGCCGGTGGCCGCCCCCGATATCCTGACGATTCTGTCAGCCGCCAGGCCCTCGGCGTCCAGCTGCGCAATCACCGCGACGCCCGCCGCATCGTCACCGACACTGCCGATGTACTGGACCCGGGCACCCAGCCGATGCAGGTTGACCGCCACGTTCAGGCAATTTCCGCCCACCGATGCGAGGGTATCCGCACCAGCACCGGAGAGCACATCCACAATGTTGTC
This sequence comes from Brevibacterium moorei, assembly GCF_024580735.1. GTDB lineage: Bacteria > Actinomycetota > Actinomycetes > Actinomycetales > Brevibacteriaceae > Brevibacterium > Brevibacterium moorei. The sequence continues at coordinate 11,570 of NZ_JANIJX010000017.1, read as the reverse complement.
CCCGACGACCGCGATGGGCATCAGTACTCGACCTTCCACATGTATTTTCGGCTGATCAATGGCTCGTTGGTCTTCGCCTCCACGTGCTTGGCCAGCAAGGCAATGATCGAGCTGGCAAAGAGGATCGCCGACACCGCGCCACGGTGTTCCGGGGCTACTCCGGTCATCGGCAGCTCTTCGGTGTCGAGCACGTGGCAGTTATCGCTGAACCGGTTCCCGAAGTCCACCGTCCGCTGGGCGACGCTCCGGGAACCGTCCTCCCCGAGGAATACGACGAGGTTGGTCGATTCCGTCACCATCTCATGAGTTCCGTGGAGGAAGTCGTTGGCGCCCGAGGCAACGGCGATCAGGTTCTGCATCTCCATCAGGTAACAGGCGGCTAGGGTGTCGGCGGCACCGTCGTTAGGGCCGGAGCCCGCGATGAATGTGACCGGTGCCTGTGCGACCGCTGCTGCGATATCGTTGAGCTTTTCATCCCACACGCGGTTCGATTCGGGGAACACTTCGCCGATCCCCACCAGGTCCTGCGCGGATGGAAGGCCGGCCGGCACCGCATCCTGCGCCATCAGGAGTTCGTGAGCCAATGCTGCCAGCAGTACCTGCTTGGCCTCGACACCATTGTGGTTGACGATGTACTCCGCGGCTTCACCGCAGGGATTGTCACTGGTCTGCGATACCAATAGGACAGGAGCACCTGCCTTCCTGGCTACCGTGATCGCCTCTGCCGTCTCCATAGTCGTCCCGTGGGTGGACGAGGCGATGACGATGGAATCCGCTCCCAGCGCCGCAGGCGGAGTTGCGGTGAACTCCGCGGAATTCAGATCGACCGCGGGGATGGGAGATGCCGCCAACAGATACTTCAAGACGCCGAACATGTAGTGCGAACCACCGCAGCCCAGCAGATAGATGACCTTCGTGGTGGGGCGCACCGCCTGCGCCACGAAAGCCTTGACCGCCGCCAGGGTCTCACCACTGGCCACCTCTGCCACGTCATCGATGACCGTCTCTTGCATGCCGACTACGCCTCGACCTTGAACTGTCTTTGCCATGAGTCCCCCCGGAGTGTTCCATTGCTCTTGTGTGAGATCGTTATCAGTTCACTCAAGTGTGATACCGATCTCACACATTGTCAATGGGAGATTTCATCAGCCTGATGACACTCATTGCCCCGCCACTAAAGCGATCCTGGCTTGTCAAAGCGACGAAACACTTTCACAAGCAAGGGAGCTTAGATCGTGGCCCACACAAACGGTCTGCCCCTCAGGGCCGAGGCCAGCCGGGGGTTCCGGCGGTCGCGGCAGCACGGGCCACGAGCGGACCGGGGATGCTGCGCAGCGCGGCGTCGCGCACCCGGGAGACGATTGACCCGCGGGCTTGGGCGATCCGGCCCATGGCGTGCGAACCGCGCCACAGTGGCCGGGTCCGGGCCCGGCGCAGCCGCGAGTACCGCTGCACCACGGCGTCCAGGCCCGCACCCACCACAGCCTCGGCCGAGGCCCCGCCCAGCAGGAGCACCAAGGTCGCGGCGTCCTCGATCGCCTGCCCGGCACCCTGCCCCAGATCCGGGGTCATGGCGTGCGCGGCATCGCCCAGCAGCACACCGCGGCGCACGACGAAGGAATGCGGGAACCGCGCCAGGTCGTAGATGTCGTGGCGCAAGATCGCGGCGCGCGGGGTCGCCTCGATCAGCTCGGCGATCGGCTCGTGCCAGCCCCCGAAGATGTCGCGGGCGGCCGCGCGGTCATCGGCGAACACCGCACCGGCGGGAGTCGATAGTGCGGCGAACCAGTAGACCCGGTCGTCGGGCAGCCGGACGATCCCGAATCGGGCGCCGCGGCCCCAGGTCTCCCCGACCTCGTCGGCCAGGTGGCCGGCGGATTCCGTGACCCCGCGCCAGGCCGTGTATCCGGCGAAGCGCACTCCGGGATCCAGTCCCCAGGCGCTGCGGGCCGCACTGCGCAGTCCGTCGGCGGCGATCACCAGGTCGAAGCGCTCCCGGCGCGTAGTGCCAGCTGACGGGTTGCCCGGGCATTCCGGACTCTCCGCGCCAACGGTCACTTCGATTTCGGGTTCGCCGTCCGGCGCCACGTGCGCGCGGCTGTCCGCGTGGACGCTGCCGGCGGCCAGTTCGGCCAGCAGCGCGTGGTGCAGTTCGACCCGGTGCATACTGCGCATGGGTGAGGTCTCGGACGGGGGCAGGGAGACCAGCCAGCGGCCCGACGGTTGTCGCTGGCCCGAGCGCATACTGCCCAGTGCCGATCCGCTAACTCCTCTGACCACATCGCCCAACCCGATGTCGTCGAGGGCTGCGAAGGCATTGCCACCCAACGTGATGCCCGCACCCACAGCGCCGGGTTCGGCCCGGCGTTCGAAGACGTGGACCTCGTGGCCCTGACGCTGCAAGCCGGCCGCCGCCACCAAACCGCCGATGCCGGCGCCGATCACCGCGATGCGCATAATCCCAGCTCCTCATTCGTCCTGTGACCAGGGTGCCATAGGGGTCCTGGCCCCAGGAGACCCTCTCAATCCAGGGTCGAGCGCTTGTCCAGGTCCGGGTCCATCGGTACGCGGATCTGGCGTTCGGCCGCGACTTCCTCGGCTCGTTCGTAGCCCGCGTCCACATGGCGCAGCACGCCCATGCCCGGATCGTTCGTCAGCAGGCGCTCCAACTTCTTGGCCGCCAGCTCGGTACCGTCGGCCACGGACACCTGGCCGGCGTGGACCGACCGGCCCATGCCCACGCCGCCACCGTGGTGGATCGACACCCAGGTCGCTCCCGAGGACGTGTTCACCAGCGCGTTGAGCAGCGGCCAGTCGGCCACCGCATCGGTGCCATCGGCCATCCCCTCGGTCTCCCGGTAGGGGCTGGCCACCGAACCGGAGTCCAGGTGGTCGCGGCCGATCACGATGGGGGCACTCACTTTGCCCTCAGCCACCAACTCGTTGAACTTCACCGCGGCCTTGGCACGCTCGCGGTAGCCCAGCCAGCAGATGCGGGCGGGCAGGCCCTCAAACTCGACGTACTCCTCGGCCGCGTCCAACCAGCGGTGCAGGTGTTCGTGTTCGGGGAACAGCTCGCGCAGGGCATCGTCGGTGACCTTGATATCCGCCGGATCACCGGACAGCGCGACCCAGCGGAACGGCCCGTTGCCCTCGCAGAACAGCGGGCGGATATAGGCGGGAACGAAGCCGGGGAAGGCGAAAGCGCGGTCGAAGCCGGCCTTGCGCGCTTCGTCGCGGATCGAATTGCCGTAGTCGAAGACCTCGGCTCCACGGTCCATGAAGCCCACCATCGCGGCCACGTGCTTGGCCATGGACTCCTGCGAGCGCAGGGTGAATTTCTCCGCGTCCTCTTCGGCTTCGGCCGCCCAGTCCTCCAGCGACACACCCAGCGGCAGGTAGGACAGTGGGTCGTGGGCGCTGGTCTGGTCGGTCACGATGTCGACGGCCACGCCGCGTTCCAGCAGTTCGGGCAGGACCTCGGCGGCGTTGCCGACCAGGCCGACGGACAGTGCGCGCTTCTCGGCCTTGGCCGTCAGCACGCGTGCCAGCGCATCGTCGAGGTCCGTGCAGACCTCGTCCAGGTAGCGCTTGTCGGCACGCCGGTCCAGGCGCGTCTTGTCGACGTCGACGATGAGCACCGCACCGCCGTTGAGGGTCACGGCCAGCGGCTGTGCCCCGCCCATTCCGCCACAGCCGGCGGTCACGGTCAGGGTGCCGGCCAGGGTGCCGTCGAAGCGCTTGCGGGCGACCTCGGCGAAGGTTTCGAAGGTGCCCTGCAGGATGCCCTGCGTGGCGATGTAGATCCAGGACCCGGCGGTCATCTGGCCGTACATCATGAGGCCCTCTGCCTCCAGCTCGCGGAAGTGTTCCCAGTTCGCCCAGTCGCCCACCAGGTTCGAGTTGGCGATGAGCACGCGCGGCGCCCACTCGTGCGTCCTGAGCACACCCACGGGTTTGCCGGACTGCACGAGCAGGGTCTCGTCATCCTCCAGATCGTCGAGGGTGCGCACGATCGCGTCGAAGGCCTCCCAGGATCGGGCCGCCCGCCCGGTGCCGCCGTAGACGACCAGGTCCTCGGGACGTTCGGCGACCTCGGGGTCGAGGTTGTTCATCAGCATGCGCTTGGGCGCTTCGGTCTGCCAGGACTTGGCGGTGATCTGCGTGCCGCGCGGCGCACGCACGGTGCGGCTGGGATCGTGGCGGGTATAGGTCTTCGGGTCGGGCTGGGCCATGGCGGGCTCCTTCGCGTTGGGGCCGCTGTGCGCCGAGGTGGCGGCGGCTTCTTCTCCTGCCCTCCATCGTGCCCGCTCGGTTGATGGCAGGCAGGTGCCCTGGACCATATTGCGTCCGGTATTTCGGACAGGAGCGGGGTGTGCGGACGATTCCCGGGGCGTGGGGTTCTTTCCGGAAGCCTACCCACACATGTAGGCCTACAGATGTGAGCCCATCCCCTAGCGCAGCCGGCGGCTGAGCCGGCGGGCCACATCCTGTACCCGCGTGCCCAGGGATTCCAGAGCCTCCTCCGCCGCTCCCGGGCCGAGGCCGCCGCCCGGTTTCCGCACATCTCGCCCCTGCCCGGCGCCGAGGTCCCGCACGTCCCGTTCCTGCACACTCAGGCCCACTGCGGCCACCGGACGGTCCACGGCGTCGAGCACCGCGGCCGCCACCGTCACCACCCCCGGCGTGATCTCCCCGCGTTCCAGGGCGAACCCGCGGGTCCGCGATGCCGCCAGCTCTGCATTGAGCTCGCGGACATTGCGCGGGCCCACACCCGTGCGGTTGACGAAGGAGGATTCGCCCGACAACAGGGCCAGGACCTCGCGCCTGGACAGCCCGGCCATCATGGCCCGGCCCGTGGCCGTCAGGTAGGCCGGCATCCGCACCCCGGTCGCGGTGATGATCGCGACGGAACTGACCGCCTGTTCCTTGGCGATGTAGATCGTCTCCCAGCCGCGCAACACGGCCAGCTGCGCGGTCCCGGAGGTCGCCTCCGCCAGTTTCACCAGCATCGGCTGGGCCAGTCGTTGCAGGGGGTTCGCCCGCGAGTACGCACTGCCCAATTCCGCGACGCCCGCGCCCAGCATGTAGCCCGTTTCGGCCTTGGCGACGAGCCCCTGTTCGTCCAGCACGGCCAACAGTTCATAGGTCGAGGAGCGCGGGATGTCGAGGCTGCGACTCAGCGCGCCTGCGCTGATCGGCCGGTTGCCGGAGGCCAGGTGGCGCAGGATCGCAATGGCACGGCGCAGCGCCGGCGAGTCCGAGGTCATGGCATCACCTTATGCACCCGGCTTTTCACGCCTGTTACGCGCCGGCACCCTGGCGCGCCCACATCATTGGGCCATCTGTTTCAGATTGGACCGTTCAAACAGCCACATCTGAGACAAACGACCCAATGATGTGCTGCCGCTTACAGCTCAAAGTGCGCGAGCGCCTCGCGATACAGCTCGGCAACCGAGCCCAGTCGAGCGTGCACGCCGCCCCTGGCCACTTCCCGGCCACCCACCAGCACATGCCTCACATCGGCCGAGGTCGCAGCCAGCACTGCCTGCACGCCCAGCGAGCCGATGGTCCGCACCGACCCAGTATCGAGCACTAAATAGTCCGCAAGCGCACCGGGCGCGAACCCCGACCCACCGAGTACAAGGCCGGGGGCTGCGTCCACCAGCGCGCTATCGGTAACGGCGCCCGGCCGCAGGGACCCTGCCCCGCCCTCGCTCAGCGCGGCCACGAGTTCTTCGGGTGAGAAGCGACCGCGCTGCCCGGCCAAGCCAGAACCTGCCGCGTCGAAACCCACAGCGCCCAGCCCCGAGGCCAGGCGCTCCCCGGCCTCCAAGCCGCGGGCCTCCAACAGCGGATCCAGCACCACATGCTGGTCCGAGCCCAGAGCCACTACAGCTCCGGCATGGGCCAGGGCACGGGCGGGTCCGATGCCATCGGCCAGGTCCGCCTCCGTGGTGGGGCACATGACGATGTGCACACCGGCGCCGGACAGCAGTTCAATGTCGTGGGCGCTCAGATGTGTCGCGTGCACGGCGGACAGACGCGGGGACAGCAGACCGGCCTCGGCCAGCAGTTCGGTGGGGCTCATGCCGTGGGCGGCCAGACAAGCCTCGTTCTCCGCAGGCTGTTCGGACAGGTGCACGTGCAGCGGACCGGGCAGCTCCCTGAATGCGGGCAGCGTTTCACGTGGAACGGCCCGCACCGAATGGATGGCGGTGCCCAGAGTGACCAGTTGGCCAACCGCCGGCTGGGACCTGGCCAGGGAGTCCAGGGCGAGCGCCAGTCGGGAGTGTCGGTCCAGGAATCCCTCGATCGAGCCGTCGGAGAACCTGGCCTGCTCACCACCCAGCGGTAGATACGTTCCGTCCGGGGCGATCCCGCCTGCCAGATAGCAGGTATCCAACAGGGTCAGCCGGATCCCGACTGCGGCTGCAGCCTGCGCCAGGGCCAGCTCCATATCGTGATCCGGGTAGGGGGTTCCATCGGGCCGGTGGTGCACATAGTGGAATTCGCCCACCGCGGTGTAGCCCGCCGCCACCATCTCGGCGAACACAGCGCACGCCAGGTCGAAGTAGTTCTCCGGGGTCAGCTGTGCGGCCGCCCGGTACATCACGTCCCGCCAGGTCCAGAACGAGCCGCCGTCACCGTGCGTGCGCCCGCGCAGCAGGCGGTGGAAGGCATGCGAATGCGCATTCTGCGCTCCCGGCAGGGCCAGGCCGGCATAACACCGCACCGCAGGATCACGCGGTTCGGCGACATCCACCGAGACCGAGGCGACACGGCCGTCTGCGCCGACCGTCACCTCGACGCCGGAACGAACGCCGTCCTCCCGACCGACGGTCGCTCCCGCCGCGCCGGCGAGGTAGGCCCGTTCGAACCACAGCTTCATACCGTGTGCGCCCCCACGCCGCTGAGCACCGTTCCGTCTGTATCGGTCAGGGTGTGCCCCAGCCCGCCGGCCTTACTTCCGCCGACCACGCCGGACTGCTCCCCCGCACCGTCTGCAGACACGCCGGCCCGCGCCGGGCCGGTAGCCGCCTCAGCCGCGGTCAGCGCACTCCCGGAACGCACATACTCGATCGTCGCTGCCAACTCCGGGCTCATGAACCGGTCCGGCCCGCAGCCGGGGACCAGTTCGCGCAGCCCCGCAATAACCGCCCCGGTCACCGGCGCGGGCGCGGCATCGCGCAACTCGGTCGCCCGCGCTGCGGCGTAGAGCTCGATCCCCAACACGGAGGTCAGATTATCGACGGCCTTGCGCAGCTTCCGGGCGGCGTGCCAGCCCATGGACACGTGGTCCTCCTGCATCGCCGACGAGGGAATCGAGTCCACGCTGGCAGGTGCCGCCAGGCGCTTGGTCTCCGATACCAGTGCCGCCTGCGTGTAGTGCGCGATCATCAGACCGGAGTCCACTCCGGGATCATCGGCCAGGAAGGCGTGCAGCCCCTGATTGCGGGCGGGATCCATCGCCCGGTCAGTGCGACGTTCCGCGATCGAGGCCGCATCCGCCACGACGATCGCCAGGAAGTCCATGGCGTGCGCCAGCGGGGCGCCGTGGAAGTTGCCGTTGCTCGACACCATTCCGCTGTCCAACACCACCGGATTGTCGATAGCCGCCCGCAGTTCACGGGCAGCCACGTTCGCCGCATAGGCCAGGGCGTCGCGGGCCGCACCGGTGACCTGCGGGGTGCAGCGCAGGGAGTAGGCATCCTGCACCAGATGGGTCGAGTCCTTGTGCCCGGCCACGATCGCCGAGCCCCGCAGTGCCGTCGCCATATTCGCAGCCGACAGTGCCTGCCCGTCGAAGGGGCGCAGCGGATAGTGCAGTTCGGGCTGGAACACCGTATCCGTACCCAACTGGGACTCCACGCTCATGGCTGCGGACAGATCGGCCGTGCTCAGCAGTTTCTCGAGGTCGAACAGAGCCATGATGAGCTGGCCCAGCATTCCGTCGGTGCCGTTGACCAGCGCCAGTCCCTCTTTCTCCTCCAGCGCGACCGGCGTGATGCCGGCGGCTGTCAGGACCTCGGCGGCGTCCACCGCGCGGGGTGCAGCGCCTGCGGCGACTGCAGGGTCGTGGACCAGTCCCTCCCCCATCACCACCAGGGCGCAGGCGGACAGTGGCGCCAGATCGCCCGAGCAGCCCAGGGAGCCGAATTCGTGGACCCACGGGGTGATGCCGGCATTGAGCAGGGCGATATAGGCGTCCAGGGTCTCCGGCTTCACCCCGGTCCGGCCGGTTGCCAGGGTCCGCGCACGCAGCAGCATGAGGGCGCGCACGACCTCGCGCTCCACGGGTTCACCCACCCCCGCGGCGTGGGAACGGATGAGCGACTTCTGCAGCTGTGCCCGGGACTCCGCCGGAATGTGCCGCTGGGCCAGCGCGCCGAATCCCGTGGACACGCCGTAGACCGGCTTTTCGGAGGTGGCCAGCCGTTCAACGCTCCGACGCGCGGCGATGACCTGTTCGCGCACATGCGCGGGCAGCGTCACGGGTTCATCGTGTCTGGCGACGGCGATGACCTGGGCGAAAGTCAGGGTCTGTGGGTCGAGTTCAACGGTCATCGGGTCTCCTCATGGTTCTGCGGTGCGTGGTCTGTGCGGTCGCGCCGGTCGGCAGTGCGGTCGAAGTAATACGGCGCCGGGTTCTCTGCCACCTGCTCACCGCCGCGATAGACCCTGGCGATCTGAGCGACCCCCGGCCGGTAGGCCAGATAACGGTAGCCTGGCGCGTCCAGAATACTGAAATCTGCCCGCTGACCGGGGAAGATACCGCCCACATCGGTTCGCCGCAGTGCCTTGGCACCACCGGCCGTGGCGGCGTGGATGGCCTGCTCGACGGTGAAGCGCATATCCCGCACCGCCAGGGCAATGGAGAACGGGATCGAGTTGGAGAACCCCGAACCAGGATTGGTGTCGCTGGCGATCGCCACGTCCACCCCGGCCGCGTAATACCGGCGCGCGTCCGGGTATGGCTGCCGAGTGGAGAACTCGATGGCCGGCAGCAGGGTCGCCACGGTGCCGGCAGCGGCCAGAGCGCGCAGGTCCTCGGCCGAGGCGAAGGTCGCATGGTCGGCACTGGCACATCCCAGCCGCGCGGCCAGGCGCAGCGCCCCGCCGGCAGTGAGCTGATTGGCGTGGATCCGCGTGAGCAGGCCCGCCGCTCCGGCGGCCGTCACAATCCGTTCCGTCTGCGCTTCTGTGAAAGCACCCTCTTCGCAGAACACGTCGACCCAGCGGGCCAGACTCTGCGCGGCCACGGCGGGGATCATCTCCTCGATCACCAGGTCGACATAGGCGTCGGGATTGTCCCGGTATTCCGGCGGCAGGACATGGGCCGCCATCAGAGTCGTCTCCGAGGTGTGGCGCGCGGCGATCCGCAGTGCCCGCAGTTCGTCTGCGACGGTGAGCCCGTAGCCGGACTTGATCTCCACCGTCGTCGTGCCCGAATGCAGGGCCTGGGCTAGCAGGGCCCGCAGGTTCGCCTCCAGTTCGGCGTCGCTCGCCGCCCGGGTCGCGGCAACAGTGGTGGCGATTCCGCCCGCGGAGTAGGACTCGCCGGCCATCCTGGCGGCGAACTCAGCGGAGCGTTCGCCGGCGAACAGCAGATGGTTGTGGCTGTCGACGAAGCCGGGGATGACAGCCGCCCCGCGGGCTGACACGATCTGGTCCGCGGGGCCGAGGTCCGGGTTGGATTGATCGCCGAGGTTCCGGTCGGCCGAGGAGCCCACCCAAGCTACCCGGCCGTCGTCTATCAGGAATGCCGCATCGGCCACCGTGCCCAGCAGCCCGGGGCGGGCGGGGTCGTTGGTCACGAGCTCGCCGATATCGGTCACCAAGGTTCTCATGTTTCAAGTGTGTCTTACGGCACTGACACGGAGGCTCGCCCGCGATGCCGATTGTCCGATATGTCGGACAAAGCCCCACGGTAAGCACCCTGTGCAAGCAGCAGGACTGCACGTTATCCACATTTACACAGACTTAATCCACAGGAACTACCGCGAATGCGACCGTGCGTCACCAGCCTGTGGATAAAAGAAATATCAGTACTTTTCTTCGAAAAACACTAGTCAAAGGAGGAATTGAATAATAGAATATAGGCACAAAAGGAACCACACAGTCAGCGTCGATCTAGTGGGACCCAAACAACCATGAGCACCACCTTCACCCCATGCGCGAAAGGAGACTCGGAATGTCTACTCTCCCCAGTCTCCGCGCGGTCCAAGACGACTACCAACACACCCAGTCCACCCGCTGGACCACCATCATCGACTACCTCCTCACCGCCACCGGCACCACCATGGAGGAAATCGAACACGCCGGTAACTCCGATGATGCCCCGAACGCCCGCAACCCACAGGCCATCATCGAAGCCCTCAAAGACCTACTCACCGCCGTACCCGCCACCACCTGGATGGAACTGGCCACCACCCTTGGGAAAACTCGCGGACAGACCCGCGCGCTGGCCACCCGCATCCTCAAAGGCCGGTTCCTCCTCCCCCGCCTCACCACAGCCATGCAATCCGGGAATCTATCCTTCGACCTCTACGACCACACAACCTCCCGCGCCCAAGACATCGAAGCCGGCTCCTACGACTACCTCGACCAAGCACTCACCCTGCTCGCACCCACCACGGACGCCACCCACTACCGCGCCACCCTCACAGCCGCCATCACACTGCTCAAAACCCCCGAACACTCGGCGGAACACGCCTTCGAAGAACGCAGCACCCACCTGACCGACCTGGGCAACGGACTCGGCATCCTCGAACTCACCGGACCCATCCACACCCTCACCGCCCTCGACGCCAGACTCAAAGCCTTCGCCAAAGCCATCCGCGCCGCCGACCCCATCCTCCTCAAAAACGCCGGCAACCACACCATCACCGACGACCGGAACCTCGGCCAACTCATGTTCGACATCCTCGCCAACACACCCGCAAGCCTCGACATCACCGTCACCGAACACCCCACAACCAGTCAGACCCTTGCAGACAACGGCAATGACGAAGATGCCCACGACACAGCCGAACCCACCAGCACCCAGCAGATCACCGTGACCATCCCCACCAACGACTCCTGGCTCGCCTCCCAAGCCCAGGTCTCCACCACAGTCCCCTTCCTCACCCTCTCCGGCGACGAACCACTCCCCGGACAACTCGCAGGCAAAGCCCCCATCCCCGCCGACATCGCCTGCCACCTCGCCTCACAAGCACCCTCACTACGCCGCCTCCTCACCGACCCGGCAACCGGGGCCGTGCTCGACGAACAAGCCCGCAGCTACCACATCCCCACAGCCCTGCGCACCACCCTGCAAAACAAATGGGCCTGGTGCACAGCCCCCGGCTGCACCCGACCAGCCCAAACCTGCGACCTCGACCACATCGAACCCTTCAACCACGAAAACCCCACAGCAGGCGGACCCACCACAGCAGCCAACTGAATCGCCCCGGGAATAATAGAGGCAGGGAGATTGGAAGAAGGAGATTCTCTCGTGCCAGTGAAATACACCGACGAACTCAAGGCTCGCGCCGTCGCGCTCGTCATCCATGCCCGGGCCGATCCCG
>NZ_JANIJX010000016.1 GCF_024580735.1 Brevibacterium moorei | reverse complement strand
TGCCTATCGGAACCCGGTGACAACACCCCCCGGATCATCAATGACTGGGGGCATAAGTCATGCCGGGCCCGACGGGCCAGCAGTCCTGATCCTGTCACGAACCAGGGCTACTAAAAAGGTAACGGGGGGGACTTGAACTGATCCGTTCCCCCTCGCACACGAAATCGTGAATCGGCGTTCTGCCGCATGATTCCGCGGTTTCTGCGAGGCCCACCTGTGGATAACTGCACCGCGATTCACAACCTAGCAGCGTCGGTAGCACATGAGTTAGCACATGAAAGCGGGCCGGATCACGAGAAGCGGCCTATCCGATGGCCACGCCAAAGAGTGCCCCAATGGCGTATGTGGCGATCATGGTCGCTGAGCCCATGACCACGTTCCGGAGAATTGCGCGACCGCGCGGCGCGCCACCGAGCGCAGCGCTGATCCAACCGGTGAGGAAGAGGCCGATCACAACTGCGATGGCTGCGATCCAAACTCGGTGTCCGCCGACGGGGAGCAAGATCATGATGAGTGGGATCAGCGCTCCAACGGCGAACGCAATGAACGATGACACGGCGGCTGCCCACGGGCTTGTGAACTCTTCATGGTCGATTCCGAGTTCGACCTCTGCGTGAGCGGCGAGAGCGTCCGTCTCGGTAAGCTGCACCGCGACCTGATGTGCGAGGTCATCTGAGAGGCCCCGCTGTCGATAGAGCTCGGTGAGTTCTTCAAGCTCCTCCTTGGGCATGGTTTCGAGCTCCCACCGTTCTTTTGCGATGAGCGCTTTCTCTGTGTCGCGTTGGGTGCTCACCGAAACATACTCTCCGCCAGCCATTGAGAACGCCCCGGCAACTACGGCGGCGATACCGGCCGTCGCGATTGCCAGTACGTTGTTTGGTGTAGCGGCAGCGACACCGACGACGACACCCGCGGTAGAGACGATGCCGTCGTTTGCGCCGAGCACCCCTGCACGTAGCCAGTTCAAACGTTGGCCCACGTTCTGCAGGTGGGCTTCGCCGGGATGCGGCGTGGTGCTTGATCCGGATGCCATATTGTTCATTTCCTGTCTTGGGTCGTGCTGAAGTGAAGTTGTTCCGTCGATGCGACTGGTGATGATCGTGTGATTCGCTCAGATCGTGGGCCGACTGCACGGAGTGCGCCGAGGATGGCCACCAGGTCAACGACTTCTTGCAGCCACGCGCCGAGGAGTGCGGGGAGGAACCCGAAGGCGGCGATGAGCATGAGGCCGACGCTGATGATGATGCCGAGCCAGATGCTTTGCAATGCGATGCGCACGGTGTCTTTGCCGATGCTCACCGCGCGCGGCAGGGCCGAGAGTGTGTCGTAGCGGTTCACGATGTCCGCAGACTCCGATGCTGCGGTTGCACCGCGCGCCCCCATCGCAAAGCCAATATCCGCAGCAGCGAGCACTGGGGCATCGTTGAGGCCGTCACCGACCATGATGAGCGGGCGGGGCTGCACGCTACTGACAATGCGAACTTTGTCGCCGGGGCGGCACTCGGCGTGCACCTCGCCGATTCCAAGGTGCTGTGCGATGGGTTCGGCGGTGGCTGCAACGTCTCCGGTAACCATGAGCGTGCGCACGATGCCAAGTTCGCCCAGATCTTGGAGCGCTTGGCTTGCTTCTTCGCGCACTTGGTCGCGCATGACGATGGCTCCGGCGAAGCGGTCATCGACCGAGACGTAGATCGCGAGTTCCCCTGGAGCAAGGTCTGCCAGCACGAGGTCGGGCGCGGAATCGCGCACCCAGGAGGGCTTGCCGATACGAACCGTCACTGCCTCAGATGCGTCAGGAGTGCGGAGCACAGCCGCGACTCCGTTCGTCGCGATCTCCTCGGCATGTTCGGCTTCGATGAGCGACAGACCGTGCTGTTTCGCGGCCTGCACGACGGAGCCCGCGAGCACATGGGAGGAGTACACCTCCGCTGAGGCTGCGAAACGCAGCAGTTCGTCTTTGCCGGTGCGGGCGGCGGGCAGGATGCGTTCGAGCACCGGTTTGCCGGTAGTGATGGTGCCGGTCTTATCGAATGCCGCCGAGCGGGCTCGTGAAAGCTGTTCGAGAGTGCCGCCACCCTTCACGATCAGCCCGAACCTCGCGGCACGGCTCATGCCCCCGAGAAATGCGACCGGCGCGGCGATCAGCAGCGGGCATGGCGTCGCCACCACCAGCACCTCGGCAAACCGGACAGCCTCTCCACTGACCGCCCACGCGATCCCAGCGATCACGAGCGCGAGCACTGTGAACGGCACCGCGTACCGATCTGCGAGCCTCACGACTTTGGCTTTGCTGCCCGCGGCCTGTTCGACGAGCCGAACAATCTGCTGATACTCGCTCTCGGCGGCCGGAGCCGCGGCCCGCATGGTGACTGCGGCTTGTCCATTCACCGCACCGCTCGACACTTTCTCTCCCGCGTCACGCTCAACGGGCAGGCTTTCACCGGTCAATGACGACTCATCGAACACGGCGTGCTCGGAGACGAGGATCGAGTCCACAGGCACGAGTGCACCCGGCCGCACCAACAACAGATCACCCACCTCGACTTCTTCGACCGGTATGTCCTCGGTCGTGACCTCGGCAGTATGCCCGTGCATGTCCGCGCCGAGTGCGCTTGGGGCGAGAATGCGCGTGGCCTGCTGGGGTGCCTTACGCAGCAGCGCGGTCAGTTCCCGCTTCGAACGGTTCTCAGCGTAATCTTCGAGGGCCGCCCCGCCGGTGAGCATCAGCACCACCACGAGCGCCGCCCACGGCTCCCCAACGAGCACTGCAGCGGTGATTGCCGTCACCGCAAGAATGTCGAGCCCGGCGTGCCCTCGGATGAGCTGCCGGATCATCCCGACCGCCTCCCACCCGGCAATCACGAGCGCATACGCACCCACAATCCAGCTGGCCGACTCACTGGCCGGAGTCGCTAAGAGAACCAACCCGATCATAGCCACCAACAGTGTTGCGATCACGAGTGGATATGCCCTGACCAGAGATGAAAAACGGCTCATGCTTCAATCCTCCCAGGCGGGCACGCTTCTCGCATTGCAGGCCAGCCTCGTCTGAGTATCCGCGTAGCGCATTCAGAGCAGCAATGCCCCGGCTCCTGCGGCCCCGAGCACTACCGCCCATGCCGGTGTTTTCCAGGACGTGAGTGCGACGAACGCGAGTGCCGCGACGACGAGTGATGCGGCGTTCGTGACACCCGCGGTGAATACGGGGTCGTACAGCGCGGCGGCAAGCAGCCCGACGACTCCGGAGTTCACGCCCGTCAGCACACGCTGCACTCTCGGCGCACGACGCAACCGCTCACAGAAGGGCAGCACCCCCATCACGAGCAGCGCAGACGGCAGAAAGATCGCGAGCAGCGCAATGGATGCGCCGAGCAGCCCACTCGGGCCGCTCGTGGTGACCGCTCCGAGAAACGCGGCGAAGGTGAACAGCGGCCCTGGCACCGCCTGCGCGGCACCATACCCCGCGAGGAACGCACCCGGCTCCACCAGTCCAGTCTGCACTGTCTCAGCCTGCAAAAGCGGGAGCACGACATGCCCGCCGCCGAACACGAGCGACCCCGCACGATAGAAGGTGTCAATCAGGCCTACCGTGGCGTTGCCGGTGAACGCAGCAAGAATCGGCAACCCTGCGAGCAGCATGACGAACACAGCCAGGCTCAACCATCCGACTGCGGGCCGCAGGCGCACCCGGAAACGCGGTTCATCGTTCTCGGCCGTGCTCGGGGATCGACAGACGAAGAACCCCGCGATCCCGGCCAAGGCCATCGCGCCGAACATCGTCAGCGGGCCGGGTACGAGCAGCACGACAGTGAGCACCCCGACAGCAATCGTCGCTCGTCGCGCATCAGGCGTGAGTGACTTTGCCATCCCGAGCACAGCATGACCCACGACCGCGACCGCCGCAGCCTTCAGGCCCAGCACCCATCCAGCCTGCGATACGTCGCCAAGGGTCGATACGCCGAGCGCGAACCCGAACAGCAATACCGCAGATGGCAGTGTGAACCCGAGCCATGCCGCGACAAGACCGAGTATTCCAGCTCTCTGCAAACCGATCGCCATGCCGACCTGGCTTGATGCCGGGCCGGGAAGAAACTGGCACAATGCGACAAGATCCGCATACGCGCGATCACCCAGCCACCTGCGTCGCTCGACGAACTCTGCTCGAAAATATCCAAGATGAGCGACCGGGCCACCGAACGACGTGCACCCTAACCTCAAGAACACCAGAAGGACCAGCAATGGCGCGCCAAAGTCGGTTCGACGGCCACCTTCTGCGGATAACATTTCTTACTCAGAATGGGGCACCGTCCGGGACTGGCGCTACTCGCCGCGCTGCATTCACGCAGTGTTCACTCGCGGCTCAGAAGCCGTCACCGACTTACGCGAACCTTCCGTGTCGCACAGTGCGATTCTAAGATCGCTCTGCTGACTTCTGAATGAACGTATGTTACCGTGGTAGGTAACACAGTTTCTGTATTAGAAACATCAGGTGGTGGTCCTCATGCATGGCGGCGTGATCCTGTTCCGGAGAACCGGAGCCGACGCGCGCCACTATGTCGAAGCTGACCGTTCCCGCGCTGACGATTACTACCTCGGGGACGACGCCTCTGTCGCGCAGTTCACGACCCTCGACAGTAAGGGCAACGTCACCGCTGCTCTCGGGCTCGACCCGGAGGCCTACGCCGGATGGGTGGACTGGGTGAACCCGGTCACGGGCGAGTCGATGGGAAAGCCGCGACTGCCTGGTCAGGGGCGGCAGGGATCGCCGCGGTTCGCGGAGATGGTCGTCAACGCCCCCAAGTCTTTGTCGATCGCCGCCGCACTCCACCCGGAGGTCTCCGATGCCCTCGACCTGGCGGAACAGGATGCCGTGGCGGAGATTCGGCGATGGATTGCCCAGCACTCCGTTACTCGCGTCGGCCCTCGCGGGAAGCAGGAGGTCGTGCCCGCCCGCGAGGTGCAGACGGTTGCCGTGTCGCACCGCACGAGCCGTGCGGGTGATCCGCATCGGCATATCCATTTCCAGATCGGCACCCGCGTGCAAGCGGCCGGGAAATGGCGCGCCTTGGATACGGCGGCGTTGTTCAAGCAGCAGGGAGCGATCCGTGCCCTCGGCACCGCCGTCATCGCCGCACACCCCGAGCTCGCCGAGGTGCTCGACCGGCACAGCCTCACCCTCGACACCATGACGGGTGAGGTGGTCGAGCTCGAACGGTTCAACCCCGTGATGAGCAAACGCGGCGAGCAGGTGCGCAAGCATCTGGAACGGTTCGAGGCCGAATGGGAGGCGGCGCATCCGGGCGAGACGATGGGGCCGGTCGTCTCCGCCCGCCTCGCGGCGAAAGCGTGGGCGCACGAGCGCCCCGCGAAGAAGACCACCACCCTGCACGAGGAACAGGCGTGGATCGCGGAGTTACGGGAGGCCGGCTACGACCCCGACACGTTGCAACGCCCCGCCCCACGTGCACGGGTATCGCTCGATGACCTCTCCGTGCAAGAGGTGGCGAGTCGTGCACTCGATCGCTGCGCGGCAGGCGGGTCGGCGTGGACGCGGCACAGCGTGCAGGGGCACGCGACTCGCGTCATG
This sequence comes from Brevibacterium moorei, assembly GCF_024580735.1. Classification (GTDB taxonomy): domain Bacteria; phylum Actinomycetota; class Actinomycetes; order Actinomycetales; family Brevibacteriaceae; genus Brevibacterium; species Brevibacterium moorei. Next base: position 93,283 of record NZ_JANIJX010000016.1, on the reverse strand, counting down.
ACCGACTACGGCGTGCACGCCACCCCTGCCGAGATACGCGAGTTCGTCAGTATCGCAACGGGGTTGGTGTTGGAGGATTGCTTATCGATCCTCCCGCCCGGCGCACCGACGCCCGAGCATGTTGCGCACCTCACGAGCGTGCGGGTGGTGCAGGCCGAGACCGAGCTGCGCGACCTCCTCACCCAGTGCGCACCGAAGCGCGAACCGCGTCACCCCGACCTGGACGAGACCGCGCACGCGCACGGTCTGGACGCCGGGCAGACGATCGCGGCTGCCGCGGTCGCGTCGCGTGATCCGCTTGTGGTCGTGGAGGGTGCGGCCGGTGCGGGCAAGACCACGATGCTCGGCGCTGCAATCGAGGTCGCAGCGCAGCACGGTCGGGCGGCTCGAGTCGTGGCGCCGACGTTGCGTGCCGCGCAGGTCGCGCACGACGAACTCGGCGTGCCCGCGACGAGTGTTGCAGCGCTCGTGCACGCCCACGGCTGGCGCTGGAACGACGACGGTGTTTGGACGCGCCTCACCCCCGGCGACACCGACCCCGAGACGGGCCGCACCTACAACGGCCCGAACATGGAGGCGCGGCTTGCGCGGGGTGAGCGGGTGATCGTGGACGAGGCCGGGATGCTCGACCAAGACACCGCCCTCGCCCTCCTCACCATCACCACCGAAGCGAAAGCGACGGTCGCGCTCGTTGGGGATCGTGCGCAGCTTCCCGCGGTCGGTCGTGGCGGGGTGCTCGACATGGCCGCGCAGATTCGGGGTCGCACGTTCGACATGGCCGAGGTGCACCGCTTCACCGACCCCGCCTACGCCGACCTCACCTTGCGCATGCGCGACGGCACCGACCCCGGCGATGTGTTCGACCGACTCAACGCCGAGGGGCTTGTACGGCTCCACGCCAGCGGCGAGGACGCGCACGCCCATGTCGCCCGGCAGCCGGAGGATGGTGAGGCGGTGACAGTGAGCACGAATGACGAGGCCCGCACCGTCAACGCCGCCATCCGCGAGGTGCGTGTCGCTCAGGGTGTCGTCGACGATACCCGCACCGTCTACGGCAGCGATGATCTCGCTATCGGGGCGGGTGATCTGATCCAGACGCGACAGAACGACTCCGGTATCGGGGTGGCGAACCGGCAGCAATGGATCGTGCAACACGTCGAGGACGACGGTGCGCTCCGCGTCCGCGAACACGGGAACGGGCGCAAACAGCAGCACACCGTCCGCCTACCCGCCGCATACGTGGCCGAGCACGCCCACCTCTCCTACGCGGCAACCTCCTACGGGGTCCAGGGCGCAACCGTGACGGGAGCGCACACGCTCCTCACCGACGCCACGAGCGCCGCGAGCGTCTACGTCGGCATGACCCGAGGCCGCGACCACAACCTGTTGCACGTGGTGGCGGAGAGCGAGGCGGATGCGCGGGCGCAGTTCATCGAGGCGATGGCACGCGACCGCGCCGACCGCGGCCTCACCACCGCCACACGGCGCGCCACGGAAGCCGTAGCTGGGCTGACCGACGACGGGCCGGTGAAGTTCGTCAACGAGAAGATCGCCGCGCTGATGCACCGCGCCCAGACCGCCGAGGTGCAGGCGGCACGGTGGCAGCAGGTCGGCACCGCCCTCGCCGACCTCCGCGAACGCGAGACGGCTAGCCGGGAAAGGGCACGCGCGGCCGAGGAGGCGGCAAGGCAGCGGGCCGTTGAGGTGCGTGCCGAGGTCGCCGCCCCGGTCGTATCAGCGGCAGAGGCGGCGCTGAGCGACTGGCAGGATGCCGACGCCGCCGAGCAGAGAGCAGCCGATCAAGTACAGGCGGTGTCGTGGTTCGGGAAGCGTCGTGCCCGCACCGACCACGAAACCGCGCAGGCTCGCGCCCAGCAGGCACGCCAGCATCTCACGGACGAGTGGGGCGGCCCGCCGAAGTGGATCGAGAACAGCGAGGCGTGGATGCAGCGCGTCACCGGGCCGTTGGTCGACGGCGACTCCCGCGTGACCGAGGCTGAGCGCGAGCACCGGGAAGCGCGCGACGCCCTGGTCGGTCGGCCCGAGCAGGCGCAGATGGCTCGGTTGGCAGCGTACGCGCGCGCGTTCGGCACTGAGAGAGTGCACCGCAATCGAGAGAACTACCTCAACGCCAATCCCGCGCAGCAGGCGGCGCGGGCGGCACAGGCGGCGAAACAGGCAAGGGAGGACGCCGAGCTGCTCGCCACCCTCACTCCTGCAGAGGCGACGGCGAGGATCGAGCAGAGCCAGTCTGAGCAGGCCGCGCGCGAGGCGCGGCGTGTCGAGCGGGAGCGCGCGCTTCTGCACGATGTCGAACAGGAGCACCGCACCACGCCCCGCCGCGAGGGACCGGGCCTGAGCTTCTAATCTGTCGTGAACGCGGCTACCGACGGTGGTCCTCGACTAGAGTTCCTTGTCTCTCAGCAGGAGGAAGCCGGGATTCCGGTTCCGAGTGTCCGCGGGTCTAGAGCTGCCGCGAGCATGGTCAGGATCTCGGGCACGATCGCGTAGTAGGCCCACTTGCCACGCTGCTCGCGGGTGACGAGACCGGCGTCGACGAGCTGCTTCATGTGATGGGAGACGGTGGGCTGGGAGAGGCCGACCGGCTCGGTCAGATCGCACACGCACGCCTCCCCGTCGGACTGCGCGGCGATCATCGACAACAACCGGACCCTGGTCGGATCACCCAGCGCCTTGAACATCCGCGCCAACCGCTGCGCGTCCTCGACCGCGAGCACACCGCCCGTCACCGGGGCGCAGCATCCTCCGGCATCAGTCGCGATCAGCGGTAATGAGGTCGTCATGATCCTGATCCTACGGCACGCATTGACAACTGTCGATACATCGAAGAGTATCAATGCGTAGAGATGCACGATCCCGAGGAGTAGATGATGAGCGAGAACACCGAGCTGCGCGAACAGATCCGCGCCCGCTATGCCCAGGCCGCGACCGCGGTCACCGGCGGCACCCGCAACGCCGACCTCCTGATCGAGGAGACGCCTGTCACCTCGTGCTGTTCGAGCGTGCCTGCTGCCGAGGGCACGGGCTCGGATTCGGGTTCGTGCTGCGCCCCGACCGAGCGGAGCTTCGGCGCGGGCCTCTACGACGAGGCCACCGCGGCCGGTCTGCCCCTCGAAGCTGTTGAGGCGAGCCTGGGCTGCGGCAACCCCACCGCGGTCGCCGAGCTCCACGAGGGTGAACGCGTCCTCGATCTCGGCTCCGGCGGCGGCATCGATGTGCTGCTGTCTGCCCGTCGTGTTGGGCCGACCGGGTTCGCCTACGGGGTGGACATGACTGACGAGATGCTCGCCCTGGCCGAGAAGAACAAGACCGAGGCCGGTGCGGAGAACGTCGAGTTCCTCAAGGGCACCATCGAGGAGGTGCCGCTTTCGGACGGGGCGGTGGATGTGGTGATCTCCAACTGCGTCATCAACCTCTCCACCGACAAGCCCGCCGTGCTCGCCGAGATGTTCCGCGTCCTCACCCCCGGCGGGCGGATCGGGGTCTCCGATGTCGTCGCCGAAGACCGCCTCACCCCCGGGCAGCGGGCCGAACGCGGCTCCTACGTCGGCTGCATCGCCGGAGCCCTCTCCCAGACCGAGTACCTCGACGGACTCGACAAGGCGGGGTTCACGGATGCGAGCGTGAAGTTCACCCACGAGGCCGCGGACGGGATGCACGCCGCGATCATCCGAGCCACCAAACCCACCAACTGAACTGACGAGGAGATAGAGCGTCCCGATGCCCGCACCCCAGAACACCACGAACACTCCAGCGCCTGCGGCTGCGGCGACGCGGCGGTTGTCGACGCTGGATAAGTGGCTGCCCGTCTGGATCGGGCTGGCCATGATCGCCGGCCTCCTCCTCGGACGCTTCATCCCCGCCCTGGCCGACGTGCTCGCCCGGATGGAGGTCGCGGGCATCTCGGTGCCGATCGGCCTGGGCCTGCTGGTGATGATGTACCCGGTGCTGGCAAAAGTCCGCTACGACAAGATCGCCGCCGTCACCGGCGACAAGAAGCTCTTGGCGTCGTCGCTGGTGCTGAACTGGCTGCTCGGCCCCGCGGTGATGTTCGCCCTCGCCTGGGTATTCCTGCCCGACCTGCCCGAGTACCGCACCGGCCTCATCATCGTCGGCCTCGCACGCTGCATCGCGATGGTCGTGATCTGGAACGACCTCGCCTGCGGCGACCGGGAAGCAACAGCGGTGCTGGTGGCGATCAACTCGATCTTCCAGGTCGTGATGTTTTCCGTGCTCGGCTGGTTCTACCTCACGATACTCCCCGGCTGGCTCGGCCTCGACACGCAGGGCTTGGACGTCTCGGTGGGGCAGATCGCCCTCAACGTGCTCGTCTTCCTTGGTGTGCCGCTGGTCGCGGGGTTCGCGACCCGGTGGATCGGCGAGAAGCACCGCAACCGCGAATGGTACGAAGAGAAGTTCATCCCGCGCATCGGGCCGTGGGCACTCTATGGACTGCTGCTCACGATCGTGCTGCTCTTCGCCCTCCAGGGCGAGGCGATCACGCAGAATCCCCTCGATGTGGCCCGGATCGCGCTGCCGCTGCTGGTGTACTTCGCGCTCATGTGGTTCGCGGGCCTCTTGCTCGGCAAGGGCATCGGCCTCGGCTACGCCCGCTCCACGACGCTGGCGTTCACCGCGGCGGGCAACAACTTCGAGCTCGCCATCGCCGTCGCCATCGGCACGTTCGGCGCCACCAGTGGACAGGCTCTCGCTGGGGTGGTCGGGCCGCTGATCGAGGTGCCCGTTCTTGTCGGTCTCGTCTACGTCTCCCTGTGGGCTGCACGCCGTTGGTTCCACACCGACCCCTACCAGACAGAAACGAGCCCCCGATGACCGCCGAAGCCATACCGTCCGTGTTGTTCGTCTGCGTCCATAACGCCGGACGCTCCCAGATGGCCGCCGCCTTCCTCACCCACATCGCCGCGGGACGCATCGAGGTTCGCTCCGCCGGGTCCGAACCCGCCGATCACCTCAATCCGGCTGTCGTGGAGGCGATGCGTGAGGTCGGCATCGACATCACGGCCGAGCGTCCGAAGCTGCTCACCATCGACGCCGTGGAGACCGCCGATGTGGTCATCACGATGGGCTGCGGCGACACGTGCCCGATCTTCCCCGGCAAACGCTACGAGGACTGGCAGCTCGACGATCCCGCCGGCCAAGGCCTCGACGCCGTGCGTGCTATACGCGACGACATCGCATCCCGCATCCGCGACCTCGTTTCTGAGCTCACCTGACACCAGATCGCGCCTATACAGAGGGCTCGTCTCTCGGATGGGTTGTCCTACCGTCCGAGGGTCGGCGGTTCGCGGCGGCTGGTCGGGCCAGGGTGTTCCGGCCAGTCTGGCAGTTCAGGCGGCGCTGCGAGCCGTCTTTGGGGCGGCAGTAGCCCGGTCGGTAGCACCCGTTCCAGAGGCTTCCGCCGTGCCCGCTGTTCCCGTTCCAGTTGACCGAGCGGCGCGCCGGGCGTCTGACTCAGGGTGCGAATCATGGTCTGCGCGTCACGTTGGAGACCGATGTAGGCCGGAGCGGTCTCCCGTCCGAGGTAGCCGGGGCGTGCCTGGGCTTTGGCAAAGACGGCGGCGTAGCCCTGCAACCAGTCAAACGCCTCGCGCACCCTAAATGGGCGGTGCTGTTCCCGGCGAAGCACGGCTGCCGCCTCAGCGGGCCGTTCCCAGTCCCCGGCGTCGGTGCGCGTGTTGTCGAACAGGAGCTGTTCGCGGGAGAACACCTGCATCCGTTGGACGTGCGGGAGCGCTTCGAGCGCGGCCACAACGCCCGCCGACTCCAACAGCGCGCTTTCGTGAGCTTGGGGCGGTGTCCAGCGACCCACGGCCGGGTATCCGGCGTCGAGGGAACGCATCTCCGCCGACAGTCGGGAGACCGCCGCCGGGGTCGCCACCGCGACGACCTCGACCCGGTACCCGGCTTCGGCGAACCGGGTCGCGGTGGCGGTGACCATGCCCACGTCGCGGAACGTGCCCTCCAACAGCACCGAGTACCGATGTGCGAGCGCGTAGTCCAGGGCCAGGCTGACGAGGCCGCCCGAGACGGGGGCGGTCGCGGCGGGCATCTCCAATGGTGCGTGATCGGCCAGGCGCGCATAGTCGGGGTGGTACTCGCGCAGATCATCTCCGGTGATCTCGACCAGATCATCGGCGGCGTGCTCGCGGAGGATCACTCGCTGTGCCCGTGTCTTTCCCGGCGCCGGTTGCCCGCCGAGGAGCACCAGAACGGGAGCTGCTTGGTCGGGAGCGTGCCCGGTAAAGAGTTCGTCGCGAACGTCAGCGTCGAAGGCCTGGGCGAGCCAGGCGTGGGAGCCGACCGGTTCGGTCACTCGGTGCCAGTGAGGGCGAGCTTTTCCAGCCGCCACACTTCGTCTTGTGCGATGAGCCCGGCCCGGTCGTCCGCGTCCAGTGCCCGGACCTGCTTCTTGACCAGGCGGCGTCGCGCCGCCCAGTGATCGCGCTCAGTATCATCGGCGGCGTCGTTCTTGCGGGTGAGGAGGATCGAGGAGAGCACCGAAGCGGTGTGCCGAGCGATGTCGTAGACCATCGCGTCGGAGACATGCTCGAAGTCCGCCCGCGCCTGCGGCGGCTGGGTCAGGATCGTGTCACTCATGCGCTCCTCCGTTCCTCATCTACTAGGAGTTTACCGCGGTCGACTGACCGTGCCCAGGGCGGTGGTGCCGATTCGGCACGCCCGGCAACGTCTCATCCGTCCTCGGGGCGGACATCGGCGAACAGGGCGAGGAACTTCTCGCGCGGGATCACGACCCGGCGGCCGAGCCTGACCGAGGGGATCGTGCCCTCGTTGATGCTCGTTGTGATCGTGCGGGGATCGACCCCGAGGGCTTCGGCGGCTTCTTTCCGGGTGATGACCAGGCTGCGCCGCCTGCGCAAGTCTTCCATGTCGAGAGTGCTCTGCCGCATCATCACACCATCCGTTCCAGTTACGCGCGCGCGGGGTGCATACCAAGATAGAACGACCGGGCTTGCGCTGTCAAGCATCGCGTTGTAGATTTCTTACATGGAAACAGAACGAGTACGGGGCAACCCCGCAGGCATCACGAACACGCACGTCGCCAACAACATCCGCACCGCCCGGCAGGCGATCGGCATGGACTTGCGCACCCTCTCCGACGGCATGGCACAGGCCGGGCGGAAACTCTCCCCGTCGGGGATCAGCAAGCTAGAGGCCGGAGACCGCCGCGTCGACGTGGACGACCTCATCGTCATCGCCTACCTGCTGCGCACCAGCCCCGCCGCGCTCCTGACCCCGCCAGGGCAGGCGACGACGCTCACCGGCGTACCCGACGACTACGAGCCGGAGGAGATCGACCGGTGGATGCGCGGGGAACTCGTGCTCACCGACGAGGGCCTGTTCAACTACTGGCAGCAGGAATGGGTCATCTGCACCGACCGCATCCACTACCTCGAAACCACGCTCGCGGGCATGACTGCACCGAGTCAGGACGATCCTGAGAAGCCGCAGGCGCATCCCAAGACGATTGCCGCCTACCAGGAGCGCTTGGAGACAGCGCGGGCGCGAGCGCGGGCGATCCGGGAACGCGGCGTGCAACTCGATCCCGAGGGGCGCGTGTTCAACGCCGCCGACTACATCGACAACTACGCCCAGACCCACCAGCCCGGACAGACGACAGCAAGGAGCACCCTGTCATGACCATTAAGACCCCATCCGGTGCCGATGAGCGCGGCGGGGGTGAGAAAAAGCAGCGGCGTTCCAGGTCGCGGCATCGGGGATCGCTGGGCGACTACCAGACCCGCAAGGGCAAGCGGTGGAAGTTCCAGATCTATGTGCTCATCGACCCCGAGAAGCCCGAGCTGGGCGAGAAGCGAGTCACCCGTGGCGGGTTCACCGACCTCGAAGAAGCCCAGGCCGCCCTCACCGAGGCATTGAAGAAGAAAGCGAAGAACGAGAAGTTCCTCGGCAAGGTGCCCACCCTCGCCGTCTACGCCGATCACTGGGCCGACAGCCTCCGGTTGGCGGACTCCACGATCAAGGGGTACCGGAAGATCATCCGCAACCACATCACCCCCGATCTCGGCAAGATCAAGCTCGACAAGCTCACCGCAACCCGCATCGGCTCCCACTACCGAGAGCTGGAGAAGCACGGCCGCAAGGACGAGCATGGCAAGGGCAAGCCCCTCTCAGCCAACAGCGTCCACAAGGTGCATGTCGTGCTCGGAGCGATCCTCGATGCCGCGATCGACGACGGGCTGATCTCGGTGAACCCGTCGAAGAAGCGCCGCACCGTCAACGCGCCGAAATCGAGCGAGGTGCGGGCGCAGAAGCCCGAGATCGTCACCTGGACAGGCGAGCAGTTGCACACGTTCCTCACCTGGAACCGCGACGACCGGCAAGACGAGATGTTCCCGCTGTGGCGGCTCATCGCCTACACCGGTATGCGACGCAGCGAAGCCCTCGCGCTGAAGTGGAACGACATCAACACCAGAACAGGTCGTGTCAGCATCCGTCGCGCGGTCAACACCGAGGACTGGACGGAGACGAAGACCACGAAGACGGGCAACGCCCGCGTGATCGACGTGGACGCCGCGACCCTTAAGGTGCTCGCCTCGTACAAGGTCGCACGCGCCGAGGTGTCGTTCGAGCTGGCGAAAGCCGACGCCTATGTCTTCGGTGACGATGACGGGAAGCTGCGCTCACCCGACGCGATGACGAGCCGCTGGGATCGCCGCATGAAGTGGCTGAGCAAGCAGCACCCGAGCCTCCCGCGGGTCACGATCAAGGGGCTTCGCCATACGCACGCCACGCTCCTGCTGGAGCTGGGCGAGCATCCCAAGGTGGTGCAGGAGCGCCTCGGGCACTCCACCATCACCACCACGATGAACATCTACAGCCATGTCACCCCGACGATGCAGAAAGCCGCAGCCGACCGCTTCGCACAGCACCTCGGGAACGCTTAGCACATATTTCAGCACATGGCATGAAAATGACCCCCGGCCCGGTTTTCAAAACCCCAGGTCAGAGGCCATTTTCCATTCGTGCGCGAGGGGGGACTTGAACCCCCACGACCTTGCGATCACTGGCACCTGAAGCCAGCGCGTCTACCAATTCCGCCACTCGCGCGAACTCGTCCAACATTACACGACTCCAGCGCCCATGCAAAATCGGGTTCCGGCAACATCTTCCGTGCCGAATCATCCCTCATAAACGCCCCGCCCTCGAGCACAGCTCCACCGATTTTCGGCGCACGTTCAGGCCCAACACATATTCTGAGGTTATGAGTACGCCGCCTACCCCACAGGAACCATCAGCAGAGCAGCCTTCAGAGCAGCCGCCAGAACAATCCCCGGCTCAGCCCGTGGCACCGGCCTCCACTCCAGCCCCCTCGGTCGTTTCAGTCGCCCCGACCGCCCAGGACATCGACCCGGCACGCATCCACGCTGCACCGGAGAAGAACGCCTTCCGCCGCGCCTTCGCCAAACTGCATCCGTCCCTGCAGCTGGTACTCCTGCAGTTCTGGATGCCCGCCTTCATGGCGATCATGTTCGTCCTGTGTTACGTGGGCGGCTTCCAGCACCTGTCCCCACACGATGTCCCGGTGGCCGTCGTGGGCGACTCCGTCTCCGATTCGCGCAGCACCGCCGCGCAGTTCCAGGAGATCACCGATAAGGCGATGCCCGGCGGCTGGGACTTCAGCGTTGCGAAGTCCGAGGCCGCGGCCAGGGAGGACGTACGCACCGGCGAGGTGGCGGCGGCCTATGACGCCCAGAAGAACACCCTCATCATGGCCTCGGCCCATCAGGCGCAGTTGACCACGCTGATGCCCAAGTACCTGGACACCCTGCTGTTCTCCAAGGCCCCGGCCACCATCGAGGACATCGCTCCCCTGCCGGCCGGCGATATGGGCATGACGCCCATGTACCTCATGCTCACCTGGTGCATCACCGGTTATCTGGCCGCCATGTTCATCGGCCTGATGGGCGCGCCCCTGCGGCGTATGACCCGCTTCGCCATCATCGTCGGCGGATCGGTCTTCCTCACCGGGATCTCCTGCATCCTGGTCGACCCGGTGCTGGGCGCCATCACCGGACACTTCTGGGCCCTGTGGGGCCTGGGCGCCTGCTGGGCGATTGCGATCGGCACCGCGGTCAACGGTCTGAGCTACTTCTTCGGCAGGTTCATCGCTGCACCCGCCATGATCCTGTTCATCTTCCTATCGATCCCCGCATCCGGGGCCGCCATGCCGCAGTGGTTCATCGGCCAGCCCTTCAACTGGCTCAACCACGTGGTGGTGGGCTCGGGGATCACGGAGATGCTCAAGCGCCTGGTCTACGACGTGGGCCCCGGCTACAACCGCGGCTGGATCATGCTGGCCTGCTATCTGGTGATCGGCGTCCTGCTGACCATAGTGGGCAAGCCCTACTGGGAGGCCCGCCGCGTCCGCCATATGCTGCGGGGCCGGACCACGATGTTCCAGGACGCACAGCGCGCCAACGGCCGCCTGCACGAGGCGGAGCGCAAGGCGATCCTGGGCCGCTACAATCTGGAACCCGGCCCCGAGGGCACCGTCATCAAGCAGGAAGCCGACGATGAGGAGCTCTACGATCAGCCCTCCGACGCCTTCGGCTTCGGATCCGCGCTCGAACCGGACATCGACGAGTCCCCGCGGGCGGGCCATCCGCGTCACTGAGACGGCGGTGTCCATGCCCCGCGCTAGGCTGGCGGCACGATGAACACCACATCCGGACTCCCGTTCGCGCGCGCCACCAGGGACTGGTTCGCCGCGGCCTTCGCAGCGCCCACGCCCGTGCAGCTGCAGGCCTGGCGCGCCATCGACGCGGGCGAGAACGCCCTGGTCATCGCCCCGACCGGCTCCGGCAAGACCCTGGCGGCCTTCCTCCACGCGATCGACCGACTGGCCGCCGGCGGAACCGAGGCCGCAGCGGCTACCGCTGCCACCGCATGTGCCGCCTTGGACGAGTCCGGCGCCGCGGCCTCGGCCACCGCCGCGGGCGCGCGGAATGCCGGCACCCGCGTCCTCTACATTTCCCCGGTCAAGGCGCTGGCCGCCGATGTGCGCAAGAACCTGGGTATCCCCCTGGCCGGGATCGACGCCCGGCGGGCGGAACTGGGCCTGGACCCGCACGGCATCTCCGTGGGGATGCGCACCGGCGACACTCCGCCGAACGAGCGCGCGCGGCTGGTCCGCCGGCCCCCTGACATGCTGGTGACCACCCCGGAGTCCCTGTACCTGATGCTCAGTTCGCGGGCACGGGAGACTCTGCGCGGGGTCGACACCGTCATCGTCGACGAGGTGCACTCGGTCGCAGGGACCAAGCGCGGAGCCCACCTGGCTGTATCACTGGAGCGCCTGGACGATCTGGTCGGATCGCCCGTGCAGCGCATCGGCCTGTCGGCCACGGTCAGTCCCGAGGCCGAGGTCGCCGCTTTCCTGGGCGGGCCCCATCCGGTGCGGATCGTGCATCCCCAGGGCTCGAAGGCCCCGCAGCTGGACATCATCGTCGCGGTCGAGGACTTAGGCGACATCGCAGCCGGCAGCGGTTCAACCGGCGGCACATCCGAGCTGTCCGAGTCCGCGGCGGCCAGAGCCGGCTCGATCTGGCCGCATATCGAGGCCCAGGTGCTGGATCGCGTGTTGGACCACGGTTCGACCATCGTGTTCGTGAATTCCCGCGGCCTGGCCGAACGCCTGGCCGCCCGGCTCAACGAGCTGCACGCCGAGAGGCTGGGACTGCCATTCCCCGAGGCGCGCCATTCCGCCTCGGGACCGACCACCGGCAGAACCGAGGACGGAGACCGACCCCGGGCCGGCCGGACCTCGGACCCGCCGGCCGAACGCGATTCTGTGGCGGCCAGTGCAACGGCTGCGGCGACTTCGACAACTGCGGCCGAATCGCCCATCATCGCCCGGGCCCACCACGGCTCCATATCCAGGGAACAGCGTCTGCTGGTGGAGAACCAGTTGAAGTCCGGGGAGCTGCGCTGCGTCGTGGCGACCGGTTCCCTGGAGCTGGGCATCGACATGGGCGCGGTCGACCTGGTCATCCAGATCGCCCCTCCGCCGGATGTGGCCAGCGGCCTGCAACGGGTAGGCCGGGCGAACCACCGGGTCGACGGAGTGGCCCGTGGGCTGATCTTCCCCCGCACCAGGCGCGATCTGGTCCAGGCCCAGGTGATCGCCGAGCGAATGTCCGAGGGACTGCTCGAGCCACTGTCCCCGCCCCGCAATCCCCTTGACGTGTTGGCGCAGCACACGGTGTCAGCCGTGGCGATCGCGGACGCGGACTCCGCTGCGTCGCTGACCGCGGACTCCTGGTTCACCACGGTGCGCCGGGCCCATCCCTTCACCGCCCTGTCCCGCAGGTCCTTCGACAGTGTGCTCGCGATGCTCTCCGGCGCGTGGACCACCAGGGAATTCGCGGGGCTGCGGCCGTCCATCGTGTTCAATCGCTCCACCGGAGAACTCCACGGACGTCCCGGCGCCCAGCGCCTGGCCGTGACGAACGCCGGAACGATCCCCGACCGCGGCGCGTATTCGGTGGTGTTGCCCGCCGGCGTCGAGGACACCGACAACCGGCGCGTCGGTGAGCTGGACGAGGAGATGGTCCACGAATCGCGGGTCGGCGACATCATCACCCTGGGGGCCTCGGCCTGGCGGATCCAGGAGATCGCGACGAATCAGGTGGTCGTCGTGCCCGCGCCCGGCAGGTCCTCGCGCCTGCCGTTCTGGCATGGCGATGGGCCCGGCCGGCCCCTGGCGCTGGGCCGGGCGATGGGCGCCTTCGTCCGCACGGCCTCGACGCAGCCCGCCACGCAGTCCGAGGCCGGCGCCGAGCGGGTCCGGGAGAACCGGGTCAGGGCGAACACCGTGCGCTTCCTCGACGAGCAGCGCGAGGCCACGGACGTGGTGCCCGGCGATACCGATCTGGTACTGGAGGTCTGCCCCGACGAGACCGGTGATCAGCGCCTGGTGTTGCATTCGCCGTTCGGCCGAAGGGTCCACGCGCCGTGGGCCCTTGCCCTGTCGGAACGCCTGCTGGCCGCCTACGGATCGGATGCCTCGGTCATGGCCGCAGACGACGGGATCGTCGCCCGGATACCCGCGGATGCCGCCGTGCCGGACGCGCGGTTCTTCCAGTTCGATCCCGAATCGCTCTCCCCGCGCATCGAACGGCTGGTGGGCGGATCCGCATTGTTCGCCGCGCGGTTCCGCGAATGCGCCTCGCGCGCCCTCTTGCTGCCGCGCCGGGATCCCGGCAAGCGGACTCCACTGTGGCAGCAGCGCCAGCGGGCCGGACAGCTCCTGGAGGCGTTGGCGGAGTTTCCCGATTTCCCAATACTGACGGAGACCGCGCGCGAATGCCTGCACGATGTCTACGATCTGCCGGGCCTGCAGGATCTGATGCGGGAATTGGGCTCCGGACACATCCTGTTTCACGTGAAACACACGCGCGTGCCCTCGCCCTTCGCCGGCGATCTACTGTTCGGCTATGTGGGCGAGTTCCTCTACGATTCGGACCGCCCGCTGGCCGAACGCCGCGCCGGGGCCCTCGCCCTGGACCCGGCCCTACTGGCCGAACTCCTGGGCTCCCCCGATGCCGAAATGCTCCTGGACCCCAGGATCCTGGCCCGTATCGAGGCCGAGCTCCAACGCCTGGCTCCCGACCGGCGAGCGCGCGGCATGGAGGGCGTCGCCGATCTGCTGCGCGACTTGGGGCCCCTGGACACCGCGCAGCTCGCCGCCCGGCTACGGGTTGAGGAGGGGACGGAGGTCTTCGGGTACGTGCGTGAACTGGCCTCCACCGGACGAGCGATTCCGGTGCGGATCGCCGGGCAGACCGCCTGGGCCGCAGCCGAGGACGCGGGGCGTCTGCGCGCGGCACTGGGCGAGGACACCGTACCGAGTACTCCTGGGGCCGGCGGTGCCGGAGCGAATGTCGCCGGGGTGGACTGCGTCGATCGACCCACACTGCCCACAGAATTCCTGAACCAGGGCCCTGACCCCATGGGCGATCTCGTGGCCCGCTTCGCGCGCACCCACGGCACCTTCACGACCTCGGCCCTGGCGCGGGCGTTCGGACTCGGACCCGCCGTTGTCGAACCTGTCCTGCGCGGATTCCGCGACTCCGGCACACTCATCGCGATCGGGGCGCACGGCCAAGTCCCGGACACGGTCCCCCATGCGGCACCCGGCGAGGCGCGCAAGCAGGCCGGCGGGCCCTCGGCGGTGTGGATCGATGCCGAGGTCTTCGCCCGGGTGAGACGGTCCGCCCTGCGCGCCGCGCGGGAGGCCACACGGCCGGCCCCGGCCCCGGCCTTCACCTCCCTGCTACTCGAACGCCAGTTCATCACCCACCCCTTGCACGGTGCCGATGGCCTGGCCAGGGTGATCGAGCAGTTGGACGGCCTGGCTCTGCCCGCATCCCTGTGGGAGTCGCAGATCCTGCCCGCGCGAGTTGCGGACTATGGACCGCACCTGCTCGACGAGCTGCTGGCAGAGGGCTCGGTCACCTGGGTCCCCGTCTTCGCCGGCGGCGCGGCGGTGGGCGCCCGGGCCTCCGGAACCGGTGCTGCCGAGCCGCTCATCTCGCTGCGCCTACAGGATCTGGGACCGGTGCAGGCCGTCGACCCTGCACCACTGACTCCGCTGCAGGAGGCGATCCTCGATGTGTTGGCCAGCGGCGGCGCCTGGAGTGCCGCCGAACTGGGCCGGCGGGCAGATACCGGGGCCGATGCCGTGAACGCTGGAGCCGACCCTGGGGCCGGACCCGGCGCCAGGGCCGGTTCGGCCTCGGCCACTGCTGCCGAACCGCTCGACGCCGACGCCCTGTTCCGGGCCCTGTGGGGCCTGGCCGCGCGCGGAGCAGTGGTGACGGAGTCCTTCGCCCCGGTGCGGGGCCTGGCTGAGTTCGCAGCGGACGGCAGTGGGCGGGGCGCCCATGGTTCAGCGGCGGGTGGAACCGCCGGTCGCGGTGCACGGCGCTCGGGTCGCCGGGGACGCTCCGGCCGGGCCGCGGGCCGCTATGGCGCATCCGCGTACGGCTCCGCATACCGGTCCCTGCCGGGGGTCGGTGGTGCCGGTCCAGGTCACGAAGCCGATGGGAGCGGCCGGATACCGCGCAATCCGTTCATAACCTCGGCCGATCCCAGGCTGCGGGGCCGCTGGGCCCTATCACCGTGGTTCGGCGATGAGCCCAACGGGGACGGTATCGCCTCTGCCGGCGCCGGTCCGACCGCAGAGTCGAGTCCAGACGGCAGTGCCGAACAGCGCATCGTGGAGCGGGCCGAGGCCATGCTGGATCGCTACGGCGTCGTCACCCGGGCCGCCGCCGTACACGAATCCGTACCCGGCGGATTCCCCGCCCTGGCCCGCGCGTTGACCGCCTTCGAGGATGCGGGCCGGGCCATCCGCGGGCGCTTCGTCGCGGGTTTGGGTGGCAGTCAGTACGCCGAGCACCAGACGGTGGACCGCCTGCGCGATCTGTGGCAGGGGCTCGAGGGCCCGGTGGAGTCCGCGGCAACCGCCGGTGCCGTCTATGTGTTGGCCGCCAACGACCCGGCTAATCCCTATGGTGTTGGGCTCGCCTGGCCGCAGGCGGGGACGTGGACCGAGTCCGAAACACGGGATGGGACCGGGCACTGCGCGCCCCCGTCGGAGGGCGAGGGGCGACATGTCCCCAAACCGAACCGGGCCGCGGGCGCATTGCTCGTCCTCGACCCGCACGCGGGCGCGGTCGCCTGGCTGGCCCGCGGCGGAAAGCACCTTGTGACCTTCACCGAACGGCAGGGACGTGCAGCCGAGGCCCTGCTTGCCGCATTCGACCGGTACCGGCTGCCGGGGTTCGTCTTGGAGACGATCGACGACAGGCCGGCCCTGGGCCATCCCTGGGCCGAGGCCCTACAACGGGCCGGCCTGCGCCTGGCCCCGCGTGGCCTACGCTACTACGGGAATTAAGGGCACGGACTGGGCACACCATCCTATATGTTGAGGAAGCAGCGCACGGCCAGGGCCAGGATGATCACGAGCTCGACGGCCAGGACCACCATCGTCTTCCTCGACAGGCCGCGCCGGGCACCGCCTAAACGGCTCGCCTTTGCCAGGCCCTCCCCCGCCGGACCAGTCCCTGCCGGACTCGCCGGGCCCGCGCCAATCGAAACCCCACCGGCGACCACCCGCCAGACGGCGATCCCGGCCAGGACCGCTGCGAGCAGCCAGACGACCAGCAGCAGGGTGCCGGCCGGCCACAGGATGCGCACCAGCAGCATGCCGATCAAATAGCTGCCGGCCATCCGCGCACCGGCCTCCGGGTTCAGGGTGCCGCGCCGCAACCGGATCAGGGCCAGCACCGGCGGGCCCAGCAGCAGCCAGGCGGACACCAGGAGCAGAATCAGACTCATGACCAGGGACAGTGTGCCGTTCATGGTTCGATCACCTTCTGTGCTTCGTCGACCGAGGTCGCGGTATCGCTAAGCACCACGATTCCCCTCGCGCCGTCCTTCTGCTTGCGGTCACCGGCGAAACCCAGATAGCAGGAGAAGCCCCCGGTGCCGCCGTTGTGCCAGACAGTCCCCGCGCCCGTGTGCATCCAGGCGTAGCCGATGCGCTGGCCGGACCCTGCGTCCGCCCGGGCTTTGACCGCCTTGACCCCCGGCGCCTTTCCGGTCGCCACGGCTTGCAGCCACAGTCCCATATCGTGTGCGGTCGAGCGCATCGACCCGGCAGGGGCCTGCGCGCGCATCGTCCACCTGCCGGTGGGCAGGCCCGCGGCGTCGAAGCCGCGCGGAGCATCGGTCCCCAGGTCCGAGGCCTCGGTCGGCACCGTCGTCTCGTCCATTCCCAGCGGTGCGAGGATACGGGTCCGGATCAGCTCGGGATATTCCATCCCCGCACGTTTCGCCACGGCCTGGCCCAGCAGGGCGAAGCCCAGATTGGAGTATCCATACTCCTTCTTCCCACCCTGGCCCGTGGATACCCTGCTCTCGGCGGCCTGCGTCAAGAACTCTTCCTTATCCAGGGTGTAGGGGTCGAATCCCAGTAGCCCGCGGACGGTCTGCACGCCCACACCCGCCGCGCCGGATTCCAGCAGGCGGGACAGTCCCGAATGCTGAGTGGCCAGCTCCGCCAGCGTCACACTTCCCGCCGGACGGTCGCGGAAGTCGGGGAAGACCTCGTCAAGCCGGGTATCGGGGTCGACTTCGCCGCGGTCGATCGCATCCGCGAAGGCGGCGGCCGTGAAGGTCTTGGTCACCGATCCGATCTCGAATTCCGTATGCTCGTCCGCGCCCCAGCCGGCAAACGAGGTCTTACCGTCCTCGTCCAGGCGCAAAGCAACCAGGTGGTGGCGGAATCCGGTGCCCAGCAATCCGTCGATCTGGGACACCAATTCGGAATCTCCGTTGGCCTGGCCGCGCAATCCCAGGGGTTTCGGGGCCACGAGGGCGATGAGCAGGGCGGCCAGGAGTCCGGCCGCAATGGCTATTGTGTGTCGTCTCATGATGTCCTTCCTCGCACCGGCCGGATGCCGGTGCCGTGGCGGCCACTTCCGATGCGGGCACTGCAGTGCTGACACTGCGGGCTCCGGGCCTCAGTCGGTGGCAGCCATGATGATGACCAGCAACGGCACCACCCGGTCCGCGGGCACCCGCCAGTGGCCCCGGCGCGGGGACTGCAGCCAGCCGGTGGCTGCCAGCTGGTGTAAATGGTGGTAGACCTGCCCCGATGTGCCCATCCCCGGCAGAGCCGTCAGGTCCGCCGAGGTCGAGGTGCCCGCGAGTACCGCCTGGACCAGCGCCAGCCGCACGGGGTGCGAGAGCGCGGCCAGGCGTTCGCCCGCATCGGCGAAGTCGCGGCCCAACAGCTCGGCGGTGGGTCGCCCCCACTGCCAGGCCACCGGGCCCTCCGGCAGTTGTGCGGTGCCAGCGAAGTGCACGGCGTCCATGCCCGGATAGCGCCGGGCAGATTCCGTGAGGATCCAGGCCGATTCCGAAACTGCGGCCGATGTGGCCGCCGTATCGGCTCTGAGGCCCGGGGAGTCGGCATCGGAGCCAGTCAAGTCGGTGAAACCGGCACCGGGCGATTTCCCGCCGCGTTCCAGCAGCGCGAGCCGTTCCTCAAGCGCTCCGATCCGGTCTTCGAGCACCTCGACCCGATCCCGCTCGACATCATCTGCATCCGTCATATTCTCACTATAACGTAATTACGTATTAATTGACTAGAGGCAGACGGCAACAACTCTGCAACATTCCAGACACTTATTTATATATCTATCTGATATTCTTGTTGGCACAAGCAGCCGACAGAAAGACCAGGGAAGTCACAGAAGTGAGCGCAGAGACAGAGAACCTAGCCACCGGGCAGACACCACCGGGCACGCACGCCACCGCCGCCGAGGTCGAGCCCGGCTGGTGGATCCAGCCCAAGACCGTATGGGCGGTGGCGCTGGCCGCCGCAGTGTCCTTCATGGGCATCGGCCTGGTCGACCCGATCCTGCCTGCGATCAGCGCGGACCTGCACGCCACCCCAGCCCAGACCTCGCTCCTGTTCACCTCGTACCTGCTCATCACCGCCGTGGCGATGTTCTTCACCAGCTGGGTCTCCGGGCGGATCGGCGCGCGCAACACCCTGCTGATCGGCCTCGGCCTGATCGTGGTGTTCTCACTGGCCTCCGGCCTGGCCCCCAGCGTTCCGTGGATCATCGCCTTCCGCGCGGTCTGGGGCCTGGGCAACGCCCTGTTCATCTCGACCGCACTGTCGACGATCATGAGCGAATCGCGCAATCCCGACGGCGCGATCGTCCTCTACGAATCCGCACTGGGCGTCGGCATGGCCCTGGGCCCGCTGGTCGGCGGCCTGCTGGGCATGATCTCCTGGAAAGCGCCCTTCATCGGCACGGCCGTCCTCATGGCCGCGGGCTTCGTCGCCATCCTGACCATGCTGGACAAGAGCGCCGTCGAGAAGAGGCACACCCCGGTCTTCGCCGCGTTCGGCGCCTTCAAGAAGCCGGCCCTACTGAGCTTCGGCCTCATCGCCATCTTCTACAACATGGCCTTCTTCGTCGTCCTCGCCGTCTCCCCCTATCCTCTGGGCTTCGGGGCGCTGGGCATCGGCCTGACCTTCACCGGCTGGGGCGTGGGTCTGGCTCTGACCTCGGTCTTCGGCGCACCGGCGCTGTCCGCCCGGTTCAAGCGCACCACGATCATCGCCTCGGGCCTGGTCGCCCTGTTCATCGTCGTGGCCCTGGCGATCTTCCTCGTCAACGTGGTCCCGGCCCTCATCGCCCTCATCGTGGTCTCCGGTTTGATCCTGGGCGTGATGAACACCGTCCTGACCGAATCGTCCATGGAGTCCACCGACCTGCCGCGGCCGGTCGCCTCGAGCGCGTATTCCGGCATCCGCTTCCTAGGCGGCGCCATCGCCCCTCCGCTGGCCACCAGCCTGGGCCATGCCTTCGGTTGGAGCGCCTCCTATGTGTTCGGCGCTGCGGCACTCATCGTGGCGATCGTGCTCGTGTTCTCGCTGCACGGTCCCCTGTCGGCGGCCAATAAGCCCCACGACCGCGAGGTCGTCGCCGGCTGAGGCCCGCCCCTCCCCAACCCTTCGCGCCGAACCGTCGATAATGTGTGCTCTGCCCCTGGTGGAATCGCACATTATCGACGGTTCGACGCGGTTATGGGGTTCCCCTTGACCCGACGCCTGGGTAGATTCAGACCATGAGCGTTGTACAGTCGGCGAATCCGGTCACGACACCGCCAGAGGTACCCGCGACCATGCGCGCCTGGACCGTCACGGACCCCGCCCCGGTCCTCGCCGCTGATGGCTCCTCCCCTGCACCGGTTCCACCCTTGGAATTGCGCGAGGTGCCCGTCCCCACTCCAGGCCCCGGCGAACTGCTGATCCACGTCCACACCTGCGGAGTCTGCCGCACCGATCTGCACGTGGTCGAGGGCGACCTGGCCGTGCACCGGCCCCATGTCACACCCGGGCACGAGGTCGTCGGCCGCGTCGTCGCCTGCGGCCCGGGGACGGCCGGCCCCGGTGCTGCCGATCCCGGGACTACCCGGATCGGCCGCAGAGTGGGCGTCGCCTGGCTGCGCGGCACCTGCGGCCACTGCCGGTGGTGCACCACCGGGCGCGAGAACCTCTGCCCGGAATCTACCTACACCGGTTGGGACGCCGACGGCGGCTACGCGGAATACACCACGGTCCCCGCCGCCTACGCCTATGAACTGCCCGAGGTCGACGACACCGCCCTGGCGCCCCTACTGTGCGCCGGCATCATCGGCTACCACGCCCTGCTCAAGGCCGAACTGCCGGCCGGCGGACGCCTCGGCCTGTACGGATTCGGCGGCAGTGCCCATCTGTGCGCCCAACTCGCCCTGGCCCAGGGCGCCCGCGTCCACGTGCTGACACGTGACCGGGCGGCCAGGGAACTGGCGCTGGAACTGGGCGCGGCCTCGGCCGCCGGGGCCTACGATATGCCTCCGGAGCCGCTGGATTCGGCGATCCTGTTCGCGCCGGTGGGCGATATCGTCAAGCCGGCGATGCGGGCGCTGGACCGTGGCGGCGTGCTGTCGATCGCGGGCATCCACCTGTCGGACACTCCGCCGCTGAACTACGAGGACGAGCTGTTCTATGAGAAACAGATCCGCAGCGTGACCTCGAATACGCGGGACCAGGGCCGGGAGTTCCTGGAACTGGCGGCGCGCCACCAGGTGCGGGCCACGACCCACGAGTACCCGATGAGCCGGGCGCTCAACGCGCTGGAGGATCTGCAGGCCGGACGGTTCGACGGTGCCGCGGTGCTGGTCAACGACCTCTGAGGCTGCCGAGCCGGAGCCGGGCGTGAAAGACTGAGACGGTGAGTGACGCAACTGAATTCGACAATGCCTTCGGCCACGGCTTCGCGCGGATCGCAGCCTGCACGGTCCCCCTTGCCATCGCGGACCCGGCGACGAACGCGCAGACGATCATCGACGCTACCCGTGACCTGGACGAACGCTCCGTCACCGTGGCGGTGTTCCCTGAGCTGTGCCTGTCCGGCTATGCGATCGACGACCTGGTACTCCAGGATGCGCTGCTCGACGGCGTGCTGGCGGCCTTCCACCGGATCGCCCGCGAGACCGCCACGTACTCGCCGCTGCTGCTGATCGGCGCACCCCTGGCCCACGGCAACCGCCTGTACAACTGTGCGGTGGCGATCAAAGCCGGCCGCGTCCTCGGCGTCGCCCCGAAGTCCTATCTGCCGACCTACCGCGAGTTCTACGAGCGCCGCTGGTACGCCCCGGGCGACGATCAGCGCGGCACGATCACCCTGCCCGACCCAGGCACGGCGGGGCCGGCTGCAGCTGCCGAGGCGGCGCCCGGTTCCACAGCGCCCGGCTCCGGATCCTCCGCGGCCGGGGCACCCGTTACCGTGCCCTTCGGCCCCGATCTGCTGTTCGCCGCCACGGACCTGCCCGGCCTGGTCGTCCACGCCGAAATCTGCGAGGACATGTGGGTGCCCGTGCCGCCCTCGTCGCTGGCGGCCCTGGCCGGCGCCACGGTGCTGACCAACCTGTCCGGCAGCCCCATCACCGTCGCCAGGGCGGACGACCGGCACCTGCTGGCGCGTGCGGCCTCGGCAAGGGGCCTGGCGGCCTATGCCTATGCTGCGGCCGGCCTGGGCGAGTCGACCAACGACGTGTCCTGGGACGGCATGACGATGATCTACGAGAACGGCGCACTACTGGCCGAGACCGAACGCTTCCCGCAGACCGCCGGGCATTCGATCGCGGACGTGGACCTGGACTCCCTGGTCCAGGACCGCCGCCGCCAGGGCACCTTCGACGACAACCGCCGGGCGCTGGGCGAGGCCTCGGCGTTCCGGACCGTGGAATTCCAGGCGAACCCGCCGCGCGGGGATGTGGGCCTGCTGCGCACGCTGCCGCGCTTCCCGTTCATCGCCACGGACGCCGCCAGGCTCGACCAGGACTGCTACGAGGCCTTCAACATCCAGGTCTCCGGGCTGGTGCAGCGGCTGCGCGCGATCGGCGGGCCCAAGCCGGTCATCGGCGTCTCCGGCGGGCTGGATTCCACGCACGCGCTGCTGGTCATCGCCCGCGCGATGGATCTGATGGGCAGGCCGCGCTCGGACATCCTGGCCTACACCATGCCCGGTTTCGCCACCAGCGACCATACGAAGTCCAATGCCCTGGCCCTGGCGCGGGCGATCGGCGCGAGTGTGGAGACGATCGACATCCGGCCGGCGGCCACGGAGATGCTGCGCCAGATGCACCACCCGGCAGGCGATGGCGAGCCCGTCTACGATGTCACCTTCGAGAACGTGCAGGCCGGTCTGCGCACCGACTACCTGTTCCGCCTGGCTAACCACCTGGGCGGGATCGTGGTGGGAACGGGCGATCTGTCCGAGATCGCGCTGGGCTGGTCGACCTACGGGGTGGGCGATCAGATGAGCCATTACGGGGTGAACTCGGGGATCCCCAAGACGCTCATCCAGCACATCATCCGCTGGGTGATCGCGCGCGGGGACGTGGTCGACGCCGAAGGCGCCCGGGTGCTGCAGTCGGTGTTGGACACGGAGATCAGCCCCGAACTGGTGCCGGCCGGGCCCGATGGCCAGGTGCAGTCGACCGAGGACACGATCGGGCCCTACGCCCTGCACGACTTCACGCTGTTCCACATCATGCATGGGGCCAGGCCCTCGAAGATCGCGTTCATGGCCCGGCACGCCTGGGCGGGCGATCCACATGCGGGGCTGTGGCCGGCGGGCTTCCCCGAACCCGACCGGTACTCCTATGACATGGCCACGATCCTGAAATGGGAGAAAGTGTTTTTGAAGCGCTTCTTCGGGTTCTCCCAGTTCAAGCGCTCGGCGATCCCCAATGGGCCCAAGGTCCTGGCCGCCGGGGCGTTGAGCCCGCGCGGGGACTGGCGGGCGCCCTCGGACGGCAACGCCCGCCTGTGGCTGGCCGAACTCGAGGCGATCGAAGCGGCCATCGCATAGCCCGCCCCCGCCAGTGGGCCTCAGGCGGTCTTGGTGAAGCGGCGGACCACCTGGTCCAGGGCATCGACGGTCAGGTACAGGTCCTCCACTGGCAGGTGCTCATCGTGCTGGTGCAGTTGCGCATTGATGAAGGCCTGCGTGGTCGACCGGCGGTGCAGACCGAAGCCATAACCCACCCCGCCGAGCTTCCGGGCGAAGCGCAGATCCGATCCGCCGCTGGCGATCGTCGGCACGATCGCGGCATCCGGGAAGTGCTCGGCCACGACCTGTTCCATGGTCTTAAACAGCTCCGAGTCCGTCGGGCTGGCCGAGGCCGGTTCGCTGATGAGCCGCTCGATGCGCACCTCGTCGGCCAGCTCCCCCAGTGCCCCGCGCAGCACCGCGTCCACCTCGTCGTCCGTCTGGCCGGGCAGGGTGCGGATGTCCAGCTCCAGATAGGCCGCGCTGGGGAAGACGTTGATCGCCTCGCCGGCGCGCAGCACGGTGGGCGAAACGGTCAGATGGGACACCGCATGGGCATAGGGCGCCAGTTCGCCGAAGGCCTCGTAGGCCGCCTGGTCCGTGCCCTCGAGCAGGGCCAGTTCGGTGTCCTCGTCGAAGCGGAAGGCCTTGACGTATCCCTCCCAGATGGAATCCTGGGCGACGGCCGGGGCGAACCGGCCGATCGCCTCGGCGACGCGGCCGATCTTGGCCACCGCGAAGTCCCGGCCATAGGGCAGGGAGCCGTGGCCGGCGTCGCCGGTGACGTGCAGGCGGCGCTGGGCCGCGCCCTTCTCCCCCACGCCCAGAATCACGGCATCCGAGCCGTCTGCCACTGGCAGGTGCGAGCCGCCGGTCTCCGACAGGCAGTTCTTCCAGGAGAACAGCTCGGGGTATTCCTCCGACAGCCATTTGGCGCCCAGCCCTCCGCGCGCCTCCTCATCGGCCACACCCACGAAGGTCAGCGTGCCGGCCGGGCCCGCCGCCGGATCCGCCTGGGCGGCACGCGCGATCTGCCGGGTCACGACGGCCATCGAGGCGGTCAGGCACAGCATGTCGACCGCGCCGCGGCCCCAGATCGCCCCATCCTCGACCACCGCGCCGAAGGGGTCCTTCGTCCACTTGTCCGCATCCACCGGCACCACGTCCGTGTGCCCCAGCAGAGTCAGCGGCTCCGCTGCCGGGTCGGTGCCCGGCAGGGTCACGATGATGGTCGTGCGCCCCGGCCGTGGCTCGACCTTCTGGATCGTCACATTGTCCACGCCGGCGAAGAACTCCTCGAGCGTTTCGGCGCTGCGCACCTCCTGCCCGGAATCCGGGGTCAGGTCGTTGGCGCAGGCATTGCGGATCAGTGCCTGGAGCAGTTCCAGGGTCTCGGAGTGGAGTTGTTCGGCCGCAGGCGAGGTGGCAGTGGTCATCGGGCGGTTCCCTTTCGTTGGTGGATGGGCTGGGGCCAGTGGCTCAGCGGACGCCCGTTGGGCTCAACTGTCGGCTGGGCTCAGCGGGCGCGGGCTGGGCTCAGCGGCCCAGCGACTTGTAGAAGACCAGGCCGTTGCCCTGGTTGTCGTAGGCGACGGTGCGGCGTTCGTGCGCGTCGTCGTACGGGCCCTTGACCACGGCGCCGCCCAGGGCCTCGATGTCCTTGGCGTCCTGATCCGGATCGTCGGACTTGATCGCGACGACGGTCTTGCCGGGCAGCGGGTGGTCGACCGAGGTGGCCAGGGCCAGGGCAATCGGGCCGCCGTCGAGCTGGGCGTAGTGGGCGCCGTCGCGGAATTTCAGGCTGTAGCCCAGCTTCTCGTAGAACTCGATCGAGGCGTCGAGGTCCTCGGTGCTCAGGATGATCTGGCGGATCAGGTGTTCGGCCATGTGCGTTTCCTCCTGTTGTGTGGGGCGGTTCTCCTTCGACTCTACCGCCGGGCCGCACACTGCGCGGGGCCCGCGTCACACTCCGACCCCTTTGTGCGCCGGCCCGCTGCAAGCCCTTTGTGCGATCCGCGCGTCCGAGGCCGGCAAGTCCGTCGATTCGCACAAGGCCGGCGCCCGGCACGGTGCCGATTCGTCTGCTTGACTGGAAACGAGCTCGACCGCAGCACCTGAACCGACCCCCCTCGAAGGAGCCCCATGTCCCAGCGGCGCACCGGCACCGTCATCACCTGCGCCACCGGAACCCTGACCGGCCAGCTCAACATCACCGGGCTCAACATCGCGCTGCCCGCCATCCGCGCCGATCTGGGGCTCAGCGAAACCCAGTCCCACTGGCTGGCCACCTGCTATCCCCTGGTCCTGGCGACGCTCGTCATGGTCAGCGGGGCCGTCGGCGACAGGTTCGACAAGCGCCGCGTGCTCATCGGCGCGCTCGGCGTGTATCTGCTGGGCAGTGTGCTGGCATGCCTGGCCCAGGGCCCCGAGATGCTCATCGCCGGACGGGCGATCTCCGCGGTGGGCGGCTGCGCGCTGGTGCCCGTTGGCCTGGCCGTGCTGCGCACCGTCGCCCGGACCCCCGGCGAACTCGCCCGGTCCATGTCCATCTGGGGCCTGGCGATCGGCGTCGGCATGGCCCTGGGCCCGGTGATCGCCGGTCTGGCCGTCGCCGCAGCGGGCTGGCGGCTGTACTTCGCGGTGATGGTCGTCCTCGGCCTGGCCTATCTGGCCGGCGTGCTGATCTTCGTCCCCCACACCCGGCCCCAGCCCGCCACCCGGGTGTTCACCCTGTCCTATCTGCTCATGGCACTGTGGATGGCCGGGCTGACCGCCGCGCTGATCGAGCTACCCGGCGGACTGCCCGGCCCGGCGAAGGCCGCACTGCTGGCCGCCGGGCTGGGCGTGCTGGCGGTCTGGGCCATCCGCGAGTTCCGATCCCCACACGCGGCGATCCCCCGCGCCGCCCTGGAGAATCGGAACTTCACGGTGTCGATCGCCCTGGCGGTGTGCAACTATCTGGCACTGGGCATCGCCCTGTACACCGTGGCCGTGCTCGTCCAGGACCGCCTGCACATCCCAGCCGGCCCCGCGGGGCTGATCAACCTGCCGCTGGCCGCGACCATCGCGGTGGGCGCGCAGTGGTCCGGCCGCGCCCTGACCCGCCGGGGTCCCGCGTTCATCATGCGGGCCTCCGCCGTGCTCATCGTCGCGGGACTCGCGGTGGCCGTCGCCGGTTCCGCCCTGGCCGAGGCCACCGCCGGCCCCGCGGCCGCGCACAGTGCCGCCGCTTCCGGGACAGCCGCCGGCCCGGTGGGCGCAGTCGGGTGGGCCGTGGCCGGCCTTCTGATCGGCACGGCCCTGGCCGGGTTCGGCTTCGGCGCGGCGAACACCCCGGTGAATTTCCTGTCGATGTCCACCCTGCCGGCCGAGGTGTCCGGTGCGGCCGGCTCCATGGCCTCGGCCGCCCGGCAGCTGGGGCAGTCGGTCGGCACGGCCCTGGCCGCCGTGCTCATCGGCCTGGGCGCGCAGGCGGCGGTCGCCGCCCGGTCGGCAGCGGCGTCCGCAGCAGGTTCGGCAGCCGGGGCCGAGGCGCCCCAGGGCTATCTGCTCGCCGCGGCGGCCGTCGGGGTCATCGCGGTGCTCATGTTCCTCATCCCCGGCCTGTATCCCCAGCAGGGGCCGGACCCGGATCCGAACGCGGATTCCCGATGAGCAGGAGTTCTGCGGCGAGCCGCTGGCCGGCGTCCCCGATGTCCAGACCGCTGATCTCCTGGATTCTGCGCAGCCGGTGGCGCAGCGTGTTCGGGTGCAGGTGCAGCCGGGCCGCGGCTCGGGAGACCTGGCCGAACTCCGCGAAGAAGACCCTGAGGGTGCCCGTGAAGTCGGTGGCCTCCTGCGCGTCATGGGCCGCCAGGACGTCGATCGGGGTCGGGGTGCGGGGCCTGAGCGGAGTCCGGTTCGCAGACGGGTTCCGGGGACGGGCTGCCCCATCCGCGAGCCCGGCCGTCCCATCCGTTGAGCAGCCGTTGAGACAGTCGCCGACCCGTGCCAGCAGCAGTGGGGCCCAATGATCGGCCTCGACGAACACCTGCTCGGTTCGGCCCTCGGGCTCGGCGTGGCCGCCATCCCCGGTGGCTCCGGGGTTTCCGAGGTCTCCGGTGCCGGCCGCACTCACGGAACCGGCCGCGCGGATGTGGATCCGCAGCAGATCCTCGACCACCGCGCGTCCATCCGGGGCTCCCGCTGCGGACCCGAGGTGTTCGGCCACGGCCACCGCGGCCTCCGGCAGGACCCGTCGCATCCGCCCGAGGATGGCGCGGCACACTCCGATGAGTTCGGCGCGCAGGCTCGGCGGGCCCGGCACCACGATCCACACCACCCCGTGGATCGCCGCGACCCGGACCTCGGGGCTCAGCGCCCGGAAGGACAGCGCGAGGTAGTGGACGATCTGCTCCATATCCGGTTCCGGCGCCACGCCGTGCGACACTGTGTGCGCTGCGCCCGGCGCAACTGTGGACACTCCACTCGGCGATACCGCGGCTGCCCCGCCCGCCGGAGCGAATGCGCAGACGAACATGCCCCGATCACGGCCGGAGAGTTCGGCGTCCTCACGGCCGTGCCACAGCAGCCCGCGCAACTGCTCCGTCCGCTCGGTGCGCTCCCGGTCCACCACCCGCTGGTGGGCGCGCAGTGCGGGCACCGCCAACCGGCCGGCCCTGGCCAGCGCCAGTTCCGCCGCGGCGCCCAAGGACACTGCATCCTCGGACACGGAGAGTTCGCCGACCACCTCGCCGTCGGCGGTCACCGCGATGCGCAGGCGCGGGACGATGTCTTCGTACTCGTCGACGCGCACCACGCGCCCGGGCAGTTCCCGGGTCCGATAGGCGGTGCGGTCTGCGGTGAAGCGGGCGATCCAGTCGTCCGGGGTCCGGCGGCCCAGGATGGTGTCACGGCGCACCGCGTCGATCGGGAAGTCGCCGACGGAATGCGCGAGCACCCGGTGCGCCCGGTCATAGACCACCACGGCGCCGCCCACGGTGGCCCGGGTGTAGTCGGCGATGGCCTGGATCGAGCCCGGCCGGCCGAGCTCGTCGCCGGCGTGCAGCGCCGCTTGGAGCAGTCCGAACAGTTCGGTCGCGGCGCTGCCGGGAGCGGGAACCACGACCGGGGACTCCGGGACCGGTGGTTCCGCGCCGAGCGCAGCCGGAGTGGGCGGGGCGGAGACCGGCTCCCCGCCGGGCCGTTGAGCGCCGAGCGCAGCCGCGTCCCCGCCCGCAGCGGCCCCGGTCCCCGGCAGCGCGAGGACCAGGATGCCGGGTCCGGTGGGGCTGAGCCCGTCGGCGAGCACGACCTCGACGATGTCCGGGTCCGCGTCCCCGCTGCTGCCTGCGAGGACGCGCAGGCGCCCGGGGCCCACTTCGCGGACCAGTTCGGAGAGCTTCATGATGGTCTCAGGTTAACCGTCCGCCTCAACCGCCCCGTCTACCGGCACAGAGAGTCCCACCGGCACAGTGGACCCGGCACGGAGAATCACAGAGAGGATGCACAGGATGAACGAGGATTTCCCGCCACCGGCCGAGCCGAGCGCAACCGTGCCGGCCGCGAGCACAACCGGCCCGACCCGCCGCTTCACCGTGACCACACCGGACGGGGCCACCCTGGCGGCACAGGTCATGGGTCCCGCGAGCGCACCGGAGTCCGCGCCGCCGCTGCTCTTGCTGCCGGGCCAGGCGAACTCCCACCACTGGTGGGATGCCGTGCGGCCGGGCTACGCCGCGGCCTTCCGCACGATCACCTTCGACTACCGCGGCACCGGTGACAGCACCGGGCCCGAGCAAACCGGTACCGGAGCGGGTGCCGTCGGCGAGCCCGGCCGCGCAGGCAGATCCGCGGGCCACAGCAGCAGACCCGCCTGGTCCATGCGCACCTTCGCCGAGGACGCGGCCTGTGTGTTGGCCGCCGCCGGGTATGCGGCCTCCCCGGTTGCGGTCTTCGGGACCTCCATGGGAGGGCGGGTCGCACAGGAGCTCGCGCTGCTCCGGCCCGAACTCGTGGGCGCCCTGGTGCTGGCCTGCACGGGGCCCGGCGGCGCACACGAGGTCCGCTCCCCGGCCGGAGTCGGGCACCGACTGTTGGAGGCCTCGGGCGCGGATAAGCGGCGGGTGCTGTTCGAGTTGTTCTACTCCCCCGTCTGGCCCGGGGAGCCCGCCGACAGCACCCTGTTGGGCGATCCGGGGATGACGGCTGCGGCCCGATCCGCGCATCTGCGCGCCAGCCGGCGGCACGATGCCTGGGAGCGGCTACCCCGGATCGGTGTGCCGACCCTGGTCCTGCACGGGGAGGCGGACCTCATGTGCCCGGTGGACAATGCGCGGGTGCTGGCCGAGCGGATCCCCGGCGCGCGGGTGCGCACCTATCCGCAGGGCCGCCACGGCTTCTTCGAGGAGTTCAGCGCACGGGTCACCCCGGATGTCGTGGAGTTCCTGGCCGGATGCAACCTGGCTGGATGCAACGCGGATGCACCGGCTCGGCGCTACCTTTGAGTCATCCGGCACCGCTTGAGTGCCGGGCCGGCGGATCGGCATCCGACCGGCGATACAACAGCACACCATCGAACCGGCAATGAAGGCGGTCAGCATGAACACTCCAGACACCTCAGCACACTCCGATACCACCGCCGTCGATTTCGCCGGCATCGCCGACCGCCTCGACGCGGTCGTCCAATTGGCCCCGTCTGTGGGCGGCACGGTGCCCGGGGTGGTCGCCGGGGCCACCGGGCGCGACGGCGACCTGTACCTGGGCGCGGCCGGGGTGCGGGACCTGGGCACGAAGGAGCCGATGACCGTCGACACAGTCCACGCGATCTTCTCCACGACCAAGGCGATCACCGCCACCGCTGCGATGCAGCTGTACGAACAGGGCGATCTGGACCTGCAGGCGCCGGCCTCGCAGTACGCGCCATGGCTGGCCGAGGTCCAGGTGCTCGACGGGTGGGACGGACCCGGCAAGCCGCGGCTGCGCGCGCCCAAACGGCCAGTGACCACCCACGATCTGCTCACCCACCAGGCGGGCTTCGCCTATAACTTCTTCGATCAGGACTATCTGCGCCTGACCGAGGAATGCGGCCAGCCACCGGTCACGGACGCCTCCATGGCCGCGCTGCAGACCCCGCTGGTCTTCGATCCGGGCGAGAACTGGGAGTACGGGACGAACCTCGACTGGGCCGGCCAGGTGGTCGAGGGGATCACGGGGAAGAAACTGGGCGAGGTGTTCGCCGAACGAATCTTCGCACCCCTGGGCATGGAGTCCTCGAGCTTCGAGCCGGGCACTGAGATGACCGAGCGGGTCGCGTCGATCCACCAGCGCGGGGAGGACGGATCGCTCACTCCGATCGACGGCTATGTCATCCCGATCCGACCCCAGGTGCACCTGGGCGGCGCGGGTCTGTACAGCACGGTGGGCGACTATCTGAAGTTCATCCGGATGTGGCTCAACGATGGCAGTGCCGACGACGGCACGCAGGTGCTCAAGCCGGAGACGGTCGATTTCGCCACCGCCAATCACCTGGGCGACCGGCTGATCACGCCGCTGCCCGGGGTCATCCCGAGCCTGTCGAACGACGCCGAGTTCTTCCCCGGGCAGCCGAAGTCCTGGTCCTACGGCTTCATGATCAACGACGAGGACGCGCCCACCGGCCGGCCCGCGGGCTCCCAGGGCTGGGCGGGGCTGGCGAACCTGTATTACTGGATCGACAGGAAGAACGGACTGGGCGGCTTCTGGGCCACCCAGATCCTGCCGTTCGCCGACGCCGATTCCTTCGGCGGCTATATGCGCTTCGAATCGGCGGCCTACGACAAGTAGGGAGTAGGGTCCGGGCTGCCGCCGGCTCAGAAGAGTGCCGGCTCGGTGGGTTCTCCAGGGGAGCCGGTGGGCCCTGTCACCGTGCTCCCCGGGGCCGAGGCCTCGGTCGCGCCATTCTGCGCGAGTTCGCGGGCGAAGCGCCTGGCCTCCGGGGTGTCGCCGTCGGGCAGCCAGTCCAGCCCGGCGCGTTCCAACAGCGGCTGCATCCGGGCGTCGAGCCAGTCCCTGTACTCCCGCGAGGCATAGGCCGAGTCCGCGTACATCCTGCGATAGCGCGGGTACAGATCCGGACGGGTGTGACCGATCCAGCGCATGAACCACTCCTTGGCGCCGGGGCGCAGGTGCAGTGCGCCATAGGTCACCCGGGTGGCCCCGGCCCGGGCGACCGCCTCGACCAGGGATTCCAGCTGGGCGCGCGAATCGGTCAGCGCCGGCATGATCGGCATGAGGAACACGGTGACGTTGAAGCCCAGATCCGCGGCGGCCCGCACGGTCGCCAGCCGGGCCGAGGTGCGCGGGGTGCCGGGCTCGATCTGCTGTTGCAGCTCGTCGTCGACGATCGCGATCGACATGCCCAGTTCCACGGGGACGCGTTCGCGCGCCCGGACCAGCAGTGGCAGGTCGCGGCGCAGCAGCGTGCCCTTGGTCAGGATGGAGAACGGGGTGTGGTGTTCGGCCAGGGTGGTGATGATGCCCGGCATCAGACGGTAGCGGCCCTCGGCGCGCTGATAGGGGTCGGTGTTCGTCCCCAGCGCCACGTGTTCGCGGCCCCAGGACGCCCGCGCCAGTTCCCGTTCCAACACCTGGGCCGCATTGACCTTGACGATGACCTGCGAATCGAAGTCCCGCCCGGCGTCTAAGTCCAGATAGGTGTGGGTATTGCGGGCGTAGCAGTAGACGCAGCCGTGTGAACAGCCGCGATAGGGGTTGATGGTCCACCTAAACGGCATCGAGGATGTCTCCGGCACCTTGTTCAACAGGGACTTGGCGGTGATCTCGTGGAAGGTCAGGCCTGCGAACTCCGGGGTCTGCACGGTGCGCAGCAGGCCCTTGACGCTCACCAGTCCGGGAGCTCCCTCTGCCTGTCCGCTCCACCTCATGCATGTATTCGAACACTTATTCGGACATGAGTCAAGCGCCGGGCCTACCCCGCGTACACCCCAGACACGGCGGCGACCAGTTCCGCCAACTGCGGCGGCGCCTGACCGCGCCACCACATGAGCCGCACCGCGATCGGCGGACCGTCCTTGACCGGCCGGAACGTGATCCCGGCGCGCCCATGATGGGCCTCCGTCGCCTCGGACGTGGTCCCGATGCCACGACCGGCGGCGATCGCATCGAGCCAGGCGTCGATATTGTGCGTCTCCCGCGTCTTGGGCCGCGGTCCCTCGGCCGGCCACAGTGCGGCACTCGTGGTTCCCGTGTGCGGATCGACCAGCACCGTGCGCTCGGCGAGCTCCGCCATGCTCAGCTTGCGCCGCCTGGCCCACTGCGCATCGTCGGAGGCGAAGGCCGCCATCCGCCGTTCCAGGCCGACCACCGTCGTATCGAAGCGGGGGTCATGGGGTTCCGCGCGCACGATCGCCACATCGCAGCGACCCTCGGCCAGCCCGGCCGAGGCGGAATCGTAGCGGACCAGCTCCAGGCCGATCCCGGGATGGGCCGACTCCCAGGCCCGGATGAAGGAGGCCGTGTGCCGCCCCAAGCCCGCCCAGGAATACCCCAGGCGCAGGGTCTGCCCGCGGGTGGCCAGGAAGTCGTCGAAGTGCTGGGCCTCCAGCAGTAATCGTCTGGCGTGCTCGAGCACCTCCAGACCCACCCCCGTCGGTTCGCAACCACGGGCCGTGCGCAGCAGGAGGCGTTGGCCGACCGCGGCCTCGAGCCCGGCGATGGTCCGCGAGACCGCAGCCTGGGAGATGTAGAGTTCCGCGGCCGCATCCGTGAATGAGCCCAGCTGTGCGGCGGTGGCGACGACGCGCAGATCCCGCAGCGTCCACCTCCGGTGCCGCCGTGCACCCGGGCCCGGTTTCGGACTCTGCGACGACGCCTGTTCCGGCTCCTGCTCCTCAGCCATAACCACAGCGTATAGCAGGAACACAATATGCACTGGACGAATGTTGTGCCCGGACCGATGCTGGATGCCATGAGAAGAGGACACGATATCCCCGGCAGCGCTGCCCCGCATGCCGTGGAGCCCACTCCGGCGAGTGCTCGCGCCTCGGGCATCGCCCTTGCCCTGGCCGGCTCCCTGTCGAACCAGACCGGGGCAGCGCTGGGCGCCAAGGCGTTCCCGGTGATCGGAGTGCCGGGGGTCGTCGTGGTCCGCCAGTTCGTCACGGCCGCAGTGCTGCTCCCCCTGGCCCGGCCCCGCCTGGCCCGCCTGCACGCCGGGGACTGGCTGCGGTGCACACTGCTGGCGGTAATGTTCGCGGTGATGAACCTGGCGCTGTACCTGTCCGTGCAGCGCATCGGCCTGGGACTGGCCGTCACCCTGGAGTTCCTGGGCCCCTTGGCCGTGGCAATCGGCGGGTCCAGGCGCGGGCGGGACCTGACCGGCGCCGGGCTGGCAGCCGTCGGGGTGGTCGTCCTGACCCGGCCGGGGCCGGCCACCGACTGGCTCGGAATCGCGCTGGCACTGTTGGCCGGCGCGGCCTGGGGCACCTATATTCTGCTCAACCGGTCCCTGGGCCGACGCCTGCCAGGGCTCACGGGGCCCGCCGTCGCCTCGCTCATCTCGGCGCTGGCCTGGGCCCCTGTGGCCCTCTACTGGTTCGGATTCCACCTGCCGCGGCATGCTTCCGACGGTCAGGGCGGCAGCGCCGCGGCACAGTTCGCCGACCCGGCCTTCCACCGCGCCCTCCTGCTGGCCCTGGCGTGTGGACTCGGGTCATCGGCGATCGTCTACGCCGTTGACCTGTTGGCCCTGCGGCGGATGCCGGCGAACGCCTTCGGCGTCCTCACCAGCGTGAACCCCGTCTGGGCGGCACTGGCCGGCTGGGTGCTCCTGGGCCAGGGCCTGCACGCGGCCGAGTGGACGGGGATCGCGCTCATCGTCGCGAGCAATGTGCTCATCACCTGGCCCGCCCGCCGCACAGCCTCACTCCCCCGCCGGCACACCCACGATCGTCCGGGCCACCCGGTCGGTCTCGACCAGGAAGTTCGCTCCTGAGCGCGGATGCGGGCTGACGAAGCTGTGTCCGCTGACATCGTCATTGGGCAGCCCCAGGCTGAACAGTCCCGGCACCGCGCGGCCCGCCGGCCCGATCACCCGGTTGTCTGCGGTGATGTCGATGCTGGTCGTCGGAATGCTGCCCCCGCTGGCCGACTCCAAGCTCGATGAGCGGACCAGGCCCGCCGCATATAGTCCGCGCACCAGCGGATCCGCCGATTGGACCAGCATCGGATTGGCCAGCCAGCCGTCGATCAGCACGTCCGCAGCCACCGGCGTGGCACTGTGCGCGGACTCGCAGACGAACACCGACCCCGTGAGCGCCTCCCCGCTCGGGTGGGACGCGGCTCCCGGCGCTGCCGGCGCTTGGTCCGAACCCGTCAGGGTCTCGTCCGAACCCCTCAGTGCCCCGTCCGAGTCGGTCAGCGCTCGCACGGTGGGACGGGCACCCAGGCCCGCCACGACCTCGGCGTCGATGAGGGCGGCCAGCTGCCGGTAGCGTTCCGGGGGCGGGCCGCCGCCCAGCCTGGCTCCCAGGGTGCGGAAGGGCTGGTAGGAGGTGCGGAAGGATTCCTCTGTGAGCACGCGGCCGCGGGTGAAGGCCGCAAGCGGGCCGCGCGCGGCGGACACCGAGCCGATGGCGGCGTTGAATGCCACGGCGGGTCCGGCCTCGGCGCGGGCGGCGTCGGCGGTGAAGAAGTCGCGCAGCCAGGCCGTGTAGTCCTGCCCGACCGGCAGTGGGTTGGGCACCCGGGGGCGCAGCCGCACCGGGTCGAAGCGCTCTGCGGGGTCAGGGCAGGCGGCGGCCAACAGTTCCTCGTCCACGGCGCCGGGATCCACCGCGCCGAGGTCTCCGCCGGCGGCGATGGCCGCGCACAGTTCCGCGGTCGCGGCCACCGGAGCGCCGTCGAGCCGGACACGGGCACGGTAGTAGGCGATGGCGGCATCGGCGAGCACCGCGGGGTACAGCTCGGCGGCGAAGTCGACGGGCTCGCCGGTGGCCGCGCGCCGGGCCCCCGCGCGGGCGATGGCGGCGTGCAGCAGGGTGTGGTCGGCGGCCTCGGGGCCGTAGTCGGCGGGTTTGCAGCGGTAGGGGTTGCCCGAGTTCGAGGCCAGCAGCACGATGGGTTCGCGGCCCGAGGCCCGGTAGACCAGGGGTCCGCGCGGCAGGTGCACCGAGTCTTCGGAGCCACCGGAACCTGCGGAGGCGGCCGTGTAGACGCCCCCGCGGCCCTCGGTCAGGCGGGCGATGATGTCCATCGCGGTCAGGCCCAGGCCGCGCACCACCACGCGCGCCCGGTCAGGAATCGCCTCCAGGTCGTGGCGCAGCACATGGCCCGGCGGCAGCCAGGCGATCCGGGGATCGTCCGGACGGGCGGGGCCCGGATCGTTGGACACCCAGCCCAGGGCCAGGACCACCTCGTTCACGTGCAGGGAAGGAGCCGCTGCAGCCCGCTGCGTTCGTCCAGCAGAGCCTTGCAGGCCCTCGGCCTCCTGCGAGCCCACAGAGTCCGGCGGACCTGCAACCTCCGGCGAGCCCGCGAATTCCACTTCCCAGCCGGCTTCCCCCGCCTTTGCGCGGGACTCCTCCGCGCAAGAATCCGCATCCGCGCGTGGCCCCGACACCGGGCGCAATCCCACAACCCTGGCGTGGTGCACGCTCACGCGCATGTTCTCAGGCGCAGTGCGCACGACTCCGGCGAAGTACCAGCGCAGGTATTCACCGTAGACGGCGCGCGGCAGGAAGGTGTCCTCCCGGGTCGCCGCGCACAGGGCGAGGATGTCGGCTGCCGGGGCGTAGTCCGGCGCGGTCCAAACGGCGAAGAGTTCGGCTGCGATTGCGGGAACGCTCGCGCCCCCACCCAGCCCCGCGCGCTGCGCGACCAACTGAGTCCACTCGTAGAGGTCGGGCCCGTTGCGCACGCGCGCGGCGCCGATCGTCTCATCAGTGAACAGGGTGAGTTGGCGGGCCGTGGCGTTGAGCAGCAGTTCGCGCGGCTGCTCGGGGTCCCAGATCTCGCCGGGTCCGGCCTCGGCATCGTCGCAGACGTGGACGTGCAGTGTGCGGTGGGGAACCGTGGAGGCGTAGGCGCTCAACCGTTCCAGGACCGAGGTCCCACGCGGGCCCGCGCCCACGATCGCCACGGAGTGGGGGCCGACCGCGGTTTCCAGTGGAACTCCGGAGGAGGGATGGACGGACTCGGTCACGGGTGCGGGGATTTCTTCAGCCACGCACTCAATCCTAGAGAGTCACCCTGGCCGTCCCCACACATCCCGACTCGCAGCGACGCAGGGCCGTGCTCGCGCTGCGCGACGCGACGCGCATCGGCTGCCACCGAACCGGCCCGGAAGACATTCGCGCGGTGTCCTGCACTCCGTCGTGCAGGACACCTAGCGAATACCCCTCAGGCGAACGGCTGCGAGGCCTCGTCGAGGCGAGCGACGGCCTCGGCCGGCAGGTCGAGGTCCTGCGCGGCGAACAGCGCGGGCAGCTGTTCGGGTGTGCGGGCCGAGGCGATCGGCGCCGTGATCCCCTTGGCCAGCAGCCAGGCGATGGCCACGGAGGCCGGCTGGGCGCCCAGGCCGTCCGCGACCTCGCGCAGGGTGCCGACCAGCTTGAGGCCCTCGGGGGTGCCGTACTTCTTCAGCGAGTGCGCGCGGGGGGCGTTCTCGAAGTCCGCGGCGGTGGAGTACTTGCCGGTCAGCAGACCGGCGGCCAGGGACCAGTAGGAGAACACGGCCAGGTCGAACTCTTCGGCCACGCTGCGGTAGCCGGCCTTCGGGGTCTCCGCCGGGCCCTCGTATTCGTGCCGGTAGACCAGCGAGTACTGCGGCTGGATCGCCACGGGGGCGGCCAGGCCCTCGCGCTTGGCGGTGAGCATCCAGTCGCGCTGACGAGCCGGGCTCAGGTTCGACATGGCGATGTAGCGGACCTTGCCGGACTTGACGGTGGCGTCGAAGGCCGCGGCGATGTCCTCGATCGGGGTGTAGTCGTCGTCGAAGTGCGCGTAGTACAGGTCGATGTAGTCGGTCTGCAGGCGGGTCAGGGATTCGTCCACGGTGGCCGCGATGTTCGCAGGCTCCAGGTTCTTCCGGCCCGGCTGGGCGCCCACCTTGGTGGCGATGACGACCTTGTCACGGTTGCCGCGGGCCGCCGTCCAATTGCCGATGATGGTCTCCGACAGGCCACCCACCGGACCGGTGTAGGACGCGGAGGAATCGATGAAGGTGCCGCCGCCCGCCACGAAGCCGTCGAGCACGTCGAAGGAGGTCGGTTCGTCAGAGGTCCAGCCGAAGACGTTGCCGCCCAGGTTGATGGTGCTCACGGACAGGTCGGTATTCGGAATCAGAGTGTATTTCTCAGTCATGCAAACAGTCTAAGGGCGGAGTGGCCCCCTTGCGCGGCCCAGCGCGAACTCTTGCCCGGCCTTGCACGACCCCGCGCGCACCCTTGTACCGCCCCGCTCTCATCCCAACGCTTCGCCCACACAATCCCAACGCCCGAACCGTCCTGTGGGCTAGTGTGCCCGCGTGCGGTTCTCAATAGCGTCGAAACATGACCCGAAACGACCCGCGCACCGCAGCGCCCCCACCCCGCAACTCATCGAAGAACTCATCGTCACACCGTACCTCCGGCGCGTTCCGCACCACCGCGCGCCGCACCCTGCGTTCCATCCTGGCACTGCTGGTAGCCGGCCTACTGGCCCTGGCACCCGCCCTGTTCACGGGACCGGCCCAGGCCTTCACCTTCCCCGATGGCTATCCCAAAATGGGCAAGGTGGCCGAGGCCGTTAACGGCTACTCCGTGAAAACGGCTTCCAGCTCCGTTCGCACCACCCTGTTCCCGCTGTACACGGAAGCCGGCGATAAAGCCGACCAGCTGGCCTACTGTGTGGAATTCACCGTCAACGCCCAGTACGACATCGGCATGAACGTGGGCGACTGGAACAGCTTCCCGGGCGAGAACAACTTCGCCGAGAGCCTGGAGGTCAGAGAGAAAGTCGCCTGGATCGTCTCCCACTCCTACCCGCAGATGAGCCTGGACGCTCTGCGGCAGACCTCCGGCATTTCCGGGCTGTCGGAGAAGGCGGCGATCGCCGGGACCCAGGCCGCCATCTGGAAGCTGACCGATGACTTCGTCTACCGCGGCTTGACCAGCAATGCTCCGAACGCCGCGACGAAACAGGTGGGCGACCTCATCGCCTATCTGACCGGCGATGCGAACACGCGCGAAACCGAATCCGACGCCCCGCAGCTGACCGCCAGTGGCCCGGACGCCGCAGGAGTCGCGGGCAGCAGGGTCGGCCCGTTCCGCTTCACCGCCTCCGCTCCCACCGTCGCGGTCACCGCCGATCCCGACTACCCGCTGGTCGATGCCGAGGGCAAGGCGATCGACGCCACGGCAGTGCCCGCCGGCACCGATTTCTACCTCGACGTACCCGCCTCGGCGGGTGCCGGCTCCGCGACGATCACCG
Organism: Brevibacterium moorei; assembly: GCF_024580735.1. Taxonomy (GTDB): domain Bacteria; phylum Actinomycetota; class Actinomycetes; order Actinomycetales; family Brevibacteriaceae; genus Brevibacterium; species Brevibacterium moorei. The sequence goes on along the minus strand of NZ_JANIJX010000016.1, from coordinate 54,845 downwards.
CCTCGCTGACCGGCCCGGAGCGGGTGGGCATGCTGGTGACGAACACGGATCCGCGCGCCCAGACCCTGATGATCGCCCGCAGCGACCAGACCGAGGTCACCGCCTCAGCTCTGGCCGACTGGACCGATGTGCCCAAGATCGGCACCGAGGCCCGCGATGGGGACGACGAGGATTCCTTCCTCCCGGAGACCGGCCCCGCCACGATCGTCGACACCGTCGCCTACCAGAACCTGCGCCCCGGCACGGAATACACCGTCAGGGGCGAGTTGATGGTCCGCGATGGCTCCGCGAACGGCAAGCCCACCGGCATCACGGCGGAGAAGACCTTCACCCCCGAAGAGGCATCCGGCTCCGTCGAGCTGACCTTCGAGGTTCCAGCCGACGTGCTGCGCGGCGAGGTCGTGGTCGTCTTCGAGCGCCTGTACCAGGACGATCAAGAGGTCGCCGTGCACACCGACATCGAGGACGCGGATCAGACCGTTTACCGGCCCGCCATCGACACGGACGCCTACGACTTCACCGGTCACGACCCCGACTCCGATCCGGACCGCGACACGTTGGGCAAGCAGCTGCCGGCCACCGGCGGTGTGCTGCGCGACTACGTGTCCTACTCCGGTCTGCGCCCGGGCGACACCTACCGCCTGCGCGGGACCGTAATGGACCAGGAGACCGGCGAATCCACCGGCATCACCGGAATGGCCGACTTCACCCCGGAGGAGTCCTCCGGCGTGGCCCACATGGACTTCGACATCCCGGCCGAGCACGCCGGACGCACCCTGGTCGTCTTCGAGCGCCTGTTCCTGCTGCCCGAATCCGCGGACGAGGTCCCGGCCGGGGAAACGCGGATGCGCCGGTTCTCCTCCGAGACCGATGAGCCGAAGGAGAAGGAGCTGGCCAAGCACGAGGACCTGGCATCGGCCAGGCAGACGGTCACCGTCTCCCCACCGCCCACTCCGGAACCCTCGGAGACCCCGAGCGAAACGCCGACACCGGAACCCTCCGAGACGCCGACGCCAGAGCCATCTGAAACGCCGAGCGAAACGCCCAGCCCGGAACCCAGCGAGACACCCTCGGAGACTCCTTCTCCGGAGCCTTCCGAGACTCCCTCTGAGACGCCGTCCGAGACTCCGACGCCGGAGCCCTCGGAGACCCCGAGCGAAACGCCCCGCCCGGAGCCCAGCGAGACGCCCTCGGAATCACCGACCCCGGAGGACACGCCAGAACCCAGCGAGGCGCCCAGTGAGACTCCCTCGGAGACCCCATCGCCGGAACCGTCGGAAACGCCTGCCGACACTCCGAGTGAGACGCCGAAGCCGAGCGAGACCCCCGAGGAGGAGGTCCTTCCCAGCATCGTCCCGACCCCCGAGGACTCGCCCAGTGCACCCGCGGCACCCCCGGCGGGCCCTGAAGCCCCACGTGGACCCGAGGCCCCGGAACAGCCCGAACAGCCGAAGCAGCCGGACACCCCGGAACGCCAGGGCGATCGCCTGCCGCGCACCGGTCTGGAAGCGGGCCTGGCACTGACTGCGGGGCTGACCCTGCTGGCCATCGGCGGCATCACCATCGCGGTGAGCTACAGGCGCCGCCGGCGCTGACCGCATCCGGTGCCGACCGGCCCAGCCGGGTGGGACCGGCACAGGCCCGGAATCCCGGGCTCAGGCCTTCGCCAAAGCGGCGGATACCTGGGCCCGGGATTCGACCTGCAGCTTGCGCAGGATATTCGACACATGGAAGCGCACGGTCGCCTGGGAGACGAAGAGCTCCCGGGCGATCGCCGGGTTGCCCATCCCGGCGGCGATCAACTTGGCCACCTGGCGTTCCCGCTCGGTCAGCAGGCTCAGCTGCAGCTGAGCCACATCCCCGGACTGCGCCGTGATCCTCCTGCGCAGTTCGCCCACCCTGTCGATATAGCCATAGGCCCCGATTCGGTCCAGTTCGCTCAGCGACTCCAAGACCGCGTCCTCGGCCCGCTTGTAGTCACCCAGACCCGCCAGGAACTCCGCCTGGTCCGCCAGGGTCAGTGCCCGCGGCAGCGGATAGGTCCGCACCTCCAGGGCGCGCGCATAGGCGGCAGCGGCGTCCGATTCAAGACCCCTGGCCTGTGCCAGCCTGGCCTGCAGCCAGTCCAGGGTGCCCCAGTACTCGAACCAGCCCGAGCCGCGCAGCCCGGACAGCCGCCCGATCAGTTCGGCGGCCTCGGCCACGCGCCCCAGGTCAAGCAGCGCATGGGCGCGGTAGCCCAGATAGCCGCGCCGGGAGTTGTGCGAGGTGAGCAGGGCCGGATCCGCGGTCGCGGCCAGCGCGGCCTCGGGGTCGCCTGCCACTCTGGCCGCCTCACAAGCGGCGATGATGGGCGTGTCGTGGCCGAAGGACTGCCAGTCCATCTCCACCAAGCGCTCGGTCCCGCGCAGGAAGCCGGCGGCCTCGCCGGAGCCGGTGATGCTCGCGTGCAGGGCGCGCAGCGCCGCTGCGGTCAGCCTCGTCTCGATGTCCAACAGGACCTCGAAGACATTCATGAAGGTCTCCAAGCGGTCCAGCGCAGCACCGTACTCCCCCAGCAGGATCTGCGCGTCGACGTAGAGCAGATAGGGCGCGCCCGCGCCCCAGGGCAGGCCCACCGTGTCCATCAGGGTCAGCGCCTGCTCCATCAGATCCCGCGCCTGAACCACCTGATCGCTGAACAACTGCGCCGAGGCCAGGGGCACCAGGCAGTCCGTCTTCAGGGGCGTGTCCGGCAGTGCGGCGGTCAGCTCCAGCAGCCGCGGGAGCGCGGCCATAATGCCGGGCACGTCATTGGCTCGATAGACGGCGACGATCGTATAGCAGTCGACCACGGCGGAGAACTCCCGCGGGGTGACCATCCAGTGCAGCAGCGGATCCGCCACCTGCGCGGGGTCGCTGGGAGCCCTCTCGAAGATGCCCCTGACCAGCGGCACCATGGGCAGCAGGATGTTCGGCCCGTCGGGCGAGCGCAGGGTCATCATCGCCAGCAGGAAGGCCATGAACGACTGGATCGTGCGCTCGTCGGGGTCCTCGGTCGGCGCCTGCAGGACCGCCAGCGCCCGCTGCTGCGGAAACTCCTGATCGACCAGGTAGGCGCGCAGCATGAGAACGAGGAATTCCCGCAGAATGGACTGCGGCAGAGCTTCGAGTTCGCCCAGCAGGTCCAGGCACGCATAGCAGCTCTTCGCCTTGGTGTGGATGAGCGCCAGGCGGGTGATGAGGACACCGCGCCTGACGGGATCGTCGGCCAGGTCCAGGGCCAGGCGCAGCACCTCGATGGCGGACTCCGGCCGGCCGCGTTCCAGCGCCGCCGTCGTGCAGTATTCGACATCGCGGCCCAGTTCCTCGTCCCAGGCCGAGGCCCCGCGCAGGCGGTGCACAACGGCGGCGTGGCCGTCGCTCACCTGGGCCAGAGCGCGGTGCACGGCGGCGGCGCGCTCCCGTGGCACGGCCTGCCGCACCGCGTCCGCGACCAGGGCGTGGCGCGGCGCCAGGGTGGCGCCGAACCCGGCCTCGACGATGATCCCCGCCGCCAGGGCCCGCTCGAGCGCTGCGGTGACCCAGTCGGCCGGTTCCGTGTCCGGCTTGCCGTCCTCGGTGTCGATCCCGGGGTCGGTGGCGGCGCGCATGGCGGCCTGGCGCAGCCGCTCGGCGGGGACCTCGGCGCCGGCCAGGCAGACCAGTTCGCCGATCAGCCGCGCGGCTGAGTCGGCCGCCCGGTATTCGGAGGTGAGGGGGTTCCTGGCGTCCAGGGTCCGGCGGATCGGCAGGTCCCACACCAGGTGCAGGCGGGAGACCTCGTCGGGGGTCAGGCGGGAGAACAGTCCGTCGATGCCCAGGAAGGATCCGCCGGCGGCCCGGCACAGGTCCGCGGCGTTGCGGCGGGCGATGCGCACGGCGAAGCGGTCCAGTGCCAGGGCCTGGACCTCGTCGGGGGTCAGCGGTTCGACGTGCAGCACCCGGCCCGTTCCGCCGGATGCGGTGGCCAGCAGGAAGGAGCCCAGGCTGGAATCGGCGTGGGGTGTGCGGATGCCGATGGCCACCAGCACGCCGGGGCGCATCATCCGGGGCAGGGCGTAGCGCAGCACCCGTTCGGATTCCGCGTCGAGCCATTGGGCGTCGTCGATCACCAGCAGTCGGGCGCCGGTGTCGACCTTGGCCTGCAGGGCGCGCAGGCAGTGCCTGGCCACGGCCACCGGCTGGGGCAGGTCCTCGGCGTCGAAGATCGCATCAGCCTGGCCCAGGCTGCTGAGCAGTCGTTCGATGTAGGCGAAGGGGATGGACTGTTCGTCGTGGGCGGCGATGGTGCGGTGGACCCGCCAGGTGTCGTGGGCGCGGGCCTTCTCCACCAGCCGCCCCAGGGTCACGGTCTTGCCCATTCCGGACGGACCGTCGACGACGAACAGATGTGCCCTGCCCGCATTCGCTGCGGACAGGGCATCATCGAGTGCTGCTTCCCGGTGCGCTGTGGGACTACGCATGGATATTCCTTTTTCAGTGCAGGTAGTTCACCTCACATACTACGGGCATCCTGAGCAATCTCCTATGGCATTTTCCGACCGGTCAGCGCACCGTTGCGATCACTGCTCCGCTTTGATCAGATCGGAGGCCTTCTCCCCGATCAGCATGCATGTGATGTTCGGGTTGACGGCGGTCAGCTGCGGCATCACCGAGGCGTCGACCACGCGCAGGCCCGCCACGCCCTTGACCTTGAGATCCGGGGTCAACGGTGCCATCGGATCGTCGGCGGCGCCCATCTTGCAGGTGCCGGCCGGGTGGTAGACGGTGTTGTGGGTCTTGGACACGTATTCGGCGATGTCCTCGTCCGACTGCGTCTGGACCCCGGGGAACAGTTCCCGCCCGGCGTACTGCGCCATCGCCGGTTCGGCTATGATCTTGCGCGCCAGTTTGATGCCCTCGACGGCGATCCGCATATCGTAGCCCTCGGGATCGGTGAAGTACTTCGGATCCACCATCGGCTTGTCGCGGTAGTCAATCGAGCGCAGCCGGACCGTGCCCGTGGACTTCGCATGGGTGATGTTGGGCGTCAGCGCGAAGGCCTCTTCCGCACTCGGGTAGCCGTAGCGGCGGGTGTGCATATCGAAGGGCACGCAGCCGTAGTGCATCATCAGGTCCGGCAGTCCGGTGCCGTCTGCGCCGTCCTGGTCGACCTTCGTGAAGATGCCGATCTCCCACCACTGGGTGGCGTCCCTGGTCATCGGGACCTGGGACTCCCAGGAGATCACCGCTTCGGGGTGATCGCGCAGGTTCGAGCCCACCCCGGGCGCATCGACCAGCACGTCCAGGCCCAGTTCGCCCAGGTGATCGGCAGGGCCGATCCCGGAGAGCATGAGCAGCTGCGGGGTGCCGATGGCACCGGCGGACAGGATGACCTCGCGGGTGGCGTGCAAGCGGGACGAGCGGTGGAAGGGGTTGTCCACGAACTCGACGCCGGTGGCGCGCGGGCCCTCGGGTCCCTGTTCGAAGATCAGCCGGGTGACCTGGCGATCGGTCAGGATGTCCAGATTCTCCCGGTCCAGGATCGGGTGCAGATAGGACACCGAGGATGAGGCGCGGGTGCCGTCGGCCTTCGAGTTGATCTGGAAGAAGTTCGCGCCGTGGCTGACCGTGCGTCCCTCGTTGAACAGCTCACGCGGGATCCCGGCTTCTTCGCAGGCGTCCAGCACCGCAACGCCCACCTGGTCCTCCGGCGGAACCGACATGAGTTCGACGGGGCCGTCGTGGCCATGGCCCTCGCCCGGACGGTCATTGGACTCCAGGCGCTTGAGCAGGGGCCTGACCTCGGCGGCCGACCAGCCGGTGCAGCCCAGGGACTCCCAGTAGTCCAGGTCCTCGGCCGGGGTGTGGAAGGCGATGCAGGAGTTGTGCGATGAACACCCTCCCAGCACCTTCGCGCGGGCGTGGCGCATGAAGGAGTTGCCGTTGGTCTGCGGTTCGATCGGGTAGTCCCAATCGAAGCCGGACTCCAGGAGTTCGGGCCAGCGGTTCAGGGTCAGCACCTCGGCCTTGTCCACATCCGTGGGGCCGGCTTCGAGCAGGGCGACGGTGATGTTCGGATCCTCGCTGAGCCGGGCCGCCACCGCGGCACCCGACGAGCCGCCACCGATCACGATGTAGTCGTATGAGTCGCGCGAGTCGTTGGTCTCAGTCATATGTCACTCTCCGTTCTGCTGCGGGAACCAACCGCTCACGGCCGGTTCGGTGTTCTCGTAAATGTGCTTGGCCTCGACGTATTCGCCCAGGCCGCTGGGCCCCAGCTCCCGGCCGATGCCCGAGTTCTTGAAACCGCCCCATTCGGCCTGCGGCACATAGGGGTGGTAGTCGTTGATCCAGATCGTGCCGTGGCGCAGGGCCCGCGACACCCGGTTCGCCGTCCCGGAATCCGAGGTCCACACGGCACCGGCCAGACCGTATTCGGTGTGGTTGGCGATCTCGACGGCCTCGGCCTCCGTGGAGAAGGTCTCGACCGTGATGACCGGGCCGAAGCCCTCCTCGACCACTGCGGGATTGTCCCAATCGCACTGATCGAGCACGGTCGGCGTGTAGAAGAAGCCGTCCTTGAGTTCGTCGCCGCCCCAGGATCCGCCCACGCGCAGGCGGGCGCCGGCGGCCACGCCGCGCTCCACATAGTCGGTGACCTTGTTCCGGTGTGCCTCGGAGATCAGCGGGCCGGTCTGCGCGGCCTCGTCGAAGGGCCCACCCAGGCGGATGTCCGCGGCCCTGCGGACCAGTTCGTCGACGAAGCGCTCGGCGATCGTGTCCTGCACGATCAACCGGGTGCCGGCCGAACACACCAGGCCGGAGTCCAGGAAGCCCGCGTTGAGCGCATTGTCCACCGCCGCGTCGAAGTCGGCATCGGCGAAGACCACGTTCGGGTTCTTCCCGCCCAGCTCCAGCGCGACCTTCTTGATGGTCTGCGCCGCCGACTGGGCGATCGTGCGCCCGGTGACCAGCCCACCGGTGAACGACACCAGGTCCACATCCGGGTGGCTGGACAGGGGCGCGCCCGCGGTGGCGCCGGCGCCGAGCACCAGGTTGCCGACACCGGCGGGCAGGCCCAGCTTGTCGAGCACGTCCATGATGAGGATCGCGGTGTGCGGGGTCAGCTCCGCCGGTTTGAGGATGAAGGTATCACCGGCGGCGATGGCCGGGGCGATCTTCCAGGAGGCCTGCAGCAGCGGGAAGTTCCACGGGGTGATCATCCCGCACACGCCCACCGGCTCGTTGACGACCCGGGAGATCACCGTGGGATCGCCCGTGTCGACCAGCCGGCCCGGATGCTGATCGGCGATCTTGCCGAAGAACCGGAAGCAGCCCATGATGTCGTCCATATCGCCTTCGGCCTCGACCAGGCGCTTACCGGTGTCCAGGGCCTCGGCACGGGCGAATTCGTCCTTGCGCTCCTTCATCGCATCCGCGACCGCCAGCAGCAGGTCGCCGCGCTGGGCGGCCGGCGTGGCCGACCACTGGCCTGCGTCGAAGGCCCGCCGGGCGGCGGCGATGGCGCGTTCGGTATCCGCCGCCGAGGCCTCGGACACCACGCCGACCGTGGAACCATCCGCGGGGCAGTGGATGGTGCGCGTCGCCCCGTCGGCCGCCGGCACCCATGCGCCGTCGATGTACAGCGTCGCCACGCCGTTAGTCTGCTCAGTCATCGTTCTCCTTCTTCGGGTTCCGTCCCATTCGAGTTCTCCTTCGAGCGCCGGGCAGCGGGCTCGGTCTCTGTGAGTAGTTGGCGGGGGTTCACGGGCCGGGCGGCTGCCCGCCGGTCCCCCGTGCCCCCGAGGTCCTCCGGCTGCGGCGGGCGCGGGCCGGCGGCCGGTTCCAGGGCGTCCTTGGCCTCGACGATCGACTCCGCGACCTGGTCGGCCAGGTTCTCCGCCTCGATCTGATCGACGTCGTCCCACTGTTCGGGCGCCGGGCCGTCGATCGGGCCGGTGTCCGATGCGCTGTCGAGGCTGGACAGGTACATCACCCTGGCGTCGTAGCCATCGAGCACATCGGAGATGATCTGCTCCTTCGTGTAGCCCATGATGTCCCGGCCCCGCGAACCGGTGGAGGAGAACACCTCGAGCTTGAAGTACACATCGTTGACCGTGCGCACGTTGACCGCGAAGCTGGGCACCGGATAGGCCACGGGGTATGCCTCGTATTTGAAGTGCTCGCCGTTGCTGAAGGTGACCACCAGGTCGGTGTACGGGATCGGATAATCCGGATGCTCGCCGCGCTCACAGCTGACATCGGCGCCGTTGCGCTCCATTTCGGCGGCGACCTCTTCCAGGGCGGGTGCGGCCACGGTCTCCACGAAGCGCTTGGCCTGGGCTGCCGAGGTGTAGTTCATCCGCCGGCCCAGGCGCTGGCGCCAGTTCCGGCGTGGGTCGCGACCGGCGTCGGCCCGCGAGGACAGGATGTCCGGCAGCGATTCCGCCCTGGCGTCGAGCACCATGCGCTCGCGCCGCAACACCTTGTACAGGCTGTACATGACGAGGTACACGAGAATCGACAGCGGCAGGCCCACCATCACGGTGGCCGCCTGCAGAGTGTAAACGCCGTCGATGAACAGCATCGACAGTGTCAGGCCGCCGGTGATGACCGCCCACACGATGCGCAGCCAGCGGGGGCCGTCATCATCGGTCGACAACGACTTCGACGTCATATTCGCCATCACCAACGAACCGGAATCGGCAGATGTCACGTAGAAGAACAGCCCGGTGATGACCGCCAGCGCGATCGTGAAGGTGGAGCCCGGATACTGTTCGAGCAGCGTGAAGAAACCGGATTCGGGCAGGTTGATCGCCTGATCCAGGAAGCCCCCGTCGCTGTTCGGGTCGCGGAAGAAGCTCAGCGCGGCATTGCCGAAGATCGACACCCACAGCATGATGAAGGCGAACGGGATGAGCAGCACGCCGATGACGAACTGGCGCAGGGTGCGCCCGCGGGAGATCCGGGCCAGGAACAGGCTGACGAAAGGCGCCCAGGCGATCCACCAGGCCCAGAAGAACAGGGTCCAGTCCTTCATCCACTGTTCGGCCGGGTAGCCCTCCGTCCCGCTGGTCTGGGCGAAGGTATTCATCATCATCGAGGCGAAGCCGGCGAAGAAGTCGCCCACGTTCTGCACCAGGGCATTCAGCAATTCGTGGGTGTTGCCGGAGAACAGCACCCACAGCATGAGGGCCACGGCCAGGTAGACGTTGAGTTCCGACAGCCGTCGGATGCCCTTGTCCACGCCGGAGACGGTGGACAGGATCGTGATGAACACGGCCAGAGCCATCAGGGCGATCTGCACGCCGATGGACTGCGGGATCCCGAAGATCGCCGACAGGCCGTAGTTGAGGAAGACCACGCCGATGCCCAGGGACACGGAGATGCCGAAGACGGTGCCGATGGTCGAGGCGATTTCGGCCACATGGCCAACGGTGCCCTTGACGCGCTTGCCGAAGATGGGGGCCAGGGCCGAACGGATGCTCAGGGGCAGGTGATAGCGGTAGGCGAACAGGCCGAAGGCCATGCCCATCAGCGCGTACATCGCCCAGCCGGGGATGCCGTAGTGGAATACCGTCCACACCGGTGCCCACTTGGCCGCGGCATCGGACTCCGGCGCCACGTCCGGCGGGGTCAGGTAGTTCGTGGCGGGTCCGGAGATGCCGAAGAACATGAGGTCCACGCCGATGCCGGCGGCGAACAGCATCGCCGACCAGGTGAACATATTGAAGTGGGGACGGGAGTGGTCGGGGCCCAGCCGGGTCCGTCCCACCCGGGAGCAGGCGACGACGATGACGAAGACCACGACGATGCTGGCCGTGAGTACGTAGTACCAGCCGAAGTTCGTGGCGACCCAGTCCATCGCACCGAAGATCACGGTCTCCGCCTGTTCGGGCAGGAGCATCGCCCACAGGGCGAAGGCGACCATGATGACCGCCGCCCCAATGAAGACCGGCCAGTTGACGGCAGAGGTGCCCGATGAGGGCTTGGCTCCGTCCTCTTGGTCCTCTTGCGGTCCGGGCCTCTGAGAACTCGGGGCTGCTTCTGTCAAAACACGGCCTACTTCCTTATGGACGACGAGTCGATTACATCAAGTTGCCTTCACAAGTCCCCTTCATCCTATGGGGCACCCCCTGAGGTTCGCCAGCTACGCCCCCTACTTTACCTACCGGATGGTAAAGTGTCGAAGTATGAGTTCCGCGCATCCGACCGACACCCGTCGGCGCATCCTCCAGGCCGCCAAGCAGATCGCCCAGGACAACCGTTCAATTCAGGGCGTGACCATCTCGCTGGAGGCCGTGGCCAAGCGTGCCGGGCTGACCAAACCGGGACTGCTGTACCACTTCCCGACTAAAGAGGCCCTGATCACCGGCCTGGTCGACGCGGCCGCGGCGAACTGGGCGCAGATGATCTCCGCCGCCTGTACGCAAGCCGCGGTGGAGGCCTCGGACGGGACGGGGGATTCGGGCTGCGCCGGAGCACCGGGACACGATCCGGAGCCGGCGGGGGAACCCGCGGAGTTCAGCGTATTCGCCCGATACCGCGGCTATGTGCGGGTCGCGACCTCGGCCCGGGTGTCGCGAGCCGACTACTGGATCTTCTCCGATGCCCTCTACCATCCAGCGCTGTCACATGTCTGGCACGACCGGCTGAATCCCTGGTTCTCCACGGCCGGGGTGTCCGCCCCCGCCCGGGCATGGCTCACCACCGCGCGCTTCTGTGCCGACGGCGCGTGGATGTCCGAGGCCACCGGCATGTTCCCCGCGGCGGAACTCGACTCCGTGCGCTCCCACGCTTTGGAGCTGGTGGATCGTGCACGGGCAGCGGAGGACGAGCACGGCTGATGAAGTCCTGGCTGTTCCTGTGCGCGGCGATCGCCGCCGAAGTCGTCGGCACCCTGGCACTGCGGGCCAGCTCCGAGCACGCCGCCTGGATCGCGGTAGTCATCGTCGCCTATGTCCTGGCGTTCACTCTCATCGCCCGGAGCCTGCGCACCGGCCTCGGGCTCACCGTCGTATACGGAACGTGGGCGGCGGCCGGGGTTGTGCTCGTCGCCCTGCTGAGCACCGTCGTATTCGCAGAGTCCCTCAGCCCACCGGCCATGGTTGGAATCGGGCTGACAGTCGTGGGCGTCGTCCTGGTGGAAACCGGATCCGGCGAATCCGAAACCAAGGACTGGGAGACCGCGCTCGACGACGTGGTCGATGACATGGTCGATCTCAGCACCGATCTCGGTGCCGATTTCAGTGCTGATCATGGTGCCGGGCACGATGCTGATCATGATGCTGCGAGCGGTGATGAGAACCACAGGCGGGAGGGAACATGAGCTGGGTCTGGCTACTCGCCTCGGTCTGCTGCGAGGTCGCGGCGACACTGGGCCTGCGCATCGGCCAGGACAGTGACAAGCGCCGCAGCAAGTGGCGGTTCATACCGATCGGCCTGGGCTACGCCGCGGCCTTCGGCTGCCTCCGGCTGACCCTGGACGCCGGGATGCCCTTGGGCGTGGCCTACGGAATGTGGTCGGCCCTGGGCATCGTCAGCGTCGCACTGCTCTCACGCCTGCTCTGGCGTGATCCCCTGACCCGCCGCATGCTGGCAGGAATCGGCCTGATCATCTGCGGCGTGGCGATGGTGGAGCTGGGCTGACCGCCGACCTCAGCGCGCGGACTTGGACTTGCCCTCGACCAGCAGGGCTCCGGCGATCGCGGCGAGCCAGGCGTTATGGGATACGGAGACGCCATCGCCGGCGGGGCGCACGCCGTCGTCCTTGGTGAAGTCCTCGGTGCGGAAGTACATGGTCAGCATGCCGGCGCTGAAGATCGCCAGGCCGGCACCGGCCACCCGGTTGGGCACGAACGGGGCGAGCAGCGCACCGCCCACGGCGATCTCACCGGCGGCCAACAGCTTGCCGAAGGCCTTGTCATCGAGCTGGTCCAGGAAGGGGAAGCCCTTGGCGGCCATGCCCTTGAGGAAGCCGGCGCTGCCGTCGTCCAGGCTGAGCTTCTCGATTCCGGCGTTGAGGATGGAGGCCCCGGACAGGCCCCGGAGGATTGCCGTGCTCAAACGATGCGTCATGTTTCGACCTTCCGATCGGCGTGCAGGTGGATTCGATCATGCGCCCGCGGACTCCCCCGGGCACCCGTCCACTGTAATCCGGTGCCCGCACACGCATTGCGGAGGGTCGGCGATTGGTGGCGCACGAGGCCGACCACCGCGGCGATCCCTACGCCCGGGCGCCGAAGCGGTGCAGCCAGGCGTCGGTCCCGCGCCGGTGCCTGCGCACCACGTCGACGGGGTAGGCGCCCAGTCCCACCCCGGTGCCGATGCCCACGCAGATCGCGGCGGCCTCGGCGAAGGAGGACATGCCCTGGCCCCCTCCCATCAGTTGCAGGATCCCGAAGAACACCGGGATGCCGGGCATCAACGCGCCGGTGAAGCCCATGAGCGCCAGCACTTGTTGCGGATAGCCGGAGCGGACCGCATAGAATGCGGCCAAAGCCCCCAGCACCACCGCGGCCAGGGAGTTCGCCCACAGGGTGGGCAGCCCCGCCCCGATCAGCAGCGCCTGGTTGACCGCACCCGTCACCAGGCCCAGGCCGGCCGCCGGCAGCACCAGTGGCAGTCGGCCGCCATTGGCGAAGGCGTTGGCCACCGCGCCCAGCGCGCAGAACACCAGCACCAGGTACCAGGGGAAGGACGGCAGCTCGTCCAGGCGCGGATGCTCCATGTGCAGCACCTCCCCCAGCATGAAGGTGAAGGCCCCGGCTATCGTCAGGGAAATCACCGCGACCAGCAGGCTCGCAGTGCGCGTCATGGCGGAGACGAAGTCGGAGGCGATCGCATCGGAGACCGCCCCGATGACCTGCGGCAGCGGCACCAGGATCAGCCAGCTCACCGCGATCGCGGCGGCCGCGCCCACCGGGTCGACGAAGCCCACGAGCACCAGGACCGTGGCCAGCGCCCCCGAGGTGCAGCCCTGCACGGCGGTGGCGAAGAGCTTCGGCATGCGCACCGCACCGGTGGCCGCACCCATCAGAGACGAGGCCAACTGCACCAGTGCGGCGGACACCCAGGCCTGCCAGGAGACCCCCACCTGCATGCTGATGAAGAAGGCCAGCATGGTCAGTCCGCCCATGGACAGCCACCATGGGGTGGCGGACTCACGCAGCCGGTCCACCCTGTCCTTGGCCGCATCCAGGCGCGCTTCGACCGCGAGCTCCGCCGTATCGGCCGAGGTCGCCGCCTGTACCAGCCCCATCGCCACGTCCTGCAGGGCGCGGGCCCTGGTGCAGTCGATCATGTCCAGCCCGCGGGCAGCACCCGACACAGAACTGGTCGACCCGTCGCCGCGCGTCGTATCGATCAGCAGAATCCGCCCGAAGGCGTTGAAACCCAGATTGTCCACGCCCAGCGCCACGGCGGTGCGCCGCACCACCGGCTCGACCTGCGAACTGGTCTGGCCCGATTCCATCAGTCCGTACGCCAGGACGGTGAGGAAGTCCAGACGCCGGCGGATCTGGGAGGCTGTCAGGGCCGGCGGCCGCTCCATCGGGGTCTCCTGCGGTGTCTCCATGAGTCGATGATAGTGCGAGCCCCGGCTCGGTCCGGTCAGTCCGGCAGCTCGGCCCTGCGGTGCAGCCGGCCGACCGCATCGAGCTCGACCACCGCATCGATGCCGATCCGGCGCAGGAACGGATGGTCGTGGCTGATCACCAGCAGCGCGCCGCGATAGGCGTCGAGCGCCTCGGCCAGCTGTTCGACGCTGGCGATGTCCAGATTGTTCGTCGGCTCGTCCAGGATCAGCAGCTGCGCAGGAGGATCGGCCAACAGCAGGCGGGCGATGCACACGCGGAAGCGCTCGCCGCCGGACAGGGTGGACACCGGGCGGTCCACCGTATCCCCGCGCAACAGCAGGCGCGCCAGACGGTTGCGGACCTCGCCGGCGGGCAAGGCGGGGGCCACCGCCCTGACATTGTCCATCGCGCTCGCCTCATCGTCGAGCCCGTCGAGGCGCTGCGGCAGGTAGCCCACCCGCTCGGTCAACAGCCGACCGCCGGGACGGCCGGCCACAGCGCCGGCACCGTGTCCGGTTCCTCCGGCCGAGGCCCCCGCGGGCTCGACCTGCGCCGGATCCGCTGCCGTACCGGCCAGCAGGCGGGCGACCAACGTCGACTTGCCTGTGCCGTTCCCGCCGACCAGGGCCAGACGCTCCGGCCCCTGCAGCACGACCTCGGTGACCCCGTCCGTCAATTCCAGCAGACGGCGCGAGCGCGGCACCGCCGGATCCGGCAGATCCAGACGGATGTGTTCGTCCTCGCGCACTCGGGCGTCGGCGGCATCGACAGCAGCCTGCGCTGACCGCACCTTGTCCTCGTGCACGGCGCGCAGACCCGCCGCGGAATTCTGCGCCTTGCGCGCCAGAGTCCCCGCCACGATCTTCGGCAGGCCGCCCTCGCGCTGGGCCCTCCGACCGGTGCGCTCGCGACGGGCCAGCTTGGTCTGGGATTCGATCTGCTGGCGCTTCTCCACCTTGAGCGCTTGGTCGGCGGTCCGGGCGGCCTGCTCTGCCGCTGCCTGTTCGTTCTCCAGGTGGGCGCGCCAGGCACTGTAGGGTCCGCCGAAGGTCTCCAGCCGACCGTCGTGCAGTTCGGCCGTGACGTCCATGCGTTCGAGCAGTTCGAGGTCATGGCTGACGACCACCAGGGTGCCGGGCCAGTCGTCGATCAGTCCGGACAGGCGGGCGCGGGCGGAGCGGTCCAGATTGTTCGTCGGCTCATCGAGCAGGGTGATGGGGGTGCCGCGCAGCCGCAGGCCCGTCACGGCGGTGAGCATGGCCTCGCCGCCGGAGAGTTCGACGACCCGGCGGTCCAGTTCGATACCGGGCAGGCCGATCCGCTCCAGGGCAGCGGCGGCGCGGGCCTCGATGTCCCAGTCGTCGCCCACCGCATCGAAGTGTTCCTGGGCCACATCCCCGGCTTCGATCGCGCGCAGGGCCGCCACGGTTCCGGCCACGCCCAGCAGATCCGCGATGGTGGTCGTGGCCTCCAGGGTCAGGGTCTGCGGCAGATAACCGACCTCGCCCGTGGTCTCGATATGACCTCTGGTGGGAGTCAGGAGGCCGGCGATCAGGCGCAGCAGTGTGGATTTGCCGGATCCGTTGCGCCCCACCAGGCCGGTGCGGCCGGGGGTGAAGGTGCCGGACAGGCCGGTCAGCGCCGGGGTGCCGTCGGGCCAGTCGAAGCTCAGATCGACCAGGGTGATGGAGGGCTTGGCGGGGGTGTGTGAATGATGGGTTGGCATGAAGATACTCGCGTTTCTCCCGGCGAGCGCGGCGAAATGCGGCCGGTCCGGGTGGAGTCAGGGACGGGGACGTGTGTTCACGCGCGCATCTTCATGTGCCCCACCCTAGCAGCACCCACAGCCACGCCCACAGCAAGTTCGGGCGGTCTATTTCAGATTGGGCCGTACGTACGGCCCAATCTGAAACAAACAGCCCAAACCTGTCCGCGCGCCGGACCGGCTACTCGCCGCAGCCGCAGTGCTCCTCTCCACACCCGCCGCCGTGCATGGGACGGGGCACGTCAAGCGTCGGATTGACGTCGAAGAACCCCGAGGGCTTCATCGTGAACCCGGCCAGGTCCACCGGCATGATCGGCCAGTCCTCTGACCTGGGGAAATGCGTCAGGCCGAAGGTGTGCCACAACACGACGCGCTCGCCTTCGATCGACCGGTCCTGTTCCACCCAGTCCTCGAGGGCCCCGTTGCCAGGGTTCTGGTTGACGTACTGGCCCGACGGGAACCGTTCGGCGTCGGCGTACTGCGTGACCCACAGATGGTGCTTGGCCAAGGATGCGCGCCGCGCGATCGAGGACGATTCGTCGGCCAACAGGCAGGGAGTGCCCTCGGCGAAGAGCTCGTAGGCGACGGGGGCGCCGTGCGCGTTCAACCGCTCCGGATTGACCACGCGCCATACCCGGCCCTCCGTCGGCAGGGCGTCGCGGATGCCCTCCTTCTCCGTGTGCAGCCGGCGAACCATGCGGGTGAAGGCGTTCCCGTAGGGGTTCTCCGGTCCGGCAGACAGGCGTTTGACCTGGGCCTCCTCCACCGCGTTCACGGGGCCGTCGACGTCCAGCACCAGGCGGGCGGAGAACAGGTGCTGGCGGAAGGGCGCGCCGACTCCCTCGTGGAAGTACTGCGTCGAATAGTCGTTGGGGTGCTGGGCGTAAGCGGCCGTGTACACGACGCCGGTGGCCTTGCACTCCAGCTGGATCGTGCCGCCCAGGTACAGGTACCAGTAGAAGCCGTAGTCGTAGTTGCCGACCGTGATGAAGAAGGAGATGACCATCCTGCGCTGGCGGCGCACGTCGGTGGAGCCGGTGTACTCATCGGTGTGCTTCCACAGGATGCCGGAGTCCTCTTCGTGCATGCACACTGCGTTGACGATTCGCGACGGCGCTCCGTCGTCATCGGCCAGCACGGCGTCGGCGTAGACGATCTCCCCCAGGCAGTCGCAGCCCAGTTCCAGCGAATTCGCCGATTTGCCCAGTGAGTACTCACCCGCGTCGAAGTAGTTCTGCCAGAACCTCACGGGGCTGGGGTCGCCGTAGGGCACCACCATCTCGGCGACCGAGGCGCGCTTGACGATGCCACGGCGCCTGCCGTTGTCCTCGAACGAGATGTCGCGCAGCACCAGGCCCTCCACCTGGTTGAAGTCCAGGGCCAGGCGCCATTTCTCCCATTCGAGCACCCCGTCCTCCAGGGAGAAGCTCACTCCTTCCGGCTGGGTGATCACGATCGGCCGTTGGCTGGTGCGCGGCTCCGGCAGCCACGAGTCCAGATGGAAGTCGAACCGTTTGGCGGGGATCGACACGATATCGGTCTCCACCAGCTGAACCACCTCGCCGGAGTTGAGGTCGAGGTAGGCCACCAGGCCCTCCACCGGATGGGCCCAGGCGTTGTCCTGCGGATCGGACTGCACGAAGGAACTGCCGCGCACCAGCCGGCGGCCCTCCTCCCCCGGGATGTCGAAGCATCCGGCGCTGAGCGCACACACGCGGACCCGCTCGTCGTCCTCGACCCCGCGGCGGCGCATGGCCTCCCGCCAGCCCGCGTCCTGTCTGATTAGCTTCTCCGCCAGGTCGAACTCCTCGAGCAGGATGGGCGGCTGGCCTTCCGAGGCCACGTCGACCTGCCGGGCGGACACGACCCTGCGCGTGTCGAGCGAGGCCACGACCTCGGTGACGGCGCCGGTGCCGCGCTCCAACAGGGTTGTGGCGATCAACTGTTCCCGGTCGTCGCCTCCGGTATCCCCCGGGGCGCCCTGCGCCGGGCCGGCGGCGCCGCCCAGTGACGGCTCCACCTCCTCCACCAGGGTGAATCGGGTCGATTCCGTGACGTACCCGGCATCGGCCAGGATCTCCGTATTGGCCCGGATAGCGTCTTCGGTCAATCCAAGTGAATGCTGTGCCATTGTCTTCTCCAGTGAGTCCTTCGTCTTGTGTCGAGTTTCGTATCGGGGCGCCGGCCGCGCCTCCGGTCTACCGCCGGTACACGGGTTCTCCGGCGACGAATGTCGCCTCCACCGCGATGCTGCCCAGTCCCGCGGGCTCCACCGCCAGCGGATCGCCGTCGAGGACCACGAGGTCGGCGGATTTCCCCACGGTGATGCTGCCGGTCAGATGATCGGTGTGGTTGGCGCGGGCCGCGTCGAGGGTGGCGGCCCGCAGTGCCTGCTCCGGGCTGAGGGCCTCGGCGGGTAGGAGCGGTTCGTACTGTGCCAAGTCGTCCTGGCCGTGGGGATCGTACGGGGGCGCGGTCCGGTTGACGGCGGTGTGGATGGCCCATAGCGGATCGGAGCTGGAGACCGGCCAATCGGAGCCGAAGGCCAGCCGGATGCCGTGCTGGGCCATGGTGCCGAAGGCGAAGTGCCACTGTCTTTGTTCGTCGCTCAGCAGCGGCAGTTTGGTCTCCACCAGCACCGAGTCGTTGCGCGCCCACAGCGGCGAGACGTTTGCGATGATGTTGTTCCGCGCCATCCGGGGGCAGGTCGGCGTGGTCCACGATGTCGAGGTGGGCGATCTGGTGCCTGCGGTCCTCGCCTCCGCGCCCCAACCGCACCAACGCGCTCGTGGCCATGTGCACGGCCCTGTCACCCACCGCGTGGATGTGCACGTCGAACCCCTCGGCGTCCGCGGCGGCCACGATGTGTTCCAGCTCGTCCTCGTCGAACATGGTCATGCCGCGTTCCTCGCCGTGGTCGCGATAGGGCGTCAGCATGGCGCCCGTGAGGTTCTCGCACACCCCGTCGACCATGATCTTCACCGCACTCATCGAAAGTCCGCCCAGGCTGTCCGCCGCTGCGGCGCCGCCGGCCTCGGCCACCAATCTCCGGCGTTCCACCATGCCGGCCAGCTGCGAGTCGAAATCCAGCGCCCGGTCCCACCACAGCGCCCCGGTGACCCGCGCGGTCAGCGCTCCCCGGCTCTGCAGATTCGTATATGCGGAGAAGGTGTCCGGGCCGCCCAGCATGGCGCCGACCCCGGCGTCCTGCCAGCCGGCGATGCCCAGCGAATGGTAGTAGTCCTGTGATTCCAGGATGGCGGCCTCGACCTGGGCGGTGTCTGTCCGCGGGAGCAGGTCAAGCACCAGGTCCATGGCGTTCTCCAGCAGCAGACCACTGGGCGCGCCGTCCGGTGTGCGGACGATGCGTCCGCCATCCGGGTCCGGGGTCCGCGCATCCACGCCGGCGTGCGCCAGTGCCTCCGAGTTGACCCAGACGCCGTGCCCGTCGTGGCTGGTCAGGACCGCCGGACGATCCGGCACCACGGAGTCCAGTTCCCACCGGGTGGGGAAGCCGGTGGGGAAGGCGTCGCCGTACCAGCCCGAGCCGACGAGCCACTCGCCCCGGTCCAGTTTGGCCGCATGTGCCGCAATCCTCTCCCGGTAGGCGGCGAGTCCGTGCACCTCGTCCAGGCCGCAGCCCCGGCGGTTCAGACCGCCGGTCACCGGGTGGGCGTGGGCGTCGTGGAAGGCCGGGACGACAGTGGCGCTCAGCGCGTTGAGGACCTCCGTTCCGGGTCCGCGCAGACCCCGGCAGTCCTTGTCTCCAAGCGCCACGATGCGCCCGTCGCGCACCGCGACGGAATCACTGTGCACAGCGTCCGGGTCCATTGTCCGGATGGTGGCGTCGTGGATGATCAGGTCGGCCGCTTGCATCGAATGGGTCCTTTCATCATGGCCTCAGTCGAGGCCCAACTTCGTCAGACGCGGAGCCAGCAGGAGCAGCGCCACGGAGCACAGGAGGGCGGCACCGGCATTCAGCCAGAAGAATCCGACCTCGTTCATCGCGCTGTACAGCTGTCCCATGAAACCGGAGAGGCTCGAACCCAGTGCCAGGGCCAGTCCCCACAACGCCATGGTCTGCGCGGTGTAGGCCTTGGGCGCCAGCTGCGAGGCCGCGGACATGCCGATCGGCGCGAAGCTCACCTCGGTGATGCCCATGATGATCATCCCCACGACGACCGGGAGCAGCGACACCTGCCCACTGCCCAGGCCGAGGACTGCGAACCATGCGAAGGTCACGGTCATCAGCCCCATGCCGATGCCCAGCTTGGTGCCGTCGTGGATCTTCGGGCCGCGCGGACGGGCGCCGATCCGGCCCAGTAACGGTCCCACGATGATCCCGGCGACCACTTCGAATGTGCTGATGTACGGGGCCGGGATCGAGATCGCTCCGAACGCCAGGTTCACACGGGTGTCGGCATAGACCGCGAAGGTCGTGAACAGCTGCAGGATCATGGCCCAGAACACGACGCCGGCGATGAAGACGGGCACGAAGGCCACGAGCGAGCGCCGTTCCGCTGCCGTGGTCTTCGTGGATCTGAAGAGCACGAAGAAGTAGACGAGGACGACCGCGCTGACGATCCCCATCACCCACAGGTCCGCATTGTCGATGGTGACCACGCGGGTGGCCACCAGCACCGTGATCACGACCAGGATGCACGCCGCGACGGCCACGGCCCTGCTGCGGCCGGCGCGGGTCACCGGATTGGGCACACGGCGGGAGGAAGCGGGCAGGTGCTTGCCCCCGGCGACGTAGAGGAGCAATCCGAACAGCATGCCCAGCGCCGCTGCGGAGAAACCCCAGTGGAAACCCATGTGGACTTGGAGGAACCCCGTGACGATCGGCCCGAACAGAGCTCCGATCAACACTCCGGAGTAGTACAGGGAGTAACCGAAATCGCGTTTGCGCGAGTGCCGATCGTACAGTTCCCCGACCATGGCGTTGAGATTGGGGAACAGCGCGCCGGTGCCCAGCACGATGAGCAGCAGACCGGTGAGCAGACCGCCCAGGCCGGGCAGCAGCGCCAGGCTCAGGTGCCCGGCCATGATCACGATCCCGCCGATCAGCACGAGGGTGCGCGCGGGGATCAGCCGGTCGGCCAGCCAGGCGCCCACGGGCTGGAACAGGTAGACGGCGCCGCCGTAGGCCCCGGCAATGCCCAGTGCGACCGAATCCGGCAGGCCCAGGCCGCCCTGCCCGGCTGTGTAGTAGATGTAATAGGCCAGGATGACCTCGAGGCCGTAGAAGCTGAAGCGCTCCCACATCTCGGTGCCCGCCAGGGTGTAGATCCCCTTGGGGGTCCGCTCCTGCAGCCGGCCGGGGTCGGCTGCAGGAGCGTTCGCACTGTCGGCGGCGTTGCTCTTCGCATTCGACATGGCGTCTATCGCCTATCCCCACTGCATCCAGGTCGTCTTGAGGTCGGTGTAGTTCTCCAGGGCGTGGATGGACAGATCCCGACCGAAACCGGACTGTTTGAAGCCGCCGAAGGGCGTCGTGAAACCGAGTGCGTCGACGGTGTTCACCGACACGGTCCCGGCCACCAGCCGCCGCGATACCCGGTGGGCGCGCGCCAGGCTGCCGGTCCACAGCGAGGCCGCGAGGCCATAGGGAGTCTTGTTCGCCCTGGCCACGGCCTCGTCCTCCGTGTCGAAGGGCGCCACGACGACAACGGGGCCGAAGACCTCTTGGTGGTGCAGTTCGTGGTCCGCCGGCACATCGGTGACGATGGTCGGTTCGATGAAGGTCTGGACTCCGTTGATCGTGGGCTGGGCGCCGCCGGCCACGATCGTGCCCGCCTCGCGCGCCGCGGTGATGCTGCGCCACACCTGTGCGGCGTGGCGGGCCGACACCAGCGCGCCGGTCCCGGATTCGGGGTCCAGCGGATCCCCCGGGGCGAACTTCAGGGCTTCGGCCTTGAGGAGTTCGAGGAATTCCCGGTACACCGGCGCCTCGACGAAGATCCGCGAGTTCGCCGAGCAGACCTCGCCCTGGTTGTAGAAGCAGCCGAAGGCGGCCTGGGCCGCGGCGGCCCGCAGTTCGTCGCAGTCGGCGAACACCAGATTGGAGCTCTTGCCGCCGGCTTCCAGGGCGAGTCTTTTCATATTCGAGGCGCCCGCGTACCGCTGGAGCTGTTTGGCGACCTCCGTCGACCCGGTGAAGGCCAGCATGTCGACGTCGGGGTGCATGGCCAGGGAGCTGCCCACCTTCGAGCCGCGGCCCGGCAGGACGTTGACGACGCCGGCGGGGAACCCCGCCTCGACGGTCAGGTCCGCCAGCCGCAGTGCGGAGTGCGAGGATTCGACCGAGGGCTTGACGACGACGGTGTTGCCGGCGGCCAGAGCCGGGGCCAGCTTCCACGTCAGGATCTCCAGCGGATAGTTCCACGGCACGATCACGCCGATCACGCCCAGCGGTTCGCGGGTGACCAGCGCGGTCGAACCGGGCGGGGTCGCCGGGATCATGTCCTCGAGCTTCTCAACCGCCTCCCCGTAGAACCGGAACAGGGCGGCCGCGCCCGGCGCGTCCACCGCCGCCGCCTCCCGCACCGGCTTTCCCATGTCCAGGGAGAGGTGACCGCCATCCCGAATTCGCCGTCGGCCCTGGCGAGGATCGAGAAGGTCATCGACCGCTCCCCTCGGGGACTGCCTGGGACGCGGGGGCTGTCAGCACCGTTGGTTCGAGCACGGCGGTCGCGTCGATCTCCACCAGCCATTCCGGGCGCGCCAGCGCTTGGACGACCAGTCCCGTCGACACCGGGTAGACGCCCTGCAGCCAGCGGCCCATCACCGTGTAGACGGGTTCGCGGTACCGGATGTCGGTGAGGTAGACGACGACCTTCACGATGTGTTCGAGGCGCCCGCCCGCCTCCTGCAGGAGCAGGGCGATGTTCGCCATGGCCTGTTCGGCCTGTGCTTCGACGTCGCCGATGCCCACACTTTCGCGGGTGTCGAGGTTCTGGCCGATCTGCCCGCGCAGGTAGACCGTGTCGCCGGCCACGACCGCTTGGCACAGGTCGTTGTCCAGGTCCTGTTCCGGGTAGGTGTCACGGGTGTTGAATGGGCGAATCCTTTTGTGCGGTGTCATGTCAACCCATCTTTGTGGCACCCGACACATCTGTACAATATCCGATTCCGAGCATGTGGATCTGATATTCCGATCCTCCCTTCCCCATGCCGGATCACTTCCCCATTCACTTGGAAACATGCATGAGGTGAGTCTGTATCTCGATTTCCGATGCATTCGACCGCCAATGACTATTGGCGCGTCCACGCTCCCCTGATGTTGGCTGGTGACCGACAACACTAAGACAGGCGGAAGGGGAGACGATGACCGCAGAGCAGACAGAGGTCCTGGTCGTCGGAGCGGGCCAGACGGGCCTGGCCACGAGTGAGCACCTGAGTGCGCAGGGGATCGAGCACATCGTCGTCGAGCGCGACCGGATCGCGGAGCGCTGGCGGACCGAACGCTGGGATTCGCTCGCGGCCAACGGACCCGCTTGGCACGACCGCTTCCCCACCCTGGAGTTCTCCGACGTCCACCCGGATGGTTTCGCGGGCAAGGACCAGGTCGCCGACTACATGGTCGAATACTCCCGCCTCATCGACGCACCCGTGCGCACTGGGGTCGAGGTCCGCTCCGTCGTCAAACGCGATGGCGCCCGTGGGTTCCACGCGGAGACCTCGGCCGGGCCGATCGGGGCCGACTACATCGTCGCGGCCACCGGCCCCTTCCAGAAACCGGCCATTCCCGAGGTCGTCCCCAAGGACGCGGGCGTGCACCAGCTGCACTCGAGCTCCTACCGCAATCCCGACATGCTCCCCGCCGGCAATGTGCTCGTCGTGGGCGCGGGCTCTTCCGGGGTGCAGATCGCCGCGGAGCTGCAGAGCGCGGGCCGGCAGGTGTACCTGGCCGTCGGACCGCATGACCGGCCGCCGCGGTCCTACCGCGGCCGTGACTTCGTCTGGTGGCTGGGCGTCCTGGGCAAATGGGATGCGCAGACGCCGCCGATCGGCGCCGATCACGTGACCATCGCGGTCAGCGGCGCCCACGGCGGCCACACCGTCGACTTCCGCGAACTGGCCGCCTCCGGGATCCAGCTGGCCGGTCGGGCCGGGCCCTTCTCCGATGGCGTCATGCACTTCGCACCGGACCTGGCCACCAACATCGGCAAGGGCGATGAGAACTACCTGGCACTGCTGGACGAGGCGGATGCCCATATCGCCCGCAACGGCCTCGATCTGCCGGAGGAACCCACCACCAGGGTCTTCCCACCCGATCCCGCATGCCTGGTCGATCCGATCTCCGAACTCGACCTGGCAGCCGCCGGGATCACCACCGTTCTGTGGGCGACCGGTTTCCGCACGGACTACAGCTGGCTGCAGGTCGACGCCTTCGACGACCAGGGCAGGCCACGCCACCAGCGCGGCGTGTCATGTGAACCGGGCGTCTAGTTCGTCGGACTGCCCTGGCTGTCACGGCGCGGATCGAGCTTCATCTGGGGCGGATGGCACGATGCGAAGTACGTAGCCGACCAGATCCAGATCCAGCGCAAGTACGCGGACTACCTGCCCGAATAGCCGCTATATTCAACGACCATGGCCGATCGTTTCAACATCACGCTGAACCAATTGACGTACTTCTCCGCGTGCGCCAAACACCTGAACATGACCGCGGCCAGCCAGGAGCTGCACGTGGCGCAGTCGGCGGTGTCCGCGGCGATCGGCCATGTCGAACGGACCGTCGGCGCCCAGCTGTTCGTCCGCCAGCACGCCAAGGGGCTCATCCTCACACCCGAGGGGGAATCCCTGCTGCGCAGCACCAATGAGGTGTTCGGGCTGCTGTCCTCGTCGATCACCTCGATCCAGGACAGCCAGGGGCAGGTGCGCGGAACCGTGCGGCTGGCGTGCTTCAGCACCGTGGCGCCGTTCCTGCTGCCCCGGCTGCTCCGGCTCCTCGAAACACAGCACCCCGAACTCACGGTCGAGGTCACCGAAGGAGACCACGATGAGAACATCGCGGCACTGCGCAGCGGCCGTGCGGAGATCGCGGTCAACTACCGGTTCGCCGCGATCGACGGGATCGCCGCCGAGTCCCTGGGGCGGATCGAACCACACGTCCTGGTCGGCCAGGAGCACCGACTGGCCGACAGAACGTCGGTCGGCCTGGCCGAATTCGAGGACGACGGACTGATCCTGCTGGACCTGCCCGGCAGCCGGGACTACTTCCTCAACATGTTCGTCCAGGCGGGGGTGACGCCCCGGCTGCGCTATCGCACCCGCAGCTATGAGACCGTCAGGTCGATGGTCGGCGAGGGGCTGGGCTACTCGATACTGAACCAGCGGCCCGCCGACGACATGACGTACTCGGGCTTCCGCACCCGGATCCTGCGGATCACCGACCCGGTGCCCAGCCTGGAGGTCGTCATGATGTCCCTGGCAGGCACGCCCGCATCCGCCAGGGTGCAGGCGGTGGCACAGACCGTGAAATCCATTCTGGGCGACGCCCGGACGAATCGGGCGGAGGGCGCCTGAACCGGAATCGGAGCCTGGCAGGCCCGTCAGCCAATCGAATTTCCAGATCGCGCCGTCCGCATTTCCCTATTGGCTCGTTTTTGTGATGGGCATTACAGTGTGAACGACGCATAGAAAACAACCCCCGCGATTTTCACGAATGCGACCACCCCCATTTTCTCACGCATATTGGAGGACGTCACGATGCAGAAAAACGATTCAACGGTCATGGCCCAACAGGAGACCGGACATCTGAAGAAGACCCTGGGGCGTTTCGACATCATCTTCCTCGTCATGTCCGCAGTGCTCAGCATCGAGGTCCTGGCCGAAACCGCCGGCTTCGGCGCCGAGACCTTCACCTGGACCCTGGCGCTGGCCATACTCTTCCTCGTCCCCTACGCCCTGGTCTTCGCCGAAACCGGTAGCACCTTCCTGAGCGAGGGCGGCGCCTATATCTGGGTCCGCCGCGCCTTCGGCCGGCCCGCCGCGGCCCTGGCATCCATCCTCTCGTGGATCACCCAGCCGGTGTGGGTCGGCGGGTCCATGGCCTTCCTCGCAACGGAGACGTGGGACCATTTCATCTCCCCGCTTCCGGCCGGTTCCATAGGCGATTACATCGTCAAATTGATATTCATCTGGATCACAGTCGTGGCCGCCATCCTATCGCTGGCCAAAGCCAAATGGATTCCCACTCTCGGGGCCATTCTCAAAATCGTGTTCATCGGCGTATTCCTCATCACGACCATCCTCTTCGCAATGGAGAACGGAATCGAACCGATCCACCTCTCCGACTTCTCCCCCACCATGACAGGATTCCTCGGCCTGGTGCCGCTCCTCCTGTTCTCATACCTGGGATTCGAGGCGGTCAATAGCGCATCCGATGAGATGAAGAACCCCAAAAAGGATATTCCGGCTTCGATCGCCCAGTCCGGACTCGTCTCCGCACTGTGCTATCTGCTCCCGATCCTGGCGATCCTGTTGGTCATGCCCTCGCAGGAGATCACCGGCATCGGTGGCCTGATGGACGCCGTGCAGTCCGTGTTCTCCGTCTACGGACCGGCCGCAGGGCCCATGACGACCATCGCGGCGGCGTGCTTCATCGTCATCCTGGCATCCCAGGGGTCGTCCTGGATGATCATCTCGGACCGGATGCACGCGCTGACCGCCGCCGACGGATCGTTCTTCGGCGGATTCTTCGGCAAGTTCCACCGCACCCTTGGCACCCCCGTGCGCGTCAACATCCTGTCTGGCGTCGTGGCCACGGCGTTCCTCATCGCGGCCATGCAGCTGACCGGTACCTCGGCTACCTGTTCTCCGTCGTGCTCTCCATCTCTATCTCGACGTTCCTGCTGAGCTACCTGCTCATCATCCCCGCCGCGATCAAACTGCGCCTGGCCCATCCCCATGAGGAACGGCCGTTCCGGGTCCCCGGGGGCAATGGGGTCTTCGTCGTCCTGGGCTCGATCAGCTTCTTCTGGGTCCTGTTGGGAGCCTGGGTGGCCGTGTTCCCCGGAACTCTGGAGGCGGCCTTCGGAATCTCCTATGATTTCGTCGAGGAATGGGGTGTGGAGCGGGGTCCGTTCGAAGCGCTGACACTGGGCACCCTGGCCTTCCTCGTCCTGCTGGCCCTGGTCGGCTACGTCCGCGGTCGCAGGATTCGCGCACAACGGCCGCTTGACGATCAACAGCAGGCCGCAGAGTCGTCAGTCACGCTGCGATAGTGGAGAGGCCACGTCCTCCAGGGACTTCCTCTCCGCATCGACGCCGAGGAACACCGCCACGGTGCCGGCGGCCATCATGAGGACCGCGCCCACGGCGAAGGCGATCGACGTGTCGAGCGGATTGCCGGTCCCCACCATCTTGGCGAAGAACAGCGGGCCGCTGATCCCGCCGGCAGCGGTGCCGATGGCGTAGAAGAATGCGATCGCCATCGCCCTGACCTCCATCGGGAAGACCTCGGAGACCGTCAGGTAGGCGGAACTCGTGCCCGCCGAGGCGAAGAACAGCGCCACGCACCAGCACAGGGTGAGCGTGACGGCCGTCAGCACACCCGCGTTGAAGAGGAGAGCCGTTGCGAATAGGAGGGCCCCGGACAGCAGGTAGGTTCCCGAGACCATGGGCCGACGGCCCCACAGATCGAACAGCGGCGACAGGAGCAGCGGACCGATGAAGTTGCCCGCGGCCAGGGTCGCGTAGAAGTAACCGGTCCGGCCGGAGGGGACGTTGAAGAACGTCGCCAGGATGGTCGCGTATCCGAAGGTGATCGCGTTGTACAGGAAGGCCTGGCCGATGAACAGCGAGAACCCCAGGATGGAACGTTTCGGATATGCCCTGACCATGGTCCGGGCGATTTCGCCAAAGCCGATCGAGCGGCGCTGGTGGATGGTGATCTCACCGTCCGGCTCCGCCAGGTCCCGCCCCGTTTCCCGCCTGACCCGGTCCTCGATCCGCCCCGCCAGCTCCTCCGCCGCGGCGGCGTGACCGTGGATGAACATCCAGCGTGGGCTCTCCGGCACGTGCCTGCGCACCAGCAGGATGACCAGGCCCAGGACGACGCCGATCCCGAAGGTGACGCGCCAGCCCAGATCGATGGGAAGCAGGCTGGTGTCCAGGGCCACAATGGACAGCAGTGCGCCGCCCACCGCGCCCAGCCAGTAGGTGCCGTTGATGATGATGTCGATGCGGCCCCGATAGCGGGCGGGAATCAGTTCGTCCACGGCCGAGTTGATCGCGGAGTACTCGCCGCCGATTCCCGCGCCGGTGAGGAACCGGAACAGATAGAACATCCACGCCTCTGTCGACAGACCCGTCAGGGCCGTGGCCAGGAGATAGAGGCCCAGGGTGATCATGAAGAGCCGTTTACGACCCCACCGGTCGGTCAGGTAGCCGAAGGCCAAGGCTCCCACACAGGCGCCCAGGACGTAGAGCGCCGCGGCAGTGCCCGACGCCTGGGCATCCGTGATGTCGATGCCGCTGCCGGACTCCGAAAGCCGGGTGGTGATGTTGCCGACGATCGTCACCTCGAGGCCGTCGAGGATCCACACCGTGCCCAGGCCGATGAGGACTCTCCAATGCCAACGCGCCCACGGCAGTCTGTCCAACCGTGCGGGGATGTTCGTCGTGATCGTATCCAGTGGTGCCTGCGCCATGTTCGCTCCTCTTCGTCGACTTCCGGGCCGGGCCCGGTGCCGCGTCCGTGACCGGTCGGGGAGCGTCAGGGAGAGGGCTGGCCCCCGTTGACGTGAATCGTGGAGCCCACGACATAGCTCGACTCGCTGGATGTGAGGAACACGTAGGCGGGTGCCAGTTCGGTCGGCTGGCCGGCCCGACCGATCGGCGTATTGGTGCCGAACTCGGGCAGGGCCTCCTGCGGCTGGCCGTCCGAGACCTGCAGCGGGGTCCAGATGGGTCCCGGCGCCACGGCGTTGACACGTATTCCGTGCGCGATGATCTGCTGGGACAGGCCTTTGGTGAAGTTGTTGATGGCGGCCTTGGTCGCCGCGTAGTCCAGCAAATGCGCCGACGGGTTGTATGCCTGGATGGAGGTCGTGTTCACGATCGTCGACCCGGGTGGCAGGTGGGGGATCGCCGCCTTCGAGACGCGGAAGATCCCGCCGATGTTTGTCGCGAACGTGGTCTCCCACTGTTCGTCGCCCAACTCTTCGATGTCTTCGACGGCGATCTGCCGCCCGGCGTTGTTCACCAGTGAGTCCAGACCGCCCAGGGCCTCCCGCGCGGAGTCCACGATCCGATGGCAGTAGTCCGGATCGGTCAGATCACCGGGGAACTGGAAGACACGGCGTCCGGTGTCCTCGATGATGGACTTCACCTCGTCCGCATCGGGTGCTTCTTCGGGAAGGTAGGACAGGGCCACATTGGCGCCCTCCCGGGCGAAGGCGATGGCCACGGCTGCGCCGATCCCCGAGTCCGCGCCCGTGATGAGGGCCTTCCTCCCCTCCAGACGGCCCGTCCCGCGATACGTGTCGCGGCCCCGATCGGTCTCCGGTGTGAGCTGTTGTTCGAGCCCGGGCTCCGGCTGGCGCTGCCGGGGTGGATGAATCCTGGGGTAGCGATCAACGGGGTTCTGGAAATACAGCTGGTCCTGGATGTCCGACATGATATGACGCCTCCTGACTGATCTGGATGACCGACCGAAAGGTTCCGGCCCGAGCCGTACACCGGTCGGACGGGATGTTTCAGCTCGGGACAATCACAGTACGCACAACACCCGGCAGACACAAGCCACCTTGCTCTTCTTGTTATCGTGGGGCGCCGCTGGTAGACTCCCACATACCGCGTACCGCGGGGCGGGCCGGAATCTCCCTTCCGGAACACCCCTTCCACGTCCGATCGATAGGAGTTGGCCATGGGTTTCATCGCATATCTCGTCCTCGGTCTGATAGCCGGAGCCGTCGCCAGGCTCATTCTGCCCGGCAGGCAGGGCGGCGGCTGGCTCGCAACGCTCGTGCTCGGCGTCATCGGCGCTCTGCTGGGAGGTTGGCTGGGTGGCCTCATCTTCAACGTCGCCATGGATTCGTTCTTCTCCCTGTCCACCTGGCTCTGCGCGATCGGCGGCTCCCTGATCGTGCTGGTCATCTGGGGCGCCATCACGGGCCGCAGGTCCGTCGGCGACTGAACCGCCGCCGGGGGAGACCATGAGGATACTGCTCCTGACCGACCCCGGGGTGCCGGCGCGCAATGGCGAACGGCTGCGGAACCGTTTGGATCGGCGACTACGGTCGATCACCGGCGCACCCACGGAAATCGCGACCCGCGTGCAGCTGGTTCCGCTGACAGTCGATCAACAGCTCAAGATATCCGGGATCACGCGGATCTCCCGGGAGAATTTCGACGCCGACGCCTGCATCGTGCTCACCGAGATGCCGCGGCTCCGCAAGAGGCGCCCGATCGTCGCGGAGGTCTTCCCCGCCGATCGGGTGGCGGTCGTATCCTATTCGGCGCTCGGCCCGTGGGCCACGCGACGCCGCTGCGTCGACACGATAACCGAATGCGTGCGGATCCTGCGCGGCGAGGGCCTTGCGCCCGGGGCGCGGCCCAACCGCAGGATTCGGCGCGAGCAGATCGACGAGGACCGTAGCGTGTACACGATCTTCGCCCCGCGGTTCAGAGGACCGGCCGCGCTGGTGGCCGGGATGATCCGCTCGAATGAGCCGTGGCGCACCGTGCCCCGCCTTTCGAGCGCCCTGGCCGCGGCCGCGGCGACGGGGGCCTTCGGTATCTTCTACAACTCGATCTGGCAGATGTCGGCCATTCTGTCCCCTACTCGCCTGACCATCATCGTCCTGGGCGCAGTCCTGATCCTGGCCGGCTGGTTGATGGTCCAGAACCGGTTATGGGACAGGCCGCGCAGCGAGGCCTTCAGCTCGATCGTCCTCTACTACAACGCCTCGACACTGGCGACTCTCCTACTCGGGATGCTCAGCATCTACCTCATCCTGGCGGTCATCATCCTCGTGTGCGCCCTGCTGGTGATCGACCCCGAACTCATGAGTCGGACCGTCGGGTATCGCGTGGACTTCACGAACTACCTGCGGCTGACCGTATTTGCCTCTGCCATGGGGCTGGTGGCCGGGGCCCTGGGATCGAGCTTCGATTCGGGCACCGACCTCCGGCAGTTCACCCACGGGCGGCGCCAGAGGATGCATGTGGAGGAGGACGAATCCTAGAACCGTCCGGCGGGGATCCTGCCGACCAGCTCCGCCGGCTCCACCGCCCCGGGCTCGGACAGCACCTCCCGCGCCTCGTCGAGGCCGCCGTCCAGACTCACGAGCAGGACGCCGCGGACCTGGCGGGCGTCGTCCAGATAGTAGACGACGCCGCGCTCGCAGGGGTCCGCCCAGTCCTCGACCGTCTGCAGACGGCAATCGAGTGTTCCCAGCGCCCGGTAACCGAACTCGAAGACGTTCGAGTAGAAGTAGGGGGTGTGGGTGTACTCCTCGGTGCTGCCGGCCATGATCCGGCCAGCCGCAGCACCCATCTGTTTGGCGTTGTCGACGTGTTCCACGCGTTGCCGGCCCAGGATCCTGTCGGGGTAGCGGGCCACGTCTCCTGCGGCGTAGACGTTCGGATGTGAAGTCCGCAGGTGTTCGTCGACGACGATCCCATCGTCGACGTAGATGCCGGCCGCCGCCGCCGGCCCGGTCGCGGGGTCGATCCCCAGGCCGACGACCACCGCGTCGAACGTTCGGGTGTGCCCGTCCTGG
Organism: Brevibacterium moorei; assembly: GCF_024580735.1. Taxonomy (GTDB): domain Bacteria; phylum Actinomycetota; class Actinomycetes; order Actinomycetales; family Brevibacteriaceae; genus Brevibacterium; species Brevibacterium moorei. Next base: position 23,763 of record NZ_JANIJX010000016.1, on the reverse strand, counting down.
TCCGCGAGCACAACGGTGTCGCCCTCACTGTGGCCCCCGGTGATGGTGGTGCCGCCGACCAATTCGACGCCGTGCTGTGCGTACATGTCGTGGAAGTGCGTGGCCAAACGGGGTGGGAAGACCTCCTCCTCCAGCGTGCCGCCGTCGAAGAACAGAGTGGTCTCCGTATCGTTCTGGACCAGGGCCGCGGCCAGTTCGGTGCCGATGAAGCCGCCGCCGACGACGGCGATCCGTCGGTGCCCTCCGGCCAGACCGCGCAGACGGCGGTAGTCGGCGAAGGTGCGGAAGTAGATGACCCGCTCCCCCGGCTCCAGGTCGATCGTCCGGGGTTCGCCACCGGTGGCCAGGAGGAGTCTGTCGAATGCGAGGGTCCCGGCACTCGTCGTGACGGTTCCCGCCGCCGGGTCGATCTCGGTCGCCGAGGTCCCCGTATGGACCTCGGCACCCGTGTCGGCCGCGGTGTTCAGAAAGTTGTCCTCCCGGCTGAAACCCGGATCCGTCCACAGTTTCTTGCTCAGGGCCGGGCGCGTATACGGTTCATCGGCGTCGGCGCCGATGATGGCGATCGTTCCGGTGGTGTCGTGCTCGCGGATCCCACGTGCAGCGGCGTCCGCTGCCATGCCCCCGCCCACGATCAGGTAGGTGTAGTGCTGCATTTTCAATGGCCTCCATCCTCGTCGGTTCGCCCACTCGAAGCTCTTGACATGCAATGGCCTTGGCCGGCCGCTGCGGTGGCGCCGCGGTCACACCGTCGCGACCGATCCCGCATCCACCCGGTAGTTGGAGCCGTTGACGAAGCTCACCGCGTCCGAACAGAGGAACGCGATGACCGTGGCGACCTCTTCCGGCCGGCCCCGGCGGCCGAGCTCCATGAACGGCCGTTCCTCGTCGAGGAACGACGCGATCGCCTGATCGAAGGAAACGCCGAGTTCGTCCGTGCGCCGGCGCATCATCTCGTCGGTCATCGGCGTGGCGATGAAGGCCGGGGACACGGTGTTGACCAGCACGCCGTCCGCCGCGTACGACCTCGACAGGCCCTTCGCCAGGGCCAGCAGGCCGGCCTTCGCCGCGCAGTAGGGCAGTTCGTCGGCGTACGGCTGGACCGCGTCTTCGGATGAGACGAAGACCAGGCGGCCCCAGCCGCCCCGGCGCAGCCCCGGCAGGAAGGCGCGCGTTATGCGCACGGGGCCCAGCAGGTCGGTGTCGATCGTCGAATTCCAACCGCTCTGGTCGATTTCGTGGAACTGGCCGCCCGCCCCGTGGATCCCCGCCACATTCACGAGGATGTCGAGGTCTCCGACGGTATCGGCCACCCAGCCCGCCAGTTGGTCGACGTCCGCGTCGACAGTGATGTCGGCGGCTTGCGCATACACCTTTCCCGTGGAGCCGCTGGCCACCGCGTCGAAGCTCCGCTGCAGCTTCTCGGGGTCGCGGTCGGTCATGACGACGGTGGCACCCTCTTCCGACAGCGCCCGCACAGTGGCCAGTCCGATCCCCGAATCGGCCCCGGTGACCAGGGCCACGCGTCCGCGAATGTTGAGATCCATGAGAGCATCCCTCCAGCATCGACGATATGTTCCGTGATTCGTTCACCATGGTCGCACGAAGCCACTGACGCAACAAGTGAGCTTGTTGTATTAGGAGTGGTTTCCGATGGACTCCGAACAGTTCACGGAGGATTTCGGAGAGCTGCCCGGCGCCGGCCGCGACGACTTTTCAGCGGCCTCGGCCAAGGGGCCCGCCGGTAGCCTACCGCTCCTCCCGTAGCTCCGCCAGGCCGGCCCTGGCCTCAGCGGCCGCGGCCTGCAGCGCCGCGGGTTCGGCCGGAGTGCGGGGGAAGCCCTCGGGCAGGTCGGCCAGTGCCCGGGCGAACACCCGTGCGCGTTCGCTCCGCCGGAGTTCGACGGGCAGCTCCATCAGCTTCCGGTTGAAATCGTCGTACCAGGCAGACGGGAACACCGTATCCCAGGCGCGGCGCTCGGGCCCGAAGTCGAACAGCTCATCCGCATCCGCACCTTCATCCGCGGCCGGGGCCCCGGCCGGTTGCGCTGCAGCATTCGCCCGACCGGCCTCATCACGGCACTGCGCGGTCGTGTCCTCGTCGACGGTGACCAGGCCGGTCACCCCGTCCACGTCCAGAACCACACCGTATTCGGCCCTGGCCGCGGCCACCGAGACCAGCCCCAGCTCCACATCGTGGGCCACATCGGCGATCGGCCGCTGCAGCGCGGAACCGTAGCCACCTCCGCCGGGAGTGCGGAAGGTGACGGTCTGGCCGGCGCGAAGTTCCAGGAAGTCGAACTTCTGCAGGCGCCGTTCCTCCCGGGTGCCGGCGTCCACCAGCACCTCCATGGGCAGGCCGGGCCGACCGCCCAACACACCCCAGGGGCGGAACACGAACCGGTCGAGGCCGCGGGCCAGCACCCGGGTGTGGTCGGCCTTGATGCGCAGCACGAACTCCAGGCCGGCACCGCCGCGGTACCGCCCGGCTCCGCCGGAATCGCAGCGCAACCCGTAACGGACCACGTCCACGTCCAGCGCGGCCTCGGTCGCCTCGACCGGGGACGGCTGGACGATGCTGTAGCTGTTGTCGCGGCCATCGTGTCCGTCCAGCCCCTCGGCCGCGCCGAAGCCCCCGTAGAGGGTCATGGCGACCTGCGAACCGTAGCCCGCGGCGGTGCGCTCGGCCACCACCACGGGCACCACCACGCCACTGCCGGCGGCCGGCAGCACCCCCGGCGCGGCCTGGAACAGGGCCCCGCCCAGCACATCGGACAGGCGCACCCCCGAGACGTGCCTGGCACCCACCGCGGCGGGGCGTTGGGCGTGGACCACCGTGCCGACGGGCTCGGTGACGTGCAGGGCCCGCAGCTGGCCGCCATCGGTGGGGAAGTCCGGATCCAGGGTCGACAGGGTCGAGCGGATCCGCCCGGTGGTCATCGGATTCGACCGGCCGGCCGTGGCGATGTTGAAGGCCGAGGCGACCTGCGGGTCGGTGCCCGTGAAGTCGATATCGAAGTCCCCGTCCGCGCGCACGCCCACCCGCACCTTGAACCGCACGGGGTAGGGTGTCAGCCCGTCGTCGTCGAGGAAGTCGCTGAACTCGAACGGTCCGGCGGGCAGTTTCCGGGCCAGCGCGCGGGACTTCTCGGCGCTGCGCTGCAGGATCTGCCCGCCCGCGGCCAGATAAGCGCCGAGGCCGTACTTGTCGACCAGCCCGGCCACCGCCTGCTGCCCGTGGCGCAGGGCCGCGAGCATCGCGCGGATATCCGATGAGTTGGCGTCCGGGGTGCGGGAGTTCTGCCGCATAATCCGTTCGATCTCCGGGTCGATCTCACCGTTCTTGACGAACTTCACCGGCGGGATCTGCAGACCCTCCTGGAACACATCCGTGTTCAGCGGGGAAATGCTGCTGGGCACCCGGCCACCCACATCGGAGGAGTGGATGAACGCCCAGCCGTAGCCCACCAGGGTGTCCTCGCAGTAGTACGGCTGGACCACGTGGATGTCCGCCAAATGACTGGAGAGCGCACCGGAGGTGAAGGAGTCGTTCGTGATGAGCACATCACCGGGCCCCAGGCCGCCCACCGCCTCGATGGCCGCCGTCACGTCCACCAGGGTCAACAGGGTGGATCCGACGGTGTCCGGCGCGCCGAGCACCAGGCCGTCCACCCCGACCACGGCGGCGCAGAAGTCCTCGCCGTCCTTGACGTAGAGGGAGCGGCTGGTGCGTTTGAGGGTGAAGCCCATCTCCACCGCGATCGCCGGCAGACGGGCCGCGATAGCGGAGAGGACGACGGGGTTCAGCGGCTCGTCGGTCAATGTCTCCATCTCCTTCGTCATCGTTCCTCCCGATCCAGGCGCAGCGTCGATCCCAGGCCGAGCCCCGCCCGCCAGCCCGGCGGGACCAGGACCGTCGTATTCGGCAGGTCGAATACCGCGGGGCCGGTCACGTGCAGGCCCGCGCCGAGGTCCGCCGCGGTCAGCACGGAGGCCTCGTGGGCCACCCCGCCGAGCACGATCCGGCGGGTGGGGCGCACTGCCGGCGCCGCAGCACGGGCGGGTTCCGGATGACTGCGCTCCGGCGCCCCGCCGGTGGCCGTGGCCTTGGCCGCGATGATGTGGATGGGAGCGTGCAGATCGCGGTGCCCGAACTCCTGTTCGTGCAGCCTGTGGAACTCCTCGGTCAGGGCCGCGACGTCCAGGGGCAGATCGGACGCCGTGACGGGCAGTTCCAGGCTGAAAGCCTGGCCCGCATAGCGCATCTCCAGGCGCAGCAGCACGCGGGCGCGTTCTGCCGCGGAACTGGATTCGGATGCGACCCAGTGCAGGCCCTCGGCGTCGAGTTCGGCGAGGAGGTCGTCTGCGCGCCGGACCGACTCCTCGGTCAGCGGCGCCGCGATCCCACGCAGGTAGTCGCGCCGCAGCTCGGATTCCACCGCGCCCAGGGCGCAGTAGGTGCCGGCGGTCAGTGGGACGATCACGGTCCCGATCCCGACCTCCTCGGCCAATAGTGCGGCATGGGTCGGCCCCGCGCCGCCGTAGGGGACGAGGGTGAATTCTGCGGCCTCGTAGCCGCCGCGGGCCAGGACCTTCTGCAGGCCGGCCGCCATATCCGCCGAGGCGACGGCCACGACGTCGGCGGCCGCGGCCTCGGCCGCCCGCGGGCCGGTGTGCCCCAGCGCCGGTGCCAGCCGTTCCAGGGCCGCCCGCGACAGCTCCGGATCCAGCGTCTGGCGCCCGCCCAGCGGTTTATCCGCGGCCAGGATGCCCGAGGCCAGGTACGCGTCGGTGATCGTCGGCTCCCGATTGCCCAGTCCGTATGCGGCGGGCCCCGGCACGGCTCCGGCGGACTCGGGACCCACGTGCAGGCCTCCGGATGCGTCGACTCCGGCGATCGAACCGCCGCCGGCGCCAATCGCGCTCACGGCGATGACCGGCAGGATGAGCGGGACACCGCCGACCTCGCTGCGGGTCGTGACCTCAGCGGCACCGCCGACTCCCACGGCGATATCGCTGCTGGTCCCGCCCATATCGAAGGACACCATCTGGGCGATGCCGTTGTCCTCCGCCAGGTGCAGGCTCGCGGCCACGCCGGAGGCCGGTCCGGACAGCACCGTGTCCACGGGGCGGCTGCGCGCGGTGGACACCCCGATCGCTCCCCCGTTGTTCGCCGTGATGTACAGCGGGGCGGTGGTGCCCAGCCGCGCCAGGCGGCGCTGGAGTTCGTCCAGGTAGCCGCGCATCAGCGGGGTGATGTACATGTTCAGCGCAGTGGCCGAGGCCCGGTTGTATTCGCGGATCTCCGGCCACACGCCCGCCGAGGTGCTGATCGGGGTGTCCGGGAGGAGTTCGGCCAGGCGTTCGGCGATGCGCGCTTCGAACTCCGGGGCGCGATAGCTGCCCAGCACGACGATCGCCACGGCCGACAGGTCGCGGGCCCTGATCGCCTGGGCGACCCGAACCAATTCCTCATCTGTGGGTTCAGCCGTGATCCGGCCGGCTGCGTCCTGCCGTGCCTCGATTTCGAAGACGTTGTTCCGTGGCACCAGCGGATGCAGACGGGGCTGGCGCAGATCGTATTCCTTGGGCAGACGGCGTCCCAGTTCGAGGATGTCACGGTGGCCCGAGCTGACCACCAGGCCCACGCGGGCGCCCTTGCGCTGGATCACCGCGTTGAGTCCGATGGTCGTGCCGTGGACGATGCTCACGATGTCCGCAGGACGCGCATCCAGCTGTTCCAACAGCCGCGTCAGTCCCCGGATCACCGCCAGGGAGGGATCGTCGGGTGTGCTCGGCTCCTTGACCTGAATCCGCTGGGATGCGGGGACGTCCGGCCCAGCGGCCAGGGCGGCGGTGGACGTCGCCGGGGCCGCCACGGGATCGTCCACGACGGCGACGAAGTCGGTGAACGTGCCGCCCACGTCGATGCCCACGCGGATCCGTTTCGCGGATACCGGTGCGGGAGCCACAGGGGAAGCCGGGGTGGAAACCGGAGTGTCCTCAGTCAACGGGGTGCTCCTTGTCTGCTGCGGCCTCGGGCACAGCATCCGGATCGTGGTCGACCACCGCGTCCTTGGTCTCCGGCATGGTCAGGAAGATCAGCGCGGTGACGGCCATGATGAGGACGACGTAGCCGGCGATGAACGTCGGATGACCGATCGAGATGAACCAGGAGGCCAGCAGCGGTGCGGTGCCGCCCAACACCGCGGTGACCAGCTGATAGGAGAAGCCGATCCCCGACACGCGGACCCGCGGGGGCAGCAGTTCGACGCCGATCGCCGGCGTCAGGGCCTCGATCGTGGACAGCAGCAGCCAACCGATGATGTTCGCCGCCAGATAGGCGCCGAACGACGGATTGTGCAACAGCAGGAAGCACGGGTAGACCATGATGACCAGGCCGATCGAGCCGATGAACAGCAACGGCTTGCGCCCGTATCGATCGGCCAGCCGGCCCGCAGTGGGCAGGGCGATGAGGTAGAGCACCAGGCCCAGCGAATTGCCCATCAGGGCCTTGGACAGGGGGATCCCGCTGACCAGATTCGCATAGGTCGGGATGAACGTGGACCACAGGTAGTAGGGCACGCACACGAACTGGGCCGCCGCGATCTGCAGCAGCCGCATCGGGTACGTGCGCACCACCGTGCGCATCGGGGTCGGAGCGACCTTCTGCTCCTCGGCGATCTCCGTGAACGCATGCGATTCCGGTACGCCGAAGCGCACCCACAGGCCGAATGCCGACAGGACCGCACCCAGTACGAAAGGCAGGCGCCAGCCCCAGGCCGAAAGAGCGGGGTCCGAAATCAGGCTGGTGACCAGATTGGCCGAAACGGTCGCCAACAGGATCGCGACACCGGCCGCCGCGTTGAACAGGCCCGAGAGCATCCCGCGCTTGCCCCGCGGGGCGTTCTCCAGCAGATAGCTGGAGCCGGATTGGAATTCCCCCGCCGCGGACAGGCCCTGCAGCAGCCTGGCCACCAGCAGGATGACCGGGGACCACAGGCCGACCGCGTCGAAGGTCGGCAGTACCGCGATGATGAGCGAGGCGATGCCCATCGTCACGATGGACCAGGCCATGAGCCAACGGCGGCCCAGTTTATCGCCCAGCGGGGACAGGATGAGCGCGCCCAGGGGCCGGATCAGGAAGCCCACCGCATAGACGGCGAAGGCCTGCAGAATCGACGCGATCGCGCTGTCGGAGGGGAAGATCAAAGGGGCGAAGACACTGACCAGGAGTCCATAACAGAACCAGTCGTACCATTCGACCACGGTGCCGATGAGGCCTCCGGTGATCATCCTGGCGCCGAGCTTCGGCGCTCCCCGATCAGTGGCCGCCGCGCTCGCGGCGCCCGTCCCCTGTGGGGTCCGGGCTTCCCTGTCCGCCATGCTGTCGAATCCTCTCGCCGCTCGAGTGCATTACCTGGTCACACGGTCAGCTAGTTTAATCTGCGACGATCTGGTGCCCATGGCCCGGCGTCATATTCAGTGGATCCTTGTTCAGTGGATCTTGATCTGGGTCCTGTCCTTGCCCTGCCACTTGTAGGTCGTGAGCACCCTGGCCTTGCTGATGGACACACAGCCGGCGGTCGTACCGGAACCGGTGTGGACGTGCAGGAAGATGCCCGAGCCCTTGTTCTTCGTGTTCTTCGGGTTGTATCCGATGACCTGGGCATACCGATAGGCCGGCTTCACATAGAGGGATTCGCCCTTATAGCCCTTGGATTTGCGCTGCATCGTGTTGTAGCCCTTGCGTTTGCCCCGGCCGTCGACCCACACATAATCCTTGGTGACCTTCGTGTATTTCTTCGCGCCCTTCTTCCACTGGCCGGGACGCTTATTCACGCCGAAGGCATTGCCCATGGTGAACACGCCGATGGGGGTCTTGCCGTCTCCCTCGACCTTCTTCGCGCTCATCCCGCCGTAGCCGGTGTTGGCGTGCCAGCCGCCGTAGTCCCGGATATAGCGCTTGCCCGACTTGTGGCACAGGTAGACCAGGGAGTCGTCCCGCTTGGACTTCTTGCCCGACTTCTTCTGGTGGCGGACCTCGATGACCTTCTTAGCCGTGACCTTCTTGTCCTTTTCGATCCCGGTGCAGTAGTGGGTCTTCGCCTGGGCGGCGGGGACGCCGAGGCCACTGAGCACCAGTGCTGCCGCCATCGTGAACGAGGTGGCAGCTGTGAGGAGGGGTTTGATTTTCAGCACAGGACTATTGTGCTCCCCCGCGTCCAACCGGCGGGCGGCCGGTCCTCCTCGGACCGGCGCTACGACCCAAGGGGCGTGGCGAACAGGGTATCGAAGGTATACGTGCCCTGTGCCCGGTTCTGGTGGACCGCACACCAGTGGATATGCGAAAAGGTCACGGTGCCCAGCGCCGAGGTCACCGCGGGGTCCCGCTCCAGCCTGCCGGTGATCTGCGCATCGTCCCCGGTGGCGGTCGCATAGGCCAGCGTCAGATGCGGGCCCCACGGAGGTGCGTAGTGCGTTGCTTCCCGGCCCAGGGCCTCGCCCGCCGCTGCGCGCACGGAGGCCACCAGGGCCTCCCACACGGTGTCGGGGCCGGCCGGCACCAGGACCGAGTCCTGGGTCACGGTAGGACCGGCGAACTCCAGCGTCACCGGCGCAAGGCCTGCGGCAGCCTCGCCCGCAGTGCGTTCCAGGGCCGCCAGGCCGGCGGCGCCCAACTCATCGGCCGAGAACCCGAACCGCTGGACGGTCGCGTGCAGCGCATCCAGTGGCTGCGGCGCCAGGAAGGGCAGATCGGCAAGCCGGTCCAGGGCAGGGCACAGACGGTCCCGGGTCGCGGAATCCGGCACCAGGTAGGCGTGCAGCTTTCCCGAGGGATCGTCCCAGTCGTCGACCGTGGTGGCGAAGAAATCGGTGACCATCGTTCACTTCTTCCCTGTGCGGTAGGGGCCGTAGAACACACGCGCCCCGTCCTCGTCCCGCCAGCCGTTGCCGGCCAGGTCCTCGAGTTCGTCCATGCTGCGGCCCTTGGTCTCCGGGGCCAGGAAGATCGAGACCACCAAGCCGAAGATGGCGACCGCGGCGAACAGCCAGGTGGCATTGGCCATGCCCCAGGCGCTCACCAGGATGGGGAACACCAGGACGCCCAGGATCGAACCGACACGGCTGGCCGAACCGGCGAAGCCGACGCCGGTTCCGCGCAGCCGCGTGGGGAACATTTCGTTCGGGTAGACCATATTGAGCACGCCGGGCCCCAGGTTCGCCAGCAGGATCGTCACAGCCAGCAGCACGATCAGCAGGGCCAGGGTGGGCTGCTGCCACACCGCCAGGATCACCAGGGCGATCGCCATGCCGACGAAGCACCAGATGATCTGGCGGCGCCTGCCCCACCGTTCGACGGTGACCATACCGATGCCGGCGCCCAGCACGCCCAAGGCCGCGATCAGCGCAGCGCCCAGGAAGGCCAGCGCGGGCTTCCCGTTCGTGAACGGATCGAGAATCGTCGGGGTGTACATCTGGATGCCGTAGAACGACACGGCGAAGGCGAACCAGAACACCGAGCAGAACACCGTCGCCCTGATGCTGCGGGCGCTGAACAGTTCGCGCCAGCGCCCGGATCCCGCGGCCCGTGCCTGGCCGGCGGCACCGTGTGCGGCCTCGGCGGCAGCGCTGTGCTCTGCTGCGGCCATGGCGCGGGAGTCGATGACCAGGTCGTGCTTCTCCCACATCTCACGCTCGATCGCATCGGCCTCTTCATCGCGGTTCTGGGTGCGCAGCCAGCGCGGCGATTCCGGCATGTTGTGCCGGAAGACGATCACAATGATGGCCAATACCGCACCCACGAAGAGCATCCAGCGCCAGGCATTGGCACCCACCGGCATCAGGAGAATGCCGGTGACGTAGGCGGTGAAGGCACCCAGCTGCCACAGCAGTGACATGAAGATGATGAGCCGGCCGCGGCGTGCGGGGGTGGTGAACTCGGCGGTCGTCGAGGAGCTGATCGGATAGTCGGCGCCGATGAACAGACCCAGCAGGAAGCGCGCGGCGATGAGCTGCCAGGCTTCCTGTGTCACTGCCGCGACGAGCGCGAAGACGACGAAGCCCACCAGGTCGAACATGTACATCTTGCGACGCCCGAAGTAGTCGACGAGCCGGCCGCCGAACATCATTCCGAAGAACATGCCGACGACCACCGAACTGGCCACCAAGCCCGATACGAGGCCGCTGGTGATGTGCCAGGCCGAGGTCAGCCCGGGCAGGGCGACGGCGATGACGGAGACGTCGAATCCATCGATGAACATCCCGGCTCCCGCCAGGAGTGCGATTCGGCTTTGGAATCTGCGGGCCCGGGGAGTCTCCACGCGGGCCTGATCATGAGTCTGGGCGTTGTTCACGCCGCAACTGTACGCCGTGGCCCCTGTTCATTCGGAAAGGAGGGCGGAGAAGAGGGCGGGAAGGTGGGCGGGTCGTGGATTTCACCGGCGACGCATCGACACCTCCATGCCGCCCTGGCCCGGAATCGTCACCGAGGTGAACGGCCCGTCCGGGTCGCGCACGAATGCCAGGTAATCGGCGTACTCGGAATACCCGCTGAGCACGTTGTCGCAGACGACGAGGGCGCCGGGCCGAAGATGGGGCGTGACGAGTTCCAGCGCCGGGCGTGCCATGGGGATCCAGATGTCGACGAGCATGAAGTCGATCGGCCCTGCGATGTCCTGCAAGGTCTCCCGCAGGTCGCCCTGCAGGATGTCGACATAACCGTCCACGCCCGCGGCCCGCAGAGTGCGGTGCGCCGCGGCGGCCTTGGCCGGTTCGTGTTCGGTGCCGATGACGAGGGGCTCCACACCGTCGCCTAAGACACCTCCCGAAGCTGCCGCATTGTCACGGACCGCTGCATTGTCACGGACCGCTGCGGCCAGATAAATCGTCGATACCCCGAACGAGGTCCCGGCCTCCACCACGCGCACAGCGCCCAGCGAGCGACACAGGAGGTAACACAGTGCGGCCTTCTCCGGGTCGAGGGCCACGAGCTTGTCGGACAGAAACCGCTTGCCGTCATCCGTCTGTGTGTTGTCCCATGAGCCGTTCTTGATCCTGCTGCGCACACTGCTCACCAGCTGTGGAAGCAAGGACGTGCCGAGCTGTCGGCGGCTGCGGGCGTGGAGTCTGTCTGCCACGGCACGGGCACGTGGGTCCAATGGCGATGCTGCGAGTTTCGACATGCGCACACCCTAAGAACCCGGCCTGATCAAACCCTGTGCGCATGATCTGCTCACACGGCCGCGCCGGTATCCGGTGCAACATTGATTGTTCTAGTTACACTAGAACAAAGATTCATTTCGGTGGGGAGCACACACCGGCTAATCAATGAGGAGGCCCCATGCTCATCCGGGTAGACGTGGGCGACGCCCGATCACTGCACAATCAGATCGCCGATTCCGTTCGCGCGGATATCGTCGGCGGGTCCCTGACCCCGGGCGACAGACTGCCCAGTGCCCGGGAAACGGCCCAAGCTCTCAACGTCAATGTCCATACCGTCTTGCGCGCCTACCAGCAATTGCGAGATGAGGGGCTCTTGGAGCTCCGGCGCGCCCGCGGTGCCATAGTCACCCCACAGGCGGCGCCCCTGGTGGAACTGTCAATGGACGTGAGCGATCTGGTGGCCCGCGCGAAGTCCCTCGGGATCTCCCGCGAAACCCTGGCGGCACTCATTACGGGAACACAGGAGGAGAACCGATCATGACTCTGCTCAGCGGGAACCGACCCGATTCGAATCGGCCTGCATCAACCGCCCCCGCAGTTCGACGACAGCGCATCGTCGTCCTGTGGATTGGACTCATCCTGCCGGTCCTACTGATCGCGGTGGGTGCCTTCATGATCTGGTTGTGGTTGCCCGAACTGCCCAACCCGGCAGCCACCCATTGGAGCAACGGCCCCGAACCAGATGGGTTTGGGCCACCTTCAACGTACTTAGCCGTACTCTTGGCTATCGGCGGTGGCATGGCAGTGGTGATGGGCGCAGTCGCTTACGGGGCTGAGCGCAGATCCCCCGGCTCGCAGACAGGAACCTGGTTGTCGGCATTCAACCTGGCCATGGCCGCGTTCATGAGCACCACCATGTGCTGGAGCGTGGCCATGCAACGTGGGCTGGCCGATGCCCGCCAGGCGGGGTCCGTGGACCCGTCGATCCTCGTCGCCACCGGGGTAGCGGCCCTGCTGGGCATCGCCGTCTGGCTGGTTCTACGGACCACCGCCAAGGGTGCCTCTGAGCAGAGAGCGAACGGCGACAGAGCTGCAAGCGGGGTGGCCAGCCCGAATGAGCACTCTTTCCCTTTGGCCTCGGGCGAGCGCGTGATGTGGACCGGCACGGCGCGGATGGGCAAAGGCCCCCTCATCATCCTGGGGCTGGGGGCCCTGCTGGCCGCAGGGGCATCCGTATATGGGATCGTCGTCGATCGCTCCACCCTGTGGATCACCGGTCCGACCCTCTTAATCGTGATTCTGGCCAGTGCCAGCTGTCTGACGTTCCGCGTGGTGATCGGGCGAGGCGGCATCACCGTGCGATCTCTCATCGGTATCCCCCGAGTCCACATTCCCCCTGAAAAGGTCGCCGAGGTGCGCGTCGTCGAGGTGGATCCGTTCGCCCAATTCGGCGGCTGGGGCTGGAGATTCGGCGCCGGACGCGCGATGGGGTTCGTGCTGCGCAAGGGTCCGGGCTTGGAGGTCGTGCGGCACACCGGCAGCCGCATCGTGGTTACCATCGACGATGCCACCGAGGCAGCCGCGGTACTTCGGGCCGTCTCCGATTCCCGCAGCGCAGCTTAAGATTCCGAAGCCGCCAGCATATGGCGAATACCCTCGGATGTCCCGCCCGGACTTACCCTCAAGCCTCCTTGAAGGCAAGGCTGACAAACCGGGGAAAACCCTGAGCATATAAGCTAACTTGGTGTCCTTTCCTGAGAAAGGCCTCAAGGTACATTGTCCCCTACCGAAGGCACTGCGTGAAAGACCCGAATCCTCAGAAACCAACGGAACCATTAGTGGAACGCCAGCAGTTCGGCGGAACCGCACGGAGCAGCAGGCGCAGCAAAGACGCTGACACCAAGATGCGCCCTCCCATCTCCAGCACTGAAATGAAGCGCGGGCCCGCGGATCTAGCCCCCGATCCGGCGAGCGGTGGCTCGCGTGTGAATTGGAAAGTCTTCCTCATCTCATCCGCCGTCATCGTGGCATTCTCCATCTGGGCATTCGCAGTGCCGAACAGTGCGCAAACGACAATGAAGTCGGTTGTCGACTGGATCGCCCAGAACCTCGGCTGGTATTACGTCCTCACCGTCACCGTCGTCATCGGCTTCGTCCTGTGGGTCGCCCTGTCCAAATCCGGCAGTCTGCGGTTGGGGCCGGACCACTCGAGGCCCCAGTACAAACTCTTCACCTGGGTAGCGATGCTGTTCTCCGCGGGCGTCGGCATCGACATGCTGTTCTTCTCCGTCTCAGGACCCATCAGCCAGTACATGCAGCCGGCCGGAGCCACTCCGGAATCCGCGGCCGCCGCACAGGACGCCGTGGTGTGGACCATGTTCCACTACGGCATCGCCGGTTGGTCCATGTACTCCCTGCTGGGCATGGCCATGGGCTACTTCGCGTACCGCTGGGGCATGCCGCTGTCCATCCGCGCCGTGCTGTACCCGTTGTTGGGCAAGCGAGTGCGCGGAGCCGCAGGCGATGCGATCGACATCGTCACACTGATCGGAACCGTCTTCGGCGTGGCCACCTCCATGGGCATCGGCGTGGTCCTGCTCAACGTGGGCTTCTCCTTCCTGTTCGGCCTGCCGGAGGGCCTGGCGCTGCAGATCGCATTGGTCATCGTGGCGGTGGTGATGACCGTGGCCGCCTGCACCTCCGGCGTGGACAAGGGCATCCGCTTGGTCTCCGAGCTCAACCTCTGGGCCTGTGCGGCGATGATGCTCTACATCCTGGTCACCGGCAAGACGGCATTCCTGCTCAATGCCTTCGTCGAGAACGTGGGCCGATTCGTCTTCACCCTGCCGGAACGCACTCTGTCGACCCTGGCCTATGTGGGCAACGGCTCGGAGTGGATGGGCGCGTGGACCCTGTTCTTCTGGGCGTTCTGGCTGGCCTGGGGGCCGTTCGTGGGTCTCTTCCTGGCCCGGATCTCCCGCGGCCGGACCCTGCGCGAATTCGTGATCGCAGCCATCACCGCCCCGGTCCTGTGCGACTTCATCATCGTGTCGATCTTCGGCAACTCGGCCCTGTCCAAGGTGTTCGACGGCGACAAGGGCTTCGCCGGACTTGCCATCGATTCCCCGGAACGTGGGTGGTACGCGCTGTTGGAGACGTTCCCGGGTGCTCCGTTCCTGATCGGCCTGGCCACGCTGTCCGGCCTGTTGTTCTACCTGACGAGCGCCAATTCGGGTGCCATGGTGATGTCGAACTTCAGCTCCTCCATCCCCAATCCCGCCGATGACGGCAAGAAGTGGCTGCGCATCTTCTGGGCGCTGCTCACCGCGGTCCTGACCATCGCCATGCTCGTGGCCGGCGGAGTGACGACGATGGAGTACGCGACGCTCATCTTCGCGCTGCCGGTGACGGTGATCGCCTATCTCGTCATGGCCTCGTTCTCCAAGGTCCTGCGCATGGAGAACGCCGAACGCGAGGGCCGGACCCGACGGCACCACGCGATCGCCACCGACGGCGGACCCACGCCGGAGAAGACCTGGCGACAACGGTTGGCCCGGTTCCGGTCGCATCCATCGGAACGCGAGGTCCGGAAATTCGTCGCCGAGGTCGTGCAGCCGGCACTGCAATCAGTCGCCGCCGAATTCCGCCGGCTGGGCTACACGACGAATCTGGAGCAGGGGATCGACCAGGAGTCCGGCATCGCAACGGACACACTGTCGGTTGATATGGGCGAGCACCGCGATTTCAGCTACCGCGTCGCCCCGGTCGAAGCGCATACGCCGGCGTTCGGCGCACGCAATGCTCCCCGCGGTGACGACGTCTACTACCGCTTGGAGGTGTTCACCCAGACCGGTTCCGAGGGCTACGACCTGATGGGCCTGGGCCGGCAGCAGATCATCGACGATGTGTTGGACCGCTACGAAAGCCACATGTCGTTCCTGGGCTATTCGCACGCGTACGCGGTCAAGTCGGTCGTCACCCCGCCGACCGTGCCGGCCGATCCCGGATCCGCTGCGGCCGAGGACGCGACCATCTCTGCGGACAAGGCCACCACCCGGACAGAGGACGGGGCCTTGGAGAAGTAACGCGCTCCGGTGTCCGGGTCCGGGGCTTCTGCACATGCCGGAGGGGAGGCCCTCCGGCATGTGCAGACACATCCCGTGCAGGCCGCCCGTACACGGATCGAGAACTTTGATATGTTTCGCTCATGATGTTTCCGACAAGGTTCCCGGATTTCACACGTGGAAGTGCCTGTGCCGCCCAATTTTGATTTCTCAGAACAGATGGCGGCCCGGGCCCGCAGCAAAGACCGGTTCAACGGGATCGTAGCCCTGGTGGTCGCGGTCGTGGCGATCGTGTTCGGGCTGTATGTTCACCACACCGGCGTCGATGCCCGAGCGCACATGACGGAAACCGGCACTGCGACGCTTTCCCCCGGCGCCTCCGAGGATCGGGAATCGAGCTGTAGCGGCAGCGGCCATTCCAAGTGCGACACCCGTTACACGTGCAACTTCACCTACCAGTTCATCCCGGAGCGCGCCGGCAGCCGGGGTGACGAAGATGCCAAGGTCAGGGGCTCGGGCTCCGACAGTGGGCAATGCGGCAACGACCACACCGCAGGCGTGCAGATGACCGTCTACTACGATCCCGCCAATCCGGATCGGAACACCGTGGTGAATCCGAGCAACTTCATGAACACGTACTCGTGGCTGGTCCTCGTGGCCGTCGGAGTGGCCTCGGCCATTTTGGGACTCGTCTGGATTCTCTCCTCCCGGGCGAAGCGCAGGGACTGACGAGCCGATCCACACATTCCGCTTCCCGGTCGTGGCCGTGAAGGCAAGAGGCTTCCCATTCGGCGGAGGATAAGGGATTTGAACCCCAGGGTTCTGTTGGTGAGATCCGCGCCGTTACTGGGGAAGCAGGGCTTGGCAAGCACCAAAATGTGCCATACCCACACATTCCCCACACATCTGTTCAGCGTCAGCGCGCCGCCCAAAGGGCAGACTGCTGCCATCCTTCGGGCGCCCCGATTCGTTTGAACGGAACGACCCCGTTCTCTGGATACGTCGTCAACAAGGCCGGTAACGAGGTGGCGGCCGACAGCTTCAACTCATGGTGCAGGTACTGAATCAAGGTGAGCTGCGTGAAAACGCGATTCTCGCTACCCTTCGCCACAGCCAGCCGTGGATCGCTGCTGAATCTCGGTTTGATGTCGAAGACACGGTTGAACAGCCGCGCATGGTGCGCAGCGTAGTTCCTCAAAATGTTCAGTGACTTCAACCATGACTCAAGTTGCGGTGCTCTCAGCCCGCACGCGTCAGCGACCGGGTTGCGTGCACACCCGGGCGCCATACCGTAGAGGTGTGAAAGGGTGCCCCAGTCCATCACCTCGACAGCCGCCCAGATCGGGAGTTTGTCACCATACTTCTTCTTATGGTGCGCAACGAAATCTTCACGCGATGCTCTCAGCGCTGCTTCGTATTTCTTCAGCCAAACCTCGTAGCGAGTATCTCCCCGCTTCGAGACGATCTGGCGAGCAGAGGCTCCAAGCAGTTCTGGTTTCAAGTGGAAGAAGGGATCTATCGCACCCAGTGCATGCCCGAGTAGCGCACGAACGGCCAGTTCGATTCATGCGAGTTCACCAGAAACGACATTTCGGAGTTGCTCGTCGAACAAGTACAACTGGTGGACAAGCTCAAATGACGCACCCGGCCGAAACACGTCGAGGCTCTGCCCAGTTCCAGAATCGAAGCGCCGCATGGGATGCCAGTAGCCGGAAAGACGGTAGTAGTTCAGCTGACGCAACAACGCTACAGCAGATGGCGGGTCTTCGACGGTCATGCCGCGCTGTTCAAGAAGTGCAATCTGCTGCGTATATGTCTTGAACTGCTTGGCGTCCGTCATCGTCACCACTTTGGAAGAAAAACGAGGACCGGCCCTGGACTCCCACCGAAGCGGGCAGCGGAACCGGTCTTGTTATCCCGAAACTAGCACAGACGTCGTTGAAAAAGAAGACCGCCCCTGACTTCGAAGAGGCGAGCCGGTACTGATGCAACACGTTCTAGCAGAGGCTATCGGCCAAAAGAGAACAGACCCGCGTCTCATTTAGAGAAGCGAGCCTGTCGTAGTGCCCTTAACTTCAGGCGAGAGACGTCGGCCGGTCAAGCAAACGTGCATCGTTGTCAAGGGTCCGCTCCCCCAGTCTAGACAAGGGAAAAGCCCGGAATCTCAGTGATTCCGGGCTTCAACCTCAACGCGGAGGATAGGGGATTTGAACCCCCTCGAAGCTTCAGCAACTATAGCAACGGACTTCGCGAATGGTGATTCCACGTCACCCCGAAAGTCATGCCCCACCACGGTCTCACATTCGTTCATCAAAATTCGTGAAAAATTGCTAGACACCTGCAACTCGAGGTACGTCTCACTAAACATCCCAAAGTTGCAGTAACGGCCTGCAAGCCTTATGAAATCCTCCAAGATACTGCGGCCAACGTAGCGTGCAGTCTCGCGGAGAGTCAAGCCGAGTCGGGCGATTGTGCATGACCATTGAGTTGATCTCTTAGACCGCTGTAGCTGACGTCTCACCCATGACCCACCCACTTTGCAGGTACCGTCATGAAAGTGCATGAGACTGACAACTCGACCCCACCGGTGCATAGTTGCTGAGGCGTAAGTAGAAGAATGGCTTGTCGTGCGTTCCAAGGCCTTTGACATGGAGTTTCGATCCAATGGCGTTGAGCAGCATCAGGATGATGAAGCCAGACAATAGCTTGTCCACTACCGACAGGATCAGATTCGCCTGGAAGACGGACAGAAGTTCAGGCTCTCCCAAGCTCGTGAACGTATGAACAATAGAGTCGCCATTATGTCCAGTGCCACCGTTGAAAAAGAGAACGAGTATAGGGGTCGCAATCAGGGAACAGGCCACAGCTACAGCTACATTGAGTGAGAAGTAGCGACTGAAGGAACGTCCGAATCCAAGTTTCCGAACTCCGTAACCCCAGACGAGAGCGCCTATAGAGCTAACCACGACAAGTGGGATCACCATCGAGCCGTGGATCGAATATCCGAACACGCTTGTGGCAGCACCGACGAAAACGCCATACCAAGGCCCCAGTGCAATCGCAGCAAGACCAGTGCCGATCATGTCTAGATAGAGCGGTAAGTGCAGGAAAGCGATCGCCGTATAGCCCACAAAGTTAATCCCCAAACACAGTGCAACTAACAGCGCACGAACGGCAACTGGATGCAAACTCGGCCATGCTGGTTTTGGTGTTTCCTCCGTGATCTTTGGTTCCGGTTGAGTTACAGATTCTGGTGTAGGAGCCGACTTCACCCTTACGGATAGCGCCCGAGCTTCATTGCATCGAGTCCGCCAGGTTGCTACCTCTGCTTCAGTGGCTCCGAGGGCTTCCACAATCTCGCAAACCAAGTTCGTATTGATTCGAGAACGCCCCTCGCGGAAGGCGTCATAGACAGTGGTGCGGCCAGGGCGAGAGGAGGCAGGACTGACGCCTCGGGCTTCACGTTGCTTACCGATTCGACGGACGATCTCAGCGTAGGGAACGTCTCCAGCGGTGACCCGAAGCTGTTGAAGGTCATGAGCTATCTTGTCGTAGCTCTCGTCTTCCGAGTGTTCCAACCCCTCGGCTGTCATCAACGTCTCCTGTCTCTCACCTGTGTTGGCAACGATCATAACGGGCGTGTTCGGGAGTGCATACCGCGGTCGGGCTTGTTCGGGTTTGTTCGGGATGCGTGCTCCTGCAGTTGAGCGCGTCTAGTGCCACATACGGTGAATCTCGAACCCCTTTACGTACTGACCTCAGACAGGTGTGTCTCCGTACGCCCTGGACTGTTGCGAACCAGGAAGGACGAACCCACATGGGCATGTTCGGAGAGGTAGCCAAAGGAGCAGCCACAGGCTATGCAGTCGGCTCATTCTTTGCAGACCCCAGAAGTACCAGCCGCAAGGCAGTAGCAGCCGCCTTCACCATCGTTGCAGCATTCTTCATGATCCTCTTGACCAGCCTGATGCAACTCATGGGTAGCGATGGCGACACCGAGAAGAACATGGCAACGTCTCCATGGGGCATTGTCATGAGCCTGGTCATTGTGATTGCCGGAGCCAAGTTTCTCACTAAGGCCCCGTTCTCAGTCTTCAAATTCCCCCTCCATCTCATCGCATCCTTCCGGACTAGCATCCCGTGCATCGTTGGTTGGGTCGTGCTTGTCTTGCTGATGATCCCGACTTTCTTCATCGTGAAGAGCCCTGGCGGACTGTTCTTCCTCGATCTACTCGTGATCGTGGTTTCGTTTGTAGTAGGTGGGCTCTCCGTCTCGGACATCAAGAAGATCCAGCAAGGCGGCAGCGCAGTGCAGACCGGAGTAGCGCGAGCAATGAATGCAGCTCCTGAAGCAGTACAGCTCACATGGACGGGGGCACTTCACAAGCCAACGTATATTGTGGCGCTCCCCTACGTTCTCCAGCGTGAAGCTCTTCCGATGCTTCACCAGAATCTCGCTCATGCACTCCCGAACCATCAGGTCATCGACTTGAACGAACACCAGGTGGTGCTGGCTCAAGCATGAGACTCACGACCAGAACAACAATGACGACACTTGCAGCCATAGCCAGTGTCTGTCTTGCACTCGCGCTCACTGCATGTGGCGGATCGGGTGGAGGCTCCACGGCCAAGACACCAGGTGCTAGCCCAACAGCTGAGTTCAACCCCAAGCTCACGATGCAGTCCGAGACGCTGAAATACGGCGACAAGTCCACAGTGACGGTAGATGCCCAGGTGCCGAAGGTTACGGGCGTTGAGTCATCCATAGCTGACGGCTACACCAAGGCTTTCAAAGCTGACCTCATGAAGGAGTTGAAGAAGAACTCCATCAGTATCGAAAGCGGTATCTCGGGCGGCTCAGAGGAGCAATGTGACGAGCACACCAAGGGCAAGTGCATCACTCATGCTCGGTTCAAACAGCATGACGCTCAGATCTACAAGGACTACGCCACTGTCTCGTACGAGCTGGGGATCACACCATTCGGCGCCCATCCCGAGACCACGGTCAAGTCACTTACCGTGAACCTCCGAACCGGGAAGCCAGCCCAGCCGAGCGACTTCATCAACACCAGTGACCCTGACCTTGCCTCAGCTATCAAGAAGGGCAAGTGCTTGGAAAACTACGATGAAGATCCAGCCTCGGCCAACGGCTTCGAAGCATTCAGCCCCACGGATAGTGGCTTCAATGCCACATGGTCGGCCGGAGCGCACTCATTCGACGCCTGCGGGATTGGGGATGTGACGCTCCCCTGGTCGGACTTCGGGAAAGAAAAGCCTTCAGGTAGTCCGAACGCTGGTATCCAGGAACCAAGCGATTCCCCGAAGGCCGCAGGGAACTCATGCGCTGGAAATCCCAAGTTACCGGAGGGAGCAGCGCCGGAAGGTTGCGTGACAAGACCAAAGGGAGCGAAGCAGCTACCCACTGAGAGTCTCATCATGACTCCGACCAAGAACATCTGGTGCAGTGCTTCAGCTGAAGTTCTGGATTGCAGCATGATCAACCCCCAGGTTCGAATAGATCTCAACCCCACTGGCAAGGCGTTCAAACCGAACCGCGATGACGGCCCTGCAGCACAACAGCCAGTAACGCTTGCACACGGCACTTCAGCGACCATCGGTGACTACGCCTGTTCAAGTGCAAAGAAGGGACTCACTTGCTGGAGCATCCACTCTAAGCATGGCTTGTTCCTCTCCAAGGCTAAGCAAGTCCTCTGGTGACCCTTCCCCAAAGCTACTGAAAGGCAGTAACTCTATGCGCACAATCAAGCCGATCCTCGGAACCCTCGCAACGCTCGCACTCGTCGGAAGCCTCACTGCTTGTGGTGGCGGAGGATCTGACAAGGCAGCGGATGGAACTAATGGCGACTCAGCGAAGGAAGCAAACCAACCGAAGAGTACATACTCAAGCGATCCGAACGACCCAAAGCACCTACTTCTTGCGGGCAGACACCCTGAAGAGACTTGTATGGCTTACCTCGGCAAATCAACTGACTTCGCCAAGAAGTTCGACCTCAAGAGCGCACCGTCTACAAAAGAACCTGATAAAGATGCAGTCGCGGCGCCGGCTAATGGTGCCTGGAACGCAGAATACGATGACAAAGCAGGGAAAAGCGAGGACTCCAGGCAATCTTACGAAGAAGATGGCGCGAGTCTCTCGTGCTCCATACCATTCAAAAAAGACAAATACGGAAAGTTCGTATTTGTAATGAAAATAAATTACAAAAGCGCAGGCGGAACTTCAAATGAGGGTGACACCATCTCCGATTACAATAAGCGGATGGGAGTTAGTTGGTACACGATTACGACCAGAGGTAGCTCCGAAAGTGAAACAGGAAGCGAACCAACAGCGAATATCTCACCCAAAAACGATAACGACGAATACACTGACTTCATGAATAAAGTACTCGAAAACATGCAATATTAACACCCGTAGAATTGACTGGAGTTGCCGCACCGAAAGGGTGCATTCTTATGCATGTATTAAAGCCAATCCTTGGAACCATTGCAACGCTCGCAATCGTAGGAATTTTGACCGCTTGTGGCGGTGGCAGTAGTTCATTAACTGGTGCAGCAAAACCTGACGATAGACTCAGCATCGACTCAATCGATTCCAAGGAAAAGCTGAAGCCGCTTGTATGAAGGTGGCAGGAAATCCAGAAACGCTATTTAAGGCACTCGGTCAGACACGCAAACCGGAAGGGGATGACTGGACAAATAGAGTCGACGATTTCGGCAAAGGTGGCAGCAACGGTAGACTCCTTCGCTGTAACATGCCAGTTGACTACACACCCGAAAATAGCGACGAACTCGACTACTCAGAAATTCAAATTATATTCGGAAATAAACAGGGCTGGGACAATCTAGCGCACACCATTAACGGCACTGACGGACTAGTTATCGGCGATGACAGTGTAACTACGACAGTAAATATTTCTGACCCACTAGATATAGTAAAATCGGTCGACAAGGAGATAATGGCAAACTATCTTAGTCATCAAGTGATCCCAAAGATCAAGGGCTGACCACTTCTCTCACTCGGAGCCGGCCACCGATTGGAGGTGGCCGGCTTTTTGTAGTCTGACGGATCACTTCAGAGCGGGTTTCGAGAAGTCGCCAACAGGTGTGAGTCCCCGAAACAGAGGGATCGTCATCAGTATGGCAATAACTCCGAGGACGAGGACCCAACCTGCTCCAGGTAACACTAACGCTCCATATGCACAAACCAGACCCCAGAGGATCGTTCGGGGGAATCTGAACATCACGATTCCAACGATGCAAGCGACACCAGCGATCCAGAAGAACCGAATGTCACCAGTTGTCCACCAGAGAACGCCACCGATGAAGAGCACCAGGAACGAGATCTTGTGACGTGCAATCAGTGTGCCGATCATGAGCTATCAGCCTTTTTCTTGGCTGCTTCCCACTGTTCAATCGTTACATAAGGCTTGTTCTCCTAGCCGTAGATGCCAAGGACCCGATCAACCGTAGTGCGAGACACCTTCCAGTCCTTAGCGATCCTCCGGTCTGTAGCCCCGTCCTTGTAGTCATCCCGAATCGCCTTGACCTGCCGGTTGCTCAACTGAGGCTTCGGCCCAAGCCGTAGACCTTTCTCAACCTTTGCTGCTCGACCCTCACTCATCCGTGAAGTGATCAAGTCTCGTTCGAACTTAGCGAGACCGGCAAAGATCGTGACTACCAACTCGTCATAGGCGTTCCCCAGTTCGTACTTCAGTCCACCGTCAAGAGTCCTGAAGCTTGCTCCCATACGAGCCAGTCGTTCCAACCCGTCCAACACTGACTTCGTGCTCCTACCGAAGCGGTCAAGCTTTACAACGATGACTTCAACAGCTTCATCCTCATCAAGCCTCTCTTGCGCCAACTCGAAGAGGTGACGATACTTCGGTGACTTGTGGTTCTTGGCACCGCTCACTGCCTGGTCAGAAATAACCTCGTCACAGCCAGCCTTACAGAGCTGTTCTTCCTGAACCTTCGTGGACTGTCCTTTGGTGCTTACGCGAGCATATCCAATTTTGTAGGTCATGATAAATCTCCTTCAAGTCTGTTTGCAATTTCATCTAGCCGGTCTGCTTCGTCAAGCCAGGATTGGATGTATTCAGCTTCAGCTTCCAAAGAAGCATCAGGACTCGGCTCATTCTTCCAATCCACCATTTCTTTGCGTAGAGCAATAGCAGCCCCGGTGAGAGTTTCAGCAACAGCTTCGATTGCTTCCTGCTCGCGGGGTGCAACACCGAGCCAATCAGGCCGTGAATTCATATCTTTCTGGATCAAAACCACTTGGGAGTCAACATCTGTCGTATCAAGATCGCCGCCAACCGCGATAACCTCTTGACCAATGCCTGACAATATATTCTCAAGGAGTCGGCACAACTCGCTGTCTACACCTAGCCTCGATTTTTCACGGGTTGGGGTTTGTGCTTGATCGCGGCGTCGTTGTCTCATGTTGTAGGTGATTGTACTGTTCGGGTGTGATGTGCCTGCGCGTGTCGCCGCGGTGGTCGGGCCGTTCCATGGG
>NZ_JANIJX010000015.1 GCF_024580735.1 Brevibacterium moorei | reverse complement strand
TTTTGGCATTGGGCCCTCGGCGCTGACGGAGGCCATGGGCATGCTCAACCACCATTTCGCAGCAGCCGCCTGATCGGCGCAGAGCGACAGCCTACCTCTGACTGCCGCCAATCTTTGCAACAGAGCCCCTGGCACTGCGCCACCGTTTCGGAGAAGTCGTACATCTGCATGGGCGAGGTCTGGGAATCCGCGGGCAGCAGGGCTCGGGCCCGCCCGGTCTCGCCCGGGACCACCAGGAACACCATGCCGGTCGAGTCGACGGGAATGCGCAGGAAGTGCAGTTTGTCCTTCCCCGCCGAGTACGACAGGCCACGCGCATCCAGGTCCAGATTCTGCACCGTGCTCAGGTACTCCCCGTCCTCCTTGAGGACCGCGACCTTCGCCGAGTTGTCGTCCTCATCATGGAGGTAGAGGATCAGCTCCACCGCGCCCAGGACAGGGTGGTTGAATCGCACGGCGTCCACGATCGTGCACTGCAGATTGCTGCACTGTTCGATCGCGCCGTTGTCCGGCAGGCTCATCGCATACGTTCCCGGGCGCGAGGCCCCGGCCCGGCCCGCCGCATGCCGCTTGGCGGGCGCGCCGCCGGGGTAGGCTGCGGCCGGACCACCGTCGGCGGCGCGTGACGCGTCCTGCCCTGAGTTGTCGGTCGAACCCTGCGCGCTCGCGTCGGCACCGGGCTGCCCGGAGGCCTCGGGCGCGGCGGTGACGTGCGAGCCCCGGCCCGACAGATAGCCGATGCCCGTCGCGGCCAGAAGAAGCACCACCACCCCGGCGAGCGCGGAGACGAGGAGCAGCCTGCGGCGTTTGCGTGGTGCGGGGTCGGCGGGCACCGCGGACGTTGCCGGCACGGTGGTCGCCGTAGGGACGCCGGTCGGAGTTCCCATGCCGGTCGGTTGGAAGGGCCGCTGGGGAGAGCCGGAAGTCGGCGCGGCGGCATGGGGGTGGTCCGGAACCTCATAGTGTTCGGACTCGGACTGGGGCAGCGACCACTGTGGCAGCCCGGACCCGGCCCCCGGCTCTCCCGCAGTGCCGGTGTCGTCGTTATTCGAGGACATACGCCTTACCATTCCAGCGTGCGGTCTGCGAGTTCACCTTCAGCGTGTAATAGCCCCGATCGTCCAAGGGTCCCCACCGCACGTCGGAGTCCTCGTCCAAATCGTCGGCCTCGGGCAACTCGGAGATGTCCAGGGGCTGGAAGTAACCGTTCGCCATGGGGATCAGACCGTCGGCGGTGCCTCCGTCGAGCACGGGGGATTTGATGAACAGCCGTTTCGTGGCGTCGGCGGCGGGGGACAGGAAGTGGAAGGCATTGGCGAGTTCCGCGCCGGTCAGGTCGAAGGTGTTGCCCCACAGGATCGGCACGATCTGCACGGTCTGGTCATCGGCCAGGACCGCGATCCGGCACTTCTCGGAGGGGTCCACGCTCTCGCGCCCGTCGACGTAGAGGACCACGGTCAAGAGGCCCTTGGACTCGTGCTGGTATTCCACCGCATCGGCGAGCTCACAGCTGTCCTCCGTGCACCCCTCGATCGCCGAGGCCGCCGGCGGGTCGACGGGCCGCGCCTGCCCGGCTGTGGCCTCGACCCCGGCGGGACCGGCGACAGAGCTGATGGGCGAGGTCGCGTCGTCGGCACTACCGGTCGAGGCGAATGCACCGCATCCGCCCAGAGCCAGTGCCGGGGCGAGGAGGATGCTGGGCAGGCGGAATGCCCGCGTCGCACGACACAAAGGGTGGGGCTCAGTTCTCGAGGACATATCCATCTCCCTTCCTGTGCCAGATATAGGTCTGTGGATTCTCTTCCTTTGCCACGACCTTGATGCGGTAGTAGCCACGCGAATCGATTCCGTTCCAGTCCATGTCGGCTTCTCCCTCGAACTGGATCTGGTCCCAGTCGATGACGGTGCTGTCCGTCCTGGTGAAGTAGCCGTTCTTCTCCATCTTCAGCGACAGAGCCTGAGTGCCGTCCAAGTGCAGAGACTTTCCGAAGATCCAGCCGGATCTATCCGTTGCGGGGCGCATGAAGCGGAAGTCCTCGGCGACCTCGTCCAGGGGTGAGAAGCTTTCCATCGCCGAACCGGTGTCGCCAGGGTCGACACCGGCGACCTTCCCCTCCGTAGTCATCACCTTGCCCGCGGAGTCGACGACATAGATGGCACCGTAGGAACCATATGGCTCGCCGGCCGGACCCGTGTTGGACCGAGCCACCATCGCCAGCGTCAATGCGCCCTTGGACGGATGCTGCACCTGGATCGCATCGGTGACCCGGCATTTGTCCGCGATCGTGCAGCCGGGGAAGATGCTCACCGGTGGGGGAGCCACGGAGTAGGAGTCGGTGGTCCCGCACAGGCACAGCACGATCTTGGTGATCGTGCCGCTGGGCTTCTGACCCGCCTGGTGGGAATCCGCCCCGTCGAAGTACATGCGGTAGCCCAGGCCGTTGATCGGATCCGCAGCGTAGGTTGCTGCACCATCGGCCACGGGGGTGGGCAGATCGGGATCCTTGTAGAGTTTCTCCGCAGCCGAGATGTCGTCGCCGACCTTCACCCCGTCAAGGGTAGTGGCCTTATCGGTGATGATCTCGCTGAGCTTCCCGTCCACGAAGACCAGGGTGCAGTCACGCCAGACGATCTCCACCCTGCCGGAGCCGGCAACGTCCTCGTCGAAGTCCGCGGCCTGCTTCGCCTGGTCGGCGCTCATGCCCGGGCGTAGTCCACCATATCCATCGGGGGTGAGCTGTTTGGACGTCAGCCCCGGGTTCAGGGTGGCCGCCAGCCGGGTCGTCAACTGGGCGTCGTTGACAGCGTCCCAGCTGGTGCCCTGCGTCGCCTCGGACAGACACGACAGCTGCCTGCTGGTCCGTCCGTCCACCCGGAACCCCACGGTGTGGATGTGCAGGCCGCCGTCGGCGCCCAGGTCCTTGGCCACGGTGCACGGGTTGAGTCTCTCGCCCTGATCGGCGCAGGTGTCGATGCCATCGGACAGCAGCACGATGGAGCGCTCGCCGGAATCGGGCAGCTCCTTCGCCGCGGTCTGCAGTGCCAGGGCGATGGGAGTGTAGCCCGAGGGCTTGATCCCATCGACCTTCGCATCGAAGGCCCTCTTGTCGATCGCCTTGGCCTTCAACAGCGTCGTGACGTCCTTGCAGCCCTTGGCCTGTGCGGAATCCGCGTTCGAGGTCCCCGTCCCGTAGGTCAGCAATGCGGTGCTCTGGCCCTCGGGGATCTTCTCGATCAGTCCGTGCACGGCGCGCTTGGCTGCGGCGAAGCGCTGGCCGGGTGCGTCCTCGGCTTTCATCGAGCCGGATGCGTCGAGCACGATCGCGGTGGGGACCGGCTGGATCTTATCCTGCACGGGCCGGCCCTCGCCGGTTCCCCCGGCCTGGTCAGCGGCCCCATCGGAGGTCTGGCCGCCGGGTGGGAAGGGGAGGAGGGAACAGCCGGTCAGGCCCAGCAGGACGAAGGCCAGCGCTGCGGCGATGACGGCGCTGAGGCCCGCACGCAGGGGTTTGAAGTGAGGGATCACCCCGTGATCGTATTCCACCCCACGGATGCGCCGACCGGGTTTCCGCCCGCCGGGGCATACTGGTTTTCCAAAGTTTTCAGAATCTTCAAAACCCCAGGTCACAGGTCTGCACAGACCATAGTCGAGGGTCGCCCGGCTATTCGGTTACGTACCCATGGCCGTCGTAATGGTATGCGCGGGTCGTGCCATTCGCGGTCGCGTTCAGCACGTAGTGTCCGCTCTGGTCCACATCGCCCAGTTCCAGGGTGTCCCGGTCGAATTGGAAATCTGCGATGTCGGGAACGTCCAGCTCGTAGGTGGTCCCGTACCTGCTGGGTTTCCACATGATGGGGTTCTTCACGCCCGGTGCGCGGAAGAACACGGTGCCGTCGCGGTCGGTTTCGGGGGTGAAGAACTTGAACGAATCGCGGTGCTCGTCGACCTCGGCCGCATCCCAGCGGAAGGCCGGTCCCACTGCCTCCCCGCAACCGCCCTTGGCGTGCGGGTCACAGTCGGCGACGGACGCCGCGGGACTGCCCATCGGATCGGTGACCTTGCCATCGGCATCGACCACCCATAGGAAGCCCGTGGCCGCGGTATCCCCGTACTTCTTCGAGGACTGGTTGTAGACCATCATCATCGTCAGTGTCAGCGGACCCTTCTCCGGGTGCCTGACCTGGACCGCATCGACGGTGCGGCAGGTATCGCCCGTGAGGTGTTCGCATCCGGGGAACATCCGCAGGGGCGGCGGGGCGACGGAGTAGGAGTCGTTCGTGGCGCAATCGCACAGGGTGATCGAGGTGATCTTGCCGCTCGGATTGGCGCCCGGAGTGTGCGCATCGGCACCGGTGAAGGCGATGCGGTAGCCGGTCCCGGTGATGGCATCGGCGGTGTAGCGCGCGGTCCCGTCGACCACCTGGGTGGGCAGGTGCGGGTTCTTATACGTTGACTCCGCCTGCGAGATATCGTCTCCGGGGGCGAGGCCGTCGATGGTGCGGGCGGTCGACGTGGTGATCTCGCGCAGTTTTCCGTCCTCGAACACGACTGTGGCCCCGTGGTAGGCCAGTTCGGCATGGCCGGTGGCGGGGATATCGCCTTCCAGCCCTGCGGCTGTGGCTGCCTGTGCGGTCATCCCCGGTGTCAATCCGTGGTAGCCGGCGGGCGAGAGCCTGGTGTCGGCCAGCGGACGATTCAGCGCGGCGGCCATGCGCGCGCTCAGCTGTGGGCCATTGAGCGCATTCTGGCTGCTCCCACCGGTCTCATCGGCCAGGCAGGTCAGCTGCTTGCTCGTCGGTCCATCGGCCCGGAAGCCCACCGCATGAATGTGCAGGTCTCCGTCGGCGCCCAGCTCCTGGGCGACCCGGCAGGGGTCGAGGCCCTCGGCGTCGTCGGAGCAGGTGTCCACTCCG
Organism: Brevibacterium moorei; assembly: GCF_024580735.1. GTDB lineage: Bacteria > Actinomycetota > Actinomycetes > Actinomycetales > Brevibacteriaceae > Brevibacterium > Brevibacterium moorei. The sequence goes on along the minus strand of NZ_JANIJX010000015.1, from coordinate 97,378 downwards.
TCGGTCAGCAGCACGATCTGTCTGGGTCCGCTGCCCGGCAGCTGTGCCGCGGCCTGTTTGAGCGAGTAGGCGATCGGGGTGTAGCCGGCCGGTTTCAGGTCGGTGATGGCGCGTTTGACCCTGCCCTTGTCCACCCGGCCGAATTTCGCCAGGGTCTTGACGTCCCTGCAGCCGGCTGTCTTCTGCGCGAAGGAACTGTCGGTGCCGGTGCCGTAGGCCAGCACTGCCGCCTGTTGTTCCGGTGACAGGGAGTCGATCAGTTTGGTCACGGCACGCTGCGCGCCGGTGAAGCGCACCCCCGGCGCGTCGTCGGCCTTCATCGAGCCCGAGGCGTCGAGCACGATGGCAGTGGGGATCGGCTCGGGCGGCGGGGCGGTCTCCTCCTGCGCCGAGGTTCCCGCCTGCTCGTCCGCCGAGTCACCGGATCCTCCGCCGCCGAAGGGCAGGAACACGCAACCGGTTAACCCGCAGATCAGGATGAGGATGAGGGCTGCGGTAACGGTGGCTGAGAGGCCCGCGTGCCGCGTCGTTGAGTCGGGGATCACATGATGATTCTATTCGGTCGGTCGGGACCAGCGGTCCGAACCGTTCACTGCGCCGCCGGTACGCAGAGGATACTGCCGGCCGGGCGGAGCTCGCCGTCGACGGTGACGCTGCCCAGACCGCACACCTGCTGTTCGGTGCCGGTCATCACCAACATGGGGGAGGTCACCTTCCGCCTGTTCTCCACCTTCCGTTCGAGCGCACGGGCATCGGTGGAGTTCGCTCCGGGGAAGATGCGCATGATCACCCGCTGGCCCGTTTTCATCCCGATCTGATCGAACCGTTCCACGGTGCCCCAGTAGGCGTGGCAGGCGGCCGAGTGCACGAGCTTCACCTCGACCTGTTCCTCATACGCGGACTGCCTCTTCACGACCACGGCATCGCCACTGCACGTGGTCATGCTCGGATCGGCGCCATCCTTGGGGTCGATGTGCCGGGTGAGGCCGACGGCCTCCGAGTGCTCGTCCGAATCCTGGGCAGTCCCGGGGCTCAGTGTCATGGCGGTGATTCCGCCGATCGTGGCCGCGGTGACCAGCCCGGCGGCGATCGCGGTGCCGAACAGGAGCCTCGACCGCGGTCTGCGCCCGTGTGGTTCGGGCTCTGCCGGTTCCGGCGGTGTCTTCGGCAACCCGTTGCCCTGCGCACCGTCGCCGGTGTGCTGGGCCGGTGCCGGACCGGTCGGCTGGGCCGGCGGAGCAGTGGCCGGGTCGATACCCGGCTGGACAACGTCGGCATCCGTCTGCCGGGTCCGTCCCTCTGCGGCCAGGATTCGGGCGCGTTTGCGCAACAGTGGTTGTGGACTCACCTCGAAGTACCGGGCAAGTCGGTAGAGCGTCTTCTCCGAAGGCAGGGAACTGCCATTGAACGCAGCGGAGAGCGTGGCGTTCGACAGCTCGACCTTGGTCGCGATCTTCGCGAGTACGGGGTCGCCGCCCCTCATCCGCAGCACGCGCAGGTCGTAGGCCAGCGAGGCTCGGTCGTCTCTGCTCGCCTCTGGGGTATCCGGGGTCGAAGGTCGTTGCTGTGTCATCGCGGAGGTCCTTGGGCCTGAAAGTGGTCGGGGTGGATGGGGTGAGTAGGGGTTCAGGCGCATACAGGGGGCCCGAGTTCCACCTTCTTCCCCGCAATCCCCACCGTGGCGACACCACAGACCGTCCGGTCGATCTCCGGTTCGACGATCATCGGGGTGTAGACGCTCTGGGCGTTGTCGAAGCGCCTGGTCTGGGCGCGGTCGCTTGTGGGATCCCCCTGCGGGTAGATCGTCATCTCGACGAAGTTCCCACCCGACTTGCCGTCGTAACGGGTGACCCGGCCCCACATGGCCATGCACTGATTCGAGTAGAGCATTTCGATCAGAAAATCCTCGCCGCGCCGCTTCTCCGACAGGGCGATGATCTTGTCGTCCTTGCACCTGGTGGCCATGGGGTCGGCCCCATTGGCGCGTTCCAACAGTGGGTCCGTCGGAGCGAACAGATTCGTCCCGGGGCTCGGCGCGGAGACCAGGCGGCTGCCCAGGACCGAACCCCCGACGGACAGGACTATGGTGAGGATCAATGCGAGGAGCGCCGGACCCGCGGTCAGGGGACGGCGGTACCACTTGGTGGGGGCCGGGTGCGCGGCTGCGGGTACCGGCCCGGCCGAGTGCACGGGCCCGGCCGGCGGGGTCGGCCGGGCCCGGGACTCCGGCGGGACTTCGGTACCCGTGCTATCGCGTTTGCGCCGCAGGTCATCGTAATCGGCGTTGAAGTACTCGACCAGACGGTAGAGGGTGTTGTCGGAGACACTGCCCTTGCCGTTGAAGGTGTCGGACAGGACGGTACGGGACAGCCCGGTGGCCTGCGCGATGTCATCGAGCCGGGGATTGCCCTTACTCAGCCGCAGTTCTCGCAACTCGCGTGCCAGGTCTTTGTGAGTAGATGGCTCTGTCATGGTGCGTCCTGGTTATGCGTTGCTGTTAGGAAGTTCGAAATATCCGAACCTAACCGATTATTCCGGATTCTGTTCCCTTCGTCATCTCCCCAGTTCCGGGGATTGTGCTGGGCAGGGCAGCACACCGTCCTGGACTGCGCGCTGGTAGAGGGCCACCTTGTCGTGTGCCGGCCGCCCGGCCTCGCGGTATTTTCTCCGAATGTGTTTGACATGGTCGGAGACCGTCCCCTCGGAGATACTCAGCGTATGGGCGATCCAGGCTGCGGTGTGTCCCAGCGCGTAGTGGGCGAGGACCTCGGTCTCCCTGGGGGACAGCCCCGCCCGGGGCCAGCGCTCGTCCGGAGCCGGCGGACGCGGGGCACGTGCGTCTTCGCGGCCGTCGGTCGAGGCCGCCCTCTGCAGGGCAAGGGTCAGTGCGGTCACGGGTTCGGCCTTGCTCACCACCCCGATCAGATCGCAATCGCGAAGCGCACGCCGCCGGTAGGGATCCTCATCGCCGATCAGTGCGATGACCACTGCGCCGGCCCGCCGCAGTCTGCTCACATTGTCCTGCGGCAGGATTTCGTCGTTGACATTCAAACCGAGGACCACGATGCCAGGGCACGGGGAACCGGCCAGGAGTTCGGCCACGGTGGGGAAGCCACCGATGAAGGTCAGCTGCGGGAGCTCGCCGGCGGCGGCAACGACGGCTGCGCGGATATACGAATGGTGGGTGTCGACGAGTGCGATGTCCATGGTGGCCTCTCGGAGGTGGTGCCGCTCCTGCCAGGACGGTGGAGACTGCGAGTAGTGCTGGTGTAGGGCCAGTGTGTACCCGGTCGAGTGCTGGAACGCCTGAATCCGCTTCGAATCGGAAAAACCGAAACTATTGAAACTGCGAACGGGGATATATGTGGATCGTTCGTTAAGCTGAGGACATGAATGATGCTCGTGCGGATGCGCACCCCCTTGACCGGGTCATCGGGACGTCGGACGTCGATGTCGATACTGTACGGGCAGCCACTGATCCAGCGTTTGCGAACATGGTCGGACCCTATGGCGGAGCGACCGCGGCCACCGTCGTCGCGGCCATCGAACGTGATCAGCGGGTCCACGGCAGACCGGTCGCGCTGACCCTGAACTACGCGGCGCCCGTCGCCGATGGCTCCTACGAGCTGCATCGGACGCCCGTGCGCACGAACAACTCGAACCAGCACTGGACGTGCACGGTCGAACAGAACGGGTCCACCGTGCTCACCGGCTCCGCTCTGACCGCTGTCGAACGGGGTGGCTGGACGGACTTGGAGGTAACCGGACCGGTGGCACCGGCGCCCGCGGAGGTCCCCGTGGCGAAGCCCGTGCGCGGCCTCGCCTGGCTGGACAACTACGAGATGCGCTTCGTAACGGGAGCGTTCCCCGTCGACGGCGCCGAGGCCTCGCCCGATTCGACCACCACCGTCTGGGTGCGCCACGCCCGTCCACGGGGCTGGGACTATCCGGCCCTGGCCTCGGCCTGCGATATCTTCGGACCCCGGATCTTCAACCGTCTGGGCCGCGCGGTCCCCGCCGGCACCGTCACCCTGACCAGTTACTTCCATGCGGGCCCGGACGTGCTGGCAGAGCAGGGGGAGTATCTGCTGTGCACGGTGCGGGCCACCCAATTCTTCTCCGGCCTGGCCGATCAGCGCGCGCAGATCTGGGGAGCCGACGGCAGCCTGCTGGCGACCACTACTCAACTGTGCTATTACAAGGCCTGAACAACCCATGGGCTTGGCGCGGCCCCCGGGTATCCACGGTGGCCTCGCGCACATAAGGGGAACGGCCAAGTAGGCTGGGGCCATGACCGCTTCCGCTTCGAACTCGCAGGCCTCACCCGAATCGACTACGGATGCGCCCTTCGCCCGTCGGGCGAGGTTGTCTGCGTGGGCCTCCTTTGCGCTCGCAGTGGTCTTCGTCGCGCTGGGCATCGGGTGGGCGGTGATGGCCAGGCCGACGGCAGCGCCCAGTTCAGTCGAGGTGGTCGAACAGGCTGATGCAGCGGATCCCACTCTGCTCAAGGAAGAGGTCGGGAAGCTGCGATTCCACCGGCCGGTTCGTGTGGTCGTCTGGTTCCGCACGGGGGATTATGCGGACAAGCTCAACGAGGAGACCCTGAAGTGGGCCCGCTCCAATCCCGATATGAATCTGCTGTCACCGGATGGGAGGAAGTGGGCGGATGGCACCTTCATCCTCACCGTTTCGGTGGAGAGCAATGAGGTGACCGGCTCCGGCCAGGTCGGGACCTACTTCGGCGAGGACGTTCGGGTGGAGTCGGGCGACGGGCACGATCGGGAGAAGAAGATTCAGCAGGCCGGATCGGATGCCTTCAAGCGGATGGACTGGACCGAGGGAGCCGTGCAGGTCACCAGGGCGGCAGCGGACTTGATGGCCCGGCCCTGGTATAAGACGCCACTGTTGGCCCTCATCATCCCGGGTATCTTCGTCGTCGCCTTCGCCCTCAACGGTGCGGGCGCGCTGCTGTTGCGCAAGGGCTTCGTGATGGCGGCCGGGAAGTTCGACTCCACCACGGTCGGGGTCAACGACCGGGTCACCGCCGCGCAGGAGATCCCCGACGTCGGCCTGGGGGAGAAGATCCGCGCCACCGCCGGGGAGGTTCTGCGCATCTACGATGACAGCCTGAGCCAGCGCACGGCACTCAACGCCTTCGCCTGGCCCGTGATCAGTCCCGTCAACGGCCGGATGACCTCGCGGCTGAAGGATTTCGCCGGAAACGTCGACACCATCGTGGATGCCACACATATGCTCCAGAACGCCATCGTGCTCTACAACCGCGACTCCAGCTGGGAACAGATCTGGACTGAGGAGATCAACGAGACGGGCCGGGCCCTGCGCGGTTTCGCCGATCCGCGGTTGGCCAACCGCGTCGGCGTGCAGCGGGCGGAGGAGTTCAAACGCTTCGGAGCCGCCGGCGAGGCCGAACTCGAGGACATCAGACGCTCCGGAATAGAAGGGGGCGGCGAGAACATCGTGCAGTGCCTAGACCGGATCGCGGATCTGCGGAAGCGCTTGAGCGCACAGACCCAGGAACTACAGGCGCGGGGCACCGCATATGCGGGAGGGGCCGGCCGCTACATCTCGAAGGCGATCGACAAGGAGCAGAGTCGGGCAAATGGGGCCTCGCGGTCGATCACCGGCTATTACGACCGTCCATACTTCTCCACCCCCACTGCCTTCATGATCGGCTACGTCAACGGTCAGCACAACTATCAGCGCGCGCAGCAGAGCTCGTCGTCCTCATCGGGTTCGTCAACCGGCTACGGCTCCTCTGGCGGCGGTTTCTCCGGTTCCGGCAGTTCTTCGAGGTTCTGAGCACAGTGCGGGGAATGAGAAGGGGCGCCGCGGCGGTGGCCGTGCTGGTCCTGGCAGTGCTGACCGGCTGCGCGGGTTCCGGTGAGCCCGGTTCCGGGCGAACGGGGGCGGGGGAGTCCACGGCTGCATCGACTCGGGCATCGTCCGCGCCGGCCACGCCCACCGCCGCGGCCCCGACGCCCGTTGCCGCGCCGAAGATCCCGGCCCACGGCAGCGGCAAATGGCAGGCGGTGCACAAGGGCTCCAAGGCCAGGGGGAAGGGTCGCCGGGTCGATGTGGCCGTCCGCGTGGAGTCGAATCTGCCGATCGACGGGGCCGAGGCCACCGGCTTCATCATGGCCACCCTGCGCGATAAGCGGAGCTGGCAGCAGCTGGACGGAGTGCGCTTCGCCCTGGTGCCCAAGGCGGCAACAGCCGATGTCGTGGTCAATATCGCCAGTCCCGACACCACCGACCGGATGTGCCTGCCATTGAATACGGTGGGCAAGCTGTCGTGTCGCAACGGCCGCAATGTCATCTTCAACGCGCGCCGGTGGGTTGGAGCCGCAAAGGGGTTCGGCTCCTTGACCCAGTACCGGCAGTATCTGGTCAATCACGAGGTCGGCCACGCCCTGGGACATGGCCATGCCTATTGCGGAGGCAAGGGCCGGACCGCGCCGTTGATGATGCAGCAGACCAAGGGGCTGCACGGATGCAAGCCGAACGGCTGGCCCGCAGTGAAGTAGGAGAAACCTGTGGTGCAGGAGGCGGAAATGAAAATGGGCCCGGTTCCGAAGAACCGGGCCCATCGTGAAATGGCGACCCTGAAGGGACTTGAACCCTCGACCTCCGCCGTGACAGGGCGGCGCGCTAACCAACTGCGCCACAGGGCCATTATTCACTTGTGCCCACAAGGGGCGATTGCTTCGAAGAAGCAGTGGCTCCGACCGGCGTCGATCCGGTGACCTTTCGATTTTCAGTCGAACGCTCTACCAACTGAGCTACAGAGCCATATTCAATTTTCTCGTGAAAACGAGCTCTTCTGAAGAAGAACCACGTCTTCGCGACCCTGAAGGGACTTGAACCCTCGACCTCCGCCGTGACAGGGCGGCGCGCTAACCAACTGCGCCACAGGGCCATTATTCTATTGTCTGGAACTTCCGTTCCAGTCGTACCCCCAACGGGATTTGAACCCGTGTCGCCGCCGTGAAAGGGCGGTGTCCTAGGCCGCTAGACGATGGGGGCCCGGATTTCTCCTGTTCGAGCTAACCAGGCATTTACGCCCTGTTCGCTTGAACCTCCGTAAGCTTATCCCGAAACGAACCGCTAATGCAAAATCGATCGGGGGTGAGCTCTGTCACCACTCGTGTAGGGGTGTTTCAGGCATCAGGTGAGTGCCGCCCGTAGACTGATCGGATGGATCTTGACGCCGTCTCCGATGAGCTCTTCGACGACCTGGTGGCCCACGCCATGGATCGCCTGCCGGCGGAGGTCGCAGCGCATATGGACAATGTCGCCCTGTTCGTCGCCGACGATGCTCCGCCCGAGGACCCCGAGCTGCTGGGCCTTTATGACGGCATCGCCCTCACGGAGCGGACGGGCGATTACGGGTTCATGCCGCCGGACACCATCAGCCTGTTCAAGAACAACCTGGTCGCGATGTGTGCCGACGAGGGAGAACTGGCCGATGAAATCTTCATTACCATCGTCCACGAGATCGCCCATCACTTCGGTGTCGACGAAGACCGCCTGCACGAGCTGGGTTGGGGCTAATACACCGAATGACGCGATTTTGTCCGTGTCCGCCACGTCGCTTAGAGTTTCAAGCAGCTAGGAAACGAGTGATTCTACATTCGGGCCGAAAACCGGATCGCCGAGGCGGCCGAGTAATCCGAGCCCGAAGCGGAGGTAGCCAGTGACTGCAACACGATCCCGCGGGGGAGCCACACCCGCTCTGCGCATTCTCAATGCCTCGGGAATGGCCTATGAGGTGCATGAGTTCGAGCACGATCCGAATGTGCGCCAGTACGGGCCGGAAGCCGCTCATGCGCTGGGCGTGTCCGCCGATCGCGTGTTCAAAACGCTGGTCATCTCCGTCGACGGCGCACTGGTCAACGCGATCGTGCCGGTGTCGGGTCAGCTCGACCTCAAGGCCCTGGCCCAGGCGGCCGGCGGCAAGCGCGCAGAACTGGCGGGTCTGGCCGAGGCCGAAAGGACCACCGGCTATGTGGCGGGTGGGGTCAGCCCGCTGGGCCAACGCAAGCAGCTGCTGGTGGTGGCCGACCACACGATCAAGGACCATGAGACGATCTTCGTGTCCGGGGGCCGGCGCGGCCTGGACATCGAACTGACCCCGACGGCCTTCCTGGAGATCACCAACGCGACCTGCGCGAAGATCGCCACGCTCGACTAGGGCCTGGCACAGCCTCGCTCGAGCTCAGGGCTCCTCGCCCTCCAGATGGGCCAGTAGGTCGTCGAGTGAGTCGAAGACCAGGGTGTCGTCTTCGTCCTCGTCCTTCTCATCGAGCATCGCCGCGAAGACGTCGAGGTCCTCGTCCAGCTGCACCCGCACCCAATGATCCGGGAGGGTTTCCTCCGCGGCGAACTCGAGCAGCACCGCCTCGTGGAGCACCGCCACGCTGGTCAGCTCCATATCGTCGCGCAGGGCCGCCATCAGGTCCTCGTCCTGCGCGGATTCCTCTTCGAATTCCTCGGCTTCGATCAGTTCGTCGATCGTGGCCTCGACGATGGCCTGCCAATCCTCCGGGGTCTGGGCCAACAGCCCCTTGATGTGTCCGATGAGCACCGCGGAGTCGATTTGCGCTGCGGTGCGCTCTTCCAATTCCGGGTCCACATTGACGATCAGCTGTGCGTCGACGGCGGCTAGATCGGCCAGGCCGAACACGATTCCATCCGCTGCGTGCACATTGCTCAGTGCACCGGACGACTCGAGCGCCGTGCGCAGCGGTTCGAGGGACGGTGATTCGAGGGGATCTGCGGCGTTGTCGGCTGCGTTCATGTTCCCCAGTCTAGGGGAGTGGAGCCGGCTTGTGTGGGTCTGCGCGCGATCGGTTCAGAGCCAATCGGCCCGGCCCTCCACGGGCTCGATGCGCCCGGCCGACAAATCGGCCACCGCGGCCCTGGCGTCGGGGACCGCATCCCGCGGTACGGCGAAGGTCAGGGTCACCTCGGCGGCGAACCGCTGGTCGAGCACCCGCCAGCCGGCCTGCCCGATGCGGGCGCGCAGCAGCTCGGCCAGGGCGTAGGGGACGGTGACGGTCAGCGGGACCAGCAGGTCCCTGGTGGTGATCACCGCGTCCTCGAGTGCGGCCGAGACCGCCCCGCCGTAGGCGCGGACCAGACCGCCTGCGCCCAACAGGGTCCCACCGAAGTAGCGGGTGACAACGGCGACCACATCGGTCAGTTCACGGCCCACCAACACATCGAGCATCGGGATGCCGGCAGTACCTGAGGGCTCCCCGTCGTCGCTGGACCGGCGCACCTGCGGTGCGGGGCCCAGGACGAAGGCCGAGCAGTGGTGGCGCGCCTTCGGATGGTCCGCGCGCGCCGCTGCGACGACGGCCCTGGCGGCGGGCTCGTCGGCCACCGGCGCGACCACGGTCAAGAAGCGGGAGCGCTTGATCTCCAGTTCGGCTGCAACGGGTTCGGCCAGGCTGTACAGGGGCATACCGGCCAGCCTAGCGGGTGCACACGGACAGGATGCGGACAGGGCTTCACGCTGCCCGGCGCTGTGATCTACGATGTCCTCGACGGTGGTTCTGTGAGCCGCGTCGCAAACCCCGCCCTTTCCACCAGAAGGAAAAAGATAGTGTGACCGCTATGCCCGCCAACGCCCCGGAACTGTCTCCGGAGGAAACCGCAGCCATCGTCGCAGAATCCCAGCGCGCCTATGAGCTGGACCGTGCACATGTGTTCCACTCATGGTCGGCCCAGCAGCAGATCACCCCCATGGTCGTCTCCCGCGCACAGGGCTCCTATGTCTTCGACGGCGACGGCAAGCGCTACCTGGACTTCACCAGTCAGCTGGTCAACACGAACATCGGCCACCAGCACCCGGCAGTCGTCCAGGCGATCAAGGACCAGGCGGACCTGTTGTGCACCATCAACCCGGCCCACGCCAATGCCGCCCGCTCCGAGGCCGCCCGGCTCATCACCGAACGCACCCCCGCCGGGCTCGACCACGTGTTCTTCACCAATGCCGGCGCGGACGCCAATGAGCACGCGATCCGGATGGCCCGCCAGTTCACCGGCCGGCGCAAGGTGCTCTCGCGCTACCACAGCTACCACGGTGGGACCGACCTGGCCGTCAACGTCACCGGCGACCCCCGCCGGATCCCCAGCGACACCGCCGACTCGGGCGTTGTGCACTTCTTCGGCCCATTCCTCTACCGCTCCGAATTCGATGCGCAGACCGAGGAACAGGAGACCCGCCGGGCCCTGCACCATCTGGAACGGACCATCCAGCTGGAGGGCCCGGAGACCATCGCCGCCATCATCCTGGAGTCGATTCCCGGCACCGCCGGCATCATGATCCCCAGTGACGAGTACATGCAGGGCGTGCGCGAACTGGCCACGAAGTACGGCATCGTCTACATCGCCGACGAGGTGATGGCCGGGTTCGGCCGCGCCGGCAGCTGGTTCGCCTTCGAACGCTTTGGCATCGTGCCCGACGTCATCACCTTCGCCAAGGGCGTGAACTCCGGTTACGTGCCCCTGGGCGGAGTCGTGATGAACGATGCGATCTACTCCCACTTCGGCCAGCGCTCATACCCCGGCGGCCTGACCTACTCGGGCCACCCGCTGGCCTGCGCCGCCGCCGTGGCGACCATCAACGCGATGGCCGACGAGGGCATGGTGGACAATGCGGCCAGACTGGGCGAGGAGATCGTGGGCCCGCGCCTGGAGAAGATCGCCGCGAACGCCAAGCACGTGGGCGAGGTCCGTGGCACCGGCATGTTCTGGGCGATCGAGCTGGTCAAGGACCAGGAATCGCGCGAACCGCTGGCACCCTACGGCGGCGGCTCGCCGGAAGTCGCGGACATCCTGGCCAAGATCAAGGCCGCGGGCGTCCTACCATTCAACAACTTCAACCGGATCCACGTGGTTCCGCCGCTGAACGTCACGGAGGAGGAGCTCAACGCCGGCCTGGACGTCATCGAAGAGGTCCTGACCCAGGCGGACTACTCCGTCTGAGCCGATTCCGAGCCCGCTGCTCCGCAGGCTCTGGACAGCCGAGGCCCCGGCCCGGATCCGTATGTGCGGAACCGGGCCGGGGCCTCGGCTGTGTCGGGCGTCAGCGTGTGGGCAGCGGGACCGTTTCGAATGCCGCAGCAGCATGGCCGGCCCGCACGACCACGAGGAGCTCCGGATGCACGCGCCTGCGCGTCAGGGAGATCCGACCGCTGAAGGTGCCCGGCGAGCCGGCCACCGGGCGCAGGATGTGCCCGTCGGCCCACACCTGCGCGGTCCCGGCAGCAGGGGCCCCGGCCACAGTCACAGTGATGAGCCAGGAGCGCTCATCGGAGTCGATCGACACCGCGAAGTCCGGTGCGCCCGCCGGTTCCGGTCCGGTCGTGCCCGGTGCTGTTTCGGCCGCCGCGATCACATTGCCGGGCAGACTGGGCGTGAGGAAGGCCGGCACACGCCGGTGGGTTGCGGTCTCGAAAGCATGGGCTAAGTCCAAGAGGGCATCGTCTGTGTAGGCGGGCCCGGCAAAGGTCACATTGACCGGCATCGAGGTGTCGGCGATGAGGCCCATCGGCACTGACACCGTGGGGATGCCCAGGTGCCTGAACACGCGGTTGCCATTGGAGTACACGACGCCATTGCGCGATGCATCGGCGTGGCTCTCCGGCCGGGTGAACAGATCGTCGCGGCCCACGTCCCCGGCGGCGGGGAATGCGATGGCGTCCAGGGCGAGCCCGTCCATCCAGTCCTCCAGATCGACCCGGCGCACGGCTTCGAGTCCGCGGAGGACCTCCGCCAGCTGCGGCACCTCGTCATAGGATTCCGGGAGTCCTGCTTTGACGAGTTCGGCTAGGCGCTGGAAATCGTAGCCGCCGCGGGCCATTGTGATCCACACGGGTATGAGTGGGTCCTGGGCGGGGAACACGTCATCGCCGTCCACATCGGCCCAGCTGGTCAGGGCCGGGTCGCCATTGACGGCCAGGAACTGATCGAAGGCCATCGCGGCCACGGTACCGGTTTCGATTGCACGCCAGTCCGGGGGCACCAGGCCGCGCTCGGCCATGCCCCTGGCGCTCGGCCGGTCCTCCTCATAGTTCGAAACAACGGGGAAGTCGACTGCCACGACGGTGGCGCCGAGCCCTCGCAGATCGGCAGCTGCGCGGTCCCACAGGGCGCGCACCGCGGGGTTGATGACCGGTGGCACTTCCGCGGTGGGGTCCTCGCCGATGTACATCTTCGGCACACCGATGCGCAGGCCGTCCAAGCGTGCGGGCCGAACCCGTTCGCGCGGGGCCGGCAGCACGGTCGCCGGTGCGGGGAGTTCGACGGCGCTCTGCTGGCGCCAGAAGTCGCCGGTGGTCTGCGGGTCGTCCACCGCCAACACCTCGAGCAGCCGCAGCAGGTCGTCCACCCCACGGGTGTGCGGGACGACGACATCGCAGGTGGGGCGCAGGGGCCAATTGCCGCGAATGGACAACACCCCGCGCGAGGGAGTGTAGGCCACGAGCGCGTTGTTCGAGGCCGGCGAGCGGCCCGAGGAGACCGTCTCCTCTGCCATGCCGAAGGCGGCGAAGCTCGCCGCGGTGCTCGTGCCGGAGCCGTTGGACGAGCCCGAGCCGTAGGCCGCGGTCAGATAATCGGGGTTGTACGGGCTGCGCGCGTAATCGTAGAGCCCCGGCTGCACACCGCCGGCGGCCATCGGCGGCATATTCGTCTTGCCGATGAGCACGGCGCCTGCGGCACGCAGCAGTTCGACCGCGCGGGCGTCCTGTCCGGCCACCAGGTCGGCCAGCGCGGGCGACCCCGAGGCCACGGTGAGGCCGGCGACCTTGTAGCTGTCCTTGACGGTGAACGGAACGCCCTCGAGCGGTCCCACGGTGCCGGCGGCCCGCCGGGCATCGGAGGCGCGCGCCTCCTCCAGGCACTCGGGGTTGAGGACGGGGACGGCCTTGAGACACAGTCCTGTGCGGTCGTAGTACCCGATGCGGTTGAGATAGGCGCACACCAGGTCGACGCTTGTGACCCGGCCCGCTGCGAGCGCCTCCAGCAGCTGGCCGATCGACTTCTCGACGACGTCGAATCCTGTGCTCATGACTTCTGCTTCCTCCAACTTTCCGATTGTCCACGCGATCCGCCCCGGCCGGAGCCGGGGCGGATCAGCGGTTCTGTGGTGTTCTCGATTGCGCTCGATCAGAGCGTCGTGTGGGTCTCCACACCGCCCACGAAGGTCGCCAGCACTTCCGTGGCGGCGATCGTCGTGGGATCGACGGTCAGCGGATCGGCGCCCAGCACGACGAAGTCCGCCAACTTGCCCGGTGTCAGGGTGCCCTTGAGGTGGCCCTGGCCCGAGGCCTGTGCTGCGATCGTCGTGTAGGCCTGGACGGCCTGCAGTGGGCTCAGCTTCTCCGCTGCGGATCCCATCACCGCGCCGGAGCGGGTGGCGCGGTCCACGAAGGCCTGGATGCCGCGCAGCACATTGCCGTTGGCACACGGCCGGTCGGAGGAACCGGGCAGCAGGATGCCGGCGTCGAAGAAGGCCTTGGCGCGGTACAGCTGGGCGGTGCGCGGATGGTCCGCGCCTCCCAGCACCGTGTTCATAGAGTCGCCGATGTTGTCGGCGAAGGCCGACTGCGGGGTCACCGCGATGCCGTACTCCTTGATCCGCGGCAGCAGCGCATCGGGCACGATGGCGGCGTGTTCGATCCGGTTGGGCACGGGGTGGGCGTTGAGTGCCGAGGCCCGGCCGCCGGCGGCGGCACCGCCGTGGCCGGGTGCACCGTAGGTGTCCACGGCCTCGGCGATGATGTCCACTGCGCCCTTGACCGCCAGGTCGCCGATCGCATGGATCGCCAGCGACCAGCCGGACCGGTAGGCGGCCAGTGCCTGGGCGCGCAGCACCTCGAACTCGTCCTGCAGATAGCCCTTGGTGTCGCGGCCGGCGTAGTTCTCGCTCATCGCCGCGGTCTCGCCGGACAGGGCCCCGTCCATGAACATCTTGGTCGGGCCGATCGACAGGTAGTCGTCGCCGAAGCCGGTGACCATGCCCAGATCCAGTCCCGTGCCGAAATCATCGGCGGAGTTCGCCGTGATCGGGTGCAGGGTCTGGATGGCGGGCAGCAGCTGGGCGCGGGCCTTGAGCGCACCCGAGGTCCGTGCCCGCATATAGGCGCTGACCTCGACGGGGGAGTGGCCGATCCAGCCGCCGCAGATCCCCGCCTCGCCGAAGCTGGTGATGCCCTCGCGGGCGTATTCCGCGGTGGCCAGGCCCAGGACCTTCTCGATCTGGGCCTGCGAATAGGGCCGGATCAGGTCCTGGACGAGGTTCTGGGCGGTCTCCTCGACAAGTCCGGTGGGCCGGCCGGAGGAATCGCGGACCACCAGGCCGCCCTCGGGGTCGGTGAACCCTGGCGCGAGCATCCCGGCCTTGTCCATCGCCAGGGTGTTGGCGATTGCGGCGTGCCCGGAGACCTTGCGCAGGAACAGCGGGTGGTCGCCGCAGATCCGGTCCAGGATCTCCAAGTCCGGGTACTGGTCGGCGTAATCCTGCTGGGCGAAGCCGGTGGCGTTGATCCATTCGCCCGCGGGCAGGCGGCGCGCCTCGGCCTCGAGCTTGGAGTACAGCTCGTCCATGCCTCCGGGCAGGTTCTCCACGTCGACACTGTCGAGCGTCAGACCGAACCAGGTGGTGTGGCAGTGGACGTCGTTGAAGCCGGGCAGCACGGTCGCCCCGCCCAAGTCCAGCGTGCGGGCGGCCGGCAAGCCGGCCACGTCCTCGTCCAAGCCGATGATCCGCCCGCCCCATACGCCGATGGTGTGTGCAGTGGGCCGGGCCGGGTCCATGGTCTGGACGCGGGCCCCGGTGATGAGCAGATCGAGTTTCATCAGTATTTGTATCCTTCCACTTTGACACTGAACTTCGGCGCCAACGCCGAGCAGATCAGGGTGATCGCACCGAAGACGATGAGCATGATGGGCGCGGGCCACCAGGCCTCACCCGATGCATGGAGTAGCGCGGTGGCGATCATCGGCGTGAAGCCGGAGACGATGGAGCCCAGGTTGGCGGCGATCGCGACCCCGGACAGGCGGTGGGCCGGCGGGAACAGAGCGGTCATCAGGGCGCCGTTGGCGGCGTAGGGCACCGACAGGCAGGCGACGCCGAAGGCCACGCCCAGGATCACCAGCACCGGATTGGTGGTATCGACCATGAGGAAGACGGGGAAGGCGCACAGGATGGTCAGCACCCCGCCGATCACGGACACGCGGGCAGGGCCGTACTTCTGGCCGAGCTTGCCGCCGTAGACCAGCACCAGGATCTCCAGGGCCGCGCCCACCAGGGTGGCAGCCAGCAGCAGGTTCTTGTTCATGCCCAACTGCTGGGTGCCGTATGACACGACGAAGGTGGTGACCAGGAAGAAGCCGGCACCGCCGGTCAGATTGGCGCCGAAGCCGATGAGCACCTGCAGGGGCGAGTGCTTGAAGACCTGGATGATAGGGGCCGATTCCTTGGCCGATTCCTCTTCCAGCTCCTGGAACACCGGGGTTTCCTCCAGGTGCTTTCGGATGTAGACGGAGACCAGCAGCAGTGGGATGGCCAGCAGGAACGGGATGCGCCAGCCCCACATGTTGAAGTGCTCGTCATTGGTGATGATGATGCCGACCAGGAAGAAGAAACCGGAGGACAAGATGGTGCCGATGGGCGAGCCGATCTGGGGGAAGGCGGCATACCAGGCGCGCTTGTGCGCCGGCGCGGATTCCACCGCGGCCGTCACAGCGCCGCCCCATTCGCCGCCCACGGCCAGGCCCTGGAAGACGCGCAGGATGATGAGCAGGACCGGGGCGGCCATGCCGATCGCGTGGCGGTCAGGCAGCAGGCCGATCAGGCCGGTGGCGGTGCCGATGCCCACCACGGTGATCATCAGGACGGTCTTGCGGCCGATCTTATCGCCCAGGTGGCCGAAGATCAGGCCGCCGATCGGGCGGGCCACGAAGCCAACGGCCATGGTGGCGAAGGACGCCATGGTGGCCAGGAAGGGGTCGGAGGAATCGAAGTAGAGCACATTGAAGATCAGTGCGCTGGCGGTGGTGAACAGGAAGAAGTCGTACCACTCCATGGCGGTGCCCACCAGGGCCGCGATCGCGGCCTTCTTGGCGGTCTGTTCATCGACGTGGTGGGTGGTCTCCACCTTTTCGCGCATTCCGGGCGCGGTTGAGTCGCTCAAGGGTCTCCTTAGTCGCTATTCCTGGGCCCGCGAACGGGGCCGAGGCCGTGGCCGCGGCGGTGGCCGGGCTCACGAAGGGGAACAGGGACATGTTACATGCGGCACTGTGATGCCTAGAACACGAATGCCCGGAAGGCGAGCCTTCCGGGCATTCGTTCACACAGGTTTTACATGGGCCGAGGTGCGCCCCCGGGTTTCAGGACCCGCTCAGCGGGCCGGTCAGGACCGGGGCTCCGTGGGGTGCAGGACGCGGGACAGGAAGCTCCTGGTGCGCTCGTGCTGCGGATCGCCGATCACCGCCGAGGGCGGCCCGGCCTCGACCACCACGCCGCCGTCCATGAAGACGACCCGGTCGGCGACCTCGCGGGCGAATTCGATCTCGTGGGTCACCACGATCATCGTCATCCCCTCATCGGCCAGATCGCGCATCACGCCCAGCACATCGCCCACGGTCTCCGGATCCAGGGCCGAGGTGGGCTCGTCGAACAGCATCAGGCTGGGGTTCATCGCCAGGGACCTGGCGATGGCCACGCGCTGCTGCTGTCCGCCGGAGAGCTGTTCCGGTTTGGCGTCGAGCTTGTCGGTCAGCCCGACCAGGGCGATCTGCTTCTGGGCCTCCGCGTCAGCCTGTTCCGCTGTGCGCTTGAGGACCTTGCGCTGGGCCACGGTGAGGTTCTCCCGCACGCTTAAGTGCGAGAACAGGTTGAAGCCCTGGAAGACCATGCCGATGCGCCGCCGTGCGGCGTCGATGTCGAGGTCCGGATCCGTTATGTCCATTCCGTCGACCACGATGGAGCCGTGGCTGGGCGTCTCCAGTAGGTTGATGCAGCGCAGCATCGTCGACTTACCCGAACCGGAGGGGCCGATGACGCACACGACCTCGCCCCTGGTGATCTCCAGGTTGATATCGCGCAGCACCTCGTTGTCTCCGAAGGATTTGCCCAGGTTCGTGATCGAGACGATCGGTGTTTCCTCTGACGTGCTCATCTCATGCCCCCATTCCCGCGGATCCGTACTTGCGTTCGAGCCTGCGCGAAAGATATGACAGCGGCAGGGTGATGATCAGATAGCACACGGCGATCACCAGGAACGGCGTCAGACTCGCCGATGACACGATTTCGGAGCGGGCCAGCATGGCCAGTTCGCGTTCCGTCACGGACGCGCCCAGGATGTAGGCCAGGGACGAGTCCTTGGTCAGCAGGATCAGCTCGTTGGTCAGCGGCGGCAGGATGATCCGGAAGGCCTGCGGCAGCACGATCGTGATGGTGGTCCTGGTGTGGGACATGCCCAGGGACCTGGCGGCCTCGATCTGTCCGCGCGGGACCGCCTGGATGCCGGCACGGATCGTCTCCGCCATATAGGCCGAGGACACCAGCCCCAGGGCGATCGTGATCGACACGAGCCGCGGGATCTGCGCATCCGGGAAGGCCGCCGGCAGGCCGAACCCCATGGCCAGGAAGACGACCAGGGCCGGCAGGCCGCGGAAGAACTCGATATAGGCGAACGAGATCCCCCGGTAGACGGCCACCGAGGACAGCCGCATGAGCGCCAGGACGATGGCCGCCGCCAGACCCACGACGAAGCCCAGCAGGGTGAAGATCACCGTGTTCTTCAACGCGACCGTGATGACCTGCGGGAACATCCCGGCGGCCACCTTGGGGTCGGCGAAGGTCTCCAGCAGGGTCCGCCAGTCGGCCGCGAAGGCCAGGACGATGACGATGACGATCAGGATCGCGTACTGGATCCCGCGTGAGAGTCGTTGTTTCTGACGTCTCTTCATGGGTGTCACTTATCGGTCGCGGCAGCCGAGGCCGCGGCGGTGGGCGCGTCCACGCCGAACCACTTCTTGTAGATCTCGTTGTAGGTGCCGTCGGACTTCAGTTCGGCCAGGACCTCGTTCGTGGTCTTGAGCAGTTCGGCATCGCCCTTCTTCACGGCGATTCCGTAGTGTTCGCCGGTGGCGATGTCGAAGGCGACGTTGAAGCCCGAGTTCTGTTTGGCGTAGTCGTAGAGCACGCCGTTGTCGTTGACCACGGCGTCGACCTGGCCGTTCTTCAGGGCCTCCAGGGACAGGGGCAGATCCTCGTAGGTGGTGTTGGTCGAGTCCTTGAAGTTCTCATTGGCGTACATCTCACCGGTCGTGCCCTGCTGGACCGCGATCTTCATGCCCTTGAGGTCGGCTTCCGCCGCCGGCTTCTTGTCCTTGACGAGGACCGCCTGGTTCGCGTCGAAGTAGGAATCGGAGAAGTCGACCTTGCCCTTGCGCTCATCGGTGACCGTGGTGCCGGCCGCCGAGATATCGCAGGTCTTCTGGTTGAAGGCCGCACCGGTCGTGATGGTCTCGAAGGGGGTGTCGACGACCTCCTGCTCCAGGCCCAACTTCTCGGCGACCTTGGCGACGATGTCGACATCGAAGCCGACGATCTCCCCACCCTTCTCGTACTCGAAGGGCTGGTAGGACAGGTGGGTGCAGTTGGTCAGCTTGCCCTCGTTGATCGGGGTGAAGCCGTCGGCCGACTGGGAATCCTTCTCCGAGGCCGAACCGCCGCAGGCGGACAGGGTCAGGACGACGGCGGCCAGTGCCGCCGCGATGGGGAGTGCTTTCACGGGTATGTTCCTCCTGGGTGTCTCCGGTCACGTAACCGGGGGTGGAAGGAACTATACCGACAATATGAGAAGAACGTGTAACGCACGTAACAGGTATCGAAAAGGCCTGTGGCCCCGCTGCATTGCAGCGGGGCCACAGACGGGATCTGCGGGCGGGTCAGTCGTCGACCAGGACCACGTCCAGGGTGCGGGGGCCGTGCACGCCGGCCACCCGCTCCAGTTCGATGTCCACGGTGGCCGACGGCCCCGACACCCAGGTCTGGGGCCAGGTGGCGAGCTCGCGTTCGATGAGGATCCCCACGGCCTCGGGCACCAGCTGCACGATGTCGGAGACGAACACCAGGCAGATGTGGTGATCGGGCACCAGGGTGATCGCGCGGCGCCCGCAGCCGGGGCCGGACAGGCAGATCGTGCCGGTGTCGGCGATCGCCACCTGGGAACCGGTGACCACTGCGTCGATCACCGTGTTCAGCTCCTCCTTGGGCGTGGGATCCGAACCGGAATCCTGGCGCACCTCGGCGGTGACCTCGGACAGCAGGGCGTCGTCCAGATCATCGGGCACCACGATCCGCTTGGCATCCCCGAGCAGGCGCGCCACGGTCGCCGGGACCTCGGCCTCGGACACGCGGGTGACACCGGCGTCGTAGTCGACCAGCCGGTCGGTCAGCAGCGCGACCAGACCCTCGCGGTCCAGCTCGCCGGTCACGGACTGGTGCGCCGGGATCTCCGGCGGTTCGTGATCGGCCGGTACGAAGCCCTGCTCGCCCACGGTGCCCTCGCGGCCCAGGGCCGCGGAGATCCTGGCCAGGACTTCGGAGCGGGCGTCGGGGAAGGACGGCTGCGGTTCCGTTTCCGGGTCGGCGGCCGGTTTGGTGCCCAGCATCCTCTTGAGCGGATTCGAGGTCATTTCGCATCTCCGTTCCCACGGGCGGAATTCCCGCGTTCCCTGGCCCACCACGTCCGGAACGATTCCTTGGGCGGCTGGGGGACCGTGCGAGTCTTCGTCCACTTGCCCGCCACGCCTGGGGCCTTCTTCAGGCCCTCGGGGGAGACCATCAGCTTCGCCAGCGGCAGGCCCTTCTCGACCGCGGCCATGCGCTTGCCGTCCGACATCATCCAGGAGGCCGCGGTCAGTGCCGCGTCCAGCTGGCTGTGCGGCAGCTTGCCCAGCACACCGGCCTTCTGCTCTGCCTTGCGCTCCTTGTTCTCCACGTCCTCGGCGCGCAGGCGCACCAGCATCTCCGGGATGTTGATCTTCACGGGGCAGGCGTCGTAGCAGGAGCCGCACAGGCTCGAGGCGTACGGCAGGCTGCCGTTCTCGCTCTCGTCCACACCGGTCAGCAGCGGGGTCAGGATCGCACCGATCGGGCCGGGGTAGACAGAGCCGTAGGCGTGCCCGCCGGTGCGCTCGTAGACGGGGCAGACGTTCATGCAGGCAGAGCAGCGGATGCAGTGCAGGGCCTGGCGGCCGTGCTCATCTGCCAGCGCCCTGGTCCGCCCGTTGTCCAGCAGCACGATGTGCACGTTCTGCGGACCGTCGCCCTCGCTCACGCCCGTCCAGTAGGAGGTGTACGGGTTCATCCGCTCGCCGGTGGACGAACGCGGCAGCAGCTGCATGAAGGTGCCGAGGTCCTCGAACTTCGGCAGCAGCTTCTCGATGCCCATGACGGTGATGAGGGTCTCCGGCAGGGTCACACACATCCGGCCGTTGCCCTCGGACTCGACCACGCCCAGGGTGCCGGTTTCGGCGATGCCGAAGTTGGCGCCGGAGATCGCGACCTTGGTGGACATGAACTTCTTGCGCAGGTGCTTGCGGCTGGCCTCGGCCAGATCCTGCGGATTGTTCGACAGGTTCGGGTCGGCATCGTCCATCTCGCGCAGGAAGATCTCGCGGATCTCGTCGCGGTTGCGGTGGATGGCCGGCACCAGGATGTGGCTGGGGCGGTCGTGGCCCAGCTGGACGATGAGTTCGGCCAGGTCGGTTTCGAAGGCGTCGATGCCGTGGGGCTCGAGGTATTCGTTCAGGCCGATCTCCTGGGTGGCCATCGACTTGACCTTGATGACCTCGCGCCGGCCGTTGTCCAGCACGGGTGCGTTCTGCTTGACCAGGTCCTCGACGATCCTGTTGGCCTCGTCTGCGTTGCGCGCCCAGTGGACGTGGCCGCCGCGGGCGGTGAAGGCGGCTTCGAACTGGGTCAGCAGTTCGGGCAGCCGGTCCATCACATAGGACTTCACGCCCGAGCCGTTGTCGCGCAGGTCCTCCCAGTCGGGGCGTTCGGCCACGCGCAGTGCCCGCTTGCCGCGGATCGTGGTGGTGGCCTTCGTCAGGTTGGTGCGCAGCTGGACATTGCTCAGTTCGTGTTCGGCGACCTGCGGGAAGGGCGCGCCCTCCTTCAGGAAGCCCTGGCCGGCGACCGGCCGCAGGGTCACGCCGTCCTTGCCGAGGACCATGGGGGTTCCGATGTTGACGGCGGTCATCGCAGGGCACCTCCGCTCACGAGCTCTTCGTCGAGGACCAGCGGGTTCTCCTTGGTCGAGGCCAGGATCCGGGCCAGGTGGACCGTGGCGGGCACGCTGCCCTGGGCCGGCAGCAGTTCCGAGGTGCGCGAGAGGCCGCCGCCGATGTGCATGAGGCAGCTGGCGTCGCCGCCGGAGCACACCTGTGCGCCGGTTCCGATGATCGCGTCGACCTTGTCCGAGAGCATCGCCGAGGACACCTGCGGGTTCTTCACGGAGAAGGTGCCGCCGAAGCCGCAGCAGGAATCCCAGTTATCGGCCTTGACCACTGTGGCGCCCTCGACGGTCTCCAAGAGGCGCTGCTGCCGGTCGCCCAGGCGCAGCAGCCGCATCCCGTGGCAGGAGGGGTGGTAGGCGATCTTGTACGGGAAGTACGAGCCCAACTGTTCGGCGGCATCGGTGATGCCCTCGACATCGGTGAGGAACTGCGCCAGTTCCATGGTGCGCCCGGCGATGTCGGTGGCGCGCTTGGACAGCTCGTCGTCGTTGTTGTATTCGGCGATCATGGGGTGCTGGTGGCCCAGTGAGGCCACGCAGGAACCACTGGGGGCCACGGCATAGTCCCAGGATTCGGCCTCGAATGCCCGCACGTGGTTCTCCACGACCGGGTAGGCCTGCTTGAACTTGCCGGAGTTGATGTGCATCTGACCGCAGCAGGCCTGGCCGGCGGGGAAGATGACCTCATGCCCCAGTCGTTCCAGAATGCTGACGGTCGCGCGTGCCACCTCCGGGTACATCGCATCGACGATGCACGTAGCGAAAAGCGCGATTCTCACGGTGTCTCCCAATAATCCGCAGTGTGTCGATTGGCAGGCCGGTCGGGTTCAGCGGTTTCCGCCTGCCGCTGGAACTACCGTACGCACGATGGGCCGTCCCGGCTCGGCGGCTGGCCCGACCGTGTTCTGCGCAACGTCGTGACGCCGGTTATCCAGGCCACGACACCCCTGACCTGCGATGTTTTAAGATCGGCTGGGATGAAATCGCAAAGCTGTCCTTGCGTTAAGGTGAGCGCTCACACGGGCACTACGTCGCGGGCCCGGGTCCGTCGGCGCCGGTAGCCGATCACGGCGGCCAGGATGAAGCAGAAGCCGATTGCGGTCAGCCCGACCCCGGTGAAGGCCGGCGCCCGGTAGCCCAGTCCCGCGTCGATCACGACCCCGCCGAGGAACGCGCCCAGGGCATTGGCCAGATTGAACGCCGATTGATTCATCGCGGCGGACATGCTGGGGGCGTCGTGGGTTTCGCGCATCAGGCGCACCTGCAGGCCCGTGGTGAAGATGGAACCGCCGATGCCCAGGAGCACCATGCACACCACGATCGCCGGGAACAGGTGGGCCAGGGTGCCGAAGGCGGCCAGGACGATGCCCAGGCCCGCCACTCCGATGATGACGGCGCGTTCGATCGACTTGTCGATCAGCGGGCCTGCGATCAGCGAGCCCAGGGTCATCCCGACTCCATAGGCCACCAGCACCCAGGGGACCACGGAGTCCGCGGCACCGGCCAGATCGGTCACCGTCGGCGCGATATAGGTGTAGACGGCGAACATGCCGCCGAACCCCAGGGAGCCGGCCAGCAGGGTCAGCACCACCTGTGGGCGGGCCAGGGTGCGCAGCTCGGCCCGGGTCGAGGGCCGCTGGGCCGGGGCGGGGTCCCCCGTGGCAGTGTTCGTCCCCGTGGCTCCGACGGCGGGCACGAACAGGGCCACCGCCAGGAAGTTGACCACTCCGACGGCTGCGAAGACGAAATAGGAGGTGCGCCAGCCCAGCTGGGCGCCCAGCACGGTGGCCGCCGGTACGCCGACGATGTTCGCGATCGTCATGCCCAGCATCACCCGCGCCACGGCCGTCCCCGAGCGCTCAGGGCGGGTTAGGCGGGCTGCGACGATTCCGGCGACTCCCAGGTAGACGCCGTGGGGCAGCCCGGAGACGACGCGGGCGATGAGCAGCATCGACATACTGGGGCTGGTCGCCACCAGCAGGTTGCCCAGGATGAACAGGCACACCATGGCCAGCAGCAGCGGCTTGCGCGGGACACGGGAGGTCAGGGCGGTGATGAGGGGTGCGCCCACCACCACGCCCAGGGCGTAGGCGGAGACCGCATGGCCGGCCTCGGTGATGCTCACTCCCAGGTCCGCGGCGAACTGGGGCATCAGCCCCATGGTGGCGAATTCCGTCAGGCCCAGTCCGAAGGCACCGATGGCCAAACAGGCATAGGACACGGGGACGGGCAGTGAATGGCGGCCAGTGGGAAGCAGTGGGAGAGCGGGCACGGGGTGTAAGCCTAGTGGCTGGGAGGCGACCCGCATAACGGTACTGGGGTGTGCTTTTCAGTTTCGTATAGTGAGTCACATGGATCTCATTAAATGAGATTTCGTGAGATTTTCCCTTGTCCTCGGGCGTACTGTCTTCTTTGCGCGAGTGCCACAGCAATCGCGCAAAGAACACTCAGGCTCACCCATGGCCCGGCCGTTCGCCGTTTCACCATTCGGAATCAAGAATCAAGGGATCATGTCCACCCACACCAGTAATGCCGCGGCAGGCGCGGCTCATGGCGGTCAGGCGGTCGACAACATCGCACTGGCCCGCAAGACGAACACCCGCGGCAAAGTCCTGACGGCGTCGATGATCGGTACGACGATCGAGTTCTTCGACTTCTACTCGTACGCGACCGCATCCTCGCTGGTCTTCCCCGCTCTGTTCTTCCCGCACCAGACCTCGACGACGCAGCTGCTGAGCTCCTTCGCCGTGTTCGGCGTCGCCTTCGTCGCGCGCCCGATCGGCTCGGTCCTCTTCGGCCACTTCGGCGACCGGATCGGCCGTAAGAAGACCCTGATCGCCTCGCTGCTCATCATGGGCATCGGCACCTTCCTGATCGGTCTGCTGCCCACGGCGGAGACCCCCGGATGGATGATCCTGGCCCCGCTGTTCCTGGTGCTGCTGCGTTTCTGCCAGGGTGTGGGCCTGGGCGGTGAGTGGTCCGGCGCGGCACTGCTGGCGACCGAGAACGCTCCGCAGGGCAAACGGGCCATCTGGGGCACGTTCCCCCAGCTGGGCGCCCCGGTGGGCTTCATCATCGCAAACCTGTTGTTCGTGGGAATCAGCTACGGGATCTCGCCCGAGGCCTTCCTGAACTGGGGCTGGCGCATCCCGTTCCTGCTGTCGGCCATCCTGGTGGCCGTGGGCCTGTGGGTCCGCATGTCCCTGATGGAGACCCCGGCCTTCCAGCTGGTGGAACAGAAGCAGCAGATCGCCAAGGCCCCCATCGCCACGGTCTTCAGGACCAGCTGGTGGCAGATGGTCCTGGGCACCTTCATCATGTTGGCGACCTATGTGCTGTTCTACTTCATGACCGCCTTCACCCTGACCTACGGCACCTCGCCCGACACCACCGATAAGGCGGCTGCCGCTGCGGCCAAGGCCGGCAAGGCCTTCGATCCGGCGACCTTCGTGCCCGGCCTGGGCTACACCAAGAACGAATTCCTGGTCTACCTCATCATCGGCGTGATCTTCTTCGGCGTCTTCACCGTGGTCTCCGGACCGCTGGCGGAGAAAATGGGCCGGCGCAAGATGCTGAGCATCGTCACCGTGCTGATCGGGGTCTACGGCCTGTGCCTGCAGCCCCTGTTCACCGCCGGCACCGCAGGGGTGTTGGCCGGTCTGATCATCGGCTTCACCCTGATGGGCCTGACCTTCGGGCCGATGGCGGCCTATCTGCCTGAGCTGTTCCCCGCGAACGTCCGGTACACGGGTTCGGCGATCTCGTACAACATGTCCTCGGTCATCGGCGCGGGTCCCGCCCCGTTCGCCATGGTCGCGCTGTGGCAGCACTCGAACGGCGGTTCGATCTTCACCGTCGGCCTGTACATGCTGGTCGGTGCGGTGCTCACGGTGATCGCCCTGCTCCTGGCCAAGGACACCACGCACGTCGATATGGAAGCCGCCCTCGTGTGTGGTTCCGGTGTCTAACTCACTTGCGATCCGACAGTGCCCATGCGGCACCCGCGGCCACAGCGGTGACGACGCCCACGGCGGGCCAGGCGCCGAGCTTCTTGGCAAGCGGATGTGACAGGCCGAAGCCCAGCAGGTACGTCGCGGCCAGCGCCGAGGTGGTGGCCGGGTTGGTCTTCTTCAGCCAGCTGCGGCCGGCGTAGGCGCCGGCGGCGGCCAGGACGACTCCGCCGAGGGGGCGGATAAGGGTTTCGCGGGCGGTCAGATAGCCGCCCACCAGGCCCGCGGCGACGACGGCTGCGGTGTTCACTTCTTCAGCTGCTTTCATGTGTGCGATCCTACTCCGCGGGTCTTCGGCGGTCTCACCGGCGGCCTCGGACCAGGCCGGCGAGGACCAGCACCACAAGCGAACCTCCCACGGCGAACAGCCAGGTGCTCCAGGAGAAGAACGCCAGGTTGGGGTTGAAGCCCAGGGCACGGCCGATGAAGCCGCCGACGATCGCACCGACGACGCCCAACAACAGGTTGCTGAAGAAACCACCGCCGTGGTCCCCCGGCAGCAGGAAACGGGCGATGGCACCGGCCACCAGCCCCACGATGATCCACGCCAAGATACTCATGTGGTCAGCCTAACAAGCATCGGTGGAACCGGGCTGGGAAGAGACAGGGCGAATGATGGGCCAGGAGCCGGGGCAGAGGGGACCCACACTACCACGACCAGGTGCCTTGCCGGTATCCTGGTGAGTCCGGATGCCGAAGAGGCGACCTACCCGGTGAGGAACCGGGCAATGAACGAGGAAGACGGAGGCCCTGTGTCCCAGGAGTCGGACGAGTCGAGTACCGAGTCGAGGAAATGGCCGCGCACCCTGCGAGCCCTGCGTGTGGCGGGCCGCTGGAGCGCGCGGATCGGTGGTTGGCTGCTGGTCTGGGTGGG
Organism: Brevibacterium moorei; assembly: GCF_024580735.1. Classification (GTDB taxonomy): domain Bacteria; phylum Actinomycetota; class Actinomycetes; order Actinomycetales; family Brevibacteriaceae; genus Brevibacterium; species Brevibacterium moorei. The sequence goes on along the minus strand of NZ_JANIJX010000015.1, from coordinate 71,147 downwards.
CCTGACGCTGTTGGCCGCCGGATGGAACATCCGCCAGGTCTGGGGCGATATCACCGTCGACCAGATGCTGACGAACATCACCGGCGTCCGCCGTGACGGCGGGGGCGGCGACCTGGCTATCCAGGCCGTCTGGTGGATCGGCGTCGTACCGCTGGTCGCCACGGTACTGCTGGCCGTCATCGTCTATCTGCTGCGCCGCCCCGGCCGCAAGCGTGCGGGCCGCACGTCCAAGGCCACGGGCGTCCGCCGGATCGCGGCCGTGCAGAGCCCCACCGGGAGGGGACTGCGGCGCTTCGGTGCAGTGGTGCCGATCGCGCTCGTCACGGCCATCGCCGTGACCGGCACGGCGACGTTCTCCTCGGCTGTGAGCATGCCGGACTACATCCGTGCGGTGCGCTCGAACCTGGACCTGGGGCCCTATTATGCGCAGCCCACGGTTGACAGGGCCGCTGCGAAGAAGGTCGCCGGGGGCAAGAAGAACCTGGTGTTGATCTACCTGGAGTCTGGGGAGGCGACGCTGGGCGATGACAGCGTGTTCGAGAAGGACATGCTGGCACCTGCCAAGGAGGCCACGCAGGGCTGGGCCGGGATCGACGGCCTGCAGCAGTACCACGGCGGGGGCTGGACCATGGCCGGAATCGTCTCCAGCCAGTGCGGCATCCCCCTGCGCGGCAAGAGCGCTGCGACCGGCGACAAGATCATGAACGAGCTGGGAACGGAACTGGACAGCTTCATGTCAGGGCAGACCTGCCTGGGCGATGTGCTGGCCGACAACGGGTACACGAACACCTTCATAGGCGGGGCGAACGCGGACTTCGCGGCCAAGGGAACGTTCCTGCGCACCCACGGTTACGACACCATCAAGGACCTCAAGACCTGGCGGGCCGCCGGCGAGGCCTCCAAGGACATCCGCAGCGACTGGGGCCTGAGCGATAAGCGGCTGATGGAGCACGCGAAGGACGAGGTCGACCAGCTGCACAAGAAGTCGCAGAAGACCGGCAAGCCGTTCAACCTGTCGATGCTGACGCTGGACACGCACGAACCCGTGCACGTCTACGACTCCTGCAAGGTCGACACCCAGGATCAGCTGGCCTCCGTGTTCTCCTGCTCTATGGCCACCGTCGCGGGCTTCCTCGACCACATGAAGGACAAGGGGTACCTCGACGATACGACCGTCGTCGTAATGGGCGACCACCTCAAGCACATGGCCGGGTGGAACGCCTACCACGAGGAACTCGACGGCCGTGACGACCGCACCGTGTTCAATCGCATCTGGGTGCCGGGGACGAAGAACGGTAAAACACCGTTGGGCACCCCGCGCGCAGGCGTGGACCAGCTCAACTGGCTGCCCACGATCATGGACGCCGTCGGAGTGCCGGCCACCGGTTCCCGGGCGGGCCTGGGCGTTTCGGCCTTCGCGCCGGAAATCCCGGCAGAGTCCGCGCAGGCGTTGGATGAGAACAAGTACAAGGAACTCCTGGATGCCAGGTCCGGCGACTTCTACGCCAGGGCCTGGGGCGAGGCGAAGTGAGGCGTGCGGATTTTTCCAAACCCACCGACAGGCGTTAGGATGTTCGGGTGTGTGGCGGTCGCATGATCTCCCACGCACGGGCCTCTAGCTCAGTTGGTAGAGCAGCGGACTTTTAATCCGCGGGTCGAGGGTTCGATCCCCTCGGGGCCCACCAGAAGTTGGTTGTTCAAACCGCCGACATTTCCGGTTTGACCTGCGTGGACTGCCGTCTCCCCGTCTGGGGAGGCGGCAGTTTGCTGTACTCCGGGGTCGAACAGGATGTGGAACGGCTCCCCTGCCTGGCCGTCGATGCCGTCGTTTGTGACGAGCAGGCGTTCGAAGAACGCCTGGTTCGCGATGCGACGCAGGGAGTCGTCCACGCTCATGTAGATCTTGTGCGCGTTGCCTGCCAGGGCAAGGCAGTCGTCCAGGTGGGCGCGGGCCTGTTCGTACTCGACGGAGCTGGCTTCGATGCGGGCGTCGAGGAACCCGATCTGTCGGGCGATGCGGTCCTGCTCCGACTTGAGCAGGTCGATGGGCACGGCTCCGGCGTAGTGGGCTTGCAGGAGCTTGTGGCGCTCGTCATGCAGCCGGTCGCGTTCGGCGATCTGGCTCTTGCGCTCGCTCTTCGCGGTGGCGTAGAGCCGGTCGAACTCGGCGTGGATGAGCTTGCGCAGCGGCTCGATGACGTGGGCGGGGATCTGCACGCTGCGGTAGTAGTCTTCGACGGCGGCTTCGACGTCGGGCACGTACATGGCCTTACGGTCGCAGGCGGTGCGCTTCTTGTGCCGGCCGGAGCAGATGAAGTACGGGTAGATCACCCCACGGCCGCTCTTGGCGTTGGTGAGGATCAGCCGCGACCCGCACGTACCGCAGAAGATGCTGCCCTTGAGGTAGTGGTCGTGGGCCTGGGTCTTCTCCCCGGAGATGCGGTGCGAGGCGAGCACGGTCTGCACCCGGTACCAGACCTCGGGAGCGACGAGGGGTTCGTGCAGGCCGTCGTACATCGCGCCTTTGAACAGCACGTTGCCCTTGTAGTACGGGCTGGCGAGCAGCTGCTGGATCGTGGACAGCCCGGGCGCCTTCTCGGGTCGCTTCGGCGTCGGCACGGTCGTCAGGCCGCGGTCGATGAGTTCTTCGCGGAGGGTGATGGTCGAGTAGTTCCCCGTCGCGTACGCCTCGAACGCCCACTTGATGAGCGGGCCGCGCTTCGGGTCGACTTCGATGCTGCGCACCTCCCGGCCCAGTTCGTCGCGGTGGGTGGCGTTGAGGTAGCCGATCGGGGCCTTGCCGTTGGTGCCGCCGGTGATGGCCTTCTGGGTCATGCCCTTGGAGACCTCGTTGGCGAGGTTGCGGGAGTAGAACTCCGCGATCGTGGACATGATGCCGTGCAGCAGCATCCCCGACGGGGTCTCATCGATGTTCTCCGTCGCGGACACCAGCAGCACCCCGGCCTCTTTGAGCGCGAGGTGGATCGCGACATCATCGGCACGGTTGCGGGCGAGGCGGTCGACCTTGTGGACGATGCAGTACGCGACCGGGTGGGTCTTGACGTACTCGATCATCTCCATCAGCGCGGGGCGATCGGCCTTGCGGGCGGACTCGCCCGCATCGACGAACTCCTCGATCACGACCGCGCCGAGGTCTTGGGCCTTGCGGAGGTTCGCCTCGCGCTGCGCGGGGATCGAGAAGCCCTCGTCCCGTCCGCCCTTGGAGGCCTGCTCCTTGGTGGACACGCGCAGGTAGGACACGGCGAGCGTGGTGGTCTCGCCGATCTGGCTCAGGTCGAACGATGGCGGCCCCGCCGGGGCCAGGCAGTCAGTGTCTCCGGGCGTGCCGGAGAACGTATTCGCAGTGGACACGGGTCGTGTTTCCTTCCCCACAGGTGGGGCCAACACGAGCTGGAGAAACCTGCTCGTGCGGTGCGACAGTAAGGAAACAACAAGACCCGGAAACCACCCTTGCGGGTGGTGATAGGTAGTGCCCCGAAGGGCTCAGCAAGAAGGTCGTACCACGGCGATCCGGTACCCGGTCCGCCGCTGGCGACGTACATCGATTCTACCTCGGAGCTCCGGACTCGTCACGGGCACCGGACGGCCGGTCGGCGAGCCCCGGCGACTCCGCAGCCGTGCTGCCCGGGTCTGGGGCGCTATGAGCGGTGTGGGCGTCGCGGGCGCGGGCCTGGGCCATCCCGATGAACAGCCGCGCGAGCTGGTGCAGGTCCGGGCTCTGTCGTGGTTCGGCTTGCACCCGGTGGTTCTTCATGCGCGGCGGCGGGGTGCTGGAGCGGGTCACTGCTCGTCTCCTTCCGCATAATCGATCCCGGCGAAGAAGGAGTCCTCGGCGGCTTTGCTGCGGGCGACCTGCTCGATCACGTACTGCACGAAGTCGGCGCGACGGTCCTCGATCGGGGTGTCCTCGACGGTCGGGGCGGGTGGTTCGCCGGGCCAGGCGGTCTGTCGGGAGGGCCGGTCGCGGTCCAGTCGGGTGCCGGATGCGGCGACCCAGTCGCGCAGCCGCTGGCGAGCGGCAGCGAAGTCGCGGTGCCAGCCGATCGGGGCGCTGGCGTTCTGCTCGGGGTCGTAGGCGGCGAGCCAGTGCAGGTGCAGCGCGGACAGCTCCCAGAGCAGTTCGGGGTGGCGGTGCCACAGCGGCGGGATCACCGAGGCCGGCAGGGCGTAGGTGTGACGGAGCCATTCGACCCACCGGTTCAGGGCGAGCCATTCCTGCTCCAGGTCGTGTGAGAGCAGCAGGTTCCAGTTCACCGGCCGCGGCGGCCCAGGCACGTCATCGCCCGCGCCTGCCGGGTCGAATGCGTCGTCCAGGTCGTCCCAGTCCTCCGGCTCCACCGGATCAGCAGGTGTCGTGGTGTCGTCGTTCATGATGTCCGCCCCTTCTCACAGGGCCCGGGCGGGCTGCACGGTCTTGGGCTGTTCGGGTTCCGGGGCGCTGAACTCGACGGCGCGTTCGGGCCCGGCCTGCTTCGGGGGCTCCATCTGCGACAGCCGGCGCGACGTGCCGACCTCGGTGTTCATGCGGGAGGCGTCATGTCCGAGCCGGTTCGCGATGAACTCGTTCGACTCGACGCCGGTCTTCGGGTTGGTGCTCGGCTTGAGGGTGCCGTGTGCGATGAACCAGTCCTGCTTGGCGAGCTTCGCGTACCCGGCCTCGGCCGCGCCCCGGAAGGCGACGACGTCGTGGAAGGTGGTCGGCAGCTTGATCCGCGACCCGTCCGGGGCATACTCGTGGTGCTCCTGCCCGGCCTTGAAGTACAGGCGTGGCACCCCGTCGTGGTACGTCCGCTTCGGGGTCGAGGCGACGAACCCGTAGAACGCTTGCCCGAGTTCCGGATCCGGCTGCTGAGACTGCTGCTGCTCGTCCATCGTGTGCTCCCGTAGGTCTGCTCAGGCCGCGCACCTCTGACGTGGGCGGCTTCAGCAGGCAGGTGCACTCACCCGACCCTGCGAGCTCCGCGACGGAATCAGCTCTGGTGGACGTTGTGGAGGAGCTGTTCGACCTCGGCCCGATCCGCAGCGAGCTGTGTCCCGTCGGGGCGGGTGGGCCAGCCGCGCAGATCGGTGATGATCGGCGGCGCGGATCGGAGCAGCGTGACGGCGGTGCCGAACGGGAGCGTCCTGATCCGGTCCGGGGGCAGGATCAGCACCCGGCGGATCGAGCGCTGGTTGGAGCGGGAGCCATAGTCGCCGACCGTGGTGGAGTCGGTCAGCTCGTCGCGTTCCCCGATCAGCGTGGACAGGTCTTGGAGATCACGACTGTTGGAGGCGCCGCCGAGGAGGACTTTCACGATGGAGGCATCCCAGATCGCGCCGGCCTGGTGCTCGTTCCACTTGTCCCGGGCTTGGGCGAGGGACTGGAGCACCGCGAGGGTGGTGATCCCGGTGCCGCCGCCTTCGGCCATCAACGTCGGCAGCGACGGCAGCGGGGCGAGGTTGCCGATCTCGTCCAGGGCCAGCAGCATCGGCGGGTCGAGCCTGGCCCCGGTGGAGCGGGCGGCGAGTCGGCGGGCGGTCTCGATCAGATCCTCCACCAGCGCGGCGACCAGCGCGGCACTGTTGCCCGCTCCGGCACCGGTCGCGAGGAGGAACAACGTGCCGCGGTCGCGGATGAAGGCTTCTGGGTCGAACTCCTCGCCCTCTGCCGGGGAGACCGCATCGAGCACCCGCGGGTCTGCGAGGGCAGCCAGGGAGAGGGAGACGCCTTGCAGATCGAGTCTCGGGTGCGCGGATCGGAGTCGATCATCGAGGCGAGCGAGTCCGCCCACCCGGTCGCGGCCTGCGGGTGGTTGGTGAGGATCGCGACCGCATCCGCCGCGCTCGTGGGGTCGAGCGTCCACCGGAACAGCTCGACCGGCGACCGGCCATCCAGGGCGGCGGCGTGCAGCAGGGCTTGGAGTGCTGCCCGGGTCTTGCCTTCCCAGAAGTCGCCGCCCTCGACCCCGCCTGAAGAAAGGCCGGTGGCGGAGGCGAGGCCGGCGGCGCGGATCATCGCGGTCTGCGGGGACTCGCAGCCCCGGATCGGTGACCACCGCAGCCCGGCGGGGAGGCCTTCGGCGAGGTGCTGCGGGTCGAACACCGCGACCGGGCCGACACGCTTTCTCGCGCGCAGGCAGGCGGTGAGGTTGTCCGGGCGGGTGCTGGTGGTGACGACGGCGCCGGGAGCGTCGAGGATCGCGGGGATCACCAGGTGCAGGCCCTTCCCGGAGCGGGGCGGGCCGATCAGCAGGATCGAGTCCTCCACGCTCGCCCACACCTCGCACCGCCGCGACTGCCCCAACCGGTACCCGACATCCACCGGACGCGGATCATCAAGCGCGGGTCGGAGGGTGCTGGCGCGGCGCATCAACGCCCGCGCCGACGCCGTCTGGGCGACCTCGTGCCCGGTCGCGACGCCTGCCTGCCGGTGCGGGTCGGCGGCGGCCTGCCGCGTCATCCTCCGGAACAGTCGCGATGCCCAGATGCCGGCCGCGGCGAGGGCGCCGAGCATGACGGTGGTGACGATCCAGTAGACGACCGGGTTCAGGTCGTCAGCGCCGAGCTGCCCGCCCGGATCACCGGGATCGAAGAACACGGCAATGCCGCCGGTCGCGCCTGCGGTCGGTTGGTCGGTGCCGGTGAGGAATGCCGCCACGCTGCCGGCGGCGCGCAGCACGAACGCGACCCCGATGATTCCGCCGATGGCGATGAGGACGAGGTTGGTCAGCTCGTCTCCCATCGCCCCGCTCCCGGGGCGGGTCTGGGGGCCGGTCACGACAGGCCCCGGATCGCAATCGCACCCGAGACTCGCCCGACCAGCACCACCTCGCCCGCTTTCACAGCGGCGATGGTCCTGGGATCCAGGAGCGCGCGGACGTGCCCTTCGTAGGTGGCGTCGGTGCGGGCGATGATCAGCGCGACCGCCACGTCTTCTCCGGCGATGAACCCGTCACCACCGTCGACCTCAACCAGTGCTGCGGGCCGGCCCCGACGCCGCGACGGCCGCGCGGATTCCGGGGCCGGGTCGGGCTGCACGACCGGGCGATGGGCGGCAGGGAGGATGTCGGTGAACCTGGTGCCGTCGCTCTCGTGGACGGTCACCCGCACCGGGAACGCCCGCTCCATCGTGGCCAGGTCAACGATCTGCCCGAACATCCCCCGCCGCCACGCCTCCACCCCATCCGGCGGAGCCAGCTCCTGCCCATCGAGCCGCGCGGTCAGCGTGCCATCGGACTGGACGTCGAGTACGAGCAGCGGCACCGACACCGGCACGACTGCCGCGGAGGAGCGATCGGGGGCATCAGGAAGAGGTCTCATACCCGCAGGTGCGCCCGCCCGCCCGTGCCAGGCCCGGCTTCATCGACGCGCTACACGCTGGCCTGAGACGAAGAACCCCTACCTGCTCGTTACCACCCAGACCGCGCCCCGTCTCTCGCCGCCCAGCCGGAACTTCCCCTGGAAGAAAGCCGGTGTCACCGCCCAGGCGCTGCGCACCGACCGGATTCTCTACGAAGTCGAGCAGACCGGCGGCGACATCCGACGCATCTGCGACCTCTTCGGCATCAGCGTCGAGGGAGCCCTGCGCTACACCGTCACCGATCAAGGCACTCTTGAGGCCAGCCCGATCGATCATCTGCCCGAGCGTGCGGCGAGGTGAACACCGGGCAAACACTTCGCGGCGGGCGACGATCCCACTTGCGGGCTGATTCGATGAGTGTGAATATAGAAGCATGTCGATGCAACAGGTAGTGATTGTCGGGTCTGGTCCGGCGGGGTATACGGCCGCGGTGTACGCGGCTCGGGCGGGGCTTGCGCCGGTGGTGATCGCGGGGTCGGTGTCGGCGGGTGGTTCGCTGATGACGACGACCGAGGTGGAGAACTTCCCGGGGTTCACGGACGGGGTGCAGGGTCCGGATCTGATGGAGTCGATGCGGGCGCAGGCCGAGCGCTTCGGCGCCCGCATCCTCCTCGATGACGCGACCCGCATCGACCTGGCTGGCGCCGTCAAGAGGATCGAGACGGGTGCGGGCGAGACCTTCGAGGCGCGCAGTGTGATCCTCACCACCGGCTCCGCCTACCGCAAGCTCGGGCTGCCCGAAGAGGAGCGGCTGTCGGGGCACGGCTTGTCGTGGTGCGCGACCTGTGACGGATTCTTCTTCCGCGACCAGGAGATCGCCGTCATCGGCGGCGGGGACTCCGCGATGGAGGAAGCCTTGTTCCTGACCCGCTTCGCGTCGAAGGTGACGATCGTGCACCGGCGTGAGGCGTTCCGGGCGTCGAAGATCATGGCCGAGCGGGTGCTCGCGGATCCGAAGATCGAGGTCTCCTGGAACAGCGAGGTCGCGGGCATCCTTGGCGAGACCCGCGTCGAGGGCCTCCGGTTGCGCGACACCGGCACCGGCGAGGAGCGCGTCCTGCCCGTGACCGGGGTGTTCGTCGCGATCGGACACGACCCGCGCTCGGAGCTGCTGACCGGCCAGGTCGACCTCGACGACGACGGCTACGTGCTCGTCGAGCACCCCACGACCGCGACGAACCTGCCGGGCGTGTTCGCCGCCGGGGATCTCGTCGACCGCCGTTACCGGCAGGCGATCACCGCCGCGGGGACCGGGTGCGCTGCCGCCCTCGACGCGCAGCACTTCCTCGCCGGCCTGCCTGCCGAGGACCTTGATTCTGAACTTCTGGAGGTGTCCGCATGAGCGCGACCATGACCGTGACCGATGCCACGTTCGAGGCCGAGGTGATCCAGTCCGATCTCCCTGTGGTGGTCGATATCTGGGCGGCCTGGTGCGGGCCGTGCAAGGCGATCGCCCCGATCCTGGAAGACCTCGCCGGCGAGTACGACGGCCGGGTGAAGATCGTCAAGCTCGACGCCGACCAGAACCCCGATGCCGTGATGGCGGCGGGGGTGACGTCGATCCCGACGCTCGGCTTCTACCGGGATGGTGAGCGCGTGGACGTGCTCATCGGCGCGCACCCGAAGCCCGTCATCGCAGGCAAGATCGAGAGCCTGATCGCATGAGTACCGCAACTACTGTTCGCGTCAAGCCCGCGCGCCTCTCCACCCTCGACCGGTGGCTGCCTGTGTGGATCGGCCTCGCCATGGTCGCGGGCCTCCTGCTCGGCCGCTTCATCCCGGCACTCTCCGAGATGCTCGCCCGCATGGAGGTCGGCGGCATCTCGGTGCCGATCGGGCTCGGCCTGCTCGTCATGATGTACCCGGTGCTCGCGAAGGTCCGCTACGACAAGGTCGCCGCCGTCACCGGCGATAAGAAGCTCCTCGTCTCCTCCCTGATCTTGAACTGGCTGGTCGGCCCGGCCGTGATGTTCGCGCTCGCGTGGGTCTTCCTCCCGGATCTGCCCGAGTACCGCACCGGCCTCATCATCGTCGGCCTGGCCCGCTGCATCGCGATGGTGGTGATCTGGAACGACCTCGCCTGCGGCGACCGCGAAGCGACCGCCGTGCTGGTGTTCATCAACTCGGTGTTCCAGGTGATCGCGTTCTCGCTGCTCGGCTGGTTCTACCTCACCATCCTGCCGGGCTGGCTCGGCCTCGACACCCAGGGACTGGACGTCTCGGTCGGGCAGATCGCGCTCAACGTGCTCGTCTTCCTCGGCGTCCCGCTCCTGGCGGGGTTCCTCACCCGCTACTTCGGCGAGCAGGCGAAGGGGCGCGACTGGTACGAGGGGAAGTTCATCCCCGTGATCGGCCCGTTCGCGCTCTATGGTCTCCTTTTCACGATCGTGCTGCTGTTCGCCCTGCAGGGCGAGGCGATCACGTCGCAGCCGTGGGATGTCGCACGGATCGCGCTGCCACTGCTGGCGTACTTCGCGATCATGTGGTTCGCAGGACTCCTGCTCGGCAAGGGCATCGGCCTGAACTACGCCCGCTCGACCACGCTCGCGTTCACCGCAGCGGGCAACAACTTCGAGCTCGCGATCGCGGTCGCCATCGGCACCTTCGGTGCGACCAGCGGGCAGGCCCTCGCCGGTGTCGTCGGCCCGCTGATCGAGGTGCCCGTGCTCGTCGGCCTCGTCTACGTCTCCCTGTGGGCCGCCCGCAGCTGGTTCCACACCGATCCCTACGCCGTGGAGGCACGCTCATGACCGACACCCTCGCAGCCGGTGACGAGGTTTGCGCGCCCAGCGCCGCACCGGCCATCGGCGCCGAGATCGCGCAGGCTCTCGCGGGCACGCTCAAAGCCCTCGCCGATCCGCTGCGGCTGCGGATGCTCTCGGCGATCGCGACCGATCCGCGCGGCGAGTCCTGCGTGTGCGATCTCGCCGAACTCGCCGACGTCTCCCAGCCCACCGTCTCCCACCATCTGAAGGTCCTCAAGACCGTGGGGCTGCTCGATTCCGAACGGCGCGGCACCTGGGTCTGGTACTCCATCCCCGTCGATCGGCGCGGGGCGGTGACCGCGCTGCTGGAGGCCTTCGCCCCCGCAGTGGTCGCCCCCGCCTCGACGACTCCGTCTGCGGACTTCGGGGAGTTCGCCGACATGGATGCGCACATCACCCATCTCGCCGCGGATCTCGCCGCCCGCACCCCGGAACTGCCGGCGGCGACGGTGACCGGGATCGTGCGCGACTCCTTCACCGCGCTGGCGAGGTCGGCGAAGATCACCCGCTACCTCGTCCCGCTGACCGAGCGGTTCGCCAAGCAACGCCTCGCCGACCTCACGAGAGACCGGGCGACCGCGCCGCCGCAGGTGCTGTTCGTGTGCGTGGCGAACGCCGGCCGCTCCCAGCTCGCCGCCGCCCTCACCCGGCAGCTCTCGGGAGGGCGGGTCGTGGCCCGCTCGGCCGGGTCGACCCCGGCCGCCGGCATCCACCCGCACGTGCGGGACCTCATCACCGAGATCACCGGCACCGGAACCGAGGCAGAAGAAGCGTTCCCGAAGCCGCTCACCGACGACGCGATCCGCGCCGCCGACGTGGTGATCACGATGGGATGCGGCGACGTCTGCCCGGTCGTGCCCGGCGTCCGCTACGAGGACTGGCCGGTCGCCGACCCCGCACTGGCATCCCCGGACGGGGTGCTCGCGATCCGCGACGACATCGCCGCCCGCGTCCGCACCCTCATCGACTCCCTCCTCACCGACTGAAAGCAGAGACCTGCCATGACTGATCCCAAGCCCTCCGTGCTGTTCGTGTGCGTGCACAACGCGGGCCGCTCCCAAATGGTCGCCGGCTACCTCCGCCACTACGCCACCGGTCGCATCGAAGTCCGATCCGCCGGGTCGATGCCCGCCGAGCAGATCAACCCCGTCGCCGTCGAAGCGATGCGGGAGGACGGCATCGACATCACCGCGGAGCAGCCCAAGGTGCTCACGACCGAGGCCGTGCAGGCCTCCGACGTGGTCATCACCATGGGGTGCGGCGACGCCTGCCCGTTCTTCCCCGGCAAGCGCTACGAGGACTGGAAGCTCGACGACCCCGCAGGCCAGGGCATCGACGCCGTCCGCCCCATCCGCGACGACATCAAGGCACGCATCCGAGCCCTGGTCGCCGAGCTGCTGGGTGAGGAGCAGGTGGCGTCTGCGTGATCGATGTCGTCGTCATCGGCGGCGGTCAGGCCGGGCTCGCCGCGGGCTTCTACCTGCGGCGGTCCGGCCTGGACTTCGTCATCCTCGACGCCCAGACCGGGCCGGGCGGGGCGTGGCGGCACGGATGGGAGTCCCTGCGGCTGTTCTCCCCGGCCCAGTACAGCCCGCTCCCGGGCTGGCCGATGCCACCCCAGCCCGGGGAGACGTTCCCGACCGCCGCACACGTCGCCCAATACCTCGCCGACTACGAAGCACGCTACGAGCTCCCCGTTCACCGGCCCGTCCGCGTCCACCAGGTCCGCTGGGATGCGGGAGCCTTCGTGGTGGGCACTGACCGGGGCGAATGGGTGGCGCGGGCGGTGATCAGCGCCACCGGTACCTGGCAGAGCCCCCATGTTCCCGCCTATCCGGGGCAGGACGCGTTCACCGGCCCGCAGTTGCACACCGTTGACTATCGGACGCCGGAGCGGTTTTCCGGGCAGCGGGTCGTGGTCGTCGGCGGAGGGAACTCCGCCGCGCAGATCCTCGCCGAAGTCTCCACTGTCGCCGACACCCTCTGGGTCACGGCGCGCCCGCCGCGGTTCATGCCCGACGACGTCGACGGGCGGGTGCTCTTCGACGTCGCCACCGCCCGCGCCGCCGCCCAGCGCGCCGGGGTCCGCCATGACGGGGTGGCCGGGCTCGGCGACATCGTCATGGTGCCCCCGGTGCGCGAGGCCCGCGACCGTGGCGTCCTCCACGCGGTCCCGATGTTCGACCGGCTCACCTCGACGGGCGTGGCGTGGAGTAGCGGGCGCGAGTATGCGTGCGACGCGGTCATCTGGTGCACCGGGTTCGCCCCGCACCTCGATCACCTCGCCCCGCTCGGCCTCACCCTCACCGGCGGGCACCCGGCCACCGCGGGAACCCGCTCGGTCGATCATCCCGGCCTGCATCTGCTCGGATACGGCGACTGGACCGGATTCGCATCGGCAACCCTCATCGGCGCCGGACGCACCGCGAAACTCGCGGTCACCGAACTCCGCACCCACCTCGCCCCCGGAAGCCGGTAGGATGCCGCCGCCGCGCCCCGTCCATGATCCGCGGTCGCGAGGGGGTCGTCTCAGGCCGTGGCCGGCTCGGCCCGGGTTGCCTCGGGTTGCCTGGCAGGGTGCGGGCGGGCGCTCAGCAGGAGCAGGACGGTGCCGACTGCGGCGAGGCCTGCCAGCACGGCGAATCCGGTCGCGTAGCTGCCCGTCGCCCAGGCCAGGAACGTGCCCGCCCAGGGCGCGATCGCCGTGGCCAGCAGCACCGCGACGCCCATCACCGCGGACAGGTGCCCGTAGGCGCGCGGCCCCCACCGGTCGGTGATCGCCGTGGCCTGCAGCAGCGTCGCGATGCCCCGCCCGACGCCGGCGAGGATCAACAGAGGCCGAAGCGCTTCCCACCTTGGCCGAGCAGGGAATCTCATCCGACTCGGTCGCGGAGCGGATGCGGCTGTGGCGAGGTGACTTGACCGTTCTGCGAGCTGATGCGATCGTGAATGCCGCGAACGACCGCATGCTGGGATGCTTCGTTCCAGGCCATGTCTGCATCGACAACGTGATCCATGCCGCAGCCGGTCCGGCGTTGCGCGAAGAGTGCGCCGAACACATGCGACGTCAGGGACACGCGGAACCCACCGGCAGCGCGACACTGACCGCCGCGTATCACCTGCCGGCCTCGTATCTGATCCACACTATCGGTCCGATCGTGCCGAGCCACCGGCCCACAGCTGCGGATGAAGCCGCATTGGCGTCTTGCTATCGCTCGATCCTCGACGCCGCGGAGGCGCAACGGCGGCATTCGTACCGTCGGGTTCTGCTCCATCTCCACCGGGGTGTTCGGCTACCCGAAGGACGCCGGGGCAGGCGTCGCAATCCGCACCATCCGCGACTGGCTCACCAACCACCCGGAGAGCCGCATCGAACCCCTCGTTTCTGCATTCACGCCCACAGATGAAGCCGTCTACCTCGACGCCATCACGGAGGTACTGACATGACGGACATGCGCGACGCCGCTTCGTGGATTGCCGACGCTGATCGGGTACTCGTCACCGCCGGCGCGGGACTCTCCGCTGCAGCCGGGTTCGACTACACCGACCAGGAGCGTTTCGCGGAGCTGTTCCCCGTGCTCCACCAGGCCGGGCTACGAGCGCGCTACGAGATGATCGGCCGCGACCTGCCGCCCGAGTACCTCTGGGGATTCTGGGCCGTGCACACGAGCGACATTCGGTTCAACTCCGCACCGTCACCGCTATACCAGCAACTACGGGGCATGGTTGGCGACCGCGACTACTTCGTGATGACCTCGAATGTCGACCAGCTCTTCTCGCGCAACGGGTTCGACACCGATCGTATGTACACCCCGCAAGGCGACTACGGACTGTACCAATGCCTCACTCCCTGCACCCGCGAAGTCTGGCCATCCGAGCCCATCATCCGTGCCGCCCTTGACGCCTATGACCCGGGGACGGGGAAGGTCGCTCCCGAGGCGATCTCGACCTGCCCGAACTGCGGCGGCCAGGTGTTCCTCAACGTGTACGCCGGAGCCTGGTACATCAACGATCACTTCCAGCCCGGTCTCGGCCGCCTCAACGACTGGCTCGCCGAAACACGGGAGAGTGGGGACTCCCTTGCCATCGTGGAAATCGGTGCTGGTTTCAACACGCCCGGCGTGATCCGCTGGCCCAGTGAACAGCTCGCTCGTGCCCTGCCGAACGCCAGACTCATCCGCATCAACCGCGATCACGCAGACCTACCCGACGATCTTGTCGGTCGAGCCTTCCCCATCCCCGCTAATGCCGGAGACGCCATCGCCCAGATCACTTCACTCTCAGGAGCCTTCGAATGACCCTTCCCCCTCGTGCTGTCGCAGCGGCACGAGCACGGCCAGCGGTGAGACTGTTCCCCGCGTGAAACCCGGCGGTGGATGCTGCCGGCGCCTGCGTGGCGAGGCACCGCTGGAGTCCTCGGAGCATGGGGACGTCGCACCGACCTGACCTGCGTCCGCGGACATGCCCGGCGGGTTCCGATGCTCGTGGTCGGCGTCGGTCCGGTCTCCTGATGGACTCCGGCCGATCCTCGAGCCGTCAGCGCCGCATGCCCTCCTCGACGAGCCGGATCGCCGTGGTGAGCCCGTCCGCCGCCTGTGCGTGGTCGATGCGCGCGAGGGCGAACGCCGCGACGACCAGTCCTGTCACCGCGTCGACGAGGCGCGCCCGGTCCGCGGGATCGCCCTCCGGCTCGTGTGCGGCGATGCCGCGAGAGATCGCCGTGTGCAGCTCGGTGCGGTACTCGGCGATGGTGCGGGCGATCTGCTCGTCGTGGGCGATGGATGCGCCGGCCGCGTTGATGAGCAGGCAGCCGTTGGCGGCGGGCATCGAATCCCTTCGCCGGAACGCGTCGCGGAGCCCGGTGAGGTACGCGAGGATCGCATCCCGATCGACGGGATCGGTCTGCAGCGGGCGAAGCCGCGGGCGGACGATGTCGTCGAGATAGCTCTGCACCGCCGCGTCGAAGAGTCCCCGCTTGGATCCGAAAGTGTTGTAGATGCTGGATCGGCTCAGTCCGGTGGCGTGTTCGAGCGCGGGGATGGATGCGTCCTCGTAGCCGCATTGCCAGAACAGCGTCCGCGCGGCGTGCACGACCGCATCCCGATCGAAGCTCTGCGTGCGTGACATCGCCCGCCTTCTTTCCGTAACGTTCTTTCCAGTATATATTGGAAGAGTCGTTACAGAACACGGGCGAGAGTCCGTGAAAGGGGCAACATCATGATCGTCGCAGGTCTCGTGCTCGCGGGCGTCGCCGCGCTGGTGCACGTCTACATCTTCTACCTGGAGTCCGTCGCGTGGACGAGCCCGCGCACGTGGGCGACGTTCGGAACGGATGAGGCAGAGGCGAGGGCGACGAAGGGGATGGCGTTCAACCAGGGCTTCTACAACCTGTTCCTGGCGATCGTCGTGATCGTCGGCATCGTCTTCGTCGCCCTGGGCGGCACGGCCGTCGGGGCGGCGCTGGTGTTCAGCGCCGCCGGTTCGATGTCCGCCGCCGCGCTGGTGCTGGCGCTGTCCAGTCCGGACAAGTCCGCAGCCGCCCTCAAGCAGGGTGTGATCCCGGCGCTCGGCGTGATCACCCTGGCGATCGGCCTCGCACTCTGACGCGTGCCCCGTCGGGGCCGCGTGCGCATACAGATCCCACCGAGGATCCCATCGAGAAGGAAGAAACCGTTCCATGTCTGATTTCGTCAGCACTCAGATCCAGCTCGCGGCACGCCCGATCGGCTGGCCCGCTCCGGAGGACTTCCGGGTCGTGCGGGTCCCGTACGGGCCGCTGGAACCCGGCCAGGTGCGTGTGCGGAACGAATACGTGTCCGTCGACCCGTACATGCGCGGAAGGATGAACGACACGCGCTCGTACGTCGCCCCCTACGCGCTGGGGGAGACGATCGCGGGCGGGGCGATCGGCCGGGTGGTGGCCTCGACGGTCGCCGACATGCCCGTGGGGTCGCTGGTGCTGCACCAGCACGGCTGGACGGACACGGCGCAGGATGCCGCATCTACGTTCCAGATCGTTCCCGAGACACCCGGCGTGCCCTCGTCTCTGCGGTTGCACATCCTGGGGATGACCGGTCTGACCGCGTATGTCGGGCTGACGGCGATCGCCGGCATGAAGGAGGGCGACACGGTGTTCGTCTCCGGTGCCGCGGGCGCGGTGGGCACCGCGGTCGGGCAGATCGCGAAGCTCCTCGGCGCGGGCCGGGTGGTGGGCTCGGCCGGATCGCCGGAGAAGGTGGCGCTGCTGACCGAGAAGTACGGGTACGACGCGGCGTTCGACTACAAGGACGGCGACGTGCGCGGCCAGCTCGCCGCGGCCGCACCGGACGGCATCGACGTCTTCTTCGACAATGTGGGCGGAGGCCACCTCGAAGCAGCGCTCGATGCCTTCAACGACGGCGGTCGCGCGGCGCTCTGCGGGGCGATCGCCGGATACAACACCACGACGCGCCTGCCCGGGCCGGACAACATGGCGAACATCATCACCCGCGCGCTCACGCTCCGGGGCTTCACCCTGGCGGCCCACCTCCACCTGGCCCCCGAGTTCCGGGAGAAGATGACGGGCTGGTTCGCGGAGGGAAGGATCTCTTACGACGAGACCATCGTGGACGGCATCGAGAACACCGTCGATGCCTTCCTCGACATGATGCGCGGTGCGAACACCGGCAAGATGCTCGTGCGCGTCGCACCCGAGCAGGCCTGAGCCGATGCGCGCGCTCGTGCACGACGGGTACACCTCGGCGGCTGGGCTCGCGGTCGCCGAGGTGCCGACGCCACGGGTCGGTGCCGATCGGGTCCTCGTCCGCGTGCTCACGGCGTCGGTGAACCCCGTCGACTGGCATCTCTACCGCGGAGATCCGTGGATCATGCGTCTGCGCAGACCCGGCGCGGCGCGGCAGGGGCTGCAGGGCGTCGGGGAGGACTTCGCCGGTGTCGTCGCCGAGGTCGGCGCGGGTGTGACCGGTGTCGCAGTGGGGGAGCGGGTCTTCGGCACGATCCCCGCGACGGCGCAGCGGACCGGTTCGATCGCCGAGTACGTCGACGTCGATCCCGAGTGGTTCGCGGTTCTGCCGCCGGGCGTCGATCCCTCCGCCGCGGCGGCGAGCTCACTCGCCGGCCTCACCGCCATGCAGGCGCTTCGGGACGCCGGCGGCCCCGAACCCGGCGGACGTGTCCTGGTGTGGGGCGCCGCCGGTGGCGTCGGCCACCTCGCCGTGCAGATCGCCCGTCTGCTGGGGGCCTCCCGGGTGGATGCCGTGTGCTCTGCGCGCAGCATCGACATGGTCCGTGGTCTCGGAGCGGACGACGTCTTCGACTACACGGTGGGTGAGACACCGCGCGGGCCCTACGACGTCGTGATCGACACCGTCTGCACGGCGCGCGCCTCGACCCTCCGCCGCATCCTCGCCCCGGAGGGCGTCGTCGTCACGATCGGGGCGGCGGGCGGAGGCAGGATCCTGGGACCCGGCGGCCCGATCGTGAGACGTGCGGTGGGCAGCGCGCTCGCACGCATCACGGCCCGCACCGTGCTGACGAGAGTCGATTCGAGCGATCTCGCTCGGCTCGGCAGCTGGTTGCAGACCGGTGCGCTGCGCGTCGTGCTGGAACGCGTCTTCCCCCTGGCGCAGGCGCCTGCCGCGTATGAGGTGCTCGAGGAAGGCCGGGTGCGCGGCAAGCTGGTCATCGACGTGTCGGGAGCGCCTGCCGCTTGAGGCACGGCGAAGGGCCGCCCGAACGAGATGACACGGGCAGCGGGTGAACTCAGACCTCCTTGGCGAGGAGGCGTCGATGCACGGCTCGACCTCGGTGGCCAGCAGTGTGAGGCACTCCAGGAAGTGCTCGTGGGGAAGACTGCCGATGTCCATCTGGAGAATGTGCCGAACGTGGCCGAGATGGCTGTGCAGGTGGACGATTACGCCGTCAACGCCGGTCCGGCCATCACGACACCACCTGTACCGAGAATCTGATAGGCCTCGCTGTATCAAGCCGTTGCTACACGAACAAGATCACGCCCTTCTCTCGTGAATGAACGCAGGCTGCGTCTCGTAGTACGTGAGTGCCCCGTCACAAGCTGCGTGCTGCTCCGTCTCGATGCGGCCCGGGGCGACGGGACTCGTGCTCGAACGGGTCGTGGAGCTGCCGTTCCCGCCGCTCCGCTCGCCGCCTCGCCTGTTCCTGCTCCTGCTGAGCGCGGTTGGCCTCGATGCGCCGCGCGGCATCGCTCACCGGGAGGTTGCGGAGTTCACGGGCTTCGGCGCGGATTAGGGCGGCCCGTGTGCGGGCGTCGGCGGCGTCGCGGTGCGGGTTGACCGTGCGCATGCCGAACTGGTCTCGGCGGGTGTGTTCAGTTCCGTACCCGCTGACCAGCAACGCCGTGCGCTCACGCTGGTGTCGCTGCTGGGTTGCTTTCTGCTGGGAGTGTGCTGCGTGGACGGCACGGTCGGCGTCGCCGACGCGGGGGTCGGTCTCGGCTCGGCGCGCTGCTGCCTGGGCCATCCAGGCAGGGAGCGCTTCGAGGGTGCGGGGCGGCTCGGCATCCCAGGCGTCGCGGAGCTGGGCGCGGGTAGTCCGGACTTGTTCGGTTGCGGTGCGATGTTCGGTGCGGGCCTTGCGTCTGCCGAACGGTCCCACGGTCGCGAGGCGGGCACTCGCGGCCGCCTCAGTGTCGATGACGGCGACGTAGGCCGCGCCGTCCGCCTCGGCCTGCATGGTCAGCGGCGCAGTGACCTCGGCACGGAGACGCGCGGCCTCGTCCTCTACCCGGTGGAGCGTCGCGGCGTCTTCGTCGTCCTCGGCCCGGTGCGCAGCGCGTTGGGCGTCGAGGTATGCGGCGGCCTTCTCCCACCGTTGCGCCTGCCGGTGTGCGCGCTCGGCTTCCTCGTCAAGGCGTGCGAGTTCGTCGGTGACGAGCCGAACAGGGCCATCCGCGGCAAGTCCACGCACGGCTTCGACGGCTTGGGCGGTGGCGTAGTCGAGGCCGCGGTCTGCCGGGTCGCGTTCCATCGCCTCGATGAACTGGGCCCTGGCGTCGGCCAGGTTCTCCGCAACGACGTGCAGTTGGTTCTGCTCGCGGCCTCGGGTCATGCCGACGTAGACGCCTGCCGCGCTGGTCGCCTCCGACAGCACCGTGTGAGACGCATCGACGGTCGCGCCTTGGACGCCGTAGGCGGTCGCGGCATAGGACAGGTGCGCATGCTCGCCCACATACTCGGGCGGGAGCGCGACCGTGCGCCGGTGCTTTCGGCCGCTGCCGACCCCGCGGGCATAGACGGTGCCGTCCTCAGTGACGTGTTGCACGATCCACTGCTGCCGGTTTGCCACACCCAGGTCGCTGCTGTTCTTCCTCGTCTGGATGAGGTCACCGGAACCGATGCTCAGCCCGTCACTCCCGGTCTCTGTCACGATGTCGTCGACCTCGCCGCGCTCGACCCGACCAGTACGGATGCGCTCGTTCAGCGCGGCGGCTTCGTCGTTCGTAGCGACAGTGATCGCCTTACCCTCCTGGGCGTGAGCGGTGATGTGTTCACGCGCCGCGTTGTCGCTTTCGTGCAGGGTGACGAGGGGGTCTGATGCACGTTCACCGACATCGGTTCCACGGGACACGAGTTGGAGCGGCTACTCGAAGCCGGCGCGAACGGAGAGATCTCCACCGTCATCGTTTCTGATCTGGCACGACTCGGCCGCCGACCAGGCGAGAACATGCGCATCATCGATCAGCTCGAAGAAGCAGGGGTCACGGTGCGGGTTGCTGACCAGCACGCACCGGGACCGTCCGGCCTCGAACAGAGACTCCTGATGCTCGTCGCCGCGGAGCCAGGTCAACGTGGAGAGCACCCGACGCGACGGCACTGACCAGGTCCGCTAGGTACGAGAGCGCCCTCTGATTTCCGGGAATCAGGGGGCGCTCAGGTCTGCGAAGAAGGTCATGCCACGCGAGGACGCCGACCCTTCGGACGGATCGTGCCCCCGCACGAGACCACAGCGGCTCGTACCGCGTCGTTGCTGATCCCAAGCTGTCGTCCCGCGTCGAGCAACGTCAGACCATTGGCATACAGCCGAGCAGCCTCCTCACGCACCGAATTAGGAAGCTCAGGCCCGTTTCGAGGCCGCAGTCCCGCCCGTCGTGCCAGCGCGTGCACCGTGCCTCGATGCACCCCGAACCGCTTCGCCAGCTCCTGCACCGGTGCACCTTCCGAGTAGGCAGCGAGTAGTTCCGCGCGACTCTGGGCGTTCAAACGGGTTTGACTCACGAGCGGTTTCGCGACCACCTCACCCCGCTCGTCCTGGACGGGCTGACGCTCCGGACGAACACCAGAGAGCTTCTTTCCCTTGAGAGCGCGCCTGATCAGCGTCAGAACAGGCTTTCTGGGGTTTGACAAGTACCCAGCAAGGTCCACCGCAGACAAGGCCCCTCACCAGGCAAAACGCCGGGTGAGGGGCCTTCGTCGCATTCAGAGGGCCGCCCTCTAGATGAAGACGTCCAGGAGCAGCGCACCCAGCAGGCCCACCACCGAGATGAGCGACTCCAGCACCGTCCAGGTCTTGAAGGTCTGCGTGACGCTGGTGCCCAGGTACTGCTTGACCAGCCAGAACCCCGCATCGTTGACGTGCGAGAGGAACACGGAGCCGGCCCCCACGGCCAAAACCAGCAGCGAGACCTCGGCGGTGGGCAATTCTGCGGCCGCGGGTGCCATGAGGCCGGCTGCGGTCACCGTCGCCACGGTCGCCGAACCGGTGGCCACACGCACCAGGGCCGACACCAGCCAGCCCAACAGGACGATCGACACGCCAGTGCCCAGCACGCCGGCCGTGATGACCGTACCGATGCCGGTGTCCACCAGGATCTGCTTGAAGGCACCGCCGGCGCCCACGATGAGGATGATCCCAGCGATGGGCGGAACCGAGGACTCGAGCGTCTTGGCGACCTGTGCGCGCCCCATGCCAGATGGCAGGCCCAGGGTGAAGATGCTGACGAACACCGTGATCAGCAGGGCCACGGCGGGTGTGCCGAGGAAGTCGATCAGGTGCCAGAGGAAGCCGGAGCTAGCGGGCGCGAAGACCTCGACGATCGCCTTGAGCAGCATGAGCACGACCGGCAACAGGATCGAGGCCAGGGCGTTGCCGAACGGGGGTCTGCGAGTGGGGGTGAAAGGCGCGTCCTCGTCGGCGGTGGCGCCTGCGGGTGTCTGGGCACCGGCCTGCTCCCCGTGCTTGAACTTCCGTGACACGCGCTCCTGTTCCTGCGGGTCGTTGCCCGGCCCCGTACGGTACTGGTCCGGCACGCCGAACAGCGGCGGCACGGGCACAGGGGCCCAGCGCGCGGCGAATCCGGAGAACAGGGGACCGGCGATGATCAGAGTCGGAATGGCCACCAGAATGCCCAGCGCCAGGGTCAACCCCAGGTTGGCCTTGAGGGCGTCGATGGCGATGAGGGGTCCGGGGTGCGGCGGCACCAGGCCGTGCATGGTGGACAGTCCGGACAGGGTCGGGATCGCGATCTTCATCAGCGGCAGGCCCGAACGCCGGGTGACCAGGATGATGATCGGGATGAGCAGCACCAAGCCGATCTCGAAAAACATGGGCAGGCCGATCACCGAGCCGACCACTGCCATGGTCCACGGTAGGAAGCGCGGGCTGGACCGGTCGACGAGCGTATCGACGATCCGGTCGGCGCCGCCGGAGTCGGCCAGCATCTTGCCGAACATGGCACCCAGGGCGATGAGCACGCCCACGCCGCCGGCGGTGTCGCCGAATCCCTTGGTGAAACTGGTCAGAGCGTCCGCCGGGGCCATGCCGGCACCGATCCCCACTCCCAGCGCCCCCACGGTCAGGGCCAGGAACGGCGAGACCTTGAGCCAGGTGATGAGCGCGATGATGACGGCGAAACCGATGATGGTCGCTGCCAACAGCCGGGGTTCGGAGCCGACGGCGGTTGCGGTTGCGGCGGAATCGCCCTCGGCCAGGAGGGTTACCGCGGGGGAGTGCAGTGCAGGTAGTGCCTGAAACATCATTGTTCCCAAGCCTTCCCGTGAGGTCCAGTGGTGGAGCCGCCCGGTGGACGGCTTGGATGAGAACATGCCCGAATAATCGATGTCTGTGTTCCGCAGCACTCTGCGAGCCGCCACAATCGTCTTCCCGGAGTAGCGTGGAGGGTACGCGAAGCACATCGATGTACAGGAGGCCTTCCCATGTATCGCATAGTCCGGCCCGGCGCGGCGCTCGCCCTGGCCATCGGAATCGCGGTACCCCTTGCCGCGTGCTCGGGTGCATCCCAAACGACCGGCGCCCCCGCCCCAACCGAGCAGGTCACACAACCGGGTGCCCCCGCAGCGCCGACGGCCCCCGATGACGGCTCCGCCCAGGCCCCGGCGTCCACAGCAGGGACCGAACCGGGGCAGGACCCGTCGAAGACGGACGGGCTCTGCACGACGGCGGCTCTGCACGTCACGATGACCCCGGAGGACGCCGCAGCTGGCTCCCGCTACTTCACGATCACCTTCAAGAACCAAGGGGAGACGAGCTGCCACCTCAACGGTCATCCGGGCGTTTCTGCCGTCGCCGGCGATAAGGGCGAACAACTCGGAAAGGCGGCAGCACATGGCGCGCCGGACCCCGGCCGGGTCACCCTGGCGCCGGGCGATTCCGCACATGCCACGCTCAAGGCGGTCAACATCGGCGACGATGGCGGCCCGCTGGCCGGACGCTGCAAGGTCGAATCCGCGGCCGGGTGGAGGATCTACCCGCCGGATTCGAAGAAGTCCGTGTTCCTCCGGCAAACGGATATGAGGGCCTGCGGCTCCGACGTCGAATGGCTGACAGTCGGCTCCGTGACGAAGTGAGCCGGGGGAGCGAGTCAGAGCATGGGCGGCAGGCACAACAGGCCGCCTGACCGACGCCCCACCCCGTCTGATAGCCTGATTCGCTGTGTCTGAGACTGTAAGCGAAGAGAACGCCCCTGAAACCCCCATCCCGGCAGGTAGCCTGACCGGCAAGGTCGCCCTGGTGACCGGATCCTCGCGCGGAATCGGCGCTGACACCGCGGGCTACCTGGCCGCGGCCGGCGCCGATGTCGTCATCAACTACCGCAACAAGGCCCCGCGCGCGCAGCGCCTGGCGACCAAGCTGCAGGAGGCATACGGGGTCCAGGCGCCCACCATCGGCGCCGACCTGACGGATCCGGAATCCGTCACCGCGATGTTCGAGCAGATCCGCGAACACTTCGGCAAGCTCGACATCCTGGTCCTGAACGCCTCGGGCGGGATGGAGTCGGGGATGGCAGAGGACTATGCCCTGAAACTCAACCGCGATGCCCAGGTCAATGCGCTGCGCACCGCGCTGCCGCTGCTGTCCAGCGGCGCCCGCGTGGTCTTCGTGACCAGCCACCAGGCCCACTTCGTCGAAACCGCCCCGCAGATGGCCGACTACGCCCCGGTGGCGCGGTCGAAGAACGCCGGCGAGCAGGCACTGCGTGGCCTGATCGGCGAACTGGACGCCAAGGGCATCGGGTTCACCGTGGTCTCCGGGGACATGATCGAGGGCACGATCACGGCAACCCTGCTGGAACGGTCCAATCCGGGTGCGATCGAGGCCAGCCGCAAGCAGGCCGGCCGTCTGTACACCGTGTCGGAATTCGCCGCCGAGGTCGCCGCGGCCGCCGTCGAACCCGTCCCCGCCGATCACACCAAGTTGGTCGGCGACGTCAGCGCATACCAGGCCTGAGACCGCCCGGGCAGCACCGGCTTACAGCCGGATATCCGGCCGCCGGCGCCCGCGCCTGCCGCCCGGGCTCCGGTGCGTGCGCGGCCGGCCGTCGTCGGGTTCGTCCGCGACGACGACCTCGGCGATCTCCGGGGTGTGCGCATCGGGAGCAGGGGCTTCGGCCCCGCGCTTGGCCCGGCCGGCGCCCAGGGCCCGGCGCAACCCGCCCAACAGGTCCGCATCCGCCTTCTGCGATGATCTGCGCGGGTCGGTCCCGGGGGTGAAGTCCTCCGGGAAGGTGCCGAAGGTGATCCGTGCGTTCGAAGCGACCCGGCGGGCCATCGAGTGGTTGACGGACCCGCCGACCAGGGCGCCGACGCCGAAGGGCAGAGCGGTGCCCAGCACCGAACCGACGGTGCCGGCAGCGTACTTCTTCACCAGCATCTGCTTGAGCTTCTTCGCCAGTGCATTGACCGCGGTCTGCGGCAGGGTTCCGGCGACCAACGACATCCAGCTGTCGTTCTGATCGCGCTCCATCATGTCCAGGGCGTTCTGTGCGGCGCTCGGGCGCGCACCCGCACCGGAAGCGCCGGCGCCCCTGGCCCTGGACGCACCTCTGGCGCCCGCGGCGCGCTGGGCGAACTGCCGGATCACCTTCTGCCCCGAGGAGCCCAACACCACACCCAGCACCAGCGCATTGGCCCGCTGCTCGTCGGCGACCTCGACCCCGGAGAGCTCCGCCAGGGACTGCGCGTAGAGCGCCGTGAGCTCGAGGAAGGCGCCGGTCTCCGCGGTCGCCAGGCCCAGGCCGACGGCAGTGCCGATGCCCGGGACCACAGCGCCCGCACCCACAGCTGCACCGCTGCCCGTGGTCGCCCACAGGTAATGATTTGTCACGATCCGGGCGATCCGGTCCGGTCCGACATCCGGGTGGGCCCTGCGGACTGCGCGCAGATAGGCCAGGACGACCGGCCGCTGGACCGATACCGCCTTGCCCAGGATGCGCGATGCCAATGGCAGGCGCGCCGCCCGGGGGAGGGCCTTCATCGAATTCGCCACGTGAGATTCCTTTCGCCGGCGGATGGTGCAGAGCCCCATCCTGTCATCGCCGGCCGAAAGGATGATGGGAGCCGGGTACGATGTGCGGGTGAGTGAAACCCCGAACCGGAACCAGGGCCGGGCCTATCACCGGCCCGTCAAACGTGCCGACTTGGACGGGCCGGACACCGGTCTGGACCCCGCGGCCCGCGCGGAACTCGCCCATGAGCTCGCATCCCTCCTGGTGACGGGCCCGGACCTGCCGCGCAATGCCGCATCCGCCCGCCGTTTCGTCACCCTGGCCGAGGAATTCGGAATGGACACCGTCACCCGGATGTGGGCCTCGTGTCCGCCGGTCAGCCTGCCCGGCGCGCTGTTCCGTCTGTACGCACTGCGCGCCTGGATCCAGGGCCACGGGAGACAAGCCGCACAGTGGTATACGAACGGTCTGGGGCATACCGCCGACCCCGGTGCCAGGCGGTTGACCGCGGCCCAGGTCGTCGCCGGAGTGCAGGAACCACCGGGACCCGCCGAGGTCGCGCGGACCGCCGACGAAATCCTCACCGGGGCCTTCCTGGGCGACTTCGCCGATGCGCTGGCCCGTGCCTCGGCCTTCGTGTCCGTGGCCGCGACCGGGCGCGCAGCGGACCCCGGCACGACGGCGGATACACCGGATCCCGGCCTCGGCAATTTCGTCCGGCTGGCCGAGGACCTGGCCTGCGCCGCCCGGGATTACCGGGCCGGAAGCCTGAACTGATACGCTGGACGCGGATGTCGGGCTGCTGAAGCCCCGGGCTCCAAAAATCGCCGCTTCGAGCGGCCTACCGCCGAGAGGCGCTCTCAGTCCGGCATCCCTATCATCACGGAAAGAGGAACCGTGCCACTTCGTCGCTCTGCCCACGATTCGGCGTTCTTCTCCCTCCTGGTCACCCAGACCGAACATCTGCGCGATGCGAACCTGGTGTTGGCCGAACTCTCCGGGATCCCCGCAGCCGAACGCCGGCAGGCGGTCAAACGGATGCACTCGATCAGCGACCGGGCCGATGAGTCCGCCGGTGCCATGTTGCGCCTGCTGCGGGAGAACTATCTGCCGCCATTGGACCGGAGGGAACTCTACGCCCTCTCCGATACGATCCGCGACGTCAACCACCGCCTGGACGCGGTCGGTTTCGCCATGACGTCCTCGGCGTTCGACGATCTGCCCGTGGGAGTGCTGGAGATGCTCTCGTTGCTCTCCCAACAGGCCGACCAGACCATCAGGATGGCCCAGCGGCTGGGTGCGAAGGTCGATCAATGGGACTACGTCGACCGGATGAACAGCCTGCACAACCGTGCGATCGCCCTGCAACAGCAGGTGTCAGACGCGGTGCCGGCGGCACGCCTGGGCCTGACCTATCTGGCGGCCGCGATGTCGCTGTCGAACGCGTTCATCCAGGCGTCCAGCGGCTGCAAGGCGATCGCCCGGGTGGTCGCCGAGATCGCCATCCGCGAATCCTAGGCGCCGACCCGTGATCGAACTTCTCACCGGGGTCCTCGTTCTGGGCCTGGTCTTCGCCTTCGCCAACGGTTTCCACGATATGGGAGTGGTGGTCGGCAACGCCGTGGCCACCCGTGCTCTGCGACCCGGCCCCGCAGTCACCCTGGCCACCGGTTTCACCGTGGTGGGCGCCCTGTTGGGCCAGGGGATCGCCGATGCCGTGACCGACGCCCTGCTGCACTTCAGCGAGGACCCGCGCACGATCCTGCTGACGATGCTGGCGGGCCTGTCGGCGGCGCTGCTGATCAACGTCGCAACGTACCTGATGGCGGTGCCGGTGAGTTCCACCCATTGCCTGTTCGGCGGGCTGGCCGGCGCGGCCGTGATCTTCGGATTCACCGGGCCCGACCGCGCATCCCTTCTGGCGGTCGGGCTGCCCCTGCTGCTGGCGCCCGTCATCGCCTGGCTGTGTTCCCTGCTTGTCACCCGGGTGGTACTGCAGGTGGTCCGGGCACGGCCGGCCAAACCCCTGCTGCGCGTGTTCCGCATGGCCTCGAGCGTTGGGGTGGCCCTGCTGTCCCTGGTCCACGGGGTGCAGGATGCGCAGAAGATCGGCGCGGTGCTGTTCTTCGCCTGGGGCGCGGTCCACGCCCTGCCCGGCGGTGCCGGGCTCGGAGCCCAGCGGCCGCTGTGGCTGCTGCTGGCCGTGGCCTGTGCACTGGGCCTGGGCACCGCCACCGGCGGCTGGCGGGTGGCGCGCACGGTGAGTATGCGGATGGTTTCGCTGGAACCGGTGCGCGGTGCGGTGGCCGGGCTGGTCGCCTCCGCCGTGCTCTACGTGTCGACCTTCGTCTTCCGGGCCCCGTTCTCCACCGCCTGGTCGGTGGTCGGGGCCAATCTGGGCACCCAGATCGGGGCCCGGCCCAACCGCGTCCACCTGGAGCTGGCCCTGAAGGTGGGGAGCACCTGGCTGTTGACCCTGGTGGTCGCGGCCGGGCTGGGCTGCCTGCTGGCCTGGCCGCTGTCCGGCCTGGTCTGAGTCCTGCGGAGAGCGGGAGCGGGGCTCAGCCGAACCGGCCGGAGATGTAGTTCTGCGTCTCCTCCCGCTCCGGGTTGGAGAAGATCGTCTCGGTGTCGTTGAACTCGATGAGGTGGCCGGGCTTGCCGGTGCCAGCGATGTTGAAGAACGCGGTCTTCTGCGACACCCGCGCCGCCTGCTGCATATTGTGCGTGACGATGACGACGGTGAAGTCCTCTTTGAGCTCGTTGATCAGGTCCTCGATCGCCAGGGTGGAGATCGGGTCCAGGGCCGAACACGGCTCGTCCATCAGCAGCACCGAGGGGCGCACCGCGATCGCCCTGGCAATGCACAGACGCTGCTGCTGGCCACCGGACAGGCCGGAGCCCGGCAGGTCGAGGCGGTCCTTGACCTCACCCCACAGATTCGCCCCGCGCAGGGCCGATTCGGCCAGCTCGTCGGCGTCGGCCCGGCTGATCTTCGAGTTGTTCAGTCGCACCCCGGCCAGCACGTTCTCCTTGATGGACATGGTGGGGAAGGGGTTGGCGCGCTGGAACACCATCCCCACCTCGCGGCGCACGTCGACGGGGTCGACCCCGCCGGCGTAGATGTCCTGGCCGTCCATCCTGACGCGGCCCTCGACTCGGGCTCCGGGGATCACCTCGTGCATCCGGTTCAGCGTGCGCAGCACAGTGGACTTGCCACAGCCCGAAGGGCCGATGAAGGCCGTGACGGTGCGCGGGCGGATGCTCATCGACACGCCCTCGACGGCACGGAAATCGCCGTAGAAGATGTTCAAGTCGTCGATGTCGATCTGTTTGGACATGCGTTGTGCCTTTCGTGTGCCTAGCGGGAGGCCTTGGGGGCCAGCCGGTGGGCGATGATTCGGGCGGCCAGGTTGAGCACCATGACCAGCACGATGAGCACCAGGGCCGCTGCCCAGGCGCGATCATAGCTGGCGATGGCGTCGGACCCGGGCGCGGTGGGGCGCATCTGCGCATCGTAGATGAAGGTCGGCAGGGTGGTCATCCAGCCGGAGAACACGTTCCAGTTCATTCCGGCGGCGAACCCGGCGGTGACCATGATGGGCGCGGTTTCGCCGATCACCCGGGAGATCGCGATCGTGATCCCCGACAGGATGCCGCTGATCGCGGTGGGCAGGACGATCTTCATGATCGTCTTCCACTTCGGCACGCCCAGGGCGTATGTGGCCTCGCGCAGGTCGTGGGGGACCAGGCGCAGGATCTCCTCCGTCGAGCGCACGACCAGAGGGATCATCAGCACGGACAGGGCGACGGCCGCGGCCAGCCCGGATTTGGCATTGGTCAGCTGGGAGGGCGCCACGATGCCGATGACCGTCGAGAACAGGGCGAAGGCGAACAGGCCGGCGACGATCGACGGAATGCCGGTCATCACGTCGACGAAGAAGGTGATCGCCCGGCCCAGCCGGTTCTTCCCCGCGTACTCGACCAGGTAGATGGCTGCGAGCACGCCGATCGGGATCGAGATGATGGCCGCGACCAACGTGATGAGGACGGTGCCGACGATCGCATGGTAGAACCCGCCCATCAGGGGTCCGTCGCCGGCGACGAATTCGCGGTCGAATACCCCCTTCATCCCGTCCATGGTCCGGGTGAGCACCGTGGAGTTCTCCAGCAGCACGGGCAGTCCACGGCTGACGGCCATCCACAGCAGGGCCAGCAGCGGGATGCAGGCGATGACGAAGGAGGCCACGATGAGTGTCGTCATGACCCGGTCGGTCACTTTGCGGCGGTTCATATCAGCCCTCCTTGATGGTCGTGCGGGTGACGATCCAGCGGGCCGCCATGTTCACGATCAGGGTGATCGCGAAGAGCACCAGGCCGATGGAGATGAGTTCCGAGAGCCGCAGTCCCGAGGCCTCTGGGAAGTTCTGTGCGATCTCCGCGGCGATCGTCTGGTTGCCGGATACCAGTAGGGACAGGGTCAGTCCGCCCGAGGACAGGACCATGGCAACCGCCATGGTCTCGCCCAGGGCCCGGCCCAGTCCCAGCATGATGGCCGAGACGATGCCCGAGGTGCCGAAGGGCAGCACGGCCATACGGATCATCTCCCAGCGGGTCGCGCCCAGGGCCAGGGCCGCCTCCTCCTGCAGCCGGGGCGTCTGCAGGAAGACCTCGCGCGACAGGGAGGTGATGATCGGCAGCACCATGATGGACAGCACCAGGGAGGCGGTGAGGATGGTATTGCCGGTCTGGGACACTCCGCCGCCCGCATCGGGGGCGAAGATCGGGATCCAGCCCAGCCAGGTCGCCAGCCAGGCGTAGAGGCCCGTGAGGTGTCCGGAGATGGACAGGCCCCACAGTCCGTAGACCACCGAGGGAATGGCCGCCAGCAGGTCGATGACATAGCCCAGGCTGGAGGCGAAACGGCGTGGTGCGATGTGCGTGGTGAACAGTGCGATGCCCAGGGCGAAGGGAGTGGCGACCAGCAGCGCGATGAGCGCGCTGATGAGCGTGCCCGCGATCAGCGGCAGCACATAGGCAATGAACCCGTGCCCGCCGGAGATCGAACCGGGCTCCGAGGCCGAGGCCCTGATGACATCGGTCGACTGCAACAACAGGAACAGCGCCACACCGGCCAGGATGGCCAGGATCAGGATGCCAGCCGCCAGCGACAGGAGGGAGAAAATGCGGTCGCCCGGCCGCACCACGGCGCGTGTCCGTGATGCGGCCGGGCGCTCGATTACTGTGTCGCTCAACCCTTGACCTTAATCGTGTCGACTGCCTTGGCGGCCTTTTCGGCTACGGCCGGGGACAGCGGCGCGGATTTGGCGTTCTCCGCACCCGACTGCTGCCCCTCATCGCTGAGCACGTACTTCTCCCAGGACTTGACCAGATCGGCCTTGGCCTGGTCGGCATAGGCCGAGCAGACGATGTGATAGGACACCAGGACCAGCGGGTAGGTGTCCGCCTCGGTGGAATCGCGCTTGATGTCGATGGCGATGTCGTTCTCGCCGCGGCCGGACACCTGATCGGAGGCCTCGACGGCCTTGGCAGCGGCCTCGGCCGAATGGGCCACATAGGTGTCGCCGACCTTGATCTTCGCGGTTCCCATATCGTCGGTGACGGCGGAGGAGTCGACGTAGCCGATCGCCCCCTTGGTCTTCGTCACCGTGGAGACGACGCCATCGGTGCCCTGCGCGGATTCGCCCTTGTAGGCGCCGGGGAACTCCTTGGAGCCCTCATCGGGCCAGTCCTTGGAGGCGGTCTTGTTCAGGTAGTCCGTGAAGTTCTCCGTGGTGCCCGATTCGTCCTTGCGGTGCACGGCGGTGATGGGGGAGTCCGGCAGGTTGGCATCGGCGTTCTCCGCCTTGATCGCCGGATCGTTCCACGTGGTGATCTTGCCGGAGAAAATCTGTGCGATGAGGGATGGGGACATATTGAGTTCGCTCACCCCCTCGAGGTTGAAGGCCACCGAAATGGGGGAGATGTAGACGGGGAACTCGATGGCGCCATCGGGCCCGCAGACCTTCTTGGCGGCTTCGACCTGATCGTCCTCGAGGTAGGCGTCGGAACCTGCGAAGTCCGCGGTGCCGGCCAGGAACTGCTTGACGCCGGCACCCGAACCATCGGGCGAGTAGTTCACCTGGGCTCCCGAATTCGCCGACTTGAAGTCGGTTGACCAGGCCTGCACAGCGGACTTCTGCGCCGAGGACCCGATGCCCACCAGGGTGCCGGAAACACTTGCGGAATCCGACGCCTGGGAACCGGTCCCGGTTTCCCCCGTGGCCGAACCGCCACAGGCGGACAGCGTGAGAGCGCCGATCGAGACGATGGCGGCGGCGGGGATGACGCGCTTGAGTTTCACTATGATGTACCTTTCACACCAGGGTTCTTCGGGCCGAACGCCCGCTTCGCCTTCACGGTAGAAGCGGCAGTTTGCCCGAAGACCCATAGCGGGTGAACGGTGAGTGAACAGCGGTGGAACGAGTCAGGAATGGAGCCGTCAGGGAATCCGCATGCCCCGCTGGCCGTTTAGGAAGCGGCCTCTGCGGAGGCTTGCGTCATCGTTGTCAATGGTACGGGGGTGAGTGTGCCCGTTCGATTAACAGCCTCGGGATAGCGTTTTGGTGCTGGAGGGGTAGGAATCGGAGTGCGTGCCTGACGTCTAGTGAGCTTCTTACCGAGCGATTCGATGAAGGCCACAGTGCGCTCGCAGTTCTTGCCATCGGCCGGTGCGAAAACCTGTTCGACGCGTTCGGCGAATTCCGGCCGGAGCTCACCGGGGGAATCGAGCAGCGCGGGCAGGGATTCTTCGAGTTCGGTGAAGGTCCGGCAGACGGGGCCGAATCCATCCCGATCGTAGTCGAAGTAACCAGGTCGTGTCGTATGGCCTCCTCTGAATACGACCTCCCGATCGAACTGATAGTAGACGACGGGTCGGCGGATCATAGCGGTGTCGAAGGCGATGGAGGAGTAATCGGTGATGACTAGGGCCGCGTTGGCAAGGACCTCTTGGACGTCGTCGGTTTCATAGGAGGCCATGTGAACGTCCTGGGGGATATTGAACCGGTCCAGGTACGGGGTGATATTGGGGTGGGGCATGAACGTGATGGATAATCCGAAAGCACGGGCGAGCGACTGGAGAGTGGTTGAATTCACCACTGTGGTCCAAGCCTGGCAATATTCCGACTGCTCGAAATCGGCAAGCAGGCCGGGAGCACCAGTAGCCGGGTCGACGTCCCCCACTAGGAACTGTCGCCAAGTGGGCATGACTACGATGGATTTAGGATCATTGTGCCGTGCGGCGATCCGGACGAGACGGTCATATCGCGCGAGCCCGGTATTCGCTACCTCGTGAGGTGAGAACTTGTACTCGGACCCTTCGCCGCAAACCGAAGCGTATTCGGCCTGTGTGGTGGTGATAAAGCCCGCGATCGGCTTGGGAGACAGCCAACGGGACAGGTCATCCTTAATTACGCCATGTTGGAGGAAGAAGAACTTCCACTTCCATCCGCCCGTGCGCGGGAATGGGTTGTACACATGTCCATTGGCATGTGAAGAAACGATATGGGTGGCGTTGAGGCAGAGTATTTTCCACAATAGTGAGCCGTGGGCGATGACCCGTTTGTACCCGGCCTTTTTCAGACGGGAGTAGTCTGGCGAGTCCTTGGAGACGACGAACCAGGCGTTGATGTCCCGTCGGTGCTTTCGTAGATAAGTGAAGAGGTGCTCGGCGTTGTCGTGGGCATCGGGGCCCCGGTCCATGAGAACCCAGGCGCGTGAGAACAGGTTTTTGAAAATACGGAGGTTTGCAAGACGTTCTGCATCGCCATCGAAAAATTTGAAAGTTTTACGAGAGGGTGTTTTCCTGGTGGGTAGACTTGATTTAGCTCGATACTTCTCGATTTCTCCTCGGCGTAATGTTAAATATCCTGAAGTGGGCCATGTAAACGTTAAGGGTATTGACTTCCCTGATATGCGTGCCTCGATCTCCCCGTTACTCCATACCCAAACGGTTCGTTCATGGAGCAGAGTTCTTTGGAGATATACGATATCGCGAGTTTTGGAATGATGTGGTTGGGTTGTAAGACCTCGCACGAGGAATTCTTCTTCTGGCTGTGGTCCGGTGAAGCGATAAGTCAGCTTGACTAACCCTTGAGAATGATCCAAGTCGCTAACGAATACTCTGTCCCAATGCCAGGTGACACTGTCGTATCCATGGCTTAGAGCTTCGCGTTGTGACGCTGAGCGCTTGATTAGATCAAAACCTTCTACGACTATGTCTTCAAGGAATGGTCGGATTTTACTTACGAGTTGGTGAAATTTTATACAGGTAGTCTGATCAAGACCTGCAGTCTTCCCGAACATTGACTCTTCGGCACGGAGCACCCAAGTTAATTCATAGATAACCGTGTTTTGAATCCAACGGGGAATAGTGGGTGATAGTCTAGACGCGGAGGTTAGGAGATCAAGATAACCGAATTCAAGTACGTCAGTGTATTTGCGTGGGTCCACTCCTGCTATCTGCAGGGATGAGGTCCCATCGGCTCGACGACGATAATTATATATTGCGGTTCCGACGAACCCGACAAGGCGGTCTCGTTGGTCAAGCAAGTAATGGGCTACGAAATGCCCATCTTCGAATATGGGGCGAATCCGTTTGTCGAAGTGGGTGTTAAGTCGATGGAGTGTTGTGACCCTGAAAAAAGTAGACGCTGCGTGCATGTGGATGAATCGTGGAAACCTATCGATATCGACCAACTGGTCACCACCGGCGAAGCGGAAACGCAGTGGGTGTCTGTCCACTTGTTCTTCACGCCCGTCATCATAGTAATCGTGCTGATGGCCGACAGCCATAATCGCATCAGGGTGCTCTATCAGGAAATCGGAAATACGCTCGAAGTAGTCGTCGGCGACGAAGTCGTCGGGGTCGATGAAAGTGACCCAATCCGCATTACCCACTAATTCCAAGCCGTGGTTACGGGCAGGGCCCTGGCCTGCATTGGTCTGGCTCACTACGGTCACATCGATATCGGTGCGCTGTGCCCAGGTTCGCAGAGTCTGGGCCGAATCGTCCGTAGAGCCATCGTCAACCATAATGACGTGCAACCGCGCATGATCGATTGTCTGCCGGTCCAGTGATCCGGTGAAGTCGCCCAGGAAACGATCGACGTTGTAGACGGCGGAGACCACGGCGAAGGTGGGCAGAGATCGGGCTGAAGCGGATACAGACATGGGCAATTCGGATTCCTTGGTTCGGATCTGGTCGTGGTGCATTACTTCTCGAAACTGCTCTTGACTGGGAAGACGGTCTCGAAGAAGTGGAGTAGGGAGGCGGTGATGGCGTCATTGACCGAGGGATCCGCATTGGTGTCATTGGCGCAGAACACATCCAAGTCCTTCCGCTGTGACAGGCGGGCTAAACGCAGGTCACGGTCCTTCACTGCGATGTCCAGGTAGGCGTAGCGGATGTTCGCCTCCACTGCGCGGCCTCTGGCGTAGGCATCGTAGTGGTACAGGGAACTGGTGATGGACAGGTCGTCGGGATGGCGGAACCTGGAGTGTTCGACCTGCGTGAACATATCGGGGTGTTGTTCTTCCATCCATTCCAGTTCGCGGCGCAACTGCGGATGTGGGGTGTGCTTGAATTTGTTCGTCACGATCCGGCCGTAATTGGTCCGGATGTAGTCGCGGTTGCGCTTTGCCGCTGACATCACCGGCAGATCCCTGGAGCTGGGTGGTTCGATGTCCAGCGGCGCCGCGGACGGGAAGAACTTCGACTGTCCGCTGCCGGTGAAGAAGAGCTCGGGGTTGGTAGGGCGCATGAAGACGATGTCGTCGTTCATGTAGACGTACTTATCGGCCAGCCCGGGTATATGGTGCAGCTGCGATTCGATGGCGTGTGAGTTGAACACGGGCAGGGCGTCGGCATCCGTGAAGATGTCCTTGTGGTCGATCACCTTGATTTTGGGGTTCGAGGTGTCCAGCCAGTCCGGAATCTGTCCATCGGTGACCAGGTAGATCGTACGGACCCAGCTGGCGTAGTACTCGACCGATCGCAGGGAGTACTTCAGCTCATTGCGGCTGATGAACCGGGATGTCACGGTCGCCGTTTCATTGAGCGAGCCGGGGTCCACCGATGCCTCGACGGCGGCGCGTTTGGCCCTCCAGCCCGGATCGTCGCCGTCGACCCAGGTGTAGACGAGGTCGACTGGCCCCTCGACCTCGTACAGATGCGGGCAGTCCCAGGCGATCCGACCATTGTGGTTCTCAACGGTATCGTTCCACCGGTCCGGGACGATGTATTCGACCAGGGTGCGCGGCCTGCTGATCTTCCTGTGTAGAGTCCCCGGAATATGCGTTTCCCCGTCGACCCGGGGCACTCGGTTGTCCAGAATCGCCCACGGCTCGATCGACACGATCTCTTGGTTGGTCGTCATCTGCCGGCCGTTGGCGGCTTCCTGACGGTGGGCCAACCTGATGGAGCCGATCTGGTCAGGGCGGCGCAGAGCTGCGCGGCGGCTCAACGCCCGCCGCTGCACGTTGAGGAAACGGATACTCCAAGAATCCGCCGGGAAATATGCGTCGATATTGCGCACGAAGGGATAGGTCGCGCTTTCGGGAATGACCAGGATGGGAACGAAGGCTCCGACTTGGGGGAGCTGTACGTGCTGGATGCTCAGCGCGTCAAGGGCCGTGGCGACCGCGGCCCTGGTGGCCTCGACATGGGCGCGGGCATCGTAGTGGAAAGAACTGGTAGCGGCTGATTTCTGCGCGCCCGGCCGTTCAGCGGCCCGACCGAAGCCCTCGCGTGCACCGGCTGTGTACACGGCCCCTGCGGTCAACTGCAGCTGCCTTGGCGTCATACGCGACACCATCGTCCGGACGAGCGATGACGTGGCGGTGCGGGGATGTAACACGGGGCTCCGTTCGAGTAGTACCAACTGCAGAACCCATACCGGACGAAGCCGAAAAGTGGGGATCTCGCACCATTATATCCATATGCCCTACCAAAGACGGTCAATTCGGCTAGTGCGTCGCACATGGTGGTCCGAGGATGCGGAAAAGTGGCCTTACGTGCCGCGAGAACTACGGGAGCACAGTCAGCCGTCGATCGGGCGGAACCGCTCCAGCGCGACGATGCGCGGCACGGGGCCCCGGCGCACATGGGCGATGAGGACCTCGCCGGGGTGCAGGTAGGGATCCTCCTGCGGCAGTTCGGTGCGGACCCCGGCCGGCGCGTGCTCGCCCAAGACGTGCAGGATGCTCGGCAGCACGGGCCGGTGGGTGCACACCACGGCCGGCTGTTCCTTGAGCAATAGCTTCTCGATCGTCTTGACGGTCTTCTGCGGCGCCAGGGTGTGCGCCTTCTCCGACAGCGGGGCCAGTAGCCTGACGTTCTTACCGAGGGCCGCGGCGATCGGCTTGACGGTCGCCACACAGCGTTTCCACGGTGATGAGTAGACCCGTTTGATCTTCCAAGCGCTCAACAGCCCGGTCAGTGCCATGGCCTGCACGGTCCCCAGACCCAGCAGGGGGCGAACCGACTCGGTCTCATGCCATTTGGCCCGCGGGAACGCCTTGCCGTGGCGCACCAGGATGAAGGGCCAGGTGAACAGGCTGCCGGTCGCATGGGCCTGCATCAGCCGGGTCAGCTGTTCCCGGTCGGCGTGGGCGCTGAGCCTGCTCAGGGCGGTCTGCGCAGGGCACCAGGCTGCCTCGTCGATCTCCTTGGGATTCTCCGGTGCGGGAGGCGCATCGGATTTCACCTGTGCGGCCCAGTAGGACACGTGCTTGTCCAGCCGCTTGCCGACCGTGTACCGGGCAGCTGGCAGCGGAATGCCCAAGTGGATACGGTACCCGGTTTCCTCGGCGACCTCGCGCACCGCGGTCTCCGGCAGGGTCTCGCCCGGCTCCACCTTGCCCTTGGGCCACGACCAGTCGTTGTACTTGGGCCGGTGGACCAGCAGGACCTCGAGCACTCCGCCGCGTTCGCGCCAGCACACGGCGCCGGCGGCGTAGACGTCCGCACGAACTCCGGCGGATTCCCCTGCGTTCGACACGGCCTGGCTCATCGGCGGCCCCGTGCCATGGTCAGCGGAGTGGGCCGGGCGGTCGGGCCCGGACGCCCGGGCGCTGCGGTGGGCACCGGCGCGCCGGGCTGGGACTGTAGTTCGTCCTCCTCCTGTGCCGTGGTCGCGGCGGTCGTCGGAGCCGAGGCGAGTTGACCGATGGTCGAATCCGTGACGTGCCGGGCCCGCGCGCCGCTCGAACTACTCGCATGGTCCCGCCTGCCGCGTTCGATCAGGGTGAACTGGTAGTCGCGCAGCACCGCTCCGGATTCGCTGCGGGAGTGCCGGGTCCAGGCGCCGTCGGCGTCGAGCCGGAAGCTCGCCGTGCGATTCGAGAAGGCAAGATCGAACAGGTCCTCCACCGCCCCGCGGTGGGCCGGCGTCTCCAACCGGACCAGGGCCTCGACCCTGCGGTCCAGATTGCGGTGCATGAGGTCGGCCGAGCCGATGTAGGCGGTGGATTCCGCACCGGAGCCGAAGACGAAGATGCGCGAATGCTCCAGATAGCGTCCCAGTACGGACCTGACCTCGATGTTCTCCGACAGGCCCGGCACTCCGGGGCGCAGCGAGCAGATGCCGCGGACGAACAGCTGCACCTTCACCCCGGCGCGGGAGGCCAGGTAGAGCGCATCGACCAGGGCCTCGTCGACGATCGAGTTGACCTTGATCCTGATCCGCGCGGGTCTGCCGGCTGCGGCCAGTTCGGTCTGTTGACCGATGAGCTCCAGCAGGCCCTCGCGAACCCGCTGTGGGGAGACCAGCAGGCGGGAGAAATCGGCCAGCGGGGAATAGCCGGAGAGCCGGTTGAACAACTTGCTCAGGTCATCGGCCAGCACGGGATCGGTCGACAGCAGGCCCAGGTCCTCATAGCCGCGGGCGGTCTTGGGATTGTAGTTGCCCGTGCCCACATGGCAGTAACGGCGCAGCCCGTCGGCCTCCCGCCTGACCACCAGGGACAGCTTCGCATGGGTTTTCAGCCCCACCACCCCGTAGACCACGTGGACGCCGGCGCGTTCGAGCTTGCGGGCCCAGATGATATTGGCCTCCTCGTCGAACCGGGCCTTGATCTCCACCACCGCCAGCACCTGCTTGCCCGCCTGCGCGGCGTCGACCAGGGCGTTGACGATGGGGGAGTCGCCCGAGGTCCGGTAGAGCGTCTGCTTGATCGCCAGTACCTGCGGGTCGGTGGCAGCCTGTTCCAGGAAGGCCTGCACGGAGGTGGAGAAGGAATCGTACGGGTGGTGCAGCAGCACCTCGTGTTCGCGCATCGCCTCGAACACATCGACCTGGTCGGAGGACTCCACCGGGGCCAGGTCGCGGTTGGTCTTGGGCACGGCCCGGGGGAAGTGCAGATCGTCGCGTTCGATGTCGACGACGATCCCCAGGCCCCGCATGTCCAGCGGGTCGTCCAGCGTGAAGACCTCGCGCTCGTCGAGTTCGAGCTCGTCGATGAGGATCTCGCGGACCCGCGGGTGCAGGTCCCCGGTGGCCTCCAGGCGCACGGCGGGACCGAAGCGGCGGCGCAGCAGTTCCTTCTCCAGCGCCTTGAGCAGGTTCTCGGTGTCGTCCTCCTCGACTTCCAGATCCTCGTTGCGGGTGACGCGGAAGACGGAGCAGTTGAGGATCTCCATCCCGGTGAACAGCCGCGTCAAGTGCGCGGCGATGAGGTCTTCGAGTTTGAGGAAGCGGGCCGGGGTGTCGGGACCGACCTGGCGCACCCCCCGGTGGGCGGAGACATTGATGAACCGCGGCAGGGTCTGTGGGACCTTGACCCGGGCGAACAGTTCCGCCCCAGTGGTGGGATTGCGCAGCAGCACCCCCAGGTTCAGTGACAACCCGGAGATATAGGGGAAGGGATGCGAGGGATCGACCGCCAGCGGGGTGAGCACGGGGAAGACCTGGCTGGTGAAGAAATCATCGGCCATCGCCCGCTCGTCCCCGTCGAGCTGGTCCATCGTCACGAAGTGGATGCCCTCGTCGGCCAGCCGGGGCCGGATATCGGCGCGGAACAGTTCGACCTGTCGCTCCATCAGTTCCCTGGCCCGCCGGCTGATCTTCGCCATGACGGTCAGGGGCGTCTCGCCGGTCAGGGTGGGCACCGCCAGTCCCGTCTGGATCCGGCGCTTGAGGCCGGCGACGCGGACCATGAAGAACTCGTCGAGGTTCGAGGCGAAGATCGCCAGGAAATTCAATCTCTCCAACAGCGGGATCGATTCGTCGGCGGCCAGGGTCAGGACCCGCTCATTGAAGGCCAGCCAGGACAGTTCCCGATCGAAGAACCGGTCCTTCGGCTCCGGCAGGTTGAAGGCGGTGACGGCCTGCTGGGCGTTGTACATGGCATGTCCTCACATGGTCGGTGCGGTCGGTGCAGCGGGCGGGGCGTAGCTGGCGTGGACGATGCGGTGGCCGAAGCCCAGGGACTCGTAGAGTCGCAGCGCCCTGTCGTTGTCGGACTCGACGTACAGCTCGATCAGGTCGGCCCCGCGGTCCCGCAGATGCGCCATCCCTGCCAGGGTCAGCGCCCTGCCAACCCCGTGGGCGCCGGCGTCCGGATCGACCCCGATGACGTAGACCTCGCCGACGCGCTCGGCCAGCGGGGAGTCGGTGTGCAGCTTGGTCTCGTGGAATCCGATGATCCGCCCTGCCCGCTCGCCGGCGCTCGCCACGGCGAAGAACACATCGGCCGGATCGAAGTCCGGTTCGGCGACCCGTGCGGCGTAGGACTCAGCCGACTGCCGGCCCTGTTCGGGGTGCCAGTCGAAGGCCCGGTTGTTCACCGCGCGCCAGTCGGCCTCGTCGCCGGGGCGGAAGGTGCGGATCTCCACACCTGTGGGAATCTGCGGGGCCGGGATCTCCAGCTCGGCCAGGTCTCCGGTGTGCAGTTGCAGCAGTTCCCGTTCGCGCCGGTAGCCGCGGGCCGCCGCCAGCCGACGGGCTCCCGGATGGTCGCCGTGGGACCAGAACCAGGTGGAATCGACGGCGTCGGGAACGGCCGCCAAGTGCTCCAGCAAAGCGGCGACGAGTCGGGTTCCGGCGCCGGCGCCGCGTGCCGCGGGGGCGATGACGAGTTCGGCGGCGCCGCGCTCGCCCTGGGGTGCGGCCACGGCCCAGCCGATCAGTGCTCCGGCGTCGTCGCGCAGTCCTAGTGTGACGGATTCCGATGCTGCGGCGGCACTCAGCAGACCGTCGGAGATCGGCGCGATCCCATCGGCCGCGGCGGCGGTGCTCAGCAGGGAGCCGACCTCCTCGGTCAGTCCGGTTTCCTCAATCCGCATCCTGGTCCTCCTTCGCGTCATCGGCCTGTTCTGGACTGAAACGGTAGCCCACATTGCGCACCGTCAGGATGGTCGAATCGAGTTCGGGTCCCAGCTTGGCGCGCAGTCGGCGCACGTGCACGTCCACGGTCCGCGTGCCGCCGTAGTAGTCGTAGCCCCACACGTCCTGCAGCAGCTGGGCCCGGGTGAAGGCCCGGCCCGGGTGCTGGGCCAGGTACTTCAGCAGTTCGAACTCCTTGAAGGTCAGGTCGAGGTTCTTCCCGCCGGCGGTGGCGGTGTACGAGTCCTCGTCGATCTCCAGCGAACCCACGACCGTGGGCTGGTTGGACTCCGGTGCAGCGGGTGCCTGGGCGTGCCCTGCGGCCAGTTTGAGGCGGGCGTCGATTTCTGCGGGGCCCGCGCCGGCCAGGATGATGTCAGCGGCACCCCATGCGGGATTCGCGGCGGCCAGCCCGCCCTCGCTGAGCACGATGATGACGGGTGCGGTGATCGACATGGTGCGCAGATAATCCACAACGGTGGCGGTCCGACTCAGATCGGTGGTCGCGTCGAAGATGACGACATCGCTGTGCGGCGCGCGCAGCAGCGAGCCCCCGTCCAGGCTGGACCTGTACACGGTGTGGGGGAGGAAGGTCAGGGCGGCGGGATTGCCCGGGCCGGCCGCGGCACTCACCGGCGCCTGAGTCGGGATGATGTGCAGAATCCGCAAACTACGACTCCCTCCTCATATGTGATGGGCCACCTCTGAAAGAAGTATAACGACCCCACAGCGGCAGGCGGGTTATCACCGTCCGGTTAGGCCCGTGGGCCATGATGGGCCAAAATGGTAGGCGTGATGAACTGGATCCGCGTCGTCGTCGCGTTGTTACTGGCCGTGACCCTGGGCGTGACGAGCGTCTTCGGATACGTGCCCGTGGTGATGGGCTCTGCCCTGGTCGTCGTGTTCATCGCCTTCGGTTGGCCCCGGCTGACCGACACCCCACAGCCGCACATCACCTCGCTCATGCTCGGCCTGTTCGGCCTGGCCGGAATGGCCGCCACCTGGCTGGCCGATCACCCGCCGTACCTCGAATGGTTGCCGATCCTGGCGGCCCTGGGCCTGCTGTGGTCGTTCGTACAGAACCTCTCGCGCGGGATCGATGCGGACAATGCGGTGGCGAATGTGTCCGCGCACGTCGCCGGCGTCGTCATCGTCCTGTCGACCTGCAGCTGGGCCGCGGCGATCAGGTTGGCCGGTGAGCGCAATGCCGTGATCATGGGCCTGGTGGCCATCATGCTGGCCCAGTGCGCGACCGCTATGCCATGGCCCGGCAAGTTCGCCGGCCCCCTGGCCGTGGTGCTGGGAATCGTGGGCGCCAACGCCATCTACTGGCTCGACGGCTCCACCATCGAGCACTGGGGCGCGGCCAACCTGCTGGGCCTGCTGATGGGCCTGGTCGTCATCGTCGTCGACCGGATGCTCGGCAAGATCTCCGAGGCGCCCTATCAGGCCGGCTCCCTGCACAAGTCCCAGAAGCGCCAGAAGGCCAGGCAGTGGGGCGTGCAGTTGGCGCTGGGCGCCACGCCGATCGCGGTGGGCGGAATCGCCGTGTACATCGTCGAGCGGATCCCCGGCATCATCTGAGCCCCGCGGCTTAGGTCCTGCGAAGATGAGCGGGACCGTGCGGACGCGTACACTTAGGGCCATGCAGACTCTGGAAATCATCTTCGAAGCACTCGTCGCCATCGCCGGTCTGGGCGCCCTGGGTGTGGCCGTCAAGGTCGTCACCAGCCTGTTCAAGGCCAAGCGCTAATCCCCATGGCATTCACCCTCGACGCGGATCTCAATCCCGAACTCGTCCCACTGTCCTGGCTCATCGGGTCGTGGGAGGGCGTGGGCGTGGTCGGCTACGGCGATGCCCCGAATACCCAGTTCGGTCAGCGGATCGACTTCGTCGACCCCGCCGGCGCGCCCTACCTGCACTACACGGCGCAGTCCTGGCTGCTCGACGAATCCGGGCAGATCGGGGACACCCTGAGCCTGGAGACGGGGATCTGGCAGCTGGTCCGTCCGCGGGCCGACCACGATGCCGGCCCCGGCCTGCTCGCGCCCACCGCCGCCTCGCCCTTCACCACGGCCGAAGCCGTGGAATCCATGCGGCGGGAATCGGGCGACTTCGGGTTGGAGGTCTCGATCGTGCAACCCCACGGCATCGTGGAGCTCTACACCGGTCGCGTCGACGGGCCGCGCATCGACCTGAGCACCGATATCGTCGCCCGCACCAAGACCAGCAAGGACTACCGCGCCTCGACGCGGATGTACGGCCTGGTCGAGGGCGACCTCCTGTGGGCCTGGGATATGGCGGCACTGGGTCGTGAACTGGGCTCCCACGCATCGGCCCGCCTCAAGCGGGTCGCATGAGGTGGCGCGACTGAGCACCGGACCCACGACACGGGGCCGGGTACCGCGGAGGCACTGGGTGCTTCCGCTGTGCCTGGCCCTTGTCGTCGTGGTGCTGCTCGGCGCCGCCGTCACTGCGCTGGCCGCCGTGCGGATCGGTCGGCTGAGCGAGGACCTGCAGCGGGCGGGCGATGCCGCCGGCGCGTATTTCACAGCCCTGCGCGAGGACCCGGACGCGGCCCAGGGACACCTGGACACGGCGAACCGGGAGCTCACCGCGGCTCGCTCGGACATCGACCAGGTCCCCTTCCCCCAGACGCGGTGGGTTCCGGGCCTGGGCGGTAACATCACGGCGATCGGCACGCTGATCGATCAACTCACCCACCTGGCCGACGATGCCGGGCCCACCCTGACGCAGGCGGCCCAGGTCATCGATTTCTCGACCGGTCGGGTCCGCGGGGTCGATTCCCCCGCGCAGATCCCCGAGCGGCTGGGGACCTCGGTGCGGGTGTTGAAGAACCTGCCAGACGCCCTGGAGACATTCGACGCGGCGCGTGCCGAACTCGGCCGGATCGACACGACCGGCCTGTTGCCGCCGGTGCGAGACGGCGTCGATACGATGCGCGGGGGACTCGAGTCCGCGGCCGAGGACATCTCGGGCGCGCGCACCGCGGTGACCACCCTGGCGCCCCTGCTGCGGCATCTGCCCGGCTGAGTCCAACCGACATTTGGAGGAACATGAACGCCCTGCGCTTCAACCGCACCGCGGCCGTCTACGGCATCGGAGCCGCTGCCGACGAGGTCGCCCACTTCGGCATTCCGCTGCGCGAGCAGCGCCTGCTGGCGGCCGGACGCGCGATCGCGGACCTGTCCGCGATCCGGATCCTGACGCTGACCGGACCCGACAGACTGACGTGGCTGAACTCGATCACCTCCCAGAAGCTCGACGACCTGGCCCCCGGGACGTCGACGGAGACCCTGGTCCTGAGCCCCACCGGGCACATCGAGCACTGGCTGCGGGTCTATGCGGCCGAGGACCGGCTGTGGCTGCTCTCCGAGATGGACACGGACGGGGCGATCGCCTGGCTCGAATCCATGAAGTTCATGCTGCGCGTGGAACTGACCGATGTATCCGCGGACTATCAGGCAGTCGGTACCGTGGGCCCGGCCCCCGCCGGATTGGACGCCGCAGTCGAATGGAACGACCCGTGGCCACGCGTCCTGCCAGGCGGAGCCTCCTATGCCGCGGTCGATGCGGCCGGTCCCACCGCCGACGAGCACCCGGGGTGGGAAACCGACTTCCGGATCCAGCTCGTTCCGGTCGAGGGGCTGCGCGATTTCGATCCGGCTGCCGCAGGACTCGAAGTGGCCGGCCGCGAGGCCTGGGACGCACTGCGCATCGAGGCCTGGCGGCCGGGGCCGGCCGAAGTCGACCACCGGGTGCTCGTCGGCGAGATCGACGCGCTGCGCACCGCGGTGCACCTGGCCAAGGGCTGCTACCGCGGACAGGAGGCGGTGGCGCGCGTGCACAATCTGGGACAGGTGCCGCGCCGCCTGGTGTTCCTGCACTTGGACGGATCGGGCCACAGTCTGCCCGATCCCGGAGCCGAGGTGACCGCCGAGGTGCGCGGTGCCAGGCGGCCGGTGGGACATGTGACCTCGGTGGCGCTGCACCACGAG
The DNA here is from genome assembly GCF_024580735.1 of Brevibacterium moorei. Classification (GTDB taxonomy): domain Bacteria; phylum Actinomycetota; class Actinomycetes; order Actinomycetales; family Brevibacteriaceae; genus Brevibacterium; species Brevibacterium moorei. Next base: position 26,900 of record NZ_JANIJX010000015.1, on the reverse strand, counting down.
CTGGGACCGATCGCCCTGGCCCTGGTCAAGCGCACGCTGGCGCCCGAGGCGCCCCTGCAGGTGGCGGGCCGGGACGAGGAAATCGTCACCGCGGCACAGACCACGATCGTGGCACCCGGCAGGGACAACAGGACAGGTGCGCCGCGATTGAACCGCGACGTCGACGCCAGGAGCCGGTGAGGCGGAGGCCACGGGGTCCGGCTATCCTTGAGAGTATGAGCACACTCGAAAAGGGCGGCCCCGCCCTGCCCCAGGAACGTAAAGTAGTCACCTCGATCCCCGGACCCAAGTCCCTGGAGTTGGAGGCCCGCCGCGGCAAGGCCGTGCCGGCCGGCGTCGGAGCCTCCTTCCCCGCCTACGTCGTCGCAGCCGGCGGTGGCATCATCAAGGACATCGACGGCAACCAGATCATCGATCTGGGCTCCGGCATCGCCGTGACCACCGTGGGCAATTCGAATCCCCGTGTTGTGCAGCGAGCCAAGGACCAGCTGGACGCCTTCACCCACACCTGCGCCATGGTCAACCCCTATGAGAGCTACATCGAGGTCGCCGAGGCGCTCAACCGCCTGACCCCCGGCGATCACGACAAGCGCTCGGTGCTGCTGAACTCGGGCGCGGAGGCGGTGGAGAACGCGGTGAAGATCGCGCGCTCCTACACCAAGCGCGACGCCGTCGTGGTCTTCGACCACGCCTACCACGGACGCACCAACCTGACGATGGCGATGACCGCCAAGGCCAAGCCCTACAAGACCGGTTTCGGCCCCTTCGCCGGCGAGGTCTACCGCGCACCCATGTCGTACCCCTTCCGCGACAACTTCGCGGCCAATACCAAGGTCTCCGGTGAAGAGGCCGCCGCGCGCGTCATCGCGATGATCGACAACCAGATCGGCGGGGAGAACGTCGCGGCGATCGTCATCGAGCCCATCCAGGGCGAGGGCGGTTTCATCGTCCCGGCCGAGGGCTTCCTGCCGGCACTGGTCGAATACGCGCACGCCAACGGCATCGTGTTCGTCGCCGACGAGGTCCAGGCCGGCTTCGCCCGCACCGGCAAGATGTTCGCCTGCGAATGGGAGGGCATCGTCCCCGACCTCATCACCACCGCCAAGGGCATCGCCGGCGGCCTGCCGCTGTCGGCGGTGACCGGCCGCGCCGAGATCATGGACGCCGTGCCCGGCGGCGGCCTGGGCGGGACCTACGGTGGCAACCCGACGGCCTGCGCCGCAGCACTTGGCGCGATCGAATCCTATGAGCAGGACGGCCTGGCCGACCGCGCCCTGGAGCTCGGCGAACTCATCGTCACGCGCCTGGAGAAGATGCAGGCGAGCCACCCCGAACTGGGCGAACTGCGCGGCCGTGGGGCCATGCAGGCAGTCGAGTTCGTCAAGGCCGGCACCATGGAGCCGAACGCCGAACTGGCCGACAAGCTGGCGGCCTACGCCGCCGAACGCGGAGTCCTGGTGCTGGTCACCGGCACCTTCCACTCGGTCATCCGCTTCCTGCCGCCGCTGTCGATCTCGGATGCGCTCATCAACGACGCCTTCGATGTGCTCGAGGCCGGCCTCGACGAGATCCTGGGTAAGTGATCCGGTCAGTGATCCGACCGGTCCGCTGAGTCCGGCGGACCACCGGGAGCCCCCGCACCGCAGTCCTTCCCCCGCACGGGAATACTCCGGTGCGGGGGCTCCTTGTCTCTGGTATGACGCAAAACCTCGAACTCTCAGTCCTCGACCTCATCCCCGTGCGCGGGGAGCAGACCACGGGGCAGGCCCTGGCGGCCAGCCACGAGCTGGTGCTGCGGGCCGATGCCCTGGGCTATACGCGCTATTGGACAGCCGAACACCACAACATGCCATCGGTCGCCTCGACCACTCCGGGTGTCGAGCTCATGTACCTGGGCCAGGGCACGGACCGGATCCGCCTGGGCTCCGGGGGAGTGATGCTGCCCAATCACGCACCCCTGGCGATCGCCGAACAGTTCTCCCTGCTCAATGCGGTCTACGGCGACCGCATCGATCTGGGGCTCGGCCGGGCCCCGGGCACCGACCCGGTCACCTCCGCGGCGATGCGCGGGCACCTGGGCCAGGCCCAGCTGGTCGACGGCGACGGGCACGTGGTCGATCCGGTGCAGGCCTTCCCCCAGCACATCATGGACATGCTGGCCCTGCTCGGCCCGGACGGCGCACAGGTCGAGCTCTACGGCGGCCGGGCCCAGCCGCTGCGCGCGACCCCGCACGCGGACTCCTTCGCCCAGGTCTGGCTGCTGGGCTCCAGCGGCTATTCGGCACAGCTGGCGGCGGCTCTGGGGCTGCCCTATGTGTTCGCCCACCACTTCTCCGGACACGGCACGGCCTCGGCGCTGAAACTCTACCGCGATGGCTTCAGCGCCACCGCAACCGGCGCCGGACAGGACCCCACGCCCGCGCCCCGGACCTTCCTGACCGTCAATGTGGTGACCGCAGACACCGCGGCCGAGGCCGCCGAACTGGCCGAACCCTATATGTACACGATGGCGAATCTGCGCGTCGGCGCTCCGCTGCGCACCCTGCCGAGCGTGGGCACGGAGGTCCGCGGGCTGATCACGGATGCGCACCGGCAGGTGATGGACACGATGCTGCAGTCCTGGGTCGTCGGGGACGCGGATGACTCGGCCGCCAGGATCCGGCAGTTGGCCGAGGATTTCAAGGTCGACGAGGTGATGATCCATCCGGTGGCGGGCTCCCGGGCGGACGAGCCGCTCGATCGCACCCCCGCCCGGGTGCGCACCCTCGAACTGCTGGCGCAGCGGCTGCTCTGACCGGATCCGCCGCCCGGCCCGGCGCTACTCCCGGAACCGTCCCCAGCGGTGCGGCTCAGTGTCGGCCGCGGGAGGCGCCGGGGGCCGGCTGGGTGCTCAGGCTCAGGGCCCGCTGCATATCGTCGAGCAGTTCCACCACCAGCCGACGCTGCGCGGCGGGGGCCGTGGGATGGTCCGCAAGCCAGTCGGTGGTCAGCTCGACGACCCGTGCGGGGCGGCTCGACCAGCTGGGGTAGAGCCCCAGCAGCAGTCGCTTGCCGATCTCGATCGAGCGCTCAGGACCCACCCAGAAGGTGTCGAGCCGGGTGAAGTACTCCTCGACGAAACTCTCGGTCAGAGGCAGGGCCGCGGGGACGGAGAAGCCGCGGATCAGGGCTGACAGTTCGTCGTTGGACAGCGTCGGGTCGCTCGTGGCCTGCGTGAAAGCGCGCATTTTGACGATCGGCAGTGGCCTGGCGGCACGGGCGGTGATGCCGCTGAGCACCCCGGAACCGGTCCGATCGCCGGCCTCCTCGGCGTCGATGTCGTCGTAGTCGGCCCAGCCCAGGGCCACCAGCGCGATCAGCGCGGTCCACCGCAGGTGGTGGTCGACCCGCAGGCCGGCGGTGGCCTCGCCCATCCGGCTGCCCACCGGGACGCTGAGCAGCTGCGAGGCGAAGGCGCGCCCGGCCGCCACCGCGGGACCGGGTTCCGCGGTCACCACCGAGCGGCGGACCAGTGCCAGGACGAGTTCCGCCAGGCCCAACTGGGTATCGGAGTCCTGTGTGCTCAGGCGTAGCGCGTCCAGGGCCGATCCCAGCATGTCCTCGAGCGCGGTGGACTGCGCATCGGCCGGGGTCCACCTGTCGAAGGCGGTCAGCGCCTGGGTGCGCAGCCCGGCGAAGATGCCGGCGTGGTGTTCACGGCCCAGCCCGGCGGCGTAGGCGGCGAGGAAGTCGGTCGCCGGCAACAGTCCGTCACGGGTGGCGTTCGACAGCGCCGACCAGATCAGTGCGCGGTCCAGCGGGTCCGCCAGGCCGGAGACCGCGGCCAGTGCGGTCTGCGTCGACTGCTGGTCCAGGCGGACCTTGACGAAGTCGTCGTCTCCGTGGTTGAGCAGCAGCAGATCGGGCCGCGCGATACCGGCCAGTTCCGGCACCGACTGCTGGGCCCCGGCCATGTCGAGGCGCCAGGTGCCGGCGGCCTCGAGGCGCCTGCGACTGCGGTTGAACCCGGCCAGCTGGAGCGTGTGCGGGCGCACCACCTGTGTCCCATCGGAGTTGCGCTGGGTCACGGTGGCCTGTGCGATGGTCGGCGCGGTGGCGGAACCGCGGGCCCGGGCGGAGCCGGCCAGCCGGGCGCCGGCCCCGGCGGAGGCGGGGACCTCGGAGGCCAGCCGGACGTCCAGGGACATCTCGGACATCCCCGTGGTCTGCAGCCAGGCGGCGGCCCAGGCCCGCACATCGCGCTGTGGCGCCGCGGCCTGCAGCGCGGTCAGGAAGTCCTCGAGCGTGGTGTTGGAGAACTCGTGGGCCCGGAAGTAGGCCCTGGCCCCGGCGCGGAAGGCATCCCGGCCGACATAGGCGACCAGCTGTTTGAGAACCGCGGCGCCCTTGGCGTAGGTGATTCCGTCGAAGTTCAGCTTCGCGGCCTCGACATCGGGGATGTCGGCGACGATCGGGTGGGTCGTGGGGTACTGGTCCTGTCGGTACGCCCAGTCCTTGCGCCGCAGCGCAAAGGACACCCAGCCGTCGGTGTACTCGGTCGCCTCGGCCAGGGCCAGGCCGCCCATGTAATCGGCGAAGGACTCCTTGAGCCACAGATCGTCCCACCAGCGCATCGTGACCAGATCGCCGAACCACATATGCGTCATCTCGTGCAGGATCGTGTTCGCCCGCGATTCGTACTGGGTCCGGGTGACGGCGTCACGGTACAGGTAGGAATCGGTGAAGGTCACCAGGCCGGGATTCTCCATCGCGCCGAGGTTGTACTCGGGTACGAAGATCTGATCGTACTTGCCCCACGGGTAGGGGTAGTCGAAGAAATCGTGGTAGAAGTCCAGGCCGGACTTCGTGATCGCGAAGATCTCGGCTGCGTCCATGTGGTCGGCCAGCGAGGCGCGGGCGAAGACACCCAGCTCGATTCGCTGACCGGTGGCCGGATGGGTGTAGACGTCGTGGGCGGCCGCGTAGTCGCCCACGGCCACGCAGGTGATGTAGCTGGACTGGCGCTTCGTCGTGGCGAAGACATGGCGCACGATCCGTGCCGACTGGTCTCCGGCGGGGGCCTCGGCCCCGGCGTCCGACGCGGGCACCACGGTACCGTTGGACAGGGCCACCAGATCGTCTGGGGCGCTGATGCGGAAGTCGAAGGTGGCCTTGAGATCCGGCTGGTCGAAGTTCGCGAAGACGCGACGGGCATCCGTCGGTTCGAACTGGGTGTACGTGTAGACCAGGCCGTCTGCCGGGTCGAAGAACCTGTGCAGTCCCTCGCCGGAACGCGAATACCGGGCCCGGCCCTCGACTATCAGCGTATTGCCGCCGGGCACCACCGGGAAGGCGATGCGCGCCCCGTCGAAGGCCTCGGCCGGATCGAGTTCCGTCTCGCCGATGCGCACGCGCTCGACGGAATCGGCGATGAAGTCGATGAAGGTGGTGCCCGCGTCGCGCGCGGTGAACGTGACAGTTGTGGTGGAACCGAAGGTCATCGCACTGCGGTCCCTGATATTCGCCAGGTCCAGCTCGACCGTGTACGTGTGAACCGTCAGCAGCGCTGCCCGGGCCTGTGCCTCGGCACGAGTGAGATTCGTCGTCATCGCTTGAGGAATTCGCCTTTCCGATCTTGCCGTGTCCCTGTGCCGCGGCGCAGGGCGCACCGCCACCTTGCCAACCTACCCGCCACTGGTCCGGGTGTCCATTGCCGCCGCATATGATGTCTGAAAAGGGGTGATCGGACTGAACGGACACGGACGCGGCACCGGCGCCGCAGGGATCGTCCGGCGGGTCGGCCACGGGCTGCACCGCGGCGGTGAGTACTTCGAGACCCGTGCGCGGATGGGCGGCCGGCGCCTGGGCAACAACTGGCTGCAGCTGGCCCAGGTGGTCGCCGGCGCTGCCATCGCCTATGCCTTCTGCTATTACGTGCTGGGGCACACCTACCCGTTCCTGGCCGCGGTGGGCGCCGCCGTGGGGACCGGGGTGATCGCCGACCGCAGGGTCCGCCGCGCCCTGGAATATCTGTGCGGTGCCACCGCCGGCGTGCTGGTGGGCGAGGCGATGGTCAACATCTTCGGTTCGGGCGTATGGCAGCTGGCCATCGTCATGACAATCGGACTGACGATCGGCACGCTCATCAACTCCGGCGGCATCTTCGTCACCCAGGTGGGCATTCAGTCGATCTACGTCGTCACGGTGCCACCGGAGATCGGCGCGCACCCCTTCGACCGCACACTCGACGCCGTGGTCGGCGCGGGACTGGCCCTGCTGATGGCGCTCGTGGTGCCCGGCGATGCGCGCAAGATCCCCCGCTATCGCGCCGCCACCATGCTCGAGGAGATCGCCCAGCTGCTGACCGACTGCGGCTCCGCGCTGCGCACCGGGGACAAGAGCGCCGAGCGCAAGGTGCTGGCCCGCGCCAGGGACACGCAGAGCCTGATCGACGACTGGCGCTCGTCTCTGCGGATCTCCCAGGAGGCCACGCGGATCAACGCCCGCGCCAGGCGGCACGCCGCCGAGGTCAACCGGCTGGCGCGCGCCTGCGAGTACGCCGACCGGGCGATTCGGACCACGCGGATCATCGCGCGCCGGGCCGTGACCGTGGCCAATCCGGAGCACCCCCGCCCCGAAGTGGGGGATCTGATGGTCGATCTGGGCGCGGGTGCTGACAAGCTGTGCGCAGCGCTGCGCCGCGGCACCCCGCGGGTCGGCGCCGAGGCCTATCTCTCGCAGGTCGCGGCCCGCCTGGATCCGAAGGCCGAGCACTTCGTGGACATCCACGACGAGACGCTGGTCATCCTCATGCGCCTCTTGGTCGTCGATCTGCTGCAGGCCTCGGGGATGACCGATAAGAGCGCGAACGAACAACTGCCGGCGTTCCGGGTCGACGAGGAGTGAGCGGCATGATCGCCGGGGTCTCGCCGGCCCGGGTCCGTGAGGCGTGCGTCATCGCCATCACCGTCGGCACCGTCGGACTGTCCTATGGGGCGCTCGCAGCCACCGCGGGACTGGCCCCCTGGCAGACCCTGTTGATGGCCGGCCTCGTCTTCGGCGGGGCCTCGGAGCTGACGTTCACCGGGGTCATCGCCTCCGGCGGGTCCCCGGTGGCCGGCGCCCTGGGCGCGGTGCTGGTCAATACCCGCAACCTCGCCTTCGGACTGGCCACCGGACCTGCGCTCAAACGTGGCGCCGCCTCCTATCTGGGCGCCCATTTCCTACACGACGAGCCCTCGGCCTTCGCCGCGGCCGTCTCCCTCGACGTGCCGCCGGGGCCCGAACGGCGCAGGGCCAGGGCGAACGCCTTCTGGCTGCTGGGCGTGCTCGACCTGGTGTTCTGGCTCATCAGCTCCATGGCCGGACAGTGGCTGGGCTCCGTCATCGACGCGGACGCCCTGGGACTCGATGCGGCCTTCCCCGTCATCCTGGTCTGCCTGGTCCTGGGCTCCCTGCGGGATCGTCCCGCCCTGGCCGCCGGCCTCATCGGAATGCTCGTGGCCTTCCTGCTGATTCCGCACCTGCCGGCCGGGCTGGGACCGATCAGCGCCCTGCTGGCCCTGCTCCCCGTCGCCGCCTGGACGATGTGGCGGTCCCGTGGAAAGGGACCGAGGCCGTGAACACCTGGGAGTTCGTCATCGCCCTGGGCATCATGATCGCCGGCACCTACGGGGTGCGCCTGCTGGGTGTGCGGATTGGTCAGCGGCAGGCCGACAAAGCCGATTTCATGACCGGCCCCAGTCCTGTGACCGTCTGGTTCGAACGTGCCGTGGTCGTCCTCATCCTGGGTCTGGCCGTGGCCAACACCTTCTACCAGGGGACCGAGTTCGCAGGTTCCGCACGGCTGTGCGGTGTGCTGGTGGGGGTGGGAATCGCCCTGCTGCGCGCACCCATGCTGGTGGCCGTGCTGGTGGCGATGGCGGTGACCGCCGTGCTGCGCATCTTCGGCCTGGGCTGAGCGGTGTGAGCCCGTCGCACGGTAGGCTTGGGGCATGTCCGTGCTCAGCCTTTTCGCCAGTTTCCAACAGGCCGTGATGGTCCTTTTGTCCCTGGCCGCCTTCATCATCGAACTCGTGGCCTTCATCGACTCCCTGCGCTTCAAGGACGAGGTCTACCGCGCCGCGGGCAAGTGGAATAAGACCGGCTGGTGCATCATCCTGGGCATCGCCCTGGCCCTGGGCTTCACGGCGCTGCCGCCGATGAGCCGCGGCGGCTTCGGCATGCTGACGATCCTGGGCTTCGTCGCCGCCGCGGTCTACATGCTCGACGTGCGCCGGGCCCTGCGCGCAGTCGACCCCCGTTACCGGAACCGTCGATGAGCCGGGATCGGAACTTCCCCGGACCGGACACCGGCTACACGTCCACCTTCGGCACCGGCGATCCCGTCACCCTGTTCGCCCACGGCTTCTCCGGATCCATCCGCGATACCCGCCCGTTCTCCCTGGGCATGGCCGGAACGCGCGCACTGGTGAACCTGGGCGGCCACGGCGGTCGGCCCTCGCCGGGGCCGGACTGGACCTACCGGACCATCGCCGCACAGCTGTCCGCGGCGCTGCACACTACCGGGGCCACCAGGGCACTGGGCGTGTCGATGAGCGCCGGTGGCCTGGCACGGCTGGTGACCGAGGGCGACCCGGCCGCCTGCGGGCTGGAGAAGATCGCCTTCGTGCTGCCTGCCAGCTGGGACCACTTCACCCGGGAACTGGCGGCCCGGACAGCCCGCTACAGCGAGCTGTTGCGCACCTACCTGGACACGGGGGACCGGGAGGGGCTGACCACGGCCCTGCTGGCACGCGAACCCGAACAGGTTCGGCGGCTCGAACCGGCCCACGCCTGGACCAGGGCCAAGGTCGACGCGATCTTCGATACCGATATGCGCGATGGAATCGACCTGGCCCGCCGGATCGCGGTGGACCATCCCGAGGCCGCCGCCGGTTTCCCCGGCGAGGTGCTGGTGCTCACCCATGAGGAAGACCCCTCGCATCCGGTGGAGATCGCGCAGCAGTACGCGCAGGCCTTCGGCGCGCGCCTCGAGGTGCTGCCGCCCGGCTCGATCCTGTGGCTGGGGCGCTCGCGGGTGCGTGAGATCCTCATCGACTTCTTCAACGACTGAGCCCGCCGCCCGGGCTCAGCGCTCCAGGGGCGCGACGCGCTCCCAGGGCACGGTGACCTCGCCCAGGCGCCACCGGGCAGGGCCGTGGAGCACGGGTTCCCCCGCCTGTTTCAGGGCCCGGCACATGGCGATCCAACGCTGCCGCGGCGAGAACGTCGCCAGGGGTGCCGCCGTATACCAGGCGCGGTCCAGGGCCAGCAGCCACTCGTGCACCGGCTGGCCCGGCACGTTGTGGTGGATCAGTGCCTTGGGCAGCCGGTCGGCGACCTGGGCCGGGTGGTCGATGAAATCGGTTTTGACGCTGATCGTCAGCGTCGCGGGGCGGACAGCAGCCGCCGCATTCGCCGCGGGAATCGTCAGGAACACCGCCGTGCGCCCGATCTCATCGCAGGTGCCCTCGATGAGCAGGCCGTCGGCGGCCAGCCGGGCCGCCATCAGCGCCCAGGCGCCGGGGACCTCGGCCTCGGGATACTGCCGCAGCACGTTGTAGGCGCGGATCAGCACGGGGCGCTCGCCGCCGGGAGTGGGAACCTCGAAACCGCCGAGTGCGAAGTCGAGGCCGGCGCCGGCGTGCGCCGCCGCCACGGCGACCCGTGCCGGCTCGATCTCCAGGCCCAGGGTGCGCACACGCGGTGCGGTGCGCCGGAGCCGCGCGTGCATCTCCGCCGGTGTCGTGGCGGCTGCACCGAAGCCCAGATCCACCACCAAGCGGTCAGAATCGTGGCGCAGCGGAGACTCCAGGAGGAAGGCGGCATACCGGTCGATCCGGCGCAGTCGGTTGGGGTTCGTCGTGCCCCGGGTGACAGTTCCCTGGGGGCCCTTGAGATGGCGGTGATCGGGGTGCACGGTTCAGAATCCTACGCGCCCGGGCCGGGTCGGCCGTAGAATGGGGAACCGTGAGAATCGCTGTCCTGTCGCTCCACACATCCCCGGCCGCGCTCCCCGGACGCGGCGACGCCGGTGGTCTCAACGTCTATGTGCGCGCCACCGCGGGCCGGCTGGCGGCCCTGGGCCACACCGTCGACATCTTCACCGCGGACCCCGCCGCGGCCGGCCGGGCACCGGCGGACACCGTGTCGATGCCCCCGGGAGTGGCCATCCACCAGCTGGAGACCGCAGCGGTCGACAAGGACGACCTGGCCGGGCGCATCCCCGAACTGGCGCGCTGGCTGGCGGCCCACCCCGACTTCGTGGCTGCCGAGGCGGTCTGGGCGCACTATTGGATCTCGGCTCTGGCCGGGCTGGCGGCCCTTGACCTGGCGGGTACCGGTGTACGTGCTGCCGGGCACGCCGCTGCCGGTCGGACCGCCTGCGGGACCACCGGGACCACCCGGCCACCACTGGCCGTGACCTTCCACACCATCGCAGCGGTGAAGGACCGCGATTCGGGACACGCGGGTGAGCCCGCTGCGCGGCGGACGGCAGAGGCGCGCATCGCCGAGCGGGCCGATGTGTTGGTGGCCAACACCTCGGCCGAGGCCAATGACATCGCCCAGCTGCTGCACCCCGCCGCCCAGACCGTCGTCGCCCCACCCGGGATCGACCACGCTGCCTTCACCCCCGGAACCCGGGCGGCCGCGCGCCGGGCGGTCGGCCTGCAGGCGGCGGACCTGGTGGTCCTCTACGTCGGGCGGATGCAGTACATCAAGGGCACCGACGTGGCGATCGACGCCCTTGGCCGGCTGCGCGAGACGAACCCGGAGCTGGCCGCGCGCACGACTCTGGCGATGGTCGGCGCAGGATCCGGCGGGCCGACGGTCGAGGCCTTCGCGGAGCTGGCCGCGGCCATGGGGGTGGAGCAGAACCTGTACCTGCATCCGCCGGTGCCGGCCGAGCGGCTGGCTCAGTGGTATCGCGCCGCGGACGTCGTCATCGTGCCCAGTCGCAGCGAGTCCTTCGGCTTCGTCGCGGCCGAGGCCGCGGCCTGTGCGGTGCCGGTGCTCGGCGCCGCGGTCGGTGGACTGGCCCGGGTGGTTGCAGACGGGAGCACGGGGGTGCTGGTGCGCGGACACGAGCCGGAGGACTGGGCGGGCGCGCTCGAGGCCCTGTTGCTCGACCCCGAGCTGCGCACGCGGCTGGGTCGGGCCGCGGCCGACCGGGCGGGGCTGTTCGATTGGAACTGCTGTGTCGACATGGTGCTCGACGCCCTGGCCGAGGCCGCGGAAACCGCCGGGGCCGTCACGGAGGTCGGTCCGGTGGTGCGGTTGGAGGCCATGGCCTCGGATGAGGCGCGAAACGAGAGGAGCCTGCGATGAGCCGGGATGTGTTGAACCTGGAGGAAGCACAGAAAGTGCTGTTGGACTGGGCTGCGGGGGTGGGCGTCGAGGCCGAGGCCGCCGGGCCCTATCACTGGGCCGTCACCCTGCCGGGCACACACAAACTCAAGACCACCGTGTCGGTGAAGCTGAGCGAGCGCGGCGCCGACGTCCAGGCATTCGTGATCCGCCATCCGGATGAGAACGAGGCGAAGTTCCACAGCTGGCTGCTGCACCGCAACGGCCGCCTGCAGGCCTGCTCCTTCTTCGTCGACTCCCTGGGCGACGTGTATCTGCGCGCCCATGTGCCGGCCGCCGCTTGGAGCCAGGAGTGGATCGACGCGCTCATGGGCCAGGTGCTCAGCGCCGCCGACGAGTCCTTCGACGAGCTGCTGGTATTGGGCTTCCTGACCTCGATGAAGCGCGAATGGGCATGGCGGGTGGCCAGGGGCGAGTCCACCCGGAACCTGGCGGCCTTCGCGCACCTGTTGGACGGGGAGGACAACGAGTTCCTCGGGACGTTCTGAGGAATTCGTGTTGAGACGTTCGTTCTGAGACGTTTCCCAGGCGGTAAGCGCGGGTGTGGGAGAATGACGGCATGACCTATAACCTCGTGCTGCTGCGCCACGGCGAGAGCGAATGGAATCAGAAGAACCTATTCACCGGTTGGGTGGACGTCCCCCTCACCCAGCAGGGCCGCAGTGAAGCCGCCCGCGCCGGCGAACTGTTGACCCAGGCGGGTCTGGTGCCGCAGGTGCTCCACACCTCGCGGCTGAAGCGCGCCATCATCACCGCGAACCTGGCCCTGGAGGCCGCGGATCTCAACTGGATCGACGTCAAGCGCTCTTGGCGCCTCAACGAACGCCACTACGGCGCCCTGCAGGGCAAGAACAAGAAGGAGATTCGGGACGAATACGGCGAGGAGCAGTTCATGACCTGGCGCCGGTCGTTCTCCACCCCGCCGCCGGAGCTCGACGACGCCAGCGAATGGTCGCAGGCGGCCGACCCCCGCTACGCCAATCTGGGCGCGGCCGTCCCACGCACCGAATGCCTCGCCGATGTCATCGTGCGCCTGCTGCCGTACTGGTACGACCAGATCGTGCCGGACCTCCAGCTGGGCAAGACCGTGCTGGTCACCGCGCACGGCAATTCGCTGCGCGCACTGGTCAAGCACCTCGACGGGATCTCCGATGAGGACATCTCCGGGCTGAACATCCCCACCGGCATCCCGCTGCACTACGAACTCGACGAGAACCTGGTCCCGCTGGTGGCCGGTGGTACCTACCTCGATCCCGAGGCCGCGGCCTCGGCCGTCGCAGCCGTGGCCAACCAGGGCCGCTGACCCACCCCACTCACTGGCGGTGGCTCCACACATGCACGCGTGGCTCGATAAATCGTGAGTTTTCGAGCCACGCGGGCAGGTGTGGAGCCACCGCGCTGATGGGGTGCGCTGGTTGGCGACCTGTGCCTCCGGCCACGGCCGCATCAGGCCCGGCCCAGGCCTCGCGCAGCCCGCAGTCCCCGCCAGATGAGTGGGCCGAAGATATCGGGGTTCGTCACCTCGTGCCAACCGCACCGCAGCAGGTGGTACCCCTCGGCATAGATTCGGTCGGTACGTTGTTTCTCCCGTTCCAAACGAGCCATGTCCGCCGCACCGGTTGCATCTATGTATTTCTTTCGCCCGTCGACTTCCAATAGGCACCGGGTGCCTCGGATCAGGAAGTCGGCGACGGCGATGATCCGTCCGGTGGAGTCGCAGATCTGGGCCTGCTGTTCGACCCCCAGCCCCAGAGTATGGAATCCCAGATTCGCAAGGGCTTCAGCAGGAGACTCGGACAGACCTGTGCTGATCGCCAGGAGACGCGTCAGCCGCGGAACCCTACGCCCCAGATCCGTGGCCGTCGCCGTAGCCAGTAGCCGTGCCCGGCGTGCTTCCCGTTCTGACTGTGACAGGGGAAATGTGGACATTCGCCCGTCCAATCCCAGGACCGGCGTCCGCCGGTCGGCTTCGGGTGCCCCGTGATCGTTCGTGATCGGCGCCAGTACGCCGCTGAGGTATGCCTCGAGCACCATAGCCGCCTCGGACAGCGTGCAGTCCCGCGTGATGTCGAGGACGGTGCGTTCCACATCCGTCATCGCGATGCCGAGGTCCCCGGGGGTGATCGCCCCCGGCCACCGAGGGCCGAAGCGGCTGTCGAACCCGGCTCCGTCGAGGACGAAGGAGTTGGGAACCTGCCGCTGCCGACGTCGATAGGACTTGCCTGTTCGTTTGAAACGCGGATTGCTCATCTCAACCCGGTCAAGTGAGCTGTGGAATAGGGGCAGCCCCCACACCACCGCTGCGGAATGGTGACTCAACACGTCATTTTCCACAAACGGATACGCGGCGATCCTGCCGATGTGTTCCATTTTCTCACGCTGCTACCAGGGCAGTTCGGAGAGCGGATCGGGCTGCCCCTGAGCCGCACCAGGCGGGAGGCCGGGGCTGGGTCCGCCGGCCGGCAACGGCGGAAGGACAAGGACACGTTCGGTGATAAACGCACGGAGCCTGCAGTGGCGCGCGACACTGCAGCGGCGGCGCAGGACGTAGACGCCCTGGGAGAGGCGCTCGATGCAACACCCGACTGCATTCTGGACACTGCGGGGATCGATGCCGGCCGCGATTACCTCGGCGATGGTGAAGACGTTGCATGTGCTCATGCCGCCAGGCTGCTGCCTGAAACGGGGAAGGGGAAGCCCTCACCGGCCTCGTGTGGAAAACCCACCTGGCGCCTCGGCCGCTGTGACCCACAGTCGAGGTCACTTGTGACCTCTGGTCCACATATCCGGCGGGTGGCTCCACACTGGCATACGTGGCACGTAAACTCACGCTCTATCGAGCCACATGTGCATTTGTGGAGCCACCCGCCGGGGTTGGGGGCTGGTCAGGGGGCGGATAGGTCGGGCTCCCAACTGCCGGTGAGCAGATACTCGACCTTGTGGGAGACATTGACCGCCTGATCGCCGAAGCGCTCGAAGTAGCGCGAGACCAGGGTGGCGTCGGCGATCTGCGAGGGCGTGAGGTCGCCGGAGGACAGCTCCCCGATGATCGTGAATACCTGCAGGTGCAGGGCATCGAGCTGTTCGTCGATGGTGGCGATCATGGGCACCGCGGCCAGCCCCGGATTGTCGAGCAGCTGGACCTGGGCAGTACCGATCCGCACAGCCGCCTCGCCCATTCTGCTGAAGACCTCCCGGAAGGGCCCCGGCACCGCCGACTGCGGATAGCGGATGCGCACCTGCGCGGCGATGTGCCGGGCCAGATCGCCCATCCGTTCGATCGCCACGCTCATCTTCAGGGCCGAGACGACCACGCGCAGGTCCTGGGCCACCGGGGCCTGCAGGGCCAGCACCTGGACGGACAGCCGATCCAGGTCGGCCTGCCCGGCGTCGATCCTGGCATCGGCGGAGATCACCTGTTCGGCGAGTTCCAGATCATTCGTCTCCAGGGCGCGGGTGGCCCGGGAGATCTGCTCGGTTACCAGGCGGGACATCTCCACCAGCCGATCGGCAATGGTGTCCAGCTCCTGATTGAAGACTTCGCGCATGTACGGGCTCCTCCTCGTCCTGCTGCTCGTGCCCGGTCCGGGGCACATCGCCCTCAGCCTGGCAGGTGTGGCGGGCCGGGCGGTGAATGAGAACTTGCGCGGGGGTGAATTCCCGATGACGTCTCACTCGAGTCCCCCGCGGTGGTCGGATCGGGGCCCGCCGCCACGTATTCTAAAGGGGTGGATCTTCTCCTGTTCGGATTTCTCTGCGGGGCCGTCGGCCTGGCCCTGGGCATCGGGGGCATTCTGGCCTTCCGAGCCTCCGAACTGTCCCGGTCCACTGCCGATATGCACTCCGACGACGAGCTCCCGTCCGGTATCGCCGAGGTCCTGGCGGTGCTCTCACAGGCCGCGATCGTCATCGACGCCGGCGACGACGTCGTCAAGTCATCGCCGGCCGCTTACACCCTGGGCCTGGTCAAGGGCAGGGGCCTGGAGAACTCGGACCTGCTCGAGGCCGTGGCCCGGGTCCGCGCCCGTGGCCTGATCGAGGAGCTCGACTTCGAGAGCCGCCGGCCCGGCGGCATCGGCAGTCCCCGCCTGCTGCACGCGCGCGTCGCGCCCCTGGGGGAGGCCTATGTCCTGGTGCTGGCCGAGGACCTGACGGAGGCCAGGCGGGTCGACGAGGTCCGGCGGGACTTCGTCGCCAATGTCTCGCACGAGCTCAAGACACCGATCGGCGCGATGAGTCTGTTGGCGGAGGCGGTGACGGACTACAGCGACGACCCCGACGCGGTCCAGCGCTTCGGCAGCAAGATCCAGCAGGAGTCCGCGCGCCTGTCCCAGTTGGTCAAGGAGATCATCGACCTCTCCCGCGTGCAGGACCACAGCGGGCCAGTCAGCCAGGACCGGATCCGGGTGGCCGATATCATCGCGGACGCGGTGGATCGGGCACAGACCGCCGCGAGCAGCAAGGACATCGACATCGTGGTCGAGGTCGCGGCGGGTTCCGAGCTGGCCGGCGAGGACATCGAGGTCGAGGGCGACTTCGATCTGCTGGTCAACGCGCTGCGCAATCTGCTGGACAACGCGGTGAACTACTCCAACGGTGGTACCCGGGTGGGCATCGGCTACGAGGCCAGATCCGGCCAGGTCCTCGTGGCCGTGACGGATCAGGGCATCGGGCTGTCCGAGGCGGATCTGGACCGGGTGTTCGAGCGCTTCTACCGGGTGGATCCGGCGCGCTCGCGCAATACCGGGGGGACCGGGCTGGGCCTGAGCCTGGTCAAGCACATCGTGGCCACCCATTCCGGCGAGGTCAGGGTGTGGAGCCGCCTGGGCGGTGGATCGACCTTCACGATCGTGTTGCCCCTGGCGGGCCACAGGTCGACATCGGGTTCGCAGCGGGAGTTGCAGCGCGCGCGGCACGCGGGCACGGTTTTAGACGTTCATCCCGAGGCCCCGCCCACTGGCGTGGCGGGGGCGGAATCAGGAAAGTAGGAAGAATACACAGTGACACACATTCTGCTCGTCGAAGATGAGGAATCCTTCTCCGACCCGCTGTCGTTCCTGTTGGGCAAGGAGGGCTATGAGGTGACGATCGCCGATGACGGTCTGGAGGCGATCGCCAGCTTCGAGGCCACCGGCGCCGACCTGGTCCTGCTCGATCTGATGCTGCCGGGGGCCTCGGGCACCGAGGTGTGTCGGGCACTGCGGGCGAAGTCGAACGTCCCCATCATCATGCTCACCGCCAAGGACGATGAGATCGACAAGGTGGTGGGCCTGGAGCTGGGCGCCGACGACTATGTGACCAAACCCTATTCGTCCAGGGAGCTGCTGGCCCGGATCCGTGCGGTGCTGCGCCGACGCAGCGAGCCGGACCAGCCGGTCGAGGAATCGGTGCTCGAGGCCAACGGGGTGCGCATCGATGTCGACCGACACGTGGTGACCATCCGGGGACAGGAGATGGGTCTGCCGCTCAAGGAATTCGAACTGTTGGAGATCCTGGTCCGCAACGCCGGCCGGGTGATGACGCGCGGACAGCTGATCGACCGGGTGTGGGGCCAGGACTACGTGGGGGACACGAAGACCCTGGACGTCCACATCAAGCGGCTGCGCAACAAGGTCGAGCCCGATCCGACAGACCCCGGCCTGCTGGTGACGGTGCGCGGACTGGGCTATAAATTCGTCTGATCTCCCCGGCTGCCCGGTCGGTCCGGCGAGCGCCCGCACCGACCGGCCCGGCGCACGCCCGGTCGGTGCAGGGCGCGAAAACGGCACGCGAAAACGGCAGGGGCCCTGTCCGATGAACGATCATCGGACAGGGCCCCTGCCGGGTGAGTCGGCGGGCCGGGCTCAGTGCTCGGCCGCGGTCTCCTCGGCGTCTGCGGTGGCCGAAGGGGTCGCGTCCTCCGTGGCCGAGGCCGTGGCGCCCTGGGTCGGCACCAGGTCCTGGTAGTACCACAGGCCGCCGTCCTTGAGGTCACCGCCGGTGAGCACCTGGGCGGTGGCCTTGGTCGACTTCCCGTTGATGGTCATCTGGACGTCGGTCAGGGTGCCGGGCTTGTCCTCGAGGTTCTTGATGATGACGGCCTTGCGGTTGATCGAGCCGTTCTCGCTGGGCGCGTTCTGGGTGTTGGCCGGGTTGTGGTAGACGGCCTTGCCCGCGGGGACGGACTCCTCGACGGTCTTGCCCGCAACGGTCAGGGTGACCCGGGCGTCCTTGTCGGAACCGTTGACGACCGCATACACCAGCTGCGCCTGGGCATCGTCATTGGCGATGAGCAGGATATTGCGGACCGCGACGTCGTCGATCTTCGTCTGCTGCGCACCGTCGCCCGCGGCGTACTGGTACGTGTGGGTCTGCTGCGGTGAAATCAGGGCGGCGCACCCGCTAGCGGGGACGACCAGGGCGATTGCGGCGGCGGCGATGCCGAAGCGGGTAAGCCGGTTCACGTTCTCAAGCTCCTTGCAGAGACAACACAGATATTCTCCCGAAATTCTACCCACTTTTTGACGCTTTGTAGAACGAAGGGTGACCTTCATAATCCTTCCCCGCCCTTATTCTGAACGATTGTGCATGCTAAACTGGTGGTACGAAAGGGGACATAACCAGTATGAGTTTTCAGGTCGGCGACACCGTCGTGTATCCGCACCATGGTGCGGCTACCGTTCAAGAAGTCAAGAAGCGCGTCATCAAGGGCGAAGAGAAGCTTTATTTGAAGTTGGAGGTGTCCCACGGCGACCTGACCATCGAGGTCCCCGCCGAGAACTGCGATCTGGTCGGCGTCCGCGACGTCGTCGGCGAAGAGGGCCTGGAGCAGGTCTTCGAAGTATTGCGTGCGGACATCACGGAGGAGCCCTCCAACTGGTCGCGTCGCTACAAGGCGAACCTGGAGAAGTTCCAGTCCGGCGATGTCATCAAGGTCGCGGAAGTTGTCCGCGATCTGTGGCGCCGTGAGCACGACCGCGGACTGTCCACCGGTGAGAAGCGGATGCTGGCCAAGGCCCGGCAGGTGCTGGTCTCCGAACTCGCCCTGGCGGAGAAGAAGGAAGAGGACGAAGCGGAGAAGATCCTCGACGAGGTCCTCGCCGGCTGAGCCGCTGGGCCCGTGGCCCGTTTGACATCGATCCGCCCCGGTTCCACGTTTCACGTGGTGACCGGGGCGGATTCGTCTGACCCGCCGGCGCTGTGCGCCGCGCCCCGTCCCAGGAGGTCGGTTCATGGGCTTCGCCCTCATCATCCCCGCCGCCGGCTCTGGTTCGCGTTTGGGCGCGAGCCGGCCCAAGGCCTTCGTCGAATCGGCCGGGCAGTCCCTGCTGGCGCACGCAGTGGGAGGGGCCCTGCGCAGTGGCCTGTTCTCCCATGTCATCGTCGCAGCCCCCGTCGGCTGGCTGGACGCGGCGCGGTCCCAGGTCGATGCCGTCGTGGAAAGCCACACCATGACGGTCCCCGTTCCGCAGACCACGGTGATCGCCGGCGGTCGGGAGCGCTGGGCCTCGGTGCGCGCGGCTTTGGAGTACTGCGGCGATGCGCCCTGCGTGTTCGTTCACGACGCCGCGCGCCCGGCGGCCGGTCCCGAGGTCTTCGGCCGGGTCGCCGCCGCCCTGGCCGCGGGTGCCACTGCGGTGGTGCCGGTTCTGCCCGTGGTCGACACGCTGCGCACCAGCGCGGGCGATGAATTACAGGGTGGGGTCGATCGCGAGTCCCTGCGGCGGGTGCAGACCCCGCAGGGATTCCGCCGGGACCTCCTGGTGGCCGCCTATGCGGCCTGGGACCCGCTTTCCGGTGCCGGTCCGACGGACGATGCGGGTGTGATGGAGGCTGCCGGGCACCGAATCACCGCGGTCGCAGGTGAGGAACGTGCCCTCAAGGTCACCTATCCGAGCGATCTGCGCCTCCTTGCGGCCCTGGACCCGGACGCGCGGACCGCCGGGCCCAACGGCCCCGTGCCCAGAGTGGGCACCGGGGTGGACGTCCATGCCTTCTCCTCGGACCCCGAGCGGCCACTGATGCTGGCGGGTCTGGAGTGGCCGGGCGGGTTCGGCCTGGCCGGCCACTCGGATGCCGATGTCGCAGCCCACGCCTGTGCCGACGCCCTGTTCGCCGCGGCCGGGCTGGGCGATCTGGGCGCGCACTTCGGGGTGGACCGCCCGGAGTTCGCGGGCGCCCCCGGCACCGTCCTGCTGGCCGAGGCCGCGCGGATCGTGCGCGCCGCGGGTTTCACCATCGGCAGCGTGGCGGTGCAGATCGTGTGCAATCGGCCCAAGGTCGGCCGACGCCGGGACGAGGCACAGGAAGCGCTCGGCACCGCATGTGGAGCACCTGTGGCGGTGGCAGGCACGACCAGCGACGGGCTCGGGTCGATGGGCCGGGGCGAAGGGGCCACGGCGATCGCCACGGCAGTGCTCTACTGATACTTGAGGCCTCCAAGGCCCGCTCCGGTGCAGGGAATCCGTCGAAGAATCACCACCCATTTGGTGCCGCATTGTGGCACACTTGGCACAAAGTGAACCTGCACGAGGGGGAGCAGTATGAGTACCGGGCGCAGCCAGAAGGCGACTCATTACCTGAGCACGGCCGAAGTCGCGGACTACCTGGGATTGGCCAGTCGGGGGAGCCTGCCGAACAATCTGCCGGAACCGGACGCCTATGTGGGGCGGGCCCGTGGGTGGCTCGTCGAGACCATAGACAAGTGGAACGCCGCGCGCCCCGGCAAGGGCGGACGGCCCCGCAAACAGCGCCCGGCGGCCTGAAACAGACCGCCGGGCGCTGTGCTGTCCGGCTGTATCATCCGCGGGGCCTGACTCGTCCCCGCGAACCATGTGTGCTCGGGGAGCGTGCTCAGTGGCCGCGGGCGATCCACTCGTCCAGGTGGCCGGATTCGGCCGCGATCGAGGTGGAGTCCCCGTGTCCGGTGAGTACGGTGGTCTCTTCTGGCAGGCTGAGCAGCCGGTCCCGGATCGACTCGATGATCGTCTCGAAACTCGAATAGGACCGTCCGGTGGCTCCCGGCCCACCGTTGAACAGCGTGTCACCGGTGAACACCACAGGCCCCTCGGCGGCCCCCGAAAGGATGAAACAGGTCGACCCGGGGGAGTGCCCCGGCGTGTGCACGGCCCGCAGGGTGACTCCGGCCACCGGGAATTCGTCCCCGTCCGCGATGTCCCCATCCGGTGCCGTTCCGGGGTGGACCATTTCCCACAGCATCAGATCCGCATGGTTGAGGAGGACCGGCGGATCGCCCAGCGCGGCCTTGGCGTCAAGTGCGGCACGGACGTGATCGTCGTGCCCGTGGGTCAGCAGGATCGCCTTGACCCGGCGCCCGCCCACCGCCCGGGCGACCTCGGAGCTCGAATGCGCGGGATCGATGACGATCACCTCGGAGTCGTCGCCGACGATCCACACATTGTTCTCCACCTCCCAGGTGCCACCGTCGAGCGAGAACGTCCCCGCTGTCTGCAGGCGCTCGATCCGCGCGGCCATCAGAACTCCACCACGGAGCGCAGGACCTCGCCACGGCCCATCTTCTCGAAGGCCTGTTCGACCTGGTCGAGTGAGATGCGCTCGCTGACGAACTTCTCCAGCGGCAGGCGGCCCTGCTTGTACAGATCGACGAGCATGGGGAAGTCGCGTTCGGGCAGGCAATCGCCGTACCAGGCGGACTTCAGGCTGCCACCGCGGCCGAACACATCGGCCAGGGGCACGCTCAGTTCCATCTCGGGGGTGGGCACGCCCACCAGCACGACGGTGCCGGCCAGATCGCGGGCATAGAAGGCCTGCCGCCAGGTTTCGGGCCGGCCCACGGCGTCGATCACGACATCGGCGCCGAAGCCCGCGGTCAGTTCCTGGACCGCGGCGACGACCTCGTCCTCGCTCAGGCCCTTGGAGCAGATGGTGTCGGTGGCGCCCAGCTCGGTGGCGGCGGCCAGCTTCTTCTCATCGAAGTCGATCGCGATGATCGGACTGGCCCCGGCCAGCCGGGAACCGGCGATCGCGGCATCGCCCACGCCGCCGCAGCCGATCACGGCCACCGACTTACCGCGGGTCACGCCGCCGGTGTTGACGGCGGCACCGATCCCGGCCATGATGCCACAGCCGAGCAGGCCGACGACTGCGGGATCGGCCTCGTCGACCTTCGTGCACTGTCCGGCGGCGACCAGGGTCTTCTCCGCGAAGGATCCGATGCCAAGGGCGGCCTCGAGCTCGGTGCCGTCGGTCAGCGTCATCTTCTGAGTGGCGTTGAAGGTCGCGAAGCAGTACTGCGGTTCGCCCCGCTTGCACGCGCGGCACTCACCGCACACCGCACGCCAGTTGAGGACGACGAAATCGCCGACGGCCACGTGGGTCACGCCGGGCCCGATTTCGGATACGACGCCGGCGGACTCATGGCCCAGCAGATACGGGTAGTTGTCGCCGATCCCGCCCTGCCGGTAGTGGAAGTCGGTATGGCACACGCCGCAGGACTTGACGTCGACGACGACCTCGCCCGGCCCCGGGTCGGGGACGACGATATCGGTCAGTTCGGTCGGCTCTCCCTTGGCCCTGGCGATGATTCCCTTGACGATGGTGGGCATGCACTCTCCATTACGATCTGGCGCGACTGCGCGGCAAAACAGGTGTGTGGTCATCACCACAGATGTGGTCGGTCCAGTCTATGGACGCATAAACGCATCGTGCAACGTGCATGCAACTGGGGCCCGCCTACGGTGGTGCCACCGCACGAACAAGGGGCCGCCCGCTCACAGTGGATCGGGCCCGGCGCCAACGTCGAAGAAGACGCGACCCGGCACCGGAGGCTTTCAGCCCCAGCGGTACAAGGGAACACGGAGGAATCATGACCACGATGAAATCGGCCGTCGTCAAGCAATTCGGCCAGGACCTCGACGTCAACAAGGACGTCGAAATCCCCACCCCGGGCCGCGGCCAGGCACTCGTCAAGCTCATCTCGTCCGGCGTCTGCCACACCGACCTGCACGCCGCGGAGGGCGACTGGCCGGTCAAGCCGACCCCGCCATTCATTCCCGGCCACGAGGGTGTGGGCCGCGTCGAGGCGATCGGCGAGGACGTGACCGACGTGGCCGTCGGCGATCTGGTCGGCAACGCCTGGCTGTGGTCGGCCTGTGGTGACTGCGAGTACTGCCGGACCGGCTGGGAGACCCTGTGTGAACAGCAGGTCAACGGCGGGTACTCCGTCGACGGGTCCTTCGGCGAGTACATGCTCGTCGACACCAAGTTCGCCGCACGCATCCCCGAGGGGTCCGACCTCAACGAGATCGCCCCGGTGCTGTGCGCCGGCGTCACGGTCTACAAGGGCCTGAAGATGACGGGGGTGCGACCCGGTCAGTGGGTCACGATCTCCGGCATCGGCGGGCTGGGCCATATCGCGGTGCAGTACGCCGTGGCGATGGGCATGCGGGTGGCCGCAGTCGACGTCGCCGATGACAAGCTGGCGCTGGCCAAGAAGCACGGTGCCGAGGTCCTGGTCAACGCGATGAGCGGCGATCCGGCCGCGGAGATCCAGGAGAAGACCGGGGGCACCCACGGTGTGCTGGTCACGGCAGTGCACCCCTCGGCCTTCGGACAGGCGATCTCCATGACCCGTCGCGGCGGCACGATCGTCTTCAACGGGCTGCCCCCGGGCGAGTTCCCCGCCCCGATCTTCGACATCGTGCTCAAGGGCCTGACGATCCGCGGATCGATCGTCGGCACCCGGCAGGACCTGGAGGAGGCGCTGGACTTCTACGCCCGCGGCCTGATCCACCCGACCTTCCACACCCGCAGCCTCGAGGACATCAACCAGGTGCTCGACGAGATGAGGCATGGCAAGATCGAGGGCCGCGTCGTCATCGAATACTGAGTCGGGAGTACTGAGTCGGGAGATCACGGGAGGGATCGGCGCCGGCCGGTTCGAGAGCGGAGGCCCCGCGGAGGTGAGTGTGCGCACTCACGTCCGCGGGGCCTCGGCCGTGGGCGCGGACGCCCGGCCGTTGCCGGTAGACTGGGGTCCGTGACTATTGCGCTGTACAACACCCAGACCCGCACGGTAGAACAACTGCGGCCCATCACCCCGGGCCGGGTCGGGATCTACGTCTGTGGCGCCACTGTGCAGGGTGCCCCGCACATCGGGCACATGCGCTCGGCCGTGGTCTTCGACCAGCTGCGCCGCTGGCTGACCTACCGGGGCCTCGACGTCACCCTGATCCGCAACGTCACCGATATCGACGACAAGATCCTGAGCAAGTCGGTCGAGGAGGGCAGGACCTGGTTCGCCCACGCGTACCATTACGAGCGCGTCTTCACCGCCGCCTACGAGGCGATGGGCGTGCTGGCGCCTGACTACGAGCCCCGCGCCACCGGCCACGTGCCGGAGATGATCGAGCTGATCGGGCGGCTGATCGATGCCGGCCATGCGTATCCCGCCGCCGATGATTCCGGCGACGTCTACTTCGACACCGCATCCTGGCCGGACTACGGGGAACTGACCCACCAGCGCCCCGCGGATATGTCCCCGGCCGACGATGCGCCGCGCTACGGCAAGCGCAGCCCGCAGGACTTCGCCCTGTGGAAGGGCCACAAGCAGGGCGAGCCGCTGACAGCCTCCTGGAACACCCCGTGGGGCAGGGGCCGCCCCGGTTGGCACATCGAATGCTCGGCCATGTCGACGAAGTACCTGGGTGCCGAATTCGACATCCACGGCGGCGGTCTCGACCTGCGCTTCCCGCACCACGAGAACGAACTGGCCCAGTCGCGGGCCGCGGGCGACCCCTTCGCCCGGTTGTGGATGCACTCTGGCCTGCTGACCGTCGGCGGGGACAAGATGTCGAAGTCGCTGGGCAATTCGATCTTCGCCCACGAGCTGTTCGCCAAGCTGCCGGCCCTGACTGTGCGCTATTTCCTGTCCACCGCCCACTACCGTTCGGTCCTCGACTTCACCGAGGCCGCGGTGGCCGGCCAGCAGACCGCCCTGGACCGGTTCGCCAACCTGCTGAGCCGCGCCCGCGGCCTGCTCGGCGAGGCCGCCCCGGCCGTGCCCAGCGCGGCGGATGGCTATGCCGGCGTCGCCGCCCGGGTCCCGGATGCCTTCGCCGCGGCGATGGACGACGATCTGGCCATCCCGCAGGCGCTCGCTGTCGCCTTCGAACACCTGGGTGCCGGCTTCAGGGCGCTGGAGATTGCCTCGGCCCCGGGCGCAGGAGCGCAGACCCGTGTCGATCTGGCGCAGATCGTCGGCGAGCTCGAGCTCATGCTCGACATCCTGGGCGTCAACCCGACCGACCCGCACTGGGCGACCGGCGCCGGCGGGGACGACGCGGCACACGCTGCGCTCGACGCGCTGGTGGGAGCACTGGCCGAGGAAAGACTGGCCGCAAAGGCGGAAAAGGACTATGCGCGGGCCGATGGGATCCGTGCTCGGCTGGCGGAGGCCGGAGTGGCCATTGAGGACACCCCGGCTGGCTACCGCTGGCAGCTGAAAGACGAGGAGCAGGACTGATGGCCGCACAGGGGCGCCCCGGCGCGATGAAGAAGACGAAGAAGGGTCCGACCAAGGGCTCCGGTGGTAAGGGCCGACGGTCGTTGGAGGGTAAGGGCCCGACGCCCAAGGCCGAGGACCGGGTCTACCACAAGGCCTATCAGGCCAAGCAGGATCGGCAGAAGAAGGACGCGGCAGGCCGGGCACGACGGCACAAGCGCGAACGCGGGGTCGACACGGTGGCCGGGCGCAATTCGGTGCTCGAGGCGCTGCGACAGGGGATTCCCGCGACCGCTCTCTATGTGGCCCACCGGATCGAATCCGACGATCGGGTCCGGGAGATCATCGCGCTGGCGGCCGAACAGGGCATCAGCATGCTCGAGGCCACGAAGCCGGACCTGGACCGGCTGACCGACGATGCGATCCACCAGGGCGTGGCCCTGCAGGTTCCGCCGTACTCCTATGCCCACCCGGACGATCTGCTGGAACTGGCGGCCGAACGCTTCGAGACCCCGCTGTTGGTGGCGCTCGACGGGATCACGGATCCGCGCAACCTGGGTGCGATCGTGCGCTCGACCGCGGCCTTCGGCGGGCACGGTGTGATCATCCCCGAGCGCCGCGCTGCGTCGATGACGGCGGCGGCGTGGAAGACCTCGGCGGGTGCGGCCAGCCGGATTCCCGTGGCCCAGGTGGTCAACCTGGCCAGGGCTCTGCAGGAGTTGAAGAAGCAGGGCGTGTTCGTCCTGGGCCTCGATATGGACGGCGACGTCGAACTTCCCTCATTGAGCTTCGCCAAGGAGCCCATCTGCATCGTGGTCGGTTCGGAGGGCAAGGGGATCTCGCGGCTGATCGGCGACATCTGCGATCAGATCGTGTCGATTCCGATCTCCGCCGCGACCGAGTCCCTCAACGCCGGCATCGCCGCGGCCGTCACCCTCTACGAGGTGGCGAAGAACCGGGCGCAGTAGCCGGAGCTGTGCCGTCCCCGCCCATGCCCGGGCGGAACGTCCATAGCCTGGTGATTGACAGTTCAAGCACAGCTGCAGGGCAGGTCCCGGTCAGACCCGGTCCGTAGGCTGCGGCCATGACTGATCCGGCCGCATCGCGCAGACCCTGGTACGCCCGTCCCCTGCCCTGGGTGGTGACGGCGGTTGTCGTCGCTCTCCTGGCCGTAGCGGCATTCGCCCTACCGGCCATCTACGCGCGCAGCCAGAATGCGGGGGCACCGGAATCCTTCGATTCGGCGGAGCCTGCGGCGGAGGCGGGCGAATCGTCCGGAACAACCGGGACCGGTGGGCCGCCGGCCGGAGCCGCCGACCTGGTCGGCGCCTGGCGGGTTTCCGAAGGCTCCCAGGCCGGCTACCGCGTGGACGAGGTCCTCAACGGCAATGACGTCACCGTCGTCGGCCGGACCTCCAAGGTGACCGGGGAAATGACTGTCGAGGACAGCGGACCGGCCCTCGCAAAGGGCACGGTCACAGTGGACTTGGCTTCGGTGAAAACGGACTCGGAGCGCCGTGACGGGTACTTCTCCTCCCGGGCGATCGACACGAGGGCCCATCCTCAGGCCTCCTTCACGCTGGGCGAACCCGTCGATCTGGGCCGGGCCCTGGCGGGGGCCACCGGCGATTCGATCGAACTCGAACTCCAGGGGGAGCTGGAGATCAACGGGCAGAAGAAGCCCCTGACCGCCAAAGCGCGTGCCGGTGTCGACGGCGGCGGGCTGAGCCTCACGGGCAGTGTGCCCGTGACCTGGGCCGACTTCGACGTCGCGGCTCCGAACCTGGGGTTCGTCAAGGTCGAGGATTCGGGGACGGTGGAGTTCTCCCTCAAACTGGCCAAGGGCTGAGAACCGGACAAGGGCGCGCGGTCGCAGGCTGTTAGAACCGGTACCGGCGTCTTCGCATACGGAAACCTGCAGGGCCGCTCTGTGTCAAGCTGTGTGGAGTCACTCGGGCTAGTTTCTGACTGCTTCGTGCTCCGGCAGGTTGATACCCACGACGTGGGGCGGCTTCGGAGTCACCGGACGTGACTTGAAGCGTCCCCGGTG
>NZ_JANIJX010000014.1 GCF_024580735.1 Brevibacterium moorei | reverse complement strand
CGTCCGGTCGGGACACTCGATGATTCCCTGGTGGGTGGACAGATCACGGCAAAGGCACACACTGTGGTGGCCAGTCAGTGCCTGGGTCACACCCTGGATGGAAACCATCCCTACAAGTATCAACGTCAGTGCCTGCATCTACCCTGGAAATCACACGACGGACGGTCGGCTACCGGGGCTTGACTACACCGGCTGGACCTTCGCACTCGAGTAGGCAATCTCGATCACAATAATGCAACAATGATGATATATCAGCGAACACCATAGTCACTGTTCTAATCATGTTCTAGAATGAGACTACGGGAAACATAGGAGTTTCCGCCATATACCCATTCCGGGGAGGTGACCGGCATGAACCCGCACCATGACAACACGAACGTGTGGCACGCCGGGACCTGGCGGGTTGGATCGACCACCGCCCACCCCCTGTTCATCACCCCTGCCGTCTCGCCGAAGACCACGATGGCCCGCGCGCGGATGTACGACGATCCCGGAGTGCGTGAGGTCAAGGCCTTCGATGACTGGGCCGATGCTCATCGTGTGGCCACGGGAGAGGTCATCGGTGATGAGGTCGCCGGCGCCTACGCCGCCGGTCTCTACGGGGATTTACACCAGCACCTGTCCGAGGCCCACCAGGATGCCTCCCACGTACTCGGCGAGCAGGCCGACGCGATTGCATTACTCGGTCTCTCGGCCTTCCTCGACTCGGACCTGCCGGCACGGTTCGGGGTCACCGAAGCCGATCTGTTTGCGGTGTCCCTGGATGTGGGGGCTCCCGTCCACGATGTGCACGTGCCCCTGACCCCGGGGCAGCAGAGCCGGTGGGCGGGGCGGATCGCCGCGGCCGCCGGCCGGGAGGGTGGGCTGGTCTATGCCGAGGCTCCCTTCGGCAGTGCTCCCGCGCCCGGCATGGCCTTAGCCGGCCGCTTGCCCGGGCAAGCGGTTGGTGGCCTTGGGACAGGGGTGGAGTTTGATCCGGTGGAGTCTGCAGGAGTGGTGCCATGCCTGGCGTACGCGCCGACCAGTGAGGACCCCAGCGGCCCGGCCACCGGTTTCCGGGGGTATCCGGTGGCAGCTCGCGTTGTCCAGGCACTCCGCCGACGGTGCGCGGGCCGGAATGTGGCGTCCCTGGTCGATGTCGACTCCGACCCCGTTCCCGCCCGTATCGCGGTGCTCACCGGGGTTGGTGAGGGCGCGGCCCGGTCGAGCCTGGTCCAGGCGTTGACGATGGTCATCGGTCTGCCCCGCTTGCGCACCATGGTCCATGGATACGGCCTGGACTACGCCCGTTTGCAGGATGTAGCGCGGGCATGTGCCGCGTTGACGATCGGGCAGGTGCTGGCCATCGACGAACGCATGGCCCTGGTCGACCCGAGTGCGTCGGTGCAGGCGTTCCGGAAGACCCTGCACGCGTGCATCGCCCTGCTCACTCAGGCCGACGCCACCGCCGATGACAGCGGCCGTCAGGCTGAGCGAGTGGTGGATGGTCGGCATGTGTTCTTTGCGAAGAATCCGGATGGGTCGGCGTGTCTGGGCCTGGTCGGGCCCGCCCTGGAATTGGAGGCCCTGCACGCGCGAGTGGTGGGCACTGCGCGGGCAATCCGACGGAACAACACAGCAGTGTTCACCGGGCCAACCGACATCCAGCAGGAGATGGGTACGGGCAGGTTCGAGCCCGGTGCCCCGGTCCCCGAGCTCACGGAGCTGGTCGACGAGCGCACCATTGCGCAACTGGCCTTCGACGTCCTCGCCGGTGTCCGTCCGGAAACCCTCGTGGATGTCGCTCTGGCAGACCCCGGCACCGGTGAGGTGACCCCGGCTCGGGTGCGATTGCAGTGTCCGGACTCGTCCCACTGGCTGGCCGAGCAGGCATCTGTGGTCGTGACCGTGCCGGTGACCACATATGCCGGGATCGGTGACCTGCCCGGACACGCCGATGACGGGATGCCAGTACCGGCGCAGGTGGCCAGACGGGTCGCAGGGGATGCCGATATCGTCTACCGACTGCTCACGGATCCGGATACCGGCCGGGTACTGCCCTCGCAGGCGAAGCGTTACCGGGTGTCGCAGGCGATGCGCCTGACCCTGGCTGCGCGGTGGGGATGGTGTACCTTTCCGGGCTGCACGAGGAAAGCCTCTTCGTGCGAACCCGAACATTTGGTGCCATTCGATCACGTCGACCCCGAAGCCGGTGGGGCCACGGACTTCACGAATCTGCATGTCATGTGCAAACGACATCATGAGTTGAAGACGCGGGGGACGAGTGTGCCCGTGCGCGATGCCGAGGATGCGATCGTGTGGGACCTGGGACATTGCGGGGACGCAGAGGGCTTGTCGCGGGTCAGGGTCACTCCGGTGGATGATCCGATCAATGCCTATCAGACAGGGCTCCTCAGCGCACACCACGACCGGACACCGTGGAAGGAGTATCCGGTGGTCCGATCGGTGGTCCAGCGGGCCGAACCCCCGGGTGAAGAACTGGCGGACCCGCCCCCGCCCTTCTAAATCCCGCCTATTTCGTTCAACTCCGCCAATGTCGCCCTGGATGCCTGCAGCCATGCGTCGAGTTCGTCCGTTTCCTCCCACAGCTCGAAGAGCTCGGAGCCCTCGGCACCTGCGAGGGTGCGTTCGACCTGATTCCGGATGAATCCGATTGATTCCGATGTGAACAGAGGCGCAACGGCCTGCAGGTCGAACTCCGGGACCGGTGACGGTCGCCTCAGCTTCACCGCGACCGCCAACCCAGCCAGGGCCAGGGCGATCTGCCCTCCGTCGACTTCCAGATAATCCTCGTCTTCGAAAGCCCAACCCAGCTCGTCGAAACTGAAATGACCAGAGCGCATATCGCCTACCAGATCCAATGCGCCATCGTTTTCAAATGCGCCAATACCCCAAGCACCCATGGGAGGAGTCTAACCTCGGCTCTCGAAGACATCCGGTGCTAACCTGGAACCAGGCACGTCGCGTGCCGCGGCGGTGGGGCTCGCCGTACCCGAACCTCGGAATCCCGACAACAGTCCCTACCCGATTGGCGTGCTTTGCCATGCCCGAAAGGTAGGTGGATCCATGAACGCCCCGGATCCCGATGATTTACAGGTGGAGCTGCGCAGTCCCGCCCGGCCGCTCCATCTGCGCCCGCGCTATCTGCTCCTGGTCTTCGCCGGTGGCACCCTGGGGACCGCGGCCCGAGCGGCTCTGAGCCTAGCGCTGCCGGCCTCAGGCGGCATCCCCTGGACGATCCTCGCCATCAATGTGCTCGGCGCATTCGTTCTGGGCTTTCTGCTCGACGATCTGAACCGGCTCGGCCCCGATGAGGGCTGGCGCAGGCGCGTGCGCCTGTTCGGTGGGACCGGTTTCATGGGAGGCTTCACCACCTACAGTGCACTGGCGACCGACTCCGCATCCCTGATCGGATCCGCCGAACCGGGTCTCACTGCCGCGGGAATCTTCTACGCCCTGGCGACCATCCTGGTGGGCGCCGCCGCCTCATGGGCAGGCATAGCCCTGGCCGGATACCGGCACCGGATCTGGGGCAGGAGGACCGTATGAGCCCGCTGATCTTCGTGGCCCTGGCCCTGGCCGGGGGAGCGGGCGCCTCGGCCAGGTTCTTAGTCGACGGGCTGGTCAAAGCCCATACCCATGGCACCCTGCCCTGGGGCACGATCACCATCAACCTCTCGGGCTCCCTGGTCCTGGGCCTGCTGACCGGACTGACCCTGGCGCACGTGCTCCCGCCCGAGTTCCAGCAAGTCCTTGGGACCGGCTTCCTGGGTGGCTACACCACCTTCTCCACCGCCAGCTTCGAGACGGTCCGCCTCCTCCAGGAACGCAAATGGGGAGCCGGACTGGCCAATGCCCTGGGCGTCCTCATCGGTTCGGCGGCCCTGGCGGGGCTGGGGCTGTGGTTGGGATCGCTCATCTAGAAGTGGTGTCGGACCGCCGCCCGGCCGCCTGTCTGAACGCGACGACGGCGGGTGGGGAACGTCATCCCCACCCGCCGTCAGCGCGCTCGAAGACCCTCAGCCCATATCCTCAGGCCCGGTACGCGACATCTCCGCCGATCACGGTGGCCGTGACGGTGACGTCTTCGATCCGCGCGGATTCGATGCCGAACAGGTCCGCATCCAACACGGCGAAATCGGCGAGTTTGCCGGCCTCCAGAGTGCCGACGGCGTCCTCGCGGTTGATCGCATAGGCCGAACCATAGGTGTAGGCGTGCAGCGCCTCGCCGATGGTCACCGCCTCGGCGGGATTGAAGGGCGCCCCGGAGGACGTCCGCCGGTTGACCAGGTCGTGCATCGACTTCAGCGGATTCGCATCGGAGACCGGGCTGTCGGTCGAACCGGGCACCACCATGCCGGCGTCCACCAGCGAACGCATCCGGTAGGTGCCGGCCGCCCTCTCCGCGCCGATCGCATCGACCACGCCATCGCCGAACTCGGAGATGAACACGCCCTGCGGGTTCGGGATGACGCCCAGTGCAGCGCAGCGGGTGACCTGCTCATCCGTTGCGATCGAGAAGTGCTCGATCCGGTGCCGGACCTCGCGGGGGAAGGACTGCTGGGCGTGTTCGATCGCATCGAGCGCATGGTCGATCGCCCTGTCGCCGATCGCGTGCGTGGCCACGGCCCAGCCCGCCCGGTGGAACGATGCGATGAGATCGGGCATGGCCTCCGGCGGCACCGTCATCACACCACGGTTCTCCGGCTCCCCGCAATAGCACTCGTGGACAGCCGCCGACCTGCCGATGAGCGAGCCATCGGAGATCATCTTGACCGGCCCGATCCGCAGCCGGTCGTCGCCGAACCCGGTCCTGATTCCCAGGTCCAGGGTGCGCATGCCCTCCGCGTTGATTTCCAGTCCGTGGAGTACCTGATAGAAGGGCATGACCGTCATCCGCGGGCGCAGCGCTCCCTGGGCCACTGCGTCCTGGTAGATGTCCAGCACGGGCGCATTGGTCCCCATCGCCCCGCCCAGGATCACCCCGGGCTCGGTCAGGCTCGTCAGCCCGTAGGACACTGCCTGGTCAGAGGCGCGCTTGAGGTTGGCGATCGCCTCGTCCTTGGTCACCTGCGCCGAGGCCAGTTGGATCGGTTCGGTCGCCTTCTCCTGCAACAGGCCAAGGGGCAGGCCCTCGGCGTCGCGTGGCACGACCCCGCCGTCGACCTCGGGGTAGTCCCGCCGACCAGGGAAGCCCGCCCGTTCGAATGCGGCGGTGTTCGCCGTGATCATATGGTGCGAGACATGGTCGAGGATCACCGGGTGGCCATGGCCCACCCGATCGAGTATCTCGGCCGTCGGATGGGCGCCCAAGCGGTTCTGATCGTAGCCGGCGCCGCGCACCCACTGGCCGGCCGGCAATTCCTTGGCCCTGGCCTCGACGGCGGCGTAGAGCTCGTCGAGGCTCGTCACAGCCGGATAGCGCAGGTCGATCGCACCCAGCTGTTCGCCGGTGCCCATCGTGTGGTGGTGGGCATCGTGGAAGCCGGGAACCACCAGGGGAGCGTCGATCTCGACGGTCTCCCGTGCTGAGATCCCGTCGAAATCGGACAGGTCGTCTTTCCGGGAGACAGCGACGATTCGACCGCGGTCCACGGCCAGTGCGGTCGCACGATTCTCCTCCAGGCGGGCCGAGGTCGGGGTCGGGAACGCCTCGCCTGTGTGGAAATTGCCCCGGAAGATCGTATCGATTCTCATGCCTTGCTTCCTTTCTGCGTACGGATGGGTTGACGACTCAGGACGAGCAGGCCGATCACGCCCATCAGGGTAACGGCGGTCAGAGCGATGTAGAAGGCCATGACGGCCCAGGGGCTCCCGCCTGATGCGTTGAGCACCCATTGGCCGATCACCGGGGTGGATCCGCCGAAGATCGTGGCGCACAGCTGATAGGCCACCGACACCCCCGTGTAGCGGATGCGGGGTGGGAAGGCCTCGGCCAGGGCACTGGCCAGCAGGGAGTAGTAGCCGGTGCCGCCGATGACGTTGATCACCAGCATGAGGCCCAGGAACACGCCGTTGGCCGACTGGATGGCCATGAAGAACGGGACCGCCAACACGATGTTGAGGACCAGACCGGCGATCATCGCGATATGCGTGCCGCCGACCTTCGGCGCCAGGAGGGCGGCGATGGGCTGCCAGATGAACTGCGCGATGGCCGACAACAGGATCAGGTTGAGCACCAGGGTGCGTGGCATATCGAGCAGGCCGGTCGTCCACGACAGCAGGAAGGTGTTGTTGAAATATGCCAGCCCGATGCCCAGCGCGGAACCCAACACACCGAAGACGATAAGCAGAGGGGCGACTCGGAAGGCCTCGAGGAACGGAACCTTGGCGACCTCGCCGGCCTCCTGGACCTCCTTGAACTGTTCGGATTCCTCGACACTGCGGCGGATCAGGAAGGCGACGAAGAGCAAGACGACGGTGATGAGGAAGGGAACGCGCCAGCCCCAGGACAGGAACTGTGCGTCGGGCAGGGAGCCGACGGCCAGGAAGACCAGGGTGGCGATGATGGAGCCGGCGGGCGAACCCTGCTGGACCCAGGCGCCGGCCATGCCCTTCTTGCCCTCGGCGGAGTTCTCGGTGGCCAGCACCACGGCCCCGCCCCATTCGCCGCCAACGGACAGGCCCTGGATTGCGCGGAGGACGACCAGCAGGACGGGCGCCCAGACGCCGATGCTCTGATAGGTCGGCAGGCAGCCGATGAGGAAGGTGGCGCTGCCCATCATCACCAGAGTGACCAGCAGGGTGTTCTTGCGCCCCAGCTTGTCGCCGAAGTGGCTGAAGATGAATCCGCCGATGGGCCGGGCCAGGAACCCGACCCAGAAGGTGGCGAAGGATGCCAGGAGTGCGACACCAGGCGACAGGACGGGGAAGAACAGCTTGCCGAATACCAGTGCCGATGCGGTGCCGAAGATGTAGAAGTCATACCATTCGATCGCCGTGCCGACGAAGGCGCCCAGGGTGGACTTGCGTTGATTGGCGCGCTGGGCCTTCGTGGCCGGGGCGGCCGGTGATGTTGGGACGTGAGACACGAAGGGGTTCCCTCTCGTTCGTAAAAGTGGTTCGCCTCACGATAAGCCCGCCATGGTTATGCGTAAAAATGCTCAAATATGAGTGATGCTATGCTCTCAAAGCATGGATATATCAAGTGTGGAGTGTTTTCTGGCCGTTGCCCAGTACGGCTCGACCACCCATGCCGCTAGCGCCCTGTTCATGACCCAGTCCTCGGTTTCGCGGAAGGTCCAGGCCCTGGAGAAGGTGTGCGGGGCCAAGCTCTTCGATCGCTCCAAGGCCGGAATGGCGCTCACCCCGGCGGGCAGCACACTGTTGCCGATGGCCAGGCGGATGGTAGACCGCAACGCCCAGTGGTGGCGCTCGGTGGCCGACATCAGCAACCGTCCCACCCAGCTGCGAGTGGCCTGCCCCACGATGGTCGCCGAAACCCTGCTGCTGCCCTTTATCGCCGACAGTTCCCAGCGCATCTTCGACGTCGTCGAGGTCCCCACGATCGACATCTACGAAACGGTGCGCGAACACGCGGCCGATCTGGCGATGGCTCCCTTGGTCCCGCCGATCGACCTGGAGACCCGGTTGCTGTTCAAACTGCCCTTCAATCTGCAGGTCCCGCCGGGGCACCCGGATGCCGGGCGCGGCAGTATCGAGTTGGAGGAACTGGAGGATTATCCGATCCTCATGTCGGATCTGCGCAGCGGCGCGCGGCGCTCCTTCCAATTGCTGGTCGCGGGTACGGACTGCGTCTTCCCCCGGCTGCGCAGCGTGTCCCGCACCCATATCGCCCAGGCGCTGACGGCGGCGGGCCAGGGTGTGACGGTGGGGATCGACCCGCCCAAGTACGGACTGGTCTCGCTGGGCCTGCACTATCGGGGCGAGCCCATCTACTGTGATGAGTGGGCGGCCTGGCACCCCGATCACTATGCGAAGGCCGCGATCGAGGAGACGCTGGACCAATACGTCGTGTGGGCAAGGGCGACCGAGGGCATCGGCGATGTGGCCGTCGACGTCTGAGATCGTGTCTCAGGCGGATGTGTTCGGCGGTCGCCGTCCGGACACAGCCACCAGCACCGTGGCCACCACGACCAGGCCCGCGCACACGCCCAGGGCCCAGTCCAGGCCCGCGATCGCCAGCACTCCGGAGGTGGCGATGACGCCCACCGCGCTCGCGGTGCGCAACAGGGAGAAGGCCTCGGCGCGCAGCTGCGGTGGGGCCAGACGGTCGAGCACCAGCGAATAGTGCGTGCCCAGCACCGGGATGAAGAAGCCGATGAGCACGGCGCCGACCAGGGTCGTGACCAGGGTCCAGCCACCCCACACCAATACGGCCCCGACCGAGGTGCCCAGCAGGTACGCGATCACCGCCCGCGGCTGCGCCTGCCGGTTGCGGGCGGTGACCCACAGGCCGCCCGAGACCGAGGCCAGACACAGCACCAGTGCGAACAGCGCGCCGGCCGCCGGGGCCAGGGAGAAGCGCAGGGCCAGGGACACGGCACCGACCTCGACCCCGGCGGTCGACGCCGAGGTGGCCAGGCAGCAGAACAGCCACAGCAGGATTCCGGGCCGCAGCAGAGTGCGCGAGGACACGGTGGACGCCGTGGCCGGAGGCGCTTGGACCGAGGGCACGAGGAACAGCGGAACCGTGCCGAGCACCGCGATGGCGGCGACGGCGGCGACCGGCGAGTAGGCCCCGATCACGGCGACGATGACCGGCGAGGAGGCGAAGGTCACCTCGTTCAGCGTCGCTCCCAGGCCCAGCGCCCGCGGGATCCGGCCGGGGCCGACCAGATGGTTGAGCACCGCGCGCAGGCAGCCGTGCGCGGCCCCATTGACCAGTCCGGCGCAGCCGGCGGCCAGGGCGATCGCCCACAGCGGCGCCCCGGCCGCTGCCAGCACGGTCGCCGCCAGCAGGGCGCCGGTGCGCACGATCATCAGCAGTCGGGTGTAGCGCACCAGGGGATGGCCGCGGCCGGCGCGGGCCACCGGGACGGCGCCGGCGATCTGCGCCAGCGTCATCGCCAACACCACCCAGGAGCCGTGATCGGCCGATCCGGTCAGCGACAGGGCCAGCAGTGAGAAGGCGATGGGCGCGGCGGCCTGGGGCACTCCGAAGGTCCCGAAGGCCAGTACCCAGCGGGCGAACCCCGCGTTCGGGTCCGGTGTGTAATCCTCGTTCCACAAATTCCTGCGCACCAGCTAATCTTTATAGGTAATCCGTTGTCCAGCAAGTGGGGCTCTCCGTGTGCGGAATCGTCGGCATCGTTTCGACTACCAGTGTCAATCAGCAGGTCTACGATGCGCTGGGTCTGCTCCAGCACCGGGGACAGGATTCGACGGGCATTGCCACGATGTCCGGCCCCCATGTGCACATGCGCAAGGGACAGGGGCAGGTCAAAGAGGCCTTCCGCACCCGTGACATGCGCTCGCTGCTGGGCAATGTCGGCCTGGGCCACGTCCGCTACGCCACCCGGGGCGAAGCGGCCAATGAACTCGAGGCCCAGCCCTTCTACGTCAACGCGCCCTACGGCATCGTCCTGGTGCACAACGGCAATCTGACCAACACCCGTGAGCTGGAAGTCGAACTGGCGACGCGGGACATGCGCCACGTCAACACCGGCAGCGATACCGAGATGCTGCTCAACGTGCTGGGCTCCGAACTGCAGCAGCAGGTCTCCGGCGCAGGTTTGGACAACGACCAGCTGTTCAAGGCCGTGGCCAACACCCACCGCCGGGTGCGCGGCTCCTATGCCGTCATCGCCCTGATCGCCGGCCATGGACTGCTGGCCTTCCGCGATCCGTTCGGCATCCGCCCCCTGGTGCTGGGCCGGCGCGAGGCCGTCGGCGGCGGGCAGACCGAATGGATGGTCGCCAGCGAATCCGTCGCCCTGACCGCCACCGGATACGAGATCGTCCGCGACATCGCCCCTGGCGAGGCCGTGTTCATCGGTGTCGACGGCTCACTTGAGTTGCGCCAGACCCACGAATCCCCTGTGCTCATCCCGTGCTCCTTCGAGTACGTCTACCTGGCCCGGCCGGACTCCGTGATGAACGGCATCAACGTCTACGAATCCCGCCTGCGCCTGGGGGAGAAGCTGGCCGATCAGATCGCCCGCGAGGTTCCCGCCGGTGACATCGACGTCATCATGCCGATCCCGGACTCCGCGCGTCCCGCGGCGATGGAGGTCGCCAAGAAACTGGGCGTCGAGTACCGCGAGGGTTACTACAAGAACCGCTATGTGGGCAGGACCTTCATCATGCCCGGCCAGGAACAGCGCAAGAAGAGCGTCCGGCAGAAGCTCAACGCCCTGGCCAGCGAATTCAAGGGCAAGAACGTGTTGGTCGTCGACGATTCGATCGTGCGCGGCACCACCAGCACGGAGATCGTGGAGATGACCCGCCAGGTGGGTGCGAACAAGGTGACCTTCACCTCGGCCGCCCCGCCCGTGCGCTATCCTCACGTCTATGGGATCAACATGCCCAGCCGTTCCGAGCTGATCGCCGCCGGTCGCACGATCCCACAGATCTCTCAGGCCCTGGGCTCCGATGCGGTCGTCTATCAGACCGTGGACGATATGGTCGACGGGATCATCGACGGCTCGGATCTGACCCGGCTGGAGACCAGCTGCTTCACCGGCGACTACATCACCGGAGACGTGAACGAGGAGTACCTGGAATGGGTGGAGGCCAACCAGCTGTCCTGAGACTCCGGCCGCCGAGCATCCGCCCGGAGCAGGAGGCCGGGCGCTCGATGCGGACCAGACGATGAACCCACTGACCTGGGAAGCGCCCCTGGTCCTGACCTGGGCCGCCCTGTTCGGCATCGTCCTGGTACGCGCCGGCTCCACCTACCTGCTGGGCTGGCTGGCCAGGGCCGGCGCGGGCCGGTTCCCCCGGATCCAACGGGTCTTCACCTCGCACAGGTACCGGCGCGCCGAAACGCTGGTGGGCAGGTGGGGCGCACCCCTGGTCGCCGCCAGCTTCCTGACCGTCGGCTTCCAGACAATGGCGAACCTGGCCGCGGGTGCTGCCCGGATGCCCCTGGCCCGCTACCTGCCGGCCCTGGCCATCGGCGGGGCCTGCTGGGCCCTGATCTTCGCCACGATCGGAATCGCCGGATTCGCGGCGGTGGGCGCGGCCTATGCCCGGTGGCCCGTGGCCACACTGTGCATCGGGGCCGCCGTGGTGGTGGTTGCACTGACGGCCCTCGTCCTGGTGCGACACCGTGCCCGGCCACCGGAGGACTGACGCCGGTGACGCTGCCAGAGGTCCGGCATCGGTCTCAGCCGGCGTCTCACCGGCCGCGCTGCACCGTCTCAGAACCCATTGGCCATCTGTCGTTCACCCTGTGTCCCTATTATTCTGGGGATAAGAGAAAGAGGTGCACGGTGTTCACTCCGCCACGTGAGAATCTACGCGAATACATCGACAAGCTGCGGACCGAGGGCTACACGGTCAAGAACGGGCACACCGCCGATCCCGAACTCATCGATCCGGGCGGCGCTGCGGTGGAGACCTGGCACGAGGGCTATCCATACGAGGAACGCCTCGACAGGGAGACCTATGAGCTGGAGAAGTACAAGCTCCAGATCGAACTGCTCAAGCTGCAGTACTCGGCACAGGACGCCGGCGAACGCCACGTCATCGTCTTCGAGGGCCGCGACGCCGCGGGCAAGGGAGGCACGATCAAGCGCTTCACCGAACACCTCAACCCGCGCGCGGCCCGCGTGGTCGCCTTGAACAAGCCCACGGAGGAGGAAAGCGGGCAATGGTACTTCCAGCGCTATATCAAGCACCTGCCGACCAGCGGTGAGATCGTCATGTTCGACAGGTCCTGGTACAACCGGGCCAATGTCGAACGCGTCATGGGCTTCTGCACGGACGAGGAATACGAGTCCTTCATGCAGCAGGCCCCTGTGTTCGAGAAGATGCTCATCGACTCCGGCATCCACGTCACCAAGTTCTGGTTCTCCGTGACCGAACACGAGCAGCGCACCCGCTTCGCCATCCGCCAGATCGACCCGGCCCGGCAGTGGAAGCTCTCTCCGATGGACCTGGAGTCCTTGGGTCGGTGGGACGATTACACCCACGCGAAGGAACAGACCTTCCTGCGCACGGACACCGACGACGCCCCGTGGATCGTCATCAAGTCCAATGACAAGAAGCGGGCCAGGCTCAATGCGATCCGCTACTTCCTCAACAAGTTCGACTACGAGGGCAAGGACACCTCGATCGTCTACCCGCCCGATCCCAAGCTGGTGATGCGCGGAATCGAGTCGGTGGGCGACTGAGTGTACGCGGGTTCGGCGGCCGCTAGCGCTGCTTGAGTTCCTGGCGGTCGGCCCTGCGCTTCTTGTAGCCGATCAGCGAGCACCACAGGAGAACCAGCGAGCCCAGCACCAGGATCAGGCCCGCGGTGATCGCCCCGTCGACCCAGAACGTCTCCGGGAACAATCTGATCAGTGTGTCGTCGATGTAGAACTGCCAGGTTCCCGCGGAGAAGAAGACCTGGTGGAAACCGGAGAAGAAACGGTTGAAGCCGGTCAGTGCGACGACCGCCACCAGCACGGCGATCGCCAGGGTGAGGATCGAGCCGAACCGGATGCCCATGCGCATGCCGGGGCCGCCCTTGCGGGAGAGGTACAGCCAGGCGATGATCCCGCCCAGGACCCCGACGATCCCCAGGAAGAACAGCAGGGAGATGAGCGCTTTGACGTCGGCCATGTGCGCGATCTCGTCGTCCTTGAACGCCTGCATGCCGCCGGCGAGCACGATGTCGCGCAGATAGCGGGCACCGTCCACGTTCGTCAGATAGTCCACGGTGTAGCTGGCATAGTGCAACCGGTCGTCCGAGGAGAATCCATAGGCATCGGCAGGGAAGCCGGGCCGGTAGAAGTACTCGAATTTGAGGAATGTGCCGCTGGCCACCGCGCGCACGGCCAGCGCCAGGAGGACCAACGGCGTGGCGATCGTCAGCCAGGCGCTGGCCACCACGTCGAAGAAGCCATAGTGGCGCTTGACCGTGCCAGGCTGCCGGCTCGCGGCCTCGGCAGCCGGTTCCGCGACCCGTCCCGCGGCTTGGACGGGCAGCCCACCGGTGGCGGGGCCTGCGACGACGGCCATCCCACCCGTGGCCGGGCCGGCGGGTGCCGGGGTCGCATCCGTCCGGGCGGCACCCCGTTTGACCCCCATGGCCGGTCTGATCTGCGGAGTGGGGATCACCTGGGTCCGGTCGTCATCGGCATCGATCGGCGAGGACACCAGGCCCCACTCCTCGGAGCTGAAACCCGCGGGGATGTCGGCCTTGGCCGGCTTGGGCTCGGCGGGGAACGCCTGGAAGGCCTGCGTCTCCTCGTCGTCGAAGTAGTCCGACTTCGCGGGCGCGTCGGCGGCGGCCCCGGTGGGCGCCGACTCGGGCTCGTCGTGAGCTCCCGAGTTCATACGCTGCGACACGAGGTCGTCGGATTTCTTGGAATCGTTGCTAGCCACGGGACCATTCTCACCGCTCGTGGGACACAATGTCGGCAATGACACGCGGCCAGGAGGGAAGTCGTGCCGTCCTGGTGGCACGATTCGGGAAGTGCGGGTCGAGGCAGCGGCTCAGCCGAAGAGCAGCGCGCAGACGATGATCACGGGCACGCTGAGCACGGTGGTGATGAACACGATGTCGCGGGTCAGGGTCTCCGATTGGCGGTACTGCAGGGCGTAGACGTAGACGTTCTGGGCAGTGGGCAGGGCCGAGGTGACGACGATGGCCAGGAGATCCCTGCCCTCGATGCCCAGCAGGGGTCCGCCGATCAGCCAGGCCAACACCGGTTGGACGATCAGCTTGGCAGCCGTCATCACGCTCAGCTGGGTGCGAGTGCCCGGTTTGGGCCCCGCCCAGCCGTCTTTGAGCGAGATGCCGAAGGCCATGAGGGTCAGGGGGACCGCGGTATTGCCCAACATCTCGATCGGATCGTGGAGGACCGGGGGCAGGGCGAAGCCGGTGGCCGAGGCGACGATGCCCAGACCCGCGCCCCACAGGATGGGATTGCGGGCGACGGCCAGCACCGGGGTCCACCAGCGCCGGTCGGTGGCCCCCACCCGTTTGGCTCTGGCCGCGTCGAGAATCGCCATCCCCACCGGCGCCAGGATGACCAGTTGGAAGAGCATGACGGGGGCGACGTACTGCAGGGTGCCCAGCACATAGGCGGCGATCGGGATGCCCAGATTGCCGATGTTGACGTAGCTGACGGCCCAGGCGCTGACGACGCCCTCGCCCACCCCGCGCTTCCTGATGGACACGGTGAACACGAACAGCGCAATGGCCAGGATGATCGAGGACCCGGCGGTGGCCAGCAGTGCCTGGTTGAACACGATGTCCAGCGGGGTGGAGGCCAGGGTCATGTAGAGCAGGGCCGGATTGCCGACGTAGAAGACGGTGGAGGCCAAGACCTTCTGCCCGCTGTCGCCCAGGATTCCCGACCGTCCCAGGATCCAACCGGCGGCGATCATCACGGCGATGACGCCGAAGCCCTCTAATGCTCCAATCAATTCCGTTCCACTCCCGTGCCGCAGCCGTATCGCATGTGATCTTCGTGTGATTTCCAGACAACCCTACCGACCGAGGTGTTACGGCCGGATGACGAGCCGAGTGGCGGAGCGCGCCGGTAGACTGGAGGGGATATGAACGACGAGTCGCCCCAGCCCCCTGCGCAGCCCAAGACCAAGCACCACCGGCCCCGCCGAGGCCGCCTTGAACAGCGCAGCGCGCACCGGTCGAAGGAGGTGCGGGAGCGCCGGGCCGCCGCCAGGGCCGCTGTGCACCCACGCCTGGAGTACCCGGCACAACTTCCGGTGAGCGCCGCCCACGATGAACTCCTCGCCGCGATCAGGGACAACCAGGTGGTCGTCATCGCAGGCGAGACCGGTTCGGGCAAGACCACGCAGATTCCCAAACTCTGTATGGAATTGGGACTGGGCGTCGACGGGCTGATCGGCCACACTCAGCCCCGGCGCATCGCCGCGCGCGCGGTGGCGGCCCGCCTGGCCGAGGAGACCGAGCTGGAACTGGGCAAGGGCATCGGCTACCAGGTCCGCTTCACAGCGGAGGTCACCGACGCCACCCGCGTCAAGGTGATGACCGACGGCATCCTGTTGGCCGAACTCCAACACGACAAGTACCTGCGCGACTACCAGGTCATCATCATCGACGAGGCACACGAGCGCAGCCTCAACATCGACTTCCTGCTGGGTTTCCTGGCCCGGCTGCTGCCCAAACGTCCAGACCTCAAACTCATCATCACCTCGGCGACGATCGACCCGGAGTCCTTCGCAACCCATTTCGCCACGCCCGCCGGGGAACCGGCGCCTGTGATCAGCGTGTCGGGCCGGACCTACCCGGTCGAGGTCCGCTATCGCCCGGTGGGGCAGGACGCGCGCGAGGCCGTGGCACACGATCCGGAAGCCGACCCGGACCACGACCCGCTGGCCGATGTGCCGGCCGACCAGACCGAGGGCGTTCTCGCGGCCTTCGATGAACTGCGCGGCGAGGCCCCCGGCGACATCCTGGTGTTCCTGTCCGGTGAGCGGGAGATCCGCGATACCGCCGACGCACTGGGTTCCCACATCTCCCGGCTGCGCGGCGTCGACTCACGGTGGGAAGTCGTGCCGCTGTTCGGCAGGCTCTCCACCGCGGACCAGCAGCGGGTCTTCGCCCGGCACTCCAACCCCCGGCTGGTCCTGGCGACGAACGTGGCGGAGACATCCCTGACGGTCCCCGGTATCAAATACGTCATCGACGCCGGCACCGCCCGGATCTCCCGTTACTCCCCGCGCACCAAGGTCCAGCGCCTGCCGATCGAGCGGATCAGCCGGGCGAGCGCGAACCAGCGCAAGGGCCGTTCGGGGCGCACCAGCGACGGCATCTGCATCCGCCTGTACTCCGAAGAGGACTTCGCGACCCGTCCCGAGTTCACGGATCCGGAGATCCTGCGGACCAACCTGGCCAGCGTCGTGCTGTCCATGTGCTCTCTGGGCCTGGCGGCTTCTGCCGCTGAGGTGCTGGGATTCCCGTTCCTGACCAAACCGGACTCCCGCGCGGTGCGCGAGGGCATCGGCATGCTCACCGAACTGGGTGCGCTGCGCGAGGAAACCGGCGATCACACGGCGAGGGGCTCTGGTGCCCAGGGCCCCGGCGGGACCGCACGACTGCGGCTGACCAAGCTGGGCCACACCCTGGCCCGCCTGCCGATCGACCCGCGGATGGGCCGGATCCTGCTGGCCGGAGCCGAGGCGGGTTGTGGGGCGGAGGCCGCCGTCATCGTCGCGGCCCTGTCCATTCAGGATCCGCGCGAACGCCCCCAGGAGGAACGCGAGAAGGCGAAGGGCCTGCACGCGCGGTTCACCCGCCCGCGTAGCGACTTCTTGAGCTGGCTGGCCCTGTGGGACTACATCACCGAGCAGAGTCATGAACTGTCGACCTCGAAGTTCCGCAAGATGTGCAAGGCCGAATTCCTCCACTTCGTGCGGATCCGCGAATGGCAGGACTTCGTCCATCAGCTGCGCTCGCTGTTGGGCAATGCCGGTATCCACATCGACCGGCCCGACGCCCGGCGCCTGTCTTCGGGGGCGGCAGTGGCCCCCGGCCCGGCGGGAGCAGACGCGGTCGGGCGGGCTGACAAGGGCGCCAAGTCGAGCTATGGGCCACAGGAGGTCGCCCTGCACCAGGCCCTGCTGACGGGGCTTCTGTCCATGATCGGGCAGAAGCAGGTCGACGGGCGCGACTACAACGGGGTGCGCGGGACGAAATTCGCGATCTTCCCCGGATCCGCCCTGTTCAAGCGCAATCCGGATCTGGTGATGGCCGCGGAACTTGTGGAGACCTCGCGCCTGTGGGCACGCACGGTCGCGCAGATCGAGCCCGAGTGGGTCGTGGCCGTGGCCGGGGACCTGATCAAGCACCAGTACCTGGAACC
Organism: Brevibacterium moorei; assembly: GCF_024580735.1. GTDB lineage: Bacteria > Actinomycetota > Actinomycetes > Actinomycetales > Brevibacteriaceae > Brevibacterium > Brevibacterium moorei. The sequence continues at coordinate 89,424 of NZ_JANIJX010000014.1, read as the reverse complement.
GCACTGGTCCAAGCGCAATGCCTCGGTCATGGCCTTCGACCGGATGAGTCTCTACGGGCTCACCCTGATCAGCGATAAACAGGTGGGCTACGGCCGGATCGATCCGGCCTACAGCCGGGAGATCTTCATCCGCGAGGCGCTCATCGCCGGCGACTGGAACGCCCGCCACGGCTTCCTGCGACACAACGCCAGGATCATCGCCGAGGCAGAGGAGCTCGCCAGCCGGGTGCGCGACCGCCGGATGCTGGCGGCCGACGACGTGCTCTTCGAGTTCTACGACGCCCGGCTGCCGGCTACCGTGGTCTCCGGCGCCCACTTCGACGCCTGGTGGAAGAAGGAGCCGGACAAGCACCTGCTGGACCTGCGGGTCGAGCAGCTCCTGGCCCAGGAGGCGACCACCGGCGATGTGGCCGCCGACTATCCGCTGGAATGGGCACTGCCGGGCGCCACCGCCCGGCTGCACTACGCATACGATCCCGGCACGAATGCCGACGGCGTGACCGTTGAGATCCCGGCATCGGCAGCCGGCGCCTTCGATCCCCGCGTGTTCTCCTGGCAGGTGCCGGGGTTGCGCGCCGAACTCGTCACGGCGCTGATCCGCTCACTGCCCAAGGCCAAACGCCGCTACTTCGTGCCCGCCCCGGACGTCGCCGCCCAGATCCTGCCCGGTCTGCGGCCCTACGAAGGAGAACTGACCGAGGTGCTGGCCGCCGAACTGACCGCACGCGCCGGTGGTGGCGAGTTGCACGATCTGGTGCCGATCACGGTCGCCCCGGCCGATTTCGACCTGGCCCGGGTGCCCGCGCACCTGCGGATGGGCTTCGAGTTCGCCACCGGGCGCGGCAAGCGCAAACGGACCGTGGCACGGGGTACCGATGTCGTCGAGCTCTCCGCGCGGCTGGCCGAGGAGAACGAGCGCCGTGCGAATCAGGACACCGCGGGTGCCGCGCCCACGGGCAATGCGGCACCGAAGTCCGGTCGGCAGGGCGCGGTGACAAGCGGCAAGCGTGCTGCCGGCGCTGCGGCCACCACGCAGCCGATTGCCTTCACGCCCGTGCGCGATGCCGTTGACTGGGTCTTCGGGACCATCCCGGAGCGCGCACAGGCGGGCAAACGGGTACTCATGCCCGGACTGCACGACGATGGCACGAGCGTGTCCCTGCACGCCTACGCCCACGCAGGCGACGCACACCGCAATCAGCTGCGGGGGCTGGCCCGGCTCATCGCCCTGCGCTCGTCCGATGCCCTGGACTATGCGTCCGGCACGCTGAGCAATAAGGACAAACTGCTCCTCGGCGGGCACCGGGACAAGGCGAACGATCCGCTGACAGGCGCTCTGTACGCTGCGGTGTACCGACTGGTAGGCCAGGCGGCGGGGAGCCGCAGCGAGGATCCGCTGGCGGGGGTGCCGGTGCGAACGGCCGAGCAGTTCCACACCCTGATCCGGACCGTCAACGAGGGCATCGTCGCCGCCGTCGAGCGTTCCCTGGCCCAAGCAGTGCGGATCTACACACTGCACGATGAGGCCGCGAAACTGGTCAGTGGTTCGCAATCGCTGGCGATCCTGGCGAACCTGTCCGATATCGGCAATCAACTGAGCCGGCTGGTCCATCCGGGCGTGTTCGTGGAAACGGCCGCTGACAGGCTCGACCGCCTGCCCGTCTATCTGCAGGCCGCGGCGCACAGGGCCGAGCGCCTGGGACAGCAGGCGACCCGTGACAAGCAGCTGATGGACCGAGTCACCCTGGTTGCAGAGCAGGTGGAGAAGAAGGCGCGCAACACCCTGGGTGCCGAACACGCTGCCGGCATCCGGACGCGGTCGAATCTGCTGCCCGAACCCTGGCAGGACGTGCTGTGGGACGTGGAGGAACTGCGGGTGTCCCTGTTCGCCCCGCACCTGGGCACGGCCCATACCGTGAGCGAACAGCGGATCGCCAAGGCGCTGGCGAAGCTGTAAGACCGGCCGCCTGAGCGCCCAAGGCGGCCGCGGCCTCGGCGGAGGTGCTCAGAACACCCAGCCCAGGGCCAGCCAACTGGCCGGGACGGCCAACGCGAATGCCAGGGCGCCGGCGGACCACCAGATCCGCCAGCGCCGGGTGCCGCGCAACAGGGCGATGAACAGGCAGGCCAGGACGCCGGCCAGGGCCAGCCAGCCGCAGGCGGAGTAGATGTACATGCCGATGGTGAAACCGGTACCGGGGGCGTCGTTGAGCAGCACGATATCGCGCATCGTCGAGGCCGCCAGCAGGGAGAAGCGAATCGCCAGCCACAGCAGCGGGATCGAGATGACGGCGGCCACGAGCGGCGGGATCCAGTTCAGCCGTCTGCGCCCGGCTTCGGGATCGGCGGCGATCCGGACGTGCTCGTCAGTCGGCCGGTATGCAGCGCGGGTGCGGGTGGAACGCGTGCGGTTCGAATGGTGATCGGTCACGGCCCCACAGCTTAGCGGGGACGCATGTGTTCCGGCTGGACAGTCAACGTAGAATGGTCCGGTGAGCTCGCAGACCCATACCCCCAAGGAAATCCGTGACCAGGCCGCGCGCCGGCGCACCTTCGCCGTCATTTCGCACCCCGACGCCGGTAAGTCCACGTTGACCGAGGCCCTGGCACTGCACGCCCGCGTCATCGGCCAGGCAGGCGCCACTCACGGCAAGGCGGGCCGCCGGGCCACCGTGTCCGACTGGATGCAGATGGAACAGGACCGCGGCATCTCGATCTCCTCGGCCGCGCTGCAGTTCGAATACCGCGACTGCGTCATCAACCTCATCGACACTCCCGGCCACGCCGACTTCTCCGAGGACACCTATCGGGTGCTCTCCTCAGTCGACTGCACCGTTATGCTCGTCGATGCGGCCAAGGGCCTGGAGATGCAGACGATGAAGCTCTTCGAAGTCTGCAAGCACCGCAACCTGCCGATCATCACGGTCATCAACAAGTGGGACAGGCCCGGCATCGACGCCCTCGAGCTGATGGATGAGATCCTCGAGCGCACCGGAATGCTGCCAACGCCACTGACCTGGCCGGTGGGACAGTCGGGGGACTTCCGCGGGGTGCTGGACCGGACCTCGGGAACGTATACGAAGTACACGCGCAACGACGCCGGCGCCCGCATCGCCGAAGAACAGACGATGGACGCGGACGCCGCCCTGGAACTCGAGTCCGAGGCCTGGACGACGGCCGTGGACGAATCCGAACTGTTGGACTTGGAAGAGCAGAACCATGATCAGGAGCGCTTTCTGGCAGGCGAGACGACACCTGTGATGTTCGCCTCCGCAGTGCTCAACTTCGGTGTGCACAAGCTGCTTGACACGCTGGTGGACCTGGCACCGGCAGCCCTGCCGCGCACGGACGTCGACGGTGGTGTGCGCCCGGTGGACTCCGCGTTCTCCGGGTTCGTGTTCAAAGTGCAGGCGGGCATGGACTCGCACCACCGCGACCGCCTGGCCTATATCCGGGTGTGCTCGGGTGTGTTCGAGCGTGGGATGGTCGTCACCCACGCCGCCTCCGGCAAGCCGTTCGCCACCAAGTACGCCCAGCAGGTCTTCGGGCGCGACCGCGAGGTCATCGACGAGGCCTGGCCCGGTGACGTGGTGGGCCTGGTCAACGCCTCGGCCCTGCGGGTGGGGGATTCGCTATATCTGGACGACCGGGTGGAGTACCCGCCGATCCCCACCTTCGCCCCCGAGCACTTCATGGTCATCCGCGCGCAGGACTCCTCGAAGTACAAGCAGTTCCGCCGTGGGATCGAACAGCTCGACCACGAGGGCGTCGTGCAGGTGCTGCGCTCGGATCTGCGCGGGGACCAGGCACCGGTGCTCGGCGCGGTGGGTCCCATGCAGTTCGAGGTGGCCGAGGACCGGATGATCCACGAGTTCCATGCCCCGGTGAAGATGGAGAGGTTGAACTTCTCGCTGGCCCGTCGCACGACGCCCGAGGCTGTGCCCACCCTGGCGCGTGAGCGCTCGGTCGAGGTGCTCTCGCGTTCCGACGGCGAACTGCTGGCCCTGTTCTCCGACCGCTGGCGTCTGCAGGGAGTCCAGCGCGAGCACCCCGAGCTGGTGCTCGAACCGCTTGTCGTGTCCTGAGCGATACTGAGTACTATTGAACCGTCTTGCCTATTACAAGGAGAATCCGCCAAGTGGCACACAATCCTATTCGCGTGGCGATTGCCGGTCTGGGCAATTGCGCATCCTCGCTCATCCAGGGCGTCGAATACTACAAGGACGCGGACCCGACCTCGCAGGTCCCGGGTCTGATGCACGTTCAGTTCGGTGACTACCACGTCGGCGATCTGCAGTTCGTCGCCGGCTTCGACGTCGATGGTAAGAAGGTCGGCGTGGACATCGCCGAGGCCATCGGCGCCAGCGAGAACAACACGATCCACATCGCCGACGTCCCGCCCACGGGTGTGGAGGTCATGCGCGGTCCGACCCTCGACGGTCTGGGCCGCTACTACCGCGACACCATCGTCGAATCCGACGCTGAACCCGTCGATGTGGCGCAGGCGCTGCGCGACGCCAAGGTCGACGTGCTGGTGTGCTATTTGCCCGTGGGCTCGCAGCAGGCCGTGGAGCACTACGCCCAGGCCGCGATCGACGCCCATGTCGCCTTCGTCAACGCCCTGCCGGTGTTCATCGCCGGCACCAAGGAATGGGACGAGAAGTTCAAAGCGGCCGGCGTGCCGATCGTCGGCGACGACATCAAGAGCCAGATCGGCGCGACCATCACCCACCGGGTGATGGCCAAACTGTTCGAGGACCGCGGCGTGACCTTGGACCGGACGTACCAGCTCAACGTGGGCGGCAACATGGACTTCAAGAACATGTTGGAGCGCGAACGCCTGGAGTCGAAGAAGATCTCCAAGACCCAGGCCGTGACCTCGAACCTGCACAACAGCGACTTCGCCGGCAAGCAGGCCGACCGCAATGTCCACATCGGCCCCAGCGACTACGTCGCCTGGCTCGACGATCGCAAATGGGCATTCGTGCGCCTCGAGGGCCGCAACTTCGGCGATGCCCCGGTGTCGCTGGAGTACAAGTTGGAGGTCTGGGATTCCCCGAACTCCGCCGGCGTCATCATCGACGCGGTGCGCGCGGCCAAGATCGGTCTGGACCGGGGGATCGGCGGTGCGCTGATCTCGCCGAGCGCCTACTTCATGAAGTCGCCGCCCGAACAGCGCGACGACGACACGAACAAGAACGCCGTGGAGGCGTTCATCCGTGGGGACATCGAACGCTGAGTCCCACCGCCTGCTGAAGAATCAACACCCCCTGGTTATATAACCAAGGGGTGTTGATTCTTTTGCCAGGCTGCGCCCATAGAATTGTGGACCAAAGCACCACACAACAGGAGAGCACCACATGGGCAACCCCCTTATGGACCGGACCGTCCGCCAGGGAGTCTCCGACTCCCGTCACATGATCCCGCAGGGCCACCAGGCCGGCCCCGCCTCGTACCAGCCGGGCGCGCCCAGTGCCCAGCAGCTCGACCAGCAGTTCCAGATGCCCGCCTATCAGGCGGCACCGGCACAGCCCGAACGCGCGATGACCTACGATGACGTCTTCATGAAGTCGCTGGCCTGCTTCGGCATCTTGCTCGTCGGCGCGGCCGTGGGCTGGTTCATTCCCCAGCTGATGCTGGTGGGTGCCATCGTCGGGCTGGTCCTGGGCCTGGTCAACGCCTTCAAGAAGGAGCCCTCGAAGGGCCTGATCCTGGGCTATGCGGTGTTCGAGGGCATGTTCCTCGGCGGCATCTCCAAGCTGTTCGAGTCCCTCTACGGCGGCATCGTGGTGCAGGCGGTGCTGGCCACCCTGAGTGTCTTCGCCGTCATGTTCTGCCTGTTCAAGTTCGCCAAGGTCCGGATGTCCGGGGGCTTCCTGAAGTTCCTGATGATCGCCGTGGGCGGTTATGCCGTGTTCTCGATCGTCAACTTCTTCTTCTCGATCTTCTCCGGCGGCGCGATGAACGCCCGCAGTGTGCAGATCAGCATCATGGGCATCGACATGCCCCTGGGCGTCATCATCGGCCTGGTCGCCACAGTGCTGGCGGCCATGACCCTGGTATCGGACTTCCAGATGATCGAACAGGGCGTGGTCAACCGGATCCCGGAGAAGTACTCTTGGCTGTGCGCTTTCTCGCTCATGACCACCCTGGTGTGGCTCTACGTCGAGATCCTGCGCCTGCTGTCCTATCTGCGCGGCAACGACTGATCGGTGGTGTCGAGCGATTCGGCGGCTGAGGTCCTGGAACAGGAGATCCGCCGCCTGCGCATCCGCCTGGCCGGGCTGACGCCGGCGCAGATGACGGCGGCCGGGCCCCTGGTGCGCGCGGTCCTGGTCGAGCTGAGCGCGCTGACCTCCGATGCCCGTCCGGTCCCCGACTACGGACAGCGCGCACTGCCCGACCAGCTGCTGGTGATGTTGCGCGACTGTCTGCCGGAGTGCGGGGCACAGGACGCCTGGTGCGCCGCCGGAGGCGAACTGGCCGCCGGGCTGCGCCGGGACCTCGGCGATATCTAGGGCCCGCGCAGTCGAACCGGCAGTGGCCGGGCAGAACCCCGTGTTCTGCCCGGCCACTGCCGTATCCGCACCCGGCTCCCGCCACCGGAAGTCTCAGTCGCGCTCGAGTGCCCGGGTCAGAGTGTCCAGGCCGACCGAGCCCAGCGCCAGGGCCCTGGTGTGGAAGTCCTTGAGGCTGAACTCCCGGCCGGCCGCCTGCGCCTTGGCCCGCGCCGTGTCGCGGGCGGACTCCCACAGGCGCTGCCCGATCTTATAGCTGGGCGCCTGGCCGGGCCACCCCAGGTACCGGTCGAGTTCGTAGCGCAGGAAGTTCCGCTCCATCGCGACATTGTCGGTGAGGTACTTCCACGCCTTCTCGGCGTCCCAGATCCCGCCGCCGTATTCGGCAGGGGCCTTCTTGCCCAGGTGGACGCCCAGGTCGACGACGACCCTGGCCGCCCGCAACCGCTGCGAATCCAAGGTGCCCATATAGTTCCCGGGCTCTTCCATGAAGCCCTGTTCGGCCATGAACTTCTCCGCGTACAGGGCCCAGCCCTCTCCGTGGCCGGAGACCCAGCACAGATTGCGCCGCCACATGTTGAGGCGGTCCTTCATCTGCACAGCCGTCCCCAACTGCAGATGGTGCCCCGGCACGCCCTCGTGGTAGACGGTCGTGAGCTCCTGCCAAGTGGAGAACTCCTCGACTCCGGCGGGCACCGACCACCACATGCGCCCCGGCCTGGAGAAGTCATCGGTGGGACCCGTGTAGTAGATGCCGCCGGTGCCATTGGGCAGGACCATCGCCTCGATCCGCTTGAGGTCCTCGGGGATGTCGAAATGCGTGCCGTCGAGCTGCGCGATCGCCTGATCCGCGGTCTCCTGCATCCACGTCCGCAGGGCGTCGAGGCCGTGGATCTTGCGCGCCGGATCCGCATCCAGGCGCTCGAGTGTCGCGCGCACGCTCAGATCCTCGCCCGGGTAGAGCAGCTGCGCGACCCGGCGCTGTTCGGCGTCGAGTTCGGCCACCTGCTCCAGGCCCCACTGGTAGGTCTCGTCGAGGTCCACGCTCGCACCCAGGAACTCGCGGCTGTACAGGGCGTAGTCCTCCCGGCCCGCCGCATCCTGCGTGCGCGCGTGCGGCAGCACCGCGGTCTCCAGGAAGGTCTTGAAACCGGCATAGGCGCCCTTGGCCTGGGCCGCGGCATCGGCGAGCTCGCCGCGCAGGGCCTCTGGCACGGTCTCGCCGGAGACGAAGGCGTCGAAGGATCCGCCGGAGCGGGCCACCTCGGTGGCCTGGGCCATCACCGCGCGCACCTGGCGGACGGCAGGCGCCCTGCCGGCTGCGAGGGCGACTCGCAGGGACTCCTCGTAGCCGGCCAGGGCGCCGGCCACCGAGCGGAGTTTCCCGGCGCTGGCGGCCCAGTCGGCGGCGGTCTCGGTGGGCACCAGATCGAACAGATCGCGAATGTCCTGGGCGGGCGAGGCGATGTTGTTGAGCACGCCCACGTCGAGTCCGCGGGCGTGGAGCTCGCGTTCGACGCCCAGGCGTTCGCGCATCGCGTCGAGCGTCACCGCGTCGACGTCGTCGAGCTCGTCGCGGTGCGCGGCCTGTTCCCGGTCCAGGGCGGTCAGGGTCGCGGCATTGAGTTCGTCCACCGCGGCGGCTCCGGCCGGGGAATAATCGTCGAGGGCATGGGGGTCGCCCTCGACGCCCAGGGAGACGCGCAGGCCGGGCGACAGCGCCAGCATCCGGGCCGAGTAGTCCTCGGCTATCGCGTCGATGGGGGACGGGGTGCGAGTTTCGTCAGTCATAGTCGAAAGCCTACCGGCCCCCGCTGGGGTAGGGGAGTCGGTGCGCTGGTTCAGCCGGTGGACACGGCAGGTGGTCCCCGCCCCGGCTGATTAGACTGCCCGGGTGGATAGAGCGCGGCTGTGGACCAAGGACTTCAATCTCTCGCTGGTCGTCAGCCTGTTCCTCAGCCTTTTGTTCTACATGCTCATGACCTCCCTGGCCGGCTACGCGGCCGGGCGCTTCCACGCCGGGGCGGCCGTGGCGGGTCTGGCCTCGAGCGCCTATATCGTCGGGGCGGTCGCCGGCCGGATCGTCGTCGGCAAGTATATGGACTTCATGGGGCGCAAGCGCCTGCTGCTGATCGTCCTGGCGTCCTCGATCGTCCTTTCGCTGCTCTACATCGCAGCGGGCGGGGTGTGGCTGTTGATCCTGGTCCGACTGGTCCATGGGGCCGGCTACGGATTGGGCCACACAGTGCTTATGACGATCGCGCAGAGTCTGATTCCCGACTCCCGCCGGGGCGAGGGCACCGGCTACTTCGGTCTGGCCACATCCCTGGCCACGGCGGTCGGGCCGCTGTGCGCCGTGGCGATCACCGCGGCTGCCGGCTATGACTGGTTGTTCATCACCTCGGCCCTGGTCTCCCTGGGTGGACTGCTGGCGCTGCTGTGCATGCGAGTGCCCGAACGCACCCCCGGTGCCGAGGAGATCGCGGGGAAGTGGCGGCTGTCCGCGGCCAGCATCGTGGCCCCCGGCGCCCTGCCGATCGCCCTGGTGATGTTCTTGGCCGGAATGGCGTATTCCGGGGTGCTGACATTCCTCCAGCCGTTCGTCACGGCCCACGGCATGGCGCAGGCAGCGGGCTGGTTCTTCTTCGCCTATGCCTGCGCGACCTTCGCAGCCCGTCTGACGGTCGGCCGGATGCAGGATGCGCGCGGCGACAACGCGGTGGCCTATCCAATGCTGCTGGTCTTCGCGGTGGGCCTGGTGGTCCTGGCGCTCGCGCACGAGCCCTGGCAGATCGTGCTGGCGGGAGTCGCCCTGGGCGTGGGGTTCGGCTCGGTTATGCCGATCATGCAGACGATTGCCGTGCAGGCGGTCGGGCGCGCGCAGATCGGCGTGGCGATGGCGACCTTCTTCCTCATGCTCGACTTGGGCACCGGGATCGGCCCGCTCATCCTGGGCTGGGTCTCGGGTAGGGCCGGCGACCGGGCCATCTACGTCTGTGCGGCCGTGCTGATCGTCCTGGCGCTCGGCGTGTACACGGCGGTCCACGGCCGTGGACCCGGTCGTCGTACTCGAGGTTCCGGCACAGCGGGCGGGGGACCCGGCGCCTGAGGACCGGGACCCCCGCCGCGGTGCTTCAGTAGCGGCGGGCCCAACCACCGCGTGCCGGCCTGCCAGGGGCATGGATCCCCCTGGCAGGCGCTGCGAACACCCGCGGCGTGGCGGCCGGTGCCGGTGCCTGGCGCAACGCCACCGTGCGCCGTACGGTGACGAGGGCGGCGATGGCCGCTTGCTTGGCCAGGCGCCGTTCGAGCGCCGGGTCCAGGGATGCGGTGTTGGAGTCCTGTGCACCGGTCACAGCGGAATGTTCCCGTGCTTGCGCTCGGGCGCGGCCACATGCTTGTTGCGCAGTGCGCGCAGTCCGCGGACGATCCGGGCGCGGGTCTCGACCGGGGCGATCACCGCGTCGATGTAGCCCTCCTCGGCCGCCAGATAGGGATTGAGCAGGGCGTCCTCGTACTCCTCGACCAGGTCCGCGCGCACCGCCTCGACATCGAGGCCGGCATCCTGCGCATCCTTGAGCTTGCGGCGGTAGACGATGTTGGCGGCACCCTGTGCGCCCATCACGGCGATCTGCGCGGTGGGCCAGGCCAGGTTCAGGTCGGCGCCCAGCTGTTTGGAGCCCATCACACAGTACGCGCCGCCGTAGGCCTTGCGCGTGATCAGGGTGATCAGCGGGACGGTGGCCTCACCGTATGCGTAGATGAGTTTGGCCCCGCGCCGGATGATTCCACCCAGTTCCTGGTCGGTCCCCGGTAGGAAGCCCGGCACGTCGACGAAGGTCAGGATCGGGATGTTGAAGGCATCGCAGAAGCGGACGAACCGGGCCGCCTTCTCGCTGGCGTCGATGTCGAGGGTACCGGCCAGCTGCATCGGTTGGTTCGCGATGACACCCACCGTCTGTCCCTCGACCCGGCCCAGACCCGTGACGACATTCGGCGCGAACAGTTCGGAGGCCTCCAGGAACTCGCCGTCGTCGAGTACCGTGCGCACGACGTCGAGGATGTCGTAGGGCTGGGCGGGGGAGTCGGGCACCAGGGTGTCCAGGGCCTGATCCTCATCGGAGGCCTCCAAGTCGACCGGATACCCGGTGGCGGGCGCCGGATCCATATTGTTCCCCGGCAGGAAGCTCAACAGATCGCGCACATAGTTCAGTGCATCGGCCTCGTCGGCGGCCAGATAGTGGGCATTGCCCGAAACCGAATTGTGGGTCCTGGCCCCGCCCAACTCCTCATGGCCGACCTCTTCGCCGGTCACGGTCTTGATGACATCGGGACCGGTGATGTACATGTGACTGGTGCCGTCGACCATGATCGTGAAGTCGGTCAGCGCGGGGGAGTAGACCGCTCCACCGGCCGAGGGACCCATGATCAGGCTGATCTGCGGGATCACCCCGGAGGACTGGACGTTCCAGTGGAAGATCTCCGCGAACAGGGCGATCGATCCCACGCCCTCCTGGATCCTGGCGCCGCCGGAGTCGTTGACACCGATGATCGGGCAGCCCAGCTTGAGGGCCAGTTTCTGGACCTTGACGATCTTGCGGCCGTTGGCCTCGGCCAAGGAGCCGCCCAGGACGGTGAAATCGTGGGCGAACACCGCCACGGTGCGCCCGTCGATCGTGCCCAGGCCACACACCACACCGTCACCGTCGGGCCGGTTCGCCGCCATTCCGAACTGGGTGTTGTGGTGGCGGACGAATTCGTCTATCTCCTGGAAGGAACCCGCGTCGAGCAGCTGATCGATGCGTTCGCGGGCAGTCTGCTTGCCCTTGGCATGCTGCTTGTCGATGGCGGTCTGCTTGCCCGCATGGGCCAGCCTGCGCCGCTCGATGAGAGCCGCGAGTTTCGCCGCGGTGGTTTTCGGTGAGGATTCTGAACTCATGGCCTCCACCCTAGTCACGTACCCCCGCCGTTGTATGCCGCAGCCAAACCCATTAGGGTGATGTGGTGCACACAGTACCTGCTTCCTCGTATTTCAACGTGGATCGGGCCGTTGAACGCGCGCACGTTCGCGGTGCCGACCTGCCCAGGATCGTCTGGCCGGCGGAATCCGGTTCGACCAATGACGAACTCGCCGCCGCTCTGCAGGCGGATCCGAGCGCCTGGCCCGACTATTCCGTCTGGGGCACCGACCACCAGATTTCCGGTCATGCGCGGCTGGACCGGGTGTGGACGGTGCCGGCGCGCAAGGCGCTGACCGTTTCGGTGCCCGTGCGCATCCCCGCCGACCTGCCCATGACGGCACTGGGCTGGCTGCCCCTGATCACGGGAGCCGCCGTGGCGGGTGCGATCGGCGCCGCGGGCGTGGACGCCGGGGTCAAATGGCCCAATGACGTGCTGGTCGCCGGCAAGAAGATCTGCGGCATCCTGATCCGGATGGAACAGGTGGCAGACGAGCGCGTGGCGATCATCGGCATCGGAATCAATGTGTCGCTGGAGGCCGCGGAGCTGCCCGTGCCCACCGCCACCTCGCTGGCCCTGGCCGGCGGCAACACCGATCGGGAACAGCTCCTGGCCGATGTGCTCGGCGGCCTGCGCTCGGGCCTAGGAGAGCTGTTCGGCCACGCCACGGAGCTGTCCGAGCGCCGGTTGGGTGTGTCCGATCTTGCAGTGGGCCGCCGGGTTCGCGATACGATGCTCACCCTGGGCCGTGGGGTCAGGGTCGAATTGCCGGGTGGGCGCAGCCTCACGGGCCGGGCGACCGGTCTGGGCGCTGGCGGTGACCTGGTGGTGGAAACCCCGGAGGGGACCGGGGAGGTCAGTGCCGGCGATGTGATCCATGTCAGGGCGGATGCGAAAGGGGGCCTGCTGTGAGCGATGGGGCGCGGATGGACGACGAGGTGGCAGAGGCCGCCGCGGGGGAGCCCCCCGCCACCGGCTCGGGTGCCGTATCCCGGCTCGAGGACCGGCTGCTGGGCGGGAAGCGGGAACTGACGCGCAAGGAAGCGGCCGCCTCGGCCGGGGTATCGACGAAGATGTTGCGGAAGTTCTGGCGGGCCCTGGGCCTGCCGCGCATCCCGGATGGACAGGCCGCCTATACGCACAACGACGTTGCGGCACTGGCGGGGACGGCCACGATGGTCACCGATGGGATCGTCGACGAGGAGACCGCCGTCGCCCTGTTGCGCGCGGTGGGCCAGACCACCGACCGGTTGACGGTATGGCAGATGGAGACTCTGGTCGAGTACCTCAGCGACACCAAGGGCCGCTCGGAGAACGATGCCCGGGCCGAGGCCGTGGAGCTGTTTGATCGGCTGGTCGAACCCATGCAGAGCCTGCTCGACTACGCCTGGCGGCGTAATCTGGCCAATTCGCTGGGCCGTCTGTCTGTCAATGTCGAAGAGGGCCTGGCAATGGAGAATCGTACGGGCTGGTATGATTCGGCGATGCCCCTGGCCCGGGTGGTGGGTTTCGTCGACATGGTCTCCTATACCCGGTTGTCACAGCAGCTGGAGCCGCGTCAACTGGCATTCATGGTCAAGCGCTTCCAGGACCTGGCCTACAACGTCGTCGCCTCCGGCGGCGGCAGGGTGATCAAGACGGTGGGCGATGAGGTGTTCTTCGCCGCGGAGACGCCCATGTCCGGCGCGCAGATCTCCATGACGCTGATGGAGCGGATCCGTGCGGACGACCTGCTGCCCAAGGCCCGGCTGGGCTTCGCCTGGGGCAAGGTACTGTCCCGGATGGGCGATGTCTTCGGCTCCACGGTCAATCTGGCCGCACGGCTGACCGCGGTGACCGAACCAGGTACGGTCCTCACCGACTGGGACACCGCACAGGTGCTCGCCCGCTCGGACGCCTACGCCTTCGGTGCCCGCCGGGCGCTGAGCCTGCAGGGCCTGGGCGAGGTGAGCGTAGTGGAGATGACCCGTGGCACCGCCGGCGCCCTGGACCTGGACTTGGACGACGGGATAGGCGAGGAGCTCGGCGGTATCTGAGGCGGCGGGTTTAGAACAACGAGTCGGAATCGTCGTCGTGGCTGATGACCACGGCGTCCGAATCGTCATCGCGGGTCTGCGGGGCATCGGCCGGATCGTCCGGCCCCAGATCCAGGGGAGCGGTCGCCATGCCCCCGGTGGCCCGCGGACCGGTCGGCGCCTCCGGCACAGTGCCCTGTCCCAATGGAGTTCCCTGGCCGTCTCCGGTCACACCTGCCTCGGCCGACGCGGCGCCATCCGCGGCTCCGCCTGGCACCGTGCCGATCGCATCGATCTTCGACTCCAGGGGCGTACCCGAGGCGTCCCGGCGGGCGAGTTCGCCCGGCAGTTCCCTGGCCCCGCCGGCGGCTGCGGCGCCCTGCGGGGCGGGCCCGGCGAAGCCCAGGACGAGTTCGGTCTCCCCTTTGAGGAAGCGCTGGGCGCGTACCCCGGCAGTCGCCCTGCCCTTGGTGGGGAATTCGGCCAGCTCGCTGACCTTCACGCTGGGCTGCGCGGCGCCCGGGCCCTGCGCGATCGTCACAACCCGGTTTTCGGCGCGTGGATCGACCAGCTGGAAGGACACGACCTTGGCGCCGGCGCCCAGCTTGATGCCGGCCACCCCGCCGGCGCCGATGCCCTGGGCACGCAGCACATCGGCGCCGAAGGTCAACAGCTGGGCCGCTGAGGTGATGAAGACCGCCTGCCCGGCGCCCACATCGTCGAGCTGGCCGCAGCCGATCACCCTGTCGCGGCCCTTGAGCCCGATGACCTCCCAGTCGGGGCGGTTCGACGGGGGTTCGTGTCCGGCCACCCGTTTGACCACCCCGCCGGTCGTGCCCAGGATGAAATCGCGGCTGAAGTCGACGATGCCGATGAGCTTCTCCTTGGCCTCGAGAGTGAGGAACTCCGCGGCCCGCACCCCGCCGGCCACATTCGCCCGCGTGGCCTGAGCCGGCAGCTGGGGCAGCGAGACCACGTCCACCGGCAACAACCGGCCGGTCGAGGTGATGGCGCCCAGCGTGCCGCGGCTGGTGGTCCGCACCTGGGAGACCAGGGCATCGTGTGAGGCCCGGCGGCCGGTGTGCGGCAGTGGGCCCGAGGTGGTGGTCCGCGCGATCCTGCCGGAGGTGCTCAGCAGCACCCAGCAGGGCACATCGGGGATCGTCAGCTCAGCCTTGCCCTTCTTCCGCCCGGCCGCGGTGATCTGCTTGAGGTCGCCTGCGACCAATACGGTGCGGCGGGGGGATTCCAGGGCCGCCGCGGTCTCGCCCAGTTCATCGGAGACCATCCGGCGCAGCTTCTGCGGATCGGCCAGCACCCCGCTGAGGAATTCGATCCGGGCACGCAACTCATCGCGTTCGGCCTCGAGTTCGATTCGGGAGAACTTGGTCAGCCGGCGCAGCTGCAGGTCGAGGATGTAAGTCGCCTGGATCTCCGAGAGGTCGAAGACGTCCATCAGCCGGGTCCGCGCGGTCGCCGCATCGTCTGATCCGCGGATCAGCTGCACGACCTCGTCGATGTCGAGGATGGCCACCAGCAGACCCTCGACCAAGTGCAGGCGGTCCTGCGCCTTGTGCAATTGGAATTCGCAGCGGCGCCTCACCACGTCGATGCGGTGGCCGACGAACACCTGCAGCAGTTCCTTGAGTCCCAGGGTCCGGGGATGGCCGTCGACCAGGCAGACGTTGTTGATGCCGAAGGAGTCCTCCATCGGGGTCAGCCGATAGAGCTCTTCGAGCACGGCCTCCGGATTGAAGCCGTTCTTCACACCGATCACCAGGCGCAGGCCGTTCTTGCGGTCGGAGAAGTCGTCGATCGAGGCGATCCCGGTCAGGCGCTTGGCGTTGACCTGGTCCTTGACCTTCTCGATGATTTTCTCCGGGCCCACCAGATAGGGCAGCTCGGTCACCACGATGCCCTTGCGCCGGGCCGTGAGGTTTTCGAATCGCACCGTGGCCCTGGTGCGGAAGGTGCCGCGGCCGGACTCATAGGCCTCCCGCACCCCGTCGAGGCCGATGATCCGCCCACCGGTGGGTAGATCGGGCCCCGGCACGAAGCGCATGAGCTCGTCGAGCTCGGCGTCCGGGTGGGAGATGAGGTGCTGGGCTGCGGCGATGACCTCGCCGGGGTTGTGCGGGGCCATGTTCGTGGCCATCCCCACTGCGATGCCGGATGCCCCGTTGACCAGCAGATTGGGGAAGGCACTGGGCAGGACGTCCGGTTGGGTCAGGGTGTTGTCGTAGTTGGGCACGAAGTCCACGACGTCCTCGTCGAGGCCGGCGATCATCGTCATCGCCGCGTCCGTCAGTTTCGCCTCCGTGTAGCGGGCGGCGGCCGGCCCGTCGTCCAGGCTGCCGAAGTTGCCGTGGCCGTCGACCAGGGGAACGCGCATGACGAAGTCCTGGCTCAGGCGCACCAGCGCATCGTAGATCGCCGAATCGCCGTGTGGGTGCAGCTTGCCCATGACGTCGCCGATGATGCGCGAGGACTTCACATAGGGCCGTTCGGGCCGCAGCCCCATTTCGCCCATTTGGTAGACGATGCGGCGTTGGACGGGCTTCATCCCGTCACGGGCATCGGGCAGGGCACGTGAGTAGATGACCGAATACGCGTATTCGAGGAAGGACGTCTCCATTTCCTGGGTGACGTCGATATCGACGATCTTGCCGTCGGGGTGCGCTGCCATGGGTGATGACTCCTGCCTGAGCTTTAATCGAACAACGCTACTACTCTACCGGCAGGTACGGACACGTCGTCCGCCCGCGCCCCTCGGCGGCCTACAGACGGGGCGGGCGGACGGCGCCGGGGGCTCAGAGATTCATCCGGCGCCGCCGGGAATCCATCCGGTCGGAATCCGCGCTCAAGGTCACGGTGGCGGAGAGGATGGTGGGTTCGGCCGTGGTGACGGTGATCGGGCGCAGCGTGATCCGCCGGACCATCGGGAACCGATCCACCAGGGCCGACAGCCGGATGAGCACCAGTTCCACTGGGAACACATTGGCCACGGGCAGTCCCTTGTAGCCGAACAGGCGCGGTGAGGACCCCAATCCCCTGATCATCTGTGCGGCGTCCACATCGGTCAGCGGTGCCACCCGGTGGGCCACGTCGTCGAGCAGTTCCGCGGCGTCCCCGGCCAGGGCGAAGGACACCATCGGGCCCAACAGGGGGTCCTCGCCGGCGCGCACGATGCAGGGGGTGCCGGGTTCGGCCATGGTCTGCACATCGATCCGGTGGTCGGTGCCCGGAGACACCGCGTCGATGATGTCGATGATCGCCTGGTAGTCCTCCCGCAGTTCGTCCGGGTCCGAAACATCGAGCTTCACCGCGCCCAGTTCCACCCGGTGCCGCAGCTGACGGTGGAGGGGTTTGAGCGCTACGGGATAGCCCAGCTTCGCAGCGGCGGCCAGCGCCTCGTCGACGGATGCAGTGGATACCTGGGGCAGCACCCGCACCTGGTAGGCGCCCAACAGGCGGGCCACTTCATCGGGTTCCAGCCGGACCTCGGCCCGGTCCTCGGTGGCGCGGGCCAGGGCCGTTTCGATGACGGTGCGGGCCTCGCGCGTGTCGACGTCGTCGAGTTCCGGGTAGGTGCCGTGGTCCGAACCGCGCCAAACCGCGTACTCGGTCGCCCTGGCCAACGCCCAGACCGCGTTCTCCGGCCCCAAGTAGCTGGGGATCCGGTGGACCTGGAGGCCGCCGGTGGTACCCCGGGTGTAGGCGGTCAGCTCCCGGTTGAGCCCCTGAATGCCCATGAACACGGCCACTGTGGTCTTCTCCGACTTCGCGGCGACCTCGGCCAGGGTCTCCGCGATCGTGTTCTCCCGACCGGCCGCGCTGGGTACCAGGTTCACGACGACCGAGTCCACCGCATCATCGGCGTAGAGCGCGCGCAGTTCGGCCTCGAATTCCCCTGCCGTGACCTCCGGATGCAGGGAGACCGCCGGGCGCTCTACGCGCAGCCCCTCGGCCCTGGCCTGTTGGACGACCAGCGTCGACAGGGCGGCCGAATTGCCGATCACTCCGACCCGTCTGCCCGCGGGCAGGGGCTGATTCGAAAAGACCTGGGCCAGGTCGAACAGCTGACCGATATTGGCCGCGCGCAGCACACCGGCCTGGGCCAGCACCTGATCCAGGGCGGAGGGCGAAAGACTCGACACCCGCACCTGGTGGCCGGGGGGCAGTTCGCGCCCCGTCAGATCGGATTTGATGACGATGACCGGTTTGGTGCGGGTGACGCGCCGGGCGATCCGGGAGAACTTCCGGGGATTGCCGATCGACTCCAGGTACAGGCCGATCGTCTTGGTCTCCGGATCCTCCTCCCAATACTGCAGGACGTCATTGCCAGAGAGGTCGGCCCGGTTGCCGGCCGAGACGAAGGTGGAGATGCCCAGGCCCCGGTCCTTGGCCGCCTGCAGCATCGCGGTGGCCAGAGCACCGGACTGATTGAACAGGCCAATCGATCCGGGTTCGGGCACGATCGGCGAAAGGGACGCGTTCAGGGAGATCTCGGTCGAATTGTTGATCAGGCCGAACGAGTTCGGGCCGATCACCCGCATCCCATGGGACCTGGCCACCGCCACGACCTCGCGCTGGAGCTCGGCGCCGGCCGGGCCCTCCTCGGCGAAACCGGAGGAGATCACGGCGACCGCCTTGACCCCGTGTTCGGCACAGTCGAGTACGACGCCCTTGACAGCCTCGGCCGGGACCGCGATAACGGCCAGATCGACATCGCCGTCGATATCGGCCAGTGACTTCTCCGCGGGGATCCCGGCGACCTCTGCGGCCGAATGGTGTACCACGTGCAGTGATCCCCGGTAGCCGGCGGCGACCAGGTTGCGCAGCAGCAGGTTGCCGGCGCTGGTGCGCTTGCGCGAGGCCCCGATGACGACGACCGAGGCCGGGTGCAGCACGGAGCGCACGCTCAGTGCCTCCGCACGGTGCTCCCGCGATTCCTGCACCTGGATCGACTTCTCCGTCGGGTCGATCTCGAAGCGCACCGCCACGACACCGTCCTCGAACTCCCTGCTGACCTCGAAGCCGGCGGCGGCGAAGACCTGCAGCATCGAACGGTTCTGGGGCAGCACCTCGGCGGTGAACTGGGTGATCCCCACCTCACGGCCGATCGCGGCCAGGTGCTCCAACAGGATGGAGCCCAGTCCGCGGCCCTGATGGGCGTCGGCGATGTTGAAGGCAACCTCGGCGGAGGAGTCGTCGAGCCGGTCGAAGCGGCCGATCCCGATGATCTCTTCGCCGATCGTGATGACCAGGGCCACCCGGTCGTGGTAATCGACGTTGACGAAGCGCTGCAACTGCGCCTCGGGGATCACCGCCAGCGGGGCGAAATACCTCAGATAGATCGATTCGGCCGACTGCCTGGCGTGCATGTCCTGCACCGCCTGCGCGTCCTCCGGCACGATCGGCCGCAGATGGGCGGTCTGCCCATCGCGGAGAACGACATCGGCTTCCCAGTCCGCGGGGTATCTGTCCATGGGCTCAGCATATGCCGAATGCCACTGCCAAGCACGGGTCGGTGCCCCGGAGGGTCCGGTGCGCACATCCGGCATGAAAGAATATCCGCATGTCTGTGCCTACCGAGCTCATCCACGACCTGCAGAACACCGGGTACTATCCGCAGCTGACCCAGGACCTCATCGCAGAGGTCCTCTACGGGGAGGATGTGCTGGCCCACATCGTGCAGATGGACACGCACATCGACCTGGAATCAATCCACCGACACGTCACGGTGTTTGCGGTGACGGAGACCCGGCTGCTCCTGGCGCACGTCGATGACGATCAGGGGGAGGCGGGCCGGCCCGCGCAGGCCCTGACCAATACCGAGGAGATCGCCCTTGAACGGGTGAGCTGCGCGGTACTGGGCCGGGTCTACAATGAGCCCGCGCGCTATACTCCCGGCCAGCGCCCCATCGAGGTCTCGGTGAATCTGGCCTGGGGCAATGTCCGTCGCCTCGACGTGTACCCCGAAACCTGCGCCGATCCGGCTTGTGAGGGCGATCATGGCTACGCCGGATCCGAAGTGGGCGATGACGTCAACCTGCGGGTGGCGGCTCAGGCGGAGGGGCAGGCGGCTGTCGACCGAGCCGAACACTTCGCACTGACGCTCAAGCGCCTGGTCCACCGTGCCCGCCTGCTGAGTCGGCGGTCCTGAACATGGCACCGGCACCGGTGGGACTCACCCCACCCGACTATGCGGGGCCCCAACTGGCCGATGTGCTGCCGGCGGCGGCCCTGTCACTGGACGCGGGCTCGGTGTTGGCCCCGGAACGCGCCGCCCGCGCGGAGGCGCTGGAACCCGAGCGCGGCAAGCGGGTCGTCATCGTGGTCCTGGTAGACGGGCTCGGCGCCGTGCTGTTGCGCGAACGGGCCGCTCACGCCGCATTCTTGCGCCGGCAGCTGCCGCGGATGCGCGAGATCAGCGCGGGTTTCCCCTCGACCACGGCCAATTCCCTGACCAGCCTGGGCACCGGCCTGCCGCCGGTGGGCCACGGGGTGCTCGGCTACACCCTGTTGGACCCGGTCAGGCGTGTCGTGTTCAACCAGCTGACCTGGGACCGCGGCCCCGATCCGCGCACCTGGGTGGGCGGCGGCAGCCTGTTCGGGGAACTGGCCGGTGCGGGAATCGATGTGGTCAGTCTGGGCGAGCCCAAGTTCGCCGGGCGCGGACTCAACGGCTCCGCTCTGGGCGGAGGGCGCTTCCGCGGCTCGAAGACCCTGGGGGAGCGGGTCGCGCAGGCCAGTGCAGAGGCCGCCAAGCCGGGCCGGCGCCTGATCTACCTGTACTGGGGCGCGCTCGACAAGGCCGGGCACGGCAAGGGCTATGACTCCTTCGACTGGACGACGGCGCTGGAGGAGGCCGACCGTGAGCTCTCCCACCTGTCCCGGGTGTGCGGTGGAGACGTGCTCATGACGATTGTGGCCGACCACGGCATGGTCGACGTGGCCGAGGAGCAGCGGGTGGACATGGCGGGCGTGCCGGGTCTGCTCGACGGCGTCGAATTCATCGCGGGCGAGCCCCGGGCCCGTCACATCCACACGGTTCCGGGAGCGCAGGACGCGGCCGCGCAGGCGTTCTCCGAGCTGTTGGGGGACCGGGCGGCGGTTCTGCGCCGGGACGAGGCGATCGACGGCGGATGGTTCGGCCCCACCGGGACCCCGCTGGCCGACGAGGTGCGGGCCCGGATCGGCGACCTCGTCGTGGTGGCCGATGAGGGTCTGGGCCTGGTCGACTCCGGCCACGACACCCCGACGGCACTGCGGCTGATCGGCCAGCACGGTTCGGTCAGTCGGCGTGAGTTGTCCATTCCCTATATTCCGGTGGGATGAGCCGCCGGGTCCGAGACCTTAGAATGGTGTCGTGACTTTTCCAAGAATCGGTGTGATCGGCGGGGGCCAGCTGGCCCGGATGATGGCTCCAGCCGCAGAGGCCCTGGGCGTCGGATTCCATGTTCTCTCGGAGGCGCCGGATGCCCCGGCAGCCCAGGTGTCCTCCCAGGTGGTGGTGGGCGACTACCACGACTACCCGACGCTGGAGGCCTTCGCCTCCACCGTCGATGTCATCACCTTCGACCACGAACACGTTCCCACAGAGCATTTGGAGGCCCTGACGGCCGCCGGGCATGCGGTCCACCCGGGGCCGGCCGCCCTGGTCCACGCGCAGGACAAACTCGTGATGCGCGCCAAGATGGACGAACTCGGCCTGCCCAATCCGGCCTGGGCCGAGGTCTCCTCGGTCGCGGACCTGGAGGAATTCGGCTCCCGGATCGGGTTCCCGCTCATCCTGAAAACCCCGCGCGGGGGCTACGACGGGCACGGGGTGCGCGTGATCCACGCGGCCGCCGAGGCCGCCGACTGGTTCGCCGAAGCCGGGACGCTGTTGGCCGAACAGAAGGTCGACTTCACCCGTGAGCTCTCCGTGATGGTGGGCCGCTCGCCCTCGGGGCAGACCGCGGTGTGGCCGGTTGTCGCCACCTATCAGCAGGACGGCATCTGCAAGGAGGCGGTGGCGCCGGCACCGGGGATCTCCGCCGAGTTGGCCACGACGATCACCGCCGATGTGCTCAAGGTGGCAGGTGCCCTCGGCGTCACCGGGGTGATGGCAATGGAGATGTTCGAAACGGCCGAGGGCTACATCGTCAACGAATTGGCGATGCGCCCGCACAACACCGGGCACTGGACGCAGGACGGTTCGGTCACCAGCCAGTTCGAACAGCATCTGCGCGCGGTCCTGGACCTGCCGCTGGGGGATCCGGCGCCGATCGCGCCCGCGTGTGCGATGGCGAACGTGCTCGGCGCTGACCGCGACGATCTGTACCACGCCTATCTGCACGTGATGGCCCATGATCCTGCGGCCAAGGTCCACATGTACGGCAAGTCGGTGCGCCCGGGCCGCAAACTGGGCCATGTCAACGTCTGCTCCGATTCCGCTGCCGATGCGGTGGCCAGAGCCCGCCACGCGGCGGACTTCATCGCAGGAGTGGACACCAATCCCCACCCGGACCGGAAGGACCTCGCATGACCACGATGGATGATAAGCGGGCCGCGCCAGTCGTCGGCATCGTCATGGGCTCGGACTCGGACTGGCCCACGATGGCCGCTGCCGCCGAGGTGCTCGACGAGTTCGCCGTGCCCTATTCCGCCGAGGTCGTCTCGGCGCACCGGATGCCGCAGGACATGATCGCCTGGGGAGCGTCGGCTGCCGAACGGGGTCTGTCGGTCATCATCGCAGGGGCCGGGGGTGCGGCGCACCTGCCGGGGATGCTCGCCTCGGTCACCTCCCTGCCGGTGATCGGCGTGCCGGTGCCGCTGAAGTACCTCGACGGGATGGACTCCCTGCTGTCGATCGTACAGATGCCCGGCGGTGTGCCGGTGGCGACCGTGTCGATCGGCGGGGCCAAGAACGCCGGTCTGTTGGCCGCCCGCATCCTGGGCGCCGGGGTCGGGGGAGAGGCCGAACGGATCCGTGGGGCGCTCGATGACTACCGGGCGGGCCTGCGTGACAGTGCCGAGGCCAAGGGCCGGGCCCTCATGGCTAAACTGGGACGGTCTGACCCGCAGTGATCTCGGCCACGGCAGCCCGGCCGTGACCCGTGGATCAGCCAGGGGCGGAAACCATCCCCCGAGGAAAAGGATTCATATGTTCGATCTGTATCAGCTCAGCGAGGAGCATCAGGAGATCCGCGCGGCGGTGCGTGAAATCGTCGAGGAGACGATCGCCCCACATGCGGCGGCCGTCGACGCCGAGGCCCGCTATCCGCAGGAGGCCCACGATTCGCTCGTGGCCACGGACTTCTACGCTCCGCACGTGGGCGAGGAGTACGGCGGCGTCGGGGCCGACGCCCTGGCCACCGCGATCGTCATCGAGGAAGTGGCCCGCGGATGTGCATCCTCCTCGCTGATCCCCGCCGTGAACAAGCTGGGTTCGATGCCGGTGATCCTGGGCGGCGGCGATGAGATCAAGGCGAAGTACCTGCCGCGCCTGGCCGCCGGCGAGGGCTTCTCCTACGGTCTGTCCGAACGCGAGGCCGGGTCGGACACCGCCAGCATGAAAACCCGGGCACAGCGTTCGGGCGACGGCTGGGTGCTCAATGGCGTCAAGACGTGGATCACGAACGCGGGAGTCTCCGAGTTCTACACGGTCATGGCCGTCACGGACCCCGAGGGCCGCCGCGGCAACAACATCACCGCCTTTCTCGTGGAGAAGGGCGATGAGGGCTTCAGCTTCGGCGAGAAGGAACGCAAGCTGGGCATCAAGGGCAGTCCGACGCGCGAACTGTTCTTCGAGGACTGCCACATTCCCGCGGACCGGATCATCGGTGCCGAGGGCCAGGGTCTCAAACTGGCGCTGAAGACCCTCGACCACACCAGGATCACGATCGCGGCCCAGGCCATCGGCATCGCCCAGGGCGCCCTCGACTACGCGATCGGCTACGTCAAGGAGCGCAAGCAGTTCGGCAAGCCGATTTCCTCGTTCGAGGCGGTGCAGTTCATGGTCGCCGATATGGGCATGAAGCTCGAGGCAGCGCGGCAGCTGACCTATGTCGCCGCGGCCAAGAGCGAACGCCAGGATGCTGACCTGGGCTACTACGGTGCCGCCGCCAAGGCCTTCGCCTCCGATGTGGCGATGGAGATCACAACCGATGCGGTGCAGCTGCTCGGTGGGGCGGGCTATGTGCAGGACCACCCGGTGGAGCGGATGATGCGCGATGCGAAGATTACGCAGATCTATGAGGGCACGAACCAGATCCAGCGCCTGGTGATGGGGCGCAAGCTGCTGGGCTGAGAGGTTCGGCGGGGCGACACGCGCAAGGGCACTGGGAGTCGGCTCCCAGTGCCCTTGCGGCTTTGCCGATATCCTGAAGCGGCAGGTTCGAGCCAGGAGATGAGAAGACAGCCAGTGAACGAGAAACGCCGTGAACTCGTGTACGTCGATCCACTGCGCAATCCGCGCCATGCCCCCATCGGCATGCGGAATTGGCGCGGCTGGTTGTTGCTCATCTGCAGTGCCCTCCTGCCCGGCTCGGTGCAGTCGATCATCGGTGATCGACGGAAGGCCAGGATTCCGCTGCTCATCTCGCTGTTCTCCTGGGCGCTGATCGTTCTGCTCATCGTGGTGGCGCTCGTCTCACAGCGGGCCGTGCTGTCCTTCGCGTCCTCGGCGCTCGGGCTCATCGTCTTGATGGTGTGGCTGGCGGTGGCGGGTCTGAACTGGGTGCTGTGCATGCTCGACTCCGTGCGCCGGATCCGCATCGACAGCCTGGGCCGGCGTACCAAGCCGACCTTCCTGGCCGTCAGCCTGGTGTTGGTCCTGCTGGTGGGCGGGGGAGTCGCCTGGGGAGTCAACACGTTGAACTCCACCCGCAGTGCGCTCGGGGGGATCTTCGCCTCGGGTCCGGGTAAGAAGCCCGTTGACGGCCGCTACAACATCGCCCTGCTGGGTTCCGATGCGGGCAAGAAGCGCACGGGCGTGCGCCCTGACAGCCTGTCCGTGGTCTCCATCGAGGTGAAGTCCGGGCGCGCCGTTGTGATCGGTCTGCCCAGGAACATGCAGAACGTCCCGTTCCCCGACTCCTCACCGCTGCATGCGCATTATCCGCAGGGTTACAACTGCGGGGACGAATGCCTGATCAACGCGGTGTACCAGGAGGGGGAAGAACACAAGGACGAATTCCCGAACACCGACAAGGTCCCCGCGGGTGTGCAGGCCACCGAACAGGCGCTTTCGGGTGTGACGGGTCTGGATATCCAGTACTATGCGATGATCGATCTCAAGGGCTTCCAGAAGCTGGTCGACGCGATGGGCGGAATCCGGCTGGACTCGAACGTCCGGGTGCCGATCTCGAATAAGACGAACAAGGCCACCGGCAAGCACTACAAGCCGTTGGGGTGGATCGAACCGGGGAAGAACATCGAACTCGACGGGTACCATGCCCTGTGGTATGCCCGGTCCAGGGAGTTCGCCTCGGACTATGCGCGAATGACCCGACAGCGCTGTGTGCAGGAGGCCATGCTCAAACAGCTGGATCCGATGACCGTCGCTCAGCGATTCACCAAGCTGGCGGCCGCCGCTCCGGAGGTCATTTCCACCGACATCCCGCAGAACGAGGTCGGTGAGTTCGTGGACCTGGCGACCAAGGCCAAGGGGCACAAGATGGCGAAGCTGAATCTGGCTCCGCCCAAGGTCGTGCCGAAGCATCCCGATTTCGCCACGGTCCACGATATGGTCTCCACCGCCGTCGAGAAGGCCTCCGACAAGGGCGCGCAGGCACAGGGCAATGCCGATGCGCTGGGCCTCGATTCGGTGCAGGCGATGTCTGCTCGGGCCTCCGGCGCAGAGTCGGGCGGGGGCGAGGACCCCGACTCCGATGGTTCGGAGATCTGCTCGGTTCCCTGATCCCGCCCGACCTGCCCCGCGGGGTGTCCCCGCGTCCACCTTCACCCGATCGAAGGTGGACGCGGGGATTTTTTTCTGCCCGGTCGGGCCGCGGAATGACGGGGAACTACATCCGTGTAACTAGCAGGGAGCACAGAGATTGCAATGCGACACGCGGAAAAATATGTAACAATTTCACATTGTCGGGGATGATCGCAGCCGGCGGTGATCTCCGGACTGGCCAAATTTCTTCCCTGTCTTCCTCGAATAAGGCTAAATCTAATGAAAATCGCAATGACGACTGCGGCCGTTTGCGCTGCGGCTCTCGTGGTCTCCGGCATAGCGCTGGGGCCCGTTGCCGATGCCGCGGGTGCTGCTCGCCCGAGCTTCAACGAACTGTCTTTGACCGATGTCGACCACAAGGGTCTGCTGACCCCGGGCGCTCGGAACTCCTCGCCGGCCACGGCCGCCGTGTCGAAGAAGTCGACGACGAATATGCCAGGTGCGCTGCGCTCGACAACGGAGAATCGTCGGCTCAGCGCTGCGGAGTTCGGCGCCTCGGACACGGCACTGCAAGCGGCCGGCGAGGCCTTTGCAGCCGCATCGACATCCTTGAACTCCACCGCAGAAGAATCCGCACAGGACTCAGGCGCCGCCGGGCGGCCCGCGGAGCAGGGTCCGGGCGAGGGCCTGTCCGATGCCGGTTCCACCGCTCCGCGGCAGACGCCGCAGGCGCCGCGCACTCAGAACCCCGAGACGAAGCCCACGCCGAGCGCCGAGCCCAGCTCGGCCCCGAGCCCGTCGATCTCCGGTGATGTCGAACAGCAGACCGAAGACGGAATCAAGATCGCGGCCATCTCGGCGTCACTGAGCGTTCCGCGTGATCGGTCCTCGGTGGTCGGTGTCGTGGCCTCCGGCGCCAACGCCTCCAATATCGAGGTGCGAACCCAGTCGACCTCCGGTGGCTGGGGCGCCTGGACCGGCCTCTCATACGATCAGGGGGCAGACGGCGATCAGCGGGCCGGTACCGATCCCTTTGTCGTCTCGGGTGCCTCCGCTGTGCAGATGCGCATCCTGGGCTCCTCCGCGCCGGCAGACGCGAAGCTCGTCATCATCGATCCGAAGAAGACGGCGGCGGACCAGGCGGCGGTGAATGCCAACACTCCGGTGATCAACCAGAGCGCGACCACCCAAGCAGCCGAAGGGCAGACACAGTCGACCCGGCCGGATGAGCAGTCGGTTCCCGGCGCGGCAGTGGTGAACTCCTCCGGAACGGTGCAGGCGACGGGTTTCCCGGCGGGCACCTCACTGGGAGAGCAGGCGGCTGCCGTCGCCCAGGGCACCGCGGGTGAGGCCAGCGGCTCGGCCGGGGTGCAGAACGTGGCGGCCAAGGTGAAGAAGGTCGCCAAGCCCTCCATCGCCTCCCGCAAGGCGTGGGGTGCCAATGAGAGCATCCGCCGCAGCGGCCCGTCATATGCTGACTCGGTCAAGGCAGCGGTAATCCACCACACCGAGGGCTCGAACAACTACGACGCCGGTGATGTGCCCGGCATCATCCGCGGGATCTACACCTTCCACGTCAAGGGCCGTGGCTGGGCCGATATCGGCTACAACGTCCTGGTCGACAAGTTCGGCCGTCTGTGGCAGGGCCGCGCCGGCAATGTCGACCGTCCGATCATCGGTGCCCATGTGTCGAACTTCAACACGGGCACCTTCGGCATCTCCGTGCTCGGCACCTACATGAAGAAGGCGCCGTCGAAGGCGGCCCAGGTGGCCGTTGAGAATACAATCGCCTGGAAGCTGTCGAAGGACGGGGTCCCGGCCATCGGCAAGACCACCGTCAACGGCAAGCGGATCAACCGGATCGTCGGCCACCGCGATGTCGGCGACACAGACTGCCCCGGTGATGCGTTCTACGCGAAGATTCCGCAGATCCGCAAAGCGGTGGCCGCGATCCAATCGAGCGGCAAGCAGGCCAGTACCAACCCGATCACCTCGGGCGAGGCGATCCAGCAGGCGTACAAGGCCAATGCCAAAGCGCTGGGCGCGAAGGTCGGAGGCGAGACCAAGCTGGCAGGGGGAAGCTACCAGCAGTACAAGTCCGGCTTCATCACCTGGACCGCCAAGGGTGGGGCCAAGCTCATCACCGGTGAGATCGCCAAGGCCTGGAATGCCGAGGTCAGGAAGAGGATCGGACTGCCCGCGAACAATCAGGGGAAGTTGTCCGCGGGCCTGTACCAGACCTTCGCCTCCGGCTCGATCCACTGGTCGAAGGCAACCGGTGCCCACGCCACATCAGGGGCGATCAAGGCTCACTGGGCCAAGAAGGGATCCGAGAAGAGCCATCTGGGGTATCCCGCGGGCGATGAGCAGTGCGCCGGGGGAACCTGCACCCAGCGGTTCCAGGGCGCGACCCTGTTCTGGGCCGAGGGTGCCGGAGTGAGCGAGTTCTCCGCTGGGATGGCCGACGGCAACGCCCCACCGATATCCGGTGGCGCCGTCTCCACCGCGCCGTCTGCAGGCACCGGGGAAGGGTCTGCAGACAACTCGAAGAAGCCGGGGAAGAAGCCCGCGAAGAAGAAGGCGAAGAAGAGCGCGTCCCAGCGCGAGGCCGAGAAGCGCGCGGCGATCGTCAAGACCGCCAGGAAGTACGTGGGAGTGCCCTATGTCTGGGGCGGAACCTCTCCGACCAAGGGCTGGGACTGCTCGGGATTCGTCCAGTACGTCTATAAGAAGAACGGGATCAAGCTGCCGCGGACTTCGGGTCAGCAGAAGGCAGCAGGGGAAGTGATCCCGCGCTCTAAGGCGAAACCGGGCGATCTGATCTGGCATCCGGGACACATCACGATCGTGTCGGACAAGCCGGGAAAGCTCATCGACGCGGGTTCACGGCGTACCGGGACCAGTGAGCGCTCCTCGAAGTTCATGTTCAACTCCGGCGGAGTGGTCATCCGGGTCATCTGAGCGAGCCGGTAAGCAGATCCTGCGGGGCGCACCGATTCGGGTGCGCCCCGCTTGTGCATTCACCCGCGCGCAATCTGGAGCTCTCCGGTCCCCGCAGGCTTTTGACATGGTGTTCACCCGGCGTTCAGGGCCGGCGGGTTAGGCTGTACGAAGTAAGCCGTCCGCGATTTCAAAGGGGATCCATGCACCTCCTTCAGGGAGCCGTTCGCACCTACGAGTGGGGTGACGTCCGGGCGATTCCGGAGCTGCTGGGCAGACCGGTGACGGGCGAGCCCGTTGCGGAGTACTGGCTGGGCACCCACCCCCTTGCACCGACCAGGTGCCCGATACCGGTCGGCGCGAGCGCCTCCCCGGCCCCCGACACTCTGGCGGTTGCGCTCGACCTGGCAGGTGACGATCTGCTCGGTTCGGCACATCTGGAGCGCTTCGGCACGCGACTTCCGTTCCTCCTCAAACTCTTGGCGGCCAACCGGGCCCTGTCGATCCAGGTCCATCCCGATGCCGCGACCGCCCGCGCCGGGTTCGACCGGGAGAATGCCGCCGGGATCGACCTGGACGATCCACGGCGGACGTTCAAGGACCCGTGGCACAAACCCGAAATGGTCACGGCGCTTTCCGAGTTCGAGGTCCTGTGCGGCTTCGCGGACCCGGCCCTGACGGCCCCCGTGTTGCACGGTGCGGCCGGTGCCGCGGCCGAACTCGGGCGCCCGGAGGCCTCCGGCCTGCTGCGCGAATGGGCCGGGGCCCTCGACTCCGGTGCCACGGCCGAGGCCGGGCTGGCCGCTGCGCTGCGGCTGTTGTTCTCCCGTCAGGACGAGTTCGGGGCCCTGGGATCCCTGCTGCCCGAATTACTCGAGGTGGCCGGCAATCGGGATGCGGCCTCGCTCACCGATCGCCTGGCCGTGGATTATCCGGGAGACGTGGGCGTGTGCCTGGCCCTGCTGCTCAACCATCTGCGACTGGCTCCGGGAGAGTCCCTGGCGCTGGAGGCGGGGGTGCCACACGCCTATGTACACGGATTGGCCGTGGAGATCATGGCGTCCTCGGACAATGTGGTCCGTGGCGGCCTGACCTCCAAACACGTCGATCCCCGGCTGTTGTGCGAACTGGTCGACTATCGGCCCGGGCCGCCGCCGGTGGTGCCAGCCGGCGTGGACGGCCCGGCCGTGGCGGACTTCGCCCTGCACCGGTTCGCCGGCGGGACGGAGCTGATCGCGGGTCCTGCCATCGTGTTGTGCACCAAAGGCGCCGCGGAGCTCCGGGCCACCGCGCAGGAACTGCCCGTGCTGCAGGGGCAGGCCGCGTTCATCGGCCATGCCGAGGGCCCGGTCACGGTGACGGGGTCGGGGGAGCTGTTCATCGCCACGTCCGGCCCCTCCGGCGCCTGAGCCATTCCCCGGGGCAGGGTGACCGGGGCTCAGGCCGCGGCGGTCAGGACGCCCTGCGGGGTTCGGGGGAGTTCGGTGGGCACTGTCAGATCCGCTTCGGTCGCCCGACGGATCTCGTCGACCGTGACGCCGGGGGCCGCCTCGACAAGGGTGAAGCCCGTGCTGTCCACATCGAAGACCCCCAGATCGGTGATGATGCGCGAGACCACCCGTTGCCCGGTCAACGGCAGTGAGCAGGCGGACTTGAGCTTCGGCGATCCGTCCTTGGCCACGTGCTCCATGATGACGATGACGCGCCGGGCCCCGTGGACCAGGTCCATCGCCCCGCCCATGCCCTTGACCATCTTGCCTGGGATCATCCAATTGGCGATATCGCCATTGGCGGCGACCTGCATGGCGCCCAGCACGGCCACGTCGATCTTGCCGCCGCGGATCATGCCGAAGCTCGTCGCCGAATCGAAATAGGACCCGCCGGGGTTCATCGTGACGATCTCCTTGCCCGCGTTGATCAGGTCGGGATCGACCTCGTCGGCGCGGGGGTACCGGCCCACTCCCAGCAGCCCGTTCTCGCTCTGCAGGACGACGTCGACGCCTTCCGGCAGGTAATTCGGCACCAGGGTGGGCAGGCCGATGCCCAGGTTGACATAGGATCCGTCGGCCAGTTCCAGTGCGGCGCGCGCGGCCATCTGTGTGCGTGTCAGTGCCATCTCAGTCCTTCGTCAGCGTCATGTTCTCGATCGGTTTATCGGCCACCTGTGCAGGTGTCAGGGGCACCACGCGGGTGACGTAGACGCCGGGCAGATCGACATCATCGGGATCGATCATGCCCGGTTCGACCAGCTGTTCGACCTCGGCGATCGTGATCCTGCCCGCCTGGGCCGCCGGCGGGTTGAAGTTCCTGGCAGAGGCGTGGAAGACCAGGTTGCCGTGCCGGTCGCCCTTGGCCGCGCGGACCAGCGCGAAGTCAACCGGCAGCGACTCCTCGAGCACATAGGTCTGTTCGGCACCGAAGGTGGAGAACGTGTGCGTCTCCTTCGGCGCGGAGGCGATGACGACCTCGCCGTGGGAATCGTAGCGCTGTGGGATGCCGCCGGTGGCCACCTGGGTGCCGGCGCCGGTGATCGTGTAGAACGCCGGGATCCCGGCGCCCGCGGCGCGCAGCTTCTCCGCCAGAGTGCCCTGCGGGGTGAGTTCCACGGTGAGTTCACCGGCCAGGTACTGCCGCGCGAACTCCTTGTTGACTCCCACATAGGAGGCGATCATCTTGCTGATCTGGTGGGTTTCGAGCAGCAGGCCCAGTCCCCGTCCGTCGACCCCTGCGTTATTGGAGACGGCGGTCAGGTCCTGCGCGCCCTGGTCCCGGATCGCGCGGATGAGGTATTCCGGGACGCCGACTACGCCGAACCCGCCGACGGCCAGGCTGGCCCCGTCGAAGACGTCCGCCACTGCTGCTGCGGGTGTTGAAACAACTTTGTCCATGTTCGCCATTCTGTCATGCGGCGTCGACCGCACATGTCGGTCAGTGTGCCGTGCGTGCCGAACCCAGGCCGATCACTCCGGTCCCCAGCCGGCCGAGCAGGGCGAGCAGTTCGGCGTCGGTGCCGGGAACGTCGAGGACATCACCGGTGTCAGCCTCCGGGTCCAACGGTGCGGTCCGGGCGCCGGTCAGGGTGAGCTCGTGGACGGTGCCGCCGACGGGCGCCCAGGACAGGGTGCGCAGCGGCGGCAGGACGGCCGTATCGGGGTGGGCGCGCATGGCGCTGACCGCGTCGGTGAAACCATCGGGGACCTCGACGTCGAGGGCCAGGGGCGCTGTGGGGTAGACGAGCACCTCGTCTGCTGCGGCGGTTGCCGGTGTGTCCGCGCAGGCCTCCTCGGCCAGTGCCAGGTGGGCCGGATAACCGTCCAGGGCGGCGGGCTGCGCGAGCGGGCCGGTGAAGATCACCGGCGCGCCGATCGCCCAGGCGGCCAGTGAGAAGCTCAGGGAGCGCCAGTGCCAGGTACCGTCCGTGACAACGAGGAGTGGCACCCGGGGCCCACAGCCGAAGTCGCGGAGTAGGCCGGTGGCCTTGTACACCCAGTTGGCGATCACCGCTCCGGTGGGTTCCAGCATGGCGCCGTCGGCTCCGTGCCAGGACACTGCGGGTCCGCTGTGGCCCGCGATGCGGCCGATCAGCTGTGCAAAGTCGGTTGGGACCGTCATGCTCGCTCCTATTCGCTTGAATGTCACTGCATTCCTAAAATGGTCTGGGAACTCCCAGCAAATGGCATATATAGTGCTGACTCATTCGTTGAACACAATATGTTGTGGTCACACCGAGTTTTGAATCAAAGGTGTGTTCTATTACCCCACGTGTCGGTGAATAAAATAGCAAAGTGCAGCTTGACTCATGGGTAATGACACACGTGTAATTCTAGGCAGGGGAATACATGAGTGCCCGCAACGAGCCACCTGGGGAAAGGGGAAGCACGTGAGCACGGAGGACAATGTGCAGCGCAATCACGAGCTCGACTACGACCTGCTCGGATCGATCACCGGGCCCACCGTCGAGGACAGGATCGCAGGCGACTGGTCTGCGGATCCGGTCACCGAGCCTGCGCGCCGGTCCGACCCGCTGCAGATCGACCCGGTCGAACTGGTGCCGCTGCAGGCTGGTCCCGATGCGTCCGTGGTCAGTGTGCCCAACCCTCTGCAAAGGCTGCTGAGTGAAGAGCTGCGCGGGCCGGGGTGGCAGGAGCTGGCGCTGTGCGCCCAGACCGACCCCGAGGCGTTCTTTCCGGAAAAGGGCGGTTCGACGCGCGAGGCCAAGAAGGTCTGCGGTTCCTGCGAGGTCCGCATGGAGTGCCTCGAGTTCGCGTTGGAGAACGACGAGCGCTTCGGAATCTGGGGCGGTCTATCGGAGCGCGAACGTCGGGCGCTGAAGAAACAGGGCGGGATCGACAGCCTGCGCTGACGGGCTTCAGCGGCCGCGGGTCTCAACGGCCCAGGAGTTCCTCGGCTGAGAAGGAGCACAGCCCGGCCGCCTCCTGCGCCAGGGCGAACAACAGTGCCTCCCTGAGTTCGAGCGGGTCCGCGGCGGCCAGCGCCGGGGCACGATAGATGACGATCGTGTGTCCGCCCTCGGCCCGGGCGTTGAAGGTCGCGGCCAGCCGTGGTTCGGCGGCGGTGGGGTCGGGTAGGAAATCGACGGCCAGCACCACGCGGTCGAGCTGCCCGGCTGCGCGTGCGCGCAGTTCGTCGAACAGACTGCCGGCCATCCGTGCGAAATGCGCGGCGCGGCTGCGTTTGGCGGGCACGGGGGCCGCGAAGAGCTCGGTGCGCAGGCCGCGGCCGTGCCTGTCGCGCGGATGGGATCGGGACACAGGCCGATTGTAGGCGATGTACTAGACTTCCGGTGTGCCCGGAGTAAGAACCTGTTCGAAGACCAATTGTTCCCGCGCGGCCTCGCGCACGCTGACCTATGTCCACGCGGACGCCTGTGTGGTGATAGGCCCGCTATCGGTCAGAGCGGAACCGGGCGCCCATGATCTGTGCCAGTACCACGCCGATCGGCTCACCGCCCCTCGCGGCTGGGAGCTGATCCGGCTCGACGGCGGGGCCGAGGTCCCCGAGCGCAGCCGTGATGATCTGCTGGCCATCGCCGATGCCGTGCGCGAGGCGGCGGCACCCAGGCCCCAACCACCGGTCCCGCCGCGTACTGGTAGGCCCCGCCTGCGTCTGATCGGAGGGGACGAATGAGCATTCGGAGCGATCGCGCTGCGCGTCTGGAGCGCAGTCTGAAGGCCAATGACATCCGCGGCCGGGTCGGCCTCG
The DNA here is from genome assembly GCF_024580735.1 of Brevibacterium moorei. Lineage (GTDB taxonomy): Bacteria > Actinomycetota > Actinomycetes > Actinomycetales > Brevibacteriaceae > Brevibacterium > Brevibacterium moorei. The sequence goes on along the minus strand of NZ_JANIJX010000014.1, from coordinate 55,879 downwards.
ACCTCGACGCGGATCTCCTGGTGGCCCTGGGCATGGCCACGGCGCAGGTGATGCGCGAACTGCACGGGGCGGGCTCCGTGGTCATCGGCAGCGATATGCGAGTCGACTCCCCGAACTACGCCGGTCTGCTGGCTGCCGGTGTCGTGGCCGCCGGCAGCCGGCCGGTATACGTCGGGATGTGTTCGACCGACCAGCTGTACTACGCGTCCGGGGCCTGGGAAGTACCCGGACTGATGGTGACGGCCAGCCACAATCCGCAGGACTACAACGGGGTGAAGTTCTGTGGACCCGGCGCCGCCGGAATGTCGGCGGCCTCGGGCCTCGACCGAATCGCCGCCGCCGCATTCGCAGCAGTGGTCCCCGCGGACCCACGTCCGCTGGACCCCGATCCTTCCTCCGCCACCGCCCTTGCCACGGGTTATGCGCAGCGGATCCGGGGCCTGACGGGTCTGGGCACGGGCCGGCGGCTGCGGATCGTGGCCGACTGTGGAAACGGCATGGCCGGCAAACTTCTGCCGGAGGTCTTCGGCGCGGCAGCAGGGCTCCCCGAGCTCGAACACGAAGTGATCGGGCTGTTCACGGAACTCGACGGCACCTTCCCCAACCATCCGGCCAACCCGCTGGAACCGGAGAACCTGGCCTGGGCGCAGCGCGGTGTGGTCGAACGGCGAGCGGACATCGGCCTGGCCTTCGACGGGGACGCCGATCGGTGCTTCTTCATCGATGAGACGGGCAGGGCGACCTCGGCCTCGGCGATCGGAGCGCTGGTGGCGACCAGGGAGATCGCCCGCGTCCGCGGCCTGGGTGAGGAACACCCGGCGGTGCTGCACAATCTGCTGACCTCCCGGTCGGTGGCGCGGGCCATCGAGGCCGCCGGCGGTCGAGCGGTCCGTACCCCGGTGGGCCACTCCGGCATCAAGCAGACGATGCGCAGGGAGAACGGCATCTTCGCCTGCGAACACTCGGCCCATTTCTACTTCCGCGACTTCTTCAGTGCCGACTCCGGGATGTTGGCCGCCGCCCACATCATCGCAGCGCTCGAACGCACGGAGAAGACCCTGAGCGAACTGCTCGCCGAATTCGCCCCGGCGGAACTCTCCGGGGAGCACAATTCCCGGGTGGCACAACCCGACGCCGTTCTGGACAACTTCGCCGCGGCCGCCGCGGCCGGGGACTTCGGTCGCGGCGACCTGGACCGCATGGACGGGGTGACGCTGCAGGGCGAGGACTTCTGGATCAATGTGCGCAAATCCAACACTGAGCCGCTGGTCAGATTCAACTGCGAGACCCCCAGCGTCGAACGCACACAGGACCTCACACAGCGGGTCCTCGAGCTGATCCGGGCCTGATTGCGGCCCCGGCCCGCATGGTCCCTGGCGGGTCGGAGTGCGCGGCGGGCGCGGGATGTTGGACAATAAGGGTATGAATGACCGGATTCTCGTGATCGACGACGACACCGCCCTGGCGGAAATGATCGGCATCGTGTTGCAGAGTGAGGGTTTCGAACCCTCTTTCTGGGCCTCGGGCGATGGCGCCCTCGATGCCTTTCACAGGAACCAGCCCGACCTCATCCTGCTCGACCTGATGTTACCGGGCAAGGACGGGCTTGAGGTGTGTCGGGAGATCAGGGCGGAATCCGGTGTCCCCATCATCATGTTGACTGCCAAATCGGATACCGTCGATGTTGTCGCAGGGCTCGAATCGGGCGCCGACGACTACGTCGCGAAACCCTTCAAGCCCAAGGAACTGGTGGCCAGGGTCCGTGCCCGGCTGCGGATGAGCGAGCCGGCTGCGCCCGAGGTCCTACACGTCGCCGACGTGATGATCGACGTGCCGGGGCACAACGTCACGCGCGCGGGCAAGCCCGTTTCGCTGACCCCGCTGGAATTCGATCTGCTGGTGGCCCTGGCGCGCAAGCCCTGGCAGGTGTTCTCCCGTGAACAACTGCTCGAAGAGGTTTGGGGTTACCGCCATGCGGCGGACACCCGCCTGGTCAACGTCCACGTGCAGCGCCTGCGGGCCAAGATCGAACGTGATCCGGAGAAGCCGGATATCGTCGTCACGGTGCGCGGTGTGGGCTACAAGGCCGGTCATTCCGCGTGAGCCGGGCCCACGACGGTGGCGCCGGGCGGGGTGGTCTGCGCGAAACGCGCCAAAGGCTGGTCCGCTCCTATAAGCGCATCGCCGGGGTGTTCGCCAGATCCCTGCAGCTGCGCATCGTCGTGTTGACCAGCGTGTTGACGATCATCGCGATCTTCGGCGTTGGGACGTACATGTCCAAGCAGATCGCGCGCGGACTCTACGAGGCGAAGCTCAGCTCGGCCTCCGCGCAGACCGTCGGCTACGGTCAGGAACTGGGGGCCCTGTCGGGCATCGACGATACGGATCAGTTGCTCGACAGTCTCAACACCCAGCTGCGCTCGATGGTCTCGCGCTCGCCGATGGCACTGCGCTCGATCAATCTGGAACCCGTGGGCAGGCGCGATGACGGCGTCGAATCGATCTCCACCTCGCCCTATGGCGAGGAGCCGGTGCGCACGGCCGATCTGCCGGGGGACTTCCGCAGCAGAGTGTACGATTCGACCGACGGCCAGCAGCTCTACCAGCCGATCGCGCTGCCAGGCGCCGAACGCTCGCCCGGCCTGGTCATCGCGCAGAAGGTGATGATTCCCGCCGCCGGCCAGTTCGAACTCTACGTGGTGGCCGACCTGCAGGACGAGCAGAACACCCTGGAGTTCGTCCAGCGCGCTCTGCTGGTAGCGGCCCTGGTCCTGGTGGTCCTGGTCGGCGCCATCTCCTGGGTCGTCACCCGGATGGTCGTCACACCGGTACGGCAGGGCGCGGATGTGGCCCGCCGGATCGCCGACGGCGACCTCGACCAGCGTATGCCGGTGATCGGCCATGATGAGATCTCTACCCTGGCCCAGAGCTTCAACGATATGGCCGAATCGCTGCAGGACCAGATCCTGCGCATGGAACAATTGACGACCCTGCAACAGCAGTTCGTCTCCGACGTCTCTCATGAGCTGCGCACCCCGTTGACCACGATCCGGATCGCCGCGGACATGATCTACGACGATCGCGACACCTTCGACGAGGCGACCCGACGCTCGGCCGAGCTGCTCGAAAGCCAGGTCGCCCGCTTCGAGGACCTCCTGGCCGATCTGTTGGAGATCTCGCGCTACGATGCCGGCGCCGCCGCTCTGAACACGACTTCGGCGGATCTGACCGATGTGGTCCGCGGCGTCGTCGAATCGGTAGGGGTGCTGGCAGCGCGCAGTGGTTCGCAGCTGGGCCTGCGCGCGCCCAGCCAACCGGTGATGGCCCAGATCGACCGGATCCGTGTCACCCGGGTCGTGCGCAACCTGGTCGTCAACGCCATCGAACACGGGGAGGGCAATCCGATCGAGGTCTATGTCGGATCCAATGCGGAGGCGGTGGCCGTGAGCGTCCGCGACCACGGCGTGGGCCTCAACGACGAACAGGTCCAGCACGTGTTCGACCGGTTCTGGCGCGCCGATCCATCGCGCAAACGCACCCTGGGCGGCTCCGGGCTGGGCCTGGCGATTTCACTGGAGGACGCGCACCTGCACAACGGCTGGCTCCAGGCCTGGGGCAGAGTCGGGGAGGGGTCCTGCTTCCGGTTGACCGTGCCCCGTAGGCAGGGGGAGGACATCGTGTCCTCGCCGTTGCCGCTGCCCCCTGCCGACGCCCTCATCAGCGGTGCGGCACTCGTTGCGGGACCTGCCACCAGCGATGGGTCGGTGCGCGTGCAGACCGGCAGCATCCCCATCGTCGTCGAACTCGATCAGGCCCCGGGCACCCCGCCCGCGGCGGAAGGAGACCGGTCATGAGTGCTACCCGGGCAGGGCGCACGCGGGTGCCCGCAGCGCTTGCCGGCGCTCTGTGCCTACTCCTGCTGCTCACGGGTTGTATTTCGATTCCGCGCTCGGGTCCGATCGGGCAGATCGACGTTGATTCCAGCGAACCGGGTCAGGTCAGAATCGATCCCGACGGCCCCGTGACAGGGGCCAGCCAGGACCAGATCGTGCGTGGATTCCTGGCCGCCGGCACCGGTTCGGCCTCGAACTTCGCCGTGGCCAGGTCTTTCCTGACCGACGATCTGGCGGCTTCCTGGGAACCCCTGGAGTCCGTCTGGGTCCTCAAATCGGGCCACAGCCTCGACTCCATCAACTCCGAGGTGACCAGCGATTCGCAGACCGTCAGTCTGACCCTGCCGGTGCAGGCCCATATCGATTCGACACGGGTCTACCGGGAAGCCGCCGCCGACTCGGAGCGCACGGTGAAGTTCACCCTGCGGCAGGTCAATGGGGAATGGCGGATCTCCAAAATGCCGGCGGGCATCGTGGTGACTCCGGCGAACTTCTCCAGCATGTTCCAGGCCCATTCCCTGTATTACTACACCCCCGACTTCAAATATGCGGTACCCGACACCCGCTGGTACCTGCGCAGTGGCTCGGCCGGCCGGGAACTGGTGGCCGATCTATTGGCGGGTCCCGCCGACTATCTCAAGGGCGCCGTCGTGCCCGCCGTGGGCTCGGGGCGCGGCAAGCTGGGAGTGGGATCCCTGAGCGTCTCCGACGGAGACGCCGCGGTCGAACTGTCCGGGGACCCTCAGTTGAGCGCGCGCGATGCCGAGCGCCTGGCCAAGACCGTGGCGCTGTCATTGCAGTCGATGCCCTCGGTGCGCGATGTGACGGTGACGGGTGCGGGGATGCCCGAGGACGTGGATACCGCGAATCTGCCCAACACCGAGGTCGAGGTACCCGGCAGGCCCGTCGTCCTGCAGGACGGACGGTTGGTGGAACTGGGCGGGGACCGGACCTCGTCTCTGCCTCTGCCCGCACCGAAGAAGGGCGCTGGGAATCCGGCCAGGGACTACACCGGCCGGGTCTTCGCATACCTGGCCGCGGGAGAGCGCGAACTTCATCGGATGACCGTGGGGGGCCGGAAGGACACAGTGGTCGTCAGGGGAAGCTCACTGGCGGCCCCCAGCTTCGATCGATTCGGTTGGCTCTACACGGCCGAGTCGGACACGGGCCGGCTCAAGGTGGTCGGGCCCGACGGGGAGATGAAGACGCTCAAGGCCGGTTTCCTGTCCAAGCGGACCGTGACGGCGGTGCGGGTCTCGCGGGACGGGTCCAGGTTGGTCGTCCTATCGACCGGCTCGAAGGCGGACAGCCGCCTGGACTATATCGGCATCGTCCGTGATTCGGATCAGGCTCCGCGGGAGTTGTCCGGGGACGCGCCGTTGTCGGCGGGCGAGTCGTTCTCCGACCTGCGCGATGTGTCCTGGGCCGGTACCGACACGCTTGTGGCATTGGCCGCACTGGAGTCCGGTGGGGATCTGCAGCCCTACACCCTGTCGTCCTCCGGAATGTTCGCCGCACGTGGCTCGGTGTCCGAGGGCACTTCGATCAGTGCGGGCACGGACCTGCGCTCGATGCGCATCGGCACCAGAGCCGGCGACGTGTACAGCTATCAGGGGGGCGCCTGGCAGAAGCTCGTCGGCATCAAGTCCTATGAGCCGGCGTTCCCCGGCTGAGCCTGCCCGCGGGACTGCTGCACAGGCGCTCCACAGCCGGGTGACCGCCGGTCACAGCCGGGCCAGGGGCTTGTGGGTGCGTCCTGGGCCGATCATGCTGGTCGGGTGGGACTGTGGAGCGAATTGGCCGAACTCCTCCTGCCGCCGACCTGTGCGGGCTGCGGGGCGGAGACCGTGAGCCTGTGCGGGGTGTGTCTGAGCCATCTGGATAGCCCGCCCCGCTGGAGCCTGCCCCGCTATGGGACACAGCGTGTCTGTGGGGCGGGAGAATACACGGGAGTGCTGCGTGAGGTCCTGGTGTCGTACAAGGCCCGTGACAGGCGCGATGTCCTTCCCGTGCTGGGCCTCGTACTGGCGCGCACGATCGTGGCGGCGCTGGCGGAGTCAGCAGGCGTCGAGCCGGCGCGCGGCCTGGTGCTGGTGCCGGTCCCGGCAAGTGCCAGGAGCGCGCGCGAACGCGGGGGCAACCACGTTGCGGCCTTGGCCGGGGCGGCCTGCCGTCTGCTGGGTGCGGACGGGCTGGACGCCCGGGTGGGCGAGCTGCTGCGGGTCAGAGGCGCCCACCGCGATCAAGTGGGCCAGGGCAGCAGGGGCCGGCGGGCGAATGTCCGCGGCACACACGCAGTGGCCGATCCGGCCGCTGCCAGACGGCTCGTCGCGCTGCGGCCGGTCGTCGTCCTCGTCGACGATATCTGTACGACCGGAGCGACCCTGGCCGAAGCGGCCCGCGCGCTCGGGCGTGTGCAAATCCAGGTTGATTCCATTGCGGTTTTGGCAATTACCGGCGATGCCGCACACCGGGATACCGCGGCTGGTATGTAATGGAGACACCCCGAACGGAACGGATCGCGGATCATCCCGATGCCGCCCAAGGCGGGGTCGCCAATCCCTCAGGGATCAAAGGAGAAACAGCATGGACATCGTGGTCAAGGGTCGTCACCTGAACGTCTCGGACAGTTTCCGGGCTCATGTCGAGGACAAGGTATCCAAGGTAGAACAGCTCGCCCCGCGCGCTCTGCGGGTCGAAGTGGTTCTCACCCACGACGGCAATGTGAAGCATCCGGAGACCTCGGAACGTGTCGAGATCACCGTCGTTGCCAAGGGCCCGGTGCTGCGCGCCGAGGCCTGCGCCTCCGATAAGTACGCAGCCCTCGACCTGGCCTGGGCGAAACTGCTCGAGCGCCTGCGCCGGGCCCGCGACCGCCAGAAGGTCTCGCGCCAGGGCAAGCACAGGGCGGAATCCACAGCGGAGGCACTGAGCCGGCTGGAGGTCAAAGAACCCCTGCTCGACCAGAGGGACGACACCGGCCTCGACGAGGCGACCGTCGACCAGACGGGTGGCCGGGTGCCGGCAGAGGGCCAATCGCCCGTGGTGCTGCGCGAGAAGACCTTCCCCGCCGCCCCGATCGCGATCGACGAGGCCCTCAACCGAATGGAGATGGTCGGTCACGACTTCTACCTCTTCATCGACGTGCACACGCAGAAGCCATCGGTCGTCTATCGGCGGCGCGGCTGGAGTTATGGTGTGATCGCCCTCGACGAATCGCTGGTCGCAGCCGACTGATCCGGGTTCCGGAAATCGGAATCGCCACGGCGCCCCGCCTCCTGAACAGGAGGCGGGGCGCCTGCGTGTGTGCGGCCAAGCGGTGGGCGAGTGAGGCAACACTCAGGTGCGACGCGTTAGAGTAGTGCCTTGGAGAACCGGCGGAGCCGGGATGGACAGAAGACCTGAGTGATGTAACAAGGAGAACCGTGGCCAATATCCTCGAAAAGGTGCTTCGCATGGGCGAAGGACGCACGCTGAAGAAGCTGCGCAACTATGCCGATGCGATCAACGCCCTGTCAAACGAATTCGAGGGCATGACGGATGCGGAACTGCGCGAGGAGACCGATCGGTTCCGCGAGAGGATCGCGGATGGGGAGTCCCTGGACTCGTTGCTGCCGGAGGCCTTCGCCGCGGTCCGCGAGGCCTCGGCGCGCACTGTTGGAATGCGTCACTTCGACGTTCAGCTGATGGGCGGGGCCGCCCTGCACCTGGGCAATATCGCCGAGATGAAGACCGGTGAGGGCAAGACCCTGGTCGCCACTGCCCCGGCCTATCTCAACGCCCTGGCCGGCAAGGGCGTGCACATCGTCACGGTCAACGACTTCCTGGCCGGCTACCAGTCGGAGATCATGGGTCGTGTCTTCCGCTTCCTGGGCATGACCACCGGCTGCATCCTGTCCTCGATGAGCCCGGACCAGCGGCGCAAGCAGTACGCCGCGGACATCACCTACGGCACGAACAACGAATTCGGCTTCGACTACCTGCGTGACAATATGGCCTGGTCGCCCGAGGAGATGGTTCAGCGCGGGCACAATTTCGCCATCGTCGACGAGGTCGACTCGATCCTCATCGACGAGGCCAGGACTCCCTTGATCATCTCGGGTCCCGCAGACGGCGATGCCAACCGCTGGTACGGAGAGTTCGCGAATGTGGTCAAGCGGCTCAAGGACGAACGCGACTACGAAGTCGACGAGAAGAAGCGCACGGTCGGTGTGCTGGAACCGGGGATCGAACGCGTCGAGAACTACCTGGGCATCGCCAATCTGTACGATCCGGAGAACACCGCGCTGATCGGCTTCCTGAACAACGCGATCCGGGCCAAGGAGCTGTTCAAGCGCGATAAGGACTATGTCGTGCTCGACGGAGAGGTGCTCATCGTCGATGAGCACACAGGCCGCATCCTCAAGGGCCGACGGTACAACGAGGGCCTGCACCAGGCGATCGAGGCCAAGGAGGGCGTCGAGGTCCAGGCGGAGAACCAGACCCTGGCGACCGTTACCCTGCAGAATTACTTCCGCCTCTACGGCAAGCTCTCCGGCATGACCGGCACGGCGGAGACCGAGGCCGCCGAGTTCATGTCCACCTACAAGCTGGGTGTGGTGCCGATCCCCACGAACAAGCCGATGCGGCGCATCGACCAGGCGGATTTCGTGTACAAGAACGAAGTGGCGAAATTCGACGCGGTCGTCGAGGACATCGCCGAACGCCACGAATCCGGTCAGCCGGTTCTGGTGGGTACGACCAGCGTGGAGAAGAGCGAGTACCTATCCCAGCAGCTGGCCAAGCGGGGCATTGCGCACGAGGTTCTCAATGCGAAGAACCATGCGCGCGAGGCCGCAATCGTGGCACTCGCCGGCCGTGCGGGCGCGGTGACCGTTGCGACGAACATGGCCGGCCGTGGTACCGACATCATGCTCGGAGGCAACGCGGAATTCATCGCGGTGGCCGAAATGCAGTCGCGCGGCCTGGATCCGCAGGAGGATTCCGAGCGCTACGAGGAGGTCTGGCCGGAGGTCCTGGCCGCTGCAGAGGCAACCGTCGAGACCGAGGCCGAGGACGTCCGTGCGGCGGGCGGCCTGTACGTTCTGGGCACCGAGCGCCATGAGTCGCGTCGTATCGACAATCAGCTGCGCGGCCGCTCCGGGCGTCAGGGCGACCCCGGCGAATCCCGGTTCTACCTGTCGCTGACCGACGATCTGATGCGGCTGTTCGGTTCCGGCGCGGCCGAACGCATCCTGGCGACCGCCAATGTTCCCGATGATGTGCCCCTGGAATCGAAGATGGTCTCCCGCGCCATCCTCTCAGCGCAGTCCCAGATCGAACAGCGCAACGCCGAGCAGCGCAAGAACGTCCTGAAGTACGATGACGTGCTCAACCGCCAGCGCGAACTCATCTACGCCGAACGCCGCAAGGTGCTCGACGGTGAGGATATGAAGGACCAGGTTGCGGCCTTCCGTACGGAGGTCATCGAGTCGTACATCACCGCGGCGACCCACGGACCGGCCGAGTCCTGGCAGATCGACGAACTGTTCACCGCGCTGTCGGATCTCTACGATCCCAGTATCGATGAAAACGACCTGATCGCCGATGTCGGTTCCAAGGCGAATCTGAGCCGGGACAAGCTGGTCAAGGAGATCGGGTCGGACGCCGACCTGGCGTACGACAAACGTGAGGCTGCCCTGGGCGACGGAGCGATGCGCGAACTGGAGCGCCGTGTCATGCTGTCGGTGATCGACAAGCGCTGGCGGGACCACCTCTACGAAATGGACTACCTGAAGAATGGCATCGGTCTACGTGCCATGGCCCAGCGCGACCCCCTGGTCGAATACCAGCGCGAGGGCTTCGAGATGTTCACCGCGATGCAGGACGGCATCAAGGAGGACGTCGTGCGGATGACCAACAAGCTGGAGGTCACGGTGACCGTGGACCCGGGTGAGGATCTGGACGACCCCAGTGACGACACCTATGAGGTGGGTGCGGCCGAGCTCGAGCGCAAGCAGCAGCCGCTGCTGCTCTCGGGGCCCGATGGTGATGCGGTCGAGTCCTCCGAAGACGATGAGACGCAGCAGGCTCCGCAGAACAGGGCGGAACGCCGGGCCGCCAAGAAGCGCAAGTAGCGCACCCGCGTCCTCACAGGCCGGAGAAGGCAGTGGCGATCCAGCGGTCGGCGATCAGCTCCAGCCGTAGGGCGAGTGCGCGATGACGGCGGGAGGTCGCGACCACCAGCGCGGCCTCGGCCACGGTCTGTGAGAGTCTACAGATCCGGGGGACTCCGGCTCCGAGGACCCGGGTGGCGGGTCCACCGGATCCCACTAGGCGTTCGCGCAGCGCCGCTTGCCGGCACAGTCGGGCGAACAGTTCGGGGTCGACCCAGCGGGCGATGGTGGCAGGCCGGCGTAGTCCACAGGAGACCTCGAGGGCGGCGATCGCCAGTGATCGGGCGGTACGGGCCACGAGTTCGGAGTCGATCGGGGCACGCGGTTCCGCCGGCTGGGCCACCGGTGGTGGAGCCGGGCGACGGCGGGACGGTGCCGGCCGGGGGCCGCGCAGGCGGGGCAGGTCCTGGACTCCGTCGAGCTGGATGGTCATGGCATCTCCAATCGAAGACCGGGCATGATGAGGTTGGGGTTGGAGCCGATAAGGCTCTTATTGTGGCTGTAGATGTGATCGACCTGCTTCGCTAGCCGAGCCGTCGTGGGGTGTTCGGTTCCTTGGGCGCTCAGCTGCGCGCGTGCTATCGACCAGAGGTTGTCCCCGCGGACGACGGTGACGATTGCATGCTGGGAGGTCCGTTCCGGGGCGGCCGGGGAGCTCTGCGGCGCGTCGGGGAGAGGGCCCTGAGCATTCTTCGGCCGGTCCCGCGGCGGAATAGGTGACTCTGCAGTCGACTCTGCGCGCGGCGGTGACGACGAGCCGGTGGCGGTGTTCTCCGGCCGTTGTGGCGCCGCCGTGGTTGGCCAGCCCGGATCGGTCCGGGAGGTGGGCCAGCCGGGCGAGCCGGCACTGGGCACGGGCGAGTCGGGTTCCGTCTGCATCGCGGCCTGAGCCGGCAGGGCTGCCGCACCGAGTCCCGTCCCCAGCGCGCCGGCGAGGGCGACGCGGGCGATTCTGGGACTCAGGGTGCAGGCGGCCCTGCGCAGCGTCGGCGCACCGGGCAGGTGCAGGACGTCGGTCAGCCGGGCCAGGCCGGCTAGGCACAGGGCCAGCTGGATGGTGAGGACGTAGAGGCAGCCCAGGCCGGAGAGGACGAGCACGAGGCCTGCGGCGATATCGCCGGACCGCAACTCGTCTATCAGCCCGGGCGCAAGGTTAAACAGAATCGCCTGTGGAACGAGCGGAAGCAGAACGATCGAGCATGTCAGCAGTCGTCGCATGGCTACTCCTAGCAAGGGGTTTTCAATTGCCATAACTATTGCAAACAGCATCAAACAGTGTCAATAGATTTTTTGGAAGTCATGTGCTTGTCATCACACGTTCGGTATAGCAAGATGAACACATGGACGAGTTGAACCGCTTCGAGCGCGTTTTCGCGGATCTCGAGGCCCGTATCGACGCTGAAGAGCGTTCCGACCGTCTGGCCCAGGTGCCGGACCTGATGCACGAGTCGTATGCGGATCATGGTCTGGTCGAGCGAGTGGCCGGACTGCTGGGCACCCGGATCGAAGTCACCGTGCAGGGCCATGTGTTCACAGGCTCACTCGTCGATCAGGGGGAGGGGTGGCTGGCGCTGGAGACGCCCGCACGCCTGCTCGTCGCGCTGCGCGCGGTGCAGCTGTTGCGGGTGCCGGTCCGGGGTCGGGTACCGGCGGATCTGTTGAGTGCGTTGTCCCTTGCCTCACCGTTGCGGGAATTGAGCCGACGCCGTGTTCCGGTGCGCATCGCCCTGGTCGGCGGACTGGTGGTCGAGGGGAGGATCGCTGCGGTGGGCGGGGACTATATGCAACTGCGGGCAGCGGATCACCATCAGGTGATCCCGCTGCCCGCAGTTGATTTCGTCCAGGAACTGCTGTGAGCCTACAGGTCCGCTGCCCCCGATTCGATTGCGGAGCGGGTCTCCCGGTACATCCGCTGGATGTAGTCCTCGAGCTCCGTCTTCTCCACCCGCCACTGTCCGCGGCCGCCGACTTTGATGGCCCGCAGTTCTCCGGATCGGACCAGTGCCCTGGCCTGGGCGGCGGAGACGTTGAGTACCTCCGCGACATCGGTCAGCGGCAGGAAGCGTGTTTCAACCACCATGGGGGACCCCTCCATTCACTAGGATACGCGCAACTCGCAATGAAAGTTCCTTTGCCGACTGACATTATCGAATAACGCTGTTTGTTACATTTAACCACTATCCACAGTAAGATGAAAGGAAAGATCGTGGCTTCCCATGGAACTCCCCGTTTTTCTCGACCCCGACTCCGCGATCCCCGTGTGCTGATTGGCGTGGTCCTGGTCCTGGCCAGCGTGCTGGGCACCTGGTTCATCGTCAGACAGGCGGCGCAGACGACGCGGGTCTGGGCCGCCGCACACGTTCTGGTCCCCGGCGCTGTGCTCGCCGAAGGCGATCTGACCGCTACAGAGGTCAGCCTGCCGGGCAACGCCGGGGCCTATCTGTCGGCGCACGATGCCGCACCCATCGGCTCCACGGTCCTGAGATCGGTGGGAGCGGGCGAGCTGGTTCCCGCGGGCCAGCTCGGCTCACAGGAGCAGTTGCAGGGCCGGCTGTTGAGCCTCGACCTGTCCGAAAGTCTGCCGCAGGCGGTGACGGCCGGCAGCAGAGTGGACATCTGGGCAGCCGATTCCGATGCGGAGACGGTCGAGCCGAAGGAGATTCTCTCCGGCATCGACGTGGTCAACGCAGACCATTCGGCCGGTGGCTTCGCGCAGGCCTCCGGTGCCAGGCTGGAGGTTTTCGTGCCCACGGACAAACTATCCCAGATCCTGGCCGCCCAGGCGTCCGGCCACCGGATCTCTGCGGTCTCGGTGCCGGCCGCCACCACAGAGGCGATGCCATGATCGGGCTCATCGTCGCCCTCGATGCCGAGTTCGAGGCGGGGGTCGTCGCACGCCTGGGCGAGGTGCCCGATCTGACCGTCATCGCTCGTCCCGCAGATGAGGCCGAGCTCCTGGCCCTGGCAGCGGCCGGCGAGGGCCAAGTCGTGCTGTTGGGACGTTATTTCCCCGGTCTCGACGCCGATGTCGTGCGCGGGCTCAAACACACGGGGGTGCACATCCTGGCCATGGGTCAGGAGGCCGATTTCCGGGGGTGGGACCTGCCGGTGGCCGGGCTCGACCTGCCCGTCGCAGACCTGGCGGCGCGGATCCGTTCGAGCGCCGCCAGCGTGGTGGCTCCGCCGCGGCCGGCGCAAAAGCCGGCCGAGGCGCGGCGCACGGGTACGATCATCGCGGTCTGGGGTACTGCCGGGGCGCCGGGGCGGTCGACCGTGGCCGCCGCTCTGGCGCAGCGCCTGTCCTTGGTCGGGGAGACAGTGCTGTGCGATGCGGACACGGTGGCGGCCAGCCAGGCGGTCCTGTTCGGGGTGCTCGACGAGGCTCCGCAGATCGCGGCACTGTGCCGGTTGATGCGCTCCGGGCGACCAGCTCCCGAGGCCGTCTCCGCCCAGCTGAGCAGTGTGGCCCCCGGGCTGCGCCTGATCACCGGGATGAGCCGGGCGGACAGATGGCAGGAGGTCGGACCGGGCGTGCTGGGAGAAGTACTCGAGGAACTGCGCGCGCACGCCGCGGTGACCGTCGTGGACGTCTCCGACCGGCTCGACGGGGAGGAGTTCGACCCGCACTCCGACCGCCACGGTGCCACCCGGGCGGTGTTGGCCGCGGCCGACCACGTCCTCGTGCTCGGCAATGCCGACCCGCTGGGGCTGCTCCGGCTGGTCAATCTCGTCACCTCCGATGACTTCGCACAGCTGACGGACAGGGCGACCATCGTGGTCAACAAGGTCAGGGAGTCCGCCGTCGGCCCCGATCCGCAGTCCGTCGTATCCGCAACCCTGAGTCGGTTCGTCGGTGTTCGACAATACTGCTTCCTCCCTGCCGCGGGGGAGGACCTGGACCGGGCGCTGCTGGCCGGGCGCAGCATCGGCGAAGCGGCGCCGCACAGCGCATTCGTCGAGGCGATCGACGCGCTGCTGACCGAAATGCCCGGCCTGCCGCGCCCGGCCACCCGGCGGCGCAGCCTGCGGGGTGTGCGAAAGGGCAGGGGCCGACGGCGCCGCGTAGCACGTTTGTGACATCCCTCTGACACAATGGGGGCATGCCCGTGACCGAAGCGATTCGCTGCTATCTTCCCACCACGCTCGGCGCCCTCGCAGCCGCCTGGGAAACCCTGCCCACCACATCCGTGACGGTCTTCGCGCCGGCGGACACCGGCCTGCGCGGCGAGGCGCGGGAGGAGGCGGAATGGACCGCCTTCGAGGTCGCGGCGGCCCAGGCCGTGGATCCGGCACTGACCACCGGAGAGCCGCGGGTGATCCTCGCCCTGGACGCGGGCGTGCGGCCGGCGGACCGGCCCCTGGGTGTCTATCCCGGCGTCGTGACGTACGCCCTGCCCGGAATCGAATCCGCGCGGATCGTCTCGGCCCATATGGACGAGGCCGCGACCATCGACGCGGTGGCCGGCCAGGACGCTCAAACGGCGGCTCAGACGTTGTTGTCCGCGGATCTGCTGTGGTATGACGCCGCGGAGATCCCCCTGCTCATCGACTCATCGTCCCAGGGGCCCGCCGCGGCCTGCGCGGGGATAGAGTGAGAGGACATCAACGACGATGAACAATCCGATCCATAGAGGAGAAGAAGTGGCAGAGGTCTACCAGGCCCAGCTCGCGACCGCATGGCAGGAGATCACAGGGGAGGAACCCCCGGAGGATTTCCTGCGCGAATACTATCCCCGCATCGACAGGTACGAATTCGAGGCCCTGGGCGCCAAGGCCATGGCCGGCTGCGCCTGGGATCACCTGCGCACGGCCCGGCGTTTCACCGGCACCGCACCGGTTGTGTCACTGCACAATCCGGAACCGGGCGATGCGGACTACACGGGAAACCACACCAGGATCGCGATCGTGGTCACCGATGTGCGCTACCTCGTCTCGTCAGTCACCGCGGCGCTGAGCTCCACCGGATATGTGATCCGCCGGGTGCACCATCCCACCCTCATCACCCTGCGCGACTCCGCTTCGCCCGAGCAATTCACGGTCGCCCGCAAGGGTCTGTTGCACACCGATACGCAGGCCCTGCCGACCCTGGCCGAGGTGGACAGTCCAGAGGCCCGCATCCCGCGGCGCGAGTCATGGCTGCTGATCGACATCGACAGAATCGCACCGGAATCCTTCGACGGGCTGGCCGGCGCGCTCGAGCACATCATCGCGGTGATCCGCGCAGCGGCGGCCGATGAGGCCGCGATGGCGGAGCGCGCCCATACCCAGGCCGCTGACCTGCGCGAGCGCGCCCCGCGTCCCGAGCTGGCGGCCGAGGCCATCGAATCCGCCGACTTCCTCGACTGGATCGACGGCCGCTTCGCCTTCATGGGCTACCGCGAGTACCGCCTGGTCGAAGCCGGGGGCAGTACCCGGCTGGAGCCCGTCGAGGGCACTGCACTGGGCATCAGCGCCCTGCGCGACACCACCGTCTCGCCTCTGTCGAAGTCGGTCTCCTCCCATGCCAGGGACCCACACGTGCTGGTCCTGACGAAGGCGAATTCCCGTTCGCAGATCATTCGCCGCGGGTTCATGGACTACCTGGGCGTGAAGGTCTTCGACGAAGCAGGGGAGATCGTCGGGGAGCGTCGTTTCGTCGGCCTGTACACCGCGCCCATGTACAACGCCTCGGTGCTGGACGTACCGGTGCTGCGCGCCAAGGTCTCCTGGATCATGCAGCACTCGGGGCTGCTGCGCGATTCCCATTCCGGGACCGAACTGCTGGGCGCCCTCGAATCGTTCCCCCGTGACGATATGCTCCAAGCCGAACCGCAGGACGTGCTCGACATCGTCTTGACCGTCATCGACTTGCAGGAGAAGCGCGAGTCCTCGGTCTTCATTCGCCGCGATACCTATGAACGCTATGTCTCCGTCCTGGTCTACGTCCCCCGCGACCTCTATGACACGGCCTCGCGCCTGCGGGTCGAGGCGGTCCTGCGCGATCTGTACCGGGCGGACAGCGTCGACTTCGACGTGCTGCTGTCGGACTCGATTCTGGCGCGTCTGCACTTCGTCGCCCGGGTCGGCCGCGATGAGATGCTGCCGGACATCTCGCCGGAGGTGGTGGCCGAACGCATCAAATCGGCCGTGAGATCCTGGTCCGAGGACCTGGAGGAACTGCTGGCGCCATCGGACGAGAAGCTGTCCCAAGCGGCCTCGGAGCGTGCCAGGCTGTGGGCACACGCCTTCCCTGCGGATTACCGGGAGCACCAGACGCCGGAACAGGCCCTGGCCGATGTGGATCGGTTCGACACCCTGGTGACGGACCTGGCCCCGCGGGTGATGCTGCACCGGGAACCGGGTACCGATGAGCACCATCTGCGCCTTGCCCTGTACCGTCTGGCCCCGGCCGGCCTGTCGGCAATCGTGCCGCACCTGTCGAATCTGGGCGCGCAGATCCTCGACGAGAGGCCGTATCGGATCGATCTGGCCGACGGCACTCAGCGTTACATCTACGACTTCGGCCTGGAGTTCTCACGACCGGTCGATCGCGAGGACTTCGCTCGGATCGAGAGCGCCTTCGCCGCAGGGTGGAGGGGGCTGCGGGAGACGAGTTCACTCGACAGCCTCATCATCGCGGGCCTGAGCTGGACGGAACTGACGGTACTGCAGGCGCTGGGCGCCTATCTACGCCAGGCCGGGCTGGCCCTGCGCGAACGCACCATGGCCGGCATTTTCACCGCCCATCCGGAACTGGCCGGCCTGCTCGTCACGTTGTTCACCCGCCGGTTCGATCCCGCGATCGACTCCGCCGAGCGCGAGCGCCTGGTGGCGGAGGCCGAAGAGCGCATCGAGGCGAGCCTGGCACAGGTCGCCACGCTCGACGCAGATCGCCTGGTCAGGGCCATGCGCATGCTCATCCGCGCCCTGGTCAGGACCAATGCCTTCACAGCCGGGCCCGACACCCTGCCACAGACACTGGCCTTCAAACTTCATCCGACCGAGCTGTCGTTCGCGCCGAAGCCGCGTCCGGCGATCGAGGTCTGGGTGTACTCGCCGGAGGTCGAGGGCGTGCATCTGCGCTTCGGCAAGGTAGCACGCGGCGGCCTGCGCTGGTCGGACCGGCCAGACGATTTCCGCACGGAGATCTTGGGCCTGGTCAAGGCGCAGATGGTCAAGAACGCCCTGATCGTGCCCACCGGTGCCAAGGGCGGTTTCGTGCCCAAATACCTGCCGGACCCGACGGTGGACCGCAGCGCCTGGGCGGCGGCCGGGCAGCACGCCTATGAGAAATTCATCGGGGCGCTGCTGGACCTGACTGACAACCTGGTGCAGGGGCCGGCGGGGCAGACCGTGGAGCACCCGGACTCGGTTGTGCGCTATGACGGTGACGACACCTATCTGGTGGTGGCCGCTGACAAGGGCACTGCGCGCTTCAGCGATATCGCCAACGGACTGGCGATCTCCCGCGGCTTCTGGCTGGGCGACGCCTTCGCCTCGGGCGGTTCGGTCGGCTACGACCACAAGGCCATGGGAATCACCTCGCGCGGCGCGTGGAAGTCGGTGGAGCGGCACTTCCGCGAATTGGGCGTGGACACATCCCGCGAGGACTTCACCGCGGTGGGCATAGGCGATATGAGCGGCGATGTGTTCGGCAACGGCATGCTGCGCAGTCGGCACACCAGGCTGATCGCGGCCTTCGACCATCGCGATATCTTCATCGATCCGGACCCGGAGCCCCTGGCGGCCTTCGACGAGCGCAAACGGTTGTTCGAACTGCCGCGCTCCAGCTGGCAGGACTACGACAAGTCCCTGCTGTCGGCCGGCGGTGGCGTCTACTCCCGCACGGCCAAGTCGGTGCTGTTGAGTACGGAGGCGGCCGCGGCCCTGGGCCTGGCCCCCGGCCGCTATACCCCAGGGGAATTGATCTCCGGGATCCTCAAGGCGCCGGTCGATCTGCTGTACAACGGTGGCATCGGGACCTATATCAAGGCCACGGGGGAATCCGATGCTGCGGTCGGCGATAAGGCGAATGAGGACATCCGGGTCACCGGAGCGCAGCTGCGGGCCCGCGTGGTGGGCGAGGGAGGCAATCTCGGGGCGACCCAGTTGGGCCGGATCGAGGCCGCACTGCACGGCGTGCGGATCAACACCGACGCCGTGGACAACTCGGCGGGTGTCGATACCTCCGACCACGAGGTCAACATCAAGCTGCTCATCGACGGGCTGATCAGGGCCGGGAAGTACCGGCCGGAGCAGCGCGAGGCCCTGTTGCTGGACCAGACCGGAGAAGTCGCCGATCTGGTGCTGGCGAACAACTACAGTCAGAACGCGGTGTTGGGCGAAGGGCGCGACGAGGCTCGCACGATGACCGGGGCGCTGATCCGATTGCAGCGGTTCCTGGAGGAACACGCCGGCCTGGACTCGGCAGTGGAGTTCCTCCCCGACGCCAAGACGATGAGCCGGCGCAGGGAATCCGGCGGCGGTTACGTCTCGCCGGAGCTTGCGGTACTGCTGGCATATGTGAAGATGCACGCGGCCTCCAGCCTGCTGGAATCGACGGTGCCCGATGAGTCGTTCATGGCCGGTGACCTGGCAGCGTACTTCCCCAGTGGCCTCGACGTCGACGCGGCCGATCTGGCAGGACACCCGCTGCGCCGCGAGATCGCCACGGCCCACCTGGTCAATCGGATGGTCGACCGCTCGGGCCTGACCTACATCTTCCGGATCATCGAGGAGACGGGGGCCAAGATCCCGCAGATCGCGCGGACCTTCGCAGCGGTCAGTGAGATCTTCGACCTCGACGAACACTTTGATACGATCTCGGCCCTGGACAATATCGTTCCCAGCCAGGTGCAGATCAAGCTCGTGCACGAATACGTGCGCCTGCTCGACCGGGCCTCGCGTTGGTTGCTCAACCTCTCTCCGGAGGCCATTGACGTGCCGGCCCAGATCGCGCGTCTCCAGCCGGTGGTCCGCAGCCTGCGGCCCCAGCTGCAGGGGATGCTGCGCGGTGCGGACCGGGCGGCGGTCGAAGAGCAGGCGGCGGCCTATATCGCCGCGGGTGTGCCAGCCGACCTGGCCTGGCGCACTGGCTCGCTGCTCGACGAGTTCGCCCTCCTGGATGTCGCCACCGTCGCCGAGCGCACGGGACTGGAGGCGCGGGACGTGGCCGAGGTCTACTACGGTGTGACGGACCTGTTGCGCGGGCAGGACCTGCTGGTGAGCATCGGCGCGCTGGACCGGTCCAGCCGCTGGTCGGCACTGGCCCGCGGCGCGCTGCGCGATGACTTCTACCAGGCCGTTCACTCCATCGCCCTGGTGGTGCTGGGCACCACCACATCGGCCAACCCGACCCCGGAGGAGCGGGCGGATGAGCGGATCGCCCAGTGGCAGGTGGAGAATCAGACGGCCCTGGACGCGGTGCGCTCGACCACCGATGAAGTGCTCGGCCTCGAACAGGCCGGACAGGCACCGCTGTCCGTCCTGCTGCGGATGATGCGCTCGCTGGTCCGCTCGACCCGGTTCAACAGTGGAGCCGGCGAATGAGCCTGTTGACCGATCAACTGGCAGCGGAGGGGGTGACGGACCCCGAGGACGTCGAATGGCTCCACCTCCTGGTGGGGGACTGGCAGCTGATCGCCGATCTCTCATTCGCCGATTTGGTGCTGTGGGTTCCCACCCTGTTGGAAGGCGATCGAGCCGGGGCGTTCCGGGTGGTGGCCCACTGCCGGCCGACCACCGGCTCGACGGTCTACCCGCACGACGAGGTCGGCACGCTGGCCAATGAGGAGGAACGTGGATTCCTGCAGCGGGCGGTCGACGCCAAGGCGATAGTCGCTGCGGGCGACACGGTACCGGCCCTGGCCGGTGCCGAGGCGATCCCGGTGGTGCGGGCAGGGCAGGTGATCGCCCTGCTGACCCGACATACAGAGGAGGGGCGCCGGATCGGCGCCTCACGGTTGGAACGCAACTACCGGTCCTCGGCGATGATGCTGTTGTCGATGATCGCCGAGGGCGAGTTCCCCCAGCAGAATGTGCCGTCGGGGGTGCGTCGCGGGGAGCCCCGGGTGGGCGATGGGCTGCTCGTACTCAACCGCGAGGGCAGGGTTCGCTATGCCTCGCCGAACGGGATGTCGGTGCTGCACCGGCTGGGCCACGACGGTGAAATCGAGGGGCGCTACCTCAACGAGGTCGTGGATTCGCTGATCGACCAGGTTCGCCAGGTCGATGAGGCATTGCCGATGGTGCTCACGGGCCGGGCGCCGTGGCGCGCGGAGATCGAAGAGGGCCGGATCAGTGTGTCCCTGCGGTCCATTCCACTCAAACGCGGCGGAGTGCGCACCGGGGCGATCCTGCTCGTCCGCGACGTCTCCGAAGTCAGGCGCCGGGAACGCGAACTGCTCAGTCGCGATGCGATGATCCGCGAGATGCACCATCGGGTGAAGAACAACCTGCAGACCGTCTCCGCGCTGCTCCGTTTGCAGGAACGGCGCCTGAAGTCCCCCGAGGCCAAGGCCGCGGTGGGTGAGGCGATGCGCCGGGTGCAGATGATCGCCACGGTGCACGATGTGCTGAGCAAGGGCATCGAATCATCCGTGGACTTCGACGAGATCATCGACAAGGGCATGCAGATGGCTCCCGAACTGGCTACGGCACAGGCGAGCGTGCACGTGCGCAGGGAGGGATCGTTCGGTTCGATCTCCTCGGCCGATGCCACCTCTCTGGCTCTGGCGCTCAACGAACTGGTGGCCAATGCCGTCGAACACGGCTTTCCGGTGGACGGGCTGGGACCCGATGACACGATCACCGGCGAGGTCGTGGTCAGGCCGGTGCGCCACGGTGAGCAGCTGACCGTCACGGTCTCCGACGACGGGGTGGGGCTGCCTCCCGGTGGGGGGCCCGGCAACGGCCTGGGCACGCAGATTGTCAAGACACTGATCAAGACCGATCTGTCCGGGGACATCACCTGGCGGCCGGGCCCCGGCGGGGGGACCGAGGCGGTCATCGAGGTGCCGCTGCGCGACGGCGTCTGAGCGTGCGGGCCGGCAGCGGTCCTGCCGAATATATGACTGGGCCCCGTCCGGATGGACGGGGCCCAGTCATATATTCGGCGCTCAGACGCCGGGTAGCCAGCCGAGTGCGCTCAGCCCGCGCGGCGGGCGCGTGCAGCGCGGCGCTTGAGGGCGCGGCGCTCGTCCTCGGACAGGCCACCCCAGACGCCGGCGTCCTGGCCGGTCTCCAGAGCCCACTGCAGGCAGGTCTCGGCGACCTCGCAGCGGCGGCAGACACTCTTGGCCTCTTCGATCTGCAGAAGCGCCGGCCCCGTGTTCCCGATGGGGAAGAACAGTTCGGGGTCCTCGTTCAGGCATTCGGCACGATGACGCCAGTCCATGGTGTCCTTTCATCAAACGACTGTGTGCGCCCTAGCGCCCACAAAAACAGGAGACCTGCGGGATGATCCGCAGATCTCGTACCCCCTAAGGTTCACACATGTGCGCGGACGCACACAAGAGGTGGGCTGTGTGAACTTTCTGACAAACTCCGCATCCACTTCGAAGCTTGTGCTCCACGTCATTCCCTGCTTATGTATCCCCTATGAGCAATGGAGCGAAAAGACGGCCGGGCGACTTGGCCGATGTGACCCTGATAGCGATCGACGGCGTGGCCCCGACGATTCACCCCGAAGCCTTCGTGGCTCCCGGAGTCACCCTGATCGGAGACGTCCGGTTGGCGGCGGGAGCAGCTGTCTACTATGGGTGCGTGCTGCGGGCCGAAGGGTCGACGATCAGTATCGGCGAGGGCTCGAATGTCCAGGACAACACGGTCATGCACTCGGACCCCGGAAAGCCGGTGACGGTCGGGGCCAGGGTATCGATCGGTCACCGCGCCCTGGTCCACGGGTGCACGGTCGACGACGACGTCCTGATCGGGATGAGCGCGACGGTGCTCAATAGGGCACACATCGGTTCCCGATCCCTCATCGCAGCCGGCGCGGTGGTGCTCGAGGACGCGGTGATCCCGCCGGAGTCGCTGGTCGCAGGGGTCCCAGCCAAGGTCCGCCGTGCCATGGGGGAGAAGGACATCGCCAGGGTTCTGGGCAATGCGAAGAACTACGAGAAGATCCGCGTCCTGCATCGCGAGCACGGCGAGATTATCACCACCTGAACTGCGCCGATGCGCACGCCTGTAGGACAATGGATTCGTGAATAACGTTCTTGATCCTTCGCAGAATCGTGTTGTCATCATCGGTGGCGGACCCGGTGGTTATGAGGCCGCTCTCGTCGCCGCTCAGCTGGGTGCCGACGTCATGCTCGTCGAACGGCGACAGACCGGCGGTGCGGCGGTGCTCACGGATGTGGTTCCCTCGAAGTCGCTCATCGCCACCGCCGAGCGCATGGTGGAGATCAGCGAATCCGCGACCCTGGGCCTGACCTCCTCCGGCCCCACCGTGGCGGACGCCCCGGTCAGTCCTAGCATGAACGTGCGCCCGGACATCGCCGTGGTGAATGCCAGGATCAAACACCTGGCCGCCGCGCAGGCCGCCGACATCCAGGAGGGGCTGATCAATGCGGGCGTCAAGATCATCCACGGCACCGGTACCCTGACCGGTCGTGACGAGGTGGGCGTCGTCGAGGACACCGGCACGGAATACACCCTGCGGGCCGACACCATCCTGTTGGCGGTGGGGGCCAGCCCCCGCGAACTGGACTCCGCGAAGCCAGATGGCGAACGGATCCTGACGTGGAAGCAGCTGTACGACCTCGACGAACTGCCCGAACACCTCATCGTGGTCGGCTCCGGCGTCACGGGTGCGGAATTCGCCTCCGCCTACAACGCCCTGGGCGCCGAGGTCACACTGGTGTCCAGCCGTGACAGGGTGCTGCCCGGCACGGACGAGGACGCGGCCGAGGTCCTGGAACAGGCCTTCCGCCGGCGCGGCATGCACGTGCTCTCCCGCTCGCGGGCCCAGTCCGTCGTGCGCGACGGCGATGGGGTACTGGTCGAATTGGCCGATGGGCGCAAGGTGCGCGGTTCTCACTGCCTGATGGCGGTCGGTTCGATCCCCAATACCGCGGACCTGGGTCTGGAGCGCGCAGGCGTGAGTGTCGAACCCTCCGGCCATGTGGTCGTCGACGGGGTTTCCCGGACCTCGCGGCAGGGGATCTACGCCGCCGGCGACTGTACGCCGGTATTCCCCCTGGCATCGGTGGCCGCGATGCAGGGGCGCATTGCGATGTGGCACGCGCTCGGTGATGCCGTGGCCCCGTTGAAACTGCGCAATGTCACCTCGAATGTGTTCACCGCCCCGGAGATCGCGACCGTCGGGTTCACCCAGGCGGATCTGCGCGACAACGGGCACTCGGTCGAGGTGGTCATGCAGCCGCTTGCCACGAACGCCAGGGCGAAGATGCAGGGAATCGACGAGGGCTTCGTCAAGATCTACGCGAACCGTGGATCAGGCACGATCGTCGGCGGCGTCGTGGTGGGTCCCAAGGCCAGTGAGCTCATCATGCCCCTGACCCTGGCGGTGGAGAACCGGATCAACGTCGACCGGCTGGCCTCCTCGTTCGCCGTGTACCCCTCGCTGTCGGGTTCCCTGACCGAGGCCGCGCGCAAACTGCACCACCGCGGCTGAGCAGGAGAACAAAGGCGTAGAACGCGGCCGGGGCGGGGGATGAACGATCATCCCCGGCCCCGGCCGCTTTGTGTGTTCTGCTCAGGCGAAGGTGACGATGGGGGTGCCTGCTTTCACGGTGTCTCCGGAGGAGACTCCGACGCTGGCCACGACGGCGTCGTGCGTGGCCTTCAGCGGCTGTTCCATCTTCATGGCCTCGATCACCGCCAGGGTGTCTCCCGCGGACACGGTATCGCCGTCGGTGACGTTGACGGAGACGATCGTGCCCTGCATCGGAGCGGTGAGGGCGCTCGCATCGTCGGTCCGGTTCGAGCCGCGTCGGCGCAGCCGGGAGCCACCCAGTCCGGTGGGGCGGGCGGGAACCGTAGTGCCGGACACAGATGTCAGCAGAGCACTGGGGACCTTGACGGTCAGCCGGTGCCCGTCGACCTCGACGACCACGTCGGTAGTCTCGTCGGCCGGCGCCGCGGTGCCCGGTGCGACCTTGTCGGCGGTGAAGCCGGGCATGAAGTCGGTCTCCAGCCATTTCGTGTCAACCGTGAAGTCGGTGGTGAAGGCCGGCGCCTCGAGCAGAGCCCGGTGCAGGGGCAGGAGCGTGGCCACCCCGTCGAGTGCGTACTCGGCCAGGGCCCGGCGGGCCCTGGCCAGGGCGGTCGCCCGGTCGGGCCCGGTGACGATGAGCTTGGCGAGCATGGGATCGAAGTCGGTGCCGACGACGGTGCCCTGGCGCACCCCGGAATCCATCCGTACCCCGGGCCCGGCAGGCTCGCGCAGGCGGGAGATGGTGCCGGTGGCCGGGAAGAAGTTCTGGGCGGGGTTCTCGGCGTTGATGCGGAATTGGATCGCGTGTCCGCGGGGCGTTGGGAAGGTTTCCGGCAGGGTCTGGCCGGCGGCGATTCGCAGCTGCCAGGTCACGAGGTCGACGCCGGTGACCTCCTCGGTTACGGTGTGCTCGACCTGGATCCGGGCGTTGGCCTCCATGAAGGTCAGGCGGCCGTCGGAGCCCAAGAGGAATTCGCAGGTGGCGGCGCCCGCATATCCGACCTCCGCGAGGATCCTCTGAGAGGCCCGCGTGATCGTGTCCAGCTGTTCGGAACTCAGGTGCGGGGCCGGGGCCTCCTCGAGCACCTTCTGGTTGCGTCGCTGCAGGGTGCAGTCACGGGTCGAGGCGACGAGCACCCGGCCGGTCCCATCGGCCATGCACTGGGTTTCGACGTGGCGGGGCTTGACGATTTGCTGCTCGATGAGGCATTCGGAGCGCCCGAAGGCGGATTTGGCCTCGCGGGCTGCGCTGGCCAGCGCCTCGGGCAGTTCGGCGGCCGAGGCCGCCGTGCGGAAACCTCTGCCACCTCCGCCGTAGACGGCTTTGACCGCGACCGGATAACCGATCCGCTCGGCGATGGAGAGCGCTTCGGCGGCCGATGCGACGGGACCGTCGGAGCCCCGTGTGATGGGCGCTCCCACCCGCTGGGCCACGGCCCTGGCGCCGGACTTGTCGCCGAGGCGGGCGATGGCAGCCGGCGGCGGACCGACCCACACGAGGTCGGCGTCGATGACGGCCTGGGCGAAGTCGGGGCTTTCGGAGAGATAGCCGTAGCCGGGATGGACGGCCTCGGCGCCCGCGCGCTGGGCCAGATCGACCAGGGTGGGGATGTCGAGGTAGGTTTCGGCGGCTGTGGTGCCGGGCAGCAACCAGGCATCATCGGCCAGCTCGACGTAATCGGCGGCGGCGTCGGCGGAGGTGTAGAGGGCGATCGCCTTGAGGCCCAGATCGTGGCAGGCGCGAATCACGCGCAGTGCGATCTCGCCGCGGTTGGCGATGAGCACCCTGGTGAAGGGGCGTCGGATGACGTCCGTCGAGTAGTCCTGTAAGTCGACCATCAAAACTCCTGAACCGATGAGTGGGAACGACCACAATGTAGTTCCTCGGTCCAAGGCCTTGTCGCCACCCGACAAAAGGTCGGTCGTAAAACTTTCCCGCCGAACTCAGCTCCCGGGCGTGTCCCAGAGGCTGGTCCAGGCCAGGCCGAGAGCCGCCGACATGCGTCGCAGGGTGGGCAGGCTCAAGCCGAGGACACCCAGGTGATCACCCTCGAGGGAGTCGACGAACGCACCGCCATAGCCGTCGATCGTCAGCGCCCCTGCGACTTCCAGGGGCTCGCCGGTGGCGATATAGGCCTCCAGCTCGGCATCGGTGATCCGGCCGATGTGCACGGTGGTCGTGCTGGTCGCCCGCTGTGTGCCGATCCGCTGCAGACCCATGGGCCCGGATTCGAGCCGGGTGAGCACATGGCCGGTGTGCAGGTGGGCGGTCCGGCCGGCCATGGCATGCCACACCTCTCTGGCACGTTGGGCGGTGTGTGGCTTGCCGATCGGCCGCCCGTCGAGTTCGAGCAGGGAGTCCGCCGCGATGACGGCCAGGACGTCACCGGGGGCGGTGGAAACGGGGCGGGGGTCCGCAGTGAGCCGCTCGAGGACCGCCGCCGACTTCGCATCGGCCAGGATCTGAACTTGTTCGGCGACCGAGCCGGGGGACTCGGCCGCAGTCACCGCGTCCTCGTCCACATCCGGGACGAGGATGAGAGGGGCGATGCCGGCGGCGCGCAGAATGGCCTGCCTGGTCGGGGACGAGGATGCGAGGACGACGCGGTTCATTCTTCTCCTTCACAGGACTGTGGCGGGGTCGAGACGACGACCAGACCCCGGTCGTGGGCGATCCGGCTGAGCACGGTCGCCGCGATCTGCTGGAAGCCCAGGGTGCTGGGGGCCAAGCCGGAATGGCTGAGCAGGCCGACCCTGGTGGTGCCGGCGAGGCTTTGGTGGATGGACACCGGTAGGCCCCCGGCGGCCGCGGTGGTGACCCATTGGGAACCCGAGAGCACGCGGGAGGACCGGCGCAGCACGCCCTGCAGGGGCCGTTTGACCTGCGGTAGTCCGCCCAGATCCGGGCAGGTCAGGACGATGATGCGGTAGCCGCCCTCGCGCTGCAACCGGGAGATCGCGCTGGTGAGCACCGGCAGACTCAGTGATCCCGTTACCGGGTGGATGACATCGTTCATACCCATGGACACGACGGCGTAGCGGGGAGCCGACGGACCCGTCTTGGAGCGTCGCATACCGTGATGGCGCAGCAGATCCGCGACCTGTGCGGCCACGTCCTCGGCCCGGGCGGAGGGGGAGGCCTGATCGGACAGGCGCACAGGTGATTCGAACATCCGGCTCAGGCCACTGGCGATGAGTCGGCCGGGGCGGACCGCTTCGTTTCCGGCCAGCCAGGTGTCGCCGAGGAGTGCGAGGGCAGGTGTGTCGCCGTCGTCGTCGGTGATCGGGCGCGCGGGGCCGTGCGCGCTGTGGAGTTCATGCAGGACGGGCACCAGGCGTTCGGAATCGACGGCCAGGGCCCGGCGCAGTCGCTGGGACTGCCGGTAGAACAGTCCGCTGACGGCACCCAGGACGATGGGTCCGGCCGCGGCCACCGCCAGTGCCGTGCGCGCGCTGCGTTTCATTCGGGCTCCTCCTTACCGGGATCTCAAGTCTAGCGTGCGCGGATAGGCCGATCTCCGTATGCTGGGTCCATGAGTGAACAGCACACTGAGTTCTCCTCGGAGTCGACCTCGCCAAAGGGCGAGGGTCCCTATGTATCCTCCGGAGTCCGCCTGGCCGCTGCCTGGTCGTGGCGGGGCCTGGTCATCGTGGCGGCGGCCTTCGTCGCCCTATATCTGCTGTCCAAGGTCGACATCATCGTCATGCCGGTGCTCATCGCCCTGCTGTTGTCGGCCCTGCTCACGCCCATGGCGGCCTTCCTGGGGCGCCACGGGTGGCCGCGCGGCCTGGCCGCCGCTACTGTGTTCGTCGGCATGATCGTCGTGGTGCTGGGCCTGTTGACCCTGGTGGGCCAGCAGATCTATGCGGGGTTCTCCAGCCTGTGGGATCAGGTCAAAGAGGGCGTCGAGGCGATTTCCACCTGGCTGGGCTCGAATCCCTGGGGCTTGGATTCGGGTCGCCTGTCCGAATACGTCAACATGGGCCTGGAGAAGGTCACGAGCGTACTCGAATCACAGAGCGGGGAGATCGCCAGTGGGGCCCTGGGCGCTGCCAGCAGCGTCGGCACCTTCATGACGGGCCTGGTATTGACCCTGTTCACCACGTTCTTCTTCGTCTATGACGGACACAAGATCTTCCCCTGGCTGGTCGGCCTGCTGCCCGCACGGGCCAGGGACCGCGTGGACAAGGCCGGAGTGACCGGCTGGTGGTCGTTGGTGCAGTACGTGCGGGTGCAGATCCTGGTCGCGGCGGTGGATTCCGTGGGTATCGGGATCGGTGCGATCTGCCTGCAGATCCCATTGGTCATCCCACTCATGGTGCTGGTGTTCCTGGGATCGTTCATCCCGATCGTCGGTGCCGTGGTCACCGGCTTCGTCGCCGTCGTCGTCGCCCTGGTGTCCAAGGGGATCGTCTCGGCCGTCATCATGCTCATCGTCGTCCTGGCGGTGCAGCAGATCGAGGGCCATGTCCTGCAGCCCTTCGTGATGGGCAAGGCCGTTTCCGTGCACCCGCTGGCCGTCGTCCTGGCGGTCTCGGCCGGCGGCTTCATGTTCGGAATTCTGGGTGCCCTGTTCGCGGTGCCCCTGGTGGCGTGCGGGAACACGGTGGTGCAGTCGCTGGCCGGTCGTGATCCGATCGCGGAGAACCAGGCGAAAGCCGCTGCCGCCAAGGAGGAGAAGCGGCGGAAGAAGGAAGCCAAGCGGGCGGCGCACGGTTAGGCGGGCAGACTGCACAGAAGAGACGGGGCGGGCCGGGACTTGTGTCCGGGCCCGCCCCGTCTCTTCGGCGTTCTGTGCTCAGAAGGCCTCGGCCGACTTGATGGTGACCTCGATCGTGCGTCCATTGGGTGCCTCATAAGACACCGTAGAACCGACCTTGGCACCGTTGACGGCTGCGCCCAGCGGAGACTTCTCGGAGAAGACCTCGACGTCCTCGCCCCCGCCAGCCAGCTCACGCGAGCCCAGAACGAACCGGCGGTCCTTCTTGCCCAGGGTCACGACGACGACCTTGCCCGGGGTGACGATGCTGGTGTCCGAATCGGCCTCGCCGACTTCGGCGTTGCGCAGCAGCACCTCCAGCTGGCGGATGCGGGCCTCCAGCTGGCCCTGCTCGTCACGCGCTGCGTGATAACCGCCGTTCTCCTTCAGGTCGCCTTCGTCGCGGGCGGCCTCAATGCGTTCCGCGACAGCCTGGCGACCGGGGCCGGACAACTCTTCGAGCTCCTTGGACAGACGGTCGTATGCCGCCTGGCTCAGCCATGTGGTCTCAGCGGACTGCTCGGTCATGATCGCTCCTTGTAGATGGACAGTGTCGGGCCCGATCGAATGTGCAGGCCCCTAGCAATGGTTTATCCCGGGTGAACAGGGTCACCCGGGATAAACATTGAACTTTTATTCTACCACGTACCAGCAGCGATCCAACATGCCCTGCACGGCCTTCTGCGTCGTGCGCAGATGGGCGGTGACATGCACGGGATTCGCTTTGTCCGCCTGTGGGTCGGGCGCGATGTCAACCTCCCGGTAACCGACCACCGCTTCCTGGACGCTCTTGGCCTGTACTCCGCATCTGGTGGTCCTATGCGCATCGGGGACCAGGGCGATGGTCACCTCGGTGCGGGAGTCGTCGGGGACCGAGTACCCGACGTTCGTCGCCGTCTGGGGGCTGCCCTTGGGACGGAAGGAGAGCCAGGCGACCGCGGCGGTCAACAGCACCAGCAGCACGGCCGTGATGACGACCATGCGGCGGCGTCGGGTGGCGGTGGCCGCGGTGGGTGCCGCCTGTGCGTGCGTGGTGCGGCCGTACCTGGCCTCGAGTGAGGAATTCGTCGTATTCTCCGAATGCTGGGACCGATGTCTAGAGCTGCAAAGGGTACGCTACTGTATCCCGCGCGGCACTCGCGTACTAGTCTAGGGGAGGAACTTTTACGCCCCTGCACGGACCTGGATGTGAGTGTGAACCGATTGGACGAACGGCCGTATGAGGGACTGCGCCTGCTGGCGGCGCACGCCCATCCCGATGATGAATCCTCCAAGGGAGCCGGTACCACCGCCCTGTACTCCTCCTTGGGCGCTCAGGTGCTCATCGCCACCTTCACCGGCGGCGAGGCCGGCGACATCCTCAACCCAGCTGTAGCGCAGTCACCGGCGGCCATCCGGGACATCGCCGGACTGCGGCGCGAGGAAATGGCCAATGCGGCCGCGATCCTGGGCGCCGAGCAGCGCTGGATCGGTTTCGTCGACTCGGGGCTGCCCGAAGGCGACTTCGAAACCCAGACCCCGCATGGTTGCTTCTACAAAGTGCCCACCGATGTGGCCGCCCGACCCCTGGTCGGCCTGATCCGGCAGTTCCGGCCGCAGGTTGTGACGACCTACGACGAACAGGGCGGCTACCCGCACCCCGATCACATCAAGGCACACATTGTGACGATGGCGGCGGTCGAGGCGGCGGCACAGCCGGACTACCATCCGGAGCTCGGCGCGGCCTGGCAGGTCCAGAAGGTGTACTACAACCAGGACCTGTCACCGAAGAAGTGGCGCCTGCTGGACGAGACCGTGCGCGCTCGCGGTCTGGAATCGCCCTTCGCCGAGATCCTCGAACACTGGGCCGGCCGGCTGGAGCGGGATTCCTGGCTGTCCACGGTCATCACCTGCGGGCCCTTCGTCGACACCGCCGAACAGGCACTGCTGGCGCACCGGACCCAGATCGACCCGCAGGGCGGGTTCTTCTCCGCGACCAGACGGGCCGCCAAGCGCGTGCTGCCCACCGAGGACTTCGAACTCGTCGTGGACATGACGGGCCGCGGTCCCTTGGAACACCGGGACTATGTGGAATCGGATCTGTTCGCCGGCGTCACCGACGATGCGGGACACCGGGTCCCCGAGGACCGGCTCGATGCGATCGTCGACGCCAATGGCTGGCGTGAACCGGAGGGTCTGCAGTGAGCGATCTGTATCTGGCGCTGGCCGCCGCCACTCCGACTCCCACGACGGGCGGCGTGTCCTATCCCGATGCGGCGAAAGTCACCCCGGGGACCATCGGGTTCGTCGTGACGATCCTGATCGTCATCGCCGCGATCTTCCTGATGCGCGATGCGATGCGCCGGGTCCGCCGGGTGCGGGCACGCGACGATGCGGAGACCGAGTACTCGATCCCGTTGCGCAGCCCGCACGCCGTGCCCAACCGCAGCGATCTGCCGCCGGCCGACGAACGGACGGTCGGCGACGAGATCGAGGGTGCAGCCGGGGCCGAGGACCCGGAGGACGGGAACCGGGGCTAGAACGGCCGGCTAGAGCAGCTGGAGGTCGGCGGCCACGGCCGCGACCAGCACCGCTGCCAGATGGCAGCCATAGCCCAGCACCGTGCACGTGTGGAAGACCTCGTGGAAGCCGAAGACCGTGGGCACGGGGTCGGGGTGCTTGACCCCGTAGACCACGGCGCCTGCGATGTAGAGGGCGCCGCCTGTGACGATGAGGATGCCCACCGCGGTGTGTGCGGCCCACATGGCGGGCACATAGCCGACGCCCGCGACTCCGATGCCCACGTAGACCGGCACGAACAGCCAGCGCGGGGCCGCCGTCCAGACGAGTCGGAAGACCACCCCGGCGATCGCGCCCGCCCACATGATGGACAGCAGGATGATGCAGCTCTTCAGGGGCAACAGCAGGACGGCCAACGGGGTGTAGGTCCCGGCGATGATGAGGAAGATGTTCGCATGGTCCATCCGGCGCAGCAGCAGCCGGATGCGCATCCGCCACTTCCCTCGGTGGTAGGCCGCCGAGGTGCCGAAGAGCATCATGCCGGTCAGCGCGAACACCGCGGCGGCCAGCCGGGAGGCGATCGTGGGCGAGAGGATGACCAGGGCCAGGCCGCCGAGCACCGACACGGGAAAGGCCCCTGCATGGATCCATCCGCGCCAACTGGGCTTGGCCTGACCCATGAGCTTGCGCACCTCGTGCATGAGGGCGCGATGGCGGCGTCCGGCGGCGGGGACTGGTTCGGCGAGTCGGTCGTGCCCCGTGTGCCGATCGGGGGTGGGAGCCGGTGCCTGGGGGATTCCTGTCATGAACCAAGCGTAGGAGCGGAGTCTGGGAATACCCGATCCGAAAGCACGGTACCGTCACGGGTACCGCGGGACATTCGGTAGGCTTGTGCAGGATCGTCGGCCGTGTGGTCGGCATGGAGAGGACTCATATGTACCGGCCCGCGTGGCTGTATCGGATGTACGAACGCAAGGTGCTTCGGCAGCTGGCCCGCACCGATGCCATCCCTCACCATGTCGGGGTGATCACCGACGGCAATCGCCGCTGGGCCCGGGAATTCGGCACGACGACGGCGCACGGACATCAGGCGGGCGCCAATAAGATCATCGAGTTCCTCGGATGGTGTTCGGAACTGGGGATCTCCGTCGTCACACTCTATGTGCTCAGCAAGGAGAACCTGACCAGGGACGAGTCGGAACTGGGTCCGCTCAAGCGGATCATCTCCAATCTGGTCGATCAGATCGCCGACACGGAGTCCTATGCCGTCAAACTGGTCGGTGACCTGCGACTGCTGCCCGACGACCTGCGTCGCGAACTGGCCGCCGCCCAGCAGCGCACTCCTGCGACCGGCAGGGCCCGGCTGACCGTGAACGTGGCAGTGGGCTACGGAGGGCGTGAGGAGATCGTCGACGCGGTGAAGTCCTGGATGCGCTCATCGCAGGCGGCGGGCCTGAGCATGCAGCAGATGATCGACGATCTGACCCCCGAGAGGATTTCCGAACACCTCTACACCAAGGGCCAGCCGGATCCCGACCTCATCATCAGGACGTCGGGGGAACAGCGCCTGTCGGGATTCATGATGTGGCAGAGCGCGTATTCCGAGTTCTATTTCTGCGAGGTCTACTGGCCGGATTTCCGCCGGACCGATTTCCTGCGCGCGGTGCGCGACTTCTCCTCCCGGGGCAGGCGCTACGGGAAGTAGCCCGGCTGCCGGGAGCATACTGACGCGACACGGCCGCCGAGGTTCTAAGAACCTCGGCGGCCGTGTCGCGTCAGCGGATGAGCCGGCTGGCGATCAGCGGTTGTAGTCGCCGACCATCGTCATCACGTCCAGCGCCTGATCCAGCTGCGCCTCGGTGACGGTCCCATTGGCGACATAGCCCAGATCGATCGTCGCCTCCTTGACCGTGAGCTTGTTGGCCACGGCGTGCTTGGCGATCTTGGCCGCGGCCTCGTAGCCGATGACCTTGTTCAATGGCGTCACGATCGACGGCGAGGCCTCTGCCAGGAAGCGGGCGCGCTCCTCGTTGGCGATCAGCCCGTCGACCATCTTGTCCGCCATCACGCTCGCGGCGTTGGCCAGCAGGCGGATCGACTCGAGCAGGTTCGCTGCCATCACGGGGATGCCCACGTTGAGTTCGAAGGCGCCGTTCGTGCTCGACAATGCCACAGTGGTGTCGTTGCCGATGACCTGTGCAGCGACCTGGATCGTGGCCTCGCAGATGACCGGGTTGACCTTGCCGGGCATGATCGAGGAACCGGGCTGCAGATCGGGAATGTGCAGCTCGCCCAGGCCCGTGTTGGGGCCCGATCCCATCCAGCGGATGTCGTTGCAGATCTTCATCAGGCTGTAGGCGATGTTGCGCAGCTGGCCGGAGGCCTCGACCAGACCGTCGCGGTTGGCCTGTGCTTCGAAGTGGTTGCGGGCCTCGGTGATCGGCAGGCCGGTCTGTTCGCCCAGCAGCTCGATGACGCGGGCCGAGAAACCGGCGGGCGTGTTGATGCCGGTGCCGGTGGCGGTGCCGCCCAGGGGGACCTCGGCGACGCGCGGCAGGCTGGCATGGACGCGCTCGATGCCGTAGCGGACCTGCGCTGCATAACCGGAGAATTCCTGGCCCAGGGTGACGGGGGTGGCGTCCATCAGGTGCGTGCGGCCGGACTTGACGATGTCCTTGAACTCCACGGCCTTGGCCTCCAGCGAGGTCGCCAGGTGTTCGAAGGCGGGGACCAGGTCGCCCACCAAGGCGCCGGTGACTGCCACGTGCACGGAGGTGGGGAAGACGTCGTTGGAGGACTGGGAGGCGTTGACGTGGTCGTTCGGGTGGACCTCGACGCCGGCGGATTCCAGGGCCCGGCTGGCCAGGGTCGCGATGACCTCGTTGGTGTTCATATTCGAGCTGGTGCCGGAACCGGTCTGGAACACGTCGATGGGGAAGTCACCGTCGACATCACCTGCGATGACGACGTCGGCGGCGTCCTGGATCGCCTTGGACCGCTGTGCGTCGAGCACGCCCAGTTCTTCGTTGGCACGGGCGGCGGCCTTCTTGACCTGGCCCAGCGCCGCGATGTGCTGGCGCTCCAGGGTCTTGCCGGAGATCGGGAAGTTCTCCACCGCGCGCTGGGTCTGCGCACGGTACAGGGCATTGATCGGGACCTTCACTTCACCCATGGTGTCGTGTTCGATGCGGTACTCTTCGCTCACGTGTTACTCCTTTTGATGTGGTCGGTGGAAACTACTGATCGAGGGTGGTCTGGGTTCAGTCCGTGGGGGCCGTGGCGCCGATGCGTTCGACGATGTGCACGTGGCCGTCGTCGAGACTGTACGTCATGCCCAGGATGATGAGCTTGCCGGCGTCGACCTGGCGGGCCAGGACGGGGGACCGGCTGTAGAGCATCCGGGCGGTGTTGATCGTGTTCAACGCCACGGTCGAGTTGACGTCCTGGTGGCCGGCCTTGCGGGATTCGACGACGGTGGGCAGGAGCCGGGCGACGATGTCTGCGACGAAGCCCTCGGGCGTGGTACCCGAATCGTAAGATTCGATCGCCGCGGTCACGGCTCCACAGGAGTCATGACCGAGCACGATCAACAGCGGGGTCCCCACGCTGACCGCGCCGTATTCCAGGCTGCCCAGGGTGACCGCGTCTGTGACCTGGCCGGCGGTTCGCACAACGAACATATCGCCCAGGCCCACGTCGAAGATCATCTCCGCCGCGACCCGTGAATCGGCACAGCCGAACAGGGTCGCGAAGGGGTGCTGCCCCCCGGTCAGGGCATGCTTGCGGGCGGCGTCCTGATTGGGGTGCTCCGGGGTGTTGTTGACGAAGCGCTCATTGCCCTGGAGCAGGCGCTCCAGGACCTTGCGCGGCGTATTGTGGTCGGACTTGATAGGGGGGATGGTCGACACGGCTGTTTCCTCAGACCAGGCCGCGGCGTGCCGCTTCCCTGGCCGCTTCGACGTAGGAATGGGTCTTGTCCAGGCGGTGTTCGGCGTAGACGCTGCGCACGGTCCCCGACTTCGAGCGCATCACCAGCGAGTGCGTGAGCACCCGGCCGTCTTCGTAGCGCAGGCCGTCGAGCAGGTCGCCGTCTGTGATGCCGGTGGCGACGAAGTAGGTGTTGTCGCCGGTCACCAGGTCGTCTGTGGTCAGGACCGCGTCGACGTCGAGTCCGGCGTCGATGGCGGCCTGGCGCTCCTCCTTGGACTGGGGGTGCAGACGTCCCTGGATCACACCGCCGAGGGCTTTGACGGCACAGGCGGTGATGATGCCCTCGGGGGTGCCGCCGGTGCCCATCAGCAGGTCGATACCGGTATTGGGGCGGCAGGCGGCGATGGCGCCGGCGACATCGCCGTCGGAGATGAGCTTGATCCGGGCCCCGGCGGCGCGGATCTTTTCGATCAGAGTGTCGTGACGCGGGCGGTCCAGCACCACGACGGTGACCGAGGACATGTCGTCGGGTGATCCCTTGGCCTTGGCGACACGCCGGATGTTCTCGGCCACCGGCAGGCGCAGGTCGACGTAGTCGCGCGCCTGGGGCCCTGCGACCAGCTTGTCCATGTAGAACACGGCGGACGGATCGTACATCGATCCGCCGTCGGAGACCGCCATAACGGACACCGCGTTGGGCATGCCCTTGGCGGTCAGGGTGGTTCCGTCGATCGGGTCGACTGCGACGTCGCAGTTGGCACCCTGTCCGTCGCCCACGGTCTCGCCGTTGAACAACATGGGGGCCTCGTCCTTTTCGCCCTCTCCGATGACCACAGTGCCATTCATGTGGACGGTGGAGATGACGTTGCGCATCGCGGCGACGGCGGCGCCATCGGCGGCCAGCTTGTTGCCACGGCCCACCCAGGGGGAAGCGGCGATGGCGGCGGCTTCGGTCACTCGGACGAGTTCGAGTGCCAGGTTGCGGTCGGGTTGGCCTTCGGACACCTGCAGACGCTGGGTCCATTCGTCGGTCACGGCAACGGGTTCCTCCGTTGCACGACCTCCGTTGTGGTGGGCCTTCTCCGTGGGGGTGTGCTGTGCGTGAGATTCGCTCATGATTCCAATTGTGCCACCTCCATATGATTCATTTCCCGCCGGAGTGGCACATATGACCGGCCGTCGGCTGTAGGTTCCCAGCGGAACTTGGCACAATAGAGGGGTGTCGACACAGCAGCAGAAGAAGCCCAAGCCCGGTTCCAGGGCCGAAATGCGGGAGATCCGCCGGACCTACAACTGGGTGAACATGGTCATCGCCTTGGCAGCGTGCATGATCGTTGTGCTGTTCGCGGTCATGATGGCGCCCAAACCGGACACCGCCAGTGAGCGCACCGTCGACGTCGGGCAGGCGGCGCAGCAGTCCAGCGGACTGCCCTTCAAGCTGTTCGTCCCCGAACTTCCGAGTGGCTGGCATGCCAATGATGCCGGGGTCAGCCAGATGGGTTCGCCCACCCTGGATACCTGGTACGTCTCGATGCTGGGCCCCGATGACCAGTGGGTGTCGATCAGGCAGGCGAAGGGCGATGAGCGCTGGGTGAAGTCACAGGCGGAGAACATGGCACCCATCGGCGAGGACAGGATCGGCGGTGTGACCTTCACCCGGTACGAGACCCCGGATCAGAAGCAGATCCTCACGGGTACCGTCGCCAAGTCCACCCTGGTGTTCCTCGGTACCGCCGATTGGACGAGCTTCACCGATTTCGCCCAGCAGGCCGTGGAACAGACGAAGAAGTAGCCGCCGGGCCGGCTGCGGTCCCGGTGTTATTCGGGCGAATCCATGGATGAGCGGCGAGCGGCCTGGGCGCTCTCCAGCCGGTCCCTGGCGCCGTCAAGCCATGCCTGGCAGCGGTCGGCCAATGCCTCCCCCCGCTCCCACAGGGACAGTGATTCCTCCAGGGTCAGATTGCCTGCCTCCAATCGCTGAGCGGTGTTGACCAGCTGTTCGCGCGCCTGTTCGTAGCTCAACGAAGCCACGTCTTCCACGGGCGGTACGGGCTGCGGGGTGGTCTGCTGTGAGGGTTCGCTCATGATGAGTGCCTTTCGCGTTGGTTCGACGATGTCAGTGGGCGGTGGGTGGTTCGGTGGGGTCCGGCAGGCTGGTCGCCGTGACGTCCGCGGAGATCTTGCCCCTGGCCACGGTGATCGACAGGGCGTCACCCGGGGAGACGTGCGCCGCGTCGCGCACCGCGCCACCGCTGGGGTCCAGGACCACGGCATAGCCGCGTGCCAGGGTGTTGAGTGGGGAGAGGGATCGGACCTGGGTGCGCAGGCCGTCGATCGTCAGCCGGGCGCCGTCCACCAGGCCCGACATGGCGCGCGTGGACCGGTCGCGCCAGGTGAGCATGTCAGCGGCACGGTCGTCGATCAACCTGGAGGGCTGGGCGAACACTGGACGGCTCAGCACCGATGCGAGTCCCTGTGCCTCGCGGTCGAGCAGCCTGGCCAGTGCACCGTCGAGGTTCGCCCGCATCTGCAGGATGCCCAGCTGTTCCTCGTTGTAGTCCGGCACGATCCGCTTGGCGGCGTCCGTGGGCGTCGAGGCGCGCAGATCGGCGACCTCGTCGAGGATCGGGTTGTCCGCCTCGTGCCCGATAGCCGATACCACCGGCGTGGTGGCCTGGTACACCGCACGGATCATCGCCTCATTGGAGAAGGGCAGCAGGTCCTCCAAACTGCCACCGCCACGGGCGATGACGATGACGTCCACCGCCTCGTCGGCGTCGAGTTCCTGCATGGCCGCAATCACCTGGGGCACCGCGCCATTGCCCTGTACCGCCACGTTGCGGATCTCGAATTCCACGGCCGGCCAGCGCAGCGTGGCATTGCGCACGACGTCTTTCTGGGCGTCGGAATCCCGTCCGGTGATCAGTCCGATGCGGGAGGGGAGGAAGGGAAGGCGGCGCTTGTGCTCGGGCGCGAACAGGCCCTCGTTGCGCAGTTGTCCCCGTAGGCGTTCCAGGCGTGCGAGCAGGTCGCCCAATCCCACGGCGCGGATGTCATTGGCCCGCATCGACAGGCGTCCGGCACGCAGCCAGAAGTCCGCCTTGACGTTGACGATGACATGGGCGCCTTCCTGCGGCTGCGTCGGCATCCTGTCGAGGACGTTGTTGAAGACCTGGACGGGCAGAGACATCTCATCGTTCAAATCGCGCAGGGTCAGATACGAGACCTTGCCGCGCCGATTGAACTCGATGACCTGTCCCTCGATCCACACCGCTGACATCTTGTCGATGTAGCGCTTCATATTGGAGCTCAGCAGGGCCAGGGGCCAGGGATTGTCCGGCGAAGTCTGGGCTGCGGTGGGCGCCAGGGCGGGAGTCTGCGGTGCACCGACGGTCCCGGGTGTGCCCGATATCCGTTCGACCATGGTTATTCCTCCATCCCGGCCGCTGGGTGCGCGGCCCGTGCTTGTCCCAGACAACACTAACCCGAGGCACTGTCACGCCTTTTACAATGGCCGGATGAGCACTGTACTCCTGCCCACCCCGGCGGTGCCGCGACACCGGGCCCCCGCCTCGGCGATCCGCAGCCCGCAGGGCATTCGCAAGCGCGTCCTGTTGGCCGCCCCGCGCGGCTACTGCGCGGGTGTCGACCGCGCCGTGATCACCGTCGAACGCGCGCTGGAACACTACGGCGCACCCGTCTATGTGCGCAAGGAGATCGTGCACAACCGGCACGTGGTCGAGACCCTGGCGGCCCGCGGTGCGGTGTTCGTCGACGAATTGGACGAAGTGCCCACCGGGGCCAGGCTCGTCTTCTCCGCCCATGGGGTGTCGCCTGCGGTGTTGGATCAGGCCAGGGAACAGGAGCTGGACGCGATCGATGCGACGTGCCCCCTGGTCACGAAGGTGCATCGGGAGGCGGTGCGGTTCGCCAGGCAGGGCTATCACATGGTGATGATCGGCCACGCCGGGCACGAGGAGGTCGAGGGCACGATGGGAGAGGCCCCAGGGCTGATCACCCTGGTACAGAATCCGGCTGAGGCCCGCAGTGTCGAACTGCCGGCAGGGGTGCCCCTGGTGTGGATCTCACAGACGACCCTGAGCGTGGACGAGACGCTGGAGACCGTCGCCGTGCTCAGAGGTCGGTTCCCCGAGCTGGTCGATCCGCCCAGCGATGACATCTGCTATGCCACGACCAACCGCCAGGCCGCAGTCAAGTCGATCGCGCAGCGGGCGGATCTGCTCATCGTGGTCGGCAGCGCGAACTCCTCGAATTCCGTGCGCCTGGCCGAGGTCGCACGGCTCTCCGGTGCGCGGGTTGCCAAACGCGTGGACAACGCGGGCGAGATCGATGAGGGGTGGTTCAACGATGTCGCCACCGTGGGGGTGACGAGCGGGGCCAGCGTCCCCGAGGCCCTGGTGCGTGATGTGCTGGGACTGTTGGCCGAGTACGGATTCGACGAAGTCGAGGAGGTCGAGACCACCACCGAGGACCTCATGTTCGCCCTGCCCAAGGAACTGCGCCGGGATCTCAAGGCCGCGGGCATCGCGTCTTCGAACAAGCCGGGCGGGGCGGATCGGCGTCACGACCTGCGCTGATGACTCCATCACATGTAGTGATTTGAACCACTTTATATATCGGGGTAATCTGGCTCACGCTCAAGTGAGAAGGAGGTCCCCCGTGACTGATAGCACCACTGCAAGCCCCGGCCCCACGACCGGTTTCGAAGGCCAACCGTCGATGAAGAGACGCCTTGGTTTGATTTCCCTGAGTTTCATGGGCATCGGATCCATCATCGGCTCCGGCTGGCTGTTCGGCGCCTATAACGCCGCAATGATCGCGGGTCCCGCGGCCGTGTTCTCCTGGCTGATAGGCGGGGTGATGATCCTGGCGATCGCCTTCTGCTTCGCCGAAATCGGCCCGATGTTCCCCGTCTCCGGCGGTGTGGTGCGCTATCCGCACCTGGTCTGGGGGTCCCTGGGATCGTATGCCCTTGGTTTCGTCATGTGGGTCGCCGCGGCGGCCACACCGGCGATCGAGGTCATGGCCGTCTTGACGTACGGGACTAAATTCGCGCCCTTCACCACTGCGGTCGTCGGCAGCAGCGGCACCACCTCGCATGTGCTCACCCCCATGGGGATCGTCGTGGGCATCGTGCTGATGGCGGTGTTCACCGGACTGAACTACTTCGGAATCCGGCTCTTCGCCCGGATCAACGACGTCATGGTCTGGTGGAAGCTGTTTATGATCGTCCTGGTGGTCGCGGTCTTCCTGATCTGTGGCTTCTTCACGATGAAGATGGGCGGGCCCTCGAATTTCACCTCCCACGGCTTCGCCCCGCACGGCTTCGCCGCTGTCCTGACCTCCGTGGCGACCGCGGGAATCGTGTTCTCCTATACGGGCTTCCGGCAGCCGATCGAATTGGCCGGCGAGACCAAGAACCCGAAACGGAACATTCCCCTGGCGATTCTGCTGTCGGTGGGTGTGTGCGCGATCATCTACGCGCTGCTGCAGTTGGCCTTCACCGTGGGCGTGCCCGCGGAGATCCTGGACCGCGCGGGATCGTGGACCGGCCTGAGCTTCGACGATGACTTCGGCCCGCTGGCCGCTCTGTCGACGCTGGCCGGCCTGGGTGTGCTCACGGCCCTGCTCTACAT
Organism: Brevibacterium moorei; assembly: GCF_024580735.1. Classification (GTDB taxonomy): domain Bacteria; phylum Actinomycetota; class Actinomycetes; order Actinomycetales; family Brevibacteriaceae; genus Brevibacterium; species Brevibacterium moorei. The sequence continues at coordinate 15,325 of NZ_JANIJX010000014.1, read as the reverse complement.
CGATGCGATCGTCTCGCCGGCCGACACCGGCCTCATCTTTGTCGGCGTGGCTGCACGGGTGTCCTATGCGATCTCCCGCAACGGGAACGCGCCTAAGTTCCTGGGGAAGATCTCCAAGCACGGTGTTCCCGCCGGCAGCCTGATCTTCACCTTCATCGTGGGCTGTGTGCTGCTCATGCCCTTCCCCTCCTGGCAGGAGATGGTCGGGTTCATCACCTCCGGTTCGGTGATCTCCTTCGCCGCCGGCCCCCTGGTCCTGTCCGCACTGCGCAAACGGCTGCCCGAGCACCCGCGGCCATTCAAACTTCCCGGTGGGCAGTTCATCGCCATGGTCGCCTTCTGGTTCGCCAACCTCATCGTCTACTGGACGGGCTGGGAGACCAACGAGAAGCTGTTCATCGCGATCATCCTGGGCCTGATCGTGCTGGCCTGCATGTACCTCTTCGGCAAGAACGCTGACCATATCGCCAAACTGCACTGGCGCAACGGCGTCTGGGCCATCGTGTGGCTGGCGGGCCTGGCCCTGATCAGCTTCCTGATGGACCCCGCGCGCAATACTCCGGAGGGTTCGGATGCGACCCCGGCGGTGTTCTGGTGGGCGATTCCCGTGCTGCTGGTCTACAGCCTCGTCATCTTCTTCTGGGCGCAGAAGTCGGTGCTGCCCCATGACGATGTCGCACAGCGGGTGGCCGAGTTCGAACACGAGGCGAATTCCTCCGTGGAGGAGTGAGCGACAGGAGCGCTCCGTTCGGCCGGGTTGCGGAAAGGCCCGCCGGGCGGAGCGCTCTATGGTGTCCGAGATCTCTTCCCTTGCGGAATAGTTAAAGGTTGAAGTAAGTTGATCTGGACATGAAGAAATTCGGATTCTTGAGCTTCGGCCATTACGGGACCGGAGGCGGGTTGGGCAACCCCGATGCCCGCCAGTCCCTGCACGAGGCCATCGGCATAGCCCAGGCGGCAGACGACCTGGGTGTCAATGGCGCGTATTTCCGCGTCCACCACTGGCAGAAGCAGTCGGCATCGCCCATGCCGCTGCTGGCGGCGATCGCCGCCACGACGAAGCGCATCGAGGTCGGCACCGGTGTGATCGACATGCGCTACGAGAACCCGCTGTACATGGCGGAGGAAGCAGCGCAGCTGGACCTGATCGCCGATAACCGAGTGGCACTCGGCGTCAGCCGGGGGTCACCAGAACCCGCCCTGCGCGGTTATGAGGCCTTCGGCTACACCGGGTCCGAGGACGTGCGGGGGACTGATATCGCCCGAGCCCACTTCGGACTGTTCATGGACGCGATCCGCGGCCGCGGGGTCGGCCCGGCCGATCCCGCACAGTTCGGACGCACCGGGCTGTTGCGGGTCGAACCGCAGTCGCCGGGCCTGGACCGCCGCATCTGGTGGGGCGCCGGCAGCTTCCAGACCGCCAAATGGGCCGCGCAGCAGGGAGTGAACCTGATGAGCTCGACCCTGGTGGAAGAGGCCACCGGTCAGTCGCTGGGCGATCTGCAGAACGACCAGATCGAGGTCTACAAGGAGGCCTGGGCACAGGCCGGACACGACTGGACTCCGCGCATCTCCGTGAGCCGTTCGGTCTTCCCCATCGTCACCGAGGAGGACCGGCTCATGTATTCGGCCATGGGCGGTGATTCCGAGGATCAGATCGGCATCATCGACGGGCTGCAGACCACCTTCGGCAAGTCCTATGTGGGCGAACCCGATCAGCTGGTCGAGCAATTGCGCCAGGACAAGGCCGTGATGAACTCCGATACGCTCATGCTGACCATTCCCAGCCAATTGGGCGTGGACTTCAACGCCCGCCTGCTGGAGTCCTTCGCCAAGTACATCGCCCCCGAGCTGGGCTGGGAGCCCGCGAACTCCTAGCCGGTCGCGGATGTGGCACCGAGCCGTCGAGGCACACTCGCCCGAGTGCGCCTCGACGGCTCCGTTGTGTCCAGGGCTGTTGCGGGCCGGATCGTGGTGGGTTCGAGCTTGCTAGGGTGAGGTGAAAAACGAAAGGCCGCCATGTCGGCCCACCGTGTCCTCCCAGCGTTGGTCGCCCTCGTGGTGATGACCACCTCGGCCTGTTCCTCCACACCGAAATCCAATGATGCCGTCCCCACCCCGACTGCGTCCTCGGCGCCGAGGACCGGTGGGCGGGAGACGGCCGTCCCGACGAAGTCCGAAGGGGCCGCGGCGATCAACGGCCACTGGTGCGATGTCTATCTGGACGATAGTGCGGACGCCTGCTTCGAAGTGAAACTGCCCAAGGTCGTATTCGACAGCGGCAGCTCCTACCGGATCGACCGATACGGTTCGCCCAAGGACCTGGGCGGGGGAGTGTTCCAGTTCGACCAGGACGGTGCCCCGTTCGGGCAGTATTATCCGGCGGGTGTGCCACTGCAGGGGTTTGATGCCGACACGTATGACTATGCAATCGGAGACCTGCGGCAGTACGACCGGATCTGGAATTCGCAGGACGGGCGATACGCCGTCAGGCAGGGGATTGAGCGAGGTGCATGTCCGGTGGGCGTGGAGCCCGCGGTGACGTGTCCCAAGCGATAGTGGGCCCCGGCGCCGTGTGGCCTGCGGCCCGGTAGACTTGGTGACCGTGGCTTTGACAATCGGAATCGTGGGACTGCCCAATGTCGGCAAGTCGACCATGTTTAATGCACTGACCAAGAACCAGGTACTCGCGGCGAACTACCCCTTCGCGACGATCGAGCCGAACGTGGGCGTCGTCGAACTCCCGGACAAGCGCCTGAACCGCCTGGCCGAGATCTTCGGTTCCGAGAAGATCCTGCCGGCCACCGTCAGCTTCGTCGACATCGCCGGCATAGTGCGCGGTGCCTCGGAGGGTGAGGGCCTGGGCAATCAGTTCCTGGCCAATATCCGCGAGGCCGACGCGATCTGCCAAGTGGTCCGCGGGTTCTCCGATCCGGACGTGGTCCACGTCGACGGCGCCGTCAGTCCTGCCTCCGACCTGGATACGATCAACACCGAGTTGATCATCGCCGATCTGCAGACCCTGGAGAAGGCGCTCCCCAGGATCGAAAAGGAAGTCAAGCGCAAGCAGGCCGAACCCGAGGTCCTGGATGCGATGAAGAAGGCCCAGGCGATCCTGGAGGACGGTCATACGCTGTACTCGCAGATGCAGCAGGGCAAGTTCGACGCCGAACCGATCCGCGAACTGCAGCTGATGACGGCCAAGCCGTTCCTCTACGTCTTCAACGTCGACGATGACATCTTGGGCGATCCTGCGAAGAAGGACGAACTGCGCGCCCTGGTGGCGCCGGTCGAGGCGATCTTCCTCGACGCCAAGTTCGAGTCCGAACTGGCGGAGCTCGACGATGACGAGGCCCTGGAGATGCTGGAGCTGTCCGAGCAGGACGAGCCCGGCCTGGACCAGCTGGCCCGGGTGGGATTTGCCACCCTGGGTCTGCAGACCTACCTGACCGCCGGTCCCAAGGAATCGCGCGCCTGGACGATCCACCAGGGCGACACCGCCCCGCAGGCCGCCGGCGTCATCCACACGGACTTCGAACGCGGCTTCATCAAGGCCGAGATCGTGTCGTTTGAGGACCTGGACGAACTGGGGTCGATGGCCGAGGCGAAGGCCCACGGCAAGGTCCGCATGGAGGGCAAGGACTACGTCATGGTCGATGGGGATGTGGTGGAGTTCCGCTTCAACGTGTGAGCTCCGTGGTTCGACGGTGACGCAGTACCGCGATCGACGAGCCCTTTCCGCGATGGACGCGTGCGCCGTCGAGCGAGGAAGATGGCGGTATGACATCGAGTGCTGACCTCGCCGCACGGATCCGCAAGCTCGGTCTCCCGGAAGCAGTTGCGCGCATTGCGACTGAGGGCGGCGAGTCTGTCAGTCCGGCACTGTTCTATCGTGCCGATGCCGTATTTCGCGAGCCTGCAGAGGAGATCCAGCGCGGAACGGCTGAGGACCTGGTTCCGTTGTGGTCGTGCGGCACGCAGCACGCGTTCGCGGGGCAAGGTCGTTATCTCATCTGGGGGCCCGAGAGCGATGAGCCGGATGCGGTCTTCGCGACGTTCGCAGAGCTTGTGCGGGAACTGCTCACCGACCTCTGGGAAGACGAAGAGGACGAGGGTGAGCGGTCTCGTGTCGCGCATCTGCTGCTTCCTCATGATGAGGCTATCGCGGCTCTCGCCCCTCGCGAGCGCTGAACCGCTGCACGGTCGTTGCCGAGCTCGGCGTGCTCGATCTCTGGGCCGCGGTAAGCGGTGCAGCTCGACTAGCCGGAGCGCTTCGCGGAACCCTGACTGCGGTCTCTGCCGATCCTGGAGCGAGCTCTTCGCTCGACCCCGTCGACTCATTGTCCGGGAATCGCCTGGGGATGGCGTCAGGGCTTCTGATCGGTGAGGCGTGTGAGCCACTCGATGAGCAGCTGCGTCTGAGTCTGCCCGAGCACCTCGGGCTGGGAGGCAGCAATCTCGATGGTGGTCGCCAGGGGAGTCGCGGCTCGCGCGTCCGTGCCGGTGATCGCCGCGATCGTGCCCTCACGGACGGCGGTTGAGAGCGTCGGGTCGGGCTGGGCAAGGATGATCTGGCGCAGCGTGACACCGATGTTGGTGACGAGCACATGCGCAGCGGCCTGATCCGGGGGCACGACAAGGCGGCCCTGGGCGGCAGCGCGGGCCGCGAGGCCGCGCAGGATCTCGCTGGGCCGAGACTGCGCAGCGGGGGAGTGGCCGGGGCGCACCTTCCCGTACATGAGCGTGTAGAAGCCCGGGTTGGCCAGGCCGAAGGAGACGTGTGCGTCCCAGCCGGCTCGGATGTCCTGGATGGGGTCGCCGGAGGACTCCATCGACGCCTTCTGTCCGAGGTACAGGTCGAAGCCGTGCTCGACGACAGCATCGATGAGGCCCTGCTTCGATCCGAAGAAGTGATACAGCGTCGGCATTTTCACGCCGACGGCGTCGCACACGGCCCGCAGGGAGAAGTCCTCCCCTGGGGCGGCGGCGATCAGGTCTGCCGCAGCGGCGATCAGCCGTCCTCGTGTATCGCTTCCGACTGCACCTGTCATGCTGATACAGTACCTGATGTAGCAGTGGCATACTGTTACATATCAATGATACGAAGGGCTGACATGACGGACCATACACTCTCCGGCAAGAACGTTCTGATCGCAGGCGGGGCGAAGAACCTCGGCGGCCTCGTCGCCCGCCAGGCTGCGCAGGTCGGCGCAAATGTCGCGATTCACTTCAACTCCGAAGCCAGTCGGGTCGATGCCGAGCAGACGCTAGCGGCTGTCGAGGCATCGGGCGTCAAGGGTGCGATCATCCAGGCTGACCTGACGGTGCCGGCTAACGTCGCCCGCCTGTTTGCGGACGCGGAGGCGGCGATCGGCACGATCGACGTGGCGGTGAACACCGCGGGCAAGGTGCTGCGAAAGCCGATCGTCGAGACCACCGAGGACGAGTACGACTCGATGTTCGACATCAACTCCAAGGCCGCCTACTTCTTCATCCAGGAGGCGGGCAAGCACCTGGCCGACGGTGGAAAGATCATCACGATCGTCACCTCGCTGCTGGCAGCGTTCACCGACGGTTACTCGACCTACGCCGGCGGCAAGTCTCCCGTCGAGCACTTCACCCGCGCCGCGGCCAAGGAGTTCGCGGGCCGCTGGATCTCTGTCACGGCCATCGCGCCGGGCCCGATGGACACGCCGTTCTTCTACGGACAGGAGACCCCGGAGCGAGTCGAGTTCCATAAGTCCCAGGGGATGGGCAACCAGCTCACCAAGATCGAGGACATCGCCCCGATCGTGCGCTTTCTCGCCACCGAGGGCTGGTGGATCACCGGCCAGACCATCCTGGCCAACGGCGGATACACCACCCGCTGAGCCGACATTTCCGCACCGACAACGAGACCATGGAGAATTCCATCATGACCACGCAACAGATTCCTGAGCCGGTCGCGTCATTCCTGGAGCGCGTGAACGCCCACGACGACGAGGCATTCCTCGACGCCTTCACCTCCGCCGGGGCTGTTGACGATTGGGGGCGCACGTTCACCGGCCGGGAGCAGATCAAGGCATGGAGCGATAGAGAGTTCATCGGCTCCCGCGGCACCTTGACTGTCGAAGAGGTTGGAACCACGGGCAGCACTGTCACCGTCATCGGTGACTGGCGTTCCAACCATGCCAACGGCCGTTCGACGTTTGTCTTCGAGATCGATGGCGACAAGCTCACCAAGATGACCATCCGCGAAGGCTGAAGACCGCGACAGGCGGACGTCGATCCGGTCGACGCCCGCCTGCCGCTGTTGCCGTGCCGAGCCACGTTGTGAGGACCCACCGCATGACCATCGTTCCGCTAGCACGCCCCGGGAACCGTCGATCCGAAGTCGGGCCGGTCGAGCTCTTCTTCGACCTGGTCTACGTCTTCGCCATCATCCAGCTCTCACATCTGCTCATCGAGCACCTGTCGTGGACGGGGGCAGCGCAGACCATGGTCGTCTTCGCCGCAGTGTGGTGGGGGTGGAACTACACCGCGTGGGCGATGAACTGGCTCGACCCGTCCCGCACGGCCGTGCAACTGCTCTCCGGGGTCCTCATGCTCGCCGCACTCGGCATGGCCATCGCCATCCCCAGCGCGTTCGGCGACGGCGCATGGCTGTTCGTCGGCTGCTACCTGTTCATGGGGATCCTACGGCCGGTGTTCATGATGATCGCACACCGCGGACAGCAGCTCGCGTCGAACTACCGGATGCTGCTGCTGTGGACCCTGCTCGCAGGCATCTTCTGGGTCATGGGGGCTGCACTGCCCGCCGAATGGCGGCTGCTGGCCTGGTTGATCGCCGTCCTCATCGACTACGCCGCGCCACTGGCCGACTACAGGATCCCGGGGATCGGTGCTGCGCCCATGAGCGCGTGGGACACCGACGCTGAACACCTCGCCGAACGCAACCGCCTCGTCTTCATCATCGCCCTCGGCGAGTCTGTGCTGCTCATGGGCGGCACAATCGTCACCCACGGACAACTCACAGTCGCTCTGGCGGTGAGCGTGCTGGTGGGCTTCGCCTCCCTGTTCGTCCTCTGGTGGAACTACTTCGCCCTCGCCGGGCCGGAGACCGCGGGGGGGTGACTCCTCCACAGGTGCGCTGCGGTCCGCATATGCCTACGCGCACGCACTCATGGTGCTGGGGGCGATCCTCGTCGCGGTATCCATTGAGCTGCGTCTCTCACACGAGCACCTCACGCCCGCGATCGTCCTCGTCACGGTCGCAGGACCGATCGTCTACCTCATCGGAAACGTCCTGTTCCTGCGCTCCAGGTTCGGTCGATTGGCGCGGTCCCGCTTTATCGCTGTAGGCGTACTCGCCCTCATTGGTCTGGGCGCAGTGCTTCTCGACCATCAGCTGCCGGTGATCCTGCTCAGCGTCTCGGTACTCGCCGTGACCGCCATACTTGCCGCGCGTACAGCTCATCTCAGGCAGACCAGCACACCACACAAATGATCTGCTAGAGCCCGAGATGGTTCTTAGTGCCGGAATGTGGTGGAGTTCCGCTTCAATGTGTAGGGAGCCGGCCTGACCAGGGGCTGTGTTGCTTGGGCCCTGCGGGCAAGGGGTCTGAGTGTTCCGATCCAACGTCTGGCGATAGGTCCATAGATGCCTTCTGCGGCCCGAACACATCTCTCGTTGTCGGTGGCCATAGCTAAGATTCCGATGGACCTGCTCCACTGCGAAGGGACCACGATGGGGCGGACATCGCGGTGGCCGCCGCGCGTGAGCTGTGGGACGCCGGCCTCACCACCCCCGGCGCACATGCGCGCCTCGACGCACCGCCAGCGCGTCGCCGCGCTGGGCCGCGCCGGCTACCGCCGCTACGACGAGAGCACTGCGACCCGCCTGGGCCGCATGCCCGCGCACCTGCTCGCGGACTACGGCGGTGACCTGCGTCGGCTGCGTGCAACGGGGCACGGGGAGCCCGCGGCCCTGAGCCGCCTGCTGCGCGCCTTTCCCGGCATTGGGCCCGCCGGGGCGCAGATCTTCCTGCGCGAGTTCCAGGGGAGCGGGCGCCGGGCCGCGCCCTTGCCGTGCGCGGAAAAATGAGTAAGCTCAAAAATAGGCGCGCAGGTTGCGCGGCTGCCGCCCCGGCGGCCCATCGAGGAGGAACACCATGAGCGACATCGCCCGCGTCACCGTGCTGGGTGCCGGAGTGCTCGGCGCCCAGATCGCCTACCAGACCGCCTACTCCGGCTTCGACGTCACCGTCTACGACATCGGCGACGAGGCCCTGAGCGCCGGCCGCAAGCGCCTGGACGCGCTCGTCACCGCCTACCGGGCCGAGGTCGAGGGCTCCACCGAGGCCAGCACGCAGGCAGCGCTCGAGCGCCTGGCGATGACGACGGACCTCGCGCAGGCCGCGGGGAATGCCGATCTCATCATCGAGGCCGTCCCGGAGCGCCTCGACATAAAGCGCGAGACCTACGAGAAGCTCGCGGCGCTCGCCCCCGAGCACACGATCTTCGCGACGAACTCCTCGACCCTGCTGCCCAGCGACATGAAGGACTTCACGGGGCGTCCCGACCGCTTCCTCGCCCTGCACTTCGCCAACCAGATCTGGAAGTTCAACACCGCCGAGGTCATGGGCACAGCGGAGACGAGCCCCGCGGTCTTCGACACGGTCGTGGAGTTCGCCCGCGCCATCGGCATGGTGCCCATCCCCGTGCTCAAGGAGCGCCCCGGCTACGTGCTCAACTCGCTGCTCGTGCCCTTCCTCAATGCGGCCCTCGACCTGGCGGCGGGCGGCTACGCACAGCCAGAGGACGTCGACAACGTCTGGCGGATCGCCACGGGCGCGCCCATGGGACCGTTCCAGATCTACGACGTCGTGGGCCTTGGCACCGCCTACAACATCCTGTCGAGCGGCGATGAGCACAGCCAGCGCCTCGCCGCCTGGCTCAAGGAGCACTACATCGACCGCGGACGCATGGGCGCCGGCGCGGGCGGCGGCTTCTACGACGACCCGCAGGGCTGAGTCCCGCCCGCTCTGTGGTGGAGGTGGGCCGCGCTCGGTAGGCTCGACCTGCCGCGCCACGGGTGCGGCGGGCGCGCCGCCGGGCGGCCCGGTCGCGAGGAGGTCCGTGTGGGTGCAGCGCTGAGGGACGGCGATTCCGAGGCGGGCCCGGCCCGCCGGGAGACAGCCGCCGACCGCCGCGAATGGGCCGCCATGTGCCGCCACGTCCGCGTGCCCACGATGTGGGGCATCCCCCTGCGCCTCTTCCTGCTCGCCATCGGCGCCGTGCTGCCTGCCCTCGACCGCGCGCTCGCGCCGCCGCTGCACTACCCGCAGCTCGACGCGGGGGGCCGTGGGCTCGCTGCTGGGCATCATCTCCGGGGCCATGGTCACCTTGGCCGGCCTCGTCTTCAGCGCGCTGACGCCCGCCATGAGCCGGGGCGTCACCGCCCTGTCCGTGCGCATATCGCCGGTCTTCCAGGCCGATCGCGAGGGCCGGCGCCAGGGCCGCCAGGCGGCGGGCAGGCGGGATTCGGAGCCGAGGGGAGCGGTGGGCGACATGGGACCAGCCTAGGCGCGCCTCGGGACCGGGCCCGAGGCGCACCCGCGGTGGGCGGGGCTCAGATGAGCCCGTGCTCCTCGAGGAGCTGGCCGATCTCCCCGTGCTCGAGCCTGCCGCGCAGGTAGCCGCGCAGCGCGGCCGGGCCGGGCATCTCCACCTTCTTGCCGTCGCGCATGCGCGCCGAGGCCTCGAGCAGGTCGCGCACATCGTACGTGGAACCCCAGGTCTCCGGCACGCCGCGCTCCACGTCGAGGAGTTCGTAAACGGCCTCCATGCCGGTGCGCACCGAGTACTCGGTCGTGAAGATCGTGTCGCGGCCGGTCTCCGCGAACTGCCCGAGGAACGCGAAGTTCGCCGCCCCCTCCGGCACGACCTGCGGCCGGTCACCCGCGCGGCGGGGCATGAAGAAGCTCGTCACGTAGGGCATCATGACCGGCACGCACCGGGCGCCGGTCGCCGCGAGCTCGGGGATCTCCTCGACGGGCACGCCCAGGTGGTAGAGCCACTCCTGGGTGATCTCCTCGCCGGTGCACTGCGCCAGGGGCTTCTTCACGTAGTCGCCGTCGACGTCGACGAACAGACCGTAGACCCAGACGACGATCTGATCCTTCGGCTGCTTTTTGAAGTGCGGCTGGCGATTGACCGTCCAGCTCAGCAGCCAGGAGGAGTCCTCGGCGGTGACGATGCCGCCGGTGACCACGCGGCCGCTGAACGGATCGCGCTGGGCGATGCGCTCGATGTAGGCGGGGATGCGCTCATCGAGCGTCGTGACGGTGGCCGATTCCCACTTCGTCTCCTCGATCGAGGAGCAGAAGACCTCCGGGCGCCCGAACGCCGGGTTCTTTCTCGCGATGCGCTTCCACAGGTCCCAGGCCGGGGCCGGGCCCTCGTTGAGGGCTGCGGGCGTGTGGTGGTCGCCGTCATCGGAGTTGTCCACGAGCGAGCCGATCGTCATGAGCGCGAGGTCGTGCTCGCCGAGCTCGATGGTCTCCTCGGCGCCGTCGCGGCGGCAGCGGATCGCGGTGGCGCGGATCTCGCCGTTGCGGTGGGCGAAGTCCACATCGAGGACCTCGGTGCCGGAGCGGAAGACGACGCCGTGCTCGGTGAGGTAGTGCATGAGCGGCAGGACGAAGGACTCGTACTGGTTGTACTTCGTGAACTTCAGCGCAGTGAAGTCGGGCAGCCCGCCGATGTGGTGGATGAAGCGGTGGAGGTAGAGCTTGAACTCGAGCGCGGAGTGCCACTCCTCGAAGGCGAACATCGTCCGCCAGTACATCCAGAACGGCGAGTCGAGGAACTCGCGGCCCATCACCTCGTCGATGCGCTTGCCCTCCATCTCGGAGCGCTCGGCGAGGAAGATCTTCAACAGGTCCTTCTGCGCCCGCTTCGGCAGGTCGAAGCGGCCCTCGTGGCCGGCGTCCTCGCCCTGGCGCACGGTGGCGCGACGCAGCGAGTAGTTGGGGTCGTCCTTGTTGAGCCAGTAGAACTCGTCGAGCACGGAGGCGTCCTCGAGCTCCAGGGAGGGGATGGAGCGCATCATGTCCCACAGGCACTCCATGTGGTTCTCCAGCTCCCGGCCGCCGCGGATGACGAAGCCCTTCTCTGGGACGTCGAGGCCGTCGAGGGCACCGCCGGAGGTCTCGCCCTTCTCGAGGATCGTGACGTTGGCGCCGGGGACCCCGGCGTCGCGGATGAGGAAGACGGCCGCCGCGAGCCCGGCCAGCCCGCTGCCGACGATGTACGCCTTCGTCTCCTGGGCGTGCCGCGCGGGGCGGGGGCGCGCGAATGCCTCGTAGTTGCCTGCCGTGTGTTCCATGGTCCGTCCTTCCCGACGAGGCCGGACGGCGGTCGTCCGGCCTCGTAATTGAGTGTACTCAATAATGAGTCGACTACAATCGCGGTGTGAGGACTCAGGATTCCATGCGGCACGGGCAAGCGGCGGCGCCGGGCAGGCGCGAGCGGGCGAAGGCGGACAAGCGCGCCCGCATCCTCGCCGCGGCGCTGGCGCTGTTCGAGGAGCGCGGGTTCGAGCGCACGTCGATGAGCGAGGTCGCGCGCGTCGCGGATGTGGCGCAGGGGACCGTCTTCCAGTACGCGGCCACGAAGGCGGAGCTGCTCATGATGGTCGCTGAGCCGCTCTGGGGCGCCCACGAGCAGGCGAACACGGCCCCGCCGCGCTCCGCGCCGGCGGCGGGGGAGACCGCGGCCCAGATCGCGGAGCTGATCTCGCCGTTCGTCGCCGCGATGCGCCGCTGGCCCGAGCCCACGACGTGGGTCGCCCGCGAGATCCTCTTCGGTGCGGATATGCCGCATCGCCGGCGGGTCCTCGACCACGTCGATCGCCTCGAAGAGCAGATCGCCGCGCGCCTGCAGGACGGCCGGGCCGACGCTTCCGGTGCGATCGGAGCGGCGCGGGACGGTGCGACAGGCACTGCTGGCGACGAGCCCGGTGCGGCTGCGGCGGCCGGCGCCCGCCTCATCGTCGCCGGGGTGCTGGCCGAGCTCAACCGCTCCCGGCAGAGACGGATCGACGGCGAGGACGTCGATGTGGTGCTCCGCCGGCTCATCGACCTCGTGGTGGCGGGGGCGGGCGCCGCCCGGTGACCCGGAAGCCGTCCGGGCCGTTCGAGCCGCCGCTGGCACCGGCCGGCGCCGCCGCGATTGCCCACCGCGTGGCCGGCAGGCGCGTGCCCGCCGGGGTCGTGTGGGGCCCACCGTCAGGTCCTCGCCCAGCAGGGCGGGGGCGATGGCGGCATCGGAGAACTCCATTGCCGGAGATGTCGTTGTCCTCGTAGACCCCTGCTGGAGTCCATCCTCTAGCCTTGATGAGCGCCTCGGCGTCCTCCCTGTGGCGGTCCATGCCCAGGCGACGGTTCTCGCGATACTGAGAGATCCGCAGGTAGACGGCGACCCGCCGAGGCTCAGCACTCATGGAGTCAATCTACGTCAAAGGTTATTCGGCTACGGAACGTGGTCGAGTTCCGGTTTAACGTATAGCGTTATTGACGTGTCGCGTTAGGTGTGGCGGCATTTCGTCATGATCAGATCGTTCGCCGACCGGGATACGGAGCGCGTGTGGTTCCGTAAACCTGTCAAGCGACTTGATCCGCGAATCCACAAAGCCGAGAACAGGAAGCTGCATCTTCTGGATGCGGCAACGACGTTACAAGTTCTGCGTGTCCCGCCCGGCAACCGCCTTGAGGCGTTGAAGGGCGACCGGCGGGGACAGTACAGCGTCCGGGTCAATGACCAGTGGAGGATCTGCTTCCGTTGGACGGATGCTGGGCCAGAAGACGTGAAGATCGAGGATTACCACTGAGGAGGCATGATGTCCGAGAAGCTCTACCCACCGATCCATCCTGGTGAGGTCTTGATGGAGGACTTCATCGGAGGATTCGGGATCACACAGCACAAGCTGGCCGTGTCCATTGGAGTACCTCCCCGTCGAATCAATGAGATCGTCCACGGCAAGCGTGCAATAACCGCTGACACTGCACTTCGGCTGGGGCGCTACTTTGGTACGGACCCCCAGTTCTGGCTGAATCTGCAGACTCGTTATGATCTGGAAATTGCCGAGGACCGAGCCGCCGGCCAGATCGCAGAGATTACCCCACTGAAGGTTGCGTGAGCGTGAACGAGTTGGCGGGTCTCCTCCGGTGTGCGGACGACGCAGAGGTGGAGACCGTCTGCCGTTACCAGCCCCGACATATTGAACTCACTCGGGCAGAGGCCGGCTGTCTTCTCTTTGAGGTTGTGCAAACGGGGGATCCGCTTATTTGGTCGGTTGCCGAGAGATTAGCTGATGAGTCAGGGTTTGACGCTCATCAGGCGTGAGTGCGGACGAGCGGCTGGGGACATGCAACTGCTGGAATCAGGCGGGACTACGCCTTCGGGACGAGTGCCAAATAGCTCGACAGTGCCAGAGATTGATTTGTGTCGGAATGTGGTGGAGTTTAGGTTCAATGTGTAACTTCTCGCTGAGCGAAGTGAGATGTATGGTGTCTTCGAGTAGCCGAGGCCGCATACTTGTATGACAGCTACGCCACTGACGACCTGGGTTCGTGGGTTCGTCGCTGAGAAGCAGTGAAGAGGGACAATGGACCAAGTCAATTATGACTATTGGACTACGATCGGGACGGTTGGCGCTGTTGTCGTGGCTCTGGTCGTTGCTCTCTGCCAAGCGACGGTCGCCATTGTTATTTCTGTACGCCGGCGTATTTTTGCACGGAGGAAAGTCGCCTCCTTGGTATCTGCTTGGCTTGAACACAGCTATAGTCCAAGTGCTGATGGAGATTACTATCAGCGATCAGTCTATCTGCATCTCGCAAATGAATCTGATGAGCCAGTTTTTAAAGCTGAAGTTACTTGCGGGATCGAGACTGGTGACGGTGTGATTCGACTCGGACCACTATCCGCACCGAGAGTGATTCCGGTCCTTCCACCGAAGCGAGAATTTGTCTACGACGTGACTATGGGGATGCTGGGTTTTGGTGAATTTGCTCACGATGCTTTCCGAGGGCTCGTAGCGGAGGTGGTTTTCAGCGATCACGAAGGTGGTCGGTGGAGACGGGAATTCGATGGAAAGCTAGAAAAAGTGAAAGGGCCAATCGCAGCAGCGATGGTAGAGGCCGAGGATGAATTTTCTCTGGCTCAGGCCGGTCCTGTCGAGAATCCATATAATCCACTTGCAATTGTCTTTGCGTTTACTACAGTTGCGAACGATGAGAGTATTGCTGATCAACAATTTCACGAGTATTTGGTTGACCAAGCAGTTGGGTGGAACGAGACACCCGAAGACGAGTTGTTAGAAATTCGAAAAATACTTAGAACTGCTAACCTAGCGCTGCACGTCTGGTATCCGACGCCTCGCATAGCATACGTTCGTCTCCTCGATGATCGAGATACGCGCTGTGGGGCGCGGGGTGCGACGGTTCTGACGTTGGTGTGGCGCAATGGAGTCGGATGGACATTTTTTGGTATGGGTCCGTATTTACCTTGGAGTATTGGGTTCGAAGCGGGAGAGTTAGAAACTGATCCCCTTGATGGTAGGGAGCATTAATCGCGTTGTAGAGGTTGCTCCGTGTCGGAACTCGGTGGAGTTCCGGTTTAACGTATAGCGGAATACCCCTCTGGAGGAGGAAAGAAGTGAGTTTGCGCAGCCGTGATTCTGCAGTCTGTATTCGGCCGGTGAACGGCGCGAGGGAGTATCCCAGGCTTGTCGAGATCTGGCGGAGCGCTGTAGATGCGACGCACGACTTCTTGGCTCCGGTGCATCGTGACCAGATTCAGTCGCAACTTGAGTCGGACTACCTGCCAGAAGTCGACGTGTACGTGGCAGAGCGTGGCGGTGTGGTCTCGGGGTTCGCAGGTGTCGGAGAGCGCCGACTGGAGATGCTCTTTGTTGACGCCTGTCAGCGAGCCAGCGGGATCGGTTCTGCATTGTTGGAGGCCGTCGTCGCCAGAAACGGTGTGACAACCGTTGACGTCAACGAGCAGAACACGCAGGCCTCCGAGTTCTACCGTCGGCACGGGTTCGTGGTCGTTGGTCGAAGCGAGGCGGACCAGCAGGGTCTTCCGTATCCGTTACTGCACATGGCGTTGTCGGGAGGAGAAGTAACCGGTGATGTGGTGGGGTTCCGTTTCCACGTCTGACACTGAGTTTCGAAGCGCTCCTCGGCGGCTGACATTCGTCCTATCTGCAATGAGCCCTTATAGAATCACGGGGTCCACGTCGGCGGACTGCATCATGTCCATCAGCGACGTAGCGCGAGTG
>NZ_JANIJX010000013.1 GCF_024580735.1 Brevibacterium moorei | reverse complement strand
GCTTTGAGGCAACGATCCCGAACCGGAACCACGACGGACCAGTCCATCGGCCGGCCGCCAGCACTCAACCAGGCAGCGCTCAGCCGCTCAGCCCGCCATTGCTCACCCCAGGGTCGCGGGCCTGTCCCAGGCGTACCCCAGCACGTGCTGGTCGACGAAACCCAGCACCGTCTCGTACCAGACCTGCGCATTGCCGCGGCCCATGATCCAGTGCGCCTCATCGGGGAAGAACAGGAAGCGGTGCTGTGTCTTCCCGGTCGCGTCCAGCGGCGTCCGCGATTTCGTCAGCAGATCGAACCACAGTTCCTGACCCTGGGCGATCGGCACCCGGTAGTCCCGGTTGCCGTGCGTGATGAGCATCGGCACCTCGATCCGCTCGCAGTACCGGTCGGCCGAGTACGTCTCGTACTGCTCACCCATCCCCCGGTCCCAACTCGAATTGTCCGAGGTCCGCGACTTGTGCTTGGCGCTCCACTGCGCGGCGTGGGTGACGATGCACTTGAACCTGTCCCCCGTCTGCCCTGCCACCCAGTTGGCCATATAGCCGCCGTAGGAACCGCCCAGCAGAGCTGTGGCGACCGAGTCGACATCCGGGCGGTCCCAGGCCGCCTGTGCCAGGGCCATGATGTCGGTGAACGGGCTCCCGCCGATCTCCTGCTGGCCACGGTCGATGAAGTCCTGGCCGTACCCGGTGGAGATCGCGGGGTCCGGCAGCAGCACCGCGTATCCGGCGGCCAGGAAGGGGCCCGGATTCCAGCGGAAGGACCAGGCGTTCCACGAACCCCACGGTCCACCGTGGACGAAGACCAGCAGCGGGTGCGGGCCGGCGCCCTCCGGCAATGCCAGCCAGGCCCTGATCGTGGTCCCGTCGGCCGCCGTCGCCCGGACCTCGTCCAGGGCACCGGGCAGGCGCAGGGCGGTGGCGGGGTTCGGCAGCCGGGTCACGGCACCCGTCGCCGGGTCGATGCGCACGGGCAGCGGCGCCTCGTCCACGGCCGAGGCCGCTGCCACCAGGGACGCCCCGTCGCCTGCCGCGGTCGCCGGCAGAACCTCCAGCCCGGAAAACGAGTGCCGCCCCTCTGGCCCTCCTGCCAACCGGCGCGGCGCTTCCTCGTCCACCCCGCCGATCCACACGCTGCCGCGCCCGTGATCGTCACTTGTGGCGACCAGCGTGTGCTCGTCGAGCCACACCGGATCGAACCAGAAATCGTGTGCCGGCCACAGCGGGGCCACAGCTGCCGTTTCCAGGTCCGCGAGCAGCACCTGCGCGCCCAGGCTCTGGTCCGGCGTCCAGCGCGATTCCAGCGTGAGCACGGCGCGGGTGCCAGCGAGTGAGATCTCCCCGGCCTGCACCGCATGGGTCGAGTCCCCGGCCAGCAGTAGCCGCGGCCGTGCGGCACCGGTCAGATCGACCAGGTGGACCTCGGAGGACTGCAAGTCGGTACCGCCGGTGGCCGCGCTGCCGATCGTGCGCTCCACCGTCACGAGCGCGCGGGTTCCGTCTGGGGCGGCCTTCCAGTTCAGCATCCGCCCGTGCGGCATCTGCGGATAGCTCAGCCGCGACACCTCGGGCGCAGCGGGGTCGATGACGGCCAGGACCTGGCGCGCGGGCCCCAGATCGGCGTTCCAGTAACGGGTCGGGAAGCCCTCGTGCATGATCGCCGAGACCTTCGCGTCCTTGCGCTCGGCACTCAGCGCCACGTGCTGCTCCTCGGTGGACGCCCCGGTGTGCAGCGGAACCTCGGCGATCACGGAGTCCCCGCGCACCTGCAGTGCGGTGAACCCGCCGGGGTGCACTGCCACGAGCCGGGCCTCGCCCCTGGCGGGCAGGACGAACAAGGCCGGATCGTCCGGCGTCGTGCCATCGGCGCCCTGGCGCTTGGCGGTGAAGTAAACCAGTCCGTCCGCGCCCGCTGCGACGGCTCCGACCGAGGCCGGGGGCCGGACCAGCGCGCGCACGCCGGTCGTCGCGGCGGCATCACCCCTACCGGACGGGGCTGCGGGAGCCGGGGCGGGGTGCTCGATGGTGCCGGCCACGGCCTCGGGGTCGATCTCGACCAGCCGGGTGGCATAGGCGGAACCGGCGGCGTCGAGCCCGGTGACGGTCGCATAGAGGCGGCCGTCGGGGCCGGCGATGAGCCCGCCCAGCCGGTCCGCATCGAGCATCCGGGTCAGGTTCGCGAGCGCTCCGGGCACCGGCGACGTATTCTGTGAGCTATCAGGCATGTGATTCGAATCATCTGACATACTGCGAGCCTATCCCGGAGCACCCACCGCGGCTTTAATTTAGGCTTGAACTATATTTGCGACAGTCCGAAGTCCGAGGAGGAACCATGGCAAACGGCGCATACGTCGAACCCGAATACAAACGCGATATGTCCTACATCACCGACCGGATCGTCACGGCCGACACCGCCGCGGACCTACAGGCCGACCCCGCCGCAGCCTTCGCGGACCCGGAGTCCAGCCACCTCTGGCCCGTCGCGGCCGGCCGCTACCGCCTCGTGGCCGCCCGCGCCTGCCCCTGGGCCAACCGCACCATCATCGTGCGCCGCCTACTGGGCTTGGAGGACGCCATCTCCCTGGGCATGCCGGGGCCCACCCACGACGCGGATTCCTGGACCTTCGATCTGGACCCGGGCGGTCTGGACCCCGTGCTGCGAATCCCCCGCCTCAAGGACGCCTACGAGGCCAGGCAGCAGGGCTATCCGCGCGGCATCACCGTGCCCGCCCTGGTCGAGGTGTCAAGCGGCAAGGTCGTGACCAACGACTTCCCGCAGATCACCGTGGACTTCTCCACCCAATGGCGCGAGTTCCACCGCACCGGCGCCCCCGATCTGCTGCCGGAGGAATCCGCTGCGGAAATGCTCGAGATCAACGACAGGGTGTTCCGCGATGTCAACAACGGGGTCTACCGCTGCGGGTTCTCCGGCTCCCAGGCAGCCTACGAGTCCGCCTATCAGCGCCTGTTCGCGGCCCTGGACTGGCTGGAGGAGCTCCTGGGCGAACGCCGCTATCTGCTGGGCCATCACATCACGGAGGCCGATGTCCGCCTCTTCACCACCCTGGTTCGCTTCGACCCGGTGTACCACGGACACTTCAAGTGCAATCGGCAGAAGCTCAGCGAATTCGACAATCTGTGGGCCTACGCCCGCGATCTGTTCCAGACCCCGGGCTTCGGCGACACGATCGACTTCGTGCAGATCAAACGGCACTATTACATCGTCCACACGGACATCAATCCCACTGGGATCGTGCCGGCCGGACCCGATCTGTCCAATTGGGGCGAGCCCCATGGCCGGCAGGCCCTGGGCGGTTCGCCCTTCGCACCGGGGGCCTCGGCTCCGGGACCCGTGCCGGAGGGCGAACGCGTCGATCCCGCACACAATCCGTTCATCGACCCGGCCACCGGCCTGGTCTCCCTTTAAAAAGTTCCACTACGACCCGAAATGTCGATATATCGGCATTTTCGGCCAAAATCGACAATTCAGGTTGTAGTGGAACTCTCCAGAACAGCGCAGATCGGCTCAGCGGCGGGCGGTGACCACCGTGAAACGCCGGTCGCGGGCCCACTGATCGGCCTGGCCGAATACCCGCGTGATCACAGCGCGGTGGCGCAGCACCGAGTTGAACACGCAGACCAGGGTGCCACCGGGCTTGAGCAGGCGGTGGGCGGATTCGATCATCCGCCGGGCCGGGTCGACGGTGAGCTTGGCCCCGTCGTGGAACGGCGGGTTGAGCAGCACCAGGTCGAAGGACCCGTCGGCCAGATCCGCGCCCGCGTCACTCTGCACGACCCGCGCGGCAACCCCGTTGGCGGCCAGCGTCGCCCTGGTCGATTCCACCGCGAATTCGGAGATATCCACGCCCACGGGTTCCCTGGGGTCCAGCAGCCGGGTGGCCGAGGCCAGCAGCCAGCCATTGCCACAGCCCAGATCCAGCATCCGGTCCTTGCCGCGTTCGGCCAGGTCCGCGCGGTGATCTGCCAGGGCCTGCACCAGCAGAGCCGAACCGGCATCGACCGAGGTCCCGCCGAAGGTGGCGCCGTGCGCCAGGACCGTGAAATCGCCCAGTTCCTCGGTCGGGCTGCGGCGCACCGACGACTGCGGGAACTCGGTGGGCGCCGGCAGTCTGTCGGCGGGCTTGGGATCGGAGCCCACCAGCATGCGCGACTTCGCCACGCCCGGGACCACGTCAACGGTGTCGAAGAACTTCCCGAGTTCGGTGTTCAGGGTCCGGCTCATGTGCTTCTCGCGGCCCACCAACATGAGTTCGAGGGCCACCGGAACCACCAGCTGCAGGTATTCGCGCAGCGCCAGCAGGGCCTTGGGTGCGGTCATCAACACCCGGTAGCGGGTGGGGCCAGCGGCTGCCACGAAGGACTTCAGGTCCTCCACGCTTTCGATCCGATGGGCGTCGACCAGGGGGAAGTCGGAGACTTCGTCCTGGAATACCGACACATCGGTCTTGCCCAATACCTGGGCCACACGGATCAGCGCACCGTCCTCATCGTCGTCGATGACCAGGAAGGGGTGCGATTGCCATTCGGCCTGCCGGGAGCCGGGGCGGCCGGACAGATCCAGCTGTCCGCTGGTCCGGCCGGCCAGGTATTCCTGGGTCAGTCGCGCCTTGGGGTATCCCGCCGGCCATTCCGGGTACGCCCTGCCCATGGCGAAGCTACTGGCTCCGAGGATTTTCGGTTCGGGAAGAAGAGACTGCGGCATACGACCATGGTAATCAGGCCCCCTACCTGGGGAAACCAAGGCAAGGAGCCGCTACGGCATATTGCCAAGCCTTTTGCGATAAAACAGAACGCCCCGGAAGGTACGGGACCCGTAGGGGTTCCGCACCTTCCGGGGCGCGCCGGGCTGCCGGGACTCAGGCGTCCAGCAGCTGCAGCATCAGCTGCGCGGTTTCGGACGGGGTCTTGCCGACCTTGACGCCCGCGGCCTCGAGGGCCTCCTTCTTCGCTGCGGCGGTGCCCGAGGAGCCGGAGACGATGGCGCCGGCGTGGCCCATGGTCTTGCCCTCCGGAGCGGTGAAGCCCGCAACGTAGCCGACGACCGGCTTCGTGACGTTCTCCTTGATGTACGCAGCGGCGCGTTCCTCGGCGTCGCCGCCGATTTCGCCGATCATCACGATGGCCTCGGTCTCAGGATCGTCCTGGAAGGCCTGCAGCGCATCGATGTGCGTGGTGCCGATGACCGGGTCCCCGCCGATGCCGATCGCGGTGGTGAAGCCCAGGTCCTTGAGCTCGTACATCATCTGGTAGGTCAGCGTGCCGGACTTGGAGACCAGGCCCAGCTTGCCCTTCTTGGTGATGGTCGCCGGGATGATGCCGGCCAGGGATGCCTCCGGCGAGATGATGCCGGGGCAGTTCGGGCCGATGATGCGGGTCTTGTTGCCGGCCTTCTGGGCGTACGACCAGATCTGCGCGGAGTCCTGCACCGGGATGCCCTCGGTGATGATGACCAGCAGGCCGATGCCCGCGTCGATGGCCTCGAAGGCGGCGTCCTTGGAGAACGCCGGCGGCACGAAGGCAACCGACACGTCGGCACCCGTGGCCGCCATGGCCTCGGCCACGGAGGCGAACACCGGGAGTTCGACGTCGGCGCCCGTTGCGTCCTTGTGGCTGACGGTCGTGCCGGCCTTGCGGGCGTTGACGCCGCCTACGACCTTGGCACCGGCGGCCAGCATCCGCGCGGTGTGCTTGGAGCCCTCGCCGCCGGTGATGCCCTGGACGATGATTGTGGAATCCTCGTTAAGGAAAATCGACATGTTTTCTTCCTCTTCTCAGGTCTTACTTGGCGGCCAGTTCGGCGGCCTTGTCGGCGCCGCCGTCCATCGTGTCGACCAGGGTGACCAGGGGGTTGTTGGCGTCGGCCAGGATCTTGCGGCCCTCATCGACCGCATTGCCGTCCAGGCGCACGACCAGCGGCTTGGTGGCCGCGTCGCCCAGGATCTCCAGGGCCTTGACGATGCCCTTGGCGACCTCGTCACAGGCGGTGATGCCGCCGAAGACGTTGACGAACACGCTACGCACCTGCTCGTCGCCCAGGATGACGTCCAGCCCGTTGGCCATGACCTCGGCATTGGCGCCGCCGCCGATGTCCAGGAAGTTCGCCGGCTTCACGCCGCCGTGCTTCTCGCCCGCGGAGGCGACGACGTCCAAGGTGGACATGACCAGGCCCGCGCCGTTGCCGATGATGCCGACCTGGCCGTCGAGCTTGACGTAGTTGAGGTCCAGCTTCTTGGCCTTGAGCTCCAGCGGGTTCTCCGCGGAGATGTCGCGCAATTCCTCGTGGTCGGGGTGGCGGAACGCTGCGTTGTCGTCCAGCGACACCTTGCCGTCGAGCGCAACGATGTCACCGGCGCCGGTCTTGACCAGCGGGTTGACCTCGACCAGGGTGGCGTCTTCGCCCACGAAGACGATCCACAGGCTCTGCAGCACAGGGATCAGCTTGGCGACGGTGTCCGCGTCGAAGCCGGCCGTCTCTGCGATTTCCCGGGCCTTGGCCTCGTCGATGCCGTCGATCGGGTCGACCGCCACGCGGGCCAGGGCCTCCGGGCGCTCTACCGCCAGCTGCTCGATCTCCATGCCGCCCTCTTTGGAGCACATGGCCAGGTACGTGCGGTTCGCACGGTCGAGCAGGACCGAGAAGTAGTATTCCTCGGCGATGTCGGCACCTTCGGCGATCATGACCTTGTGGGTCGTGTGGCCCTTGATGTCCATGCCCAGGATGTCCGTGGCGCGCGCCTCGGCCTCCTCCGGGGACTTTGCGACCTTCACGCCGCCGGCCTTGCCACGGCCGCCGATCTTGACCTGGGCCTTGACGACGACAACGCCGCCACCCAGTTCTTCGGCTGCCGACTTCGCTTCGGCGGGGGTGGTGGCGACCTTTCCGCGTAGCACGGGCACGCCGTGCTTTTCGAAGAGGTCGCGGGCCTGATACTCAAAAAGATCCACGTGTCTTCCTTACGTTTAGACGTCGGTGGGTATCACCTACCGGGTAATACTCTAAGCCCTTGGGCGCGCGGGCCAGGAGTCCGGCCCGTGAGCCGGACCACTACATCCCGTAGAATAGTCGGAGTCTCCCTGAAGCTTCATATACGAACATTCGATCAGCAAAGGGATTTCATCAAGATTCTTTGTTGGCAAGTATCTTGATCACAAGATACTATTTCCCCATGGAATCCACGCAGGACGAGGTCGATCGCATTGTCGGATCCTGGCGCCGCGAGGCACCGGGATTGGACGTCACACCCATGGAGGTGCTCTCCCGGGTGTCCCGCCTGGCCCGCCAGCTGGACCTGGCGCGCAAGTCGACCTTCGCCGCCTACGGTCTGGAGCTGTGGGGCTTCGACGTGCTGTCCGCCCTGCGTCGTTCCGGTTCCCCCTATGAGCTGTCGCCGTCGGCTCTGATCGGCGAGATGATGGTGACGTCGGGGACCATGACCAACCGGATCGACCGGCTGGTCTCCCTGGGCCTGGTCGAACGCCGCCGCTCCCCCCATGATCGACGCGGGGTCCTGGTGCGCCTGACGCCGGCCGGACTGGAACGCGCCGAACACGCCCTGGCCGATCTACTGGTCCAGGAGACCGCGCTGCTCGACGACCTCACGCCCGCCCAGCAGGCCAAGCTGGCAAGCCTGCTGAAGACCCTGGCCCTGGGCTTCGAACGCCCGGCCGAGGACTGACTCCGCTGGGATCCACCACCTCCGCGGGCACACGCCCCGCGGGCCCCGTAACCGGGCCGGGACCTCGCGGTCGGCGGGCGGATAGACTTGGCCCCGACCCAGCTCCGCACTTCCCCTAGGTTGAAGGTTTCTCATGTTGCGCTCCACCTCGTCGGCACAGACCGGCCGCCTCACCCGGGTGCTGGCCGCCTGCACCCTGGGCCTGTCCATCTGGGCCCTGGCCGGCTGCCAGACCGCCGCGGGCGAACGCCCCAAGGGTCAGCCGACCCCCGTCGTCGACGACACGATCTCGGTCAGCCCCGAACCGGCGCAGACCGTCGCCAAGCCCTCCGGCACCCCGGAGGTGGCCCTGGTCGACACCACCCCGGGCGGGGCGCAGAAGTCCGATCCACTGTGGCAGGCCCTGGCCAAGGCCGCCGAATCCGGGAATCCGGCCTATTTCAAGGTCTATGTCCACGTCGGCAATCCCCCGGCGGCCAAGGGTTCCGTGACACTCACCTCCGATACCCCAGACAGCGTCAGCGTCACCGTCGACGCCGCCGCCGTGCACAAGCAAAAGGCCGCGCAGTTCTACCTGTTGCAGGGCACCTTCGACGTGTCCAAGACCGCGGAATCGGCCTACTCACTCAAGACCAAGAGCACCGATGAGATCAAGGGGCTCAACCCTTCGGGGCCGGCCGCAGCCGAACGCTGCAGCAGCGACGATGCGATCGACCGGATCCAGCAGGCGGCGGACACTCTGGCGGACAATCCCTCCAAGCGCGAGGAACTGCGCCTGCAGTGGGCCGCCTCCCCCGAGGTCTGGTGGGGTATCCAGCTGACCGCCGAGAGCCTGCGGGATTCCAATGGCGATGCCGCGGGCGACTATCTGACCGAGGCCTGCGAACCCTATCTGCCCGACGACGAGGGCGGCGAACAGGGCGAGGACTAGCCGCGCCCGGCACAGCTGCAGGCGATACGGCTAGGGGCGGCACAGCTGCGGGCGACGCCCGGCCCCGCTAGCCCCGCTGTGCCGCTTCGTCCTGGCGGGCCAGTTCCGCCTCGTAATAGCGCAGCGTGGCCGGCAGGAAGGTGCCGACGAGCACCAGTGCCGCCGGCACGATGACGATCAGGCCCGCTGCAAGATTGCCCAGCACTCCGGAGAACCCGGTGAGCACCAGTAGCACCTGCCAGGCGGTCGAGGCCGGACGGGCCCAGCGGGCACAGCGGGAGAAGGCCCTGGCCATCGCGGCGATACCGGCGCCCAGGATGATGAATATCATGGCCAGGGCCAGCGTGCTCGCCAGGTTCTGCGCTCCAGTGGCCAACTCCAGGACGATCAGCGCGATGGCGAACACGATCATCTCGGCGGCCTCGAGCAGCAGTCCGGTCAGGGCCAGCCTGGCGGTGCCGGGCAGCCGGCGGCGCACCCGGGCGTCCGCGGCCCGCTTCGCCTGCTTGCCGGCGTGCACCTGGGCCGGCGTCCGAGTGGCCGCCGTCGCCTTCTTCCGCAGTTCGAGCCGGCGGATCCGCTCCGCACGACTCAGCCCGGGCTCATCGGGGTCCGGCAGACTGGCCGGATCCTGCGGGTCGGACGGCTCCTGCGGGCCGGCGGGATCGGAACTCACAGCTCCACCCGTTCGAACCCGGGGATGACGACGTCCTCGAGCAGCCGCTCCCTTTCGTCCAGCGGGGCGAAGGCGGCCGAAAGCGCGTTGGCGGTGGCCCATTCGAGGTCGTCGAGGTCCCAGCCGGCGTGATCGACCAGCCCGCGCATCTCGCGGGAGACCGAGGTGGCCGACATCAGGCGGTTGTCCGGATTGATCGTCACCGCATACCCCAGGTCCTTCAGGCCCGTGACCGGGTGCGACGAGATGGACCGAGCGGCACCGGTCTGCACATTGGACCGCGGGCAGACCTCCAACGGAATCTGCTGGTCGAGCACCCAGGCGGCCAGCCGGCCCAGGGAGCCCTGGCCGTCGACGACGTCCATGTCCTCGACGATGCGCACCCCGTGGCCGATCCGCTGGGCGTGGCAGGCGGTGATGGCCGAGTGCAGGCTGTCGAGGCCCGCGGCCTCACCGGCGTGGATCGTCACCGGCATGCACTCGGAGTGGAGGTAGTCGAAGGCGCGCCGGTGGTCCGCCGGCGGGAAGCCGTCCTCGGGCCCGGCTATGTCGAACCCGGCCACCCCGGTGTCGCGATGGCGCACGGCCAGTTCCGCGATCGCCAGGGAATTGTCGTTCTGGCGCAGCGCGGTGAGGACCTGGACGGTGTTGAGCACGCGGCCGGCCTCGGCCACGATCGCCTCTCCCTCGTCCAGGCCCCGTTCCACGGCGGCCACCGCGGCGTCCAGGTCCAGGCCCGCGCGCAGGTGCTGTTCGGGTGCCCACCGGACCTCGGCATAGCAGCAGCCGTCCGCGGCGGCGTCGATGACGTATTCGCGGGCCACCCGGGTCAGCGCATCGGCCGTCTGCATGACCGCCACCGTGTGCTCGAAGGTCTGCAGGTACTTCACCAAGTCGCCGGAGTCGGCCGTCTTGCGGAACCACTGGCCCAGTGCGGGCGCATCCGCGGTGGGCAGTTCGTGGTCCACCGCCGCGGCCAGTTCGATGATGG
Source organism: Brevibacterium moorei (assembly GCF_024580735.1). Taxonomy (GTDB): domain Bacteria; phylum Actinomycetota; class Actinomycetes; order Actinomycetales; family Brevibacteriaceae; genus Brevibacterium; species Brevibacterium moorei. Next base: position 96,942 of record NZ_JANIJX010000013.1, on the reverse strand, counting down.
TCTGCGGTCGCAGGGCCCCATCCAGGTGGTCGTGCAACGACACCTTGGGCAGGGCCAGGATCGGGTCGTGCGCGTCTACGCCGGACGGCGCGGGAAATAGCTCGGTATCCACATCCCCAACTCTAGCCGCCTCGGCCCGCTCAGCTGCCCAGGTGGGCCAGGGCGATCGCCGTATAGACCCGGACGGCCACGGGAAGGGCCGCCTCGTCGACCAGGTAGTCGCCCTGGTGGATGTCGAAGGTGTGCCCGCCGGGGGTGCGCGTGCCCAGGCGGATCAGCGCGCCGGGGCAGTGCGTGAGGTACCACGCGAAGTCCTCCCCGCCCATGGACTGCGGGGTCAACTGCACGCTGGACGAGCCCAGTTCGGCGCGGATCGCGGCCTCGGCCACGGTCACCTCGTCCTCGGTGTTGACGGTGGGGGGCGAACCGCGGCGGTGCTCCAGGTGGACGGTGACGCCGTAGGGCCCGGCGATCCGTTCGACCAGCTCGGGCAGGACCTCGGCGACCTGGTTCCAGCCGTCCACGTCCAGGGCCCGCAGGGTGCCGTTGAGGGTGCCCTCGTCCGGGATCGCGTTCGGCGCGTGGCCGGCTTCGATATGGCCCCACACCAGGGAGATCGCATGGCGCGGGTCGATCAGCCGCGACAGGGTCGAGGGCAGGTCGGTGACCAGTTTGCCCAGTGCGTAGACCAGGTCCTCGGTCAGATGCGGGCGCGAGGTGTGGCCCCCGCGGCCATTCAACCGGATGTTGACGGTGTCACCGGCGGCCGTGATCGGGCCGATCCGCGAGCCGACCTTGCCCACGTCGACATTGGGGTCGCAGTGCAGGGCATAGCAGCAGGGCACATCGTCCAGAACGCCCTGTTCGATCACCCGCATCGCACCCGAGGGAGTGACCTCCTCGGCCGGCTGGAAGATCAGGCGCACCCGCCCGCCCAGGCCGCCGGGCCGGCTCCGCTCGATGCGATCCAGCACCAGGGCAGTGCCCAGCAGACTGGTCAGATGGACGTCGTGGCCGCAGGCGTGGGTCACGCCGGGGGTGGTCGAGGCGAAGGGCGTCCCGGTCAGATCGTCCAGCGGCAGCGCGTCGATATCGGCGCGCAGTGCCACCTTGAGTTCGCCGGTTCCCACCTCGACCACGGCGCCGGTGGGCTCGAGCCGACGCGGGGACAGCCCGGCGGCCTCGAGCCGGGCGACGATCGCGTCCGTCGTGGCGAATTCCTGAAAGGACAGTTCCGGATGGGCGTGGACGTTGCGGCGGAACTCCACCAGCTCGTCGAGCAGGGGCGCCAGCTCTTCTTCAATCAATGCGTTCGGTCCTGTGGGGCTATCGGGGGCGGCGGGGCGCACGGGGTGCGCTGGATATTCCGATCCTACGCCGAGGCCGCGCCCGGGTGCCCCGGTGCTGTCACCGGGCGCAACCTCGGCCCGGGGCGCTCGCGCCCGCGAGTTACCGACCCGCCGGGCGGCGGGTCGGAGCGCCACGGCGGCTACAGCACGTCCGGGCGGCCGGTTTCGCGCAGCGTCTCGACGACGCGTTTAACACTCTGCGCGTGCGTGCGCGAGGCGACCAGCAGGGCATCGCCGGTGTCCACGACGACCACGCCCTCGAGGCCGACCACGGCCACCACCTTGGGCTGGTCGGTCATCACGATGCCCGAGGACTCGACCTCGACGACCTGCGCGCCGGTCTGAGAGGAGATGAGTTCGACCTTCGTCTGCTCGCCGGCGATCGGCTGGCGCAGCTTGGCCACCGAGTCGAAATCACCGACGTCGTCCCATCCGAAGTCACCCGGCACCACGATCACGCGGCCGGCCGCGGCGGCCGGCTCGGCCACCACGTAGTCGATCGACTTCTTCTCCAGCCCGGGCCAGACCTCGGCCAGTACCGCCGTGCGCTCCGGGGTGTCCCAGGCATCGGCGATTCGACGCAGGGCCATGTGCAGGTCCGGCGCGTGTTCGGCGAACAGGTGCAGCAGCGCATCGGCGCGGGCGATGAACATTCCGGCGTTCCAGCGGTACCGCCCGGAATAGGTGTACTTGCGGGCCACGGAGGCGTTGGGCTTCTCCACGAAGGCCTTGGCCCGCCGTGCGGTCGGGGCGCCGGGCAGGTCCAGCACGGGGCCCGTCTGAATGTAGCCGTAGGCCGTCGAGGGGAAGGTGGGCGTGATCCCGATCGTCACGATGTCCCCGGTGGCGGCCGCCGCGACGGCCTGTTCGATCACGTGCTGGAATTCGCAGGCGTTGGTGATCGAGTGGTCGGCGGAGAAGGATCCGACCACCGCGTCGGGGTCGAGGTCGTGGATGAGCATCGCCGCCAGGCCGATCGCGGCCGCCGAGTCCCGGGGCGAGGGCTCGCTGACGACCCGGTCCGCGCGCAGGCCGGGCAGCTGCTCGCGCACCGCGGCCACATGCGCATCCCCGGTGACGACCCAGGTGTGCGCGGGATCGACCAGCGGCTCCACCCGGTCCCAGGTCGCCTGCAGCAGGCTGCGGCCGGTCCCCAGCAGATCGTGGAGGAACTTCGGCGAGGACTGGCGCGAGAGCGGCCACAGGCGCGTGCCCGACCCGCCGGCCGGGATGATGGCATGAAGATTGGCGATCATAAGTCCATCCTTACACACGTGAATACGTAAGATCCCGGAATGCCGCGCGCCCCGGTCCGCCGGGCCCCGGCCCGATACCTCTGCAGGGTGATTTGGACAGCTGAATTCGACGCGTTGTAGAATTACGGCACAGCCCGAGCACGCCCCGGATCACAGCCCTCGCAACACACGCCGACGGGTACACGGGCGGCGTCCGAGCGCATTTAGAGAACTGGTTCGTGCGCTATTTATGGTTTTGAGACGATCCGTCTTAAGAAACCAAGCAAACACCCAGCGTTTTCGCAGTTGGCAGGCGACGCAGATCTCCTTTGGCTCCGCTAACTGGAATGCGCTAAACCCAGGGCGTACCTTCACGGAGTAACCAACCTTTCTGACTCTCCTGGAGGATCCCGTGGCTAAAGCGTCGACGGGCACCCTGTACCGAGGACATGAGGGGATGTGGTCCTGGGTCGCACATCGCGTCACGGGCGTCGGCATCTTCTTCTTCCTGCTGGTCCACGTGCTCGACACTGCACTCGTTCGCGTCTCGCCTGAGGCATACAACGCCGTTATCGGCACCTATAAGACCCCGTTGATGGGTCTGGGCGAAATCGTTCTTGTCGCAGCCATCGCATACCACGCGTTCAACGGCCTGCGCGTCATCATCGTCGACTTCTGGAAGGGCGGCCCCAAGAACCAGAAGAAGCTCTTCTGGATCATGATGGTCGTTTGGCTGATCATCATGATCGGCTTCGTTCCCCGCCAGCTCATCCACACGTTCGGAGGCTGATCCACGTGACGACGACAATTCCGGCACCGCGGACCGAGTACAACCGCCACAAGGCAACCCGCAGCAAGTTCGAGATGTTCGCATGGCTGTTCATGCGCGTCTCCGGCGTGCTGCTGATCGTCCTGATCTTCGGCCACCTCTTCGTCAACCTCTGGATGGGCGAGGGCGTTCACGCCATCGACTTCGGCTTCGTCGGCGGCAAGTGGGCCAATCCGTTCTGGCAGATCTGGGATCTGGCCATGCTGTGGCTGGCCATGCTCCACGGCGCCAACGGTGTGCGCACCATCATCAACGACTATGCGGAACACACCGGCACCCGGAATGCACTGCAGATCATCCTGGTGGTCGCCGCGGCGATCATCCTCATCCTGGGCACGCTCGTGATCTTCACGTTCGATCCGTGCCCCGCCGGTGCCGATCCCAGCCTCGTCGCCAGCTTCTGCAAGGCCTGAGGCCCGGACCAAAGTTTCGCAAGGAGAATAATCACCTATGCAGGTACATGACTACGACGTCGTGATCGTCGGTGCAGGTGGCGCCGGCATGCGTGCGGCCATCGAATCGGGGCAGCGGGCGCGCACGGCGGTTCTGACGAAGCTCTACCCCACGCGTTCGCACACCGGCGCGGCCCAGGGCGGCATGTGCGCCGCGCTGGCCAACGTCGAAGAGGACAACTGGGAATGGCACACCTACGACACCATCAAGGGCGGTGACTACCTGGTCGACCAGGACGCCGCCGAGGTCATGGCCAAAGAGGCCATCGACGCGGTTCTCGACCTGGAGAAGATGGGCCTGCCCTTCAACCGCACCCCTGAGGGCAAGATCGATCAGCGCCGCTTCGGCGGCCACACCCGCGAACACGGCAAGTCGCCCGTGCGCCGCGCCTGCTACGCCGCGGACCGCACCGGTCACATGATTCTGCAGACGCTGTACCAAAACTGCGTCAAGCACGGCGTGGAGTTCTACAACGAGTACTACGTGCTCGACCTGATCATGACCGAGGTCGACGGCGTCAAGCGCCCCGCCGGCGTCGTGTCCTATGAACTGGCCACCGGCGAAGTCCAGATCTTCCGTGCCAAGTCCGTGGTCTTCGCCACCGGCGGCTTCGGCAAGATCTTCAAGACCACCTCGAACGCCCACACCCTGACCGGTGACGGCGTGGGCGTGGTCTACCGCAAGGGCCTGCCCCTGGAGGACATGGAATTCTTCCAGTTCCATCCGACGGGCCTGGCCGGCCTGGGCATTCTGCTGTCCGAGGCCGCCCGCGGTGAGGGCGCCGTGCTGCGCAACTCGGACGGTGAGCGCTTCATGGAGCGCTACGCCCCCACCATCAAGGACCTCGCCCCGCGTGACATCGTGGCCCGGTCCATCGCCAACGAGGTCCGCGAGGGCCGCGGCTGTGGTCCCAACAAGGACTATGTGCTGCTGGACCTGACCCACCTGGAGCCCGCGCACATCGACGCGAAGCTGCCGGACATCACGGAGTTCGCCCGCACCTACCTGGGCGTGGAGCCCTACACGGAGCCCGTCCCCGTGTTCCCCACCGCTCACTACGGTATGGGCGGCATCCCGACCAACATCGGCGCCGAGGTCCTGCAGAACGCCACCGACATCGTCCCCGGCCTCTACGCCGCCGGCGAATGCGCCTGCGTGTCCGTGCACGGCTCGAACCGCCTGGGCACGAACTCGCTGCTGGACATCAACGTGTTCGGCAAGCGCGCCGGCGTGGCCGCAGCGGAATACTCCAAGACCGCCGATATGCCGGAGCTGCCCGAAGGCGCCGCCGACTTCGTCATCGACATGGTCGAATCCATGCGGACGTCCAACGGCACCGAATCGGTCGGCCAGATCCGCCGCGAACTGCAGGAGACCATGGACACCAACGTCCAGGTGTTCCGCACCGACGAATCTCTGCGCACCGCGCTGGCCGACATCGAGGCCCTGCGCGAACGCTACAAGAGCGTCGGCATCCAGGACCGCGGCAAGCGCTACAACCTGGACATGCTCGAGGGCGTCGAACTGGGCTTCCTGCTGCAGATCGCCGAGGTCGTCATCGTTGCAGCCCTGCACCGCAAGGAATCGCGTGGCGGTCACGCCCGCGAGGACTTCCCCAAGCGTGATGACGTCAACTTCCTCAACCACACCATGACCTACCGGGATGAGGATTCCGTGGCCGAAGGGGTACCCGGCATGCGCCTGGGCACCAAGCCCGTCGTCATCACCCGGTACCAGCCGAAGGAGCGTAAGTACTGATGACTGCAAATCCTGAATCCGCGATCGCGGAGCCGGCTTCCAAGATCGAGCTGCCCTCCCACGTCTCCGGTGAGGGCGGCGAGATCCCGTCGTTCGACTGCACCTTCAAGATCGCCCGGTTCGATCCCGAACAGGATTCGGAACCGCACTGGGAAGAGTACAAGGTCACAATGTACGGCACGGACCGCGTGCTGGACGCCCTGCACAAGATCAAGTGGGACATGGACGGTTCGCTGACCTTCCGCCGGTCCTGCGCGCACGGCGTGTGCGGCTCCGATGCCATGCGCATCAACGGCCGCAACCGCCTGGCCTGCAAGACCCTGCTGAAGGACCTGGACACGTCCAAGACCATCACGGTCGAGGCCATCAAGGGCCTGCCGCTGGAAAAGGACCTGATCGTGGACATGGAACCGTTCTTCCAGTCCTACCGCGAGATCATGCCCTTCCTCATCACCTCGGGCCACGAGCCCACGCGTGAGCGGCTGCAGTCGCCCGAGGACCGGGCGATCTTCGACGACACCACGAAGTGCATCCTGTGCGCATCGTGCACCTCGTCGTGCCCCGTGTTCTGGACCGACGGCCAGTACTTCGGTCCGGCCGCCATCGTCAACGCGCACCGTTTCATCTTCGATTCGCGTGACGAGGGCACCGACCTGCGCCTCGAGGTGCTCAACGACAAGGAAGGAGTGTGGCGCTGCCGCACCACCTTCAACTGCACCGAGGCCTGCCCCCGTGGCATCCAGGTGACCAAGGCCATCTCGGAGGTCAAGCAGGCCCTGCTGGCCCGCGCCTTCTGATCGCCTGATCCACCCGTGCCCATAGGCGCGGGTGGCTCCACAAATGCACGTGTGGCCCGAAAACTCATGAGTTTTCGGGCCACATCTGTCTTTGTGGAGCCACTCGGGTACCACCGAGTGGTTTGTGGGTTTCGGGGCGCGCCGGGGCGGGTTCGAACGCCCGGACGCCACCCCGTCCTAGACTCGGGGACGTGAGTCTTCCCCCTTACACACAGCGCAGCCATGTCCGCTCCGACCCCGCCGCCGAGGCCCCTGCCGCCACCCGCGGCACCCGCACCTCGGGTAGCGCCGCCTCGGACGCCGGCGGACTCGCTGCCCGTGACACGTTCGCCCGCCGCCGCGGCCTGGCCTGGCTGGCCGCGTGCCTGGCGACCGCGATCGTGCTGGTCACCGGTGCCGTCCACGCCCCCGATCCCGCCGAGGCCGCCAAACCCCGCGGTGTGCCATCGGTCGATGCCAGTTCGTACATCATCGGCAGTCTGGACACGGGCAACGTCCTGGCCGCGCGCAATCGCAACGACCAGATGCGTCCGGCTTCGACGCTGAAACTGCTGACCGCGCTGGGCCTGGCGGACTACTACAAGGACAAGAAGACCCGGATCAAGATCAGTAAGGCCACTGCAGGGGTCGAACCGACGAAGATCGGCGTCAAGGCGGGCTACTCCTACACCGCCGACCAGCTGTTCCACGCGATGCTCATCATGAGCGCCAACGACGCCTCCCAGGCCCTGGCCCAGGGTGCGGGCGGCACCAAGAAGGCCATGGCGATCGTCAACGCCAAGGCCAAGCAGATCGGCATGAAGAACACCGTCGCGAAGACCCCCAACGGTCTTGACGCGCCCGGCCAGCACGTCACCGCCAAGGACATGATGGTTCTGGCCAAGCACTTCACGCAGAATAAGTACCTGATGAGCGTGGTGAAGAAGACCTCGTACACCTTCCCGGGCGGGGTCAAGTACAAGACCAAGGGCGGCAAGCAGGTCGTATCCAAGCGCTCGGGCTCGCAGAAGATCTACTCTCACACCAAGATCGCCGGCTTCATCAAGGGTGGGCAGGGCCTGAAGAACGGTTGGACCTCCAAGGCCCTGGGCACCTTCGTGGCCGTGGCCAAGCGCGGTGGCAAGAGCTATGTCGTCGTCATCCTGCATTCATCGGACCAGCCCCGCCGCCCGGCGATCGACATGCTGGACTGGGCCTTCACCCACAGGTCCGCCAGCGTCGGCAAGGTCGACTTCAAGAAGCTCGAGCAGAAGCCCAAACCGAAGCCGAAACCGAAGCCCACCCCCACGCCGTCCAAGGCGCCGGCGCTCTCCCCGGGGACCACCGACGACAATGCCGGACCCAACCATCTGACGGGCGGTGTCTCCCAATAATCCGTCCGCCCCGTAGAATCGGCCTGTGTTGCGCAATTCCCTGAACCACTCGCGGCGTCGGACCCTGGAACCGACCCGTCTCCGGTCGGCCCGAGTGGCACTCTGCCTGCTGCTGGCCCTGCTCCTGACGGCCCTCGGCTCGCTCGGATCCGCTCCGGCGCAGGCAGTGCCCAAGCCGGACCCGCAGGCCACGACCAGTGCGAAGCCGGAGGGCAAACGGGATAAGCAGGGCATGTACGTCACCCCCAAGATCGCCGATGGCAGCGCGGCACCGCGGCTGTGGGCCGAGTCCTGGATGGTGGCCTCCCTGGACTCCGGGCAGGTTCTATCGGAGAAGGACCCGGAGAAGAAGCTCTGGCCGGCCTCCGTGCTCAAACTGTTGACCGGCCTGGCGCTGATCGACCAGTTCCCCACCGCAGCCGATCGCGAGAAGAAGTACAAGGCGACCCGCGCCGAGGAGAACGTCGACGGCACCAGGGTGGGCCTGGAGGCCGGGCACAGCTATACGATCGACTCCCTGTTCCACGCCATGCTCATGATGAGCGCCAATGACGCGGCCTACGCCCTGGGTCAGGCGGCCGGCGGGCAGGCCAAGGGTCTGGCACTGCTGAATAAGAAGGCGCGTGCCATCGGGATGACGGGGACCACTGCCAAGACCTTCAACGGGCTCGACGCCAAGGGCCAGGCAATGACCTGCCACGACCTGGTGGTGCTGGCCAAGCACTTCACACAGAACAAGTACCTGATGCAGGTCGCGGGCACCACCAATTACAGGTTCGACACCGGGCTGTCCGACAAACAGAAGAAGACCCAGGCGAAGAAACAGGCCAAGGCGAAGAAAGCAGGCAAGACCTTTACGGGGACCCCCGCGTTCATGGAGGTTTCCAATCACACGAAGATCGCGGGCGTGGTGCCCGGCGGCCTGGGGTTGAAGAACGGCTACACGATCAAGGCCAGGGGCTCATTCGTCGCAGTGGTCAAGCGGGGTGGCAAGACCTTCGTCGCAGCGATCCTCAAAGCCACCGACCAGCCCCGACAGCCGGCGATCGACATGCTCGACTGGGCGTTCAAACAGACCGCGCCCAAACCGGTCGACACCATCGACTTCGAGGCGATCGACCAGTCGGTCGCCAAAGTCGGCCCCATTCCCACGGCCCAGAATCCTGCGGGTGCCGCGGCCCAGAACCCGGCCGACAATCGCGTCTTCGGGGACTCCGCTGCCCTGTGGGGCGGCGGATTGATGTTGGTCATCGTGGTGCTTGGCATCGGCTTCATCGTGGGCAAGCGGATGCGCCGCGCCTCCCGCGCCCGCCATCGCTGAGACCGCGCCGAACCAACCGCCGAACCGCACCCATGACCCGGGCCGCCGCCTCTGAGATCCCCTAGATCCCGGAGATGATCCCGCGTTCGGTCAGTTTCGAGGCCAGGCCCGCGCCATCCGGGGCGTAGACCCAGGGAACGCCCGCGCCGCGGCCCTCGAACTTGGACACACCGCCCACCCAGACCGCCTCCGACGGGGTGAGCTCGCGAATCGCCACGGCGGCGACGTTCTGCGGGTGGTTCTCCGCGAACTCGGCGTAGATCTCCTCGTCGTGCTGCCCGTTGTCGCCCACCAGCAGCCACTTCATATGGGGGAATTCCCGGGCCAGGCGCTCCAGGGAGTTGCGCTTGTGTTCCACCCCGGACCGGAACATCCGGGTGTTCGTGGGGCCCCAGTCCGTCAGCAGCAGGGGGCCGGCGGGATACAGGTTGCGCGACAGGAAGCGCTTGAGCGTGGGTGCGACGTTCCAGGCCCCCGTGGACAGGTAGAACATGGGAGAGTTGGGCCGCATGTAGATGAGCCGATCGTAGAGCACCGACATTCCGGCAACCGCAGACCTGGCGTGTTCGGACAGGATGAAGCTGTTCCAGGCCGCCAGCATGGGCCGCGGCAAGTGGGTGACCATCACAGTGTCGTCCACATCGGAGACGATCCCGAAGCGCTGCTCGGACCCGACGATCGTGGCCGTGGCCGTGTCGATCTTGGAACCCTCGGTCCACATCTGGAAGTCGATGTGGCCGGGCCGGAAGTCACCGGGGATGACCGCGTCGATCACCCCGCCGCGGTCGGAGGTCACCATGTGCTCGACCCCGTTCACGCGGACCCAGGCGGTCTCCTCTGCCAGGGGCACGTTGACGAAGGACCGCCACCCCCTGATCGAGGCCTCGCGGTCAGCAGCCGGCTGCCCGTCCTTGGTCAGCACCATACGGGCCAACACTCGCATCGAGGATTCCGAGCCATAGGAGTCATAGGCGATGACGGTGCGCTGCCAACCCGACTTGTAGGCCCGGCCCCTGGCCCAGGAGTGGAAGCCGTCCTCGACGCGTGCGGCGGTGTGGGCGACCTCGGGTGCCAGATTGCTGGGGCCCGTACCGCGGCGCGCCGTCCGGGGCAGCTTGGGCAGCCGGGGCAGGCTGCGGTTCTGTTTTCCGGACTCGGGCGCGGACCCGCTTCCCCCAACGGCTTCCGTGCCATCCTGTTCGTGCGCACTCATCGCATTCCTCCCCACGGTCCTCCCCTATTGCCGGCGCCGGGCCGGCTTAGAGGAACCCGACCTTGGTGAAGGCGTCGCGCAGGGTGACGTCCGCGATGGCCGCGGCCTTGGCCGCACCGGCGTCCAGGATCCGGGCGAGTTCGCCGCGGTCGGCCAGCAGTTCCGTGGTCCGCTCCCGCACCGGGGTCAGCTTCTCCACCGCCAGATCCGCGAGCGCGACCTTGAGGTGACCGTACATCTTGCCATCGAACTGGGCGACGATGTCGTCGATCGACTCACCCGAGAGCGCCGAGTAGATGCCCAACAGGTTCGACACACCGGGCTTGGCATCACGGTCGAAGGCGATGACGGTGCCATCGTCGGTGACCGCCGACTTGATCTTCTTGGCCACGGACTTCGGTTCGTCCAGGATGTTGATCAGGCCCGCGGGGCTCTTGGCCGATTTGCTCATCTTCGAGGTCGGGTCCTGCAGATCGTAGATCTTCGCGGTGTCCTTGGGGATCCCGGGTTCGGGGATCGTGAAGGTCGTTCCGAAGCGCGTGTTGAAGCGTTCGGCCAGGTTGCGGGTCAGCTCCAGATGCTGGCGCTGGTCCTCGCCCACCGGGACGATGTCGGCCTGGTACAGCAGGATGTCAGCTGCCATCAGCGCCGGATAGGTCAGCAGGCCCAGGGACACGCGTTCGCCCTTGGCCGACTTGTCCTTGAACTGAGTCATTCGCTGGGCCTCCCCCAGCGAAGCGGTGCATTCGAGGATCCAACTCAGCTGCGCGACCTGCGGCACCTGCGACTGGACGAACAGGGTGGAGCGTTCCGGGTCCAGGCCGGCGGCGATGAACTGCGCGGCGGTGATCAGCGTGCGCTCCCGCAGCTGGGCGGGGTCCTGGTCGACGGTGATCGCGTGCATGTTCGCGATGAAGTAGAAAGCGTCGTGGTCCTCCTGGAGGGACACGAACTGCTGCAGGGCGCCGATGTAGTTGCCCAGATGGAGGGAGTCGGAGGTCGCCTGGATACCCGACAGGGACCGGGGGAGCTGAGAGGTTTCACTTACCGTCATGGTCCCATTCTGCCACCTGGAACGGACACGCCCAGAGTCGAGGCCAGACCATGACTCGCCTCACACCCCTGCGTGTTGCTGGTGACTCAGCTGTGTGAACGATTAGAATCAACGGCACACGACGGGCCGCACCATCCCACCAGCGCCCCGTCGCCGCCTTCGCGCGGGCACATATCCCACAAGGACCGACCCGCAGCCTGAACGGGCGCAGACACAACCAAGAACATCGGACGCTGTACGAAGGAGCACAGACCATGTCCGTCAACGTCGAATACGTCAAGACCGACGACGACCACCCACCGGTCGCCGTCATCGAGAAACCCAAATGGACCCCGGGGCGCATCGTCCTGTGGGTCGTCATCGCGCTCATCGCCGCCGTCGGCTGGGTGATGATCGCCTTCGTCCGCGGGGAGAACCTGAGCGCCTCGTGGTTCATCGCCGCCGCGGTCGGCAGCTATCTGATCGCCTACCGCTTCTATGGCAAGTACATCGAGTGGAAGATCTGCCGGCCCGACCCCAAACGCGCGACGCCGGCCGAGGTCAACAACAACGGCCGCGACTTCACCCCGACCGACCGCCGCGTGCTGTTCGGCCACCACTTCGCCGCGATCGCCGGCGCGGGCCCCCTGGTGGGTCCCGTGATGGCCGCACAGATGGGCTACCTGCCCGGCACCCTGTGGATCATCCTGGGCGTCATCGTCGCCGGTGCCGTGCAGGACTACATGGTGCTGTACTTCTCGACCCGCCGCAATGGCCGCTCGCTGGGCCAGATGGCCCGTGACGAGCTGGGCAATGTGGGCGGCATCATCGCCTCGATCGGCATCCTGCTCATCATGATCATCCTGATCGCGGTACTGGGTCTGGTCATGGTCAACGCCCTGGCGGACTCCCCCTGGGGCGTCTTCTCCATCGCGATGACCATCCCGATCGCCCTGTTCATGGGCGTCTACATGCGCTACATCCGCCCCGGCAAGGTGCTGGAGACCTCGATCATCGGCATCGTGCTGTTGCTGGCCGCGATCGCCGGCGGCAGCTGGGTCAACGCGAGCCCGTTCTGGCACGACTTCTTCCTGCTGGACAAGACCACCCTGGTGTGGTGCGTGATGATCTACGGCTTCTTCGCCGCGATCCTGCCCGTGTGGGTCCTGCTGGCCCCGCGCGACTACCTGTCGACGTTCATGAAGGTCGGCACCATCGTGCTGCTGGCCATCGGCATCATCATCGTCAACCCCGTCGTGCAGATGCCCGCCGTCACGGACTTCGCGTTCAACGACAAGGGCCCGGCCTTCGCCGGTGCGCTGTTCCCGTTCCTGTTCATCACGATCGCCTGTGGCGCCCTGTCCGGCTTCCACGCGCTGATCAGTTCGGGTACCACGCCGAAGATGGTGGAGAAGGAATCGCAGATCCGCCTGATCGGCTACGGCGGCATGCTCACCGAGTCCTTCGTGGCGATCATGGCCCTGGTGGCCGCGGTCAGCCTGGACAAGGGCATCTACTTCGCGATGAACGCCGCCGAACCGCTGACCGGGGGCACCCCGCAGACGGCCGCCGACTTCGTCAACAACAACCTCGGCCTGGACCATGTGTCGACCAGCGCACAGGAACTGGACCAGGCGGCCAAGGACGTCGGCGAGAACACCATCATCAGCCGGACCGGCGGCGCGCCCACCCTGGCGATGGGCATGGCGCACATCCTGCACAATGTCATGGGCGGGCCGGCCATGATGAGCTTCTGGTACCACTTCGCCGTGATGTTCGAGGCGCTGTTCATCCTGACCACGATCGACGCCGGTACCCGCGTGTGCCGCTTCATGCTCTCGGACTTCCTGGGCAACTTCATCAAGCCGTTCAAGAACCCCTCGTGGATCCCCGGTGGTCTGATCACCACCGCGATCGTCATCGCGGCCTGGGGCGGCGTGTTGCTGATGGGCGTGACCGATCCCCTGGGCGGCATCAACACGCTGTTCCCGTTGTTCGGTCTGTCCAATCAGCTGTTGGCCGCGATCGCCCTGTCCGTGGTCTGCGCGATCGTGTGCAAGATGGGCAAGGCGAAATATGTGTGGATCCCCGGCATCGCGCTGGTCTGGGACCTGGCCGTGACCATGGCTGCGTCCTGGCAGAAGATCTTCGACTCCCGCCCCACGGTGGGCTACTGGTCGCAGCACTTCACGTACAAGAACGCGCTGGCCGACGGCAAGACGGAACTGGGCACCACCAAGGGCGTCGAGGCGATGGAGGCCGTTGTCCGCAACACCTTCATCCAGGGTTCACTGTCCGTGCTGTTCGCGGTCATCGTGGTGCTGGTCGTGATCGTCACGCTGATCAAGAGCTACCAGGCGATCCGCGCCGGCTCCCTGCCCACCAGTGAGGAGCCCTTCACCCCCACCAAGACCTTCGCCGCCGCCGGCTTCATCGACACCAAAGCGGAGAAGGAACTGCAGGCCCAGTGGGACGAGTACAACGTGGCCCACGGCATCAAGACCCACGACGGGCACGGCGCATGAGCGCCGAGGCCACGCCCAGCTTCCGCTCCCTGCTCGCCCGGGCGTGGGCCCGGGTGGGCCGGGCCGCGGGGTTCGTCCTGTGGTATGCCCGCGAGGTCTCCGGTGAGAACGGCTACAAGCACTACCTGGACGCCTATGTGGCCAGGCACGGCTGTTCCCACGGGGCGATGACCGAACGCGAATACTGGCGGGACAAAACGGACCGCCAGGACCGCGAGCCCCAGGCCCGCTGCTGCTAGAACCCGCCCTCCCGCCGACCCGTCAAAAAAGTTCGAACTTCCTCCGGGGATTCGCACTTCTTTGACGGGTCGGCGCAGTTTGTGAGGCCCCAGGGAGGATATGGGAGGCCCCAGGCACAATAGAGGCTATGCACGCACCGAAGATTCCCCTGTTCCTGGACTGCGATCCCGGCATCGACGACGCCATCGCCCTGGGCTACGTTCTGTGCCGGCCCGATGTCGACCTGGTGGGGGTCGCCGCCAGCGGCGGCAATGTGCCCACGGCCCAGGTCACCGCGAACGCCCTGGGCTGGCTCGCCCTGGCCGGCGACACCTCCACCCCCGTCCACCCGGGCTCGGACCTGCCCCTGGCCCATCTGTCCGGCGAGCGCACAGGCGATCCCGTCTACGCCGATGACACCCACGGCCCCACCGGCGCCGGCTATGCGCAGCTGCCGGAACATACGGCCCCCAGCCCGGTGTCCGCGGCCCAGGCCTGGGTCGATGCGGCACGCGCCCATCCGGGGGAACTGATCGGTGTGGTGATCGGACCCGCGACCAACCTGGCCCTGGCCCTGGACATCGAGCCCGAACTGCCCCGTCTGGTCCGCCGCCTGTTCATCATGGGCGGGGCCTTCAACTACCGCGGCAACACCCACCCGACCACCGAGTGGAACGTCACCTTCGATCCCGAATCCACCGCCCGGGTGATCCGCGAGTTCGGCACCAAGGCGCCCGTGCTGCCGGTCATCGCGCCGATCGAGGCGACCGAGGCCGTGGTCATGACTCCGCAGCGGCTGAACATGGTGCTGCGCTACGAGCACGGGGCCGGCTGGCACGCCTGGCTCGAGCAGCTGGCGCAGGCACTGAAGTTCTACTTCGAGTTCCACCAGTGGGACGGCCACGGTTATCTCGCCCACATCCACGATCCCTTCGTGGTGGCAGCGGCACTCGCCTGGGCCCACTCCGCCCCCGCGGCCTCGGCCCCCGCGCCCATCCCCTGGTCGCGCACCGCCACGACTGCCGCCGATGTGGAGCTGACCGGTACACTCACACGTGGCGAAACCGTCGCGGATTGGCTGGGACGTTGGGATAGGCCCGACAACCTGGAGATCATCCGGTCGATCGACTCCGAGTCGTTCATCGCCCATCTTCTGACCACCCTAGGCAAAGGACCCAAGGCATAACCATGTCGACTTCACCCCACCCCCGGCCCACCGATAGCGCATCTGGGCAGGGGCCCGCCGCACCGACGGGTCCCGGAGAAACCACAGAAAACACCTCAGTGAACACCTCGAGCCCCGCCCCTTCCTCGGCCCGCCGGACCTGGTCGCTCGTGGCCATCGGCCTGGGTGCGGCCGTCATCATCGGCACCTACATCACCGTCCTGCTCACCCAGCCGGCCACCCTGTCCACCGACCTGGGCAGCGCAGCGCTGGGCGTCATGTGCGGCTATCTGCTGGGTGGCGTGCTGATCGCGGCGGGCTCCCTGGCCTTCATCCCCGCGACCACCTTCGCCATGATCCCCGTGGCCATCGCCCTGAACGTGGTGCTCGGCGAGATCGTGGGCAAGCTACCCATCCCCCTGTATCTGGATTCGATCGGCTCAGTCCTGGTGGGCGTGATGGCCGGCCCCGCCGCCGGCGCGCTGACCGGCATCCTGTCGAACCTCATCTGGGGCCTGACCCTGGGCCCGTCGACCATCGCCTTCACCGCCGGTGCCGCCTTCGCCGGCGCCGCAGCCGGCTGGGCCGCCCGGACCGGGGCCTTCAAACGCATCTGGACCGCCATCATCGCTGGCCTCATCGTCGGTGTGCCGGCCGGGGCGATCGGCGCGCCAGTGGCCGCCTATATCTACGGCGGCGGCCTGGGTGTGGGCACCGGCGGGGTCGTCGCGACCTTGCAGGCCGCGGGCCTCGAGGTCGTCAACGCGACCACCATCCAGTCCCTGGCCTCGGACACGATCGACAAGGCGCTTATCTTCCTGCTGGCGTTCCTGGTCCTGCGCTCCCTGCCCCAGCGGATCCTGCGCAAGGCACCCTACGCCCGCTTCTCCCAGCGGGGCGGTGCCTCCTCCCAGCAGGCCGGCGCCTCCCAGCGCACCGCGCACCGGTGACGCCACAGCCCGCCCCCGCGAGCACTCCCACGACCGCCCCGCGCCTGCACCCGGCCACCCAGGTCCTGGCCACTCTGTGCGCCCTGTTCCTGGTGTTCGGCGTGTCATCGCCGCTGGTGCCGGCCGCCGTGATCGTGGCGGCGGGCTGCGTGGCGGCCGCGTCCCGCTCCGTGCGCCTGCGCACCTGGGCTGCGACCCTGGCGTTCGTGTCCCTGCCCGTACTGGTGATGACGCTGATCATCCAAGGGCTGTTCTATCCCGGTGAGCGGGTCACGGTGCTGTGGAGCGCCGGGCCCGCGCACATCACGGTCGAGGGCCTGGCCATCGCCGTGCAGTTGTGGCTGCGGGTGGCCGGCACCGTGGCGGTCAGCGCACTGTTCGCCCTGGGCTCGGATTCCGCGCGGCTGTTCGACGCGCTGGTGGCACTGCGCGTGCCCGTGCGGATTGCGCAGGTCTGCGCGTCCGCCCTGGGCCTGGCAGGGCAGTTGGGCGCGCAGACGCGCGCGCTGTTGGCCGCCCACCGTGCCCGAGGCTGGGACACCTCCCGCTTGCGCGTGCGCCTGACGCTGTTGCCGGGACTCCTGGCCGCGCTGTTCACCGGTGCGCTGGTGCAGATGGATCAGCGTCAGGTGACATTGGCCCAGCGTGGGCTGGGGCATGTGTCGGGGCCGGGAGCGCGGCGTCCGGGATCATTGCAGGACCATGCCGATTCCCCCGTGCAGCGCGCCTGCCGGTGGATCATGCCGGTCCTGGTGCTGGCCCTCATCATCGCGTCCTCGGCCCATTTGCTGCCGCTGCCCACTGCCACCCGGATTCTGGAGGTCCTCGGTGTCTGAACCATCCACGCCCTCCGGCACAGCACCGAACGCCGCAGCGGGCACAGCGGCCGGCATCGGAATCGTGCTGCGGCCCGGCGAATACCTGGCCGTGCTGGGTCCGCGCGGCGCCGGCCTGTCCACCGTGTGTATGAGCGCCTGCGGGATCGACCCCGAACCCCACCAGGAACCCTCCGCCGGGCAGGGCTTCACCGATGGTCCGGGCCAGGCGGTCGCCCGGCACCCGGCCTGGGGCATCCCGGTGGGCGTCCCAGCCGGCCAGGCGGCAATGCTCGGCGACGATCCGGAGGCCCAGCTGACCGGGATGACCAGCCTGGTCCGCGACGAGGTCCAGCTACCCCTGCGCCTGCACGGTGGGGCCAAGCCGCGCAGACGCGCCGCGGCCCAGTGCGAACGCCTGGGGATCACGGAGTTGTGGGACCGCCGACTGGATACCCTGTCCGGTGGGCAACGCCAGCTGACAGCGCTGGCGGGCCTGCTGACCCTGGAGCCGGTCACCCTGGTGCTCGATCAGCCGTCCCTGTCCCTGGACCGGGTGGGCCGGGCGCGCCTGGCGCGGATCCTGCGCGAACACTGCACGCGCGGCGGTTCTGTGCTGGTCACGGGCCATCAACACGACGAGGTCACCGCCGCGGCCGGCCGCACGCTGTTCCTGGAGGCGGGTCGGATCACCGGCGAGGTCTCCGGCCGACCCACCGACGTGTTGTTGGCGGACCACGGGGTCTGGAGCATGCTGGAGGCGGACGTAGCCGGCCCGGCCCAAGCTGCAGACTTCTCCCCCACGGGGCCGCTGGGTCCGAGCGGCGGGGATGCGAACGCTGCACAGGCAGAACCACTTCTGCGCATTGAGGATTTGACCGTTTCACGTGGCACACACACGATCCTCGATCAGGTGGGTCTCAGCCTGGGCGCGGGCCAGGTGCTGGCCCTGGAGGGACCCAACGGCATCGGCAAGTCGACCCTGCTGCGGGCCCTGGCCGGCATCCTCGATACCGGAGCGCGGGTGTCCGGGCACATCCTCTTCAGTCCCTCACGCCTCGACCTGGCACAGTTGCCGGCCCATCTGCGCGCGGCCCATCTGGCCTGGGTGGGACAGGATCCGTCCGCCCAGCTGTCCACAGCGAGTGTGCACGCCGAACTGGTCCGCGCCACTCCGCTGCCTCGCCTGCCGCGCAAACAGCGGGCCGAGGCCAGGGCCCAGCGCGTCCAGCAGGCCGAGCAGGTGGCCGAACGGATCGGCCTGGCCGATCAG
This sequence comes from Brevibacterium moorei, assembly GCF_024580735.1. Classification (GTDB taxonomy): domain Bacteria; phylum Actinomycetota; class Actinomycetes; order Actinomycetales; family Brevibacteriaceae; genus Brevibacterium; species Brevibacterium moorei. The sequence continues at coordinate 78,634 of NZ_JANIJX010000013.1, read as the reverse complement.
ATGGACGTCCATCCCCATGATCTGGGGCCGGCGCAGCGCAAGGACCTGGTGATCGGCACGGCGTTGATGCTGGGGGCGCGGATTCTGCTGCTCGACGAACCCACCCTGGGCCGCGATCGGGCCGGGATCATCGCGCTGACCGCTTTGGTCGAGGAGTTCAGCGCGGCGGGCGGGGCCGTCATCCTGACCACCCACGATCATCGATGGGCCGCTACCGTGTCATCGCACCGGGTGGACCTGGGCGCGGTGTAGAACCGGCTGCCTGTGAGAATAGGGGGCATGCCCACCTCCCAGGAGCACCCATGAGCGTCACCAGTCCCCTCCACGTGATCATCGCCGTGGTGGTCCTGGCAGTCTTGACGACCGTCTTACTGTCCGTCTTTCAGGGAGCGCCCCGCTGGTCCCAGCTGTGGGCGGTGGTGCGCGGGGCGGTTCAGCTGGCACTCATCAGCCTGATCCTGGGCACGGTCATCACCAGCTATGTGTGGATCGCCGCGGCCCTGCTGGTTATGTTCACGGTGGCCTGGACGACCGCGACCCGCAGGATCGGCTGGTCGGGCCACCACGTGGCGGTGATGGGGACGGCGATGGCAGGTGGTGCGCTGACCAGTCTGCTGGTGATCTTCGGCAGTGGCGCGGTGGAGTTCTCCCCACGGTATCTGCTGGCCCTGGGTGGGATCATCATCGGCGGGTCGATGACGGTGGCCACCCTGGCCGCCCGCGGCTACCGCCAGTCGCTGGCCGACCATTGGGCCGAAGTCGAGGCCTGGCTGGCACTGGGCGCGACCGAGGCCCAGGCGGTCCGCCGGATCGCGCGGTTGGCCGTGGCGAATGCGCTGGTACCCAATACAGATCAGGCGAAGACCACAGGGCTGGTGACACTGCCAGGGGCCTTCGTGGGGGCGATCTTCGGCGGCCTGTCACCACTGCAGGCCGGCCAGTTCCAGATTCTGGTCCTGGCCGGCCTGCTGGCAACGGGCAGTATCACCGCGATCACCGTGGTGACGGGGCTGCGGCGTCCGCTGCGCCGCCCCGCATAATCGCCTACTGGCGCTTGCGACGACGGGCCAGAATGACGGCCACTCCGCCGATGAACAGCAGTGCGAGTCCGACACCGGCTGCGGTGAGTTCCATGCCGGTGCGCGGCAGGTCCCCACCGGTCTCGGTTTCACCACCGGCCTGCGGATCATCGCCTCCCGCATCACCGGAGCCGTCCGAGCCGTTGGTCCCATCGGTGCCGTCGGTCTCGTCATCCCCGACGACCTCATCGCCAACGACCTCGAACTTGCCCTTGTAGGTCTTGCCCCCAGCTGTCACATTGACCGTGTAGGTACCGACATACGCTTCAGGAGTCGCCGGGTTGTTACCGAATATGCTCCATTTGGCAACACCATCGGTTCCGACGTCGATCTTCTTGGCCTTCGAAGGCTTGACGGCCTTCGGACCCTTGACCGTGTAGGTAACCGAAGTGCCGGATTCCTGCTCAGTGAGTTCTGCGGATACGCCCTTGTCCTGATTTACGAAGTCGTCGGTGCCGAGTGTCTCTGGGGTCAGCGAGAACTTGGCTTCGACCTTGGACGGGGTCTTACCCTTGACCACTTCGAACGTATCCGTATAGTACTTACCGCCGGCTGTGACATTGACACCGTACTTGCCGACCAGATCGTCCGCGGTTTTCTCTGCGGAGAGTACACCGAAGATGTTCCAGGAGGCAGTCTTATCCTTGCCGACGGATACCGCCTTGGACAGGGCCTTCTTTCCGTCAGGCGAAACGACATCGTATGTCACGGTATCGCCCGGTTTCTGCTCAGTCAGAGTGACGAGCACACCTGGAACCTTTTCCGCGGCCGCCGACTCGGTATCGGAGGCATCCGCCGTGGACTTTTCAGCAGCCGCGGCTTGAGCCTTGGGAAGCACTTTGGAGCCGCCCCCTGCGGGATCGGTCTCACCCGCCGAAGTGGTGGCTTCGCCCGCAGGTTCCGTCTTCCCCGGGGCCTTGTCATTGGTAGGAGCCGAGGAAGGCGTCTGGGTCGGCTGCACAGCGTCCTTATTCACGAACTCATCGGTGCCGATGACCTTCGGATCGATCGTCAGAACCGCTTTAGGATCCGGCTTCGTCGATTCCGTTGGCTCAGACGATGGGTTCTGGGAAGGTGCCGGAGATGTGGGGGCGTCGGTGCTCGGACCAGTAGACGGCTCGGGCTTGGGCCAATTTGGCGCAGGCCAATCATCGGGCATCTCAGAGACGATTTCGAATTCGACCCGCACACCACGGATATTGTCCGAGTCCACAATCGAACCGGTCAACAGGTTGATTGTATGCTTCTTCCCGACCTCCCACACGACCTTCTTCTTGTTATTGTCCGCAGTCAACAACTCGAAATCATGCGACCAGGAACCATCCTCGTTAGCCAGGAAAGCATCCATCGTGTCAGTCGGCAAGGTCTCCAAGCCATCCGGATCCAGCGGCTTCTTAGTCGGACGGTAGCCACCGCCCTCATCGTACTTCTGCGCGATGAACGACGGCTCACCCTTCTTCGACGTGAAACCCCTACCCTCAATGTGCAAAGGCTGACCAATTTTGACCTTCATGGGGATCGTCACGGTCGCACCATCGGCGCACGTCGCGTAGTAATAATGCCCATCATTCGTCAGCTCACCAGGCTGACCTGCAGGCGCACCACAGTTCTTACCCGCTTCATCGCCCACAGCCAAAGCACTGCTCGTACCCAAGGTCACGGCACCGCCCAAGGCAAGCGCCAGCGCAAGACCGGCTCCGGCCAGTCGAGCTCCCAGCTTCGTGTTTCTCATTCTCTTCCCTTCGACGGTGCCGTGTGGACTCCGTTTTTCTTGCTCAGTCCTGCTTGCGACGGCGGGAGACCATCACGGCCACACCACCGACCAGCAGCAGGCCCGCACCGATGCCTGCGGCGGTCAGTTCCATACCGGTCTTTGGCAGGTTCCCGGCATTGTCGCCGTCGTCATTGCCCGTGGAATCATCGCTGCCTGCGGAGTCATCCGAACCGTTGTCACCGGAGCCGTTGTCACCGGAGCCGTTATCCTCGGCGCCGCTGTCCCCGTTACCGGAGTCGCCAGAACCGTTGTCGTCACCGGCACTGCTATCACCGTTGCCATTGTCATCGGCTCCGTTGTCACCGTTGCCGTTGTCATCGCCCTCGCCCGGCTTCGGATCCTCGGCGGTCACGGTGAACGAGGTCGACAGGTTCTTCTTGTCCAAGGCCTTGACCAGTGCTTCGTCCTTGGAGTCGTACTCGACGCCGACCTTGTACTCGCCGACGTAGCTCTCAGGATGTGCAGCATCCGTACCGTAGACGATCCACTGGGCCTTCCCGTCCTTGTCGACCGTGACAGTCTCGGTGATCGGCTTGACGCCATCGGCCGTGCGCGCAACATTGAACGTGATCTCGGCACCGGGCTTGAGCCCGGTGGCGGAGAGGTTCACGCCCTTGTCCTTGTTCGTGAAGTCCTTCGCCGAGATCTTCTGCGGCGTCGCCGTCAGGGCAACCTCCTCTGCCGGGGCGTCCGTGGGCTTCGGATCCTCGGTCGCAGTCTCGCTGGGCTCAGGGGACTCCGGCTCAGTCGGATCCTCGGTCGCAGTCTCGCTAGGCTCAGGGGACTCCGGCTCAGTCGGATCCTCGGTCGCAGTCTCGCTGGGCTCCGGGTCCGGCTCGTCGGCAACGATTTCAAACTCGACCCGCACACCACGGATATTGTCCGAATCCACAATCGAACCGGTCAGCAGATTAATCGAGTGCTTCTCCCCGACCTTCCACTCGACCTTCTTCTTGTTATTGTCCGCAGTCAACAACTCGAAATCATGCGACCAGGAACCATCCTCGTTAGCCAGGAAAGCATCCATCGTGTCAGTCGGCAAGGTCTCCAGGCCATCTGGATCCAGCGGCTTCTTAGTCGGACGGTAGCCACCGCCCTCATCGTACTTCTGCGCGATGAACGACGGCTCACCCTTCTTCGACGTGAAGCCCGTACCCTCAAGATGCAGAGGCTGCCCGATCTTGACCTTCATCGGAATCGTCACGGTCGCACCATCGGCGCACGTCGCGTAGTAATAATGCCCATCATTCGTCAGCTCACCAGGCTGACCTGCAGGCGCACCACAGTTCTTACCCGCTTCATCGCCGACAGCCAAAGCACTCGTGCTCAGCGCCACGGTACTGCCCAGGCCTAATCCGGCGGCGAGGACGATTGCCCCCAGCTTCTTTCCGGAGATGTTCTTCAGTTTCACGGCTGTCCTTCCATCGATGAACCGCTTTGCTGTCTGTGTTTACATGCACCCCAGGCCCGGGGGATCGCTCCCCCGGGCCTGCGGTACTTCAGTCAATCCGCGTCAGCAAAACCGACTGTCAGATTTCCTTGTGGCGACGCCGCGAGATCGTCACCGCTGCGCCACCGACGATCAACAGGGCGGCGCCTGCGGCGATCGCCGCGCCGATCTGCGCACCGGTCACGGGCAGCTTGCCGTCGTTGTCATCGCCGGCTTCGTTGTCCGAACCGCCGTTGTCACCGGAACCGTTGGCGTCATCCGAGCCACCATTGTCGCCCGAACCGTTGGCGTCATCCGAGCCACCGTTGTCGCCCGAACCGTTGGCGTCATCCGAGCCACCGTTGTCGCCCGAATCGTTGTCGTCACCGGAACCATCGGTCGGTTCGTCCGTGGGCTCGTCGCTCGGATCCGGATCCGGCTGCGAGTCGTCGGCCTTGGCCTCGAACCGCTGCAGCAGGTCACGAGCATCGGGCTCGTCGCCCTCAGCCTGTGCTCCCGGTGCCGGAGTGCCCTCACGCGGGCCGCCCTTGCTGACGCCGAAGATGTGGCCTTCACCGTCAGACATGACGTGGTTGGCGTTCTTCAGGGCGTCCAGCGTCTGCACCTCGTTGCCCTTGACGTCGTACACCGTGACGGTGCCGGCGGTACGGTTGGACACGTAGAACCAGCCGCTCTTCGCATCGAAGGCCGCGTTGAGCGAACCAGCGGCAACTTCGTTGCCGTCGGCGTCCTTGGCAGTCAGCTTGACCGACTTGATCAGCTTGCCGGACTCAGCGTCGACGAAGACGACCGAGGTGTCTGCCGAGGCCTGTGAGGCAATCGCCAGCGTCTTGGACTTCGGGTCGAAGGCGATTCCGGAGGCGGTTTCCACCTTGGCCGGGATGTCCTTGTAGGCGACCTTGCCCGTGGCCGTGTCCAGCACCGCATAGCGTGCCGAGTTCATGCTCGGGATGTAGGCCGTCTGCGAGGCCTGGTCGAAGGCGATGGACATCGTGTAGAAGTTGTCTTCCACCTTGATGGTGTCCAGCTGCTTCAGGGTCTTCGTGTCGAAGACCGCGATGCCGTCGGTACCGATCGTGACATAGGCCTTGCCGGCCTTCTCATCGACCTGCACGTCGCGACCGTGGGCGGCGGATCCGGATTCGAACTGCTTGATCAGTTTGAGCGAGTCCGCATCGTAGACGGCGACGCTGTTCTGGCGGGTGTTGGTCACCCATACGGTGTTGTTCGTCTCATCGACATCCACACCGTAGACGGCGAACCGAGCACCGGCGCGGTCACCGCGTTCGCTCGGATCCGCCGGAGCGTTGACTGCCTTCTGAACCTGCAACGAGTCAGCGTCCAGCTTGATCAGCTTGGATTCCTTAACCGGCGGGCGACCCACAGCCGTGGTCGCGTAGATCGCGTTGTTCTTCTTGGAGAACGCCGTCTGGTAGAAGCCACGCGAAACCGCGGTCTCCTTGCCGATGATCTTCGAGGACTCGTCCGTGGTGCCAGGAACGTCCACGACCGGGGATTGCTTGACCTCGTCGGTCGCGTCCTCTGCCGTCAGGTTGTCGTAATCGATGGGCGCGGCTTCGAAACGCTGCAGCAGGTCCTTGGACTCGCCATCGCGGTTGCCGCCCTTGCTGACGCCGAAGACATGCCCAGCGCCATCTGCCATGACGTGGTTGGCGTTCTTCAGCGCGTCCAGCGTCTGCACGTCGTTGCCCTGGTTGTCGTACACCGTGACGGTGCCGGCGGCACGGTTGGAGACGTAGAAGAGCTTCTTCGTAGTGTCGAAGGCCGCGTTGAGCGAACCAGCGGCGACATCCTTGCCGTCAGCATCCTGGGCAGTCAGCTTGACCGACTTGATCAGCTCGCCGTTTTCGGCGTTCATGAACACCACGGACGTATCCGCGGAAGCCTGCGATGCGATCGCCAGGGTCTTCGACTGCGGGTCGAAGGCGATGCCGGAAGCCGACTCGACCGTCGCCGGGATGTCCATGTAGTCGAGCTTGCCGTTGGCCGTGTTGAGCTTGGCAACGCGCGCCGAGTTCATGCTCGGGATGTAAGCGGTCTGCGAGGCTGCGTCGAAGGCGATGGACATCGTGTAGAAGTTGTCTTCCACCTTGATGGTGTCCAGCTGCTTCAGGGTCTTCGTGTCGAAGACCGCGATGCCATCGGTACCGATCGTGACATAGGCCTTGCCGGCCTTCTCATCGACCTGCACGTCGCGACCGTGCGCAGCAGAGTCCTTGGGGAACTGCTTGACCAGTTCCAGCGTGTCTGCGTCGTAGACAGCGACCGTGTTCTGGCGGGTGTTGGTCACCCACACGGTGTTGTTCGCCTCATCGACGTCCACACCGTACATCGCGTACCGGGCACCCTCCTGCGGGTTGCCTTCCTTATCGGTGGCCTTGGCGTCGATCGGCGCGTTGACGGCCTTCTGCACCTTCAGCGAGTCCGCGTCCAGCTTGACCAGCTTGGATTCCTTGACCGGAGGGCGACCCACAGCGGTAGTCGCGTAGACCGCATTGTTCTTCTTCGAGAACGCCGTCTGGTACAGACCCTGTGCGAAGGAGGTTTCCTTGCCCGCGATCTTGGAGTCCTTGGCCGTGGTGCCAGGGACGTCGGCGACGGCGGTCTGGGCCTTCTTGACCTCGTCGGTCACGTCTTCGGCAACAGGAGTTTCTTCCGAGGGATCTTCGGCCTTCGTCACGTTGAAGGTGTGACGAGAGGGCTTGCTCACGTCACCTTCGACGATGCTTCCGGACAGGACCTGCAGGGTGTGCTTCGATCCTTCCTTCCACTTATCAGAGACAGGAGCTTCCTCGGCGTCTTCCTGCTGGTCTTCGCTCGTCGAGTTGTCCGCAGTGGGCATCGGGATCTCGATGGACCAGTCGCCGGTCTTTTCATCGGCCTTGATGGCAGCCCAGACGCTACCGCGCTTCAGATCGCCGGGGCCTGCAGTTCCGTCTTCGGGAGCGTCGAGGACATTACCGTCGGCATCCTTGTAGACCTCGATCTTCTCGCCGTCGACGTCGATGTCACCGGTGCGCCAGACCTGACCGCCGTCCAGCTTGAACGCGATGGTCGGCGCCATCTGACCATTGGCATTGGGCTTCTCGTTCAGCCAGCTCTTGCCGGTGACCTTGAGCTTGCCACCTTCGGCAACCGTAGTGGGAACGTCGATGGTGGGTTCAGCTGCGGGAGCGTCTGCTTCCTTAACGGAGAACGTTACATGCTGTGAAGAATTAGGCGACAGGACTCGGAACCAATGATCGCCGGCTTCCAGGTCCGACGGCAGGGCGAGCTCTTTCGTGAATTCTCCCTTGTCATCCGAATCAACGGCGTAGATGACATCATCGCCGTCCTGCTTGTATGCGCCGTCATCGATCTTCACCGACAGCTCGTCGTTTGCGGCGAAACCGGTGCCCTTAAGCGTAATCTTGCCGCCCGCTTCGACAGCTGTTTCACCGTCAATGGACAGTTTCCCCTGGCCGCTGTCGGGGCGCGGCTGTTTGGCCTCGGCCGCAGCAGCGGGAGCAGACAGGAAATCGATAGGGGCGGTTGCCAGCGGGACGCCGGCGCCGACGGCCACGGCCAGGCTGAGCGCGCCCAGGCGCTTGCCGGCCTTGGTCGGGATCGGATTGAACTTCACGGAAACCTCCGGTAGGTGAGCTGGTGCTCGTGTACGTGATGCCAAGCGACACAACATAGAACAGGTCCAGGTCAGGCTCGCTTTGCGCACCTTAGGCTTGGCTACATTGAACCTTAACAGCGCCTGAGGGTTTGAGCAACGTTTCATGACTCAAATACCCCTGCATCTGTTCGGATGGAAGCTGATAGAGCAGGCGAAATTGGTTGATTTATTGCGGTTCAGACAGCAAACGGCTCGATTTTCTATGAGCCGAATTACATTTACCGGCGTCTCGCGAAGCGGGACAGTGCCGGCACAATCAGGGGTGTCCCGGAAGCGGGATCGTCGATCACACTGCAGGACAAACCGAACACGGACTCGATGAGTTCGGCCGTGACGATGTCGGCCGGCCTACCCTGGGCGATCAGTTCCCCCTGGCGCATGAACACCACATGGGTCGCGTAGCGGAATGCCAGGTTCAGATCGTGCAGCACGACCAGAACGGTGCGACCCTCCGCGTGCAAGCGCGCAGCCAGGTCCAGGACCTCGATCTGGTGCGTGATGTCCAGGTATGTGGTCGGCTCGTCCAACATCAGGATGTCGGTCTCCTGCGCCAGCACCATGGCGATCCACACGCGTTGGCGCTGGCCACCGGACAGGGCGTGCACGGGGCGGTCTGCGAATTCCGCGACGAAGGCCGACTGCAGAGCGTTCTCCACCGCGATCTCATCGGCCTCGCTCCACTGCCGCATCATCCCCTGGTGCGGGTAACGGCCCCGGGCCACCAGGTCTGCGACGGTGATGTCCCCGGGCGCGGTGGACTGCTGGGGCAAAAGCCCCAGGTGCCGGGCAACTTCCTTCGAGTTCATCGCATGGATGTCCTGCCCGTCGAGCAGAACGTCGCCCTGGGTGGGTTTGAGCACGCGCGCCAGGGACTTCAACAGGGTCGACTTGCCACAGGCGTTGGGCCCCAAGATCACGGTCAGCTCATTGGCCGGAAGATCGAAGTCGACGCCCTTGAGCACCTTGTGATCCCCGTACCCCACATGGATGCCCCGTGCGGAGATCCGCGGCGGCAGCGGCTCGGGCAGAACCGCGGTTGCAGCGGTGTTGGGTGCTTCGGAGGCCGAGGATGCGTACGGGTCCGTGTTGTCGATGCTCATAGGGTGCCTCTCCGGTATTCGATGAAGAGCAGGAAGATCAGATAGATGCCGCCGATCGAGGACGTCACAATGCCCACGGCGATCTCATTGGGGGCGAAGATCCGCTGGGCGATGACATCGCAGACCGCCACCAGCAGTGCGCCCAGCATGGCCGAGGTGCCGATCGCGGCCCCGGAGGTCCGCGCCAGCCGCTTCGAGATATGCGGGGCCGCCAGCGCGACGAAGGCGATGGGACCGGCGACCGCAGTTGCCAGGGACACCAGGACCACACCGATCACCAGGGTCATGGCGCGTACCAGTCCGGTGGGCACGCCCAGACCCGTCGCAGGTTCATCGCCCATGGGCAGCATCGACAGGGGCTTGGACAGCCACAGCAGGAAGGGAATGCAGATGATGAGGACCGGCACCAGCCACATCAGGCTGCTGAACGTCATACCGTTGAGCGAACCGATGTTCCACTGCTGGGCGTCCTGTGCGGCCTCCAACGGAGCTTTGACCAGCAGCAGACTGTCCACAGCCTTGAGCGCTGCGGACACGCCGATGCCGATCAACACCATCTTGAAGCCGGGTGTGGCCAGGCCCCCGGCCAACAGGGAGATCAGAATCGCGGCACCCACACCGCCGATCAGTGCGCCCAGCGGGGTCTGGATTCCGGATCCGCCGAACACGATGATCGCCAGGATCGCCCCGGTCGATGAGCCTGCGGCGAAGCCGATGATGTCCGGGCTACCCAGCGGATTGCCCGAATAGATCTGGAACAGGGCACCGCTGATACCCAGGGCCGCGCCCACCAGAAGGGCCGCCAGGGCACGGGGCAGGCGGACGTATTGCACGAAGTAGTTCGCCAGTCTGTCCGAGGACGTGCCGAACAGACCCTCGATCGACTGCTTGATCGACAACCCGTAGTCACCGATCATCAGCGTCGCGATGAACACCGCGACGGCCAGGACCAGGACGGTCAGGCTCACCAGCAGGGTGCGTGCCTCGAACCGCAGGCTCAGGGGCCCGAGGCGAAAGACCGTGAAACGGCTGCCCCTCCGCGCGACGCCACGCACTGCAGCGGACTGTTCGGTCACCGGTGGTTCCTTGATGCTCATGACCTATCCAGCCCCTTGGACTTGCGCACGATGAGAATGAAGAACGGAGCGCCGGCCAGGGAGGCGATGATGCCCACCTGGATCTCCGCCGGCGCCACGATGACGCGGGCCAGCACATCCGACAGCAGTAGCCAGGCAGCACCCAGCAGTGCCGCCAGGCCCAGGCTCCAGCCCAGGGAGTCCTTCATCAGCTTGCGGGCGATGATCGTCACCGCCAGGCCGACGAAGGTCAGAGGGCCTGCGATAGCCGTCGCCGCTGCGGAGAGCAGCGTGACAGCGATGAGCGAAACGGTCCGGATGGTCCCGACCTTCACGCCCAGGCCGATCGCGGCTTCGTCGCCCAGGGCCAGGGCGTTCAAGCCCGGAATAACTGCGAAGGAGACCGCCAGGCCCACGACGATGACGATCAGCGGAATCCACAGATCGGCGTAGGCCTTGCCCTCCAGGTTGCCGGCGACCCAGTAGCGGAACTCGTTGAACACCGCCTGGTTGCCGGAGATGATGGTCTGCGTGATCGCCGTGAGCGCCGCGCTGATCGCAACACCGGCCAGGGCCAGGCGGACCGGCGAGGCCCGATGACCGCCCGCGATGCCCAGCAGGTAGACGCCTGCGGCGGCCAGGCCCGCGCCCACGAAGGACGCGATCATATTGACCCCCGGCGTCATGATGCCCGTAATCGCTGCGGACAACACCACGGCGACCGAAGCGCCTGCGTTGATGCTCAGAATGCCGGGTTCGGCCAGCGGGTTGCGGGTCAGCGCCTGCATGATGCAGGTCGCCGCGCCCAACGCCAGGCCGACCACCAGGGCTGCCACGCTGCGCGGTAGCCGCAGGCCCCTGATCACTTCCGAACCGTCCGCGGCGGATGAGAAGAGTGCCTTGACCACCTGGATCGGGTTCATCATGTTCGAGCCCAGCATGATCCCCAGGATCACCGCCACGAAGATGACGGCCAGGGCGATGATGACATAGACGGCCCTGAGCACATGGGTACGCGCGCGGACCGCTCGCGCCGCCTCTTGGCGGGCAAGTGCGGCCTGCGAACGGCGCGGGGCTACTCCGGCTTGTGCTGGGAAGGGTCCGGCTGCGCCGGAGGAACTGGACCCTGTGATTTTCCCGGCGTCTCCCCTGTCTGCGGACCGCCGAAGGGATAGGACTTGGCCGGATGGTCGCCGCTGCGCGTCCACACCGGTTCGGTACCAGGTGCCGGCGCTGCCTGAACCGCAGCCCGTTGGGGCCGGGCCAGGAATGCGACGCCCATGGTCACCACGGCGAGGAAAGCCAGCATGATCCCGATCAGGCCCATCCAGGGGAAGGAATTGTCCCGCTTGGACAGTTCCCCGGCCAGGAGTTCGTTCTGCTTGCCCAGTTCCTCGACGGCCTTCTGGTCCTCGGCGCTGCCGGCCTGCGGCGCGGCTCCCGCCTGACCGCCGGCTGCGCCCGGCACCTGGGCCTGGTTGGCCCCCGCCTGCGGCGCATTCGCCGCCGGCGCCTGCGTGCTATTTCCCGATGAACCCTTGCTGCCACCACCGACCACGGTGGTCTTCTTGGTGGTCGTGCCGCTATTGCCGCTGCCGTTATTGACATTGGCATAACCGCCGGCCTTCGACTTCTTGCCGGTGGTGTTCGCGCTGCCGGTCACAGTGAAGTTGGGACTACGGTTCGTGTAGCCCTTGGATCCCTTGCCCGGCACGGTCTCAGACGCCAGGAAGCGCATCCAGTGACTGCCATTGGCCAGGTCCGCGGGAATCTTGACGGATCCGCTGACGGTCCCGGATTTGGGGATCTTCTGCTGGTGAACCACGCCCTGGCCCTGGATCGCCTGGTCACCGTCGCTGCTGCCGCCGTCGTCGAACTTGACGTAGACGGTCTCACCGCCGGGGTAGCCGCGCAGGGTGAAGTTCACCCGGCCGCCGGCCCGCACCGATTTAGGGGAGATCGTTGATTTGGTACCCGGGGTGTTCGGCTGAGCGCCGCCCGGGGGCAGGGCCTGAACCGGACCGGCCATGATGACGGACGCCAAGGCGACGGCCAGGGCCAACAAGATGGCCCCGATCCATGTTCCCGGCAACCGCTTTGCGGATGGCCTATGTGCGTTGTCCATGTGCTTCACCGCTTCCTATTGCGAGCCACTGCGATTGCCACGACGGCACCGGTGCCCAGCACCAGCACACCTCCGGCGGCCATGAGAAGAATGTCGTTCCATTTCAGATTCGAGGGCGAATAACCCTTGCCCAGGTAGTCGGACAGGTTCGCCCCTGCTACCCCGGCCCCGCGTTTGAGCGGCAACTGAGCCCAGCCGGCCAGTTCGCCCTTCCGGTTCGCCAGGACCAGCTGGTAGTCCCCCTCGGGCAAGTTCGTCACGTCCAATTGGATCTGGCTCGCGGTATCCACCTGCAGCCAGCCGATCGGGGGCTTGCCCGGATAGATGTAGAGGTAGACCCATTCCCCCGGGGGCACATCCTTCCCCATTTTCAAGGTGACCAGATTGCCGTTGATCTTGCCGGTTACCCCACCGGTATTGTCCTGATTGAGTTCCTCAACGGAATCGATCGGCGAGTCCACGGGCTTATCCGGCATCGGGATGCTCTCCACCGGTTCGGCCGCCTCCCCGGCGCCATCATCCTGGTAGATCGTCTCCTCCACGACGGTATTGTCACCGCCCTGGACATCGTTGGGTCCGTCGTTCGCCGCGTTCGCGCCGGCTTCAGTCGAAACCTGATCGACTCCGTCCAACGGATTCGTGATCCGTGTCCAGCCGACTACATTGGGATCCTTCGGGTCGTCTGGTTCCTCGCCTTGGAGCACCACATAGAACGTGCCCTCCGGTAGCTTGGATTGTGCGTACTTCACGTCCAAGAAACCGGAACCGCCCATCTTCAGCCACCGGTGGTCGGTGTGCGGGTAGACCGCGGATCCGTACTGATCGTAGAGCGTGATGAATGCGTAGTCCTTCGGCTTCATCCTGGCGCTGTAACCGGTCAGCATTCCATCGGTGTGGAAGGCCCGGAATCCATTCTTATTGGACTTCTTGAGTTCTGTTCCCGGGTCAACCATGAGCGGAGCCAGCGCGGGAATACACGCTTCGACACAGAACTTGTTCGTGTCCACGGCGCGCACTGTCGCGTTGTCTTTGGTCGAGCCGGTCAGCAGACGCATCTTGTGAATGCCCCGGTCGAAACCGCCGCCGTTGTCCTTGCGGAAGACCGTCCCTTTGCCCTTGTTGGCCTTCTTCGGCAGAGTCACCCAGGTATCGATCTTGCCTTCGGCATTGTTCACATCGATGACCCACCAGACGCTGTCCAGCGTCAGTGCCTGATTTCCCTTGAGCTTAACGTAATCACCCTTCTGCCTGGCATAGGGACCATTCTTATCCCCATCGAGCTTGATAGCAATACTGGCGCCACCGGATTCTGGGTCAGAACGGTTATTGCACCACCCCATACCGGTCACGTGAACCTTCTTGCCATATCCGGCCTTAGGGTACTTATCGTTCCCCTGTTGTTCGACTTTGATTGTGGGGGATTTCAGATCAGTGGTGCAGACCTTGGTGTTCGGATCCAGGTCACCCTTGTACTTCTGACCGTCAACGATCACAGGTTCTGAGGTCATCGAGTGAGCGGTGTCATTTCCCCCGCCGCTGAAGAGTGTGACAGTCAGCTTGGAACCACCCGTTACCAGCGAGTTCGATGTCTTTCCCTTCGGGAGGTTGTCCTCGGTTGGCAACGGGATATCCGCCTTGAACACGCCAGCGGGGGTATCGCCTTCGGCCTCGTTCGCCTTGATCTTGAGCAGGGCCTTGTCCGTACCGTCCTTCTGGGCAACGAATGCGAAGTCCTTGCCGGTGCGCCCTTCACGGGAGTTCAGTCCGAGTTTCACTGTCGCGGGAGACTTCCCGTCCTTGGTCTGCCACATGATGCCGTGCACGTGTACCGAGTTGTTCTGCCCGGCCTTTGTCGACACGGTCTCTTTCACACAGGCCTGGGCCACCTGGCCGTTCGCTACGTGCGACAATCCGGTCCGGCTTTCCCCGGCCGCACAATTAATGCTAGTGGTGCCCTTCTTCACAATATTGATCGTGTAGCGGGTCTTTGCAACTGGCTGAGCCGTATCGCCAGGAAAGATATTCCCAGATAGAATTTGAATGGTATGCGTCGACCCTGCCTGCCACTTGTCCGAAATGGCAGGTTCATCCGGATCTTCGACTTCGTCAACGCTGGTAGAGTTCGATTTTGTCGGCATCGCGAAGGTGATAGACCAGTTTCCGGTTTTGTTGTCGCCTTTCGTAGCGGCCCAGACACTCGCTCGCTTCAAATCGCCGGGTCCACCTGTACCACCGGGCGGATCATCCGACGGTTTACCATCCTTCTTGTAAACAGGAATGGTGGTCGCGCCGTTCTTATTGTCCGGATACTTCACCGGGAACTTGATAGAGCCCGTACGCCAGACCTGACCGCCGTCCAACTTGAAAGCGACCGAAATTCCCTTGTGCCCGGCTGAGTTCGGCTTCTCATTCAACCAATTTTTACCGCTGAGGGTAATCTTCCCACCCTCTTCTGCAATGGGTGGGACGTCAATCGAAGCGTCCTTGCCGGCAAAGGGCTGCACACTCTTCGTAGCACTCTGCGCCGAGGACTTCACACCGATCCCGCCGGCGGGGCCCTGATTCGCGGCGGCCGCGGTCGTGGCCGGCGCCTGTTCCTGCGTATCGGCGGGACCAACCTGTTCCGATGAGCCCTGCGGGTCGGACCCCAGGGCTCCTACTGCGGCTTGTGCGGGCAGTCCACCGAAAGCTCCCATGGCGATGAGCGCCAACCCTGCCAGGAAAGCAAGGGCGACGATGAGCCTGGGACGAGTGAACGCGTTGTGAAGTCTGCGAATCATCATTCTCCAATTACCGCGCAGGCCTCAGCCCGGCACGACGACATTGCTGTTCTTCTTGCCCGGTGGGATCGGGGTACTGCCTCCACCATCGCCGGGATCTATTGAGGGGGAATCTTCGGAACCGTCGGCCCCGGGTGGCACGTCCTCGCCCGATCCGCCGATGCCGGACTCGTCGCCACCAGCGTCATCGGCCCCGGCCGAATCTCCTTCGGGCGCCTGATCAGTGTCGGCTGCGGGCGCATCGCCCACCGTTCCCCTGCCCTGGCCCTTGGCGTCCTCCTTGATCATGAGGTCTTCGACGTTGTCGACGATCGCGTTCATCAGGTAATAGCTGCCGGTGGACGTCCACATCGAACCGTCGACGGGGAACACGTGGTTCTGCCCGAAGGCCTGCAGCTTGGAGAACCCGGGGGTTCCGGTGGCCGTGCGCAGCTGTTCCTGCCCTGCGGCAACATCCACACCGCCACCGGCATTCGGGTTGCTGATCGAAGCGCCGCCCAGGCTGCCGAAGTACATATAGTCCGCGTCGATGTCCTTGATGTTCTCCAGGGACACCGGTTCGGAATGGCCGCGGCCCTCCGTGTCCTGGTTCTTGGGCCGCTTCATCCCCATATCGGTCAGCGCCTGGCCAGGAGGCAGCTCCTTCAGGATGAGCGAGGCGGAGCCGCCCTCCCACCGGACGATCGAGTACGTCTTGTCCAGCAAACCCTTGGACTTCAGCTCGCCGGAGACTTCCTTCGTCCGCTTGTCATAGCCGGAGATCAGGGATTCCGCCTTGGCCTCCTCGTTGAGGGCCTTCGCGGTCAGCCGGAAGTTGTCCTTCCACGGGCCGCCGGCGTAACCGGTGTAGACCAGGGGCGCGATCGCCGCGAGCTTGTCCAGAGCCTGTTGGTTGTTGTTGATCGAGGTTCCGTCCACCAGGATCAGATCGGGCTTGGCCGCGCCGATCTTCTCGTAGTCCGGATTGGCCACACCGCCCAGGATCTCCAGGTCACCGCCCTTGACGGCCTCGCCTTTGTCCTTGAGGTAGTTCGACACCGTCGACTGACCGCGACCGGAGACGATCCCGATGGGCTTGGCGCCCAATGCCAGTGCGGCATCGGTGGTCGGTTCGCTCAGGGTCACAACCCGTTTGGGCTTCATCGGCACGTCGATCGACTTATCGTCCACGTCCTTGATCGGTCGCGTGGGGCCCGAAGCGTCCAGTTCCATGTTTCCGGAACAACCTGTCAGGGCGACCATGGCCACCACAACCGAGGCCGCGAGGGCGCCCAGCGTGTGCTTGTGGGGATAGCGCATCGTTTAAAACAACCTTAAAGAAAACATAGCTTTGCCTCAGAAGAGTATCACCCCGCTACGCTATTAAGGTCAACCGATCTTCCGTAAATCCCACAGCTGTGGCATACCGCTATACATCGGTCTTACAGCACCCTGACCAGTCACTACCCAGGGGTGCTTCAGGCACGCAAAAGCCCCCGCCGGAATGCAGAAGACCCGGTAACAGCGTCACCGGGTCTTCTGCGGAACCAGACGGGGGCTACCCGTTCAGACAGTGGCGCCGGCTACACGGCGGCCGGCCCAGATATGTCGTATTTCACATTGAGTGGCGCATGATCGCTCCACCTTTCCGCATAGCTGTCAGCCCTGTCGATGGAGAACGCCTGGGCGGATTCTGCGAGCGCGGGAGTGGCCATGTGGTAGTCGATCCGCCAGCCCGCATCGTTGTCGAAGGCCTTCCCACGCTGGGACCACCAGGTGTAGGGCCCGGGGACCTCGCCGGCCAGGGACCGCTGCACGTCGACCCAGCCGATGTCATCGGCGTCGAAGAAACGGTCGAAGTAGGCGCGTTCCTCAGGCAGGAAGCCGGCCTTCTTCCTGTTGGCCTTCCAGTTCTTCAGGTCCAGTTCGGTGTGGCAGACATTCAGGTCGCCGGTGACCACTGCGTAGTCGGCATGTTCGGCCAGCTGCGGCATCCGGGCGATCATCTGGTCGAGGAAGTGGTACTTGTCGACCTGTTTGGGGGTGTCGACCTCGCCGGAGTGCACATAGGCACTGACCAGGGTCAGGAGTTTACCGTCGGACAGTTCGAAATCGGCCTCGAGCCAGCGGCCGGCGCGGTCGAAGTACTCATCCCCGTTGCCGATCCGCACGTCCTTGGCCGGCACCTTCGACAGGATCGCAACTCCGGCCCGGCCCTTGGCCTCGGCATCGGCGGAGTAGACGTGCCAACCCAGGGGTTCCAGCAGGTCGGGGGCGATCGGATTGGCCGCGCGGACTTCCTGCATGGTGATGAGGTCGGAGGTGCTGGTCGTAAGCCACGGTTCCATGCCCTTGCGCATCGCGGCGCGCACGCCGTTGACATTGACGGTACTGATTCGAAGCATGGCCCCATCATGTCATGGCAAATGCTCAGCAATCGGAGACTGCACCGACGAGGCCACCCGGCGCTATGCTGGAATCACCCGGGCAACCGAGACGGACGTCACTGAGACGCAGGTCATAGTCGACTCCGGGTGATCATGACATTTTCAATTTCGACGCCAGGTAGAAAGCGCTACAGTTGTAAGCACCACTGACATTCATGAGGAGCAGCCATGGCCGACACCCAGACCTACGATCAGTCCCACCTGCGGATCAGTCCGTTGGACGAGGTCGATCCCACCGAACTGCGCGACTTCCTCGTCTCCACCCAGAAATCCTTCTGGGGCGCCCGTGACCTCACGGAGGACTTGGACGCCTACTGGGTTCGCCAGCTGGGCGGATCCGGTCTGGTCGCCAGGTACCAGAACGAGATCGTGGGCTATCTGCTGGGCGTCATCCCGATCAACGGACCTGCCTACATCCACCTGGTCGCAGCCCGCGACGACTTCCGCCACCACGGCGTCGGCCGCCAGCTTTACAACCGCTTCATCGACGATGCCAAGGGGCTGGGAAAGGACGAGGTCCAGGCCACCGCGTTCCAGGACAATGTGGGCGCCATCAGCTTCCACACCTCGGTGGGCTTCGAGGGCGAACTCATCGCCAACTACGCCGGCCAGGGAATCCCCCGGGTGTTGTTCACCCTGGGCCTGAACAAGGACTCCTGAACCGCATAGCGGATGCGCTGGGGCCGGGATCGATCATTCGATCCCGGCCCCAGCGTTGTTTTCAGCGCAGGAGTTCTGCGGCCTGGGCGATGCTGTGCGGAATCCACCAGGACCAGTCGTGGCCGCCGGACACAGCCGTGACCGCGGGCCCCACCTCCAGTCCCAGTCCGCCCAGCTCTGCGTGCAGGCGGGCACAGCGCGCCACGGCGTTGCCCTCGAACCGTCCGGCTGCGAGCCGCAGGCGGATCCGGGCCGAGGCCGCACCCGGCTTCCGCTGACTCTTCGGCACCGCCCCTCGTGCGAGCGCCCGGGCCAGCAGCTCGGCGAAGTCCCCCTCCGGATAGCGCCACAGTGACGGCGACTGCACAATCCCGGTCCCGCAGGCACCGGGGTCCGCGGCCAGGGTGAAGAGTGTGGACAGCCCGCCGAAGCTCGAGCCGGTGACTATGCGCTGCAGTGGATCGCGGCTGATCCGCACCCGGCCGGTCCCCGGCGACTCCAGGCCCGTATTCAGCAGGCGGGGCACCAGGGTCCGCGCCACCCACTGCGCACGACCGCCCGGCACACCCAAGACCTGCGCCCGGTTCGGCCCCGACTCGACGAACACCGCTGTGACCGGTGGCAACAATCCCGCTTCCACCGCTGCGGCTAGGAACCGCGGGGTGTCGTGGTTCCGCACATGTGCTTCGCCGTCGAAGAACACGATGAGCGGCGTTTCCCGGGTGCCCGCCGAGGACGCGGCCCACCACCAGACCGCGGGTCTGCCATCCATGTCACCGGGGCCCTTGCCCGGCGGGCCTATAGGGCCGCCGGTGTCATCGCCCAGCCGATGTACCTGAACATGCTCGGGCCAGGACTCGGGTGTGAGAAACAGATCGAGGACCGGATGTGCAGCCGCGTTAACCACCGGCACACAGATCAGGGATGTTCTGGCCCCGCCCTTGACCGTCAGCCTGCGCGGATTGGCACAGTCGGCGGACATCCGCACGTCCGGGTGCTCCAGGCGTTTGAGTCCGGTGGTCCACCAGGGAGGATCGGCCCGCCCACGGTACTCGGCGAAGCGGTAGCCGGCGATCCAGTCCGCGGGTGCTGCGACCTCGGCGGCGAACCAACCGGTACCGCCCACCGGATGCAGGTCCAGCGCATCGACGGGGTCCGGGTTCCACCAGCCGCTGGGGGCCAGGGCCACGGCCCGGGCATCCGGGGCGAAGTGAAGGAAACGGACCCAGACCTGCGTCCCGGCCGATCCCTCGACCGGGCCCAGGACCTCGGGTGCGGAGCTCGGCACATCGTGCAGCAGGGCCGTGAGGGCGCGACTGCGCACGGGCACGCGATGCACTGCACGCGGCCGCGGGCCCGGGCTCCACGGATCGGATGCGGCAACCGCCTCGGCGTCGGTCATTTCGAAGTGCTCATTTCGGCACGATGACCAGTTGGCCGGAATCCGGTGAGCGGAAGACCTCGACGGGGTGACCGTAGAGCTGCTCGATCCGCTGTGCGGTCAACACCTCCTCCGGTGTCCCATCGCCGGTCAGGTGACCGCCCGCCAGCATCAGGATGCGGTCGGCATGGCGCGCGGCCTGGCCCAGGTCGTGCACGATCGCCACGACGATCGCCCCGCTGTGCGCCAGATCCTTGGCCGCCCGCATGACGTCCTCCTGGTGCTTCAGATCCAGGGCCGCCGTCGGTTCGTCCAAGAGATAGATCGAGGTGTCCTGGGCCAGGGTGCGGGCGAAGGCGGTCCGCGCCATCTCACCTCCGGACAGGGTTGTGACATCGCGGTCGGCCAGGTGCGTCACCTGTGCCCTGGCCATCGCCTCGGCCACGATCGCATCGTCGGCAGCGGACTTGGGATGGGGCAGCCGGCCCAGTTCTACCAGCTCCCGCACGGTGAACCCGAAGGTCGGATGCTGCTCCTGCTCCATCACCGCGCGCACGCGGGCCAGCTCGCCGGCGTTCCAGTCGTGCGGCGCATGCGGCCCGATCAGCAGTTCACCCGCCGAGGGCCGCAGATTGCCGGCCAGCACATTGAGCAGGGTGGATTTACCCGCGCCGTTGGGTCCCACCACCGCGATGAGCGAGGGTTCCTCCACGGCGAAGCTGATGTCGCTCAGCAGTGCGCTGGAGCCCACGGTGAAGCCCAGCGACTGTGCACGGATCGGATGCAGTTCGCGGGTCCTCCGCGGTTCGGCCGACGGGCTCATGGCCGCCCCTCCCTCGAACGCAGGACGAGGAACAGGAAGAACGGCGCGCCCAGCGCCGATGTCAGCAGGCCGATCGGGACCTCGGCCGGGGGCGCGACGGAGCGCGCGATCGTATCAGCGACGACAAGCAACAGGGCGCCGGTCAGTGCCGACAGCGGCAGCAGGCCGCGGTGCGCTGGGCCGGTGAGCAGCCGCACCACGTGCGGGACCACCAGGCCCACGAAGCCGATCGTGCCTGCGAAGGCCACCGTGACACTGGTCAGCAGGGCCGACAGGATGATCAGCCAGCGCCGCACGGACACGACGTTGAGGCCCAAATAGTACGCCGAGCGCTCCCCCAGGGTCAGCGCGTCCAGTTTGCGGTGCATCAGGCACAGCACGATGACGCAGACGATGACCACCGCTGCGCCGACCGCCAGCTTGGTCCAGTCGATGTCGTCCAGTGAGCCCATCTGCCAGAACACCACGGACTGGAGCTTCTCGTCATCGGCGAGGAAGGTCATAAAGCCGGTGATCGCGGAGAACCCCGCGCCCACCGCGATGCCCACCAGCAGCAGGCGCGAAGTCCCGTAGCCCCTGCCGGGGCGGGCCAGGGTGTAGATGATCGCCACGGCCAGCAGGCCGCCGCAGAACGCCGCGGCCGGGACCAGCCACTGGTAGAGGCCCGCGCCCACCGAGGACAGCAGCACAATCGCGACGACCGCGCCGGTCGAGGCGCCACCGGACACCCCGATCACGCCTGGATCGGCCAGCGGGTTGCGGAACAGACTCTGCATAACAGCGCCGCTGACGGCCAGAGCGGCCCCGGTCAGGGCACCGAACAGGATCCGCGGCAGGCGCAGGCTCATCACGACCGAGGTCTCCAGGGCCGGCTGCTCACTGCCGAATCCGAAGAACTTGTGCGCGATGATCTGCACGGTGGTACCCGGGGAGATCTTCACCGGGCCGATCCCCACCGACAGCACGATGGCCACGATGACGGCCACCACCATGATCGGCAGGCCCACCCCCAGGGACAGGCGCCGGGCGCGACGCGAGTCAGAACCGGCTACCACGCCGGCGGATGTGGGTTCAGGTGCCGGGTGTAGCTCAGTTGGAGCCATCGGCCAGGGCCTTGCCCAGGGCCAGCGCGCCCGCGCCGATGGCTGGACCGCTCACGGAGATCTGCTCACTGGGCATGACGTAGATCTGGTTGTTCTTGGCAGCAGGGGTGTCGGCCAGCGTGGGGAAGGCCTGCAGGAAGCCCTCGGCGCCACCCCATTCCTCGACGTCGCCGGTGCCCATCACGATGACATCGGGCTTGGCGTCCAGCAGACCCTCCTTGCTGAACTTCACGGAGTACCCGCGCAGTCCGGCCTGTTCGCCCACGGAGGTCGCGCCGATCGCCTTGACGATGTCCGCGCCGGCCGTGCCGCTGCCGACGACCGCATTGGCCCCGCCGGCACCGTTCGAGGTGACCTGCAGGATCTTCTTGCCCTTCAGCTTGTCCTTGTAGGTGGCTGCTTCCTTCAGCTGATCGCCGACCTTCTGGGAAACTTCCTTGGCGGCTGCGTCGGCACCCACATAGGATCCGACGTCGGTGATCTTCTTGGTCGTCTCCTCCTGGTCGCTGTAGACCGCTGCGCTCACGCCGGCCTCGCGGAACTTCTTGGCGACCTGCCCGTGGCGGTCCACGTTGTCGCCGATGAACATGGTGCCCTTGACGGACAGCAGGCCCTCGACACCGGTCTTCTGCGAGTATTCGAAGTGTTCGGGCGCGTTCTTGGCCGTGGGCGTCACCGAGTTCTGCGGTGCCGCGTAGACCTTGTCGGACAGACCCAGGGAGTCCAGAATGCTGACCACGCCGTCGCTGGCTGCGATGATCTTGCTGGCGTCCTTGACCTCGACGGTCTCGCCGGTACCGTCCTTGACCTTGACGGGGAGTTTGGGTTCGGCCTTGGCGGAGGGAACCTCGCCGCCGGCCACATAGTGCCAGCCTTCGGGGACGTTCTCCTGGCCCGCTCCCTGGGACGCGGCGGAGCCGGAGGCCTCCGATCCGCTGCCGGAGCCCTGCGCACCGCAACCGGTCAGCAGGAGGGCCGCGGTGGTCCCCGCGGCAGCCAGGGTCAGGATGTTCCGGGTGCGCAGGTTCCGGACGGACTTAGAGGCGCGCATCTGAGTAAGGGCGAACATGCCTCCAGACTATTAAGGTAGCCCTTTGATCACAAGCGATCCTGCCGATTTGAGGCACAGCCCACACATGTAGTCAATACACATACTACGAGGTCAGGCGGCCATGCCGCGGGCCACGCCCAGGTCGTGGAACACCGCCTGGTTGAGCTTGTAGCCCAGGGCGGCCTCCTCGATGAAGGCGTCTTGCTACTCCGGGGTCAGTGCCGCAGAATCCAGGCGGTCACGGTAACCGTCCTTGAACACCTTGGGCTTGGAGATATCGGGGAAGGTATACATATTGAGCGCCTCTGAGTCCACACCGTAATGCCGACCCACCAGGCGGGCGATCGCCAGGCCACCGGACAGATCTCCCATATAGCGCAGGTAGTGATGGGCCAGCAGGCGTTCGGCCGGTAGACCCGAACGGATCCGTTCCGCCAGGGCAACGGTCGCCGGCACCGGGCGGGGCGCGCCGCGGTCGTCCCCGGCCAGGACGTGCAGGTCCGCGTTGATCGCGGCCACGCGCTCCAGTCCGTCGTCATGGAAGGCCGCGATCACCGGATCTGCCGAGCGCACGCGGACCTCCGCCTCCAGGGCCGCGTAAATCACCGCATATTGTTCGAGCAGGGCGATATACGCATCCGTGTCCAGGTTGCCCTTCATCAGCTCCACGATGAACGATTCCGATTCCGCATTGCGGTGCGGCTCCATCGTGGTCTCCCGCAGGCGGCGGGAGAAGCGGGATTCCTGCACTGGCTGGTCGCTGAGCGTCTGAGTCATGATCGTTCCTTAGGGTCGGTGGCAACTAAGCTTAGGTCACACTTATCTATTTTGCATCCGTGTTCCGTGAACGCCGGCCGAGGCCGCTCACGGGTTGGAACAGCAGCGGCCTGCACCGTGCCCGCGCCCGGTAACGTAGTCGTATGAGCTCAGCTATCGTGATCGGCGGAGGCATCGCGGGAGCCGCCACCGCATTCGAACTGGCCGCCCGCGGCATCCGGACCACCCTGATCGACGCCGGCGACACCGGCCAGGCCACTGCCGCCAGCGCCGGGATCCTGCAACCATGGTCCAGTTCCGTGACCGGGGACTTCTACCGCCTGTACTCCCACGGAGCCGCACACTACCCCGGACTGCTGGAACGCCTGGCAGGCCGGGACATCCACACGACCTCCTTCGCACGCACCGGCGGCCTCTTCGTGTCCCGCGACGAATCCACCGTCGCCACCGCCCTGGAACGGACCCTGGCGCGCAAGGACGCGGGCGAGGAGCTGATCGGCGATGCCAGGATGCTCAGCTCCACGCAGCTGCAGGAAATGTTCCCGCCCCTGGCCGCGGGCCTCACGGGATTCGTGGTCCCCGGTGGCGGGCACGTCGACGGGCGGGTCTTCCGCGATGCGCTGCTCGACGCGGCGGTGAGCCTGGGAGCACAGGTGATCCGCGGGCGCGCCGAACTCGGAGCGGGTCTCGGAGCGGCCGGCGCTGAACAGGCGGAGGCAAGCACAGCGGGGGCCGTCACGGTGCACCCGCCGGCAGGGGCCTCGGCCACGGCGGGCAGTGCGCAGCAGGCCACGAGAGGCACTGCCGATCGGGCCCAGGTCCTGCACGCCGATGCGATCGTCGTCGCCTCGGGCGCCTGGACCAATGCGCTGCTGGCACCCTTGGGCATCGAGGTGCCCCTGCACCCGCAGCGCGGACAGATCACCCACCTGCGCGTCGAGGGCGTGAACACCTCGGGCTGGCCCAGCGTCCACATGGGCGATCACTACCTGGTGGCCTTCGGCGATTCCCGCGTGGCCGTGGGCGCCACCCGCGAGCACGAGGCCGGCTTCGACCCGCGCGTCACCGCCGCCGGCCAGCTGTCCGTCCTGGCCAAGGCCCTGGACGTGGCGCCCGGCCTGGCCGACGCCACCCTGATCGAAACCCGCGTGGGGCTGCGGCCCTACCCCGACGCGGAACTCCCCCTGTTCGGCAGGCTCGCCGACAGGCTGTACCTGGCCACCGGGTTCGGCGCGGGCGGACTGACCATGGGGCCATACATCGGCTCGCTCGTGGCCCGGGCCGTGGCCGAAGACGCCCAGGTCGAAGCCGCGACCGTGGGCTCCTGAGGGCATACCAGGGCACAACAATGGGCAGTCACTTCGGTCTGGTTTCCGGGGGTGGAACCAGACCAAAGTGACTGCCCATTGAAGGAGGACCTGCCCAGAGCGGGAGGCCAGCCCATTGCGCGACGTTCAGTCCTGCACGGTGCGCTCCGCGGCCTCGACCACGTTCGTCATCAGCAGGGCGACCGTCATCGGACCCACGCCGCCGGGGTTAGGCGACAGGTAGCCCGCGACATCCGCCACGGCCGGCTCGACATCGCCGAAGACCTTGGATTTGCCGGTCTCCGGATCCGTCTCACGTGTGACGCCCACGTCCAGCACCGCGGCACCGGGCTTGACGTCGGCGGCCTTGACCAGGTGCTTCACCCCGGCCGAGGCCACGATCACGTCGGCCTGCTTGAGGTACTTCGGCAGGTCCACCGTGCCCGTATGCGTCAGCGTGACGGTCGCGTTGATCTCCCGGCGGGTCAGCAGCAGGCCGATCGACCGGCCAATCGTCACGCCGCGGCCCACGACCACCACGTGCTTGCCCTTGAGGTCGTAGTCGTTGCGCAACAGCAGCTCGATCACCCCGCGCGGCGTGCACGGCAGCGGGGAGGTGATCGGCGCATTGACGTTGAGCACCAGCTTGCCCAGGTTCGTCGGGTGCAGCCCGTCGGCGTCCTTGGCCGGATCGATCCGTTCCAGGATCGCGTCCGTGTCCAGGTGCTTGGGCAGGGGCAGCTGCACGATGAACCCGTGGCAGGTGGGGTCGGCGTTGAGCTCGTCGATCAGCGCCTCGACCTGTTCCTGCGTGGCATCGGCCGGCAGTTCGCGTTGGATCGAGTTCATCCCGATCGCCACGGACTGCTTGTGCTTCATCCCCACGTACAGCTGCGACGCCGGGTCCGCGCCCACCAGCACGGTCGCGATCCCCGGGGTCACGCCCTTCGCCTTGAGTGCTGCGATGCGTTCGGCCAGCTCCGCCTTGATCGCCTTGGACGCCTCGCGCCCGTCCAGTCTCACAGCCGTCATCAGTACTGCTTCAGCCCCTCGTACAGCGGGAAGTCGGCAGCGATCTTATCGACCCGCTTGCGCAGCGCCACCGGGTCGGCACCCGGCTTGAGCGCCTGCGCGATGATGTCGGCGACCTCGGCGAATTCGTTGTCGCCCAGCCCGCGCGTGGCCAGCGCCGGCGTGCCGATCCGCAGGCCCGAGGTGACCCGCGGCGGGCGCGGATCGAAGGGCACCGCATTGCGATTGACGGTGATGCCGACCTCGTGCAGCAGATCTTCGGCCTGCTGGCCGTCCAGATCCGAGTTGCGCAGGTCGACCAGCACCAGGTGGGTGTCGGTGCCCTCGGTCAGGACGGACACGCCGTTGGCGGTCACGTCCGGTTCCAGCAGGCGCTCGGCGATGATCTTCGCACCGCGCAGCGTGCGCTCCTGACGCTCCTTGAACGCCTCCGAGGCCGCGATCTTGAAGGCGATCGCCTTCGCCGCGACCACGTGCATGAGCGGGCCGCCCTGCTGGCCGGGGAACACAGCGGAGTTCAGCTTCTTCGCATTGTCCGGGTTCTTCGACAGGATGAAGCCCGAACGCGGGCCGCCGATCGTCTTGTGCACGGTAGAGGACACGACATCGGCGTACTCGACGGGGTTCGGGTGCAGCCCGGCGGCCACCAGGCCGGCGAAGTGCGCCATATCGACCCACAGGGTCGCGCCGATTTCGTCGGCGATGTCGCGGAAGGCCTGGAAGTCCAGCTGGCGGGGGTAGGCCGACCAGCCCGCGACGATCACCTTGGGACGGTGCTCCAGAGCGGTTTCGCGCACCTTGTCCATATCGATCCGGTGCGTGGTCGCGTCCACCTTGTAGGAGGACACATCGTAGAGCCGGCCGGAGAAGTTGATCTTCATGCCGTGGGTCAGGTGGCCGCCGTGGGACAGGTCCAGACCCAACAGCCCGTCGCCGGCCTTGGCGAAGGCGTGCATGACGGCCGCGTTGGCCTGCGCGCCGGAGTGCGGCTGAACATTGGCGTACTCCGCGCCGAACAGGCTCTTGGCCCGGTCGATCGCCAGTTCCTCGGCCACGTCGACGAACTCGCAGCCACCGTAGTAGCGCTTGCCCGGGTAGCCCTCCGCGTACTTATTGGTCAGCACCGAGCCCTGCGCCTGGAGCACCGCGCGGGGCACGAAATTCTCCGAGGCGATCATTTCCAGGGTGGTCTGCTGCCGGTTGAGTTCTTTGTCCAGCACCGCGGCGATCTCGGGATCGACCACGTCCAGCGGCGCATTGAACAGGTTATTGGAATCGGTCATGAAGTTTTCCTCTTGTGTGGGGCTCACGACACCGCTGTTGAGGGCGGCAGCCGCTCACGGTATTGGCTACACGGGCGACTCCCCCAGGTTATCAGCGCACAGGATGTGGGGCCTGCGGTGGCCGTCATCCGGGCACTGCGACCGGCCGAAGTGTGGCGGTAAAATCGGACCATGTCTGAAACCCTCGAACCCACCATTTCCCCCACGAACTGGACGCTGAGCATTTCGTGCCCTGACCGCGCCGGCATCGTGCACGCGGTCTCCGGCGCCCTGCTGCGCCTGGACGCCAACATCACCGAATCGCGCCAGTACGGCTCGCCCGACTCCCAACAGTTCTTCCTGCGCATCGAGTTCGAGGCCGATGCCACCGCCGATGACATCCACGCCGCCCTGGCCGCTGACGCCAAGCGCCTGCAGCTCGACGTCAAGCTGGCACCCACCGGCCGCAAGATGCGCACGCTCATCATGGCCTCGAAGACGGGGCACTGCCTCAACCAGCTGTTGTTCGAACACGCTAACGGCGGCCTGCCGATCGAACCGGTCGCGGTGCTGAGCAACCACCCGGACCTGGCGCCGATGGCCGAGTTCTACGGGGTGCCCTTCCACCACGTGCCGGCGACCCCGGAGACCAAGGAGGCCGCCGAGGCCGCACTGCTGCAGCTGGTCGACGACCTGGACGTGGAGCTGGTGGTACTGGCCCGCTACATGCAGGTGCTCTCCCCCGCGCTGTGCCAGAAAATGAGCGGACGGATCATCAACATCCACCACTCGTTCCTGCCCGGCTTCAAAGGTGCCAAGCCGTACCAGCGCGCGCACGCCCGCGGGGTCAAGCTGATCGGCGCGACGGCCCACTACGTCACGGCGGACCTGGACGAGGGCCCGATCATCGAACAGGACGTCACCCGGGTGACCCACGCGCAGACCAATGCGGATTTCGTCCGGGCGGGCTCGGAAATCGAGGCCTCGGTCCTGGCCCGCGCAGTCAACTGGCATGCGCAGGGCCGCGTGATCCGCGACGGCCAGCGCACGGTCGTCTTCGCCTAAGGGTCCTGGCAAGTTTGGGCGGTCTGTTTCAGATTGGGCGGTTTGAACGGCCCAATCTGAAACAGACCGCCCAAACTTCGCCGCGCGCCCAGCGTCTCCGGGCCCCGCACTCAGCGCCACACGCTCCGGACGCGCAGAAGGGGCCGGCCCACCTTGCGGTGGACCGGCCCCTTCTCTGCGAAGCTGGGGTGAAGCTACGTCAAGACTGAGCCCGACGCAGGCCTCAGATCAGCGTCACTTGGCCTCTTCGGCTGCCTCGGTGGCTTCGGCCTGGGCCTCGTCCTCCTGGGCACCGGACTCGACGTCGGCTTCCACGGCGGGGGCTTCGGCAGCTGCATCGGCGACTGCTTCGGCTTCCTTCACGGTGGCCTGCTTGGGCGAGTAGGGCTCCAGCACCAGTTCGATCACGGCCATGGGCGCGTTGTCACCCTTGCGGGGACCGATCTTCGTGATGCGGGTGTAGCCACCCGGACGTTCGGCAACGGCCGGAGCGATCGAGGTGAAGAGCTCGTGCACGATGCTCTTGTCCGTGATCGACTTCAGCACGCGGCGGCGCGCGGCCAGGTCGCCCTGCTTGGCGAAGGTCACCAGGCGTTCGGCCACCGGACGCAGGCGCTTGGCCTTGGTCACCGTGGTCTTGATGGACTTGTTTTCAAAGAGCTGGGCTGCCAGGTTGTTGAGCATCGCCCGCTCGTGCGCCGGGGATCCGCCGAGGCGGGGACCCTTGGTAGGCGTAGGCATGGGTAAATCTCCTTGGAATTCTTAGAACTGCTCGTCTTCGACGAACGCGTCGTCGTCTGCGGGGGCGTCTTCACCGAAGCCGGCGGGGCTGTCCTTGAGGCTGAGGTTGAGCTCGGCGAGCTTCTCCTTGACCTCGTCGATGGACTTCGAACCGAAGTTGCGGATGTCCATGAGGTCCGCCTCTGACCGGGCAACGAGTTCGCCGACCGTGTGGATGCCCTCGCGCTTCAGGCAGTTGTAGGACCGGACCGTCAGGTCCAGATCCTCAATGGCCAGCGCCAGGTCCGCAGCCATGGCTGCGTCCACCGGCGACGGGCCGATCTCAATGCCCTCCGCTTCGACGTTCAGTTCCCGGGCGAGCCCGAAGAGTTCGACCAGCGTCTTGCCCGCGGACGCCAGGGCGTCGCGCGGAACGATGGACGGCTTGGTCTCAACGTCGACGATGAGACGATCGAAGTCGGTCCGCTGTTCGACGCGGGTCGCCTCGACCTTGTAAGTCACCTTCATAACCGGCGAGTAGATGGAGTCGACCGGGATCCGGCCGATCTCCGCATCGGGGTTCTTGTTCTGCGCCGAGGACACATAACCGCGACCGCGTTCGATCGTCAGTTCCATGTCCAGCGAAGCGGACTCGTTCAGCGTTGCGATGAACAGATCCGGGTTGTGGATCTCAACGCCACCGGGAGCCGAGATATCGGCAGCCGTGACGATGCCGGGGCCCTGCTTGCGCAGGTAGGCCACGACGGGCTCATCGAATTCCGAAGACACGACAAGGGACTTGAGGTTAAGAAGGAATTCGGTGACGTCTTCCTTCACACCGGGCACGGTGGTGAACTCGTGCAGAACACCGTCGACGCGGACACTGGTGACAGCTGCACCAGGAATCGACGACAGCAGAGTGCGACGCAGCGAGTTGCCGAGGGTGTAGCCGAAGCCCGGTTCCAGCGGTTCGATGACGAAACGGGAACGGTATTCGGAGACGACCTCTTCCGTGAGCGTGGGGCGCTGTGCAATGAGCACGTGGGCTTCCTTTCAGCGAGCATCCGCTATATGACGCTCGCAATGCCAGAGAGTGAGAACTCTAAACGCTTGCGGTGATTAGTGCTGGGGCGTTCTCAGCCGCGGCGACGCTTCGGGGGACGGCAACCGTTGTGCGGCACCGGGGTGACGTCCTGGATCGTGCCCAGTTCCAGGCCGGTGGCCTGCAGCGAGCGGATCGCGGTCTCACGGCCCGAACCCGGGCCCTTGACGAAGACGTCGACCTTCTTCAGGCCGTGTTCCTGCGCGCGGCGGGCAGCGGATTCCGCGGCCATCTGAGCGGCATAGGGGGTCGACTTGCGCGAACCCTTGAAGCCGACCTCGCCGGACGAGGCCCAGGAGATGACGGCACCGGTCGAGTCGGTGATCGACACGATGGTGTTGTTGAAGGTGGACTTGATGTGAGCCTGGCCGTTGACTACGTTCTTCCGGTCCTTGCGGCGAGGCTTACGCGCAGCAGCGACAGCGCGAGACTTGGGAGGCATGTGTGATTCTCCTGATCGAACCTGAGGGTTTACTTCTTCTTACCGGCGACGGTGCGCTTCGGACCCTTGCGGGTACGGGCGTTCGTCTTGGTACGCTGGCCGCGGACGGGCAGGCCACGACGGTGGCGCAGGCCCTGGTAGCTGCCGATTTCGATCTTGCGGCGAATGTCGGCTGCGACCTCGCGGCGGAGGTCACCTTCAACCTTGAACGTGCCCTCGATGTAGTCGCGCAGACGCACGAGCTCATCGTCGGTCAGGTCCTTCACACGGGTGTCGGGGCTGACACCGGTCTCCGTCAGGGTCTGGCTCGCACGAGTGCGGCCCACACCGAAAATGTATGTCAGGGCGATTTCCACGCGCTTCTCACGCGGGAGATCGACTCCGGCAAGACGTGCCATTATTTCTCCAGTTGTTTGTATCGAAGGTGCTTACTCAGGCCTGTCCGGTCCGGAGCGCAGCCCGTGTGGGCCCGTCTTCCGGCCTGGTCCCCGGCCTTCGAACCGGGGGTGTCGTCCCGTGCAATTCGTCCATGCATCCCGGGGCGAAGGCCCTGGGGTGCTCTGGAAGGTTGTGCGCGGGGGTCGAGACCTGCTTGGGTGTGGTCTCACCGTCTCCCTGCCGCTCGCCCCACCACCGGTTATCGGCGGCCGAGGTCACTGTGGGTCGGGTGCGAACCGTCTGATCTGCGAAAGCTTGGGTCCGGAGGTCCGGACTCAGCCCTGACGCTGCTTGTGGCGCGGGTTCGTGCAGATCACCATGACGCGCGAGTTGCGGCGGATGACCTTGCAGTTGTCGCAGATCCTCTTGACGCTAGGCTTTACCTTCATAGCTGTTCCTTTGTTCCACGCTCAAATCCCCACTGGCTGCAAGCCCGCGGGGATCGGACGCGAAATTGTCGAAAAGATCTTTTACTTGTACCGGTAGACGATACGTCCGCGCGACAGGTCGTAGGGAGACAGCTCCACCACGACACGGTCTTCGGGAAGGATGCGGATGTAATGCTGGCGCATCTTTCCGGAGATGTGCGCGAGCACCAGGTGGCCGTTGCTCAGCTCGACCCGGAACGATGCGTTCGGGAGAGCTTCGACGACGGTGCCCTCGATCTCAATGACCCCTTCTTTTTTGGCCATATCGACTGGTTACCCCATTTTCTCGCAGACCTACTGCGTTTGGATCGCGTCGCGGGCGATCACCCGCCCGCTTCTACCGTGGTCTGCGCACCCATCGCCCCGGCGAACCAAAGGCATGACGAAGTCCACAGACCAAAACACCACTGTACACGCCCCTTCCCCCCGATGACAAGAGCGCCCGGCCCCTATGGCCTATGGCGTGCACCACGCATAGACCGGAGGGGCCGGGCCACGAGCCACGGGCGATTAGAGCGGGACCGGGGTGATGCCGTAGGGCGCCAGCCCCGCGAGACCCCCGTCCTCCTCCGTGAGCACCCAGATGCCACCGGCATGACGGGCCACCGTGTTCTCCCAGTGGCTGGCGCGCTTGCCGTCGACGGTCTTGACCGTCCAGTCGTCTTCGAGCGTGACCGTTTCGATGCCGCCGGCGGTGAGCATGGGCTCCACGCACAACACCATGCCGGTCTTCACCCGTGGGCCCTGGTTCGAGGCCGCGAAGTTCAGCACCTCGGGTTCCATGTGCATGGCGGTGCCGATCCCATGACCGGTGAACTCCTCCACCAGGCCCAGATCGGGGACGTTCTCCGTGGCATAGGCATCGATCGCATTGCCGATGTCGCCGACCCGCCGGGCCGTGGCGAAAGCGGCGATACCCGCCCACATCGCGGCCTCGGTCGCATCGGAGAGTCGCTGATCAGCCGGGTCGGCGTGCTGCGGCCCGCCCACGATCATCGTGAAGGCGGAGTCCCCGTGCCAACCGTCGACGATCGCCCCACCGTCGATCGACACCAGGTCGCCGTCGGCCAGCACGTAATCGTCTGGGATGCCGTGGACCACGGTGTCGTTGACGGAGATGCACACGGTCGCGGGATAGCCGTAGTAACCCAGGAAGTTCGGCGTCGCACCCGCGTCCGCGATCGCCTTGGCCGCGGCCGCGTCCACATCCCTCGTCGTATTGCCGGCCACACAAACGGCGCGGGCCGCCTCGAGGGCGGCCCGCGTCACCAGACCCGCGCGACGCATCGCGCGGATCTGATCGTCCGTTTTCAGCTGGACGTGTGATCCGAACATCAGGCCTGCAGAGCCTTCAGCAGACGATCCGTGACCTCGTCGATCTCGCCCAGTCCGTCGACCTGCTTGAGCAGGCCGCGGTCGGCGTAGATCGTCGTCAGCGGCTGCGTTTCGGCCGCGTAGACGTCCAGCCGGTGCCGGATGACGTCCTCGGTATCGTCGGAGCGACCCTGGATCTGCGCGCGGGCCAGCAGCCGCCCGACCACCTCGTCGGTGTCCGCGGTGAGTTCGACGACCGCGTCCAACGCGACGTCGGCCGCAGCCAGCATCTTGTCGAGTTCGTCGACCTGGGCCGCAGTGCGCGGGTACCCGTCGAGCAGGAAGCCGCTCTTCGCGTCGTCCTGGCCCAGCCGGTCGGCGACCATCTTGTTGGTCACCTCGTCCGGGACGTATTCACCTGCGTCCATATAGCGCTTGGCCAGCTTGCCCAGCTCGGTTTCGCCTTTGACATTGGCACGGAAGATGTCACCGGTGGAGATCGCCGGGATGTGCAGGGCCTCCTGCAGCCGAGCGGCCTGGGTGCCCTTGCCGGCCCCGGGCGGGCCGATCAGGATGATGCGCATGGTGTGTCCCTCCTTGAGGATCGGGGATTGTGTGGAAAACCAGAAGGGCGCGGCGACCAGGAGGGCCGCCGCGCCTGCGGGCTACTTCAGCAGGCCCTCGTAGTGGCGCTGTTGCAGCTGCGAATCGATCTGCTTGACCGTCTCCAAGCCGACGCCCACCACGATCAGCAGCGAGGTACCGCCGAACGGGAAGTTCTGATTCGCGTCGATCAGGATGAAGGCGATCAGTGGCAGTGCCGCGACGAAGGCCAGGTAGATGGACCCTGGGAAGGTGATCCGGTTGAGCACGAAGCTCAAGTACCTGGCGGTGGGATTGCCGGCGCGGATGCCTGGAACGAAGCCACCGTACTTCTTCATATTGTCCGCGACTTCCTCCGGGTTGAAGGAGATCGCCACGTAGAAGAACGCGAAGAAGACGATGAGCACCAGGTAGATCGTGATGTACAGCGGGTGATCGCCCTTTGTCAGGTACGTCTGGATCCACTGCACCCAGCCGGACTGGGGGTCGCCGAACTGTGCGATCAGGCTGGGCAGGTACAGGATCGAGCTGGCGAAGATGACCGGGATGACACCGGCCTGGTTGACCTTGATCGGGATGTAGGTCGAGGTGCCGCCGAACATCCGGCGGCCCACCATGCGCTTGGCGTATTGGACGGGGATTCGGCGCTGGGACTGTTCGACGAAGACCACCAGGGCGACCACTGCCAGGCCCACGATCACGACGATCGCGAAGACGTCGATGCCCTTGGACTGCAGGATCGAGCCGAAGGCGGACGGGAAGCCCGCTGCGACCGAGGTGAAGATCATCAGCGACATGCCGTTGCCGATGCCGCGTTCGGTGATCTGCTCGCCCATCCACATGATCAGGGCCGTGCCGGCCGTCAGGGTCAGGATGATGACGACGATGTTCCACCACTGATCGTCGGGGATCAGGTTGTCGCAGCCGGCCTGGTTGCCGAACAGCGCGCCGGTGCGCACCGTGGTCACCAGGGTGGTGGCGTTGAGGATCGCCAGGCCGATCGTCATGTACCGGGTGTACTGGGTCAGTTTGCCCTGCCCGGAAGCGCCCTCTTTGTGCAGGGCCTCGAACCGGGGGATCACCACGCGCAGCAGCTGGGTGATGATGCTGGCGGTGATATAGGGCATGATGCCCAGGGCGAAGATCGACAGCTGCAGTAGCGCGCCGCCACTGAACAGGTTGATCATCGCGAACGCGCCTGTCTCCGCGGAGGCGATGCAGGCCTTGACGGCCTCGTAGTCGACTCCGGGTGCAGGGATGAAGCACCCCACGCGGTACAGAACGATTACACCGAGGGTGAAGAGGAGTTTGTTCCTCAGATCGGGCGTCTTGAATGCCCGCCCAATTGCGCCGAGCAAGCGTCCTCCAAACTTTGGTCGACGTCAGTGCGCCGATGGTGGTGTCCGCGCCACACCCCTGCTTGGGCGCGCGACACGGTGAAACATGAATGCCAGGTTGAACCCTACCAGCTTTAAGGCATGCCTTATGAACCGGGCCGGTTCGCTGAGACAGGGCCGCGGGCCCCAGCGGGGCGCGAGCCCTGAATGCACGCGGGGGAGGATACCGAATCCGGTATCCTCCCCCGCGTCACTTACGCTGAGAGCACGAGCCCGCGGCTCGGTGAGTCGCAGGTGATGCGTCTCACGCGGCCGTGGTCGATCCGCCCGCGGCGTTGATCTTCTCAACGGCGCTGGCCGAGAACTTCGTGGCCGTGACATCCAGCTTGACGGTGATCTCACCGTCGCCCAGGACCTTCACCGGCTGGTTGGGGCGCACAGCGCCCTTGGCAACCAGGTCGGCGATCGTCACGGTGCCGCCCTCGGGGAACAGGGTGGAGAGCTTGTCCAGGTTCACGACCTGGAAGACCACCTTGTTCGGGTTCTTGAAGCCACGCAGCTTCGGCAGACGCATGTGCAGCGGCGTCTGGCCACCTTCGAAGCCGTGGGGCACCTGGTAACGGGCCTTCGTGCCCTTGGTGCCGCGACCGGCCGTCTTACCCTTCGAGCCCTCACCGCGACCCACGCGGGTCTTGGCCTTGTTCGAGCCCGGGGCGGGACGAAGGTTGTGGAGCTTAAGAGCGCGTTCTTCCGCCATGATCAGTCCACCTCTTCCGTCTTGACCAGGTGGCGAACGACGTTCAGCAGTCCGCGGACCGAGGGCGAATCCTCACGCACAACCGAGGCGTGCGGGTGATTCAGGCCCAGGGTCTTCAGGGTTTCGCGCTGGTTGCGCTTGCCACCGATACCCGACTTGATCTGAGTAATCTTGAGCTTTGCCATCAGGCCTTCGCCCCCGTTTCAGCAGCCGCACGCAGCAGAGCGTGCGGAGCGACCTCGTCCACGGGCAGGCCACGGCGAGCCGCGACCTCTTCGGGACGCTCGAGGCCCTTGAGGGCCGCGATGGTCGCGTGCACGATGTTGATCGCGTTCGACGAACCGAGCGACTTCGACAGGATGTCGGAGATGCCGGCGCAGTCGAGGACGGCGCGCACCGGACCACCGGCGATAACACCGGTACCGGGAGCGGCCGGACGCAGCAGCACGACGCCGGCAGCGGCCTCGCCCTGCACGGGGTGCGGGATCGTCTTGCGGACGCGGGGGACGCGGAAGAAGTTCTTCTTCGCCTCCTCGACGCCCTTGGCGATGGCCGCGGGAACTTCCTTGGCCTTGCCGTAACCGACGCCGACCATGCCCTCACCGTCGCCCACGACGACCAGAGCCGTGAAGGAGAACCGACGTCCGCCCTTGACGACCTTGGACACGCGGTTGATGGTCACAACGTGTTCGATGAACTGGTTGCGGTCGTCGCGGTCACCACGGTTGCCGCGACCACGGCCACCGTCGTTGCCGCGGCCACGGCCGCGGCCCTGACCCTTGCGGTCTTCGTTCTTCGCAGCGGAATCGTTGTTCTGCTGCTGGGTTTCTTCAGCGCTCACAGGGACAGCCCTCCTTCACGAGCTCCTTCGGCGACGGCCTGCACACGGCCGTGGTAGGCGTTTCCACCGCGGTCGAAGACCACGGCTTCCACGCCGGCGGCCTTGGCCCGTTCGGCGACGCGGGCGCCGACCTGACGTGCCTTGGCGGTCTTATCGCCGTCGAACGTCCGCATGTCGGCTTCCATCGTCGAGGCCGAGGCAACGGTGTTGCCCACGGTGTCGTCGATGACCTGGACGAAGACGTGACGCGAAGAGCGGGTGACGACCAGACGCGGACGTGCCGGCGTACCGGAGATGTGCTTGCGCAGGCGTGCATGACGGCGCGCACGAGCGGCCGCCTTGCCCTTGCCGTAGCGCTTCTTGATACCAAAGGCCATGGTTACTTACCAGCCTTTCCAACCTTGCGGCGTACAACTTCGCCGGCATAACGCACACCCTTGCCCTTGTAGGGTTCGGGCTTGCGCAGCTTCCGGATGTTTGCTGCGACCTCGCCGACCTGCTGCTTATCAGCGCCGGAGACGGCGACCTTGGTCTGGCCGTCAACGCTCAACGTGATGCCTGCCGGCGGTTCCACGGTGATCGAGTGGCTGTAACCCAGGGCGAATTCGAGGTTCGCACCCTTCGCCTGCACGCGGTAACCGGTGCCGACGATTTCGAGCTTCTTCTCGTAGCCCTCCGTCACGCCGATGATGGCGTTCTGGATGAGCGTACGGGTCAGGCCGTGCAGCGAACGCGATTCGCGCTCGTCGTTCGGGCGCGACACGGTGATGATGTTGTCGTCGATCGACACGGTGATCGGGTCGGCGACCCGAACGTGCAGTTCGGCCTTCGCGCCCTTCACATCGACCTGCGAGCCGTTGAGCTTGACCTCAACGCCGGCCGGGATGGAGATCGGCTGCTTGCCAATACGTGACATTGTGCTTTCCCCTTCCTTTACCAGACGTAGGCGAGGACTTCCCCACCCACGCCCTTCTTGGCCGCTTGCTTGTCGGTCAGCAGACCGGAGGACGTCGACAGGATCGCGATGCCCAGGCCGCCCAGAACCTTCGGGAGGTTCGTGGACTTCGCGTAAACGCGCAGACCGGGCTTCGAGACGCGCTTGAGGCCGGCGATCGAACGTTCGCGGTTGGGGCCGAACTTCAGATCGAGCGACAGGGTCTTGCCGACCTCGGCGTCTGCGACGCTGTAGTCGGAGATGTAACCCTCCGCCTTGAGGATTTCAGCGATGTTCACCTTCAGCTTGGAAGAAGGCATGCTGACATCCTCGTGGTACGCCGAATTGGCGTTGCGCAGACGCGTAAGCATGTCTGCGACGGGATCAGTCATAGTCATTGGGCTGATGCCCTTCCTCGTTGTGGTTTCCTCCGACGGCGTCGGCGGACCTGCAACGTAGTGGTCAGTTGGTCTTGAACGGGAAGCCCAGGTGGCGCAGCAGCGCCCGGCCCTCGTCGTCGGTCTTCGCCGTGGTCACCACGGTGATGTCCATGCCGCGCACGCGATCGATCGAATCCTGATCGATTTCGTGGAACATCGACTGTTCGCTCAGACCGAACGTGTAGTTGCCGTTACCGTCGAACTGCTGGTCCGACAGGCCGCGGAAGTCGCGGATACGGGGCAGCGCCAGGCTGACCACGCGGTCCAGGAACTCCCACATGCGGGCGTTGCGCATCGTGACGTGCGCGCCGATGGCCTGGCCCTCACGCAGCTTGAACTGCGCGATGGACTTCTTGGCCCGGGTGACGACCGGCTTCTGACCCGTGATCAGGGTCAGGTCGCGGATCGCGCCCTCGATCAGCTTCGAATCACGTGCGGCTTCGCCGACGCCCATGTTCACGACGACCTTGACAAGGCCGGGAACCTGCATCGGGTTGGCGTAGTTGAACTCATCCTGCAGCTTCGCGACGATATCGTCGCGGTAGACCTGCTTGAGGCGGGGCTGCGGACGGGAAACGGTCTCAGTCATCAGATCTCCTCCCCGGTGCGGCGCGAGATGCGAACGCGCACGGTCTTCTGCTTACCGTCGCGGTCGACGACCTCTTCGCGGTAGCCCACGCGGGTCGGCTTCTTGTCCTTGGGATCGACGAGCATGACGTTCGACGCGTGGATCGGGGCCTCGACGACCTCGATGCCGCCGGCCGTCGCACCCGAGGCCGTCTGCTGCGGCTTCTTGTGCTTGGTCACGCGGTTGATGCCCTCGACGAGGACGCGGTTGCGCTCCGGGAACACGGCCAGGACCTTGCCCTGCTTGCCGCGATCGCCACCGCGCGACTGGCGCGCGCCGGAGATGACCTGAACCAGGTCACCCTTCTTGATGTGCATTTTCACCTTATTGGCTGCCATTCTCACAACACCTCCGGTGCGAGCGAGACGATACGCATGAACTTCTTGTCACGGAGTTCACGGCCGACCGGCCCGAAGATGCGGGTACCACGGGGTTCGCCGTCGGCCTTGAGGATGACGGCTGCGTTCTCGTCGAATGCGATGTAGGAACCGTCCTTGCGGCGGGTTTCCTTCTTCGTCCGGACGATGACGGCCTTGACCACATCGCCCTTCTTGACGTTACCGCCCGGGATGGCGTCCTTGACGGTGGCGACGATGGTGTCGCCGATGCCGGCCGAGTTACGGCCGGAACCGCCCAGAACCCGAATGGTAAGGATTTCCTTAGCCCCGGTGTTGTCAGCGACTTTGAGTCGCGACTCCTGCTGGATCACTAGTTTTCTCCTGTCGTCGCGCTGGTTCTCATGTGCATGAGCCTTGCGGAACGGTTATTGACACAAAAATGCCCCAACCCCCGGGTCCCGGTAGCCGCCGCGGAAGAGGCGGGACCGGGAGGGACCCCGGGGGATGCAACCTTTTTAGTTTACTTGGCGCGCTCGACGATTTCCAGCAGACGGAACCGCTTGGTTGCCGAAAGCGGGCGGGTTTCCGTCACAGTGACGAGATCGCCGATGCCGGCATCGTTGTTCTCGTCGTGCACCTTGTACTTCGTGGTCGTACGCATGACCTTGCCGTACAGGTGGTGCTTCTTGCGGTCCTCGACCTCGACGACGATGGTCTTGTCCATCTTGTCGGAGACGACGTAACCGCGCATCACCTTGCGGCTGTTGCGCACGGGTGCGGTGGTCTCTTCAGCCATCACTTACCCTCTTCCTTGGCATCGGCCGGGTTGGGACGGATCGACAGTTCGCGTTCGCGCAGAACCGTGTAGATCCGGGCGATGTCGCGGCGCACGGCCTTGAGGCGACCGTTGTTCTCCAGCTGGCCGGTGGCCGACTGGAAACGCAGGTTGAACAGCTCGGCCTTGGCCTTCTTCAGCTCTTCGTTCAGACGAGCGTTGTCGTAGCCGTCGAGCACGTCCATGGACAGGTCCTTCGAACCTACTGCCATTGTCACTCACCACCTTCACGGGACACGATGCGGGCTTTCAGCGGAAGCTTGTGGACCGCCAGGCGCAGGGCCTCGCGGGCGACTTCCTCGGACACACCGGCGAGTTCGAACAGAACCCGGCCCGGCTTGACGTTCGCGACCCACCATTCGGGCGAACCCTTACCGGAACCCATGCGGGTTTCGGCGGGGCGCTTGGTCAGCGGGCGGTCCGGGTAGATGTTGATCCAGACCTTGCCGCCACGCTTGATGTGGCGGGTCATCGCGATACGGGCTGCCTCGATCTGACGGTTCGTCACATAGGCGCCCTCAAGGGCCTGGATACCCCAGTCACCGAAGGTGACCTCGGTACCACCCTTGGCAACGCCACCGCGCTTGGGGTGGTGCTGCTTGCGGTACTTCACACGACGCGGGATGAGCACGTGTCAGCCCTCCGATCCGGCCGCGGCAGGAGCCTCGGCGCTCTGTTCGGTCTTCTTCGCTGCGGGCGCGCCCTGGTGTCCGCGACCGCGGCCACCACGGCCACGCCCACGGCCGGCACCGCGGGGTCCGCGGTTCGGAGCGGCTGCCTCGGCGGCGGCCAGTTCCTTGTCGGTCAGGTCGCCCTTGTAGATCCACACCTTCACGCCGATCCGGCCGAAGGTTGTGTGGGCCTCGTAGAAGCCGTAGTCGATGTTCGCACGCAGGGTGTGCAGCGGCACGCGACCCTCGCGGTAGAACTCGGAACGGCTCATTTCGGCTCCACCCAGACGGCCGGAGCACTGCACGCGGATGCCCTTGGCGCCGGCCCGCTGAGCGGACTGGATGGCCTTGCGCATCGCGCGGCGGAAGGCCACACGGCTGGCGAGCTGTTCGGCAACGCCCTGGGCGACCAGCTGAGCATCGATCTCGGGGTTCTTGACCTCGAGGATGTTCAGCTGGATCTGCTTGCCCGTGAGCTTCTCGAGCTGACCGCGCAGGCGGTCGGCTTCCGTGCCACGACGGCCGATCACAATGCCCGGACGGGCGGTGTGGATGTCGACGCGGACGCGGTCGCGGGTGCGCTCGATGTTGACGCGGGACAGGCCCGCGCGCTCGAGGTTCTGCGTCAGCATCTTGCGGATCTTGGCGTCTTCACCGACGTAGTCGGCGTAGCGCTGACCCGGCTTGTTCGAGTCCGCGAACCACTTCGACTTGTGGTCGGTGGTGATACCGAGGCGGAACCCGTTCGGATTGATCTTCTGACCCATCAGGCCTCACCCTTCTCTTCCGCGCCATCGGACAGAACCACGGTGATGTGGCTCGTGCGCTTGTTGATGCGGAAGGCGCGGCCCTGGGCGCGCGGCTGGAACCGCTTCATGGTGGGTCCCTCGTCGACGAAGATCTCCGAGATGACCAGATTGTTCTCATCGAAGGCGGTACCGAGCTTGTCGGCCTGCTGACGCGCGTTGGCGATGCCGGACGCGACAAGCTTGCGGACGGGCTCGGAGGCCCCCTGCTCTGCAAATTTCAGGACCGCCAGAGCTTCGGTTGCCTGCTGACCACGAACGAGGTCAACGACACGCCGAGCCTTCTGGGGCGTAACACGCACGAAGCGTGCCTTTGCCTTGGCTTCCATCGTTTCCTACTTTCTAATCGATGACCGTTGGAACGTCACCGCGTCAGCGGCGGCGGCCCTTCCGGTCGTCCTTTTCGTGGCCGCGGAACGTCCGCGTCTGAGCGAATTCGCCGAGCTTGTGCCCGACCATCGATTCGGTGATGAACACCGGGACGTGCTTGCGCCCATCGTGCACGGCGATCGTGTGACCCAGGAAATCCGGGACGATCATCGAGCGACGGGACCAAGTCTTGATGACATTCTTGGTGCCCTTTTCGTTCTGAGCAGCAACCTTCTTGTAGAGGTGCTCATCAACGAAGGGGCCCTTCTTCAGGCTACGAGGCATGTTTGAGGCTCCCTATCAACGCTTCTTGCCGGTGCGACGACGACGCACAATGAGCTTGTCGCTTTCCTTGTTGGGCTTGCGGGTACGGCCTTCCGGCTTGCCCCACGGGCTGACCGGGTGGCGACCACCC
Organism: Brevibacterium moorei; assembly: GCF_024580735.1. GTDB lineage: Bacteria > Actinomycetota > Actinomycetes > Actinomycetales > Brevibacteriaceae > Brevibacterium > Brevibacterium moorei. The sequence continues at coordinate 37,260 of NZ_JANIJX010000013.1, read as the reverse complement.
GAGGTCCGGCCCTCGCCGCCACCGTGCGGGTGGTCGATCGGGTTCATGACCACACCACGGACGGTCGGGCGCTTGCCCTTCCAGCGCATGCGGCCGGCCTTGCCCCAGTTGATGTTCGACTGTTCGGCGTTGCCCACTTCGCCCACGGTCGCGCGGCAGCGCGCGTCGACGTTGCGGATTTCACCGGACGGCATGCGCAGCTGCGCATACTTGCCGAACTTGGCGACCAGCTGCACGGATGCACCGGCCGAACGACCGATCTTGGCGCCGCCGCCGGGACGCAGTTCGACTGCGTGGATGACGGTACCGACCGGGATGTTGCGCAGCGGCAGGTTGTTACCGGGCTTGATGTCCGCTTCCGGACCGGCCTCGACGGTGTCACCCTGCGCCAGCTTGTTCGGCGCGATGATGTAGCGCTTGGCGCCATCGGCGTAGTGCAGCAGCGCGATACGAGCCGTGCGATTCGGGTCGTACTCGATGTGAGCGACCTTTGCCGGCACGCCGTCCTTGTCGTGACGACGGAAGTCGATCACGCGGTACTGGCGCTTGTGTCCACCGCCCTGGTGACGGACGGTGACACGGCCCTGCGAGTTACGTCCACCCTTTTTCGGGAGGGGACGGAGAAGCGACTTTTCCGGCGTGGAACGAGTCACTTCGGCAAAGTCGGCGACCGACGAGCCACGGCGGCCCGGTGTCGTCGGCTTGTGCTTACGGATTCCCATGTTTAATCCTTCTTCAACGAGGAGGTTCGCTTAGAGCGATCCACCGAAGATGTCGATCGAACCGTCCTTGAGGGCGACGATGGCACGCTTGGTGTCCTTGCGCTTGCCCCAACCCGTCCGGGTGCGGCGGCGCTTGCCCTGACGATTCAGGGTGTTCACCGAGCTGACCTTCACACCGAAGATCGATTCGATTGCGTACTTGATTTCCGGCTTGGTCGCGGCCTGGTCGACGACGAAGGTGTACTTGCCCTCGTCCATCCCGGCGTAGGACTTTTCCGAAACGACCGGTGCGACGATGATGTCGCGGGGGTCCTTCACACGTACGGAGCTCACTTGGCGGCCTCCTCGCTCTTGGCGTTGTCAGCCTTGGCGCCCTGGTTGAACGCCAGGAATGCGTTGAACGCACCTTCCGTGAACACGATGTCATCGGCCATCAGCACGTCGTACGTGTTGAGCTGGTCGAAGGACAGGACGTGAACGTCGGAGAGGTTACGGGCGCTCAGCTGCGTCAGTTCATCGGAACGCTCGACCACGACGAGCTTGTTCTTGCGGTCCGACAGACGCTCGAGGGCGACGCGTGCCTGCTTGGTCGAGGGCTTGTCGCCCTCCACCAGGCCGGTCACGACGAACACCTGGTCGAGGCGTGCGCGGTCCGACAGGGCACCGCGCAGTGCGGCGGCCTTCATCTTCTTGGGGGTCCGCTGCGAGTAGTCGCGCGGCACCGGCCCGTGGACGATGCCACCGCCGGCGTACTGCGGCGCACGGATCGAACCCTGACGGGCGTTACCGGTGCCCTTCTGCTTGTACGGCTTCTTGCCACCGCCGCGCACTTCCGAGCGCGTCTTGGCCTTGTGCGTGCCCTGGCGCGCTGCAGCGAGCTGGGCGACGACGACCTGGTGGATCAGCGGCACATTGGTCGCCACACCGAACACGGCATCGGGCAGCTCGACGGAACCGGACTTCTTGCCGGCCAGGTCGAGCACGTCGATGTTCTTGGTCTCAGTCATGTAACTCAGGCCTCCTTCGCAGCAGTGCGGATGAGGACAACGCCCTTCTTGGGGCCGGGGACGGCACCCTTGACGAGCAGCAGGTTGTTCTCAACGTCCACCGCGTGAATCGTGAGGTTCTGGGTGGTGTGACGGGCATTGCCCATGCGACCGGCCATCCGCATACCCTTGAACACACGGCTGGGCGTCGAAGCGCCGCCGATCGAACCGGGCTTGCGGTGGTTGCGGTGGGCACCGTGGGATGCACCCACACCCTTGAAACCGTGGCGCTTCATAACGCCCGCGGTTCCCTTACCCTTGGTCTTCGCGGTCGCATCGACCTTCACGCCGGCTTCGAAGGTCTCCACGGAGAGCTCCTGACCCAGCGAGTATTCGGCGGCGTCGGCCGTGCGCAGTTCCACGAGGTGGCGGCGCGGGGCGACCCCGGCCTTCTCGAAGTGACCGGCGGTCGGCTTGTTGACCTTGCGCGGATCGATCTCCCCGAAGCCGATCTGCACGGCGGTGTAGCCGTCGACGTCTTCGTTGCGGACCTGCGTGACAACGTTGCCGCCGGCCTGGATGACCGTCACGGGAACGAGATTAGCGTTCTCATCCCACACCTGGGTCATGCCGAGCTTGATGCCCAGCAGGCCCTTGACGTTGCGGGTGGTGGGGAGAGGCTTGGAACGAGTGTTCACCATTACTGCTTCCCCCTCAGAGCTTGATCTCGATGTTGACATCGTCGGCCAGGTCGAGGCGCATGAGCGAGTCAACGGCCTTCGGCGTGGGGTCGACAATGTCGATCAGACGCTTGTGCGTGCGCATTTCGAAATGCTCACGGCTGTCCTTGTACTTGTGCGGCGACCGGATAACGCAGTACACGTTCTTCTCGGTCGGCAACGGCACGGGGCCCACAACCGTAGCGCCAGCGCGGGTGACGGTGTCCACGATTTTACGTGCAGCACTGTCGATAACCGCGTGGTCGTACGACTTGAGCCGGATGCGGATCTTCTGTCCCGCCATGGCGTCGTAACTCCATCTTTAGTTCTTCCCGGCCATCAACCGCGGTCCTGTTCGGATCACGCGGTCTGTGCCGGCTGAATTGACCGACCCCCGCGGTCGGGCGTGTCGCCTGCCCTACCGGGTGAAAACACGCATAACTCAATCTGTGTTGTCCGGTACAGGCGAACCCGCTATTGCAGATTCCTTCCGGACTGTTCTGGGCCGTTCGCGACACGAATGCCGCAGTGCAGGGGTCTGGGGCCCAAAACGCAACTCGTCTAGTATGGCACATCCGTTCAGGGGGCCACAAGCCGATCCTGAAAATCGGCTGTGGGATTCCCGTCACAGTACATGCAAGGGGCCCCGGAACCAATCGGTTCCGGGGCCCCTCGTGCCTACGGGGTCTCCCCCGCCGCAATCACCTGATGATCACTTGTTGATCTTGGTGACACGGCCGGCACCAACGGTGCGGCCGCCTTCGCGGATCGCGAAGCGCAGGCCCTCGTCCATGGCGACGGGCTGAATCAGCTCGACGGACATGTCCGTGTTGTCGCCCGGCATGACCATTTCGGTGCCTTCCGGCAGCGTGATGACGCCGGTGACGTCGGTCGTGCGGAAGTAGAACTGCGGGCGGTAGTTCGAGTAGAACGGGTTGTGACGCCCGCCCTCGTCCTTGGACAGGACGTAGACCTGGCCCTCGAACTGCGTGTGCGGGGTGATCGAACCCGGCTTCACGACGACCTGGCCGCGCTCGACCTCGTCGCGCTTCGTGCCGCGCAGCAGCAGGCCGACGTTTTCACCGGCGCGCGCATCGGGCAGCTGCTTGCGGAACATCTCGATACCCGTGACGGTGGTCTTCGAGGTTTCCGGCTTGATGCCGACGATCTCGACTTCCTCGTTGGGCAGCAGGATGCCGGTCTCCACACGACCGGTCACGACGGTGCCGCGGCCGGTGATGGTGAAGACGTCCTCGACGGGCATCAGGAAGGGCTTGTCGGTGTCGCGGACGGGCTCCGGGATGAAGTTGTCCACGGCTTCCATCAGGTCCTCGACCGACTTGACCCACTTGGGGTCGCCTTCCAGGGCCTTCAGAGCGGAGACGCGGACGATCGGGGACTCCGGATCGAATTCCTGCGACTCGAGCAGTTCCGAGACCTCCATCTCGACCAGGTCGAGGAGCTCTTCGTCATCGACCATGTCGGCCTTGTTCAGCGCGACGACGATGGCGGGAACGCCAACCTGGCGAGCCAGCAGGACGTGCTCGCGGGTCTGCGGCATCGGACCATCGGTGCCGGCGACGACCAGGATCGCACCGTCCATCTGGGCGGCGCCGGTGATCATGTTCTTGATGTAGTCGGCGTGACCGGGGGCGTCGATGTGAGCGTAGTGACGCTTCTCGGTCTGGTACTCAACGTGCGAGACGTTGATGGTAATGCCGCGCTCCTTTTCCTCAGGAGCGTTGTCGACCTGATCGAAGGCCTTGGCCTCGTTCAGATCCGGGTACTTGTCTGCCAGTACCTTGGTGATTGCCGCGGTCAGAGTCGTCTTACCGTGGTCAACGTGACCGATGGTACCGATGTTGACGTGCGGCTTGTTCCTATCAAAGGTAGCCTTTGCCACTGGGTTCCTCCTCGTGGATGGCACGGCCCGCTGGGTTGCGGGCCGCCACCGTGTTTCTTCTGTCGGTGCCGGCCGGAGGACCACTCCCCCGGCCGGCGAACGGGGAGATTACTCTCCGCCGCGGGTCTTCTGGATGATCTCGTCGGCAACTGCCTTCGGGACCTCGGAATAGCTCTGGAACTGCATCGAGTACACCGCACGGCCCTGGGTCTTCGACCGCAGGTCGCCGATGTAGCCGAACATCTCGGACAGCGGGACCAGTGCCTTGACGACCTTGACGCCGGAGGCGTCCTCCATCGACTGCACCTGGCCACGACGCGAGTTCAGGTCGCCGATGACGTCGCCCATGTACTCCTCGGGCGTACGCACCTCAACGTCCATCAGCGGTTCCAGCAGAACGGGGCTGGCCTTGCGCGCGGCTTCCTTGAAGACCATGGAGCCGGCGATCTTGAAGGCCATTTCGGACGAGTCGACGTCGTGGTAGGCACCGTCGACCAGCGTCGCCTTGACGCCGACCATCGGGTAACCGGCCAGGATACCGACCTGCATGGCATCCTGGATGCCCGCATCGACCGACGGGATGTACTCGCGCGGAACGCGGCCACCCGTGATCTGGTTGTCGAACTCGTAGATCGTATCGCCTTCGACCTCGAGAGGCTCGATCGTGACCTGGACCTTCGCGAACTGGCCGGATCCACCCGTCTGCTTCTTGTGGGTGTAGTCCTGCTTCTCCACCTTGCGGCGAATGGTCTCGCGGTAGGCCACCTGGGGCTTGCCCACGTTGGCGTCGACCTTGAACTCGCGGCGCATGCGGTCCACCAGGATGTCCAGGTGGAGCTCGCCCATGCCGGAGATCACGGTCTGGCCGGTCTCGGGGTCCAACTCGACCTTGTAGGTCGGGTCTTCCTTCACGAACTTCTGGATGGCCGCGGACAGCTTCTCCTGGTCGCCCTTGGTCTTGGGCTCGATGGCCACGGAGATCACGGGCTCGGGGAAGGTCATCGACTCCAGCGAGATCGGGTTCGACGCGTCGCACAGCGTATCGCCGGTCGTCGTGTCCTTGAGCCCGATGAAGGCGTAGATGTGGCCTGCAACGGCCTCTTCCACCGGGTTCTCCTTGTTGGAGTGCATCTGGAAGAGCTTGCCGATGCGCTCCTTCTTGCCGGAGGTCGCGTTGAGGACCTGCTCGCCCGGCTTGACCTCACCCGAGTACACGCGGACATAGGTCAGCGTGCCGAAGAACGGGTGCGTGGCGACCTTGAAGGCCAGAGCCGAGAAGGGCTCGGAGGTCGAGGGCTCACGGGTGAGCTCGACTTCTTCGTCCTTCGGGTCGTGACCGATGACCGAGCCGACGTCCAGCGGGGTCGGCAGGTAGTCGATGACCGCGTCGAGCATGGGCTGAACGCCCTTGTTCTTGTACGCGGAACCGGCGAAGACCGGGTAGGCCTCCGAGTTCACGGTCAGGTGACGAATGCCGGACTTGAGCTGCTCGAGCGTCAGGTCGTCGTTCTCCAGGTAGGCTTCCATGAGCTCATCGGAGGCTTCGGCGACGTCTTCGACGAGCTTCGTACGGTATTCCTCGACCTTGTCCGCGATGTCCTCGGGGATCGGCACCTCGATCTCCAGCTGACCGCGGGTTTCATCGCCCTTCTTGGCGTGGAACTCGTCGTGATCCTCCGGGAAGACCTCGGGCCATTCGTATGCCTTCATCTCGACCAGGTCGACGACGCCGCGGAAGTCGTTCTCCGCGCCGATCGGCACCTGCATCACCAGCGGCTTCGCGCCCAGGCGATCGACGATCGTCTGCACGGTGAAGAAGAAGTCCGCGCCCAGCTTGTCCATCTTGTTGACGAAGCAGATGCGGGGGACATCGTACTTGTCGGCCTGGCGCCAGACGGTCTCCGACTGGGGCTCCACGCCCTCCTTGCCGTCGAACACGGCGACAGCACCGTCGAGCACACGCAGCGAACGCTCCACCTCAACGGTGAAGTCGACGTGCCCGGGGGTGTCGATGATGTTGATCTGGTTGTCTTTCCAGTAGCAGGTCGTCGCGGCCGACGTGATCGTGATACCGCGCTCTGCTTCCTGTTCCATCCAGTCCATCGTCGAAGCGCCATCGTGCGTTTCGCCGATCTTGTAGTTCACACCGGTGTAGAACAGGATTCGTTCCGTCGTGGTGGTCTTACCGGCATCGATGTGGGCCATGATGCCGATATTGCGGACCTTGTTGAGGTCCTTGAGCACTGCAAGTGCCACGGTGTCTCTCTCTCGTGTCTAGAGCTTCTGGCCCCGGCGGGCCTGCGGGCCCGCAGGCCCGCCGGGTATAACCGAGGATTACCAGCGGTAGTGTGCGAAGGCCTTGTTCGACTCGGCCATCTTGTGCGTATCCTCACGGCGCTTGACAGCGGCACCGAGGCCGTTCGACGCGTCGAGAATCTCGTTCATCAGGCGTTCGGTCATGGTCTTCTCGCGGCGCTGCCGGGAGAAGCCGACCAGCCAGCGCAGGGCCAACGTGGTGGCGCGGCCCGGCTTGACGTCGACGGGGACCTGGTAGGTCGCGCCGCCGACGCGGCGGGACTTGACTTCGAGGGCCGGACGGATGTTGTCCAGGGCCTTCTTCAGCTGCTGTACCGGATCGTTGTTGCTCTTCTCGCGCACGCCCTCGAGTGCACCGTAGACGATGCGTTCGGCGGTGGAGCGCTTGCCGTCGAGCAGGACCTTGTTGATCAGCTGCGTGACGATCGGCGAGTTGTAGACCGGGTCGATGACGACCGGGCGCTTGGGTGCGGGTCCCTTACGAGGCATTACTTCTTCTCCCTCTTGGCTCCGTAGCGGCTGCGGGCCTGCTGGCGGCCCTTGACGCCCTGCGTATCGAGGGTGCCGCGGATGATCTTGTAGCGGACGCCGGGGAGGTCCTTCACACGGCCACCGCGCACGAGCACGATGGAGTGCTCCTGCAGGTTGTGGCCTTCACCCGGAATGTACGCCGTGACCTCGATCTGCGAGGACAGCTTGACACGAGCGACCTTGCGCAGTGCCGAGTTCGGCTTCTTCGGGGTGGTGGTGTAAACGCGGGTGCAGACACCGCGGCGCTGCGGGCTGCCCTTCAGGGCAGGCGTCGCGTTCTTCGCGGCCTTGTCGTGCCGGCCCTTACGGACCAGCTGCTGAATGGTAGGCACTTAAGTGTTCTCCAGTTGCTTCTCGATATTCCTAAGTCCTCACCGCGGTAACAGGCGGAGCCCGCCGACCGTTGGTGCGAACATGTCCCATGCGATCGGGTGAAGCTGCCTGCCCGATCGCAGTAAGTACGCGGTCCCTGTGCACCCGAGGTCGGGTGTGTCGGGCGGATATAACACCGCGAATTCCAACACCGGGGACCACATCGTTCGCATGCGAGCACGCGAACATGGCTGATCGAAATCAGTCCTTTCCAGAGTAGACCGCCCGCGCCCCGGCGGTCAAACGATTGGCAGAGGGCAATCTTGTGGAAGTCGTCACAGTACGGGCGCGCCGGTACACCTGCTCGGGTGTACCGGCGCGCGGTCGTCTCCCCAGTCCCTCAAACGGCCCAGCTCGCAGCATCGGCGAGGTTGCCTCCGACCTTTCGGACAGTGGCCACCGTGGCGTTCTCGACCTGCCCAAGATAGCGACTCAGGCTCGTCTGCTCTTCGGCCGACTGGCCGGTGGGCCCGCCCGCGGAACCCGAGGAGGTGGTGCCACCGCTCGAATCGGACTGACCGCCCTGCTGAGCGGTGCCCTGGTGTCCGCTCTGCCCGCCCGAGGACGAGGATGAGCCCTGTTGGCTCCCACCCATGCCGCCGGGGCCCCCTTGGCCACCGCCACCGGGTCCTCCCTGGCCACCGCCGGGACCGCCCATCTGGCTCGAACCACCGGAGGACGAACCCGCTGCGGCCGCGCCGATCGCCCCGCCGGCCACTCCCCCGACCAGCAGCAGGCCGACGCCCGCCGCAATCGCCGGGGTCAGGCCGATCGTGCGCTTGGGCCTTCCCGCCGGTCCGGCTGTTGGCTGCGGAGGATAGTAGGGCGCCGGTGCGCCCTCCGCACGCTCCGCTCCACTCGCCGGCCCCGCTGGCCCCGCCGGGAGCGTCGGCCCGGTCGGGAGCGTCGGCCCGGTCGCTCCCGGCAGGCCGTCGCCCCGTCCCAGGCGACTGTCTCCGCTCTGCCCGCCGGTAGTGGCCCCGGGCCGGGCCGCGTACTGATCCTGCGGGTTCTCGTTCTGGTTACTGCTCATCGCTGTTCCTCCTCCGATCCGGCAAGCGCCGGTTTCGACCTGATGGAATCAGCATGGTCGTCGGCCCTGGAGCGTGCTTATGCCGTTTCTATGCCACAGCTGTGAAAAGCCGCGCGCCGCCTGGCAGCCGCCGAAGGACGCCGGCTCGCGGGGAGCCCGCCGGTTCCTTACAGTGGGAGGACCGGTGCCGACAGATCACAGCTGAGGTACATCCTCTGCAAATGAGCCGCATGGTGACGGCGGCGAATCTTGAACCGTCGAACCACACGGGCAGGAGAAGACAATGGCACCCAAGGAAAAGAAACACTCGACGGCAACGGAGAACCGGGCACGGCGCAAGTCCCGCCACGAGGCGGAGGAACGGGCACACAAGATCACCCCGCGCCGGCTTCTGACATCGGTCGGAGTCGCACTGGCTGTCGGACTCGGCGGAGTGGGGCTGGCCGCCTGCACGAGTACGGCCGACACCGCCGATTCGACATCCCAGTCACAAACCGGGTCCGGCGCGCAGGATTCCGCGGCCGGCCAGAGCGGACAGAGCCCGTTCTCCAGCATCGACACCGCGGCTCTGGCCACGGCCCTGGACACCACCGAGGACAAGGTCACCGAGGCGATCCAGACAGTCGAGTCCGCACGGCCCGCCGACGGCGCCCCCGGCGGTCAGGCAGGCGGCCGGCAGGGCTCCGGGTCCGCGGGGACCGGGCAGGCCGGATCGTCCACGGACTCGACCGCCCAGGCGCAGCCGCCCCAGGGCGCCCAGTCGGGTTCGAGCGACTCCTCCGGCACGGGTTCCGGTGAGGATCCGATGGCCGCACAGCTGGCCACGGCGCTCGACATGGAATACGACACCGTGCTCAGCGCACTGCAGGACGCCGGCTACACCTCGGGTGGCCCCGGAGCCCAGCAGGCAGACGGCGCGAACGCCGGCGCGACCGACACCTCGAATGACAGCACCGGCAGCCAGGAGACCGCAGCGGCTGAAAGCTGAGAGCCGCGCTCGACCACGGCACGCCGCAGGGGCGGATCCACATGGATCCGCCCCTGCGGCGTTGTGCGCCTCAGCTCGTGGCGCGCAATTCCACGGTGAATACGGCGCCGGCCGGGCTCGAGGCCACCGACACGTCTCCGCCCATGGCCCGCGCCAGCGACCTCACGATCGCCAGTCCCAAGCCGGAGGACCCACCCTGGACCTGGGCCTCGTTGGAACGGGCGCGCTGCTGGTCCCCGCGGGCGAAACGGTCGAAGATCTTCTCGCCCAACTCCGGATCGATCCCCGGGCCGTCGTCGGCGACCCGCACCACTGCCTGTTCCCCGATTCGTTCGGCGCTCACGGTGATATGTGTGCCCTGCGGGGTGTGGACCCTGGCGTTCGTCAGCAGATTCGCCACGATCTGCACGATCCGCGACCGGTCACCCAGGGCCTCGACCGGTTCGGGTGGCAGTTCGAGGGAATAGTCGTGGTCGGCAGTCGTGGCGTGGGCATCGCCCACCATCTCGATCAGCAGCTCCGAAAGATCCACGGTGGCTGTCTGCACCCGTTCGCGTCCGGCATCCAGCCGGGCCAACAGCAGCAGATCGTCGACCAGGCCGGACATCCGCAGCGCCCCGGCGTCGATCCGCTCAAGCGCCTGCGCGACCTGAGCCGGGGACTGCGAGCGCAGCGGTTTGGTCAGATCCGCATAGCCGCGGATCGTCGTCAGCGGCGTGCGCAGTTCGTGCGAGGCATCGGCGACGAACCTGCGCATCTGCAGCTCCGAACGGTACCGGGCCGCCAGCGCCTCGTCGACATTGCCGAGCATCGCATTCATCGCCGCGGCCACATCCCCCACCTCTGTGCCGTTCTTCACCAGGGGTTGGGGGACCCGCACCTCCACGGCCGTGCCGCCGGGGCTCAGATCCAGGCCGGCGACCTCGCGCGCGGTCCGGGCCACCTGGCGCAGCGGCCGGAGCTGCCGGGAGATCACCAGGCCGGCGGCCAGCCCGGCGGCCACCAGGCCGATGCCCACGGCACCCGCCGTCCACGCCCCCGTGGTGCGCAGTGCGGAGTCCACGCCGTCCTGCGGAATCCCGTAGGTCACGCGCAGGCCCTGCTGGTCGAAGGTCATAACGCGATAACTGCCCAGGGTGGGCAGGGAGATGCTGTGCGCGGCTTCGTCGGCGTTCAAACCGATCAGACTGCGTGCGTCCGCCTCCTCCAGGGACTGCGGCGCACCGTATTCGGCCCGGGTGATCATGCCGATCGCGGTCGACCCATCGGTCACCATGGCGATGGTGCGATCGCCCTGACCCGGCATGTCGAGGAAGCGCAGCCACCGGCGGTACTCCGCCGGCAGCTCGCCTTGGGCCGCCGCACTGCCGGACGCCGTCGCCGCAGCCGTCGGACCGCCCGAAGTGCCACCGACTCCGCCATCGGAACGCGCTCCCCCGCCGGGGCCGTGTTGGGCGCTCTCGGCCGTGGTCCGCAGCTGTTCGTCCAGGTTGCCCATCAACGAGGCCCGCACGGTCAGCACGGAGGCCAGCCCGATGCCCACGCCGATCACCACGAGCACGCTCAGGGTCGTCAGAATCAGCCTGGCCCGCAGGCTCGGATGCATTCCGCGGCGCGGTGTTGAGCCCGCAGCAGGCGAGGCTGCCGGGCCGGTTGACGGCGAGGCTGCCTGACCGTTTGGCGGCGCAGCTGCCTGGCCGGCTGCCTGCCCGTTTGGCGCGGGAGGCGGAAAGGCCGGCTTCGGAGGAATCCCCGTTGGCCGTCCCCGGTTCGGTGCCGGGGAATCGGACTCCATCAAACCTCCCGCAGCATATAGCCTGCACCGCGCTTGGTCTGGATCATCGAGGGCTTGTCGGGGACGACCGCGTCGATCTTCTTGCGCAGATAGGAGATGTAGAGCTCGACGATATTGCCATTGCCGCCGAAGTCGTAGTCCCACACCCGGTCGAGGATCTGCGCCTTGGTCAATACCACGTGCGGATTGCGCATGAACAGCAACAGGACCTCGTATTCGCGCGCAGTCAGGTCGATCGGCGTACCGTCGCGGCTGACCTCGTGGCTGGCCTCGTTGAGCTGCAGGTCGCCCACATTGAGGACACCGGACTCGTCCTCGGGCAGGGTACCCGTCCGGCGCAGCCGAGCGGCCACTCGGGCCATCACCTCTTCGAGGTTGAAGGGCTTGGTCACATAATCGTCCCCGCCCAGCTGCAGACCGTTGAGGCGGTCGTCCACCGAATCCCTGGCCGACAGGAACACCACCGGAGTGTCAATGCCCTCGCCGCGCAGCTTGGCCAGGACTTCGAAGCCATCGAGGTCGGGCAGCATAACGTCCAGGATGATGGCGTCGAAGGGTTCCATCCGGGCCAGTCGGACGGCCTCGCGCCCGGTTCCCGCGGTCGTGGGCTGCCAGCCCTGCACGGTGCAGGCCATGGCCAGCAGTTCGGCCAGGTTCGACTCGTCGTCGACGACCAGAATGCGCATCGGGGTGCCGTCTGTGTGTGCCATGTGCTGTGTTCCTGTTCCGTTCACGGTGTCCATTATCGTTCCCCAGGCCTCTCTTATGCGGCTCGCCCGGCGCCTGATTCCGCTCCCTGCGGCCGAAGTCCCGGCAGGGGCGCCCAACGTGCTTCTCAATTCCCGCCCAGGTCGTAGACGGTCGTCCCGTCGACGGTCTGCGCGGTGTAGTTCTGTTCGACCCACTCGGCGATCCGGGATGCGGTATCGTCATCGTCGGCCATATGACTGGCGGCGATGTAGTAGTGGATCTTCCCCTGTGCCACATACTGCTGGAACTGCGCCAGCGTGGGCGAGGGGTCGGTGCCGTTGTATCCGCCTATCGCCATCACCGGCTGCCCGGTGGACAGTTGATAGCCCGAGGCGTTGTTGGAGCCGATGATGGCCGCCATCCACGTGTAGTCCCCGGCGTCCTGGGCCAGGAACTCGCTCAGCTCGGTACTGGGCTCGCTGCCCGTGAGCAGACCGCCCATGCCGCCCATCCCGCCGGATGGTGAGCCCTGTGCCGTCCCATCAGCGGACGGTGAGGCGGCCGACTGCGAGCCGGTCTGCTGGCCGCCCAGGCCCGGCCCGCTCTGGCCACCGCCCATCCCGCCGGTTCCGGCAACCTGCACCAAAGACCCCGTGGCCGAGGCGTTGACCGTGTTGACTGTCAACACGGCCGGCACGCTCAGCCCGGCCACCAGTCCGGCCACCAGTGCCACGGCGGCCAGGCTCCGGCCCAGCCCGCGCGAGATACCGGGCAGGCCCCGCACGATCAGCACCACGCCCGCCAGCAGGCCGGCGCCCAGGACCGTCCAGCGCAGCCAGGCGGGCACGCCGGACACCGAGGCCGACAGCCAGAAGGCATAGGCCCCGGTCCCGGCTGCGCCGACCGCCAGCACCGGGTGGGTCCAGATGCGCCGATGTGCCAGCAGGACCGGCACGGCCAGTGCGATACACGCGGCGATGGCCGGGCTCAACACCACCGTGTAGTACTCGTGGACGATGCCATTCATATTGCTCAGGACCAGCCAGGTGACCAGCAACCACCCACCCCAGGCCACGAGCGCAGTCCAACCGGCGGCGAGCGCGGTGGGGGTCACCGGTCCGCCACGGCGTCCAGCGGCCGAGGTCTTCGCCGGGACAGTCAGGGCCTGCGCGTCGAAAGCTGCCCGGGTCGTGGTGCCAACGGGGACCTCGGCCAGGGCCTGTTTCCTCGCGGCCCGGCCGATTGAGACCAGGCTGGCGGCCAGCGCGCAGACGGACAGGAGTGCGATGGGCAGGAGCCAGGAGCCCTGCAGGGCGAAGGAACCGCTGAGCAAGCGGCTCCAGCCGGTCTCCCCGAAGTTCCCACCCGGTCCCACACTGCCGGTCTCGTCACCGGTCAGACGGCCCAGGCCGTTGTAGCCGAAGGTCAATTCGAGGAAGGAGTTGTTCTGCGAGCCGCCCACATAGGGGCGTTTGTCCTCGGGCAGGAGTTCGATCAGGGCGACCCACCAGCCTGCGGATACCAGCATGGTGGTGACTGGCCAGGCCAGTAGTCCCAGGCGGCGGGTCCAACCCGGCCGGATGACACGCGGCAGCAGGGAGACGCCCAGCAGCCAGGCTGCGACCAGGCCGGGGACGATGAAGAGGACTTGGAACTGCTTGGTCAGGAAGCCGAAGCCCAGGGCCACGCCGGCCAGGGCCAACCACCCGGCGGGGTGAGGCCCGCCGGTGGAGGGGCCCTGCGACCGAGCCGTCGACCGACGCGCCCAGCGCATGTGTCCTGGGCTGTGCGGCCGCTCAGGGACCGCACGGCCTGCTGCGTGCACAGCACCGCGGCGGCCATCAACGCGATCAACATGGCGTCGGGGTTGTTGAACCGGAACATGAGGGCCGCCACCGGGGTCAGGGCGAAGATCGCGCCCGCGGCCAGGCCCGCCCAGCGGGATGCGGTGGCGCCGACGAGCCCCTCCAGGCCGATCCGCACTGACCGGCCCAGCATGAGCACGACCAGTCCCGCCAACACCACCTGGGGTGCGAGCATCTGCACACTGCCCAGGCCGAACAGGCGCACGCTGAGCTCCATCAACCACAGCGCGGCCGGGGGTTTGTCCACGGTGATCGCGTTCGCCGCGTCGGAGGATCCGAAGAGGAACGCCTCCCAGTTCTGACTGCCGGCCTGGACCGCTGCAGCGTAGAAACTGTTGGCCCAGCCATTGGCCTTCAGGTTGCACAGGTAACCGCCCATAGTGCCCAGGGTCAGCAGGGCCAGCAGCAGTCCGTACCAGTGGCCGCGGCACCACGTCCCGAGGCCCGTCCGGTGTGCCCGTGCGACCGGTGTCCGCGACTCGGGACCGTGGTCCGCGCCCGGGGCGCGATCGGTCCTGTGTACCCGATCGCGCCCCAGATAGGCCCTAACCAGGTGCAGGGCGGGAGTCGTGTGTGTCATCTCAGTGTTCCTTCGGCTGTGTCGTCGAGTCGCCCTCCGAGCGGGACGCGTAATGGGACGCGGTGCGGGGGCGGGAGGCTCGCCGCTGTGTGTCGGCGAAGACCCAGAGGCGCTGCAGCGCGAAGCGCAGCACAGTCGCGCCCACATTGGCCACGGTCACCGCCACCAGCACCGCCACGGTGGGCAGCCCGGTCGTCATCTGGATCGCGGCCGAGGTCAACAGCCAGCACAGGGCGAATACGGCCAGGCCCTTGAGGTGGTGGGCCAGCTTGCCGCGGGGATTGCGCGCGGCGAAGGTGTGCCGACGGTTGAGCGCGGTGTTGAGCACCGCCGAAGCCAACAGTGCGGTGAAGTTGGCCAGGTTGACGTCCAGGAACATCCCCAGCAGCAGGAAGCCCAGCGAGTACGTCACGGTGGACACGATGCCCACGTCCACGAAGTGCATGATCTGGGCACCGAGGTTCGGCACGGCGGCCGGCCGACCGACCTCGGCGGAGATCCGCTCCAGCGAGATCGCCGAGCGCCGCAGGTCCCGGCGCATCCGGGCCATCCCCTTGAGGTCCTCGAACGCGGTGGCGACCACGTCCACGGACGAGTCGGGGTCATCGGTCCAGTCCGCGGAGAATTCGTGGATCCGCAGGCCCGCCCACTGGGCCAAGGTCAGGACCTCGGTGTCGAAGAACCAGTTGACGTCGCTCACATGGGGCAGGAGCGCATCGGCGGCCCTGCGGCTGAGCGCCTTGAACCCGCACTGCGCATCGGAATACCCCACGTCCAGGCCCAGCTTGAGCAGCCGGTTGTAGCAGCGGGAGATGACTTCACGTTTGGGGCCGCGCACCACATTGGAATCCGGCAACAACCGCGAGGCGATCGCCACGTCCGCGGTCCCCGAGGCCAGCACCTGAACCATGGGATCGAGCAGGCGGATGTCGGTGGCCAGGTCGACGTCCGTATAGGCGACGACATCGGCCCGCGAGGCGCTCCACACCTGGTTCAGCGCCCGGCCGCGCCCTTTCCGGTCAAGTCGGACGTAACGCACGCGCTGCTGCAGCCGCGCCAGGTCCTCGCCGATCCGGCCGGTCCGGTCGGTACTGGCGTTGTCGGCGATGACGATGGTGACGTCATTCGCCGATTCCGCGGTCAGACCCAACAGGGTGTAGACCGTGTCCGCCAGCTGGGCCTGTTCGTTGTACACGGGCACGACCAGGTCCACCGTGGTCCGACTCCCCCGTCTGCCGGGGGCCGGCACAGGGCCGCTCGTGAACTGTGGATCGTCATCGCCGTCTGCCAGGGCGTTCAGGGTCTGGGGCGCATCCGCATAGCCGGTCTGCATGCTGTTCGTCGTGTCCATGTTCTCATCACACTCCGGGCGGATATGGCGGTCATTGGCTGAAACTGTGGCCTCGCTTTGAGCCTGCGGAAACCCCGCGGGCCGGGCGCCCACAGCCCCCGCGCGCCGGCCCCGGTCGTCGCTCACGACTTCGCCTGGGTCAGGTCGTAGACGGTCGAGCCGCCCACGGTCGTCGAGGAGTAGTTGTCCGCGACCCACGCGGCGATCTCGTCATTGCCCCCGCCGGGCCCGCCGCCCTGGCCGCCGGAGATGTAATAGGCGATTTCGCCATCGGCCACCAACTGCTTGAACTCATCGAGCGTGGGGAAGGAATCGGAGCCGTTCCACCCGCCGATGTCGAGCACCTCGGTGTCCGAGGAGATCATCAACTCCGCTGCGCTGGTCGCCCCGGACATGGCGGCCGAATACGTAGTGGTGGTCTGCTGCAGCAGGTCGACCAGCTCGCTCTGGCTCTGCCCGCCCGCGCCGCCGGGGCCGCCGCCCATCCCACCTCCCATACCGCCGCCCGTGCCGGTTCCGGCCACGGCCGGGCCGGATGCGGGGATGGAACCCGTGTACGCATTGCCGACCGAGGCCAGGGACCAGGCTGCGGTGCCGCCGGCGCCGAACACGAGTGCTGCGGTCAGCACCACCGCGCCGATGTGTTTGAATCCCGCTATCCGCAACTGGTCGAGTCCAACCGTGATCGCAATGGCCGCGAGCAGGGAACCGATCAGCAGGACCCAGCGCAGCCAGGGCAGCCAGGTGGCGCCGTTGACCGCCAGCAGATAGTAGGCGCTCGCCCCGCCGGCGGCTACAGCCGCACCCAGGCCCGCGCGGTACCAGAAGGCGCGGGAGCCTCGACCGCCGGCGGCCGCATGGTGCCCGTGCGAGGCCTCGCCGCCGGCTGTGGCGGAGGCGCGGTCGTCGTCCTGGATTCGGGCCAGGACCGCCTGTGCGCCGACCGCGGTCAGTCCCGCGATGGCCGGGGCCAGGACCACTACGTAGTACGGGTGGATGGTGCCCTCCATATAGCTGAAGACCCCCACCGTGACCAGCAGCCAGCCACCCCAGACGATGAGCGCGGCCCGGCTGGGGTCGGTGCGCACGGCCCGGCGGGTGGCGATGAGGCCTGCGACCAGCAGGATGACCGCGGTGGGTAGCAGCCAGGCGATCTCCGGGCCGAAGCCCGTGTTGAACAGGCGCAGGAAGCCGCTGGAGCCGCCGAAACTGGTGTTCGAGCCGTTCAATCCCGGGGAGAACAGCTTCATGAGGATGTTGCCGTCGGAGGACTGCCCGCCCATGCCTCCACCGCCGTTGCCCGAACCGCCGAAGATCCGCCCCAGCCCGTTGTAACCGAAGACCAACTCCCAGAAGTCATTGCCATCGGTGCCGGCCATATAGGGGCGTTCGTCCTCGGGCCAGGCGTAGAACACGCCGGCATAGGCCACCACCGGCACGATGAGGCCCGCCACGCCCACGGCCAGACCACGGAGCCGACGCAGCCACCCGCCCTGGGCTGCGATGAGGAAGGCCAGGCCCAGAGCCGGCAGCGTCATGAAGCCCTGCAGCATCTTCGTCAGGAAGGCCAGACCGATGATCAGGCCACAGCCCAGCATCCACCAGTCGGCCCGCCGCGGCGATTGGATGGCACGGACCGTCAGATAGGCGGCCAGGGTCAGACACAGGGTCAGCATCGCGTCGGGGTTGTCGAACCGGAACATCATGACGGCCACGGGGCTCAGCGTCATGAGCAGCCCCGCCAACAGGCCCCAGGCCCGCCCGCTGGTGCGCGCGACCGTGCAGTAGACCAGCCAGACCGTGGCCACGCCCATCACCGCCTGGGGGAACAGTACGGTAAACGATGAGAACCCGAAGATCCGGGCGAACAGGGCGGGTATCCAGTAGGCCGCCGGTGGCTTGTCCACTGTGATCCCATTGGCCGCATCGAGTGAGCCGAACAGCAGCGCGGTCCAGTCCTGGGAACCCGCGCGCACCGCCGCGGCGTAGAAGGCATTGCCGTAGCCGGAGACCGTGAGATTCCACAGGTACACGAGTGCGGCCAGCAGCAGCATCGCCACGACACCGAGGTTCAGCCACAGTTTCTTCGTCTCTATCGTCTTCTTGCCTATCGTCATGGGATCAGGGTCCCGGCCGCGGCGAGGCCGGGCGTGTGTCCAGCCTGTGCCGCGTCTGTGAACCTGTGAACTGGGCGGACGTGTCGTAGGCTGGAACACGTGGATGAACAGACTCCGGCCGAAGAACCCGCACACCGGGCCCCGCGGGTACGCGCCGCGGACAGCGACCGCGATGCGGTGCTCGATGTGCTGGCGCTGGCCCACGCCGCGGGCCGGTTGGACGTCGGAGAACTCGACGAACGCCAAACCGGGGCGATGCGGGCGAAGTACATCGACGAACTCCCCGCCCTGTTGGCCGACCTCCCGGAGGGGCGTGAGTTGCACGCCCGGTACACGGCGCAGACGGCCGGCGGGGGCCTCGGCGCCGGGCACGGCCTGCAGGTGCCGGGGACCGGCCACACACCGGCCACCTCGGGTGAGAACAACCTGCCCGTGCTGCCGGGGGCCGGGCGCGCCCGCAACCAGGTCGACATCCTCAGCGGCGGCGATCTGGAGCTCGAGGCGGGCACCCCGGAGCTCAGCGATTACGCGCTGATGGGTGGGTCGAACATCCACCTGCGCCAGGTCATGGGCCCCGGCGTGCTGCTGACCCTCAACCTGTACTCACTCATGGGCGGGCACGACATCTTCGTCCCGGCCGGGGTGCGCGTGGTCGACGAGACGATCAACATCATGGCCGGCAACACCATCCGCAAGTCGGCGCAGGGCGATGGTTCCCAGGGCACTCTGGTGCTCAAGGGATTCTCGGTCATGGCCGGCCACACCGTGAAGCTCGAACCCGAGGACAAGCGCCGGCTCACGCGCTGAGCCGGGCACCGACCCAATCGCCGGCCGGAACCGTCGGCCGAGGCTCAGGAGGAGCAATATGAGCACACCCATGAACATCGGCATCATGACATCCGGGGGCGACGGGCCGGGGCTCAACGCCGTGATCCGCGGCGCCGTGCGCAAGGGCGTAAGAGCCCACGGACACTCCTTCATGGGGCTGCGCGACGGATGGCGTGGGCTGCTCGAGGACGACATGTTCGAACTCGACACACATGCGGTGCGCGGCATCTCCGGACGCGGCGGCACCATCCTGGGGACCTCGCGCACTCATCCGTACTCCGGCGGGGGGCCGGCGCGGATGCGGCAGGTGATGGACGAACGCGGACTGGACGCGGTCATCGCTATCGGTGGCGAGGGCACCCTGGCGGGGGCGGCGCGCCTGGCCGACGATGAGGGTCTGCCCGTGGTGGGGGTGCCCAAGACGATCGACAACGACTTGGGCGGGACCGACTACACCTTCGGCTTCGACACGGCCGCGGCCATCGCCACGCACGCGATCGATTCCCTGCGCACCACCGCGGAATCACACCACCGCTGCATGGTGATCGAGGTGATGGGCCGCAATGTCGGGTGGATCGCGCTCAATGCCGGAATGGCAGGCGGCGCGCACGCGGTCCTGATCCCCGAGTTCCCCGTGTCCTATGCGCAGATCTACGAATGGGTGCGTTCGGCCAAGGACCGGGGGCGCGCCCCGATCGTGGTCGTCGCGGAGGGCTTCGTGCCCGAGGACGTGGACTCCCAGGTGTCCGAGGCCGGCTTGGACAAGCACGGCCGGGTGCGCCTGGGCGGGGTCGCGAACCACCTGGCACCGCTGATCGAGGAGGCCACCGGTATCGAGACGCGTTCGATGATCCTGGGCCACCTGCAGCGCGGGGGCGCGCCGACCGGCTATGACAGGGTGCTGGCCACCCGTCTGGGTCTGGCGGCGGTGGATCTGGCCACCGAACACCGCTGGGGTGAGATGGCTTCGCTGCGCGGGATCGACATCGCGCATGTGCGCATGGCCGATGCCGTCAAGGAGCTCAAACGCGTTCCGCGCAGCCGGTGGGATGAGTTGCAGGTGTTGTTGGGGTGAGGCGGCCCACAACACGTGGTTCGCACACGAACACGCGGCTATAGACGCGTGTTTCCGTAGGAACGACGAGTTCCACGGGGCCCCAGCACGATTCTGGCTTGGCGCATCCGTTTTCTGAAACGCGCCGGGTCGATGAGGTCGGCCCACATCAGCCGGTGGACCTCGTAGCCCAGTGCCTGTAGCGCGTACTGCCTGCGCTTTTCGGCCTCCAGCGGGTCCTCGCCGTCCCTCCGGTAGCCGCCCTGGGCGATGGTCTTGTACTTCGCCGCGCCATCGGCTTCCAGGATCTTGTCGTCGTCGAGCAGGAAGTCCACGCGCGCGATGACGCGCCCGTGCTCATCGTAGATCTCCACCTGCTGCCGCAACCGGGGCAGGCTACCCGACTCCGCGAATCGAACCACCGTCAGGCTCTCCGCCGGGCTCTCCGCCAACCCGGTCGCCCAGGCCAGGCACCTCGCCAGCCTCGCACTGCGTGCAAAACGCCCATCCGCCTCGACCATGCCCAACAGGACACCGCGCATGGAGTCCGGGTCCGCAGCGGTTCGGATGACGTGGTCGGGGGCGATCACCCCCGCCTCCACCGAGACATCCGACGCCATTTCGAGTGCTGCCCGAGCCGCGGTCGCCACCGCCAGGCCCTGCCACAGTCCGACGGAGCCCTCCGGCACACTGCGCTTGCGGCGCCGACACACCGCCTGCGTCTCGGATCGTCCGGGGTTGCTCACCATCACCTTGGTCAGGCGCATCGGCAGGATCGGGACACAGCGGATCAGCGCAGCCGACTCATGGCTGACCACATCCGTGGTCCGCATCCCCGGAGCCACCGTGATCAGACCCATATGGGCCAACCGCCAGAAGCGCGCCGCCCGCCCAGTGTTCGTTCCGTCTTCCCGGAGGCTGCGCGCCAGCGTTACGGATTCCTCATCATCGATCAGGCCGACGAACTCCGGATGGACCCGGCACGGATAGAGGACCGTGTAGATGCCCCTGGACTGTCGCAACAGGCAACAGGACTGGGCTGTGTGGAGTACCTCGGGGCGGATCCCCAGTGCGCTGGCCTGAGCGCTCGTGAACGTGTTGAACATGGCACAGAGCCTGGCGCCGTGCCCATGCGCCGTCCACCCCCGTGGGGTCCCCTGTGGAACACGTGTGCCGGTCCACAGGCCCACGACGCACCGGTCGTGCGCGCGTCCACAGGCCCCGACACAGCCGACACGTGGTTTCCCCGCGAACACGGCACTATAAAGACGTGTTTCCGGGGAAACCACGTGTCCGGGCGTCCCGACAGGTGAATATGCACAGGGGCCGCACACCCGATGGGTGTGCGGCCCCTGACCTCAGCGGATCAGACGATCACATATCGTCCATACCGTCGAAGTCGTAGTCCTCCAGCGGAATGGTCGCGCCATCGCCCATGCCGGCGTAGATGGAGCTGAACTCGGCCGAGTACAGTTCCTGCTTCGCCTCATCGGTCGGCTCGACGATCTGATCGCGGAACCGGTGCATACCCGTACCGGCCGGGATCAGCTTACCGAGGATGACGTTCTCCTTCAGGCCCAGCAGCGGATCGGACTTGCCCTCCATCGCGGCCTCGGTCAGAACGCGCGTCGTCTCCTGGAACGACGCGGCGGACAGCCACGACTCGGTGGCCAGCGAGGCCTTCGTGATGCCCATCAGCTCATCACGTGCGGAGGCGGCGTTACCGCCCTCGGCCACCACCCGGCGGTTCTCAGCCAGGTAGCGTCCGCGGTCGACCAGTTCGCCCGGCAGCAGGTTGGTGTCGCCGGACTCGATCACGGTCACACGGCGCAGCATCTGCCGCACGATGACCTCGATGTGCTTGTCGTGGATGCCCACGCCCTGCGAGCGGTACACCTTCTGCACTTCGTTGACCAGGAACTGCTCGGCCTTGCGGCGACCCAGGATGCGCAGCACCTGCTTCGGATCCACAGCACCCTCGGTCAGCTGCTCGCCGGCCTTGATGTGCTGGCCCTCCTGGACCTTCAGGCGGGCGCGGCGACCGACTGCGTGCTCGATCTCCTCGCCGCCGTCGTCCGGGGTGACGATGACAAAACGGGTCTTGCGGGTGTCGTCGATCTTCACGCGGCCTGCGGCCTCGGCGATCGGGGCGAAGCCCTTCGGGGTCCGGGCCTCGAACAGCTCGGCCACGCGGGGCAGACCCTGCGTGATGTCGCCGCCGGAACCGGCCTCCGCCACACCACCGGTGTGGAAGGTGCGCATCGTCAGCTGGGTGCCGGGCTCGCCGATCGACTGGGCCGCGACCGTGCCGATCGCCTCGCCGATGTCCACCAGCTTGCCGGTGGCCATCGAACGGCCGTAGTGCTGCGCGGAGATGGCCACGTCCGAATCGGCGGTCAGCACCGAATGGACCTTGACCTCGCGGACACCGGCTGCGACCAGTGCTGCGATCTCCGCCGTGCCGAGCTCGTGCTTGGCGGGAACCACCACATTGCCGTCGGCGTCCACGATGTCGGACACCGCGATGCGGCCCAGCACGCTGGTCTCCACGTACTCGTGGGGAACCAGATTGCCATCTGCATCCTCCTGCGCGACCGGCAGGGTGATGCCCTTCTTGTCCTGGGTCTCCTCCTCGCGCACGATGACGTCCTGCGACACGTCGACCAGACGACGGGTCAGGTAGCCCGAGTCGGCGGTACGCAGAGCCGTATCGGCCAGACCCTTGCGGGCGCCGTGGCTGGCGATGAAGTACTCGAGGACGGACAGGCCCTCGCGGTAGTTCGACTTGATGGGACGCGGGATGATCTCACCACGGGGGTTCGTCACCAGTCCGCGCATACCCGCCAGCTGGCGGACCTGCGTCCAGTTACCGGAGGCGCCGGACTCCACCAGACGGAACACGGAGTTCTCCCGGGGGAAGTTCTCCTCCATCGCCTTGCCGATCTTGTTGGTGGTGTCACCCCAGATCCGGATCAGCTCCGCACGGCGCTCCTCATCGGTCAGTGCGCCGATGTCGAAGTTATCCTGCACTTCGGCGGCCTGTGCCTCGGCCTCCTCCAGCAGGGCGTCCTTCGACGCCGGGGACACGACCTCGGACATCGCGACGGTCAGGCCCGAACGGGTCGCCCAGTAGAAACCGGCGGCCTTGAAGTTGTCCAGGGTGTCGGCGACGATGATCTTCTCGTAGGCGTCGGCCAGGTGGTTGACGATCCCGGACAGGGTCTTCTTGTCCACCGTGCGGTTGACGAACGGGTAATCCGCCGGCAGCGTCTCGTTGAACAGCGCGCGGCCCAGGGTCGTCTCGAGGACGATCGGATCGCCTGCGGTCCAGCCCTCGGGCACCTCGGTGCCCTCCGGCGGGACGATGCCGCCCAGACGGATCTTGGCGATCGCGCCCAGGTCCAGTTCCCCGCGGTCGAAGGCCATCTGAGCCTCGGCGATGCCGGTGAACTCCCGACCGATACCGGGCACGTCGTCCCGGTCGCTGGTCAGGTGGAACAGACCGATGATCATGTCCTGCGAGGGCATGGTCACGGGCTTGCCGTCCGAGGGCTTCAGAATGTTGTTCGCCGAGAGCATCAGGATGCGGGCCTCGGCCTGGGCCTCAGGTGACAGCGGCAGGTGCACTGCCATCTGGTCACCGTCGAAGTCGGCGTTGAACGCCGAGCAGACCAGCGGGTGGATCTTGATGGCCTTGCCCTCGACCAGCTTGGGTTCGAAGGCCTGGATGCCCAAACGGTGCAGCGTGGGCGCACGGTTGAGCAGCACGGGGTGTTCCGTGATGACCTCTTCGAGCACGTCCCACACCTGCGGGTTCTGGCGTTCCACCATCCGCTTGGCCGACTTGATGTTCTGCGCGTGGTTCAGATCGACCAGGCGCTTCATCACGAACGGCTTGAACAGCTCCAGCGCCATGGTCTTGGGCAGACCGCACTGGTGCAGCTTCAGGGTCGGGCCCACGACGATGACCGAACGGCCCGAGTAGTCCACGCGCTTGCCCAGCAGGTTCTGACGGAAGCGGCCCTGCTTGCCCTTGAGCATATCGGACAGCGACTTCAGCGGGCGGTTGCCAGGACCCGTGACGGGACGACCGCGGCGGCCGTTGTCGAACAGCGAGTCCACAGCCTCCTGCAGCATCCGCTTCTCGTTGTTCACGATGATCTCGGGAGCACCGAGGTCCAGCAGACGCTTCAGTCGGTTGTTGCGGTTGATGACGCGGCGGTACAGATCGTTCAGGTCCGAGGTGGCGAAGCGGCCACCGTCGAGCTGGACCATCGGCCGCAGTTCCGGCGGGATCACCGGGACGGCGTCGAGCACCATGCCCTCGGGCTTGTTGTCCGTGGTCAGGAAGGCGTTGACGACCTTCAGACGCTTCAGGGCGCGGGTCTTGCGCTGGCCCTTGCCGGTCTTGATCAGTTCGCGCAGCATCTCGGCTTCGGCCTCGAGGTCGAACTCCTGCAGGCGCTTCTGGATCGCCTCGGCGCCCATCGAGCCGGAGAAGTAGATGCCGAAGCGGGCGACCATGTCGCGGTAGAGCTGCTCATCGCCCTCGAGGTCGTTGACCTTGAGGTTCTTGAAGCGGTCCCAGACCTTCTCGAGACGGTCGATGTCGCGATCCGCGTGCTTGCGCAGATTGCCCATCTCCTTCTCCGCGGCCGTGGCCAGCTTGGTGCGCTGGGGCTTGGTGGCCCCTTCGGCTTCGAGGGCCCTGAGGTCCTCTTCCAGCTTCTTCGCGCGGCGATCGATGTCGACGTCGCGCCGGTTCTCGATCTGCTTCTTCTCCACGTCGACCTGGTTCTGCAGGGTCGGCAGATCACGGTGGCGCGAATCCTCGTCCACCGAGGTGATCATGTACGCGGCGAAGTAGATGACCTTCTCCAGGTCCTTCGGCGCCAGGTCCAGCAGGTAGCCCAGCCGGGACGGAACACCCTTGAAGTACCAGATGTGGGTCACGGGGGCGGCCAGTTCGATGTGGCCCATGCGCTCACGGCGCACCTTGGCACGGGTGACCTCGACACCGCAGCGTTCGCACACAATGCCCTTGAAGCGCACGCGCTTGTACTTGCCGCAGTAGCACTCCCAGTCGCGAGTCGGTCCGAAGATCTTCTCGCAGAACAGGCCGTCCTTCTCCGGCTTCAGCGTGCGGTAGTTGATGGTCTCGGGCTTCTTGACCTCGCCGTGCGACCAGCGGCGGATGTCCTCACCGCTGGCCAGGCCGATGCGCAGTTCATCAAAGAAATTGACGTCAGGCACGTAAATCCTCTTTCTCGTTGACGCGGTTCGCACCGCGCCGGAATTCCCTCGTAGTGTTCAGACTTCTTTGAATCAGACTTCTTCGACCGTGTTGGCCTCGGGGCGGGACAGGTTGATGCCCAGCTCCTCTGCCGCACGGAAGACCTCGTCGTCGGAGTCGCGCATCTCGACGGACATGCCGTCCGCGGACAGCACCTCCACGTCCAGGCACAGCGACTGCATTTCCTTGATGAGCACCTTGAAGGATTCCGGAATGCCCGGATCCGGCAGGTTTTCGCCCTTGACGATCGCCTCGTAGACCTTCACACGACCGGGAATGTCATCGGACTTGATCGTCAGGAGCTCCTGCAGCGTGTACGCCGCACCGTAGGCCTCGAGGGCCCACACTTCCATTTCGCCGAAGCGCTGGCCGCCGAACTGCGCCTTACCACCCAGCGGCTGCTGCGTGATCATCGAGTACGGGCCGGTCGAACGCGCGTGGATCTTGTCGTCGACCAGGTGGTGCAGCTTCAGCATGTACATGTAGCCCACAGAGATGGGGTACGGGAACGGTTCGCCGGAACGGCCGTCGAACAGCCGGGTGCGGCCGGTCGAATCGATCATCCGGTTGCCGTCGCGATCCGGGTTGACCACGTCGAGCATGTTCGACAGTTCTTCCCAGTGGGCGCCGTCGAACACGGGGGTCGCGACATTGGTGCCGGGTGCCGCATCGCGATCGAAGTCGCGCTCCAGCAGTTCCTTGGCCCAGTCGGGGTTGCCCTCGATCTTCCAGCCCTGGCTGGCGATCCACCCCAGGTGGATCTCCATGACCTGGCCGATGTTCATACGACGCGGCATGCCGTGCGGATTCAGGATGACGTCCACCGGGGTGCCGTCGGCCATGAACGGCATGTCCTCGATCGGCAGGATGTTCGAGATGACACCCTTGTTGCCGTGACGACCGGCCATCTTGTCGCCCACCGTGATCTTACGGCGCTGGGCGATGTAGACGCGGACCATCTGGTTCACGCCGGGGGACAGCTCATCGTCGTCGTCGCGGTCGAAGACCTTGACGGCGATGACGGTGCCGTACTGGCCGTGCGGCACCTTGAGCGAGGTGTCACGGACTTCGCGGGACTTCTCGCCGAAGATGGCGCGCAGCAGGCGCTCCTCCGGGGTCAGCTCGGTTTCGCCCTTCGGGGTGACCTTGCCGACCAGGATGTCGCCGTCGGTGACCTCGGCGCCGATGCGGATGATGCCGCGCTCGTCCAGGTCCGCCAGAGCGTCCGGGGAGATGTTCGGGATGTCCCGGGTGATCTCCTCCGCGCCCAGCTTGGTGTCGCGGGCGTCCACTTCGTGTTCTTCGATGTGGATCGAGGACAGCACGTCGTCCTGCACCATGCGCTGGCTCAGGATGATCGCGTCCTCGTAGTTGTAGCCCTCCCACGACATGACCGCGACGAGCAGGTTCTTGCCCAGCGCCATTTCACCGCCGTCGGTGGCAGGGCCGTCGCCCAGCACCGCGCCGACCTCGACGCGGTCGCCCTCGTCGACGGTGATCCGCTGGTTGTACGAGGTGCCGTGGTTCGAACGGCGGAACTTCTCGGCCTTGTACAGGGAGGTGGTGCCGTCGTCGTTCATCACGCTGACGTAGTCGGCGGCGACCTCGGTCACGACACCGGCCTTCTTGGCGACGATGACGTCGCCGGCATCCACCGCGGCGCGGTATTCCATGCCGGTACCCACGTACGGGGCCTGGCTCATCACCAGCGGCACGGCCTGGCGCTGCATGTTCGCACCCATCAGAGCGCGGTTGGCGTCGTCGTGTTCCAGGAACGGAATCAGGGCGGTACCCACCGACACCATCTGGCGCGGGGAGACGTCCATGTAGTCGATCTCCGCAGCCGGGATCAGTTCGGCCTCACCGCCGCCGCCCTTGGGGCGGGCCAGCACGGTGGACTCCGTGAAGCGGCTGTCGTCGTTCAGCGGGGCATTGGCCTGGGCGATGTTGAACTCGAGTTCGTCATCGGCCGTCAGGTATTCGGTGTTGTCGGTGACGACACCGTCGACCACCTTGCGGTACGGGGTCTCGATGAAGCCGAAGGGGTTGATGCGGGCGAACGAGGCCAGCGAACCGATCAGACCGATGTTCGGGCCCTCAGGCGATTCGATCGGGCACATACGGCCGTAGTGCGACGGGTGGACGTCACGGACCTCCATGCCGGCGCGGTCGCGGGACAGACCGCCGGGACCCAGCGCGGACAGGCGGCGCTTGTGCGTCAGCCCGGCCAGCGGGTTGTTCTGGTCCATGAACTGCGACAGCTGGCTGGTGCCGAAGAACTCCTTGATCGCGGCCACGACGGGCCGGATGTTGATCAGGGTCTGCGGCGTGATCGCCTCGACGTCCTGGGTCGTCATGCGTTCGCGCACGACGCGCTCCATGCGCGACAGGCCGGTCCGGACCTGGTTCTCGATCAGTTCGCCCACAGCGCGGATGCGGCGGTTGCCGAAGTGGTCGATGTCGTCGAGCGCCACACGCAGTTCGATCGGCTCCCCATCGCGGTTCCCCGGCATCGTCTCGACGCCCGCGTGCAGGCTGACGATGTAGCGGATGGTCGCGACGATATCGTCGACGCTGAGCACCGATTCGCTCAGCGGAGCGTCGATGCCCAGCTTGCGGTTGACCTTGTAGCGGCCGACCTTGGCCAGATCGTAGCGCTTGTGGTTGAAGTACAGGTTGCGCAGCAGGTTCTCCGCGGCCTCCACCGTGGCGGGCTCCGCCGGGCGCAGCTTGCGGTAGATGTCCAGCAGGGCCTCTTCCCGCGTCTGGACGGTGTCCTTGGCCAGCGTTTCGCGGATCGATTCGAAGTCGCCGAATTCTTCGAGGATCTTCGATTCGGTCCAGCCCAGGGCCTTGAGCAGCACGGTGACCGACTGCTTGCGCTTGCGGTCCAGGCGCACACCCACCTGGTCGCGCTTGTCGATCTCGAATTCCAGCCACGCACCGCGGCTGGGGATGATCTTCGCGGAGAAGATGTCCTTGTCGCTGGTCTTGTCGGCGGCCTTCTCGAAGTAGGCGCCGGGCGAACGGACGAGCTGCGAGACAACGACGCGCTCGGTTCCGTTGATGACGAAGGTGCCCTGATCGGTCATCAGGGGGAAGTCGCCCATGAAAACGGTCTGCGACTTGATTTCACCGGTGTTGTTGTTCATGAATTCGGCGGTCACGTAGAGCGGCGCCGAATAGGTGATGTCACGCTCCTTGCAATCGTCGATCGAGTACTTGGGCGTTTCGAAGCGGTGTTCGCGGAACGACAGCGACATGGAGCCGGAGAAGTCCTCGATCGGGGAGATCTCTTCGAAGATGTCTTCCAACCCGGACGTCGTCGCGACCGAATCATCGTCGTTCTCGATCGCTTCTGCGACCCGGTCCTGCCAGCGCTCGTTACCGATCAGCCAGTCGAAGCTGTCAGTCTGGAGGCCCAGCAGGTTGGGGACTTCAAGCGCCTCTTCGATCTTGGCGAAGGAGATGCGCTTGGGCGGATTAGCGGTCCTGGTGTGTACGTTGGCGGCGGCCATTGGATCCTTCCACGTGGTTGTCTCTGCCGTCGTTGCCATCGATACAACCGGGCGAACCGTCCACGTGAACCCGAGCACCGACAAGTGCTACAGTGCATGTGGCTGGACCGGTCGACACGGTCCGGAAGAGGGGTCGATGAAGACCCGACAGCCCAAACCATGCGGTATGGGGCCCACCGCTATATGAAGGCACCACGAACGACAGCAACGCAAATGTCAAATATACAGGGTGCCGTCAACTATTGCAAGGCCTTCACGAGCAATCCGCCTGGATCTGTGGTAGGGTTTCACCTTTTCGCCGTTCCTCCTGACACACTGCCGAGGGTTCCGCATAGCCATAACCGCGAGCGACTGGCGGTCCGTCACCTGTGGATACTGAACCCGCACCCGACCGTGCGTACCGATTTCTGTGGATTGCGGGGATTTCGGGTGTACTCCGGGTAGGGACCGGTACGGTGGAGCTAATCGGACACCCGTCCAGGAGTGTCCGCCCGATTCCCCCGGAGGACCGGCCTTGAACACCAGCGACGCCTTCGTCTTCGCGATCGGCCTGACACTGCTGTCGATCTGTCTCCTCGCACTCATGGCCGCGATCACCCCTGTCCTCACCGCCATGCGCACCGGCGCGCCGCGCGGACCCTTGCCCGCTGGGCCGCACCGCCGGGGAGGGACCGCCCCGGCCGGTGGTCGGGCGAGCGCCGTGCCGCCCTATGGGCCGCTCCCGCCCGGACCCCGCCCCGGCCCGGGAGTCCCGATCGGCGCCCGGCCGGGTTCGGGGCCGACGCCCCCGCCCCGGCCCACCGGACCGCCGGCCGGCCCCAGTGCCCTCCAGGTGGCCCGTCCCTACGGGCCGTATGGGCCGGCTGTGCCTCTCCCCCAGGCGCCGGGCTCCGGTGGGTACCACCCCGTTCACCCCTCCGGCCCTCCCGGAACCCCGTACCCCGCCCGGGTGACTCGCTCGGTACTGTATCCGAACCTCCTGCTGGGCTTGGCCTGCGTCTTCGTCATCACCTCGGCCCTGATCTTCGCGAGCATCGCCGACAGCGCGCTCGTGGGGGCCTCGTGCATATGGTTCGTCGCCCTCCTGTCCTATGTCCTGGGGCTCGTGCTCTACACCCGAACCCGCAGGCTGCACCCGGTTGGCATCGCACTGACCGGCCTGGGCCTGGTCCTGGTACCGATCGCAGGTGCTCTGCTGGGCGGAATGGACCTGGTCGCCGGCCGTATCGCCTGGTTCATCTCGTCCCTGGCGGGTCTGGCCTGCTATGTGTTGGCCGCCTACCTGCTGCGCTCGGCCCTGGTCACCTGGTTCGCGGCCCTGTTCAGCGTCTCCTTGGTGCTCTCGGCGGTGTCGCTGACCGGCACGGACTCCGTTTTCTGGTACCTGTGTGCCGTGGTCGCGATCGGCACGGCCTTCGCGGTGGCCGCCCGACTCCTAACGCCTCGGCTCCCCCGCCGCTTCATCCTGCCGCACCTCGTACTGGGCCAGTTCCTCGCACCGTTCGCTCTGCTGATGGCACTTGTCGTGCCCTTCGATATGACACTCTGGCGCTGGACCATTCTGCTGAGCACCGTGGGGCTGCACTATCTGGTCGCGGCCTGGTGCCTGGGCGGGCGAGCGCGGTTGGCCCTGGCACTCGTGCTGCTCAGCGGAGCCCTGATGGCGGCGGCCGCGGCGCTAGTGCTGACCCCTGCGGGCAGCGGCGACCGGGGACTGACCGCGGCCGGCGCCGCCTGTCTGACTGGCACCGTTCTGGCCTGCGGATTCTGGCTCGGCGCACTGCTGAGCCGGTCGAAACCGTTCCCCGTGCTCTTCGGCCCGGGCATTGCCGTCTTGGCCGTCGCACAGCTGGTCGGCGGCTGGACCCCCGCCACCGGCGAGGCTCCCCACATCGCGATCGGCATCATCGCCGGCGATGCCGCCGCAACCGCGCTGCTGTTCCTCCTGGCCTGGCGCAGGGATCTGCCCGTGGCTCGCTGCCTGGCAGCGACCGCCGGGGCGCTCACCGCCCTGACCCTGGCGGCCCACCTGGCCGGTGCCGAGGAGGCCGGGGCGTACACGGATTCCGAGCAGCTCGGCCTGCTCGCGCTGGCCTGCGGACTGTGCGCCGTCTGCGCCGTCGACATTCTGCTCGCCTGGTTACTCGGCGGTTCGGACCGAGGCGGACGCAGGTCGCGGACACGCCCGCGGCAACAAGCCGCTTCGGCCCTGGTGACCCCATGGAACGCCTTCTGGCTGATGCTCCCCTTGCCCGCTCTGGTCGGACTCGATGCGCGCCTGGTCGGTTCCGCCGTCCTCGTCGTCCTGTTCTTGGGCCTGTTGGCCCTGAGCTACCCGCTGCGCAACGCCTGCCTGACGCTGGCCGGCGTCCCCGTGCTCACCGCCGCAGCACTCTGCCTGTACGCGGGAATCGACGAAATGGACGTATCGCGGACCTGGGCGACGGCGGCCGGGCACAGCGTGTTCATCGCGGGGATGATGCTGACCAGTGGCGGGCTTGCGCTGTTCCACCTCGCCCTGCTGCGCCGGTCCAAAACCTCCGAGGCCCGCACCGCGGTCGTCGCCCAGGGGCTCTACGCCCTTGCGTTCCTGTTCGTGCCCACCTTCGGTGGAATGCGGGACGAACCATGGGCGACCGGAGTTGTCGGCCTGGTCACCGCACTTGTCCTCGTCGGGCAGGGCTGTCTGTTGTTCGTCCAGACCCGGTTCGCCCAATCCTGGTTCACCCGGTCCCGCCCACCACGGCCCGCTGGGGCACCCGGGATGTCCGTGGTCAGCCTGGTGTTCACCGCGGCGCTGGCGCTCCTCGTGTTCTGCCAGACGATCCCCGTCTGGAGTTCGGGAGCGCTCCCCCTGACCGTGCCGTCCCTCGTCCTGGTCGGCGCCGCCGCGACCTGGCTGGCCTTCACCCGCTGGCAGTACTCGTTCGTCATCACCACGGTCTGCACGTTCCTGCTGGCCAAGGTCGTGCTGCGCACTGTGATCGACGACGGTGTGCTCCTGGTCATCGCGGCGGCCTGGTTCACCTGGGCACTGGCGTATGCCTGCTATTGGGTTCTGCAGCGCCGCGGTAGCCGGTGGATCACTCCTCTGTCCTGTGCCTTCGCGGCGACCCTACTGGCGATCCTGGCCACTCCGTTCCTCGATACGACGGTCCCCTGGCTGCATTCGCCGAGCCAGCTGCTCACCGGCGTGTCGATGGCGATTCCAGCACTCATGCTGGCATTGCTGACCGCCCGCGTCCGCAACCGTGTGGTCCGGCTGGTGGTGCCGGAGCTGGCAACCTACGTCGGGGCCATGGGCCTGGCCATTGCGGCCCATGGCATCGTGGCGACGCAGGCGGTGGTCGGTGCTCACGTCCTGCTCATCGCTGCCTGGGTCTGGGCATTCCTCGCGCGGCGCCGAGGCGACGAGGCCGCTTATATCGAGATCCGGCTGGTCCTGCCGATGGCTCTGCTCACCCTGTTCGGTGTGGCCGCCGGACTGCTGGTGGGCGGCTGGTATGCCGTCCTGTTCCTCGTCGACCATGTCGCCCTGTTGATCTTGGGCGCCCTGCGGACCAAACCATGGGCACTGTGGTGGGGTCTGGTGGCTTCGGTGGCCGCGGTCGTCTGGTTCCTGCGCGATCTGGTCTGGCTGGCACTCATCGTGCTGGCGCTCGTCCTCATCGGCGTGGTCATCTGGTTGCTGATCCGCGGCGGTTCTCAGGCACCGCGGCAGCGCGGCGGCGCGGGCTTCGGCACCCCCGCACCACCGGGGCGTCCTGCACGGCCGACCCCGACACCCCACTACGCCCCTGCGCCACCGCTGCGGATGCCACCGCCCGGCCCTCTGGCCCCGCAGCGGCCGGCGCCACCACGGCAGGCGCCGCCACAGCAGGGTGCGCCGCGGTATCCCGTTCCCGGACCGGGTCCGGCTCCCCAACCGGATCCGCGGTCGCCCGCCCGTCCTGGGCCCGCGGCCACACCGCGCCCGACGACCTCGCACGGCCCAGTGCCCCAACGTCCCCCGCTACCCCCACAGCCGGGCGGCGCACCACCGCGGGGACGGGCAGGGGAACCGGACGAACGGGCGGATCGGAACCGGGGCGATTAGGCTGGAGGGGTGGCAGAGATCTACAGTTTCACCTCCGACCCCGTCGCCCTCAACTCCTATCTGGTGGTGGGTGAGGAGCGCGCCCTCGTCATCGACACCGGCTCCGGTCCGGCCCAGGCTACTGGAATCCTGCGCGCGTTCCGGACCGTGACGGGTCTGCCCCTGTGCGTGGTCAATACCCACGACCACTGGGACCATTTCTTCGGCAATGCCACATGCGCTGCCCGGGGAATCGACACCTTCTACGGCGCTGCCGGTTTTCTGCGCGACAGCCAGGCCAGCGCCTGGGTGCAATTCGAGAATGTCCCACTGAGCGCGGAACCCGATCTACCGTCGGATCCCGGAGACCTCATCGTACCTGCGACCGAACTGGCTGCCCAGGATTCCATCGACCTGGGCGGCGGCACGGTGGTCGAGACGCTCGAATTGGCCGGACACACCGAGAGCGACCTGGTCCTGCGCGTCGACGACGTCGTCTTCACCGGTGATCTGGTCGAAGAGGGCCAGCCCCCGCAGTTCGGCGATGACGCGACTCCCGCCCGTTGGGCCCAGGCCCTGCGCCGGATCCTCCTGTTCGAAGGGGTCACGGCATATCTACCCGGCCACGGGAATCCCGTGGACCGGCGCTTCGTGCAGGCCCAGGCCGCCGATGTTGCAGGCCTGGCCGCAGACCACACCGCGGTCGTGCCGGCCCGCAACTCCGCGGGTTCGTCCGTCGCCGGGCAGAGTGCAGCGCCAGTGGGACTCGTGCGCATCCGCTGACAGCCGGCCCCACTCGGCGGGCCCTCCCCCACCCGAAGGGCCTTCCCCACCCCATGGAGTTTCCCCCACCCGGCGGAACCCCACAGTGGAGCCCACAGAAACAGTTCGACCCCCGATCGTGAATACGATCGGGGGTCGAACGGAGCAACCAACCGGTCAGACCGCGGGAGCAGAGCTCCCTGCGATGCGACCGGACGTCATCACTTCAGGGTGACGGTGGCGCCGGCGCCTTCCAGCTTTTCCTTGGCAGCGTCAGCAGCGGCCTTGTCAACGCCTTCCAGGACGGCCTTGGGAGCGGAGTCAACGAGCTCCTTGGCTTCCTTCAGACCCAGCGAGGTCAGGGCGCGGACCTCCTTGATGACACCGACCTTCTTCTCGCCGGCGGATTCGAGGACGACGTCGAATTCGGTCTTTTCCTCGGCGGCTTCACCGGCAGCGCCGGGAGCAGCGGCGACGACGGCGGCGGCCGGAGCAGCAGCCTCAACGTCGAACTCTTCTTCGAACTTCTTGACGAAGTCGCTCAGTTCGATGAGGGTCAGTTCCTTGAAAGCCTCAATGAGCTCTTCGGGGGTGAGCTTAGCCATGGTGGCTTAGTCCTTCCGTATGTGGCCGCAGATGCGACCGGGGTGATTGGGTGAAACTCAGGCGGCCTCGGCACCCTCGCGCTTTTCGCGCAGGGCGTCGATCGTGCGAACGTTCTTGACCAGCGGTGCCTGGGCAACGCGGGCGACCTTGGCGTAGGTGGCCTTGACGGCACCGGCAGCCTTGGACAGCAGAACTTCGCGGGATTCGAGGTCGGCGAGCTTCGTGATGTCATCAGCCGTGAGCGTGGAGCCGTCGAAGCTACCACCCTTGATCACGAGCTGCTGATTCGCCTTGGCAAAGTCACGCAGTGCCTTGGCAGCGTCCGGAACTTCACCGGTCACGAAGGCGATGGCGGTCGGCCCATTGAGCTGATCGTCCAGACCTTCGACTCCGGCTTCCTTGGCCGCAATCTTGGCAAGCGTATTCTTTACCACGGCGTAGGTTGCGTTCCCACCCAGAGAGACGCGCAGCTCTTTCATCTGCGCGACGGTGAGACCGCGGTACTCGGTCAGCACGGCTGCGGAGGAACC
Source organism: Brevibacterium moorei (assembly GCF_024580735.1). Classification (GTDB taxonomy): domain Bacteria; phylum Actinomycetota; class Actinomycetes; order Actinomycetales; family Brevibacteriaceae; genus Brevibacterium; species Brevibacterium moorei. Next base: position 2,626 of record NZ_JANIJX010000013.1, on the reverse strand, counting down.
CGCGAAGAGCTCCTTGATTTCCGCAATAGCTGCTGCCTTGTCAGGCCTCGCCATGGTATTCCTTTCATCGATTGGATGCGCCCTCAACACCAAAAAAGCGCTCCGCGCACATGCACGGAACGCTTACGTCTTCACGTAGAAAGTCCTATACACCTGCGCAGGTCACTCATTCGAGATCTTCTTCCGGGGCCCCGCCTCACGGCGATTCCCCGAAGACCAGCGGTCTTGGGCCTCATTAAGCATACGGGGCCGAGGCCTCGGCCCGCAAGCGGGTACCGGTCACCTTCCCGGTGACCTTAGTCACCCGATTACCTCTCCAGCCGGACGCGGCCGAACTGGCCGGCCGCCACAAGGACCAGGATCACCACGGCGCACACGATCCAGCCGGCGGCGCCCAGGGGCGAGACCAGCGCGGGGTCGGACTGCGCGCCGGAGGCGGAGAACAGCAGGTACAGGCCGGCCGCGGCGTTCAGGGTGCCGTGGGCGAAGACCGCCGGCCACACGGAGCGCGAACGCAGGCGCAGCCAGCCGAACAGCACTCCCCAGGCCATACAGCCGACGACCATCAACAGCACACCGGTGACGTCGGTACGGCCGAAGTTATAGCCCAGCAGGATCACCGGCGCATGCCACAGGCCCCAAACCGCACCGGTGACCAGGAGCGCCGCCCAGGTTCCGGCAGCGCCCTGGCCCCAGCGCCCACGCAGGGCCGGCAGCAGGAAACCGCGCCAGCCCAGCTCCTCTCCCAGGGTCAGCACCGCGTTGACTGTGGCGCCGGCCGCCGGAATGATGAGCAGCTGGGAGACCACACCGGTCCACACGACCGAATCCATCGCCTCGGCCGGGATGGTATTCGCCGGCAGCTGCCCGACCAGGGTTTCGCGGTAGCCCGAGAGCCCGAGCGGATCCAGCTGCAGCCAGCCGCAGGCGGCCGCCACCAGCACCGAACCCGCCACGAGGATTCCCGGGCCCAGGACGGCGGCCAGGCAGCACACCACGAACCTGCGCCAGCTGCCGGTGCGCAGCGAGCCCAGCGGCCACATCCCCAGGAAGCGGATGCGGGCCAGGCGCTTACCGTGGAAGCCACGGCGGAACACCGCGAACACCACCAGGACCGCCGCGACGGGGGCGTACATCATCAGCGGGATCAACACCCCCGCTACGGGGCTGCGGAGCCCGTCGCCGATCCACAGGGGCAGGGCGACGAGCCAGGCCAGGCCGCAGGCCGCCACGACGAACACCACGATCGGCGGCCATCCGACAGAGGAGCGCACGGGCTCTCGGGGGCGGGTCAGCTCGGCCGCACGGCGCGCCGACATCCGACCCGGCGGCACCGCGTGGTCCGACACCGCGCCCGGCGGCACCACGCCGTCCGCGGGCCCAACGGTATCCCCCGCGGGCACGCGCACCTCCCTGGACCCCGGCATGGTCAGGCCTGCTCCTCCAGCGTGAACTCGGCGTCCAGCTCAGTGGCCAGGCCGCGCAGCTGCTCGACGAGTTTGTCCGCCAGCGGAATGCCCAACTCGCTGCGTTCGGCACGGGTGTCGAAGTCCCGATCGCCCATCGCCTGCACCGGCAGGTCCGGGTCGACCGGTTCCATCCCCCGGATCGTATTGCGCAGGGTGCGGACGTACTCGTAGGTCTCCTCGCGCGAACCCACCAGATCGGGGTCGATCGCCAGGAAGAAGTAGCCGATCGACTGGTAGCCATCGACATTGCCCGGCTGGTCGGAGCCGGACAGCGCGGCGGAGAGCACCTGGACCATCGTCGCCAGACCCGAGCCCTTCTGCCCGCCGCCGAAGAAGGTCTCCCCGCCCAGCGGCAGCAGCCCGATCGAGTCGTTGTCGGAGTACTCCATCTGCTCATAGGCCGCCGTCGAGTCCGTGATGACCCGACCGTCCTCCGACTGCACCCAGGCCGCCGGCAGCTCCTCGCCCTTGAGGCCGTAGACCTTCACCTTGTTCAGCGGCACCACCGAGGTCGCCATGTCCAGCAGCAGCGGGTTCTCGCCCGGCACCGGGACGGCGAAGGCGATCGGGTTGGTGCCCATCAGAGGCCGTTTGGCCCGGTGCGGAATCTGCAGGGCATTGGCCGTGGAGCACATGGATACGCCGATCAGGCCCGCGTCCGCGGCCATCCGCGCATAGTAGCCCGCCGCACCGTAGTGGTTGGACTGTTTGACCGAACCGATGCCGACGCCGAACTTCTGCGCCGCTTCGATCGCCTTGCTCATCGCCAGGTGCCCAGCGGTGTGACCGAACCCGCGGTGGCTGTCGATCAGCGCGACTGCGCCGGTCTCCCGGACGACTTCGGGGGCCACATCGGGCACCAGCACGCCGGCCTGGACCTCGTGGACATAGTAGGACAGCATCGAGATGCCGTGGGAATCGACGCCCATCAGATCGGTGTCGTACATGATGGTCGTGCAGATCTCCCGCGTCGCATCGTCGGCGCCCATGCCGGCCATGATGGAGGAGATCTGATCGCGAACACTCTGTGGTTTGAATCTCATCATGGCTCCACCCTATCGGGCCGCAGCACAGGATGCCGCGCGGGAACGGAGAATGAGAAAGTCCGGGGATGACAAAGGCCGGGGCCGCGGCGGGTGAGTAGTTCACTCACCCGC
>NZ_JANIJX010000012.1 GCF_024580735.1 Brevibacterium moorei | reverse complement strand
GCCCTTCACAACGACGATCCCAAGCCGGACCCACGACCGACCCTGCAGACACCACGACCCACCCCTTGACCCTGACACTGTGACAGGGTTCAGTCTTAAGGCATGAACACCGAGGACATGCCGACCACGAGAGAACACGTGCGCAATCTGGCCGCGGGACTGGCAGCGCACAGCTCCAGCACCCGGTTGCAGGCGGCCCTGGCCGCAGGCAGCACCCCGGATCCCGGACTGCTGCCCGTGCTGGTGGAGCGCTGCGCGGTGGAACCGGACTTCTTCGTCCGCGACATGCTCACCTGGGCGATCACCCGGCTGCCCGCCGAGCTCACGGTGCCCGAGCTGCTGCGGATCCTCGCCGGCTATCGGGGGAACAGGCAGGGGACCAGGGCATCCGGTTCCGTGCAGGCCGTGGCCCAGGCGCTGCACACCCTGTCCAAGATCGGGGACATCCGTGGCTGGCCCGCCATCACCGACGCGATGTTCGCCGATCCCGACGACACCCTGGCCCGCACCGCCTGGCGGGCTGCGGCGAAGCTCGTCCCCGCCGGCGCCGAGGCCTCCCTGGCCCAGCGCCTGACGTCCCAGCTGGGCCGTGGCGGGCGGGAGACGTGGTTGAGTCTGGCGCGGGTCCACCTAGACCTGGGGGAGAGCGTTCGTTCTGTCCTGGAAGGGATCGTGTCGGCCGGCGGGGCCGCGGACGGAGCCGGCGGTCCGGTCGGCGGGCCCGCTGCTCGGGCCGCTGAGCACTCCCCGTGCAGATTCGCGGAGCAGCGGGTGGCCCATGCCATGGCGATCCTGCGGCTGTTCGACGATCCCGACGCCGCCTTCGCCCCCGACCTCGCCGAGGCCCGACGGGTGCGTGCCCTGAGCGGGTTCGAACCCGGCGTCGGATCCGGAGATGGGCACGAGGTCACGGCCGATCCGGACGTGACCGAACCCGGCGGGCAGCCGTGCTGATCGGACAACTGGCCCGTGCCTCGGGGGTGAGCGTGCGGATGCTGCGCCATTACGACCGCATGGGCCTGCTGCACCCGGGCCGGCGCACCTCGGCGGGTTACCGTGAGTACACGGAGGCCGATATCACCAGGCTCATGCACATCGAGGCGCTGCGCTCGCTGGGGCTGGGCCTGGCCGAGGTCGGCACCGCGTTGGACGACCCCGACTTCGATCCTGCCGCCGCGATCTCCGGGCTGCGCGATGATCTGCAGCGGCGGATCGAGGAGGCGGAGAGGCTGGTCGATCTTCTGGACGGCCTGTCGTCCACGCTGCGGGCATCGGACACGACGGGCGAGCTGCTGGCGGCACTGGAACTGGTGACGACCCTGCGCCACGGCACCTCCAGGGCCAGGCAGGACGCGGCTCTGCGGGTAGGCCCCGCGGCGGGGAACCCGCCCGATTCGGGCGTCGAACTGGTGCGGGCCTATCTGGATGAGCCCGATGACAATGCGGCCGGTGCTCTACTGTGGGCCGCGCGGCAGGAGTCGCTGGACGGTGCCGCGACGGCGCTGCTGGCCGCGACGGCGCTGCGGGGTGGTGAGGTCACAGGGACCGGATCGACCAGGGGTGCCGCCGGGCGGGGGAGGACCCGCCGCCTGCGCTCGCTGGTGGCTCTGGGGCAGACCGAATCGGCGGAATCGGCACAGCTTGCCCGCCGGACCCTGCGGGAGTGCCTGGCCGACGCCGATGCCAGGGTGGCCGCGCGGGCAGCGGTGATCCTGGGCGGGCTGGGCGATGGCGCAGCGGGTGAGGCGTTGCTCGACGCGATCGAACGTGGCATCGCCGATGTGGAGGCCGGCGAGGTCTTGGCCGGCTTGGCCGTGGCCGAACCCGGCCTGGTGGATCGGTTGGCCGGGCGGATCGAGGGTGCGAGCGCCAGGCCGGAGTCCCGTCTGCGCCTGGTGCAGGCCCTGGGCGAACTCCCCTGGGAGCTGTGCGCGGTCGAGGTTGACCGGCTGTGCTCGGACCCCGACGAGCGGGTCGCCCGGATCGCGCAATACCTGTGGAAGGTACATACCGGGGGCCCGGACCACCGGTCCTGACGGTGCTGTGCCGCCCGAACCCTAGTCAGGGTTGGACGTTGCGTGCGCCGTAGGAGAAGAGCCTGCCGCCGAAGAACAGCTCCGCGGCCAGGATGCCGATGAGGCTGACAATCGCCACGGCCGCAACTCCCCTCCGTATGTCCTTTGTGCTCCACCCCAACCGTCCGAATAGGCCCAGTGCAAGTAGCCCGACGATGTGTACGAAGATCAGTGGGACCCCGCCCATCAATTCTCCCGTGCCGGCCATTGTCGTTCCGGCGTCCAGGGCCTTGGACTGTTCGGACTGCTCCTCGAATTGGGCCAGGCCGTACCAGGTCCACGAGACGACCGTGACTGGAATGCCCACGATGGCCAGGCAGAAGAATACTGTGCGTGCGCGCCGGGCGGCATCGTTGCGCGGCTGTGCGGTGGACATGGGGGTAGCCTAGTCGCACTGACCGATCCCCATAGGACCTGCGCACGGTCGAGGTCGGCAGTGAGGCGAGGGACAGGCTGAAGCCGCAGGCGGCGGCGCAGCACCGCACCGTGGGCGAACAGCTGGAATATCTCGTGGCTCTCGCGGACAAAGGGGGATGTGGTCTGGGTCGATCTGAATTCGGTGGTGGGGCGAGAACAGAGTGGTCGGCGCCCGGCTGAGGGCCGCCAGCCGCTCTTCAACACCTGGCCTCGTCCGCCCCCGCCGGGTGGGCCCGCACGCGGGTATCATGGACCTGCCGGGTAGATTGGGTGTGAACGCGAACACCCTGATGCGGACACCGTCCCGACCTGGAGGAACAGATGGAACTCACGCCCGAACTCACCGAACAGCTGACAGCGTGGAGGCGCGACTTCCACAAGTACGCGGAACCGGGGTGGACGGAGTTCCGCACCACCTCGAAGATCATCCACGTGCTGCGCGACCTGGGCTGGGACACGGTCTACGGTCCGGAACTGCACGTCGCCGATGAGCGCCTGGGCGTGCCGAGCGCCGAGGTCCTGGCCGCGGCCCGTGAGCGCGCCATCTCCCAGGGCGGCGATCCCGAACTGGTCGAGGCCATGGGCGATGGCTTCACCGGCGTGCTGGGCATCCTGAAGACCGGTCGGCCCGGCCCCGTCGTGTGCTTCCGCGTCGACATCGACTCCAACGACCTCAACGAGAACCCCTCGGACGAGCACCGGCCCACCGCCGAGGGCTTCGCCTCGGTCAACGCCGGGGCCATGCACGGCTGTGGCCACGACGGGCACGCCGCGATCGGCCTGGGCCTGGCCACGGTGCTGACCGAGCACAAGGACGAACTCACCGGCACCGTGAAGATCATCTTCCAGCCGGCCGAGGAGGGCGTGCGCGGATCGCACTCGATCGTCGCCAAGGGCTGGTTCGACGATGTCGACCTGTTCCTGGCCACCCACGTTGGTGCGGGTGAGGGCCTGGGCAATGTGTGCACGGGTGCGGACAAGTACCTGGCCAGCACGAAGTTCGACGTGGAGTTCTCCGGGGTCGGCGCGCACGCCGGCGGCGACCCGGAGAAGGGTAAGAACGCGCTGTTGGCGGCGGCCGCGGCCACGCTGAACCTGCATGCGATCCCGCGTCATTCCGCGGGCGCCAGTCGGATCAACGTCGGCACGTTCGTCGCCGGCGAGGGCCGCAATGTGGTCCCGCGCAAGGCCGTGATCCGGGCGGAGTGCCGCGGCGCGTCCTCGGACATCAACGACTTCATGTTCGCCCGCGCCAAGGACGTCGTGGCCGGCGCCGCGCGGATGTACGACGTGGACTACGAACTGACGATCACGGGCAAGGCCGACACCGCGCTGCCGACCCCGGAACTGCTGCCGTACGTGCACGAGGCCTTCGCCCACACCGCGGGAGTCAAGAACGTCAAGGACTCCGGCGGCGGCTCCGGTTCCGAGGACGCGACGGCGATGATGAAGCGCGTGGCCGAACGCGGTGGCCTGGAGACCTATGTGCAGGTCGGGATGGACACCCCCTGGGGCCACCACACGGAGGACTTCGACGTGGACGAGGCCTGCCTGCCGATCGCGGTGGCAGCCGAGGCCGATATCGCCCTGGGTGCCGCGGCCTTCCTGAAGAGCATCGGGCGGTGATCCGATGCCCCGGGCGCGCGACATCGGGACCTTCGGTGACGATGCGCCGCCCGCGGGCGCCTCGCCGTGGGTGGTGGAGCCGGTAGTGGCACCCATCGCGGTGGACGAGTACGACCCCGTGTGGCCTGCACACTACGAAGCGCTGGCCGCGCGGATCGCCGAGGCCCTGGGCGCCCGGGCGCTGGCGCTGCAGCACGTAGGATCGACCTCGGTGCAGGGGCTGGCGGCCAAACCGGTGATCGATATGGATCTGATCGTGGCCGAGCCGGCCGCTGAGGATGCCTGGCTGCCGGCGCTGGAGGCAGCCGGTTTCATCCTGACCGTGCGCGAGCCCTGGTGGTACGAGCACCGGTGCCTGCGGTTCGAACCGGATGGTCGTGCGCAGGCGGACGAACGGCTACCGGGCGCGGCTCCCGGAACCGAGGTCCCCGCCGGGTCCGCGGGCGCCGGCACTATGCGCGCGAACCTGCACGTCTTCGGTCCGGATTCCCCGGAGCCCTGGCGGCATCGGATCTTCCGCGATCATCTGCGGAGGAATCGGGCCGACCGGGACCTCTATGCGGCGGCAAAGCTGGCGGCGGCCCGATCCTCGAACGCCGCGGGCGAGGTCGTCATGGAGTACAACGCACGTAAGGAGTCGGTGCTGCGCGAGATCTACGCCAGGGCCTTCGCGGCTGCGGGGTTGTGAACGGGGCTGAGAAGAGAACCGAGAGGATCCAGCCGGATTACAGTAATCTGTGACTCATCGTACATAATGTAACGTGTCCCACTGATTGCAGTAGAAAGTTCGGTTATGCGTCGTCTCCCCACAATGATTCTCTCCGCGGCCGTGGCCGTCGGCCTGACCGTCAGCCTTGGTGCCTGCAGCGGCGGTTCGAACGAAGGCTCCGCCTCCGGTGACACTCTGGTCGCGGAAATGAACTTCGACCTCAAGACCATCGACCCGGCACGGCAATTCGAGCTCAGTGGCTCCCGGATCGAGGACACCCTCTACCAGACGGCACTGACCTTCGCCGACGGTGACCTGAAGAAGCCCACGGACGGCCTGTGCTCCTACACGATGTCCAAGGACAACAAGGTCCTGACACTCACGTTCAAGGAGAAGGACGCGAAGTTCTCCAACGGTGATCCGGTGACCGTCGACGACATCGTCTTCAGCTATCAGCGCCTGCAAGGCGTCAAGGGCAACCCCTCCTTCTACCTCGACGGCGTCACCGTGAAGAAGGTCGACGATGAGACCATCACCCTGACCAGCAAGGACCCGAACCCCGCCCTGCCCTACATCCTGCCGAACTCCAACCTGGGCGTGCTCAACGCCAAGGAAGTCAAGGCCAACGGCGGCACCACGGATGAGAAGGACAAGGCCGATCAGTTCCTGGACAGCAACTCGCAGGGATCCGGCCCCTACAAGATCGAAAGCTACAACGCGGAAAGCAAGGTCGTGCTGGCGGCCAATGAGCACTACAACGGCCCGGAACCCAAGTACAAGCGCGTCGTGATCAACAACGTCTCCGCGGATACGCAGCTCAGCGACATCCAGTCCGGCCAGACCCAGGTCGCCTTCGATCTGGGTCCCGATCAGGTGAAGACTCTGGACCAGTCCAAGGCCCAGGTCGCATCCCTGCCGTCGACCAAGAGCGTCTACATCTTCGCCAATGACAACACCAAGGTCAGCGGCATCACGTCGAAGAAGGACTTCCGCGATGCGATGCGCTATGCGGTCGACTACGACAAGGTCGTCGAGATGGGAGGCGAGGGCGCGCAGCGGATGGCCAGCGTCGTCCCGAACGAATTCATCGGCTCCGTGCCCAAGGACCAGGCCCCCGCGCGTGACCTGGACAAGGCGAAGGAACTGCTGACCAAGGCCGGATACAAGGGCGAGGAAATCCCCTTCCACTACAGCAGCGATCAGTCCGTCAACGGTCTGAACCTGTCCCAGCTGGCCGAATCCGTGCAGGCCCAGGTCAAGGAGGCGGGCATCAACCTATCGCTCAAGCCCGCTCCCAGCTCCACCCAGCTCGACGGCTTCCGTTCCGGCAAACAGCCCATGGGCATCAGCACCTGGGGCGCAGACTTCCCCGACCCCACGAACTACCTGGTGTTCACCCCGGGGCAGTCGGTGTCCGAACGTGCGGGCTGGACAGGCAACGCCGATCCCGCCACCACGAAGCTGATCGATGCGGCGAACAAGACAGCAGGCGACGCCCGCGGCCCCGCCTATCAGAAGGCCTTCGAATCGGCGACGGCCAACGGTCCGTTCATTCCGCTGGTTCAGCCCGTGCAGACCGTGGTGATCGGTTCGTCTATCACCAAGTTCGTGTCCAACGCGGATACCGACTTCGATTTCGCTCAGGCCGAATAGGCAGGACCGGAACAGCATGACCACCGCCGTTACCGGCGCGCAGCAGCGGATCAAGCCGCCGAAGCTTCATCCGCTGCTGCGCTATGTCCTCATCCGCCTGGGCATCAGCGCGCTGCTCATCTGGGGCGTCACCGTCGTGACGTTCCTGTTGACCAACCTGGTGCCGGCCGATCCCGTCCAGGCGATCTTGGGAGATCGGGCCTCGGCCGACCCCGCCATCGTCGCGCAGACGCGCAAGGACCTGGGCCTCGACCAGCCGTTGGTCGTCCAGTACTTCACCTACCTGGGCAATCTGTTACAGGGCGACCTGGGCGTATCCAATCAGACCAGGGTGCCGGTCTCCGAATCGATCGGCACCGTGTTCCCTGCGACCATTGAACTGGGCCTGGGCGCTATCATCATCGCCGTGATCATCGGCCTGCTATTGGGTCTGTTGGCGGCACTGAAGCAGAACACCATCCTGGACTATGTGATCCGGGCGCTGAGCCTGATCGGGATCTCCGCCCCGACCTTCTGGATCGCCACGATCGCCTATTATCTGCTGTCCTTCAAAGCCGGGATCGTCAGTGGTGCCGGCCGGTTGGACCCGTGGGTCACCCCGCCGCCGAAGGTGACGGGCCTGTACACGGTGGATTCCCTGCTGGCCGGGCAGATGGGAACCTTCGCCAATGCGTTCTCCCACCTGGTCCTGCCATCGTGTGTGCTGGCCCTGTTCACCATCGGTCTGCTGACCCGGTTCAGCCGCTCCAGTGTGCTCGACGTGATGAACCTGGACTACGTGACCGCGGCCAGGGCCAAGGGCCTGCCGGGACGCACCGTGGTCTTCACCTACATATTCCGCGGCGCCCTGGTACCCATCATCACCGTGGTGGGCCTGGCCTTCGGGTCCTTGCTGTCCGGTGCGGTGCTGACCGAAACGGTGTTCGCCTGGAACGGACTGGGACAATTCGCCTATCGCGGTGCCACCTCTCTGGACCTGCCCGTCATCATGGGCGTCGGCCTGGTCATCGGCATCGTCTACATCGGAGTGAACTTCATCGTGGATGTCATCTACGGCCTCATCGATCCCCGAGTGAGGGTCCGATGAGCGCCCCGCAGACCCCCGACTCGCGGGGGAGCGCCGGCACGCAGATCAGCAGCAGGGAGGCGACGGAACTCGGGATCAAGCGTTGGCGCTTCCGGGTTCCCCAGGCGCTGCGCACCCCGCTGGGCATCACCGGTGGGATCATCCTGGTGCTGTGGCTGCTGATCGCGGTCTTCGCTCCACTCCTGGCCCCCTACGATCCACTGGCTCAGAACTTCACCCGCCTGCAGGCACCCGGTGGGGACAACGCCCTGGGCACCGACACCCTGGGCCGCGATGTCCTCTCGCGCATCATCGTGTCCGTTCGTACCACCCTGCCCGCCGCGATCTTCGTCGTGCTGTGCTCGGCCGTGGTCGGCTCGGTGCTCGGGGCCATCGCCGGTTACTTCGGCAAGGCCGTGGATGAGGTCATCATGCGCATCGCCGACCTGGTCTTCGCCTTTCCGACGATCATCCTGGCCATGGTCATCGCAGCGGCCCTGGGCCCCGGTCTGAAGAACGCGATCATCGCGATCCTCATCGTGTCCTGGCCGCAGTACGCCAGGACGACTCGCGCCCTGGTCATGACCGCGCGCAACAGCGAATACGTGGTCGCCGGCCGCCTGCTGGGCTTCAGCCCCTGGAAGTCGCTGTTCCGCGACATCACGCCCAATGTGGTCTCACCCGTCGTGGTGCTGGCAACCCTGGGTGTGGGCGAGGCGATCCTGACGATGGCCGGTCTGTCCTTCCTGTCCCTGGGCGTGGTGCCGCCGGCACCCGACTGGGGCGCGATGATCAGCGAAGGCGTCTCGCAGTTCAACGCCTGGTGGATCGCACTGTTCCCCGGCATCTGCATTCTGACGGTCGTCATGGCCTTCAACTTCCTGGGCGACAGCCTGCGCGATGCGCTGGACCCCCGAACCGCCAAACAGGTGGAAGGAGCCAACGGATGAGTGTCGTCACCCTGCGGGATCTCAACCTGGTCGTCGGCCAGGGCAAGAACGAGAACCACATCCTGCACGATGTGTCCTTCACGCTGGAAGCCGGGAAGATCACCGGTGTCGCCGGGGCCTCGGGCTCGGGCAAGACCCAGACGGGCATGGCGATCATGGGGCTGTCCCCGGCCGGAGCCCGGCTGACCGGCAGTATCGATTTCGAGGGCAGGGAACTGGTGGGGTTGAGTCCCAAGGCACACAATGCGCTGCGCGGGACTTCTCTGGCGATGGTCTTCCAGGACCCGTCCTCGGCCTTCCACCCCATGCTCTCGGTGGGCGCTCAGCTGACCGACCACCTGCGGCACCATCGGAAGATGGGCAAGAAGGAGGCGCTGGCCCGTGCCGTGGAGATCCTGGCCAAAACCCGGGTCCCCGATCCGCAGGGCGCGGTCAAGAAGTACCCGCACCAGTTCTCCGGCGGGCAGCTGCAGCGCATCGCCTTCGCCTCGGCGGTGATCTGCGAACCCAGGGTGCTCATCGCCGACGAGCCGACCACGGCCCTGGACGTAACGGTCCAAGCCGGGATCCTGCGCCTGTTGCGCGATCTGTGCGACGAGCTCGAACTGGCCGTGCTGCTGGTGACCCACGACTTCGGCGTGCTGTCCTCGGTCGCGGACACGATCGTCGTGATGCAGAACGGGCGGGTCGTGGAGACCGGCGACCGGCACTCGGTGATCGTGAACCCGCAGCACGACTACACCCGCTCACTCATCGAATCCCTGCCAGGAACGGAGTTGGCCCAGTGACGACGGTAACCGAACAGAAGACCGTGCTCGACCTGGACCGGGTCGTGTGCGAGTACAAGCTCGACGGCGGCGGCCGGTTCCGCGCGGTCAACGGTGTGTCGCTCCAGCTGGCCGAATCCGAGGTCCTGGGCCTGGTGGGCGAGTCCGGCTGTGGCAAGTCCACGCTGGCCAAGCTGATCTGCGGCCTGGAGAAGCCATCGGAGGGCACGATCACCTTCGAGTCGACCCCGGTGCGGCCCCTGGGATTCCGGCGTCGTCCGGCCGGGCTGCTGGGCATCCAGATGGTCTTCCAGAACCCGTACGCCTCGCTCAACCCGCGGCGCCCGATCGGAGAGCAGATCGAGGATGCGCTGGCCCTGGATCCGGCCGGTCGGTGGACGGTCAAGGATCTGCTGGCGGCAGTGGACCTGCCGGCCACCTCGGCCAACCGCTTTCCCCATGCCTTCTCCGGTGGGCAGCGGCAGCGGATCGCCATCGCCCGTGCCCTGGCGGCTGGGCCCAAGGTGCTGATCGGCGATGAGCCGATCGCCTCCCTGGATGCCTTCCTGCAGTCGCGGGTGGCGCAGATGATGCGCGACCTGGCGATCGAATCGGGTGCCTCGCTCATCTTCATCAGCCACGACCTCTCGGTGGTCAGGGAGATCGCCGATCGGGTGGCGGTGATGGAAGCGGGCCGGATCGTCGAGGTCGGCGACACCGAGCAGATCTGGAACAGGCCCGCCCACCCGTATACGCAGCGGCTGTTGGCCGCGATCCCCAGAGTCGACGGCCTGGGGACCATCCCGGGCGAGGCCTGATGGGCGCGGTTGTGTCGGGGCCGGATTCGCAGGGCGCGCACCAGGGGCTTACCGCCGCCTATCGGGACCTGTTGGCCGAACTGTGCGAGCGCCACGGGGTGCCGGGCGCCCAACTGGGAATCCTCCGGATGGATCCGGGAGCGCCTGGCGGCGCCGCCCAGGCCCCGGATATCGGCGTGGCGGTCCACGGAAGCGTCAACCTGCGCACGGGCGCGCCCGTGACCCCGGATTCGATCTTCCAGATCGGTTCGATCACGAAGATCTACACGACCACGCTGCTCATGCGCCTGATCGAGGCCGGCACCCCGGTGCCGGCACCTGGCCCGGCTGGAACCGGGGCCGGGCCGGGAGTCGACACGACCTCGGCGGCGGGAGAGGGTGCCCCGCTGACCCTGGACACCCCGGTGCGCGACATCGTCCAGGAGTTGAAGCTGCGTGATCCGCGCACCCGCGCTGAGCTGACCGTGCGACATCTGCTCACCCACACCAGCGGGATCGACGGAGACCTGTTCGTCGACACCGGGCGCGGCGATGACTGCCTGCAGAAGTACCTGGACGTTCTGGCCGAGGCCGCTCAGATCCATCCGGTGGGCGCGATGTACTCTTACTGCAATTCAGGATTCTCCCTGGCCGGGCTGATCATCGAACGCCTGACCGATAAGGGTTGGGACACGGCCCTGCGGGAATCGCTGTTGGACCCGCTGGGATTGGACCATTCCGTGACCCTGCCCGAGGACGCGATCCTCTTGGGTGATGTCGCAGTGGGCCATGAGGACATCGCCGGTGCCACCTCGGTGATCCGGCAGTGGCACCTGCCGCGCAGTTCCGGCCCGGCCGGCGCAGTGGTCGCCAGGGCCGCGGACGTCCTGGCCTTCGCGTACATGCACATGGCCGAGGGCGAAGGAGCCACGGGCGCCCGGGTGCTGGGGGCGGGGTCCGTGGCCGACATGCAGACCGAACAGGTCGCCCAACCCGATCGCGGGACCTCGGGGGATGCCCGGGGCCTGGGCTGGGTGTTGTCGGACTGGAACGGCGAGTTCGTTTACGGTCACGACGGCGGCACCATGGGCCAGGCGGCCTATCTGCGCATCCACCCGGACTCCGGCACCGCGGTGGTGCTGCTGACCAACGGCGGCAATGGCCAGATGGTCTACGAGGAGCTGTTCGAACGCGTCTTCGCCGATTTGGCGGGGATCGCCAAGCCCTGCCGGGTCGCTCCTCCGGAGGACTGGCCCGACCGAGCACTGTCCTCCGAAGTGGCGGCCGAACTGACCGGTGCGTACGTCCGGGCGGAGGAGCGCATCGAGGTGACGCTCGGACCGGAGACGCTGCGCATCCGACAGGTGGACACGAGTCCCTTCACCGAGGTCGAGGACATCCCCGTGGCCACCTCGGTCCTGGCGCCGTTGGGTAGCGGGACCGATGGCCGCTTCGCCCGGTACTCCGCGGGGTTGGGAGCCTGGTCCGCGGTCACCTTCCTGCACCTGCCCGACGGCAGTCGCTATGTGCACACGGACGGCCGGGCTACCCCGCTGGTGGAGGGATAGCCCGACCGCCGGCAAACCAGCCCGGCCGCCGACCCGGCCCCACCTACCTGCGACTTACAGCCCCGCGTTCAGCCCACGGGCCAGGGGACCCCGGAAGACCAGCAGGAGCAGGCCGAACACGATCGCAGCACCGGACACGAAGGTGAAGTACGCGGTGTTCGAGATCGCGGTGAACAGCTGGCCCAGCAGACCCGACAGCGATGAGCCCAGGGCCAGGGTCAGGAAGTTCAACCCCACCATCTGCGTGCCGAAGCGCTTGGGGCCGATCTTCGTGGCCAACGACAGGCCGATCGGGCCGACGAACACCTCAGAGGACCCGGCGACCACCATGAACAGCAGCACCAGCCACACCGGGATCGTCGCATCCCCGGTCAACGTGGTCACCAACAACAGGTACAGATAGGCCACGCCGATCTGGCACAGCCCGATCGCGAACTTCGCCGGGGCGCCGGGCTGACGGGCACCCAGCTTCTGCCACATCCGCGCGATCAGCGGGGTCGCCAGCACCGCGGCCAGCGGGCTGACCATGGTGATCCAGGCGACGGGGAAGGTCCAGCCGCCCACGCTCAGATCGACGCGCTCACTGATCAGAATGGACACCGCGGTGAACTTCTGGAACAGGAACCCGAAGTAGCAGCCCGACAGCAGGAACAGCGGCAGGTAGGACACCGTCCGCTTCTTCTCCTCCCGGCTCACCGTCTTCGCAGTCCACATCACCAGGAAGTATCCGGCGGCGGCCACGAGCGCCACGATGGTCACGAGCGAGGACAGGTTCGCGGCCTTGAGCCAGCCGGACAGGGACGCCACGGCGATGATGAGGAGAGCCGCGATGACCAGGATCGCAGGCTTCCAGATTGCCGCGATGGGCAGCGGATTCGACGGGTGCTTGGCCTGCTCGGGCAGACCGCGCATACCGAACAGGTACTGGATCAGCGCGCCCAACATGCCGACGGCCGCCAGCGCGAAGCCCCAGTGGAAGCCCCACTCGTTCTGCACGAAACCGGTCAGCAGCGGCCCCAACACGGCACCACCGTTGATCGCCATATAGAAGTAGGAGAAGCTCGCATCGCGCGCAGCCGCGGGCTTGTCGGCGACGATGAACCCCACGATCGAGGTGATGTTCGTCTTCAGCGCTCCGGTCCCGGCGATGATGAGCACCAGGCCGACTCCCAATCCCAGCATGCCGGGCAGGGCGGCCAGGCACACGTGCCCGGCGGTGATGATGATGCCGCCGAGCAACACCATGGTGCGCGGGCTGAACAGGCGCTCGCCGACCCAGGCGCCCAGCAGCTGGGCCAGGTACACGGCACCGCCATAGGCGCCGACGATCCCGGCGGCAGCCGCAGCGGGAACCTCCAGACCGCCGCGGTCCAGGGAGTACAGCAGGTAGAAGCTCAGGATCCCCTGTAGTCCGTAGAAGGAGAACCGCTCCCACAGTTCGGTGAACGCCATCGATCCGATCGCCCGTCTGGGACTCACCGAGCCCTGCGCGATCCGTTTCGCACCGCTGAGCTTGAGCGGGCCGGGCTGGGCCTGCGCTGCTGCTGGGGCGGGGCTGTCCTGGTCCGGCAGAGCGCCCTCGCGCTGTGCGGCCACGATGCTGATCTGATCGTCGATGGGTACCTGGGTGCGGTTGTGCACACGGCTCCTTTCGGAAAGAATCACTACCTTTTGGGTGAGATCGAATTGGGTAAACAAAACGGCCCCACCGTCACGCACGTGATCTGCGTTACTGCGCAGTCATTGTGCAGAGACGGGAAGGCCGTAGGAGACTCTACCGGATAACACGGCCGAGGCCGCACCCGGGCTCCGTGACAACGGAACCCGGTGCGGCCTCGGCGGAGCACACCCAAACGTGAGCAGGCAATTTGGTCGGTCCTGCCCCTCGTGAGCAGGCGATTTGGTCCGAGAAATCACGCGGAGTCCAGACCAAATCGCCTGCTCAAGGGGAGAGGATCAGACCAAATCGCCTGCTACTCGCGGGAGTGGTCGCGGCTGAACAGGTAGGCCAGGCCACTGATAATGCACAGGGCCACGAAGTACAGGCTGATGTACTGCGGGTTGCCGTCGCCCTTGGCCTGCAACAGCGCGGCGCAGATCAGCGGAGCCAGGCCGGCGCCCAGGGTGGTGCCGATCTGGTAGCTCAGGGACACGCCCGTGTAGCGCACGGTGGCCGGGTACTTCTCGGCGATCCAGGCGGCCAGGGGGCCGTACATGGAACCCTGGACGATCGGGTTGCCGATGATGAAACCGATCAGCAACAGGGCGGGGCTGCCCTGCTGGACGGCCCAGAACATGGGCCAGACCAGGATGATGCCCAGCACCGCACCACCGACCATGACCGGCTTGCGCCCGATCCGGTCGGACAGGGCGGCGAAGGCGGGGATCGTGAAGGCGTGGATCGCGTGGGCGATGGTGACGAGGAACAACGCTTGGGACTGGGCGTGCCCGTGACTCACGGCGAAGGTCAGGATGAAGGCGGAGATCAGGCCCTGCATGAACAGGGGCGCCAGGGAGCCGAGCATGGCGATGACCGCGGCCCCCGGGTGCTCCTTGAGGACGGTCAGCAGCGGAACCTTCTTTTCCTTGTCCGCTGCCGCCGCCTGTTCCTGGGCTGCGATGAACTCGGGGGAGTCGCCCACCTTGGTGCGCAGTACGATGCCCACCACGACCAGGGCGGCCGATAGCAGGAACGGGACACGCCAGCCCCAGGACATGAACTGTCCGTCGGGTAGCAGGGAGAACAGGCCCAGGACTGCCGATGCCAGCACCGCGCCGCCGGGACCGCCGGCGGCGACCAGAGAGCCGGCGAAGCCCTTCTTACCGCCCTTGGCGTGTTCCATCGACATCAGTGCGGCACCGGCCCATTCGCCGCCGACCGCGATCCCCTGGATCACGCGCAGGAACACCAGGATGATGGGGGCGGCCACGCCGATCGTATTCGATGTGGGCAGCAGGCCGATCAGGGTGCTCATCAGGCCCATGATGACCAGGGTGATGACCAGCATGGTCTTGCGTGAGTAGCGGTCGCCGAAGTGGCCGAACAGCAGGCCGCCGATGGGGCGGGCGAAGTAGCCAACGGCCAGGGTCGCAAACGACAACAGGGAGGCTACGAAGGGTGGCTGGCCGGAGAAGAACAGGGCGGGGAAGACCAGGGCTGCGGCCGAGGAGTAGAGCAGGAAGTCGTAGTACTCCAGGGTGGTGCCGATGAAGCTGGAGGTCACGGCCATGCGCCGGGTTTTCGGGTCGCTTTCGAGGGGGCCGGTCGGTGGGGTCGGGGTATGTGGTGGTTTGAGTTCGGTCATGGAAGCTCCGTTGTTTCGTGACCCGGGGGAGATCTGGGAATGAGTGTGTATATATCGCACATATGAGTGCTAATAGTGATCAGTTTCGCGGCCGAGTCCTCATCTTGTCAAGCCTTAAAATGGACGGTGATGAATGAGAGAACGCATGCGGGAACGCAGACCCTGGCCAGGGGGCTCAATGTGCTGCGCGCGGTGGCCGCGGCGCGAACGGGGATGACGGTCCAGGAGGTTTCCGAGTCCGCGGGGATCCACCGCACCATCGCCTCGCGAATCCTGCAGACCCTGAGTGACTATCGCCTGGTGGCCCGTGGCTCCGATGGGCGCTATCGCGGGGCCAGTGGTCTGGTGGGTCTGGCATCCGGGGCGTATGCGGCGCTGCGCCAGGTCTCGCTGCCGGTGATCCGCCAGGTGGCCGACGAACTGGAATCGACGATGAGCCTGCTGGTCGTCGAACACGACGAGGCGGTGGCCCTTGCTGTGGTCACCTCGGCCAAGGCCCGATATCGGCTGGTCTTCGCCGAGGGTAGTCGCCACCCCCTGGACCGGGGTGCGGCGGGGGTTGCGCTCAGTGCCCTGGCTCCGGCGGCCCCGGGTGAGCGCGAGGTCGTGACCCGGGCGCGGGAACAGGGGTGGGTCCAGACCTTCGCCGAGGTCGAACCGGGTGCCTATGGTGTGGCGGTGCCGCTGCACGGGGTCGATTCTCATCTGCGTGCATGTCTGAACCTCATCACCTATCGCGAGGACGTCGCCGAGTCGGCTGTGCCGGCGATGCTACGGGCGGCCGAGCGGATCGCGCAGCTGACCGCACTGGAGTAAACCGGGCTGAAACCTCGCGGTTCGGCCCGAATCGCTGTTGGTGGGGCGGCGTGAACGAATCATTCGTTCACGCCGCCCTTTTTCACGCCCTGCCCGCCGCCTGCTGCGCCACTTGCTGCGCCACCTGCGGCGCGCCCGGGTGGGCGCTACCCCCGGTACCCGCCGACTCCGTCTTGACAAGCTCCCGAGGGTGCGACATACACTGCATGAGAATCACATAGTGCACCTTTGAGTGCGATATGTGCACATATATGAGTCGCGCTAGTCCCCTCAGGAGTCAAGGATGACCTCATCCCCACCCGCACCCCCCGGCCCACAGACCGGCCGCACCGCGGGCCCGCAGACCGGCCTCGACGCCGATGTCATCATCGTCGGCGCCGGGCCCGCCGGTTTGTCCGCCGCGAACCTGCTGGGCAAAGCCGGCATCCGCGTCATCGTGCTCGAAGCCCGTGACGAACTCATCGACTTCCCCCGCGGTGTGGGAATCGACGACGAATCCCTGCGCACCCTGCAGACCATCGGCGTGGTCGACAACGCCCTGCCCTACACCACACCGCAGCACATCATGCGGCTGGTCAACGGCCGCGGCAAGACCATGCTCGAAATGGCACCGGGGACCCGCGAATTCGGTTGGCCCCGCCGCAACGCCTTCAACCAGCCACTGGTCGACCGGGTCCTCTACGAGGGCCTGTCCCGCTTCGAAAACGTCGATGTGCGCTTCGGCGCCAAGGCCACGGCCTTCGCCGACGACGGCACCACCGTGGCGGTGACGGTGGAAACGTCCACCGGCCCCGAAACACTGCGCGCGTCCTACCTGGTGGGCGCCGACGGGGGCAAGTCACCCGTGCGCAAGCACCTGGGCGTCAGCTTCGACGGGCAGTCCCCCTCCACCCGCTTTCTCGTCGTCGACCTGCGCAACGATCCCATCGGCACGCCCAACGTGTTCCTGGGCGGGGACCCGAAACGCCCCTACGTGTCCCTGGCGCTGCCCCAGTCGATCCGCCGGTTCGAATTCCTGCTGTTCGACCACGAACCCGACGAACTGGTCCAGGATCAGGACTTCGTGGCCGGCCTGATGGCCGACCATGTGACCGATCCGCACAACGTCGACCTGATCCGCGCTCGCGTCTACACGCACCATTCGCGCATCGCCGGGTCCTTCGGCAAGGGTCGGATCTTCGTCATCGGCGACGCCGCGCACCTGATGCCGGTATGGCAGGGTCAGGGCTGGAACTCCGGCCAGCGCGATGCCACGAACCTGGCCTGGAAACTGGCCGCCGTGGTCAAGGGCTACGCCGGGTCCGGGCTGTTGGACACCTATACGGCCGAACGCAAGGATCACGCCAAGGCGATGATCGACCTGTCGACGACCTTCGGCAGAATGGTCAAGCCGACTCGCGCCCTGACCGCGGGCCTGCGCGATGCGGCCTTCGCGGTGCTGAACCTCTCGGAGCAGACGAAGCAGTACTTCGCCCAGATGAAGTACAAGCCGATGCCCCGCTACACCACGGGCGCGATCGTCGACCCCTCGACCTTCACCCCCGGCCGGGCCGCCGCGAAGATGACCCCGCGCCTGATCGCGCACAAGTCCGCGAACACCCTGGACTCGCCCGTGGGCACCCAGGTCATCCAGCCGACCGTCGGCACCCCGGACGGTCCCGCCAAACTCGACGACGTGATCGGCTACAACTGGGCCGTACTCGAATGGGGCGGCAATCCCGAACGCCACTTCTCCGCGGCCCAGCGCGCCACCCTGCGCCGCCTGGGCACGACCTTCGTATCGATTCGGCCCGCCGCCGGATGTGAACTGGACCCGCCCGAGGACCCGAATTCCGTTGTGGTCGCCGACACTAACGGCGTGTGCAAGCGCTGGTTCGACGAGCGCCCCACCCCCGTGCTGTTCGTCCGCCCCGACCGGTTCATCGCAGCGGCCTGCCTGACCCAGGATGCCGCTCGCACCGCGTCGGCCCTGTTCGCCGCCGCCCATATCGTCCCCGTGAGCCCGGACGCCGCTACCCAGACGACCCAGGCCACGGCCATGCGACTGACCGCCGACCGGCTGATCGACGCAGGCCTTGCGGACCCGCGGGCAGTCAATTCCCTGAAGGAGAACGCATGACAAGCGAACAGCTGCGCACCCAGACTGCCGCAGCCCTGGCCGCGGCCCAGACGACCCGTACCGGAATCGCCCCCGTGGTGGACGCCCTGGGCGGGGTGGACGACCCCGCTGCCCTGACGGAGGCCTACCTGGTCCAGGAACTCGTCGTGACCGGTCGCGAAGCGGCGACGAACCCGCGGGTGGGCCGCAAGGTCGGCCTGACCAGCCCCGCCGTCCAGGCCCAACTGGGCGTCGACCAGCCGGACTTCGGCGTCCTGCTGGCCGATATGGAAATCGCCGACGCCGGTGTTATCGACGGGTCCGCGCTGATCGCCCCGAAGGTCGAGGCCGAAGTCGCCTTCATCCTGGGCTCCGAGGTCACCGACGCCTCCCCGCAGGCCGTGCGGGCCGCGGTGTCCGGAGTCGTCGCGGCCCTGGAGATCGTCGACAGCCGGATTCGCGACTGGGACATCACGATCGTCGACACGGTCGCCGACAACGCCTCCTCGGCCCTGTACGTCCTGGGCTCGACGATCAAACCCCTGGCCGAAGTCGATACCGCGGCGGTGTCCATGACCACCAGGATCAACGGTACGGTCGCCTCCACCGGCACCGGCGCGGACTGCTTCGGCGACCCCCTGGCAGCCCTGGTCTGGGTCGCGCAGACCGCGCTCGAGCTGGGCCGGCCCCTGCAGGCCGGTGAAGTGGTGCTCTCCGGTGCCCTGGGCCCCATGGCCCTACTGCACGCAGGCGACCGGATCGAAGCGGAGATCGTCGGCCTGGGCAGCGTCTCCGCCACCGTGTCCACCCCTGATTCGACCCTCGAACCCACCCCGGCCCAGCCGGAACAGAAGGAGGCCTGATGGCCAAGGTCAAAGCCGCGATCATCGGATCGGGCAATATCGGCACCGATCTGATGCTGAAGATCATGCACCTGTCCGACACCCTGGAAATGGGTGCGATGGTCGGTATCGACCCGACCTCAGACGGCCTGGCCCGGGCCGCGCGACTGGGCGTACCCACCACCGCAGACGGCGTGCAGGGTTTGATCGCCCTGGACGGGTTCGACGATATCGAGGTCGTCTTCGACGCGACCTCGGCCGGCGCCCACAAGGCCAACGCCGCGGCCCTGGAACCCTACGGCAAACAGCTGGTGGACCTCACGCCCGCCGCGATCGGGCCCTATGTGGTCCCGGTGGTCAACCTGGATGCCGCCCTGGAACACACAAACGTCAACATGGTCACCTGCGGCGGACAGGCGACGATCCCGGTGATCGCCGCGATCAACTCGGTGGCACCCGTGCACTATGCGGAGATCGTCGCCTCGATCGCCTCGAAGTCGGCCGGTCCGGGCACCCGGGCGAACATCGACGAGTTCACCGAAACCACCTCGGCGGCCATCGAAGAAGTCGGGGGAGCCGCCCGCGGCAAGGCGATCATCGTGCTCAACCCCGCAGAACCGCCCATGATCATGCGCGATACGGTCCTGGCCGTGACCGATCGCCTCGACGAGGCCGGGCGCGCCGAGGTGCGCGCGGCGGTGACCGCACAGGTCGCCCGGGTTGCCGAATACGTGCCAGGCTACCGGCTGAAACAGGACGTGCAGTTCCTCGACGAGGGCTCCGAGCTGGACGTCCTGGTCCCGACCCGGCGGCGCCGCGACGCCTACACCCGCATCAGCGTGTTCTTGGAGGTGCAGGGAGCTGCCATGTACCTGCCCGAATACGCGGGCAATCTGGACATTATGACCTCGGCGGCGCTGCGCACGGCCGAACGCCTGGTCGCCAACCGACAGGAGGCGGCGGCGTGAACGCGGCCAAGTTCTACCTACAGGATGTGACCCTGCGCGACGGTATGCACGCGCTGAGTCACCGCATCACCCCGGCACGGGCGGCCGAAGTCGCAGCGGCCCTGGACGCCGCCGGCGTCGACGCGATCGAGGTGGCCCACGGCGATGGCCTGTCCGGCACCTCGCTGACCTACGGGCCCGGTTCGAACACGGTCTGGGAATGGATCGAGGCCGTGGCCCCCGTGGTGAAGAACGCGCGCCTGACCACCCTGCTGCTGCCCGGCGTCGGCACCCTGGAGGACCTGCGTCGGGCCTACGACATGGGTGTGACCTCCGTGCGCATCGCCACGCACTGCACCGAGGCCGACGTTGCGGCCCAGCACATCTCCACCGCCCGCGAATGGGGTATGGACGTCTCCGGTTTCCTGATGATGGCCCATATGAACGACCCGAAGTCGCTGGCCGAACAGGCCAAACTCATGGAGTCCTACGGTGCGGCCTGCGTCTACATCACCGATTCGGCCGGCCGTTTGACGATGGACGGGGTGCGCGAGCGCGTGCGCGCCTACCGCGATGTGCTCGACGCGGACACTCAGATCGGCATTCACGCCCACGAAAACCTCTCGCTGTCCGTGGCGAACTCGATCGCGGCCTTAGAAGAGGGCGCCTTCCGCGTCGACGCCTCCCTGGCCGGGCACGGTGCCGGTGCCGGAAACACGCCCATCGAGCCCTTCGTCGCGGTGGCCGAACTCCAGGGTTGGGAGCCCCGGGCGGACCTGTTCGCCCTGCAGGACGCTGCCGAGGACCTGATCCGGCCCCTGCACGTGCGCCCGGTGCGAGTGGACCGCGAAACCCTGACGGTCGGCTATGCGGGTGCCTACTCCAGCTTCCTGCGCCACGCCGAACGCGCCGCGGAGATCTACGGACTGGACGCGCGCAGCATCCTGATGGAGGTCGGCGCGCGCAAACTGGTGGGCGGCCAGGAGGACATGATCACCGATATCGCCCTGGATTTGGTGGCCCAGAAGGAAGGTGCGCCGGCATGACACAGCAGCAGACAGTGAAGACCCCAGACTATACGACCGATGAGTTCTTCGGCCTGGCGGACAAATGGTTGGAAACCGCCCCGGGCGAACTGACCCACTATCACGAACTGGGCACCGGGGAGGCGATCCTGTTCCTGCACGGTTCGGGAACCGGCGTCACCGCCGCGGCGAACTGGTGGTTGAACCTGCCGGAACTGTCCGCGGCCGGTCGCTGCATTGCGATCGACTCGATCGGCTACGGGCAGACGGTCGTGGCTCCCGGGACCGAGTACGGGATCAAGGCCTGGGTTGAACACGCGGTGCGCGTGCTCGACGCCCTGGGCATTGCGAAGACCTGGTTGGTGGGCAATTCGCTGGGCGGCTGGGTGGCCTTCCAGTTCGCCATCGACCATCCCGAACGCCTGGCCGGAATCGTGTCCATGGGCACCGGCGGTGCGCAGCTGACCGGGGCGCTGAAAAGCCACTCCAACCCCGTGCTGACCGAAGCCGGTATCCGCAACACCCTGGAGTCCTTCGTCGTCGACAAGTCCCTGATCACCGATGAGCTGGTCACCCTGCGTTACCACTCCGCGCTCAACGACACGGCCTCGGACCGTTTGGCTCAGGTCGTGGCGGCCCGTGACCGTGACCGTAGCGCACTGCCCCTGGACTTCGAGGTGCTGGCGGAACTGGACGTGCCCGTACTGCTGATCCACGGGATGCAGGACGTGGTCATTCCGGTGTCGCGGACCTGGGAGATCCTGCAGGTCGTACCCCATGCGGACGCCCATATCTTCAGCCAGTGCGGTCACTGGTCGCAGGTGGAACGCTCCCACGAGTTCAACGAGGTCATCGTGAACTACCTCAAGCACCATATGGCCCAGCGCTGACGGCGCGGCGCCGGCGCCGTCAGCGTCTACGGCCCGGCGCACCCTATATTCCAATCCCCACAGAAGGAGAACACCATGACCAAGCTGGCAGACCGGTACGATCCGGGTCCCCAGATCGCCCAGTGCGGCACCATCAACCTCGGCACCAAGGACCTGGAGAAGTCGCTGAGCTTCTTCCGCGACACCCTGGGCATGGAGGAAGTCGAACGCGTGGGCAATGTGTCCTACCTGCGCTGCTATATGGAACTGGGCCACCACTCCCTGGTGCTGACCGAGCAGGACGAGAACATCGTCAACTCCTACAGCTTCCGGGTCGCCCGCCCGCAGGACGTCGAACTGTTCGCAGCCGAACTGGCCGCGCAGGAAATCGAGGCCATCGAGGTCCCCGCCGGCACCGAATCGGGCCGCGGCACCGCGGTGCGCTTCCAGGTTCCGGGCAGCCTGCACCCCTTCGAGCTGTACTACGACATCGACAAGCCCCTGGCACCCGAGGCGATCCGCTCCAAACTGCCGTCGAACTCCTCGCGCCGCCGCGGTCTGGGTGTGCGCCGGATCGATCACTACAATGTGCAGGCCGAACCGGGCAAGATCAACCAGGCGGAATCCTGGGTACGTGACACGCTGGGCTTCAAGCGCCGCGAATTCGCGATGCTGCCGGAGCACCCCACCACCGTGATGGCCTCCTGGATGTCCGTGACCAGTCAGGTCCACGACCTGGCGATGGTGGCCAACCAGAGCGAGTTGAACACACAGCTGCACCACGTCGCGTTCAACCTGGAGAACTTCTCCGATGCGCTGACCGCGGCCGATGTGCTGGCCGACCTGGACGTCAAGATCGGCGTGGGCCCGGGCAAGCACGGGATCGGCCAGGCCATGTACCTCTACGTGTTCGACCCGGGTTCGGGCCACCGTGTGGAGCTGTACTCCGGCGGCTACCAGATCTTCGATCCGGACTGGCAGGCACTCGAATGGGATCCGGTGGACTTCCCGGAGGGTATGACCTGGTACGGCGATCCGATCGACCTGAAGCCGGGCTCCAACGGTCGTATGACGACAGGGTCGGCCGGTCTGGTCCTGCCGGGCCGCTGAATTTCCCGGGCCGGCCGGGTCCCGGGGTGAGCTGGGCCCCGGGCGGGCCGGGTCCCGCGGGCTGCCGGCCCTCCCAAACGCCGAGGCCGCACTCGGGTTCCGTGAAAACGGAACCCGAGTGCGGCCTCGGCGTCTATGCGACGTTATCTCCGCACCAGCCCTCCGCCCCTCTCATGAGCAGTCACTTTGGTCGGTCCGCCCTGCGTGAGCAGTCACTTTGGTCCGAGAAATCACTCAGATTCCAGACCAAAGTGACTGCTCATCGAGAGGAGGCAGACCAAAGTGACTGCTCATCGCGGGGGAGCGGGGCGGGGAAGGTACCGGGAGGTACTGGCGAGGGTTACTTCTCTTCGACCTCGGCTTCGACTTCCTCGGCGTCGTCGTCCGCGGTGGGCTCTTCAACCTTGGTCACGGTGGGCTTGGCAGCCTCCGAAGCGGGGGTCGAACCGACCGGACGGGCATCGGCGGGGCGGTTGCCCGGCAGCGGGGTCGACCAGGGGTCCTCGACCGGCTTGAGCGCCTTGTAGACGAAGTAGCCGATCAGGCCGGCCGCACCCAGGAACAGGACCCAGATGAACCAACGGCCGCCCTTCTTGCCGGCCTTGGCGTCGATTTTCGCCTGCTTCTTGGCTGCCTTGGCCAGTTCCCTGCCGCGTTCGGCCAAAGCGCTCTGCGCCTTCTTCACGGCCTTCTTGTCCCCGGTCAGCCTGGTCGCCAGATCCGTCACGGCGGCGGGGGTCTTGGCGCCGGCGACCAGTGAGGACAGGCGGGTCAGCTGGTCACCGGACTGCGCCAGCAGCTTTCCGCGCTTGCGGGTCAGCTCGACGGATGCGTCGGCGATCTGGTCGCCGTAGCGGGCGTCGAGCTGGCCGCGGGCATCCGAGACGGCCTCGGTCGCCCGCTGTTTGCCCGTTTCCAGTGCGGCGGTGACCTTGGGGCGGGCATCGTCGGCGGCGGCGTGCAGGCGTTCCGCCGTTTCGTGCAGGAAGGCGTTGGCCTTCTCCAGATAGGGGCTGCTCTTCTCGATCGCCTGGGCGGAGCCCTCGCGGACCGCCTCGGTCACGCCGGTGACGACGTCGGAAACATTGTTCGACAGCAGCTTGCGGCTGTTCTTCTGGCCGGCCTTTTTGAACATTTCACCCTCCAACGTGGAAAAACTGTTACCCCTAGTCTATTCATCCGCCCGCCGTTTATGGTCCGGATTCCGCCTGCCGAGCTGGAAAGTTCCGCACAAGTCCTCGCGCACATCCTTGTACAGCGGGGGCGGTGCGGGGTTTTCGGTGGCATTGCGCGCCCAGCTGAACGCGGGCTGGACGTCTACGGCGGGGTGCGCATGGAAGAATAGGGGCATGAGTATCTCCACGCAGCAGGTCATCCTGCACACGAATCTGGGCGACATCAAGCTGAACATGTTCGGCAATCACGCCCCCAAGACCGTCGCGAACTTCGTCGGCCTGGCCGACGGCTCCAAGGAGTACAAGGACGACGCCGGTCGGACGAACCCCACCCCGTTCTACGATGGTGTGAAGTTCCACCGCATCATCAAGAACTTCATGATCCAGGGCGGCGACCCGCTGGGCCGTGGCACCGGTGGCCCCGGCTACCAGTTCGACGATGAGATCCACCCCGAACTGCAGTTCGACCGCCCCTACCTGCTGGCCATGGCCAACGCCGGAACCCGCGTGGGCCTGGACGCCTTCGGCAACCGGGTGAAGAAGGGCACCAACGGCAGCCAGTTCTTCATCACCACCGTTCCCACCCCGCACCTCAACGGTGCGCACACCATCTTCGGCGAGGTCGCCGACGATGAGTCGAAGAAGGTCGTCGACGCCCTCGAAGCCGTCAAGACCGGCTTCCAGGATGCCCCGGCGGAACCCGCATTCATTGAGACGGTCGAGGTCCTGCCCCAGGCCTGAGGCCCGCCGCAGTCCGACCCGGTCACTCCCGTGAGCGAAACCCCGCGCCCCGCCACCTCATCACGCAGGTGGCGGGGCGCGCCCATTGTCACCCTGTCCTTGGTGGCGCTGACCGTCCTGGCCTATCTGGCGAACCTGCTGCCGGGCGCCGGGCTCGCCTCCCGCCTGGCGTTCGTGCCGGCGCTGACGGCCGTCGAGCCCTGGCGCGCGCTGACCGTGGTGTTGGTCCACGCCGGTCCCACCCACCTGCTGTTCAACATGGTGGGCCTGTACTTCTTCGGCGGCTTCCTCGAGAAGTCGCTCGGCCGCTTCTTCGTGCTGGGCACCTACCTGGTGGCCGCACTGGGCGGGTCCCTGTGCCCACTGCTGTTGTCGATCCTGTGGCCGGCCGAGGTGTCACCGGGCACCGTGTTCGTCGGCGCCTCGGGCGCGGTGTACGGCTTGGTGGGCGTGTTGCTGGTCCCGACCCGGCGGTTGGACCGCAACTGGAGCGGCGTGCTCGTGTTCATCCTGTTGGGCGCGCTCTACCCGCTGTTCGATCCGCAGGTGGCCTGGGAGGCCCACCTGGGTGGGCTGATCACCGGCTTCGTGCTGGGCGGCGCCTACTTCCTCGCGCTCAGGCTTCGTCGGAGGTCAGCGGGTCGGCCGGACCGAACAGCCTGACGGCCAGGCGCAACATCAGCTGGGTCAGCGGGCCGATGGCCAGGGCGTAGAGGATCGTGCCGATGAAGAAGCGCCCGCCCAGCAGCCAGCCGGCGGCCATCACGACGACCTCGATCGTGGTGCGCACCGCGAACACCGGCTTGCCCGTGGCCTCGACCAGCCCCGTCATCAGACCGTCACGGGGTCCGGGCCCGAAGTTCGGCACGATGTAGAGGACGGTGGCGACCGCGTTGATCACGATCCCGGACACCATATAGGTGATCTGCAGCCACAGGGCGTGCGCCGGCGGGACCACGGCCATGGTCACGGAGATGAAGGTGCCCACCAGTAGTGCGTTGGAGATGGTTCCCAGGCCGGGGCGCTGCCGCAGTGGAATCCACAGCAGCAGAACGACCAGGGAGAGGATGACGGCGATCGCGCCGACGCTCAACGGCAGGTAGTTGGACAGTCCCTGGTGCAGGACGTCCCAGGGCATATTGCCCAGTCCGGCCTGGATCATCAGCCCGCACGAGGTCCCGAAGAACACCAGCCCCACGTACAGGGCGATGAGTCGGATCCACAGGGGCCTATCGGCCAGCAGCCGGAAGTCGGAGGGGCTCCGAGGTGAGGGGGCCACCGGCCCCTACCGCCAGCGGGTGGTCATGCCCAGGCCGACGACGATGATGCCGAAGCCCGCCAGCAGGTTCCAGTTGCCCCAGGCCTCGACGGGCCAGGCGCCTTGCGAAATGTAGAAGACGATGAGCCACAGCAGGCCGATCGCGAAGACCGACAGCATCGTGGGGACGAACCAACGGCCATTGGGCTTGAGCGCCGCCTGGTTCTCCGCGGAGTTGTAGGTGGCCTTCTTCCGGGCCTCCGAACGCTTGGCCGGATTGCCGGACTTGGACTCCTGGCGGGCCTTGGAACGGGCCGCCGCCTTGTCCTTGGAGGCAGCCGTTTCCTTGGAATCCTCGGTTTCGTTCTTGGCCGAGGACTTCGCCTTGGCGTCTGCGGCCGTGGCCCCGTCGACCAGAGCGCTGTCGTCGACGGTTTCCTTGACGTCGTCCGCCTTGCCCGTCGAATTAGAGTTGGCCACAATACTCCTCAGTGAAGATCCATGCCGCGTGTTCCGCGTATTCCATGCTCAGTACCGGGCGCCGTCTTGGCTGTACTCGGTACGCACGCCCCGAGTCTAACGGTTGTGCCACGAATGCGCATGTCCGTCTTAGGCGGCCCTAAAGGGGCGGTATGACCTGGCGCGGCGGCTGGGCGGCGTTCAGGGAAAGGTCTTAGTATGGACTAAGAGCTGACCTACCGAAAGTGCACTCCGTGGACCAACCCCTCACTCGCCGTGAGCGCATCGCGCGTGAACGCGCCGCTGCCGCTGCCGGCGTCGAATCCCCGGACCCCGCGGCAGCACAGCGGGAAACACCGCAGTCGAACAATGAGCCGCAGCCCCAAGCGGGCGCTGTGCCGGCAGAGGCTCAGGCCCCCGACGGGCGCTCCGCATCTGCTTCGCCCCTGAATATTCGGCGCGCTCACTCGACCGCGCCCATTCCGATCCAACCCGACCCCTATGCGCAGCAGAGCACCTACACGCAGCAGGGCACGGATCCCGCCGCGGCACAGCACATGCCCGATGCCGCAACTCAGTACCTGCCACCGGTCGCCCAGCAGTTCCCGGCAACCGAGCAGTTCCCCGCCGCAGTGCCAGCCGGCCAGGCCGCGCAGTACCCGCCCGCTGAACAGTACCCAGCAGAGCAGTACGCACCCGCAGCACAGTACGTGCCGGGCGCGGGACCCGTGCCCGCAATACAGCCGCTAGCAGGACAACCGGGCGCGGCGGGAGGCGGCCGGGGAAACGGCGGCGGGAAGTCCGAGCCCGAGCCCCTGGGATTCTTCCGCGGGAGCGTGCGCACCTTCGGCGAACTGTGCATCACACTGGGCCTGGTGCTCATCCTGTTCGTCGGCTGGCAGCTGTGGTGGACCGACATCGCAGCCGATCAGGACAACCGCGATCTGACCGCCCAGCTGCAGAACGACTGGCAGGATGACAAACCACAGGCCAAGGGCGATCCCGACCACCCTGTGGTGGGCGAGCCGCCGGCGGAGAACAAGGGCTTCGGCATCCTCTACATCCCGCGTTTCGGTGACCGCTACTACCGCACGATCGCCGAGGGTGTGGCGATGGAACCGGTGCTCAACCGGATGGGCACCGGGCACTACCCGGGAGCCGCGATGCCGGGCGAAAAGGGCAATTTCGCGATCGCCGGTCACCGCGTGACCTATGGTAAGCCGCTGAACCAGATCGCGGAGCTGCGCCCGGGCGACGACATCGTCGTCCAGACCAAGGAGGGCTACTACACGTACACCTTCCGCAACTTCGACATCGTGCTGCCGGACAAGGTGGACGTCCTGGACCCCGTCCCCGGCTTCCCCGAGTATCACGGCAAGGACCGCATCATGACGCTGACCGCATGTAATCCGATGTTCTCGGCCAGGGAACGCTATATCGCGTATGCGACGCTGTCGGACTTCCACCCGGCGGCGGATGGTCCGCCCGATACCATCAAGGACAGCCCCGCCTACAAGACCGCCGGGGGCAAGTGATGTACGAACTCATCTGGCGTGCCCTGCCCGGCAACTGGTTCATCAAGCTGCTCATCTGTCTGGCTCTGGTGGTCGCGGCGGTCTACGTTCTGATGGAGTACGTGTTCCCGCTGATCGCTCCGTTCATGCCGTTCAACAACGCCACCGTCGGCACCGAGGAGGGGGCCTGAGATGCCGAAGACGCAGATCCTGGTCATCGACAACTACGACAGCTTCGTCTATACCCTGGTGGGCTATCTGCAGGAACTCGGCGCGGTCACCACGGTGATCCGCAACGACGACATCGGGGCCGAGGACCTGGACGCCTACCTGCCCGGGTTCGCCGGAGTGCTCATCTCGCCGGGACCCGGCACGCCGGCGGACTCCGGCGTGTGCCCGGACGTGATCCGCTGGTGCGCTGAGCACTCGAAGCCGCTGTTCGGCGTGTGCCTGGGACACCAGGCGTTGGGCGAGGTTTTCGGCGCCACCGTGGCCCACTCACCGCAGCTGATGCACGGGAAGACCTCTGAGATCACGCATACGGGCACCGGGATCTTCGCCGGGGTCCGCAACCCCGTGACGGTCACCCGCTACCATTCCCTGGCGATCGTCGACACGACCCTGCCGACCGACGTCTTCGAGGTCACCGCGCAGACCGCGGACGGCATCGTGATGGCGATCCAGCATCGCACCGCGCCCCTGGCCGGGGTGCAGTTCCACCCGGAATCCGTGCTGACCCAGGACGGATATCTCATGGTCGGGAACTTCCTGGCCACGGCCGGGCTGCCCGAGGCCGCGCAGCGGGCCGCCGGCCGTTCGCCGATCGCCTCGGCGGCCGCTTTGGGCTGAGGCGCCCCCGAGTGAGCAGGCGATTTGGTCTGAGAAATCACCCGGATTCCAGACCAAAGTGACTGCTCACGGGAAGGGGAGCGGACTGAAGTGACTGCTCAGTCCCCGTAGCGGTAGAACCCCTCGCCGGAGGACCGGCCCAGCTTGCCCTGGTCGATGTAGTTTGTCTTGAGGTAGTCGGCGAAGCGCTGGGATGCCTCATCGCCCATCGTGGAGATGTTGTAGGCGGTGGTCAGGCCGACGACATCGAAGATCTCGAAGGGGCCGCTGGGCGCACCGGTGCCGATCCTCCAGACCCGGTCGATGTCCTCGGGCTCGGCGATGCCGTCGACCAGCAGGTTGCCGGCGGCGTTGAGCAGGGGCACCAGCAGGGAGTTGAGCACATAGCCGGGCTGTTCGCGGTGGATCCGAATCGGCACCATGCCCTGGGCCGTGGCGAATTCGACTACGCGATCGTAGACATCCGCGCGGGTATCCGCGGTGCCCATGATCTCCGCGGTGTTGTGCGCCCAGATCTCATTGGCGTAGTGCAGGGCCAGGAACTGTTCGGGCCGGCCGGTGGCGTCCTTGAAGCTCGACGGCAGCAGGGTCGAGGAGTTCGTGGCGAAGAGGGTCTTGGCCGGGGCCAGCTTGCCCACTTGTTCCCAGGTGGAGGTTTTGATCGCGGGGCTTTCCGGGACCGCCTCGATCACCAGGTCGGCGTCGGACAGGGCCGCTGCCAGGTCGTGGGTGACGGTGATGCGCGTGCGGGCGGCGGCGGCCGCTTCCGGATCGCCGAAGGCCTCGGCATAGGTGCCCACCAGTGCGTCGAAGCGGGTGGCACCGGCGGCGACGGCGGCCTCATCGATGTCATAGGCCGTGACCGTGAAGCCGGCGTAGGCAGTCTGGAAGGCGATCTGCGAGCCGAGCACACCGGTGCCCAAAGTCGTCACATTGGTGATGCCGCCGCGGGCGCGGGTGTCGAATCCGGCGGGGCCGAAGGCTGCAGGTGCTTTGTCTGTCATCGTGACTCCTTATTCTGGGCCGCGCGGTTTCCCGGCTTGGCCTCACGTTTTACATATGTAAAGACACGGGCACCATGGAATATTCCCGCTGGATATTCCATGGTGCCCGTTCCGCAGAGCCCAGGGCCCGCCTCAGCGGTTGCCCGTCCACCAGCCGCCGCTACCCGGCCCGTGCTGCGTGGTGCCCGGCAGGATCCCCGTGGTGGGGATGGGTGCCTGCGAGGGCGTGGGCGGCGGAGTGGGCTTCGGCTTTGCCTTGGCGACCGTGATCGTGATCGTCGAGTGCTGGTCCACCGTATTGCCGCCGTTGACGGACTGTTCGTAGACCTCGCCGGCCTTGTGGTCCTCGGTCTCGACGACCTTCACGCTGCACTCGAGCTGGTACTTCTTGCCGCGCAGCGTCTCGCAGGCCTCTTCCTGCTTCTGGCCGGTGACGCTGGGGACATCGACCTTGCCGTTGGAGATCACCAGGTCCACCGTCGACTGCCGCTTGACCTCCTTGCCCTTCTTGGGGTTGGTGGACAGGACGGTGCCCTTCTCCTTGTCCGGGGAGGTCTTCTCCTCATTGGCCCCGGCCTTCAGACCGGCATCGGTCAGCCGCTGCCTGGCCAGGGATTCGGTATCGCCTGCGACATCGGGGACATCGACCACATCGGGGCCGGTCGAAACGTAGAGGGTGACCGTCTGCCCGGCAGTGACCTCGGTCCCGGCGGTCGGGTCGGTCTTGACGATATCGCCCTCGTCGACCTTGTCGTCGTGGGTCTCCTTCGTCTGGGAGTTCAGGCCGTTGTCCTGCAGGTACTGCTTGGCCTCCGCGGTGCTCTTGGACTTCAGGTTCTCCAGGGCGAAGGGCTCCGGGCCCTTGGTCATCACGTAGACCCAGCCACCCAGGCCCGCCAGCACGATCACCAGGACCGCGGCTAGTCCCCACATCCAGCCGCGTTTGCGGCGCGAGGAGGCATAGTCCTCCTCGCGATTGGGCAGAGTGGACATGCCGCTGGTCTCCGGATGCACCTGCTGGGCGTAGCCGGTGCCCACGGTGGCGAACTGCCCTGGCTGGTTCGGATCGTAGGGTCCGGCGCTGCCGACGGACTCAGCGGCCTGCGGCATGTACTGCGTGGACGGTGCCGAACCGTAGGGCTGGCCCTGTGAACCATAGGGCTGGCCCTGCGAGCCGTACTGCTGCCCCTGCGAGCCGTAGGGGTCGCCCTGGGAGCCATAGGCCTGCGTCTGGTTGAACACCTGGGTGGCGGCATCGCCGGCGGCGAACCCCGCCGCGGCACCTGCCGCACCCGCGGCATAGCCCGTGTCCGAGGTCTGGCCCGGCACGTCGATCGTCATGGGCCGGCCATCCCTGGCCGCCAGCACGTCCTCGCGGAATGTGTAGGCGTCCTGGTACCGGTGGTCGCGGTCCTTCTCCAGGGCGTGCAGGACCAGCCGGTCGACGTGCTCCGGGATCTCGGGGTTGAAGGCGGACGGCGGCTGGGGCGCCTCGCCCACGTGCTGATAGGCAACGGCCAGCTGCGAATCGCCTTTGAACGGCGGGCGGCCGGTCAGCAGCTCGTAGAGCAGACAGGCGGTCGAATACAGGTCGGAGCGCGCGTCGACGAGTTCACCGCGGGCCTGCTCGGGCGAAAGGTACTGCGCGGTGCCCAGGACCGACTGCGTGCCGGTCAGGCTGCCGGTGTCCTCGAGTGCGCGGGCGATGCCGAAGTCCATCACCTTGATATCGCCCTCGGGCGTGAGCATCACATTGCCCGGCTTGATGTCGCGGTGGACGATGCCGTTGCGGTGGCTGTAGTCCAGCGGCGCCAGGACGCCCGCTGTGACGTCGAGGGCCTCGGAGATGGTGAGGTGGCCGTGCTCGTTGAGCACCTGGCGCAGGGTCTGGCCCTCCACGTACTCCATCACGATGAAGGGGACCTGGACCTCGGAACCGCCGGATTCGACCAGAGTTTCCTCGCCGGAGTCGTAGACCGCGACGATGCCGGGATGGTTCAGGCCCGCCGCGGACTGCGCCTCGCGCTTGAGGCGTTCGTGGAAGGACGGATCGCGGGCCAGATCGGAGCGCAGTAGTTTGATGGCCACGCGGCGTCCCAGCCGGGTGTCCACGCCGGCATGGACTTCCGCCATGCCGCCGCGGCCCAGCAACTGCCGGACCTCGTATCGCCCGGATAACAGCCGTTCGCCAGTCACGTGCGCTTTCCTTTCACCAATCGGTCAGTTCCGAATCCTGTAGGGTCATCCTGTCATATGGGACCGGTTGCGGTCCTCAGTCGTCGGTGCCGCTTGAACCCTTGTCGGCCTTGGCAGCCTCACCGTTGTTCCCGGAGCCGCCGGTGTCGTCGGCACTCGCGTTGGCATTGCTCGACGACCCAGACGACGAGGACCCGTTCGCACTGGAGCTCGACCCACCAGAACCCGAGGACCCGTCCTGGCCCTCATCTGAACCATCGGAACCGCTGTCGGAGCCATCGTCGTCGCCGTTGTCATCGGAGGAACCGGAGGACTTCGAGGACCCGCTCGACGAGCTGCTGCCCTCGGAATCCGAGGTGCCCTCGTCATCGGAGGAACCGGAGGACCGTGAGGAGCCGCTGGAGGACGAGGACCCGTTCGAGCTCGACGAGCTGGACCCGGAGGACGAGCTGCTGTTCGAAGAGCCAGAGGAACTGGACGAGCCGCTGGAGGACGAGGACCCGTTCGAGCTCGACGAGCTGGAACCCGAGGATGAGGAGGAGCCGGAGGAGTCGGAATCCGAGGAATCGCCGGTGGAGATCGTCAGGGTGACGGTGTCCCCGGCCTCGAACTCGTATTCCCCGTCGTCGTTCTTGCCCACCCGGATGACGGTGCCGGCCTCCTGAGAGGAGCTGGTCTCTTTGAACTTGGCCTTGAGCCCCAGATCCTTCAATTCCTTGCGGGCGGCCGTCCTGCTCAAACCGATGAAGTCGTCGGGGTCCAGCTTGATGGTCCCCGGGGTCGCCGATGCGCCGGCCCCGGGTGTGGCCGTGCCGTCCGAGCGGTTGCCCAGCAGCGCGGTGCCGCCCCAGATGAGCAGCCCCAGTACGACGAGGATCGCCACGATGAGGCCCACGATCGCGCCGGCCGACTTCTTCTTGGGAGCCGCGGGCTCGTCACCGCCGACCGGCAGATTGCCCGTCGCATTGGTCGCCGGGTACTGCGCATAGGGCTGATAGGCTCCGGTGTTCACCGAGGGGTTGACCGCGGTGGCCGGCGAGTAGGCGGTGGTCGGCTGGCTTCCGGTCGCATTCATCACCGTGGTCGGCGCATCGCCGCCTGCCGGCATCACCGTGGTCGCGGCCTGAGTGCCATTCGAGCCGGGGTCCAGTTGCGGAACCGCGGCGGCGGCAGCGGGGAAGTCCCCGGCCTTCAGCGCGCGGGCGGCCTCGGCCAGGGCGTAACCGCTGGCAGGCCGCAGCTCGGGCTTCTTGGCAAGCATGCACTCGGCCAGTCGGCGCACGGGCAGCGGAACCGAATCGGGCAGCGGTGGG
Organism: Brevibacterium moorei; assembly: GCF_024580735.1. Lineage (GTDB taxonomy): Bacteria > Actinomycetota > Actinomycetes > Actinomycetales > Brevibacteriaceae > Brevibacterium > Brevibacterium moorei. Next base: position 75,201 of record NZ_JANIJX010000012.1, on the reverse strand, counting down.
GGCGGGGAGTTGACCTGCGCGATCGCGATCTCCACCTGCGACTCGCCCGTGAAGGGGCGCTTGCCGACCAGGCACTCGTAGAGGATGATGCCCAGGGAGTACAGGTCGGACTGGGGCACGGAGCCCTTGCCCGTGGCCTGTTCCGGTGCCAGGTACTGGGCCGTGCCCATCACCTGGCCGGTCTTGGTCAGCGGGGCCTGGTCGGCCACGCGGGCGATCCCGAAGTCGGTGATCTTGACCTTGAAATCGGGGGTGATGAGCAGATTGCCCGGCTTGATGTCGCGGTGGACCACCCCGGCCCTGTGCGCGGCACCCAGGGCGGTGCCCGCCTGGGCCACCACCTCGAGGGAATCGGGCACGCTGAGCTTGCCGTTGCGGTCGAGGATGTTCGACAGTGCCTCGCCCGGGACGTACTCCATCACCAGATAGGGGGAGCCGTTCTCCTCACCGTAGTCGTAGACGCCGGCGATGCCGGGGTCCGAAACGGCGCCCATCGACCTGGCCTCCGCACGGAAGCGGGCCAGGAAGGCGGGGTCGGACAGGTACTCCTCCTTCATGATCTTCGCGGCGACGTCGCGTTCCAACACGGTGTCGCGGCCCTTCCAGACCTCGCCCATGCCACCCACGGCGATCTTGCTCGTGAGTTCATAGCGACCGCCCAGCACGGTTCCCGGCTGAGGTCTCATTTATCGATCACCGCTTCCATCATGTCCTTTGCGATCGGGCCGGCCACCCGGCCGCCCGATGCCTCACTGCCCGCATTGCCACCGTTCTCCACGACCACGGCCACGGCGACCTGTGGGTCGTCGGCCGGGGCGAAACTGGTGAACCAGGCGTGGGGATGTCCACCTTCCGCGTGCTGGGCCGTGCCGGTCTTGCCGGCCACCTTGACTCCGGAGATCTGTGCGGATCGGCCGGTGCCCCTGTCCACGACGCTTTCCATCATGTCGGTCAGCTGCGAGGCGGTCTTCTTGCTGATCGCCCGGCCCATGCTCTTCTTGCCCGGCTTCTCGATGACCTTGAGGGTCTTCTGGTTCTTCACCTGCTTGATCAGCTGGGGTTCCATCACCGTGCCCTGATTGGCGATCGCCGCGGATACCATGGCGACCTGCAAGGGGGTGACCTGCACGTCCTGCTGGCCGATCGAGGCCTTGGCCAGCATCGACTTGTCGTCGTTGGTCGACGGGAAGACCGACTTCACGACGTCCAGCGGGATCTGCAGATTGCTCTTCTCGAAGCCGAACTTCTTGGCCTGGGCCAGCATTTTGTCGTAGCCGTTGTCGATGCCCAGATTGGCGAAGGCGGTATTGCAGGAGATCGTCAGGGCGTCCTTGATCGTGGTCGTCTTGCCGTCGCCGCAGGTCTCGCCACCGGCATTGCGCATCGAGTACCTGCCGATGTTGAGCTGATTGGGCGATGCGACGGTCGAATCCTCCGTCTTGCCGGCTTCCAGGGCAGCCGAGGCCGTGACCAGTTTGAAGGTCGAGCCCGGGGGATAGCGGTTGCCGGCGATCGCGCGGTTGTAATAGGCCTTCTCGGGATCCGAGCTGTAGTTCTCCGCCGCCTTGACGGCCGCGTCGCGGTCGTGCGTGGCCAGCTTATTGGGGTTCCAGCCCGGCTTGGAGACCATGGCCAGGATCTTCCCGGTCTTGGGGTCCAGGGCGACCGCCGCGCCCTTCTGGTCGCCCAGTCCGTCCCAGGCGGCCTTCTGCGCCTTGGGGTCGATGGACAGTTCCACCGCGGCGCCCCTGGTCTGTTCGCCGGTGAGCACGTCCTGGACCCGGGAGAACGCCAGGGCGTCGTCGGTGCCCGAGAGCAGTCCGTTCATCTTGTTCTCCAGCCCCGAGGTGCCCGAGGTGATGGAGAAGTAGCCGGTCAGGTTGGAGTACATGGCGGCCGGGTACTTGCCGGTGCCGTATTCGCGCTGGTACTTGTAGGCGTCGTCCACGGGCACCGATTTGGCGATCGGGGTGCCGTCGATCAGGATCGGGCCGCGTGGGCGGGACAGATCGTCGATCAGGGTGCGCGAATTGCGTCCATCGGCGCGCAACGAGTCGGCCTGCACGTACTGGAGCACGCTGGTCGAACCGAAGAGCAGACCGAACATGATCAGGACCACGATACTGACGTGGCGCAGTGATTTCATCATCGGTTCTCACCTCCATCGGGGTTCGTCTCCTGCGGGCTGGAGTACGGGTTGTAGTGCTCGGACTGGGACTGGTCGTAGCCCTGCTCGTCGAGTCTGTGCTGGGCACGGGCGCGCAGGGCGGGGAAGGCCTCGGTTGCCATGTCCTCTTGCGGGTCGGGTGCGGCATACGGGTCGGCATAGCCGGGTGCGTCCTCGGCCGGCTGCGACCACGGGTCGCCCACCGGTTGGGCTACCGCGGGCAGAATGCCGGAATCCGCCGAGGCCCGGGCCGCGGCGCGCTCACTGACGATCGGGTTCTCGCTGGTCACCGGTGCCGCGCGCAGGGAGCCCGCGGGCAGTTCGGACAGGGGGCGGCGAGCCGAGTCGCTGATGCGCAGCAGCAGGCCCAGGATGATCCAGTTGGCGATCAGGGACGAGCCACCGGCTGCCATGAAGGGCAGGGTCAGGCCGGTCAGCGGGATCAGGCGGGTCACGCCGCCGACCACGGTGAACACCTGCAGGGCCACGGCGAAGGCCAGGCCGGCGGCCAGCAGGGAGCCGAAGCCGTCGCGCAGTTTCAGAGCGGTCTTGAAGCCGCGCTGCACGAAGATCAGGTAGAGCACCAGGATGGCGAACAGGCCCACCATGCCCAGTTCCTCACCCAGGCTGGTGTAGATGAAGTCGGAGTTGGCCATCGGCACGATCTGCGGCCGGCCCTTGCCCAGGCCGGTGCCGCCCAGCCCGCCCTGGGCCATGCCGAACATGCCCTGGACCAGCTGATAGGAATTGCCGAACTGCTTGTCGTACTGTTCGGGGTCCAGCGCGTGCAGCCAGCCGTCCACGCGCTGCTGCACATGGGTGAAGAAGCGGCTGGCGGCGAAGGCCACGGCACCGAAGGTCACCAGGCCGATGACGATCCAGGTCTTGATACCGGTGGCGATGTAGAGCATCGCGACGAACATGCCGAAGAACAGCAGGGCGGTGCCCAGGTCCTTCTCCACCACCAGCACGGCGAAGGCGCAGACCAGGGCGATGGCCATGGGGCCGCAGTCGCGCAGGCGCGGCAGGCGCAGGCCCAGGACCTTTTTACCGGCCAGCGTCAGCTGATCGCGGTAGGTGTTGAAGTAGCCGGCGAAGAAGATCGCCATGCAGATCTTCGCGATCTCACCGGGCTGGAAGGAATTCGAGCCGATGTGGATCCAGATTCGGGCACCGTAGACCTCTCTGCCCAGGCCGGGGACCATGGGCAGGAGCAACAGCACGATGCCGGCCAGGCCGAACAGGTAAATCCAGCGGCGCAGGATCCGGTGATCGCGCAGGAAGAAGATCACCACACAGGCCAGAATGCAGCCCAGGGTCATCCAGATCAGCTGGTTCTGCGCTGCGTGGGTGGGGTGTTCGCGGCCCAGGGTGGCCTGGTCGATCCGGAAGATCATCGCCAGGCCCAGGCCGTTGAGCAGCACCGCGACCGGGGTGATGATGGGATCGGCGTACTTGGCCCGCCACCAGGTGATGATGTGCAGGACCAGGCCCAGGGCCAGCAGCCAGCCGGTGTATTCGTAGACATTGGCCGGGACCGTGTCCTGGGTGCCGATGCCCACCAGGGCATAGGCCAGGGCGCTGATGCCCACGGCTACCAGGATCAGTATCAGTTCGACCCAGCGGTAGGTGTGCGGCGGGCGCTCCTGCGGCGTGGACTCGGCCTGCGCCGCGTCCACCGCCAAAGGTGCGGCGGACATCATTGGTCACCCCCGCCCTGTGAGGGCGCGGGGTCATTGGCGGTCGCATCGGTGGCGCCACCCTTGATGTCATTGCCGGTCTGGCTGTTCTGTTGGGCCTCTTCACGCAGCGATGTGACGATTTGGTCGGCGTCCTGTTTGGAGGTTGCCGGGATCGTCTGGTCCAGTCGTTCGCGGGAGTAGTCGCTGAGGTCGGCCGTCTGCACATCGGTGGTTTCGGACAGGTTGCTCAGCGAGAACGGGCCCAGGTCCTGGGAGACGCCCGAATAGACGGCCACCCGGCCGTCGGTGGCGGTCACGTAGTACTGCGCCTGCAGATAGCGCCAGCCCAGGAATCCGGCAGCGGCCAACACGATGATCACCGCGAGTGTGGTGATGGTGGCGGCCAGGCCGCGGCGGCGCTTGGGCTCGCGGGCGGTGGGTGCGTCCGCTTCCGCCCCTGCGGAATCGGCGTGCTTGGAGTTCTTGACGTGTTTGGGTTCCTGGTCCGCGGACTCGTCCTCGGTGCCCGACAGCCGCCAGGCGGGGATCCGGCCCTCGGAAGCGGCGTCCTTGGAGCCGGTGTCCTCGGAGCCGGCGGAGCGTGCGGCGGCACGTTGGGAGTCCTCGGCGGACTCGGAGTCCGCCGGTTCGCCACCGTCGTGGCCCGCGTCGGGCCGCTGAGCCGCGGCCAGGGGCTGGGTGGCCGGCTGGGCTCCGGATTCGCGCCAGGCCCGCTCGGCCTCGGCGTGGGCATCTGCGGAATCGTGTGCGGCGGCGGCCACTGCGGGCGCAGCGTCCTCGGCGGGTGTTTCGGCTGCAGCGGTTGCTGCCGGGGTCTCGGATGCGAGGAACCCTGGCACGGGTTCTGCCGCCGAGGCATCGTCCGGCAGGGCCGCCGGCGCCGGTTGGTTCGCCCGGGGCAGGCCGACGGTGTCGTCCTCGGAGGCATCGTCGACCTCCGGGATCGCCCCGGTGGGGGTGCCGCTGATGCCCAGCCGGGCGTACTGCGGGTTGATCGCCACGGAGCCCACCGCAACACCCGGGGTGTGTAGGCCGGCGCGGTCGGCCGGGACCACATCGCCGATGAGCACGGTGACGTTATCGCCGCCACCGCCGCCCAGGGCCAGGTCGATCAGCGCGTCGGCACAGGCGCCGGGATCGTCGATCTGCTCCATCCGGGTGGAGATCTCGTCGATGTCGGCGAAGCCGGTCAGGCCGTCGGAACAGAGCATCCAGCGGTCGCCGGGGCGGGCCTCGCGGATGGACATATCGAGTTCGGGGGCTTGGCCCACATCGCCCAGGACACGCATCACGACGGAGCGCTGCGGGTGGGTTTCGGCTTCTTCGGGGGTGATGCGGCCCTCGTCGACCAGCATCTGCACGAAGGTGTGGTCGGAGGTGATCTGGGTCAGGATGCCGCCGCGCAGCAGATAGGCGCGGGAGTCGCCGATGTGGGCCAGGGCCAGCTGTTCGCCGCTGCGCAGCAGGGCGGTGACGGTGGTGCCCATCCCGGCCAGTTCGTGCTGGGTGGCCACCGTATTGGTGATCCGCTCATTGGCGGTGAGGATGGCCGACCGCAGGTTCTCCATCGCGTCGGAGCCCTGGTCCGGGTGGTCGAGCGGCTCCAGCTGGGAGACGGTGATGGCGCTGGCGACGTCGCCGCCGGCGTGACCGCCCATGCCGTCGGCGATGAGCAGGAAGTTCGGACCGGCGTAACCGGAGTCCTGGTTGTTCTTCCGTACCAGCCCGGTGTTCGACCGGGCAGCCGTGCGGAGCATGAAATCGTTGGTCACGTGCGAAGCTCCAGAGTCGTGTGTCCCACGGTCAGGGGGACGTTGGTGGGCAGCTGGATGGAGCCGGTCACCCTCTGCTGTCCGAGGAAGGTGCCGTTGGTCGAGCCCAGGTCCTCCAGGATCCAGCCCTGCGGGCCCGGGTAGACGCGGGCGTGGTGGCCGGAGGCGAAGTCGTCTTCGAGCACGACCGTGTTGTCACCGGCACGGCCCAGGCTGATCGCCGAGGTGCCCAGCGCCACGGAGACTCCCACCAGGGGGCCCGAGGTGACGACCAGTTCGCGCGGCATCGCCGCCGGGGTGGGTGGGACGGGCGGTGGGGCCGACTGGCGTGCGGGCTCCCTGCGGGGCTGTGCGGATGCGGTTGCCGGTTTGCCGGCGCGCGCGGCCTTCTTCGCGGCGCGGGCGGCTCTGCGCTTGCCCCGCGGGGAGACGATGTCCTGGGTGAGAACGACCGCGGTGATCAGCACGAACAGCCACAGCAGGACGAAGAATCCCAGACGCAGGGTGACGACGGTCAGCTCAGTCATTGCGCTCCGGTTTCCGTCTGATGGAACGTCACATGGGTGTCGCCGGCGACCAGGGTGACGCCGTCGGTCAGGGTGATGCTGGTGATGGGGCGGCCGTCGAACATGGTGCCATTGGTCGAACCCAGGTCACTGGCGGTGGCGTGATTGCCGTCGACGGTGATTTCGAAGTGGCGGCGGGAGATCCCCGGATCGCTCAAGACGATGTCCGCGCTGTTCGAGGAGCGGCCGAAGACCGTGGTGCCCTGTTTGAGGTTGTAGCTACGATCGCCCACGTCGACGGTGAAGAAGTACTTGCAGCCGGTGGCGCCGGCCGCGCGGCGAGCGGCCGCGGCGGAATCCGCGGGGCCGGGATAGGTGTTGCCGGCCCCTGAGCGCACGCGGTTCTCCTGGGACTGCTCATAGGCCTCGGCGACGATCGGGTTGGCCCGCGATGGCGGATCGTAACCGCCCCGGTTGGCCGGCTGGGCCGCGGGCGAGCCGTCGGGGCGCCGGGTGGTCGCGCGGACGCGATACATGCCGGTGTCCAGGTCGTCTGCCATTTCGAATGACACCGTTATGGGTCCGACACAGCTATAGCCCTGTTCCGCGGCGTGTTCTGCGACCACTTGGCGCAATTCCGGGCGCAGGTCGTCCTCGATGGGCCCCAGGCGTTCGTAGTCGCCTTGGGACAGTTCGATGACGTAGCTGTTGGCCGTCAGCGTGCGGCCGCGGGAGACCACGGCGGCACGGGTATCGCTTTCCTTGCGCAGGGCGCCGGCGAGTTCGACGGGTTCGACCTGGGACCGGAAGACCTTGGCGAAGGCCCCGTTGACGAAACGTTCGATGCGCTTCTCAAAGCGATCCATAACGCTCATACAGCTCGCCTCCTTCCACAGGGTCCGGTGGCCCACGGTACCGATGACTCGGTCCCGTCGACCGCCTGTACGTACACAGACTTCAAGAGGTCCCGCCGAACGGGACCTGCTCTTTACTGGGTTCATGGTACCGGCTGAGGCTGAACACAGCGGTAAAACAGGCCTCCTGAGTAGGTTTTACCGGGGCAGGAGCCGATTTGACAGGGTGTCGAAATCGCCCAGCACGTGTGTTCTTCGTCTCAGTCGGGTGTTATCGGGGGTCTGGGGCGGATTTTCGGGGGTTCTCGATTTTGCGCGGGGGTCCCGGCTGTGTAATGTATTCCTTGTTGCGCGAGTGGCGGAATTGGTAGACGCGCTGGCTTCAGGTGCCAGTGATCGCAAGGTCGTGGGGGTTCAAGTCCCCCCTCGCGCACGGTGTGAAAATGGTCCGGCAGATGCCGGGCCATTTTTGTTTTCCGGGCTCTGCTGCTGCCGCGTTTTGTACCCCCAGTCCTATTTTGGGGCTGGATACGGGGGTGCTATAGGACTGGAAGTAGATAATGCTGTGGGGTGGTGCCCCACCGACGCAGCTTGAGCGCTCAAGGTCGTTCTGCGAGGGTCCTGGTCACTGTGGTGGTGTCACGAAGATAGCTGGCCAGTTCGGGTAGCAGCAGCTCGGACAGGTGGAGTATTCCGCGGTGCGCGTCGGCCAGGTCGCGGCCGGGTCTGTTTCCGAAGAGCGGCTCGTGATGCGAGGCACGGTTTCGAGCGGTATTTATCGTCGTGAGGGTTCGTTCGAGTACGACGCGACTCGTCTTCTTCGGCCATGTGTGGTGCAGGTATGGAACCCAGATGGTCTTTTCATGCGCAGCGTCGGTGCAGTGTCTCCAGAATCCGAAGGAGAGCTCCGCAATTACCTCACCAGGCTTCGCCGTCTGCCCTCCACATCGGCGTACGGCATCTGCGACAGTGGTGCGGTTCCGCGCATTTAAGTCGGCGCGCCTACTGCGTCTGGTCCGCCACAGCGGTGCCAAGATCGGCGATGCAGGATCGAACAACCAGTGCTCGCCCGGCCACCGTTCGCACATAACCCGGTCGTAGGCGTTGCGCAGCGCGACTTCGAAATGCGCGATATCCCGCATCAGCGCTGCTCCGAGCCGCAGATTCCACTCGTATAAGTCGAGTGCACGTTCCTGGTCGCCGCCGGACTCGGCCAGATATCGGCGAAGCCTAGGCGCTGAAAGCCACTGTTCGACCCACGAGTCAGATGAGTGATCACGGTTACGCGGTGAACCGGTCAAGGGGGCTCCTTGCCGTGGGTGTCGGTAGGTACGTCAAAGCCCCGGCGAGATATAACCCTGTTTCCAGGGTCAGCGCTCCACCGGGGCGTCCCTTCAAGGCTACCAAACTTTGGGTGCTCCGCATGGTCTCCTACGCATTTTCCAATTCTATTTTGCCGCTGCCGAACGGGTAGTCGAAGTGCTGATGTCGAAGCGTTTTACTCCGTAACCCCACACATGGCGGTTACAACACCTCTAGCTGCGATAGCATCACAGCTATATGCTCCCCAACCTCCAGAGGTACCGTCGATGACCGCCGCCGAAGTCTCCCCGCCCCATCCGACTGCGACGCCGCTAGCGCCGGGCTCCGTCGTTACCGTCCGTGACGAGGACTGGTTGGTCACCGGCATACAGACTGTCTACGAACGTGCCAGTCATCAGGACCTACAGCCAACCAAGCCGGTCAACCGGATCGAGGTACAGGGCCTGTCGGAACTGGTACGCGACACCACTGCGATCTTCTACGACAGCATCGACCAAGTCACACCCATCGACCCGCGTCAGGCCCCGCTGATCAGCGACGACAGCCCCGGCTACCGCAATTCGCGCCTGTGGTTGGAAGCCACACTCATGAAGACGGCCGTCCCGGTCGAGGACACCCGGATCCGTTTGGCCGACGGAATGCTCATCGACGCCAAGGACTATCAGCGCACCCCGGTGCGGAAGATCCTGGACCCGGACAATCTGCGTCCGCGCATTCTGCTGGCCGATGCCGTGGGCTTGGGCAAGACAATCGAGATCGGCCTGATCCTGGCCGAACTCATCAAGCGGGGCCGAGGCGACCGCATCCTCATCGTCACACCCAAGCACGTGCTCGAACAGATGCAGCATGAGATGTGGACCAAGTTCGCCATCCCCTTTGTGCGCTTGGATTCTCAGGGCATCCAGCGGATCCGCCAGAAGCTGCCGGCGACCCGCAATCCCTTCACCTACTTCAAGCGCGCCATTATCTCCATCGACACGCTCAAGTCCGACCGCTACCTGGCACATCTGCGCAAGCACCAGTGGGATGCGGTCGTCATCGACGAATCCCACAACGTCACCAACACCAGCTCATTGAACAATCGCCTGGCCAATACGCTGGCACGCAATACCGATGCGCTGATCCTGGCCAGTGCCACCCCTCACAACGGCAAGGCCGATTCCTTCGCAGAACTCATCCGCCTGCTCGAACCCACCGCGGTACGCCCTGACGGCAAACTGGACGAGGACGCGGTCAAGAAGCTGGTCGTGCGCCGCCACCGCTATTCCGAAGATGTCCGCAAGGAGGTCAGCACGGACTGGGCCGAACGCAAGGACCCACAGGCACTGACCGCCACGGCCAGCCCTGAGGAGAACGCCGTGGCTGACGAACTGGACCAGGTGTGGCTGCACCCCGTGGCTACCGCGGGCAATCCGCAGGGCAAGAGCCCATATTCCGGTAACACTCAGTTGTTCCCATGGACCCTGGCCAAGGCATTCCTGTCCAGCCCGGAAGCACTCATCGAGACGGTCGACAACCGCCGGAAGATCGTCACCGGCGGCCATCCGGATATCACCCCTGCCGACCCCGCCAAAGCCCATGAGCTGGGCGCCTTGAACCGCTTACACGACCTTGCTACAGCAGCCAAGGACGCCGTCACATCCGCCCGAGCCGCCAAACAGCCGCAACTGGGCAAGTATGGCGAGCTGTTGAAATACCTCAAGCAGATCAAGGTGGGCCCCAAGTCCGCCGAACGCGTGGTGGTCTTCGCCGAACGAATCGCCACACTCAATGCACTTGCTGCCAACATCAAAGCCGATCTGAAGTTCAAGGACGACCAGGTCCGGATCCTGCACGGCGGCCTGAACGATCAGGAACAGCAGGAGATCGTCGAATCCTTCAAGAAGAAGTCCTCACCCATCCGGGTGCTGGTCACCGGCGATGTGGCCTCCGAAGGTGTGAACCTGCACTCGCAGTGCCACGAACTGGTCCATTTCGACATCCCGTGGTCGCTCATCCGGATCGAACAGCGCAACGGCCGCATCGACCGCTACGGTCAGACCTGCTCACCGCAGATCACCACATTGGTGCTGGAACCAGAGGCTCAGAGCTTCTCCGGCGACATCCACGTGCTGGTCAAGCTCATCGAGAAGGAGAACGAAGCCCATAAGGCCCTGGGCGATGCCGCGGCACTCATGGGCAAGTACAGTGCCAAGGCCGAGGAAGACGCGATCCGCGATGCCCTGGCCAAGGGGCAGGACGTCGACCAGGTCGTCCCGGATGCTCCTGACCCGGCCACCGATGATCCCATGGCCATGTTCTGGGGCGGCTTCGGCGCACCCGTTGTGGCCGAGGCCCCTCGGCCCGCCGCTGCTGTCCCAGCTTCCGATGGAGCGGGCTTGGACGCTGGCTCTGCTGCCCAGCCCACCGCTACCGGCCTGTCCGTCTACCAGGCGCCCATCCAGTTCCTGGAGGACGGCCTCAACATGGTCTTCCACGACCACCCTGATCAGAAGCCATCGGCCGATGGCCAGGGCGGGGTCGGTTGGACCACGTATATGGGCCAGCCGATTGCGGAACTCACCCCGCCACGCGACATGCTGCCGCGCCTGGAGAACCTGCCGGAGTCCTATCTGCGCGACCGGCACGTCAAGCAGAACTTCAAACTGGTCACGGAAAAGCGCAAGGGCCGGGAACTGGTGGAAGCCGCCCGCAACTCGACCAATCGCAAGGACGACTCCCTCTGGCCGGAGGCACACTACCTGGGCCCGCTGCATCCTGTGCTGGAGTGGGTATCCGACCGAGCACTGGCCGCGGTGCCCAGACGGGGCGGCGTGTATGCCGTACGGGGGGCTGTGGACTATCCCACCGTGGTCATTCATGCGGGGCTGACAAATAAGCGTGGCCAGACCGTGGCCAGTGTGTTCAGCACCGTTGAGTTCCCCGACCCGGACAATCCCGCCTTCGGCCTGCCGGCGACCTTCCCGACTATCGCCGGGTTGTTGCGGGAACTGGGCGTGACCGGGCGGCGTTCCAATCCCGGGCGGATCGACATCGGCGCCTATCAGCATCTGATCGCGCCCGCAGTCGACGCCATCCGGGAAAATGCCGAGGCAGTGGTCCAGTCCAGCACGGCCAACGCACAACACCGAGTGCACGCCTGGACCGAACGCAATGGTCAATGGCAGCAGACCGCCTTGAGGATGACCCGGTCAAAGACGCGTATAGACAGGTCCAAGGCAGTCCAAGGCGAATCCGAACTCATTCAGGCCATGCAGCCCGACCGCACTCTGGTCAGGCCCCTACTGCTGGTTCTGCCCGCTGATACCCCCGTTACCACCGTTTCCCAGGAGCCCCGCCCGTGAAAGAACTAGCCGTCGTCCAAGACTTCATCAGCGAGGACTACTTCACTTCGGACTCGAAGAAGGAGTCGTTCCTGGCCAAGGTCCTCGAACTTCGCAAGCAGTTCGAGGACGAGGACGCCTCTCCACTGAGCGAATGGTCCGGGGTCCGTGGCGCCCTGCAGAAGGAATTGCTGAACGTCGCCGGCCTGAGTGCCCAGGACGAAGGCGGCGACATCAACCTGCCGCTGAGCGCAGACCAGACGAGCATTACCACCGACTTCTATTCCCACCTGCTGCACTACCTGGGCTTCGCAAGCGTCGCACACACGACCGTGGGTATGAATGCGGACGGGTCCGAGGCGCCCTACATTGAGTTCCGGGGGATGGGCACGGATGAGGGTTCATCCCCGTTGCTTGTCGTCTTCGCCAAGCCGGTCGCAGATGTCACCGACCTCTTGGTCAAGGACGACGCCACGCTGCTCACCCCTGTTGAACAGCCTTCCATCCCCGGTGATGCGGAAAGTGCGGTCAAGACCACCACCTCCGCTGCCCGGTTCCTCTCCGAACGCTTCAACGCGGACAATCCACCCGAACTGGCACTGGTCTTAGCCGGCAACTCCATGCTGTTGACTCAGGCCGAACGCTGGCCGGAGGGCCGCTACTTGAGCATCGATCTGGGCCTGCTGCTGGAGACCAGCGACACGAAGAAGGGTGGGGCGGTCGACCGTTTCCTGGCCTGTGCATCGGCTGCCGCGATCGCCCCGGGTGCCGACGGTACAACGTGGTTCTCCTCTGTGTTCGAGGATTCCGTCAAGCACACGGAGAAGGTATCGGGCGACCTGCGCGAGGCTGTGCGCACCTCGATCGAAATCATCGCCAATGACGTGGTGGCCCGCCGCCGCGCCCAGGGCCTGGAACCCCTGCCGGCCGAGCAGGCCCAGCCCTTGGCCAAACAGTCATTGCGCTTCCTCTATCGCATCCTGTTCCTGCTCTATGCGGAAGCCAGTCCGGAACTGCAGGTCGTGCAGGCCGGCACCACCGAATACCAGTCGGGCTACAGCCTGGACCGGCTGCGGGACCTGGCTTTGGTGCCCATCCCCTCCCGAGGTCAGGGCACCCACCTGTACGAATCGCTCAAGGTCCTGTTCGACCAAATCCAGAATGGCCACAACGATTTACGGGTAAGTGGCCCTGCTGAGGATGTCCAGGATGTGGCTGATTCCGAATCGCTCACTTTCCATCCTCTGGAGGCAGATCTTTTCAGGCCTCAGGCAACGGCCCATATTGACCGGGTTAAGTTGAGCAATGACGCAATGCAGCAGGTACTGACACGACTGTTGTTGAGCAAGGAACAGAAGAACAAACAGCGTGGCTTCATCAGCTACGCGGAACTGGGCATCAACCAGCTTGGCCGCGTATATGAGGGACTCATGTCCTATACCGGCTTCTTCGCTGAACATGATCTGTTCGAAGTCGCCCCGCACGGCGACCCGTCCAAGGGCAGCTGGGTTGTGCCGACCGACCGGGCCGATCACATCGGCGATGATAATTTCGTCAAGACCCCTAGTGACCTGACAGGGGATATGGACCGGGTGGTGCACCGGGCTGGGTCCTTCGTCTTCCGCCTGTCCGGGCGGGACCGGCAACAGTCGGCCTCCTATTACACGCCCGAGGTCCTGACCAAGTTCACGGTTAGCCAGGCCTTGGCAGAACTCCTGACCGACGACACTAAGGCTGACGACATCCTGCAGATGACGGTGTGCGAGCCGGCTCTAGGGTCCGGCGCCTTCGCCTTGGAAGGCGTGCGCCAGCTGGCCGCTGAGTATCTCAAGCGCAAACAGGACGAGCGCAACGAGAAGATCGATCCCGAGGCCTATCCCCGGGAATTGCAGAAGACAAAGGCCTATATTGCCCTGCACAACGTCTATGGCGTGGACCTCAACGCCACGGCCGTGGAACTGGCGGAGATATCCCTGTGGCTGGACACCATGGTTGCAGGGCTGGCCGCACCCTGGTTCGGCCTGCGGCTGCGGCGCGGTAACTCGTTGATCGGCGCTCGCCGGTCTGTCTATAACTACACGGTGGCCCGGGACAAGAGCTATTTGAAGTCCACGCCCGCACGTGTTGCTCTGGATGCCGATGGCGACCCAGTGCGCGATGCAAAGTCCATCTACCAGTTCCTCCTGCCTGCAGAAGGGTGGGGTGCAGCGGCCGATGCCAAAGAGGGCAGGAACCTGGCACCCGAGGCCGTGAAGGCACTCAAAGACTGGCGCAAGACTGTACGGCTCAAATTGAGCAAAACCCAACTGCAGCGTGCCGAGGCCTTGGCCGATCAGGTCGACGCCCTGTGGAAGACCGCCCTGCGACGCCTCACCATCGCCGAGTCCGAGACCCGCCGTGTCATGGGAGTCTGGGGTTTCGAAGAAGCCGATCCAGCAGACCAGTACGATGTGGCCGGGGAGCAGCGTGGTGCACCCGGAGTCGAAGCACCCGTCACCCGTGCTGAGGTTGAACGCAAGCTGGCTGATGAGAACGGTGCCTACCGTAGGCTGCGTCGCGTCATGGACGCCTGGTGCGCGCTATGGTTCTGGCCGCTGACAGAAACCGAGGTAAAGCTGCCGAGCATCGACGAATGGCTGGAGACGTGCGAGCAGCTGTTGGGCAAGCCGCTGAAGGTGAGCAGGAAAGAAGTTGCTGGTCAGAGCACGATCGCAGACGTTGATTCCTGGGCCGAACTCAACGACTACGAGGTTAACCAACTGGTCTTCAGCCAGGCTGTCACTGATGTCGAGAAGGTCCTTACTGCCCACCCTTGGTTGCGAGTATCCGAGGACATCGCCAAGCAGCAGGGTTTCTTCCACTGGGAACTCGATTTCGCCACCGTTTTCCAAAAGGGGGGATTTGACCTCCAGCTGGGTAATCCGCCGTGGGTGCGTCCTGACTGGAACGAAGCCGACATCCTCGGCGACTTCGACGTGTCGTTTGCACTTGAGGGCAAGATGCCGCCGGCGAGGTTCAATAGGCTCAAGGATGAAGCGCTGATTGTTCAAGAGAGCCTGCGCGAGTACGTTACCCAGGCGTCTTATAATAGCGCGAACCGGACCTTCCTCAGTGATGTCTCGACATACCCGATTATCTCGGCACTTAGGACAGATCTTTATCGTTGCTTTATGGAAGAGACATGGAGCCATGCCTCATTCCGCGGCGCCATCGGATTGATCCATCCTGAGACGCACTTCACCGACGACAAAGCTCAGCGACTTCGCCGCGAGTCTTACTCGCGTTTACGTCGGCACTGGCAATTTTCAAACGCAACTAAATTGTTCGAGGCTGATAGCAAGCAAATTTTCGGTATTCATATCTACGGTTTGCCCCAGGTCCAGCCGTCGTTCCTTATGGCAGCATCGCTGCATAACCCCGAAACCATTGAGCGGTCACTATTGCACAGCGGTGAAGGTGCCGAGCCAGGTCTGAAGACGGCTGACGGACATTGGGATACCTCCGCACACGCAGGCAGAATATTACGGATCGAGTATCCACAACTTGAAGCATGGAGGGACGCCCTAGCCGACGAGCAAACTCCTGTTCTGGAAACAGAAATGCTCTATGCTGTAAACCGTTCAGCAGCGGATGTGTTGGGGAAGCTTTCACGCCAGAAGCGAATCGGACAACTGAGGCCCTACTTTTCGCAAGGTTGGAATGAAACGACGGACTTCAACAAAGGTCGCTTTGAGAAGAAGTGGGGGATGCCCGATTCGTGGGCCGACGTAATCTTACAAGGCCCGAACTTCCACGTCGACGCGCCATTCTACAAGCAGCCAAACGAGACAATGAAGAATAATGGTGACTGGTCGGATCTCGATTTGGAAAAGTTGCGTGATGACGCTGTACCGGTTACCAGCTACAAACCAATTCGCAAAGACGGCCAATACGACAAACAGTACACCCACTGGATCCTGCCGAACGGAAGTAAAGTGGCAGCTCGCGACCACTACCGAGTCGCCTGGCGATCGATGGCGCAGCCAGCTAACGTACGATCCCTAATTCCAGCAATCATTCCTCCAGGTAGCGCTCATCTATTCACTGTCGTAAGCGCATGGATTCCCAATGACGTCGGTACATTACTCGCTATTGTCCAAGGCGTGGCATCGTCACTGCTTTGCGACTATCAGATTCGGTCCGCACCAAAAGCTCATATAAAGGGCCGACCATTTTCAAAACTGCCCATGCCGTCGCTCAATCATCCATTACTACCGACGTTGGTGCACAGAGTCCTCCGCCTAAACTGCTTAACCGACGCCTACGCTGACCTCTGGAATACTTGTGTTCCTTTCATGCGAGGTGAGCAGGATACCGGAGGTAACAAGATCCAAGGCGATCACCTTAAAAGACAACCGTACGACGGCTGGACTGGGAGATACGGCTATGCAGAGTCGCATGACATGAGTACCATCGAGCCGGAGTGGACTCCTAACACTCCACTGCGCCAGGCAGCCGACCGCAGGCAAGCCCAGCTGGAGATCGACGCACTAGTAGCGCTCATGCTTGGTGTGACAGCAGACGAACTCTGCTCGATCTACCGCGCCCAGTTCCCCGTCCTCTACAAATACGACACCCAACGCGACCACTACGACAAATCCGGTCGCCTAGTCCCCAAGGAAATCGTCGCACTCCACGAAAAACAGGAGGGTAACCTCGACCCCATATCGGACGGCACTTATACCTACCAACCCCCGTTCATCACCCTCGACCGTGAGGCCGCAATGAGGTATGCGATTGATGCGTTTGACGAGAAGTCGGAGTGATACCAGTATTTGGAGAAACGTCCTCACGTAATTCCGAGGATGATCTGCTAGCATGGGCGCATTATGTACAGAGTCGATATTATTAAAGAGGCATTAGGCGATCTGCCCGATGAGTCGTTCTTTATTGGGAACTCCTTCGAGAAGAATGATGATATTCTAAACAGGGTTCTTGATGTCTACGATAAATATAAAGGGTATCTTCCTGATGTTTCCGAAAAGAAGCGTGACGACTATCGCCCGGCCTTTGTGAGCGACTATATTAATCCTGCGGAGGATTCCGGTAGAGGCGATCACGAATTGGCATTTGCGCGACGGGCACTGTTATATAGTGATAGCCTCGGGGTGAGGGACCGCATGGGCGAATGGTCTAAAATGCGTGCGGCTGAAGGTAGTCTGCCTGTCGGGGCTGTACTTGGTGACCAAGAGTTTCCTAACGGCGTTGCTGACCTTGCTCAGGTTGTGCGGTTCGCAGAATTAGAGGAATCTGGCCTGCTACAGTATTTCAGCACTCCAATGTCAGGTGTAGATTCCTACATTGATGAGGCTCGGTCGGTGTATGTTAAAGAACCAAATGAAGATGTCGAGGGCCTTCAGGCGCTCCGCAACATTCGTGAAGATCAGCAGCGTATTCTTGGTCTGTCCGAGCTATTTAAGACACTTGATGTTGTAGGGAATAGTGACGGCAAGCTTGATTTATATATGCCGGAGTGGACCTTGCCCGAGTTTACGCTAGAATGGTTACTGGATAGTCTGAATCTCGGTTTTTCGTTGCCTGGAATAGGTGAAATTAATTTCGGAGCACTTCAGAGTCATCGTGAAGTGATGGAATTACCCGCTCCTGGTATTGGCGAGTTTGAGCGGTTGACCCCTGCTCAGCTCGTAGAATTTAGGCAATCAAAATTTTCGCGGCGCTTCCGCGACGATATTGCAGAGGTTGCTCATTCGTTCTCTAACTGTTCTGATGGTTCGCTATTGAAAGAAGAATCTACAAAGCAGACTCTTCGTCGTCAGACACAGAAGATACGAAGTGATTTTTTGAAGGATTATGGTAAATTTAAGTACGATTGGCGCAGCTCGTTGAAAGAGAATCTCGTAGTTGGCTTGGTTGGTGGAGCAGGTACGGCTGGAGCGGCGTCGCATATGGGATTAGATGTACTTACTAATTCAATCTTGGCTGGAATCCCAGCTGCCGCTCAGATCGTGTCTATGCCTTTATTGAACGCTTTGAAATGGTTAATGGCCGATAATTCTAGTCTTGACGTCGCCGACGTGCACTATAGAGTATTTATTCAAGATTCTGGTATTTGATGGTTCTGGCCTCGTCTGCGATTCGGAGGTTTCAGTGGAGGAGGTGTTTTCTATGGAACCCTGAGCGGATTCGCGGAGGCGAAAACCCGATAGTCTGTACTCATGTCCCAACTCCTTCCCACATCCCAGGCTGCACGCACCCGTGATGCGCTGTCTGAGTACTTGCAGACTAGCTTCGCCCTGGCTGACAGAGACGTCCGTGAAGCCTTTGACGCCTTCCTGGCCGATCCCGACGATGGGATCTTCCGGGGACCATATGTGCGTACGCGGATGCCGTTTAAGCCGGATGAGGCTGGTGCCTCGGTCCTAGATGTGTTGCCTGCAGGGTTCACCCCATATGGTCACCAGGCCCGCGCGTTTTCCAGGCTGTCATCGGCTGGTCAGGCTGTGGGGGAGCGGCCCCAACCTACTTTGGTCACAACCGGCACGGGCTCGGGTAAAACGGAGGCCTTCCTCTATCCGATCTTGGACCATGTGGTCCGGCATAAGCGCCGCGGTGGGTCGGGTGTGAGTGCCTTGATTCTCTACCCGATGAATGCCCTGGCTACAGACCAAGCTCAACGCCTGGCGAAACTCATTACCGGTAATGCGCAACTGTCGGGCATACGAGCTGCGATCTACACGGGGGACGCAGGCGACACGACTCGGTCAATGGTCGCCCTAGAGGGCCTGATCAACGACCGGGAGGCCATCAGGGAGAATCCGCCAGACATCCTGCTGACCAACTACAAGATGTTGGATCAACTGCTGCTGCGCCCACAGGACCAAAAACTCTGGCAACTCAGCGCTTTGAGCTTGCAATACCTGGTCCTGGACGAATTCCACACCTATGACGGTGCCCAAGGAACCGATGTGGCGATGCTGTTACGGCGGCTTGGTGTGAAAGTGAAATCGCACTGGCCGGATGAACATCCCAACATCACTGATGCCGACCGGGTCCGTCCTCTGGGACGGATCACTCCCGTTGCCACCAGTGCCACGCTAGGCGACAACAGCGAATCCGGACCCAACCAGCTCTTGCGCTTCGCGGAGAGGGTCTTTGGCGAACCCTTCCCATCCGATACGGTCGTTACCGAATCCCGCTATAGCGTGGATGAATGGTCTGACCTACCGGGTGCAGAGCTCACGGTTGAACAAAGCAGACTGCAGCCTATCGACCTTGGCGATCAGAACGCCTTCGACCTGCGGGCCGCGAAAACATGGCTGGATTCCGGTGAGGTAACCGGCCTGACGCCGGAATCCCTTGCTCTGCGAGCACTGGCCACTGTTTACTCCATTGACTTTCCCTTGCCCGCGGGTACCAGGCTGCGCACTGACGACGGTCAACAGAGCCCTGCGGTCCGCGAACTCCACGCCAAGTGGCAGATCATTGCTGACACTATCGGCGCCGACACGTCCACACAGCTGGCACTGATCAAACAGCATCCGTTCATCAAAGACCTACTCGCGGCTACATACCAGGCCAGGTCCCAGGACGACTTGGCTCGTGAACTACTGGGCGCTCGGGATACGGGAAAGAGCCCTGAACGCACGGTGGCCACCGCGTCTGCTTATCTGGGCCACCTGGTGGCAGCCCTCAGCGTGATCCGTGCAGGTCAAGGCCTGGCCGCACCTACCGTGGACGTACATATGTGGATCCGGGCAGTCAGCCGGATCGACCGCAGCGCCGGCGGCATGGGCAATGAGTTCAGCTGGACCGATGATGGTCAAGCAGTGGTGGACAGCTTGGATGGCCTGGCCGCCCAGTCTGCAGACGGGAATGAACAACTGGAATCCTGGTCGCATTTTCCAGCCATCTACTGTCGCAACTGCGGCCGTTCCGGTTGGGGCGTTACTGCCGGCCCCGTGGGCCAAGGGCTGGTAGCTCAGACCCAGGACAAAGACATCCGCCGCGAAAAGGCTAATAAGAACCCACATTTCCGTGCACTCATCGCCGCCGGTACTGAGGCAGACCGCTATCTGCAATCCGCCGGTGACGAAGACTCTCTGCATGCCAACCTGGCTGGCTTCCACGTGGTCGATCGCGAACTGATCGATGCCGCAGGGGTGTTCGGGGCTTCCGTCACGGAACAGGTGAAGAAGGACCTGGAAGCAGGCAAGATCGAACCTGTGCTGGTCTGGGAAGGAGGTCGCGCCAGCACCGACTCCGACCAGAAATCCGTGGATGATTACTGCCCGGCCTGCGGCGAACGCGACTCCATCCGCTTCCTGGGTGCCGCCGTCGCCACCCTATTGTCAGTGACTCTGTCCACCCTGTTCGGTGACCAGACACTGACCCCGGCAGAGAAGAAGTCCCTGGTCTTCACCGACTCCGTGCAGGACGCCGCCCACCGTGCGGGCTTCGTCGAGTCCCGTTCCCACGTGTTGACCAGGCGTAATATCATCGCACATGCTGTAGGCGATGGCGGCAGCCTGGACCTGGTGGCCGACCGCATTCTCACCCAGGCCGGGGACGACCCAGAACGCCGTTACCGCGTGTTGCCTCCGGAATTCTCCAAGACGGATCGTTTCTCCGACGTGCAGGCCTGGTGGGAACAGCCGGGGAAACGCAATGCCGATGCTCGCAAGAAGGTTGCCAAGCGTCTGGCCTTCGACACCGCCTTGGAATTCGGCCTCGACTCCCGCTACGGTCGCACCCTGAGCAGGACGGGGACCATTGCCGCAGAAGTCCTACTGCCAAATCCGGACGAACTGCAGGAATTGGCTAGCGGGGTTCTGGCCGAATCCGGGGAGAAATATGGCGAACTGGCGCTGAACGGTCCCGATGACGCTCACCCCAGCCGACTACAGACCGCTTGGGTACGCGGCGTGGCCGAACGCCTGCGCACTCAGGGCGCGATCTACCACCCCTGGCTGGACGCATACATCGCCGACGGCGGCTTCCGGATTTGGATCTGGGGCAAGCGCAAGCGCGACCAGGGCATGCCCGCATTTCCTGGCACCCGCAACGGCCCAGCCTTCGCGATCACCGGCTCCGCACAGCGCCGTAAGCGCGGCAAGTCCGAATCACTCTTCGATCCGGTCGAATCCCCGCAGGGCTGGTATGCCGACTACACCCGCAGACTCTTCGGCCTGGGCCGTCAACAGTCGGCAGGAGCGGTCAAACTGCTGCTGCAGAAAATGGCGCAGCGCGACCTGATCCGCGAATTCCCCACGAAGAACGATTCCACCGCCAAGGTCTATGGTTTGGACGCGACCAATGTGAATCTGGAAAAGTCCTACGATGCAGCTGCCGCCGGCAGCATAGGTGACGAGGGCCCAACCCCACAGTTGGTGTGTGGGCTGTGCCAGGCGGAATTCCCACTGGCCAGCGATGCACTGGATCAGCTGGAGGGAACCCCCTGCCTGTTGTCCGGATGTACCGGCACTCTGGCACGCGGGACCATCGAACCGAACTTCTATCGCAAGCTCTACACCAGTTCGGAAATGCACCGGATTGTTGCTCGGGAGCATTCGAGTATTTTGGAGTCCCGGGTTCGGAAAGCCTATGAGGATGGGTTCAAGAATGACCAGGGCAATCCTTCGGCCCCGAATGTCCTAGTGGCGACACCCACTCTGGAAATGGGCATCGACATCGGCGACCTATCCGCCATCATGCTTGCTTCCCTGCCCAAGACCATGGCCAGCTACGTTCAACGAGTGGGACGCGCGGGACGCTTGACAGGTAATGCTCTCAGCCTGGCGTTCGTTGAAGGCCGCGGCAAAGACTTGCCCGTGGTGAAGAACCCACTGACCATGATCAACGGCGCGGTCAGGCCTCCGGCCACCTACCTGGACGCGGTGGAGATGATCAAGCGCCAGTACATCGCGTTCCTTATCGACAAGCTGGCTGACACCCAGACGGCAGACACACCGTGGCCGCGCAATGCCAGCGGCGTGTTCACCGGGGACCCCGGCCAGTCCGCATTCCTCAACCGAGTGTTGGAACTGAACGATGCCCACAGTCGGGAACTTCTGAACGAATTCCTGGGTACTTTCGGCGATAGCCTGCACTTGGCCGGCGACGAGCTGCGGGCCTGGGCAGTACCCACACATGATGGTGCGGCCGATGGACAGAGTGGGCTGCAGCAGATGGTGTGGGAGGCGCACGGTGCTTTCAATCGGCAGCTGGAGTCCCTGCAGCACCGGCTTGCCGCAATCGACCAGGCCCTGCCGGATCTTCTGGTGGCGGTGGGCAAGGACCCGGAGAAGGCCTCGGACGAGGCGCGCCGCGAACTGCAGGAGGCGAAAGCCGCGCATGGGGCGACCACCCGGGCGTTGGCGGACGCACGCGACGAATACTGGATATCCGCGCTGGAATCTGCACAGCTACTGCCCAACTACACGCTGTTGGACGACACCGCAGAACTCAGTGTGGACACGCGCTGGCGCGATCAGGAAATGCAGGAATACCGGAACCAACAGGTGAGCTTCAATCGCGGTGCCCGACTGGCGTTGCGCGATTTCGCCCTGGGCTCCACGTTCTACGGCCGCGGTATGCAGATCAGAATCGATGCGCTGGACCGGGGACCAGACAACCAGGATCAGTACACCCTGGCCCTCTGCGGCCAATGCGGATACACCGTGGAACTGCGCGGCGACGACACCGCCCCGGCCGTGTGTCCGCGCTGCCAGGACAAATCGATCGCCGATGTCGGCCAGCATCTGGCGGCGGTGCGCCTGCGGCGGGTGTCCGCCATGGTCAACCGTGATGAGGCCTCCATCACCGATAGCGACGATGAGCGCAGACAACGGTCCTTCACCGTGCAGTCCCTGGCCGATGTGGACCTGGACCAGGTGGCCGAACGCTGGTACGTGGACGGTTACAACTTCGGGGTGGCCTATCTGAAGAACGTCACCATCACCAGTGTGAACTTCGGTCCCCGTATGTCCGGACGCGAAGTGCTCACCGGCGGTCAGGCCCTCAAAAGCCCTGGGTTCGTTATCTGTGAGAGCTGCGGTAAACAGGACAGCCAGACCAACGGGAACAGCTCCTTGGACCACCGTCCGTGGTGCAAGCACCGCAAAGCATATGAGGAGCACAATGTGCAGGTCGTGCTCACCCATCGGCTGCGCACGCAGGGATCGTTGGTGCGCCTGCCGGAGGAACTGCTGGTGGGCGACCAAGCGGCCCTACCCAGCCTGGTCGCGGCCATCCGCTTGGGCCTGTCGAAACACCTGGGTGGGGACCCCGACCACATCGACGTGATGTTGGCACGAGAACCCATCCAGTCCGGGGGCACGGCCACTGGTGTGGCCGATGCCCTGCTGCTGCACGACACCGTGCCAGGCGGTACCGGCTACCTGGCGGACTTGAGCCGGCCGGAGACCGTTTGGGGCATCCTGGACGAAGCGCGGCGGGTCGTGCGGTCCTGTCACTGTCAGAACGAGGGGATGTGGGCCTGCGGCGACTGTCTGTTGCCGTATGCGACCTATGGCGATACAGGAAAGGTCAGCCGGGCGTCCGCAGAATCCCTGCTGACGAAAATCCTGAAGGCAGGACGGGGCGTGGATTTGGACGCCGTAGATGCGGCCCAGCCCGGATCAGGTCAGCCCGGTACCGGAGCCCCCGGAGCAGATTCTGATGAGAACCCGCTGCTGTGGTCCGTTACGACTGAAGCGCCAAAGCCGGCGGACCCGGACTCCTACCTGGAGAAGAGCTTCCGGAAAGTTCTGCGCACCCGCTTCGACCTGGCCGGCCTGGACGTGCAGGAACGCCCCGGCCCTACCGGTGTCGAGTGGACGATCCAACAGCCTGGCTCCGGCATCCGCTGGAGCCTGCGCGAACAAGAGACCGTGGACGGGCAGGTCAGGCCCGACTTCGTGCTGCGCAGCCAGCTGCCCAGCATTCCGCCGGTGGCAATCTTCACCGACGGCTTCGCCTACCACGCGTCCCACGCGCACAACAACGTGGCCGACGACGCACGGAAGCGACAGAGCCTGCGGGCCAAAGGATATGCGGTCGTATCCCTGACCGCGGCAGAGGTGCGCCAGGCGGAGGAAGAACTGGCGGCTCAGGCCGGCATGGGAGCCAGCAGCAGTTCTGGAGCGGCGCTCGGAGGTCTGGAAACTGGTGGTTTGCCCGTCTGGTTTGATCAGCAGATCGTTGCACGCATCCTCAACCAGGCACGATACGGATGGACTGGACAATCCGAGTCCTATCTGCACAATCCGATCGACCTGCTGGTCAACCTGGTGCAGTCTGCCAGCCGCGACGCCCAAGAAGTCCCACAGGCTCTGCGCTATGCGGCCAACGGAATGCCGATGTTCTTCTTCAACTTCAACAACCCGGTGTTGGGAGCGCGCCCTGTTGTCTTGCCGCCCAAATCGGCAGGGCCGGCTGGGCAAGCGGATCTGGCCCAGGTTGTTCTGGGACAGGTAACGGGGACCTCGGCGTTGGATCCCATGACGGCTCCGGTGGATGCGAACGGGAATCCGGTTCGAGGCGGGGTACTGTGCACGCGCGGTCCGCTCACTGTCCTGGTGGAAATTGTCAACGGCGCGGGGATCGACGTTGCAGTGGTCTTGGATGACCGTGACTCGGCCCTGGACGACCCACAGTTCGCCACGGCATGGGCCGAATGGCTGTACCTTTCGAACCTGTGCAGCTACCGCCAGGTGCCGCACCACACGACCGTGGCCTCGGTCCAACAGCTGCTGGCCGAATTGCCCGTCACGATCGGTGATGTGGCTTCGGAGAGTGTTGGAGGTCTGGACTTCGTGGAGCCCCAGGCTGATATCGGGGTTGAAGTCGACACTGCACAGCTTTCTGGCGATTGGAAGACCCTGCTGGAATCCGGAGAACTGGAACCCGCGGAAAAGGAGTTCGTGCTGCAGCTGCACGCCGCGGGTGTGACCGCCGTACCGGACGTGGGCGAGGAATCGGAGAATGGTGTGCCCATGGACTTGAGCTGGCCGCAGGCCAACATCGTGGTGCTGCTGGACCCGGAAGACGGTGACGCTGAAGACCTGCAGGCGGAAGGGTGGACAGTTGTGTCCGCCCAAGCCGATAAGGTGAAAGAAGCGTTGATGGGCACCGCCGCAGGAGGAACAGCATGAGTCTCACGATGAGCAGCAACTACCGTAAGCTCAAGCTGGAGAAATCGGTGAAGTCCAAGATGATGGACTTCCTCATGAAGCTCGATGATGACGATTCGGTTCCCGGATTGCATGTCGAACCGATCAACAATTCGGCGGACAAACGCTTCCGGACCGGTCGGGTGGATGACTTCTATCGGGCGGCCTTGTTTCGCATCGACAGCCAACAGGGAACCATCTGGGTGGTCTATGGGGTCTATCCCCATGACGACGTTATCGACATCGCTCGCAAGGTCAAGTTGACGGTTAACCCGGTCAACGGTGTAACCGAGGTCGAATACGTGGAGTCCGCCGCGGGTCCCGGAGCCGGTGCGTCCGGTGGACCGGGCGCGGCTGGTGCCTGGCAGGACAGTGACTGGGCCAAACAACAGGAGGCATACGACCAGGCAGCCAAGCTGGTAGGCCTGGACAGTAGCGGTTCCGACAGCGGTGCAACCAAGCCGGCGACTCCCGCGGACCCGGTCTTCGGTGACAAACCACTGGCGGAAACCCTGGGGCGGGTGGACGACACCCAGCTCACCGGGGTGTTGGGAATCAGTCCCCGAGCAGTTGGAATCGCCCGGGGCTGCACAAGCGTGGACGAGCTGCTCACCGCATTCGAACGGATCCCCGAGATCCCCGAATGGCAGGTAGACGCATTGCTGGACCTGGCATCGGGCACGACCCTTGCCGAACTGCAAGACAAACTCAAAGGCGCCGAGCCCGAACATGTGGGCACACCCGTGGTGGCTGAGGCCAATGTCGCTGGACAGCCCGGAACAGAGACCCGGCCGGAACCTGCCCGTGGTGAGGAAACCGGGGGAGCCGCTGTGGCCTCGGCCGTCGGTGGAAGTGTGTCCGAGGACGATGCCCTGGCAGCGGGTCTGCGGACTCCGGCCGCCCAGCTGAGCTTCGCCGCAATCAAGGGGGAGGAGGAGCTCAAAGCCGTCGTCGAAGACGGCGATTTCGCAGCCTGGCGCGTGTTCCTGCACCCGGAACAACGACGGTACGCCCAGAGCGGATACAACGGGCCGTTCCGGCTGACAGGCGGAGCGGGCACCGGTAAGACCATCGTCCTAGTACATCGTGCGGTCCGATTGGCCAAGCAGAAGGCAGCCGGAGCCACGGATGCCGACCAGGCAGCCGGCACCCGGCCACGCGTCGTGCTGACCACCTACACAGCCAACCTGGCAGATCAACTCGACGAGCAGGTCGCCATCCTGGATCCGCACGTCGGCCGAGCCGACAGACTGGGCGATGAGGGGTTACACGTCGCGGGTCTGGACAAGCTGGTGTACCAGGTGCTGCATGGGGCCCAGAACGGTGTGCTGGCCGCTGCCAGCGCGGCACTGCTGGGGCGCTCGCGTACCACAGTGCTCAAGCGAACAAACGACAGAGTCTGGCAGGACGTGTTGGATGCCGCGACGGCGGAACTCCCCGAGCGGGCCCGGAGTGCGCAGTTCTTACAAGAGGAATACGAACAGGTGGTTCTGCCCGCACGGATCGTGGATGCGGCGGGATACAAGAAGGTGCGCCGGGTTAATCGCAGTGTGCGGATGAGCCGGCAGCAGCGCACAGCGGTGTGGCAGGTGTTCGAGGCTTACCGGACGCGTGAACAGGTCGATGGCACCGTGAGCTGGGAAGAATCCCGCCATCTGGCAGCTCTGGTGTTAGAACAGCACGCCGCGAACATCGACCTGCCCGGCAGGTCCGAGGACGAGCGACGGCTGGCTTATAGGGCTGACCATGTCCTGGTAGATGAAGGACAGGACCTCAATCCCGGACATTGGACGTTCCTTCGGTCGCTGGTGCGTGGCGGCCGCGATGACATGTTCATTGCAGAAGATGCCCACCAGAGGATCTACGGGGCCAAGGTCGTGCTGTCGCACTTCGGTATCAACATCGTGGGTCGGTCTCGAACGCTGTCGTTGAACTACCGAACGACGGAGGCGATTCTGCGTCTGGGCCTACGGATCTTGTCTGGTGGGGCATACACGGACGTCGAGGAAAAGACCACGTCGAAGTCCGGTTACAGGTCGCTACGGGCTGGAGTCGAACCGAGCATCGTGGGGTTTGCGAATCGCGATGAGGAGTTCGCCGCAGTTGCCAAAGTGCTGGACAGGTGGCTTGCCCAAAGCGAGGGGAACGATTCCCTCCGACCCGAGGAGAACGCGATCCTGGTGCGCAACAACAAGGACGTCAATGAGGTGACTCGGCGCCTGGCCGAGCTGGGCATACCCGTGGCCCAGGTGTCTAAGGACGGCGTGCCACGGGGCAAGCCGGTAGTGATGACAATGCACCGGTCCAAGGGCACGGAGTTCCGCAACGTGGTGATCATGCACGTGGGTAAGGACTCCATGCCGCCGACGTGGGCCGTAGAAGGGGCCCCGGAGGAAATGCGAGCGGACAAGCTCCTACAGGAACGGTCATTGCTGTATGTGGCTGCAACGCGTGCCCGAGACGAGCTGATGGTGACGTATACGGGGGAGAAGAGTGGGTTGTTGGGGTAGGAGCGTCCCTATCTCACCAATTCGTTCCTGAATCTGGCGGTGTCACCGCCTGCTGGTAAGTTTGCTCACAATGGACCTGATGCCATTCTGGGGCCTTCGGGCTGTCTGGGGTGGCAGTCAGGTCGTGGGTACGATGGGCGGGGTAACCGAGAGTGTTGGATGAGCTGACTGAGCGCGCTGTAGAACGATTCGTATCGGAGTTGCCCGGTGGCACACATGGGCTGAATCTGGTGGTCTACCCCTTTGGAGATGTGAAGGTCGGACTTTTCTTTCGGGAGGATCTGAACTTCGCGTTGGTTCACAATGGGATCGGCATCTTCGCGGGCCTGGGCATTGCAGTGGATCCGGTAGAGGATCCGGCTGCCAAGGTTACGCACACAATTACCGGTCTACGCGCCCATCTGCGGTCCGGCCGGTTCGACGATGGGGCCGGCTGGCATGGCGCTGACTTGCAGATCGAATCCGGCAAGTACTTCTGGGCCCCGCAGAGCGCACTGAAATGGGGCCTCGACACATCGGCCTTCTTCGCCCTGGACGAAGCGACACCGGACATCATCGACCTGGAATTTGAGCTGGACGGCACCTTTACCAAGCGTTCCGTGGACGTTCGTTTCCTGGCCCACGACCAATGGAGCCCGCTGAATATACCCGAGACGATTGCCGCCTTCGTCCAGCCCCGCGCGCATGCCGTAACAAAGGTACTGTCTGCAGCAGCCGACCTTCTACAGGAACGGACTGATGACCCTTCGTTGGTAGGTTATCAACGGGACGCGGAACGCGTGGTCGACACGGCCCGTGCGATCTACGACGCGATCAAGGGCTTGGACATCCGCTACGCAACCCCACCGGCCTCCTTCGAGGACTCCGGGCAGAAGGTCAGAACTTCGGACGCGGTATTGGATACACGCTTCGGGACTTGCCTGGATACCACGGTGCTATTTGCCGCGGCCCTTGAGGAAGCCGGCCTGCAACCCTATATCGTGGTGCTTCCTGGCCACGCCTTCGTCGGCTTCTCGCTAAGGGAATTGAACACACCCTCTGCAATGACCGACACCGGATCTATTACCAACCTGTTCGGTAGCGGATACTTCATCCCAGTGGAAACTACCGCGGCCACCGCCGGACATGACGTCGGTTTCGACGAAGCGGTGAAGGCCGCAGCTCAAGCAGCGCAGGGCGGAAGTTCTGTCGAATATGTTGTGAGCGTTTCCGTCGCGCATCGTCGCGTCATGCCCCTACCGACGATGTCGACCTCAGCCGACGGGACCAAGCAGGTGGTGTACGTCGAACCTGCGACCGGTGCTCGCCAGGCGGACCCACTGGAGCGGGCACGCAAATCCGGCGCGAAGTCAGCCACGGATGACGCGGGACAGACGCACGTGGATGAACGAATGAGGCTTGGCGGAGGCGAGCTCCCGCTGCGTGTTCAGAAGTGGCGTTCCGAACTGCTCGATCTGTCACTGCGCAATCCGCTGCTGAAGCTTTCGGCAGGGCGTGGAGTGAGGATTCTTCTGCCAGAGGCGGACTTGCCCATCCTGGAGGATCTGTTAGCCGACAACCAGAGAGTCGAACTAACTCCGGATAATGTGGTGGAGGAAATCGACGCGGTCCGAGGGGTGGAATCGGCCGTGCAGTATTCGGATGCACGCCTGACCTCGCTGTTCAACGATGAAGGCCGAGTCTTCGTCAAATCGGCACGTGGTGGTGCGCTATCGAAGCTCAATACTCTGCGGCGCGAAGCCAAAGCGATGTTGGAGGAGAGCGGTTCCAATGCCCTGTACCTGGCCGTCGGATTCCTCCGGTGGCCGGTGAAGTCCAGCTCCGTCAGTGGAAGTGAAGCCTTGAGTCCGTTGTTCCTGCTTCCGGTGGAGCTCACCGGCAGCCCCTCGAAGCCGTACTCCATGCGGGTGGAACCCAATAGCGAATTACACGCGAACTATGCATTGATCGAAAAGCTCAAGCAGGAATACGGGATGACGATTCCGCAGCTGGAGGAACCACCGACCGATGACAGTGGGATCGATGTGGCACGGATCTTCCAAGAACTGCGCCAGCGTTTCATCGGGGAAGGGCTGGGGTTCTCCGTTGAGGGCATTGCACAGTTGGCTCTAGTGAAATTCGCCAGTCTGGACATGTGGCGGGATGTGGGCGACCACTGGCAGGAGCTTGCCGGTAATGATGTTGTGAAGCATTTGATTTACGACTCCGGTGAGTTGATGCAGACTTCGGCTCAGCAAGTTCACGTAGAACCGCAGGATGAAGCCGAAGCGTTCTTGCCCTTGCCGGCCGACGGCAGCCAGTTGGAATCGGTCAAGGCTGCCTCTGCAGGGGAGAGCTTCGTTTTGGAGGGCCCTCCGGGAACGGGTAAGTCGCAGACGATCGCCAACATCATCGCCAACAGCCTGGCTCACGATCGCACCATCCTGTTCGTGGCGGAAAAACAGGCTGCGTTATCCGTGGTGGAGGATCGATTGGACCAGGTGGGCCTAAAGCCATTGACGCTTAACGCCCACGGGATCGATCAAACAGTGGGCAAGGTCCGGACCCAGCTACGAGCGGCGATTCGGGCACAGGGCCAGAGCAATCGTGCCGTATTCGATGCGTTGCGTACCAAGCTGGCGCGGGTGATCACCGATCTGGACGAATATCCGCACAGCGTGCACGGGGATGGTCACAGTGCCGCTGCGGGCGCCGATTCCATCTGGAACTCGTATCAGCGTTGCGCAGTCCTCGAACGCGCTATGCCGGCTGAGCAGAACTGGCAGGCTGAGCAGATACATGTCTCGGACGAACTCCTGGCTGCGTCCTCGGACCATATCAATCAGCTGCTTACAGAACTGAACCGTGCGTACACCCGGGCACGGGGAGAACGCTTGTCCGTCAACTGGTTGCTGGTAGGACCCGATTTTTCCGCACAGGACGCCGACGCGCTCCGGGGCTTCTTCGGCGCGGTGAAGAAGCTACTGGGCGTATTCGATGAGATTCCGCCAGAGATCTTCCAGATCCTGCAGGCCTGCGATAGTGCTCAAAATGAGGCCTTCACGGCATGGTTGCGCGATCTTGACACCGGTAGTGGCGTGTTCCCGGACCAGCTACAGCAGCATCGGATCGGCACTGAAACTGCAAACCGTCAAAGACAGAACTTGGGGCAATTCGTCCAAACGTGGGCAGCCTTCGCCGTGCAGCTGAGCCCTGCTGCGGCCATGGCGAATGCCGTCCAACTGCAGCAGGAGTTCGAAGCCGCGCAGAACAGTGGTCGGCTGGGAAGGAAGAAGAAGGTTGCCACTGTGCTCAACAGGATTCTGCCGTTGGTACAGCAGGGGTCGCCCTTGGAAGGCCGGATTGCAGGCGGAGCTCCGTCCGAAGTCATCCGCTTTTTGACCGGCCTGGACGCATATCGGAGGTCTGAGGCCGCTGCGCGTCAGGACGTGGGGCTCGACGGCCCCTACCGTCGGCTTCCGTTGCATGCCGAGGCTGCGATGCAGGAACTGGACAGGCGCTACGAAACTGAACGTGATTTTGCCGAACACGCGGCCAAGCTCCAAGACTTCCTTCGTTGTGCCCCAGAACTGGTTGGCGTCGTGAACAAGATGGTTGCGGATCATCGGGCGACGTTGAAAATGGGCAGAGTAACCGAGCTGCTGGGGGAATTCGAACAGACCTGGAGCAGGCTGGTGTCGGCCGCCGGTGCGAGCAACGCTTCGCTGGAGGCCTGGCTTAGCGGTGACCGGGAATCAAATCGCGAATGGGAGGGGAGCCACCCCCTCCAGACCAGGGGATTCGACGCTCGTCTGCCTGCGCGTTTATCTACATGCCGTGCGGAATGGCGGCAAATGCTGTCCGATGAGGTTGCCCAGACCAACCTGTCGCGCCAGCTGCGCCTGCAATCGGCCCTCGCAGGATTGAACAGCTTGGGGTTGGGGTCTGCAACCGCCCGGATAGCGTCTGGTGAGAGGCCAGAAGGACTGCAAGCGGCTCTGGAATTGGCAGCCGCTCGTGAACGCCTGTTACGAGAACTGCGTCGACACGATATGGACACCTTCGACGGGTCCAGATACTTGAAGCGCGTCAAAGAGTATGTCGACATCAGCGACAAGCTGCGCACCATGACAAAACAAGAATTGCCCGCACGATTGCTGGAGCAACGGGCCGGCTTTGAACCGAGCGTTGGACTGCGGAAGGAACTGGACCGTAAGAGTGGTGGCTCGATCCGTCGCATATTCGAACGCTTCTCTGACGAAGTGCTGCGTCTGACCCCGGTTGTGCTCATGAGCCCTGCGACCGTAGCCCGGTCGCTTCCGATCGACACCACTCACTTCGACACGGTGATCTTCGATGAAGCTTCCCAGGTCAAGGTAGCCGATGCGATCGGCGCGATCGGCCGGGCGGACTCCGTCGTCGTTGTGGGTGACTCCAAGCAGATGCCGCCCACCAGCGCGTTCAGCACCTCGAGCGCTGGTGACGAAGAGGAGCTAACCGACATCGCACCCACACAGTCGTTAGCGCCCGAAGCACAGCAACTGGTGGACATCGTCGGTACGTCCTCAGCGGTACAGGGGGATGCGACCGTGACAGCGCTCGTTCGCCCGACTTTCGCCGCGACCGATCAGGAATCAATCCTGAGCGAAGTGGCGAATTCTGGTCTGTCGCGAAAATGGCTGCGCTGGCACTACCGCTCGCAGCACGACAGCCTCATCAGCTTCTCGAATGCGAAGTACTACGAGGGCAACTTGCAGGTCTTCCCGGCACCTCCCGAAAACCGGGACGGTCTGGGGGTAAGCAGCCGGTTCGTCAACGGCGTATTCGACTCCGGTAAGAAGGGCACTCGGACGAATCAGGCCGAGGCCGAAGCAGTAGTGGAAGACATCTCCGTACGACTGGCGGTGAACCCGACGGCATCCATTGGAGTGGTCACGTTCAATACCCAGCAACGTGATCTGATTCTGGACCTGATGGAACAGTCTTCAGACGCGGAGGTCCGGAGGTCGCTGGAGCGCGCTGAAGAACCGGTATTCGTCAAGAATCTGGAAAGCGTGCAGGGAGACGAACGCGATGTCATCCTGTTCTCCATTGCCTTTTCGAAGAACCCTGATACTGGAAAGCTCAGCCACAACTTCGGGCCGTTGAACAACGCGGGTGGGGAACGCCGTCTGAACGTGGCGGTCACCCGCGCCCGGCGTGCCGTCGTAATCTTCACATCGATCCGTGCAGCCGATATCAACCCCGCACGGACCTCGGCTCAGGGAGTGTTGGATCTGCGGGATTACCTTGCCGCGGCCGAGGCACAAGAGCCCTACGGTGCCCATGATGAGAGGCACAGCGCTGCGGTTGATATGTTCCGTACGGGCCTGTCCGCAGCCTTGCATAGTGTCGGTCTGGAAGTGCTGGAGGACGTCGGAACCTCGGACTTCCGGGTCAACTTGGCGGTTCGCAGTGATGACGAACATGGCTGGGTCGGACTGCTGCTGGATTCTCCGGAGTGGGCTGGACGTAAGACGACATCAGATCGGATGACATTGCCCGGGGCCATCCTGCAAGGCGTGATGGGATGGGACGCCACGGCCCAGATCATGCTGGTGGACTGGATCAGCGATCCTACCGGAGTCGTCGACCGCGTAGTGCAGCTGGCTGGAGAGACCGAACGGCAATATGCGCCGATTGCTCCGGTTGGTCCAGCCGCTTCGAACGATGCAGTGGAAACGGTCACACCCGCAACAGAGCACGACGAGGTTGCTGAGCAACAGGCCTCGACGGTGGGGAAGCCCGTGGAGACAGCGAAATCGCCAGCCGACTCGGACAGTGACCCGGATCGTATGGTGACAGTACAGATCCCGGCACCGGAGAGCATAGACAGTCAGGACACGAACCCGACGACATCCGCAGGTGCTCTGGTCGGGGCTACCCCGCTCCAGAGCATTGCGCCGACAGTAGACAACGAAGAAGCATCCGCGCCTGTTGCCGCAGAACAAAGGGAACAAGAAGCTGTCGACCGATCCGGGGAATACGAGTTCGTCGAGGCCCCTAATGAAGTTATCGGTGAGCAGTCAGTACTTGATAACTACCAGACCAAGGAGAACAAGGCGAAGATCGCAGCGGAGATCGACGACATCATCGAGGTAGAAGGACCAATTCAGGCCGATCGTCTGGCCAAGGTTGTTGGCAATCGGTTCGGACTCATGCGTGTTTCAGTTGCGCGGAAGAAGCAGATTCTCAGTTGCAGTAGCCGGAAGCCGGTTCACGGCCAGGACCTGGGTGATTTCTACTGGCCTGACGATCTGACTCCGGACACGTACTCAGGGTACCGACCACGGTATAACGCCGATACCGTGCTGGGCATCGGTGAGGTCAGCCACGTAGAGCTGGGAAATGTCATGGGCGATGCGCTGCGCAGTGCTGGGGACATGTCCAAGGAAGAACTGATCCGTGGGGTTATGGAGGTGTTTGGCTGGTCACGGATGGGTGCCAAGATCAAGGAACGTATGAACGTGACGATTGACTGGTTGGTCGCCCGCGGGAAGGTCACTGTCGGGCCGGATGATGTCGTGAGTGTTCAAAGGTGAGGCAGAGCGGTGTCAGAGGTCTCCATTAGGGTGCGAAGCATAGAAGAATTTTGGCAGCGGCACTGCTGCACATGGTGAAGGACTGCTCATGAGCGAAGCACTGATCTCCCGTCCTGCCTCGTCGTCAGGCGGCGAGCTCGAGACGAACACCGACCCATTTGTTCGGTCGTTGCAGTTACGTTCTCCCCGGATTTCAAATCCACATCTGTGGGAGTGGCAGGTTGAGGCACTGACGAACTGGTACGCAGCCGGTTGCAGGGGTGTGGTCGAGGCGGTGACTGGCGCAGGTAAGACCATGATCGGAATCACTGCCGCGTTTGAAGCTTTCAAAGCGGGAATTCGCACCTTGGTCATTGTTCCGACGGCCGAGCTTCAAATTCAATGGCAGGAACGACTGGCAACTACGATTCCAGAAGCCCGAGTCGGGACGCTAGGTAACGGTCGGCACGATTCACTGGACTCATGTGACGTGCTGGTTGCAATCATCAATTCAGCCGCGCGGCATGAGCTGTTGTCTGCTCACCAGAGTGGCATGCTGATTGCCGATGAGTGCCATCGTTATGGGGCCCCATCATTCGTGAAGGCTCTGAGCGAGAGGTTCCACTACCGCTTGGGCCTAACGGCCACCTATACACGTAGTGATGACGCCCAGAAGTTCACGTTGGATCCTTACTTTGGTGGGGTGGTATTCCGACTTTGGTATGACAGGGCATTAAGAGACGGTGTTATATCGCCGTTCAAGATCGCCTTCGTCGGAGTGCAGCTGACATCAGGCGAACGGTCAGTCTATGAAGATACGACCAGTCGGATTACTAAACTGGGCGCAGGGTTGAAGGCCAGGTTAAAACTGGACCACGCAAGCGCCAACAGATTTTTTACGGCGATTCATCGGCTTGCCAGTCGTGAACATGATCAGTCGCCTAACTGCATCATGGCCCGGAAATATCTTGAAGCGGTCAGTCGGCGTCAACAGTTACTGGCTGGAGCACGCGGTAAGCAGGCCTTGTTGTCGCAGCTTTCCACAGTCGTAACCAGTTCGAACGGGACCCTGCTCTTTTCCGAGACGATTGGTACCTCAGACGTGTCAGCGAATGTGCTGCGTGGATGCGGAATCTTGACAGAGGTAGTTAGTAGCGTGGCAACCCCGGTCGAAAGGCGTAAGGCTCTTCAGAGTTTCGGTGCGAGTCGAGTCAAAGCATTATGCGCTCCGCGGGTACTCGACGAGGGTATCGACGTGCCGGCCGCTGACCTTGCGATCATTGTCTCCGGTTCCAAACAAGCACGGCAGAGTATTCAACGCCTTGGTCGCGTCATTCGTCGAAAGGCCGATGGCGGATGTGGACGATTGGTGTTGCTGTATGCGGCTAATACTGTCGAGGATCCTACGGTCCGCACTGCTCATCCGCTCATTGGGATCCTCCCATGGGCGCACCGTCATGCAGTGTTCACCGAACGTCAGGTTCACGACCTGCGTAGGTTCCTCAAGCAAGAATTCATTCAAAGCGCACAGCCAGCCGCAGGTGGACGGGGTGAAGCGAATCGTCAGCCTAAAGACGCTGCAGCAGAAGCAGGGGAAGTGATAGAGCCCTCAGCGCCTGCGCGGAGTTCCAAAATCGTCTTGCGCGAAGAGCCGGATGAAGATGACCTTCCCAGTAGCAATGATAGGAGCCGGTGTGACGAGCACATAGGCGAGCAGGCCTTCGACGGTGATCTTCTCAAGTTTTATCTTGCGCAGGTCGGTGAGACACCCCTATTGACGGCGGACGAGGAGGTCGAACTGAGTAAGCGGATTGAGGCCGGGCTATTTGCTCGGCACCTGTTGCAGACCGAGAACATCCGTACGCGCCGTCGGGGTCTTGACTTGGAATGGGCTGTGGCGGAGGGCGCTGACGCATATAACTTATTTCTGCGTTCCAACCTTCGTTTGGTGGTTAGTATTGCCAAGAGGTATCTGCATGCGGGACACAAGTTGGATCTTCTTGATCTAATACAGGAAGGGAACTCCGGGCTAGTTCGAGCTGTTCAGAAGTTTGACTATACTCAGGGGAATAAGTTCTCCACGTATGCGAGCTGGTGGATTCGCCAGGCAGTCTCTAGGGCGATAGCGGATTTGGGTCGCACTGTTCGTCTTCCAGTACATATGTCGGATCAGGTTAGTGTTGCGAGGGCTTGTAGGAACAGAGATTCGTGTAAAGAACACGATCATGTGAAGGTTGACCTGGTTGAGCGGGTTCAGCCGATTTCGCTCGATGACATTCTGGAGCACTCTATACCGTATGGACCACTGGATGAGTGGGTAAGCCTTGCTGACCGTATCATCATCGATGAGGTCTATGTTGTTCCGGATCCCGCTGAAATCGTAGTTGCAGAGTCGGTACGGGTATGGAATGCACGCAAGTTTGATGAGATCCTTAGTTATCTACCTGAGCGTGATAGATATATCATTCTAGGGCGTGCTGGGTGTCTTACTGGCGAAAAGATGGTTCTGGAGGAACTGGGGAAGATATTTGGTGTTACCCGCGAACGGATCCGACAGCTTGAAAACAAAGCTATGAAGGCGCTTCGCGCATATTTCATTGATGGTGATTCTGAACCGCTTAAGGCCTACGCATCTGGCGTCCAAAGGCTGCCAAGAAAAACTAAGTCGGCGATCTGGATTGCTGACCCTGGACGAAAGTTACCCCTAAAATGACCCCGCATGTGTTTGTGACCCGTGGAGACCTGACGCACGTAGCCTGCAGCGCCTGGATGGTGCCGACGGATCAGACGTTGAGTGTGCGCCGACACTGGCGTCGGGGAAATCCGGAACTCGAGAAGGCCATTGCAGGCTTTCACAATGAGGAGTTCTTGTCAGGGGATGCCCACGCGGCGGCACCGGATTCCTGGCTGGGGCCCAGTCCAATGCCGGTGTTCACTGCAGTGCCCTTCCATGGGTTTGGGAGCGCCGACGAGTTCGAACCGATCATTGACGAGTTTGTGGCTGTTGCCCGACGTGCGATCGACCGCGGCATGGAGTACCAGGCGGGGGCCGGTCAGAGGATGGGTGGTAGCGCGCTATTGCATGGGCGTCCTCTGCCATTGCTGGCAATGCCAGTACTAGGGGCCAGCGGTGGTGGAGGCGCTGCGGTCATCGGCGACCTTATTCAGACCATCCTGAAGGCCGCAACGGTGGCTGCCGAGCGGCATCAGGTTGACATTGTGCTGGTCGTCCGCGACGCAGCGCAGCTGGCACTGGCCCAGCGGATTCGGCGATCGAATGTGGAGACCGGCTGGTCAGAGCTCAACGGAGAACTGAAGGCGATGGCCGGCGAACTTGCGAGGGATGCAATCGCCGGGAAGATCGTCCCGTTCATGGGTGCGGGCGTCAGCATGTCTGCAGGAGCCCCAAGCTGGGGTGGCCTAGTTGATGGCTTGGCCGTCGGCGCGGGCCTGACAAGCAGTGAGCGTCAGCGACTGTCTGGGAAGAACGTGCTGGACCAGGCTGAGATCCTCCTCAATGTGTACGGCGACCAGGCGAAGTTCAATCTTGCAGTGGCGGAGCGTGTTGAGGTGGAAAGATACGGTCTGGCGCCGACTCTGCTGGCCTCGCTACCGTTGGAGCAGGCTATTACTCTGAACTACGACACCCTCTTCGAGAAAGCCAGCGAAGACGCAGGAGCGCCCTGTGCGGTCATCCCCAGTCCGGACGACGGCGGTTCAGATGACGCTGCCACTCGCTGGCTGTTGAAGATGCACGGGTCCGTGACCGACCAGGACTCGATCGTGTTGACGCGCGATGACTACCTGGGTTTCGACGCCAATCGGAATGTGCTGGCTGCCCTGGTCAAGGCAAGCCTAGTGACCAAGCGGTTGGTGTTCGTCGGCTTCGGCCTGGGGGACGACCACTTCCATCAGATCGTGCACGATGTGCGGGCCGTCGAACCAGGCAAGATCTCACGGAACGCGGTAGCTCTGACTCTGTCGCGTGACTCTCTAGACGAACGGGCTTGGGCCGGGAAACTGCAACTGTGCCCCATGACGGCTGAGGACACTGATCCGGGAACTGCAGGACGGATCCTGGAGGTCTTCCTCGACTACGTGTTGGCATTGTCCACTGATAGCCGGGAGTACCTACTGGATGAGGCCTTCGCATCTCAGCTGACCGATGATGAACGATTAATGAAAGGTGGTCTTCTTGCCTTGCAGTCGGCGCTTCAGTGTGTCGACCGCAACGAATCGAGCGCCTCGTCGCTGCGGGCCGGTTTCAAATCGTTCGGCCTGGGCATGGGGGATCACGATGAGACTGGTCAATATAGCCGGAAGGTTGCCTCTTGGAAGATGGCGGCGGTAGCCGGTCTAAGTCAGCTGGACTTCTTGGTTGACGATGTTTTCACAGTACTTTCAGCCGGTCCGACAGTTTTGGAAGACTACGAGTATCGCCAGTGGGAGTCAGAAGAAGGGAGTTCGACGGAAGCTGAAATTAAGGAGATAAATGAGGTTTTGGAGCAGGTTCGATCTGATTTAGAGGATGCGGAAAACGCCACGGAAGAATTGTATGAGATGGTGGAGCATATGCGTGATCAGTACGAGAAAGTGTGGAATGAAATTAATTATTCGCCTGATGAAGACCTGGATATTCCGTAGGAGTGTTGGCTGCGTCGTGGTAAGTGATACAACGGGGCGTGAACGAAATAGACTCCCCTGTCCCCGTAGATGATGACTTTTGAGGATATGGGCAGTGACTGGCAGGCAGAATTTGCGGCCAAGAGCGTGGATCGTCCGAAGTTCTAAGGACGAACACTATGAAGTCATGCCTGATGAAGTGAAGCGTAAGATTCCGCTGCGCAAGGATTGGACCATTGACGAATGTGAAATGGCCTGATCCGGGCAAGTGGTTGCGCCGATGCTCTCGGGATAACTATGTTCCCCGGGAAGGTTAGGGCCTGCCCGGATCACGGTGCCGGCCATTCAGAAGCTACCCTTCAACCCGCCTGAACAATCGCGCCGGCTTCCCCACGGTCCCACCCTCCAGTCGCCCGGTGTCCTCCAGATGCTTGGACATAGCCCTGCGGAAGGTGTCCTTCTGGGCGGTGCCGGGGTCCACGGCCTTGTGGAGGCGGTGGAGT
This sequence comes from Brevibacterium moorei, assembly GCF_024580735.1. Classification (GTDB taxonomy): domain Bacteria; phylum Actinomycetota; class Actinomycetes; order Actinomycetales; family Brevibacteriaceae; genus Brevibacterium; species Brevibacterium moorei. The sequence continues at coordinate 36,209 of NZ_JANIJX010000012.1, read as the reverse complement.
TCCAGCATGGTGAACTCCTCGGCCAGCATGTGGCCGGGGTCCGGGCGTTCGGCGTAGTCCAGTTGTAGCTGTTGCACGGCGCGGGCCACGATCTGGTCGTGGTCGAAGTCCAGCCCTGTGGCCTCGGCTGCGGGGATGATGCGGCTGCCGGCCACGGCCTCGGCGGGAAGCGCCACCATATGCGCCACGGAAATCACCCAGCCGCGATCATCACGCCCCTGGGCGTCGAAGACGTGTAGCTGCTGCGGTGCCCTACCGGTGATGCAGGCCTTGTCGCGCAGTGCCCGGGCCACGGCATCGGCCAGGGACTCGCCCTGGTGCAGGAAGGTACCGGGTAGGCGCAGGCCGCCATCGTGTTCAACGACGACCACGCCCAGCTGGTCCTCGGCAACCGTGAGCACCGCAGTGTCCACCGCCACCGACGGCCTGGGGTATTCGTCCAGGGTCTTGCCGTGGGAGTCCCGGTAGGGCGCCTGCCCAGGAGTGCCGCCCTGCCCGGAGTGTCCGGCCTGATCGTGTTGTCGTGTGCTCGCCATATAGACATTAAATCAAAAGTGCGCTAATCTGTCATGAGTTAGCGCAAGAGTGAGCTAACTGCGAGTGTGAGAATGAGGTGAGTGCCGTGGTGAGATACGGTGTGGGACCCAAGGCGGTCTGTCCGGACGAACGTTTCCATGCCCCGGGCCAACAGGATCGCGCTGCCGGTGTCATGGTGGGCATGGCCTGCGGCGATGCGCTGGGTGCGGGCTACGAATTCGGCGGACCCTACCCGGACCACATGCCCATCGAGATGAAGGGCGGAGGCGCCTTTAACTGGGAACCCGGCGAATGGACCGACGACACGTCCATGGCCATCCCACTGCTCACCCTGCGGGATCGCATGCGCAGCTACTGTCTGGACCCGGTCGTGGACCAGTGGATCGACTGGGCCCGCGACGCCAAGGACGTGGGAAACCAAACCCGCGCGGTACTGGGTGATGCGCGGAGACGGGGACGGGCCTCGGCCACGGGAAGTGGAATCGTCAACGAAGGGCCGGCGGCCAACGCCATGGCGGCCGCGGCCGCCTACCAGAAGCACTTCCCTGACGCGGCCGGCAACGGCTCGCTCATGCGCACCGCGCCCGCGGGACTGGCCGGCTTCTATGGGCCCGTCGCGGTCTACGCCCAGGAACAGAGCGCACTGACGCACCCGCACCAGGACGCGCGCGAGGCCTGTGCCCTGTGGAGTGCCGCGATCACCCACGCGGTGCTCACCGGGGACCTGGACATCCGGGTGGGGCTCTATGACATGGACTTCGAAGTCCATGCGGTCAGCAGCGGTGGTGTGGACGATGATGCGCAGCTGGCAGAGCGCATAGAACTCTGGGAATCCCGCATCGCCGAAGCCGAGGCCAACCCGCCCGTCCACTTCTCCCACAACGGCTGGGTGGTCCACGCCCTCCAAGCGGCTTGGTCGTCCATCGTACATTCGGGCGACCGGGCCGATAACGACCCGCGCCACCTGCAGCGCGCCCTGGAACTGGCGGTGCGCAGCGGCGGGGATACGGATACGGTCGCTGCGATCGCCGGCGGGCTGATCGGCGCGTCCTATGGCGTCAGTGCAGTCCCCCTGGACTGGAAGCGGAGGATCCATGGCTGGCCGGGCTGGCGTAGCGAGGAACTGATCGAAAACGCCATCGACCAGGCGCGGCTGGTGGAGTACTCGGAAGAATCTGCGGAAGGGTATTCGGACGCGGGGGACAAGCTCTGGCCGCTGGTCGATCGGATGAACTATGCCGGCTGGGACCGGACCGACACATGTGTGCAGGACCCACACGATTCCGGCCTGTACTTGGGCGGCGTCCGTGCCTTGGACGTTCTGCCCCGCAGGGTAGATGCCGTCGTATCCCTGTGCCGGATCGGTCGGAAGCAGATTCCTGACCAGGTGTGGCGCGAGGACCGGGTGGCCGTCTGGCTGCCCGATGCCGGTGACCCCGCAGGGGCGGCCCACCTGGACTATGTGCTCACTCAGGCCGCGGACATGGTGGCGACCCTGCGCGCGGAGGGACGCACTGTGCTGCTGCACTGCGTTCAGGCCTACAGCCGCACGCCCACGGTGGCAGCGCTGTATGCGGTACGGCACCTGGACGTGGACCCGGAGCAGGCCCTGGCCCAGGTGGTGCACGCGCTGCCGGGCGCCCACCCCAACCCCGCGTTCAAGGCCGCGTACCAGCGGATCACGGGTGGGGCCTGAGGTCGGAGCGCGGACCTCGACCCCGTGTGCCCAGAGAGTCGGGCACACGGGGTCCTGTACAGCCGGTCGGCTCAGTGCCGACCGCGCGACCTGCGCACCAGGAGTACGCCGAGCGTTGCTAGGGCGCAGGCCAGCACCGCGATCGCGGCAATACCCGCGCCGGCACCTGTGATCGGCAGACGGCCCGCGGCACCGGGACCATCGTCTTCTCGGTCTTCGCCGTCTGCCTGCGCATCGCTATCTCCGCCGTCGGCGGAACCCGTGGAACCGTCGGAGTCGCCCGGCGCATCCGGGCCGTCGGGCCCCGACCCCGTACCGCCGCCGTTACTCCCGGCATCGCCTTCAGAGCCCTCGTGGTCGTCGGAGCCGTCGCTCCCCGACCCCTCGTCCCCGCCTTCGGAGCCGCCTTCTGCGCCACTGTCGGAATCGCCACCGGAACCGTTTCCGGAACCCTCGTCATCGCCCGGCACCGTGACAACGGCCTCGGCGGTGTGCCCATTGACAGTCACGCGCAAGGTCGCCGTTCCGGCACGCAGCGCGGTCATCGTGTGCGTCAGCGGATTCACCCGGACCACATCGGTCCCGGCCTTCTCCGCCGCGGTGCCGGCATCGGTCACCTCGCCCGAATCGACGGTGACACCGCTGCCGCCCCACTGCGCGCTCACCGGCCACTGCACTGGTACGCTCCGGCCATCCTGCTCGATGCTCGCAGCCACATCCACGGAATCGCCCTTGGCAATGGTTCCCGGAGCATCCAGCGCGACCGAATCCACCCATGGCCGGGTTTCGGCGGCCATCCAGCTCGCCCTGTCGGCCGTGGACGGGCTATCGGACAGCTTCCCCTTATCCGGGTCGACCCCAAGCATCGTCCAACCGGTGAAGCCGCCGCGTGCTGGAGTCGACGCCGGATCCTTGCCGGAATTCCCATTCACCACATAGGTGACACCGTTGGCCGCAGATCCGTTGAACACACCCACATGCCCATTCACCACGGCCACAGACTTGTGGGACCTCGCGCGGAATGCGCCCAGAGCCTTCTCCAGCTGTTCTGCCTCCCGGCGGTCACCCAGCCGGCTGTTCTTGTCCGGCAGTGGATCCTGGGTCGGATGGTGGAAGAAGACAAGGGCTCCGGTCAGGTTCGGATCCCGCTCCACCTGCTCCAACTGTTTTTCCAGATTCCGCAGCTGGTCCGTTCCGTTCGCGTGGAGAGTGCCCGCGGACGAATCCAAGGTGATGACCCGAGTCCCGCCCACCGTCCGGTTCTGCGTGGTGGCGCCGAACGCGGTCTTGAAGTTGTCAATCGCCCCGCCCATCACCTCGTGGTTGCCCGGCACGTAGATGTAGGGGATGTTCGCGTCCCAGTTCTCATCGAGGATCTTCTTGGCCAGTTCGAAGTCCGCCTCGGACGCCTCGTCGACCAGGTCCCCGTTGATCACCAGCAGGTCCGGCTTGGTCGCGGCGATCTGCTTGAGCGTGCGCCGAGCCCCCTTGGCATTCTCGGAATCCGGCTCGCGCGCCACGAACTGCGCATCGCTCATGACTGCAATGTGCTGCGGCCGTTCGGCGACCGAGCCATTCGCCAGCAGGGCACGATCGTGCAGGGGCAGAGGATTGTCCACCTTGGCCTCCGGCGTCACAGTGGCCGTCAGACCGGCAACCGTTAGATCACCCTGGTACTTCGCGTCGGACTTGGTCTCCATGAGGCGCAGTGCGGTGGGTGTCAGCGGCTGCGACAGGCCCACCGGCACGGTGAAGTGGACCTTCTGCCACCCCTCGAAGTCGATGTTGGCGCCGTCCACATTGGTTGTGACCCCGTCTGCGTCTGTCACCTGGAGCCTGGGCCAGACGCCGGAGCCGTCGCCCTTGACCCACAGATCGAAGCCCAGTGCCGTACCTTCGACGGGCTTCGGGGCCTTGGCGATGAGATAGTAGCCCCTGGTCGCCGTCGACTGGGTGAAGTCGTAGCGCAGCCGGATGCCACCGGGCTGCTGTCCGTCGGGCACGTCGACTTTCTCGAATGACCCCGAGGCGCGTGCTGTGCCGTCGGTGAACGCGGAGGCGTCCGCCAGGTCGAACACCGCCTTGCTCTCGGTTCCGTTCGTTACCGCCACGTTTGTATCGACGGTAGTCTTCCCCGTCTTGACGGACAGCGTCACGGTGCCGGTGTCCACATCGTCCTTGGCACTGACGGAGAAGTCCCCGGCACCGCCCTGCTTGACGGTGATGCCCTTGGTGGCCTTCACCTTGACATCGCGAGGTTCGATCAGCGCGCGGTTCCCGTCCGCATCCACGCCCTGCAGGCTGAGGACGCCGCTGGGCGAATCCGCCGTTAGGTTGAGCGCGCGGGTGCTGGGCACCAGCGCCTCCGGCGTCCCCAGGACCGTAAGCGTGAGTGACCCCTTTGCCGCCGAGGCCGCGCGTCCCGGGGCGCGGGAACCCACAGTGTAGGTGACGGTGCCCGTACCCCTGGCCCTGCCCTCGACGACGGCCGAAGCGTCCTTCGTGGAACTCACCGCGACCTTGCCACCCGCGGCGAACGTGCCCTGCGAGGCCATCGGGCCCAGGTCATCGTTGAGTCCGGTGGCCTGGATGCTCCGGGTCAGTCCCGCGAAAACGGCGTGCTCATCCTTCACCGTCGGATCCACTCGGACCGATGTCAGGGCTGAAGTGGGCGCATCGGAGTAGACCACCAGGGCATTGGCGTCGTTGCGCTGCGAGCCATCCGATGGTGAATTCCAGACGGCAGGCGCGGAGGCTCCGGCAACACGCGCTGCCATGGTCGTCGAACCGCCACCGTCTAGGTTGACCGCGTTGTAGGCTCCCATGCGCGCCAACGTGTCGGCCAGTTCCGGCATGCTCATACCGTGCGACTGTGCGGTCTTGCCGTCGACCGTCAGCGCAAAGACCTTCTGTCCGTCCTTGCTGATGCCGACGGCGGTCCGCGGATGCAAGGAGGTGATGAGATCGTCAGCGGACGACTCGACCTCTTCTGTCACCTTGCCATTGCGCAACAGCTGGTGGCTGCCGGCAAGGCCCATGTCCATCTTGGCCTTGGGCGCTACGGTGATGTCGACCTCGTCGCCGGGCTTGAGTGCCCCAACAGTCTTGGCCCCGGCCTCGCGTCCCAGAAGCACCTGCGTGCCCTTATCCTCCGGGACCCGGCCCAGCTCAGAGCCGGCGTCGGAAACGACCTCGGAGACCTTGCCGGCAACGACGATCGCTTTGGCCACCGTCTTCGTCACCGCGTCCGGACCGCCGACTGGTCTGGACAACGGGTAATCGCCCCACTGGGTGTCGTAGACGCCGATCTTGTCCTTGCCCAGGCTGGGATTGTTCAGTCCGCCCAGGTCCACTGTCGTGGTACCTCCGGAGCTTTCCCCGTGATCCGGGTATGTCATCGTGCCCGCCGCCGAAAGCTGTTGGATGGCGGCCCTGGCGCCGTCGACGGTCAGCGCGGGCCGTTCGTCTACGGTTCCGGTCTGCACGCCGTCGCGGCCGATCGACGTATAGACGGGGGCATTCGAATAGTTCATGTCGAAGAAGGTTCCGTTGATCCCGGCGACGGCCTTGGGCGAGCGCTTCATGATCTCCGTGAGCGTCCCCGGTTTGGTCACGGCACCGTTGTTGGCCACATCAAGGGATACGGTCGGCTCGGTGAGGTCTATGGACAGCAGGTTGCCGTTGTTCCAGCCGCCGTCCTCCAAGCGCGAGAAGTTCGTGAGCGAGACCCCCGGTGCCACCGCCTGGGACTCCTGGGTCCGTAGCACGCCGCCGTCGGGGTCGACCTCGGCGATGGTCGGGGAGGTGGGCTGGGCCGGCGGAGCGGTCTTGGCCTGTGCCGGGAGCAGTCCGCCGGTCACGACCAGGCCGAGGCCGGCGAGTCCGGCTGCCAGCGGCTTCAAGGCCCGTTGCCATGCGGGGGCGGACTGTGAGTTGTGTGCGAACAGTTGACCACCAATGGGAGTCTTGGCCACGAAAATCCTTCACTCGTAGTGGGTATAACCCGGACAGGCTATGAGACGTGGAGGAGACGGAGTTGAGGACTCGGTTACCGATGCGTGAACCTTTGGCCAAGGGCCGTGGTCGGGCCGATAGGGCCATGGCCGGCTCATTCGATTTGAGAGTGTGATGGGGTCTGGCGGGTCAAATCCCTTTGCGTGCAGCACGTCGTATGCAGCCTTCGATATCGATTACAATGGCGAGTCCGCTGAACAGTCCTGGCTTGGCGGGGTGGTCGACAGGGGGGTGGCTGGGATTCGTGCCGAAGGGATGGGGGAGCTCAGTGGAATTTGATCTCGACGGGCATCCTGAAGCACAGCTGCTGGCTCTTGCCTTGCAACTGACGGAGCCGGACGCTCGTGAAGACGCGGGGTATCGGGCGGTGGAAGTGCGTATGCTGCGGGACTTCATCGGCTTCGCATTGCCCAGCGTGCAGAGTTCTGACGATGGGCCAGGCGGTGCAGCCGGCGATGGGCCCGGCGGTGAAGCTGGGAGCGCGTGCGATGGTGCGGCTGGGGACGGTGATGCGGTCGAAGTCCATCACGTGTTCCCCTATGGCGTCCGGTTCCGGCTGCTGCGTGCCCTGGACACTCTGGACGCCCGGGACAAGTCCGGTGCTGCCCGGGCCGAGCCCAGCGGCGACCCCGATTCGCCTTGGTATCAAGCACTGGCCGGCCTCCGGGATGACGTGGCCGGCGCCGCTGCTGAGGACCGGGCCAGGTGCGAACGGGCTCTGACATACGCCAGCGCACTCGACGATGCACTGTCCGGCGCGAGCACCCGCGAGGATTTCCTGCGTTGGTTGCGCTCGCGGGCCGACCGGCTGGGTCGGGTCTACGGCAGTCGGGGCTTTGCCATCGCGGCGCGGCACGTGGACGCGTTCTTGGCCGGCAATGGGCACCCTGACTGAAGGCGGCCCCCAGGTTGGTCGTGGGTCTGGTTTGGGGCCGTTCCTTCGAAGCGACGAGCCCAAACCAGAACCACGACGAACCTTGCCCGGACCACGACGGCGGGCGTGAACCGCGACCCCAACCGAAAAACCTCCCTCCATCCCCTTTTTTGAATGACTCAAAAGTTGTACACTGAAGACATGAACAGAACGACAACCCCGGACGCATTGGCAGAACGCCTGCGCACCGGTGGCCTGCGGGTGACCGCGGGGCGGGTTGCCGTGTTGGAATACCTGGACGGCCATCATCATTGCTCGGCCTCCGATATTCACCGGGCGCTGGGTGCGGAACTGCCCAGCCTGTCTCCGCAGTCCGTGCACAATATCGTGGGCGACTTGTCCCACGCCGGACTGTTGCGCCGTTTGGACCTCCCGGATTCCGGTGGGGCCCTCTACGAACCGGCGGTGGGAAACAACCACCACCATGTGCAGTGCGTGGTGTGCGGCCGGATCGAAGACGTCGCGTGCGTCGTCGGTCAGGCCCCCTGCCTGCGTCCGGATCATGAACACGGCATGCGCATCCTGGAGGCCGCGGTGACGTTCCGCGGTATCTGCCGGGACTGCGAATCCCGGGATTCCCCTGAATCCCGGGACCCACAGTTCCCCCACGAATCAACAGCTTCCACTCATCACGAGGAAAGGAATTAACAGTGACTGATGTCAACGCAGAAGCCGGCAAGTGCCCGGTGATGCCCAGCCAGGTGGACTTCAAGGGCGCCGGCGCGGACAAGTCCGCGGAATTCGGTACCACGAACCGCGACTGGTGGCCCGAACGCCTGAACCTGAAGATCCTGGCGAAGAACCCCGCCGTAGCCAACCCCAACGGCGCGGACTTCGACTACAACGCGGCGTTCGAAGCTCTGGACCTGGACCAGGTCAAGAAGGACATCGACGCGACCCTGAGTGACTCCCAGCCCTGGTGGCCGGCCGACTTCGACTACTACGGTCCGTTCATCGTCCGCATGGCCTGGCACTCCGCCGGCACCTACCGCGTGTTCGACGGCCGTGGTGGCGGCGGCACCGGTCAGCAGCGCTTCGCCCCGCTGAACAGCTGGCCGGACAACGGCAGCCTGGACAAGGCCCGCCGCGTGCTGTGGCCCGTCAAGCAGAAGTACGGCAAGTCCCTGTCCTGGGGCGACCTGATGATCCTGGCCGGCAACGTCGCGCTGGAGCACATGGGCTTCAAGACCTTCGGCTTCGGTGGCGGTCGCCCCGAAGCCTGGGAGCCGGACGACGACGTCTACTGGGGCTCGGAGAAGTCCTGGCTGGGCACCGATGAGCGCTACACGGAGGAACGTCGGCTGGAGAAGCCGCTGGGCGCGTCCACCATGGGCCTTATCTACGTCAACCCGGAGGGCCCCGAAGGCCAGCCGGACCCGGCTGCCGCGGCCTCGGACATCCGCGACACCTTCGGCCGCATGGGCATGAACGACGAGGAAACCGTCGCCCTGATCGCCGGTGGCCACACCTTCGGCAAGACCCACGGCGCCGCCCCCGACGGCGAACACAACGGTCCGGAGCCGGAAGCCGCTCCGATGGAGCAGATGGGCCTGGGCTGGAAGAACGACTTCGGCGAGGGCAAGGGCAACGACACCATCACCTCGGGCATCGAGGTCACCTGGACCTACCACCCGACTCGCTGGGACAACGAGTTCTTCCACATCCTGTTCGCCTACGAATGGGAATGCGTCGTCGGCGAAGGCGGCCACTTCCACTGGCGCCCGAAGGACGGCGGCGGCTCCGATATGGTGCCGATGGCCCAGGGGTCGGGCCGCCGTGAGCCCCGCATGCTCACGACCGACATCTCGTTGCGCGTCGATCCGGCCTACGAGAAGATCTCCCGGAAGTTCAAGGACGACCAGGCGGCCTTCAGCGACGCCTTCGCCCGCGCCTGGTTCAAGCTGACCCACCGCGATATGGGTCCGAAGACCCGCTACAAGGGTGCCGAGGTCCCCGCTGAGGATCTGATCTGGCAGGATCCGATCCCCGCGGCCGACTACAAGCAGATCGACTCCGCCGACGTCGACGCCATCAAGGCCAAGATCGCCGAGTCCGGCCTGTCCGTGTCCGAGCTGGTCTCCACCGCCTTCGCCGCCGCAAGCTCCTTCCGCGGCTCCGATAAGCGCGGCGGCGCCAACGGTGGCCGCATCCGCCTGGAACCGCAGCGCAGCTGGGAGGTCAACAACCCGGCGCAGCTGAACAAGGTCATCCCGGTGCTCGAGGGCATCCAGGAGGCCTTCAACGCCGAGGCCGCCGACGGCAAGCAGGTGTCCTTCGCCGACGTTGTCGTCATCGCCGGCAACGTGGGTGTCGAGCAGGCCGCCAAGGCAGCCGGCTTCGATGTCACCGTGCCGTTCCACGCCGGCCGCGTGGATACGACGCAGGAACTCACGGACACGGACTCGTTCGAGTACCTCAACCCGGCAGCCGACGGATTCCGCAACTACGAATCCGCCCGTGCGCAGGGCCAGCCTGCGGAATACCTGTTGGTCGACCGCGCCAACCTGCTGAACCTCTCGGCTCCGGAGATGACGGTGCTGCTGGGCGGCATGCGCCAGCTGGGCACCAACTGGGATGGCTCCGACTACGGTGTGCTGACCGACCAGCCGGGCGTGCTGACGAACGACTACTTCGTCAACCTGCTCGACATGAAGTACTCCTGGTCGCCGCTGGATCCGGGCTCGCGCGCCTTCGAGGCGACCGAGGACGCGACCGGTGAGAAGGTCTTCCGCGCCACCCGCGCGGACCTGGTCTTCGGTTCGAACTCCGAACTGCGCGCCGTCGCCGAGGTCTACGCCTCCGATGACGCCAAGGAGAAGTTCGTCAACGACTTCGTGGCCGCCTGGGCCAAGGTCGCCGAGCTGGACCGCTTCGACCTGCACGCCTGAGTTGATCTAGCCCCGGCATACTCCAAAGCGATCCCCGCACTCCAAACCCCAGAAGGGGTTCGGAGTGCGGGGATCGCTTTGTTCTTCCCACCTGCGCGAATATCGATGGGAAAATGGGGACATGAGTACTCCCATTGATCGGATCATCGAAGCTCTGGACCGCCGCGTCGCCATCGCCACGGAGAGTCAGGCGGGTGGCTGCAGGGAGAACATGCTGCGCTATCTGAATGCGGAGATCATTCCGGAACTGACCGCCGCCGGCTTCACCGCCGCTGTCCACGAAAACCCGAAATCCATCGAACACCCCCTGCTGGTGGCCCGTCGGATCGAATCCGCCGACCTGCCCACCGTGTTGCTCTACGGCCACGCCGACGTGCAGTTCGCCCATGCCGAACAGTGGCGCGCCGGCTTGGACCCTTGGAAACTCACCCGCGAGGGCGACCGACTCTACGGCCGCGGCAGTGCGGACAACAAGGGCCAGCACACCGTCAACCACGTCGCCCTGGCCGACACGATCGCCGCGGCCCCGGACGGCCACCTGGGCTACAACGTCACCGTGCTCCTGGAAACCGCGGAGGAATCCGGCTCCCTGGGCCTGCGCGCCTTCGCCGAGTCCAACCGGGACCTGCTGGCCGCCGACCTGTTCATCGGCTCCGACGGCCCCCGTTACGCAGCTGACGCCCCGACGATCTTCCTGGGCTCACGCGGCTGCGCGACCTTCGAGCTCGTCTGCGATCTGCGTGCGGGCGGCAACCACTCCGGCAACTGGGGCGGCAAACTGCGCAACCCCGCCACCGTCATCGCCGCGGCCATCAACGCCCTGGTCGACGGCACCGGCCGGATCCGCCCCGCCGCCCTGCGCCCCGGCCCCCTCCCGGACTCCGTGCGCGCCACCATCGACGCCCTGCCGGACCGGCCCCCGGCCCCCGACGACCCCGCGATCGACCCGGGCTGGGGCGAACCGGGGCTGACCCCCGATGAGAAGGTCCTGGGCTTCAACGTCCTCGAGGTCCTGGCCTTCACCGCCGGCGACCCGGACGCCCCCGTCAACGCGATCCCCGGCTCCGCCCGCGCGGTCGTCCAGCTGCGCTACGTGGTGGGCACCGACGACTCCGACCTGCCCGGCGCTGTCCGCCGGGCACTGGCCGATGCCGGTATCACCGGGGTCGAGGTCAGTGCCGGCGAGCAGATGAACGCCACCCGCCTGGATCCCGAGGCCCCCGCGGCCCTGGCGGCCGCGCGGGCGGTGCGTGCGGCCTCGGGCGCGGATGCGGCGATCGAACCGAACCTGGGCGGCACCATCCCCAACGATGTGTTCGCCGAGGTGCTGAACCTGCCGACGGTCTGGCTGCCGCACTCCTACCCCGGCTGCAATCAGCACGCGCCCAATGAGCACGCGCTCGTGTCGATCCTGGAATCCGGCTACGCCATCATGCGCGAGGTCTTCGCCGACCTGAGCCGCAACCCCGCCGACTGGTTCGGCGGCCGGGCATGAGGTTGCACATTCTGACCGATCTGCACGTTCAGCGATCGCCAGTGGTCGGTTTCAGAGCCGGCCGATAGTCGATTCCAGCCCCGCCTGCAGGCCGTCGGCGAGGTCGGCCAGGAGGTCGGCCTCGTCCTCCAGGCCGATCGCCAGGCGGATCACGGCGGGGTCCACGGCGAGCTCGGTGTCCGCGAGCACCCGGTGCGTCATCGAAGCCGGATGGTCGATCAGCGATTCGACCCCGCCCAGGGACTCGGCCAGGGTGAATACCCGAGTGTTCCGACAGATTTCAGTAGCGAGTTCCGGGCTGTCCGCGCGAAAGGACACGACCCCGCCGAAGCCGTTCATCTGCCTGTGGGCCAGCTCGTGGCGCGGGTGCGATTCGAGCCCGGGGTAGTAGACCTCGGCCACCCCGGGCCGCCCCTCCAACCAGCGGGCCACGGCCAGCGCATTGGCGCAGTGGCGCTCCATCCGCAGCGCCAGGGTCTTGACCCCGCGCAGGGTCAGCCAGGTGTCGAAAGGTGCCTGCCCTACCCCGGCGTTGAAGATCCAGCGCTCGATCCGCACCGCCGCATCGCTGGTCCGCGGGGAATCGGTGCGCAGCAGGACCGCCCCGCCGATCACATCCGAATGCCCGCCGATGAACTTCGTGGTCGAATGCAGCACCACATCGGCGCCCAACTCCAGGGGCCGCTGCACATACGGCGAGGCGAAGGTCGAGTCGACGACCAACAGGGCTCCCGCGGTGTGAGCCCGCGCCGCGATCGATTCGATGTCGAGGACGTCCAGACAGGGATTCGAGGGCGTCTCGATCCACACCAGCGCTGCGCCGTCGGCCAGCACCCGGTCCAGGGCAGCGTCATCGGTGGTGTCGACGGTGACGATGCGCACGCCCCAGCGGGCGTACTCGTCCTCGGCCAGGCGCACGGTGCCGCCGTAGACGTCGCGCGGCAGCACCAGGGTGTCGCCGGGGGACAGTAGAGCGTTGAGTACAGCGGTTTCGGCGGCCATCCCGCTGGCCACCACCGCGCAGAAGTCCGCGCCCTCCAGCCCGGCCAGGGTGTCCTCCAGCGCGGTGCGGTTCGGATTGCCCGCCCTGGCATAGTCATAGGGCCCGCGCATCACACCGGGGGACTCCATCGCGAAGGTCGAACTCAGATACAGCGGCGCGACCACGGAACCGAAGGAATCGGTATCGGCCGCGGCCGAGGCGTGGATCGAGCGGGTGGTGAAGCCGGGTGCGTCGGTCATGGTGAGTCCTCCCTGTCGTATGGGTGAACCCCAGTGAACACCTCCGGCCGGGTGATGTGTGACGGCAATGACATACAGGGTCACCCGACGTCACACTCGGCGGCCCGTCCGGCGGCTCGGCGGCCAGGCGCATTTGGTAGGTTGGAACCCGGTCAGAAGTGATCTCCAACCGATCCAATACCGATCTCATAACCTAGGACGTGAAGTACCGTGAACCCGGTCCGCCTACCAGCCACTCCAGCCAATACCGATGAATACCGCCTCACCGGCGTCACTCTGATCGACGGCACCGGGGCACTCCCGGTTGAAAACGCCACCGTCGACGTGGCCGCCGGCCGCATCGCAGCGGTTTACTCGGGCACCGAGGCGCCTGCGACCTCGGCCCCGGTCTACGACCTGACCGGCAAGTTCCTGCTGCCGGGCTTCATCGACGCACACGTCCACTTCAACCTCAACATCGAGGCCCCCGCGGCCGAGGTCGAGGCTCGGTTCCCCGGCGAGTCCGCCTTCGAAGCCGCCCTGGTGGCCCGCAAGACCCTGTTCGCCGGTGTCACCACGGTGCGCGACCTGGGCGGTCAGGACCCCAGCCTGCGCAATGCGGTGGCCCGCGCGCAGATCATCGGCCCGCGCATGCACCTGGCGCTCGCGGCCCTGTCGCCCACGGGCGGCCACACCGATGCCCACCTGGCCAACGGCGTGCACTCCGGTCTGTCGGCCTCCGTCGCCGGTGTCAACCCCGTAGTGGACTCCGATGACGAAGTGCGCAAGACCGTGCGGACCCTGGTGCGCACCGGAGCCGACGCGATCAAGGTCTGCGCTACCGGTGGCGTGTCCAGCCCCTCGGACACCCCGGACGATGTGGGTATCGGCGCCCACCAGATCGCCATCATCGTGGAGGAGATGGCCAAGCGGGCCGGCCAGCCCGTGGCGGCCCACGCACAGGGCCCGGTGGGCATCAAGGAGGCGATCCGCGGCGGTGTGTCCAGTGTGGAGCACGGTTACGGCATCGACGACGAGGGCATCGACCTGATGCTGGAGAAGGATACCTTCCTGGTGCCCACCCTCTCCAGTGCGCTGCGTGTGCCCGATCCCGCGCTGGTGCCCGATTACCTGTACCAGAAGAAGGTGAAGTGGTCGGCGATCGCACGCGAACGCGTGACCGCAGCGATCGCAGCCGGCGTCAAGGTCGCAACCGGAACCGATTCGGGTATCTGCCCTCACGGCGAGAACCTGATGGAATTGAAGCACCTGGTGTCGCTGGGCATGAGCCCGCTGGACGCGATCACCGCCGGCACCCGCAATTCCGCGCAGCTGCTGCGCCTGGATTCGGACCTGGGTACGGTCGAGGCCGGGAAGCTGGCCGACCTGGTCATCACCGACATCGACCCGCTGGCAGATATCGCCGCGCTGGCCGACCCGGCGAACGTGCGCGTCGTCCTGCAGGGCGGCCGCAAGGTCAAGGACACGGACTCGGCGCTGCCGGGCCTGGACCTGGCTCACTCCGCCTTCTGAGACGCACAGCCTGCAGGTGAGCTTCGATCCCTCCCCGTGAGCAGTCACTTTGGTCTGGTCTCGTCCTGATTCGCAGTCACTTTGGTCTGGATTCCGGGCAGATTCTCGGACCAAAGTGACTGCAAATCGAGGGGCATCGGACCAAAGTGACTGCTCACCGAGGGGGTTGCACGCTCCTGCCCACAGCCGTTGAACCGAAAGGACCCGCTGATGACCGTTGACTACGTGGCCGAGGCCGCGGCCCTGCTGCCCGAACTCCAGGACCTGCGCCGCCGGCTCCACGCCGAGCCGGAGACGGGCCTGGACCTGCCCGGTACCCAGGCCAAGGTGCTCGAGGCTCTGGAACCGCTGCGCGAATCCGCGGGCCTGGAGATCACCGTGGGTACGGGCCTGAGCTCCGTGACCGCGGTGCTGCGCGGCACTCACCCGGATCGGCCTGCGGGCCCTGCGGCAGGGGCCCCGGCGGAGGCCGTTTCCGCACCCGCGGTCCTGCTGCGCGGGGACATGGACGGCCTGCCGGTCACGGAGCTGACCGACGAGCCCTTCAAATCGCTGAACGGGAACATGCACGCGTGCGGCCACGACCTGCACACCTCGGGCCTGGTGGGTGCGGCGCGGCTGCTGGCCGCCCACCGCGACCAGCTGCCCGGCGACGTCGTCTTCATGTTCCAGCCGGGGGAGGAAGATCCCGGCGGTGCCCCGATCATGATCGAGGAGGGTGTGCTGGAGGCGGCGGGCCCGCGGGTCTGCGCGGCCTTCGGCGTCCATGTCGAGGTCCGCGAGGCCGGGATCCTGCACACCAAGCCGGGCATCCTGCAGTCGGGCTCGAACATCCTGCATGTGACCATCAACGGCGCAGGCGGCCACGGCTCGAAGCCGTACGAGTCCCGTGACCCGGTGCCAGCCCTGGCGGAACTGGTGCTGGCGCTGCAGAACATGGTCTCGCGCCGCTTCGACGTCTTCGACCCGGTGGTCATGTCGGTCACGCAGCTGTCTGCAGGGGACGCGGTCAACGTCATCCCGGCCTCGGCCACGCTGGGTGCGACGATCCGCGTGTTCTCAGCCGAGGCGCTGGCCACCATGCAGACCGAGGTCGATCGCCTGGCCGCCGGCATCGCCGCCGCCCACGGGTGCACGGCCGAGGTGGACTTCCAGGTGAAGTACCCCGTGACGGTCAACGACGAGTCTGAGACGGTTTGGGCGATGGACCAGGTGCGCGGGCTGCTGGGGGCCGAGCGGATGCGCACCCTGGCCGATCCGGTGATGCCCAGCGAGGACTTCAGCTATGTGCTGGACGAGGTGCCCGGCACGTACATGATGCTGGGCGCCAAGCGCGCCGATGTACCCGAGGACAAGCAGGCGGACAACCATTCGCCCTATGTCGTCTTCGACGATGCGGTGCTGGGCGATCAGGCCGCGGTGCTCGCACACCTGGCCACCCAGCGCCTGCGTGCCGAGGTTTAAAAGATATAAGCGATCCCTCCAGATTTGACCGGGATTCCGGTCAAATCTGGAGGGATCGCTTATATGTCTGGACGCACCCGGTCAGAGGCCGACCTGCTTGACCCCATAGGCGGCCTGAGACGGGGTGAAGCCCTCGAATTCGAGTTGCTCCTGTAGGCCATCGGCGGAGAAGGAGCCTGAGCGCAGGTAGCTCTTAGCCTTCTTCACAGCCTGCTCTTTCCAATTCGCCTGGACATGGTTGGCGCCGTATTGAGCCTGTGCGCTGGTGAATCCCTCGAACTCTAACTGCTCGACTAAGCCGGACTTGGAGAATGCCGAACTGTGCAGATAACTTCCGGCCTTCTTCAACGCCTGGTCTTTCCAGTTCACCTCGATATGGGCGACCGCCCACGTGGCGTCGGAGGTAGAGAATCCCTCGAACTCCAGCTGCTCGACCAGGCCGGATTTGGAGAAAGCCGAACTGCGCAGGTAACTCTGGGCCCGCTCCACTGCATTTTGCTGGCTCAGGGTGCCGGCAGAGGTCTTGTGTTCGGTGCTGCTTTTACTGCTGCTCTCGCCGGTGCTGCTGTGGGATTCGGTTGTAGTGGTTTTCCGGTGGGTCTCCGATGTCTGTCGGCGGGGCGCTGTATCCCGTGCCGAATCGTCGGCGGCCGGGGCGGGGCCGGCGGCCGGACCCCCGGCGGAACCACCGGGGGCCTGCTCGGCCGGAGCCTGGGCCGGACGGGTACTGTGCGTTGCAGCGGGACCGGCGGGTGCCCCGGGTGCGGGGGAGCTGGTCACGGTCGTGGTGGTGGACCACTGGCCGATAAAGGACATGAGGGCGAGGGCCAGACCGGCCAGGACGAGTACGATGCTCGTGATCCAGGCGAGTACCCGGTATGTGCGGTAGCCGCGCAGCCGATACCCTTGATCGTCCCGTGCGCCATTGCCCAGGATGATGATGAGATCGATCAGCGCCCAGGCGCCCAGCCCGCCGGCGGTGATGAGTTTGAGGACGCCCGTGCCGGCCTTGCCCAGGTAGAAGCGGTCGATTCCCAGCCCGCCCAGGAACAGGGACAGCAACCAGGCTACGACGAAGGACCTCGTCCCCTCCTGCTCGACTGGGTTCGGTGTTGGCGACATCGAGGTGGCGGGATATGTGGGGGCGGTGCTCAAGGCGGACCTTTCGTGCTGTAGTTTCAGGCAGCAGGGTGGTGGCAGATCCGGTTGTGTTCGCGAGCTCGCGCACCGTAGCGGAGCTGCAAACCGGTGTGGATGTGAATACGTCTATATGTTACTTTACTAAGTTTTCTTAGAGTCTCGGTGGCTGTTGAGGCTCGTCACGTTTCACGTGGAACCTGTTAAACGGGCAAGCCGGCGGATGTGTGGGGAGCGAGTTCACAGGGGTGGCTGACTGGGGCCGAGGTCGGGAATAGTGCTCCTCCGTGTACGGTTGTCGCAAGTGAGCCATATAGCTTGAAGACGAGATGAAGGAGGGTGCCGATGAGCACTGAGGTTGAGGAATTCCTGCCGGAGGCCGGCAAGGTCACGATGTTCACCACCAGCTGGTGCGGGTACTGCAAGCGCCTGAAGCCGCAGCTGGCCCAGGCCGGTATTGAGATCAACGAGGTCAATATCGAGGACATCGCCAACGGTGCTCAGGTGGTCGAGGCCGCCAACGGTGGCAACCAGACGGTGCCCACGCTGCTCTACATCGACGGCACCACGCAGACGAATCCGTCCGCGGCACAGGTTAAGGAGAAGCTGGCCTCGCTGGCCTGATCCCTCTGGTCTGATCCACACCCTGCCTAGTCTGCACGCTGGCAGCCCGGTCGACCGGGTCCAGGCTCCGCCCCCATCGTTCGATGGGGGCGGAGTCGTTTTCCGTATGTGCCGGGTATGCGCGTCGTATGTGCGAGGTGCGAGGTGCGTGGTGCGAGGTGCGAGAGCCAGGGTGCGGGCTATGGGTTGAGCTCGGTCACGGGTTCGGCCAGCGGGGGATACTGTTCCTTCCGCTTGGGGTCGTCCGGCGCCACTGCGTGGTGCAGACCCCATTCCAGGAGTCCATTGAGCACGGGGATCAGGTCCGCGCCGGCCTCGGTCAGATGATAGGTGTGGCGCTGCGAGTTCGGGCACTGGCGGCGCATGACGATGCCCGCGGACTCTAGGGACTTCAGTCGGGCGGCGATGCGGTCGCGGGGGGCTCCGGTGCCGCGCACGATGTCGGAGAACCGGTGATTGTCCATGGCGATCTCACGGATCACGAGTAGGGCCCAGCGTTCTCCTACGAGTTCCAATGAGGCCGCGATCGGGCAGGCGCGGCCGGGTAGATCGGTGAGCGGAACTGTCGTTGCCATGCTGGTATGCTACCCCCATGAGTTTGAGAATCAAACCAAACTGGAGTGAGCGTCCACTCCTGCCCATCGCCCTGGGCACGGCCCTGGTGCTGGTGACCTATGTGACGCCGATGGCGACGTTGCCCTCGGCTGCAGGGGACCTCGGCGCGGGGACATCCGCCCGGGCCTGGATCCTGAGTGCGATGAGTGTGGGATTGGCCGGAGGCCTGCTGGCCGCCGGCCTGCTGGGGGATCGGTTCGGGCGCCGCGGCGTCTACGCTGTGGGCCTGTCGGCCGTCGCCGTCGGTGCGCTGGGCTGCGCGGTGGCCTGGAACCCGGCGATACTGATCGGCTCGCGCATCCTGCAGGGATTCGGCGGAGCCGCCGTGATCGCCTGCGGTCTGGCCATCCTGGCGCACTCCTACCCGGCCGCACAACAGCGGGCGCACGCCACCTCGATCTGGGGAGCCAGCATCGGAGCCGGGATCGCCGGCGGTTCACTCCTGGCGATGCTGCTTGACCTGGCAGCCGGCTGGCGGTCGAACTACGTGGTGACAGCGGTCCTGGGCGCGCTCCTGCTCGCCGGCACGCTCGTGACTCTGCCTGCCTCGCGGGCAACGCGGCTGCGCCCGGTCGACGTCCCGGGGCTGGTGCTGTTGGTCGCCGGCACAGTGCTCCTGGTGGCCGCCCTGACCCAGCTGCGACACGGAGTCACCGTGTCCTTCGTCGTCCTCGCGCTGTCCGCCCTGTGCGTCCTCGGCGTTCTCGGGATCGTCGAGGCGCGGGTGCGCCACCCGCTCATCGAACCGGGCCTGCTGCGCGCCCCCCGAGTCCTGGCCGCCACCATCGGCGCCCTGACCGTGGGCGTCGGGACCATCGGGATGACATCCTTCCTGCCGACGGTCGCCCAATCGGGATTCGGCGCCTCGCTGCAACTGGCCAGCCTGCCGCCGCTGGTGTGGGCGGTCGCCAGCACCTTCACCGCGATCGCCGTGCGCTGGCTGCCCTTCCCCGTGGAGGGGCCGTGGGCGGTCGCCATCCTCTTGGCCCTGACGTCCGGGTTCATGCTGACAGCGGTGGGCGCCGAATCCGTGCCACGCCTGATCCTGCCGATGGTGCTCATTGGCATCACCAGCGGTCTGCTCAACTCCACCCTGGGGCGGGAGGCCGTGGCCAGCGTGCCCGCCGACCACGCGGCCACGGGCAGCGGCGCGAACAACACCGCACGCTATCTGGGGGCGGCCTGCGGCATCACCCTGTTCACGATCATCGCGACGGCCACGACCCAGGACATCGTGGACGGCTGGAGCATCGCGGTATTCGTCGCAGCGGGGCTCACCGTCCTCGGCGCGCTGCTGATCGTGGCGCGGATTCTCATCCGAACCCGGCGACCGGGAACCTGAACCCAGCCCGTAAGTCACACAACACACCTGCAACCTCAAGGAGAGACACCCACCATGACCGATCTCGAAAACCTCTGGCAGCCCTTCAAACTGGGCCGGATCGAGCTCGCGCACCGCCTGGCAATGGCGCCCATGACCCGCAACCGGGCGAATCCCGACGGGACACCGGGCGCGCTCGCCGTCGAGTACTACGGACAGCGGGCCTCACTGGGCCTGCTCATTACCGAGGGCACCCAGCCGTCGGCCGACGGGCAGGGGTATATGAACACCCCCGGCATCTACACGCCGGAACACATCGCCGGCTGGAGCACAGTCGCCGGTGCGGTCCATGAGAAGGGTGGCCGTCTGTTCATCCAGCTGATGCACGTCGGGCGCATGTCGCACCCGGACAACACGCCGCACCACCGCCGGCCGGTCGCGCCCTCGGCGATATCGGCCGAACAGGAGATGTACACCGCCAGGGGCCCGAAGCGGACGCCGGTCCCGCGTGAGCTGTCGGCGGCGGAAATCCAGGATGTGATCGGCGAGTTCCGGCACGCGGCGGCGTCCGCGATCGCCGCGGGAGCCGATGGGGTGGAAGTCCATGCGGCGAATGGCTACCTGCTACACCAGTTCCTGGCGCCCAATGCGAACCAGCGCACCGACGAATACGGTGGGTCGATTGAGAACCGGGCCCGGCTGTCCATCGAGGTCGCCCGAGCGGTTGCCGATGAGATCGGGGCCGACCGTACCGGCATCCGCATTTCTCCTGGGTTCCCGCTCGGGGGACTCGACGAAGGTGGGGCCGAGGCCGTGCGCGCCCAATACGGCTACCTCGTCGGCGAGCTCGCACAGTTGGGCCTCGCCTACCTGCACGTGCACCACC
Organism: Brevibacterium moorei; assembly: GCF_024580735.1. Taxonomy (GTDB): domain Bacteria; phylum Actinomycetota; class Actinomycetes; order Actinomycetales; family Brevibacteriaceae; genus Brevibacterium; species Brevibacterium moorei. The sequence goes on along the minus strand of NZ_JANIJX010000012.1, from coordinate 15,844 downwards.
TGGGCGACGATGAACTCCTGGCCTCGTTCCGCCGGGTGTGGCCGAGCGCGGTGCTCGTCGTCCGCTACGGGCGCGAGCGCGAGGGGATCGCTACCGATATCGACAGGGGACTGGCCGATATCGCCCCGCTGGGCCGGTTCGCGCTGGCGAATCCGGACATCGTGGAGCGTCTGCGCACGGGTGCGCCACTGAATGACCTCGACCCGTCGACCCTCTACACCGGTGGCGCACACGGCTACATCGACTACCCGACGCTGACCCGGGCTGAGATGTGACTACGGTGGCCCGGCGAAACGTCGCCCGGCCGGGCCGTTTCAGTCGGAGTGTGCCCCCAGCCGGGGTCGTTTCAGCCAACCATGCTGAGGTCGGCCAACAGGTGGTAGGGGGAGCCCGAGACCAAATCGGGGAAGCGCTTGCGCAGCCGGCTGATCTCCGCGCGCACGGTCACCGGCGTCACGGTGCCGCCCCACACCTGCTCGGACAGGGCCTCGGCCTTCAAGGGCACGGTGGAATCCCGTAGGGCGCGCAACAGTTCCGCGTGCCGGGGACAGACCGACTGGGTGATGGCCTCGCCGGCGGCCGTCACCGTCAGGGCGCCCGCGGAGAAGTCCAGAGCGTACTCGGCGGTCGGCTGCCCGTGCTCCAGCGGGACGACCAGAACCCCGGCGCCGCTGCGGTGGACCTCGACTGCCCCCAGGCCGCGCAGCACGGTCCGCCCCGTTACCAGGCCCACGCCCAGGTTCAACTGTTCACCGACCTCGACACCGGAGGAATCGGCGACCCAGCCGCACGGATCGCACAGCACCCATCGTCCGGACCCCGCGGCGCCGCCGGCGCTCATGGAGCCGCCCGCGCCCAAACCCGACAGCGGGGTGAAACCGCCACGGCGCGGGCCCGCCGCCCGCAGCTTGGCCAGCCTGCGGTGGTGGGCGTCGCGCAACATGAACTCGATCTGCCCGGTCAGCGCCTGCACCATCCCCAGGATCGCCGGATGGGCGGTGGCCACGGGTCCGGACACATCGATGATGGCCAGGATCTGCCCTGTCGCGGGATCGCGCACGGGCGCTGCGGAGCAGCTCCATCCATGGTGACTGGAACACCAGTGCTCCGGGCCCAGGATCTGCACCGGCCCGCCCATCAGCGCCGCCACCCCGATCGCATTGGTGCCCACGGACTGCTCCGCCCAATCCGCGCCCTCGACGAAACCCAGGGAATCGGCGCTGCCCAGGGCCGGTCTGTCCCCGATCCGGTGGATGATCCGGGAATCCGGAGTGGACACCACGCCGATCAGCCGCGAATCGGACAGAGCCGGTGCCAGCGCCGCGTCCACCTGGGCCAGAACCGTGGCCGAGGCGTCCCCATAGCTGGTCAGTAGCCTCGCCCTGTCCTGGGCGACGCGGGACTCGTCGATCCTGGGGTCGCGGTGGTCGACCGGCACCCCGCCGCGCAGCATCCGCTTCCACGACCTGTCGATCACCGGACGGGGTTTGGCCGGGGGCCTGCCGCCGCAGCGGATCGCCTGGTGGACCTCGGCCAGCACACGGGCGTACTCGCTGGGGTCCTCGTCGAAGGGTAGTGCGTACTCGGGTTGTGGCGTCTGCCTCATCGCTGTGCCTTCCGCGCCTGGCGGTATCGGATCGGAAACGAACCCGGGCGGTCGGTGCGGGCCCCGCCGCGGCCTCGTCCTCCCGTCGTCCTCCACATGTGAATCCGTATGTGATGTCTACCTTATGTAGAGGACGATAACAGCGTTGCAATGCGTTGCAAAGGCCCTCTTCCCCAGTGAACACGGGAATCTCAGCACACGAAACATTCTGTTGCTGGTGCTGTGTCAGTGCTCACGCGTACGGTGATCCCAACCCTTGACCACACGAGGAAGTGAGGGACCGAAATGACCGATCTCAGCCGCGAGCAGCTGCTGGGCGCGTACGACAAGATGTCGAAGATCCGCGCCTTCGAGGACCGGCTCCACAAGGAGAACACAACCGGCGACATCCCCGGCTTCATCCACCTGTACGCGGGTGAAGAGGCCATCGCAACCGGCATCTGCGAACACCTGACGCCGGCGGACAAGATCGCCTCCACCCACCGCGGACACGGACACTGTATCGCCAAGGGCAGTGACGTCCGCTCGATGATGTTCGAGATCTTCGGCCGCGCCGACGGCCTGTGCCACGGCAAGGGCGGGTCCATGCACATCGCGGACCTGTCCGTGGGCATGCTCGGTGCCAACGGCATCGTGGGCGGTGGCCCGCCCCTGACCATCGGCGCGGCCCTGACCGCGAAGTACCGCGGTGAGGGAAACGTCGCGGTGTCCTTCACCGGCGACGGCGGCTCCAACCAGGGCACCACCTTCGAGGCCATGAACATGGCGGTGGCACTGCAGCTGCCCATCGTGTTCGTCTTCGAGAACAACGGCATCGGCGAGGCCACCGGCGCGGACTTCTCGATCGGCGCCAAGTCGATCGCCGCCCGTGCGGAGGGCTTCGGCCTGCCGGTGCTCAGCGTCGACGGTTCGGACTTCTTCGATATGTACGCCGCCGCGGGCGAAGCCGTGGGCCGGGCCCGCGCCGGTGGCGGCCCGTCGGCCATCGAGGCATCGGCCATCCGCTTCTACGGACACTTCGAGGGCGACCCCGGCCTGATCCGCACCCAGGAGCAGCTGGCCGCGCAGAAGGCGTCGAAGGATCCGCTGCAGATCTTCCGCGACAAGGCCGCGGGCACCGTGGACGCGGCTGAACTCGATGAGATCGACGCGTCCAACATCGACCTGGTCGACCAGGCGGTGGCGGATGCCAGGGCGGCTGCCGAACCGGACCCGTCCGAAGTCGACACCGACGTCTACCTGTCCTACTGAGTCCCCAACCCGGCAATCCAAACCACAGCGAAGTGAGTGAAAAATGACTGCAATGAGCTTCCGCGAGGCGATCCGGGCCGCAATGGCCGATGCGATGCGCGAAGACAAGGACGTCGTGTTGATGGGCGAGGACCTGCGTGGCGGCAAGGGCGGGTCGAACCCCGACCCCACCGTCGAGGCCTTCGGCGGTGTGTTCGGCGTGACCCAGGGCCTGTGGACGGAGTTCGGCGATGACCGCGTCATCGACTGCCCGATCACGGAGTCGGCGATCATCGGCATGGCGGCGGGTTCGGCCGTCACCGGTCTGCGCCCGGTGGCCGAACTGATGTTCATGGACTTCTTCGGTGTCTGCTACGACGAGATCTGGAACCAGGCCTCGAAGTTCCGCTACATGTTCGGCGGCAAGGCGACCACCCCCATGGTGATGCGCGGCATCATCGGCGCGGGCGTGGGTGCGGCCGCCCAGCATTCGGCCTCGCCCTACCACCTGTTCACCTCCACGGCCGGCATGAAGGTCGTCGTTCCGTCCAACGCCTACGATGCCCGCGGCCTGCTGCTGGAGAGCATCCGCGATGACGACCCCGTCATCTTCTGCGAGCACAAGGCCATGTACGACATGAAGGCCGAGGTGCCCGACGAGTCGTACACGATCCCACTGGGCGTGGCCGCCTACCCGCGGCGCGGCACAGACGTGACCGTCGTGGCCCTGGCCAACTGCGTGAACTTCGCCAACGGCGTGGCCGACAAACTGGCCGCCGAGGGCATCAGCGTCGAGGTCGTCGACCCGCGGACCACCAGCCCGCTGGACGAGGACGGGATCCTGGAATCCGTCGCAGCCACCGGCCGCCTGGTCGTCGTCGACGAATCCGCGGCCCGCTGCGGCTTCGCCCACGACATCGCCGCGCTCGCGGCATCCAAGGCCTTCGACTCGCTCAAGGCCCCGGTCCAGCTGGTCACCCCGCCGCACGCCCCCGTGCCCTTCGCGCAGTCCCTGGAACAGGAGTGGATCCCGGGACCGGCGAAGATCGAAGCCGCAATCCGCGCCGTTGTGGAGGCCTGATATGTCCATCCACGCATTGGAAGTCCCGAAATGGGGCATGACGATGGAGGAGGGAACCCTCACCGAATGGCTGGTCGACGTCGGCCAGGAGGTCACCGAGGGAACTCCCATCGCAACCCTGGAATCCAGCAAGATCTCCGGTGAGCTCGAGGCCCCGGGCGACGGCGTCTTGGCCCGCCAGGTGATGGAGCTCGGCTCGACCCTGCCGGTGGGCTCCCTGGTCGCGGTGGTGGCTCCGGCCGGCACCCCGGACAGTGAGATCGACGAGGCCATCGCCGGCTACGCCGCTCCCGCCGTAGCCGAGGCCCCAGCCGCATCGGCCGCACCCGCGGCTACCCCGGCAGCGGCGCCCGCTGCCGCACCGGTGGCCTCGGCCCCTGCGGCTCCGGCCGCAGCACCCGCGGCGCCCAAGCCAGGAGCGGTCACCGTCCCGGCGGCACTCAAGGGCACCTTCGATCCGAACGCGCCGGCCACCCCGCACGCAGCGGACCTGGCCGAAAAGCACGGCATCGACCTGTCCAAGGTCGAGGCCACCGGCCGCGGCGGCCGGGTCACGGTCACGGACCTGCAGGACGCCGTCACCGCAGCCGGTGGGTCGCTGCCCTTCGGCAACGACCTGCCGCGGACCGGACAGGTCGCAGCCAAGCGCGATGACAGCGCAGTCGCGGCGACCCCACGAGCGCGCGACCGCGCCGCCGAACTGGGCGTCAACCTGCTCGACGCCCGGCCCACCGGCAAGCACGGACGCGTCACGGTCTACGACGTGGAGGCCGCCGACTGGCACCTCCACGGCACGGGATCGGCAGCAGCCCAGGCCTCGGCCGCGGCTGCCGGCACTGCGGCTCCGGTCGCCGATGCCGGGAACCCCGCCACGGAGGTTCCGATGTCGGCGATGCGCAAGGTCATCGCGACGCGTCTGAAGGAGTCCTACTTGGATTCCCCGGCGTTCCGCGTGAGCATCGATGCGAACATCGACAAGCTGTTGGCGCTGCGCAAGGAGATCAACGACTCGCGACTGGACGTGCGGGTCTCGGTCAACGACCTGGTCGTCGCCGCTGTGGCCAAGGCCCTGGTCGCGGTGCCGGAGGTCAACGTGCAGTACGATTCGGCCGCCCAGGTGATCCGGCAGTTCGCGCATGCGGACGTGGCCGTTGCCGTGGCGACCGACGAGGGGCTCATCACCCCGATCGTCACGCATGCTGACACCCGGTCGATCACGGACATCTCAGCGGTCACCGGCGACCTGGCGACCCGCGCCAAGGCCGGGACTCTCAAGCCCGACGAGTTCCAGGGCGGGACGTTCACGATCAGCAATCTGGGCATGTTCGGGGTGTCGTCCTTCGACGCCATCATCAACCCGCCCTCGGCTGCGATCCTGGCCGTGGCCGCCGGCGCCAAGCGCTTCGTGCCCGACGCCCAGGGCGCTCCGGTGGCCGCGACGATCCTGCCGCTGACCCTGACGAGCGACCACCGCGTCATCGACGGGGCCCTGGCCGCGAGGTTCATGGCGCAGTTGCGCACGATCCTCGAAACGCCCGCGCTGATCTTCGCCTGAAGGGGGAATCATGACTGAGATTCATCCCGACGACCGCTATGACGTCATCGTCATCGGCGCCGGTCCCGGCGGCTATGTGGCCGCCGGGCGGGCCGGCCGCCTGGGCCTGAAAACGGCCCTGGTGGAGAAGGCGGAACTGGGTGGCATCTGCCTGAACTGGGGTTGCATCCCCACCAAGGCACTGCTGCACGGCGCCGAGGTCGCCCGCACCATCCGTTCGGCCGCCCAGTTCGGCGTCCTGACGGATGCCGCACCGGCGATCGACGTGGCCAAGCTCGTCGCCCATTCGCGTTCCACCTCCGGGCAGTTGACCAGTGGGGTGGGTGCGCTGATGGGCGCGGCCGGAGTCACGGTGATTGCGGGCGAGGCGACGATCGCGGACAAGGGCCAGGTCAGCGTCACGCTGAACCCCGGTGCCGACGGCGCCGCGGTGGGCGGGGGCAAGCCCCGTCTGCTGGGCGCCGACCACATCATCGTGGCCACCGGTGCGGGTCCCCGCGGCCTGCCTGGCATCGAACCGGACGGACAGACCATCTGGACGTACCGGCAGGCCCTGGTGCCCGACCACGTGCCCGAGTCCCTGGTCGTCATCGGCTCCGGTGCGATCGGCAGCGAGTTCGCGTCCCTGTATGCGGACCTGGGATCGCAGGTGACGCTGTTGGAGGCCCTGCCTCATGTGCTGCCGGGCGAGTCCGCTGAGGCTTCCGATGTGGTGGCCAAGAACTTCCGGTCCCGCGGCATCACCGCGGCTGCCGGGGTGCGCGTGGGCTCCGTCGAGGTGGCGGACGTGGCCGCGGACGGGACGACCAGCGCGGTCGTGCACTATACGGACGCGGCCGGCACCGAACAACAGGTGTCGGCTGAGAAGGTCCTGCTGGCCGTGGGCGTTGCGCCCAACAGCGCGGGCCTGGGCCTGGAGCCCTTCGGCATCGTCGATGGGCGTGGGTTCATCGAAACCGATGAGTACTGCCGGACCAAGGTCTGGGGACTCTACGCGATCGGTGACGTTTCCGGCGGTCCGATGCTGGCCCACAAGGCCAGCGCCGAGGCCCTGCGCTGCGTCGACGCCCTGGCCGGTTTCGACCGGGAACCGGTGGACGCCGACTGGCGCTCCTGGGTCCCGCGCTGCACCTACACCACGCCGGAGGTCGCCAGCATCGGCCTGTCGCGTGAGCAGGCCGGCGCAGCAGGCCATCCGGTGGTGGCGCGTCCGGTGCGCCTGGCGGAGAACGGCAGGGCATTGGGCACGGGCCAGACCGAGGGCTTCGGCGAAGTCCTCATCGACGGCGACACCCATGAGATCCTGGGCGCGACCCTGGTGGGGGAGGGGATGACGGAGCTGATCGGCATGCTGGCCGTGTCCCACGCCGGAGACATGTCCGCCGACGCCTTCGTCCGCGCGATCCTGCCGCATCCCTCGAAGTCCGAGGTCGTGCACGAGTCGCTCATGGCGGCCCTGGGCCGCCCGGTCAACACGCTCTAGGCGGTTGAATGGCAGGCGATTTGGTCTGAGAATCCGCAGGGGTTCCAGACTGAATCGCCTGCTCTGCGTGGCGCGGCAGTGGCGCGGGACAGCCGGCGGTGTGCTCGTGTGGGCGCTGCGCGGGGCCTCGGCTCCGTGCACTAATCTTGATGATCATGAGCGAAACCGACAACTGGCAGAGGGCCGAAGCCGGCCTGCGCACGCCCCCGCAGGACCTGGAGGCCGAGGCGAGCGTGCTGGGCGGCATGATGCTGTCGAAGGACGCGATCGCCGATGTTGTCGAGAACCTGCACGCCGACGACTTCTACAAGCCGGCGCACGAGACGATCTACGACGTCGTCATGGACCTCTATGCGCGCGGCGAACCGGCCGATGCCGTCACGGTGGCCAATGCGCTGTCGAAGACCGGCGACCTGGCGCGGATCGGCGGTGCGGCCTATCTGCACACGCTGATCTCCTCGGTGCCGACCGCGGCGAACGCGGGCTTCTACGCGAACATCGTGCGCGAACAGGCGGTGCTGCGCCGCCTGGTGGAGGCCGGCACCCGGATCGTGCAGATGGGCTACGACGCCGAGGGCGACACCGACGACCTGGTCAACCGCGCGCAGTCGGAGATCTACCAGGTCACGGAGCGTTCAACCGCAGAGGACTACATCCGCCTGTCCGAGGTCCTGGGGCCCACGGTCGAGGAGATCGAACGCGCCGGCGACCACGACGGGGAGACCTCGGGCGTGCCCACGGGCTTCACCGAATTCGACGAGCTGACCAACGGCCTGCACCCCGGCCAGATGATCGTCATCGCCGCCCGCCCCGGCGTCGGCAAGTCGACCCTGGCACTGGACATGGTGCGCTCGGCGGCGATCGCCCACGGCCAGGCCACCGTCATCTTCAGCTTGGAGATGGGGCGCCTGGAACTGACCATGCGCCTGCTCTCGGCCGAATCCGGCATTCCGCTGCAGTCGCTGCGGCGCGGCAACCTCGACGATGAGCGTGGCGGTTGGACGAAACTGGCCGACACCATGGGCCGGATCAACGATGCGCCGCTGTTCATCGACGATTCGCCGAATATGGCCCTGGCGGAGATCCGCGCGAAGTGCCGCCGGCTCAAACAGCAGCACGATCTGAAGATGGTGGTCATCGACTACCTGCAGCTGATGTCATCGGGTAAGCGGGTGGAGTCGCGCCAGCAGGAGGTCTCGGAGTTCTCCCGTTCGCTCAAGCTGCTGGCCAAGGAGCTCGAGGTCCCCGTCATCGCGCTCTCGCAGCTCAACCGTTCCTCCGAGCAGCGCACGGACAAGCGGCCGATGGTCTCCGACCTGCGCGAATCCGGTTCGATCGAGCAGGACGCCGATATGGTCCTGCTGATCCACCGTGAGGACATGTACGATCCGGAGTCCCCGCACGCCGGCGAGGCCATCATCATGGTGGCCAAGCACCGTAACGGTCCGACCGGCGACATCACGGTGGCCTTCCAGGGCTCCCGCAGCCGGTTCGCGAACATGCCCAGCTGAGGCCTCGGCCCCGCGGACGCCGCCTCGGCCCCGCGGACGCCGTTCCGTATGCCATGCTGAGTGCATGGACCACAACCGACTGTTCACCGGCCTCAGCGCCTTCCCCCTGACGCCCCTGCGCCACGACCGCATCGACGAGGCGGCCTTCATCCGCATCATCGGGCGCCTGGCGGCGGCCAGGGTCGACTCGATCGGCGCCCTGGGCTCGACTGGGTCGTACGCCTATCTGGACCGTGCCGAACGCGCCCGGGTGGCCCGTCTCGCCGTCGAACACGCGGGGGACACTCCCGTGATCGTGGGCATCGGCGCCCTGCGCACCTCGCAGGTCCAGGCCCTGGCCCACGACGCGCAGGCCGCCGGCGCCGCGGCGGTGTTGCTGGCGCCCATGACCTACCAGGCCCTGAGCCCGGACGAGGTCTACGGTCTCTACGCCGCGGTCACCGGCGAACTGGACGTTCCCCTGGTCGTCTACGACAATCCGGGGACCACCCACTTCACATTCCCCACGGAACTCTACGGCCGGATCGCCGAACTTCCACACATCGGAGCGCTGAAGATTCCGCCGGTGCGCGGCGACGCGGCCACGGTCGCCGCCCACCTGGCCGAGGTCCGGGCCCAGTTGCCCGGCCACGTGCGCCTGGGGACTTCGGGTGATTCCGCCGCGGCCCGCGCCCTGATGGCCGGGTGTGATTTGTGGTTCTCCGTCATCGGCGGAGTCCTGCCGGAGCTCACGCTCGAACTCACCCGTGCCTCCCTGGCCGGGGACACTGACTCGGCCGAGCGGGCGCAGGCACTGCTGCAACCGGTATGGGATCTGATGGACGTCCACGGCAGCCTGCGCGTGGCGGCGGCGCTCGCCCAGGCGCTGGAGCTGACCGGGTCGGACGCCCTGCCGGCTCCCGTCGCGGGGCTGAGCGGGTTGGCGGCGCGGGCGGCGGAGGAGTTCGTCGCCGGTCTGGGGGACCTCGGCCGGGTCTGAGCGGGACGCCGGCGGGAGCGTGTGCGCCGATGCCACTACGCGGGGTAGAATCGCAGCAGAATCAATATATCCACCCACTCCCATGGAATGGAGCCCCAGTATGTACGCACTGATCGCGTTCATCGTCGCCATCATCGCGGCAGGCCTGCTCGTCGTCGTCGCAGGCGCGGTAGTGTTCGCCATCGCCTGGATCTTCGAGGGTCTGCGCCGCGTGTTCTTCAACCACGGTAACCACCCCGTGCACTACGCCGATCCGCTGGAGGCCCGCAGCCACTGAGGTGAGCGCGCCGGATGCGCCGCTGACCCAGGTCAGCCGGGGCGCCCGCACAGCCGAAGCACAGACAATGCCCGGTCCCGTCAAGGGACCGGGCATTGTCGTCTGCGCTGCGGACCTCGGCTCCGGCGTCCGACGGGACGGTTAGCGCGGTTCCCCGCCCAGCTCGCCGCGGATCCGGCCGATCAGCAGGTTGAGCAGGCTGCCCACGATCACGCCGACGGCCAGATTGTGCGTGGCCAGCACCAGGATCACGGTGACCACCATGACCGCGGTCTCACGCTTGCGGGCGCGTTTGAGGGTCGAGGGGCGGATCGAGCGCCAATCGAAGGTGCCGACGGAGACCATCACCATGACCGCCACCAGCGCGGCCATCGGAATGCGGCCCACGACATCGCCCAACACCACCACCAGGATCAGCAGGAAGACCCCGGCCAGGAAGGTCGAGATCCGGGTCCTGGCGTGCGAGGACTTCACGTTGATCATCGTCTGCCCGATCATGGCGCATCCGCCCATGCCGCCGGCAAAGCCAGAGAGGATGTTCGCGATGCCCTGGCCGCAGGACTCCCTGGTCTTGTTCGAGCCGGTATGGGTGATTTCGTCGACCAGGGTCGCGGTCATCAGCGACTCCATCAGCCCCACCAGGGCCATCGCCAGTGCGTAGGGACCGATGATCCGCAGGGTCTCGAAGTTCAGCGGCACATCGGGGATGAACAGGGTCGGCAGGCTGCGCGGCAGCTCGCCCATATCACCCACGGTGGGCACCTGGAACGCGAACACCAGGGTCACGGCCGTGACGATGACGATCGACACCAGGGGAGCGGGCACCGCCTTGGTGATCTTGGGGAAGAACACGATGACGAGGATGCCGAGGACGGTCAGGGGATAGACGGCCCACGGCACGCCGATCAGATTGGGCAGCTGGGCGGTGAAGAGCATGATGCCCAGGGCGTTGACGAAGCCGGTCATCACCGAGCGGGGCACGAAGCGCATGAGCTTGGCGACCCCGCAGGCGCCCAGAACGATCTGCAGGACGCCGGCCAGCAGCACCGTCGCGATCAGGTAGTCCAGGCCGTGCTCGCGCATCACCGGTGCGATCACCAGGGCCACGGCACCCGTGGCCGCGGATATCATCGCGGGCCGTCCGCCCACGAAGGCGATCGCCACGGCCATCACGCAGGCGGAGAACAGTCCGACCTTCGGGTCGACGCCGGCGATGATGGAGAAAGAAATGGCCTCGGGGATGAGTGCGAGTCCCACGACCAGCCCGGCCAGAACCTCACGAGTCAATAACTTCGGATTACGAAGCGCCCCGAGTACCGAGGTCGCCTGTGCGGGAGTGGTCATAGGTGGAACTCTATCGGGCACCCGTCTCACCCCGGAGTTCCACTACTTGACGAACTGTCGAAAATCCAGCGAATTCGGCCAAGAATCAACATTTCGCTAAGTAGTGGAACTCCTAGTAGTGGAACTCCTATCAGGAAGCGGGGATAGCCTCGGCCCCATGAACCCGAGCCTCCGCTACCTGCGGCTCATGGCCTTCGCCGTCCGCCTGATGACGACTCTCCTCTGGTGCGACCTGGTGCTGCCGCGCCTGGGCCTGGGGCGCCTGTCCGCTCGCGGCAGGCTGCGCCGGATGAGTGCTGCGGCCCGCCGCTTCCACCGCCTGGCCGCCGCCCACGGAGGTCTGCTGATCAAGCTGGGGCAGTTCCTCTCCACCCGGCTCGACATGCTGCCGGCCCAGGTCACCGGTGAGCTGTCCAGCCTGCAGGACGAAGCGCCCGCAGTGTCCGCCGAGCGGATCGCAGCCGTCATCGAGGCCGAACTGGGCGCCCCGCCGGCCATCGCGTTCGCCGCTTTCGATGCGCGCCCGCTGGCCGCGGCCTCGCTGGGGCAGGCCCACCGCGCCGTGCTGCATCCCGGGCCGGCGGCGGCATACGGGATGTCGCAGGTGGTGGTCAAGGTCCAGCGGCCGGGCATCGAGCGCATCGTCGAGGTCGACCTGGCGGTTCTGCGCCGCGTCGCAGGTATCGTCGGACGCCTGCCCACCGTCTCCGCCCGGGTGGACCTGCCGGCCCTGATCGCGGAGTTCGCCACGACCAGCCGGCAGGAGATCGACTACCGGCACGAGGCCTCGGCCGCCCGCCGTTTCCGCACGGCCTTCCGCGCCGACGCGCGGGTGAAGACGCCGCGGATCGCCCAGTCCCTGTGCACCGGCCGGGTCCTGACCCTCGAGGACATCACCGCGATCAAGATCAACGACGTGGCCGCACTGCGTCGCGCCGGGATCGACCCGCACGCGGTCGCCGATGCCTTCGCCGCGGTCATGCTCGACCAGTTCTTCGTCCACCGGTTCTTCCACGCCGACCCGCACCCGGGCAACGTTTTCGTCACCCCGACCGCAGACGGGACGGTGGGCGGCGAAGCCGGTGGAACCGGTGGCGCGGGCGGGGGAACCGGCGGCCTCGGCGCGCCGGACCCCGGGTTCGCCCTGACCTTCATCGACTTCGGCATGATGGGCGAGGTCTCCGAGGCCCTGCGCGCCACCGTGCGGGACTTTGCCATCGCGCTCGCAGGCGAGCGGCCGGGCGAACTGGTCGACAGCCTGGACCGGTTGGGGGTCCTGCTGCCGAGTGCCGATAAGCGGCTGATCGAGCGGGCGCTCGCGGAGCTGTTCGAACGCTTCGGCGGCCTGAGCATCGCGCAGTTGCAGCGGAAGGACCAGCGCGAGTTCGCCGAATTCTTCTCCGAGTTCGGCGATCTGCTGCGTGATCTGCCCTTCCAACTGCCGGAGGACTTCCTGCTGATCTTCCGCGCCGTCTCGATCGTCTCGGGACTGTGCAGTGAACTCGACCACGAGTTCAACATGTGGGATGCGGTGCGGCCCTACGGCCTGCGGTTGATGCGCGAGGAGGGTGGGAACTTCGCCCGGGACCAGGTGGACCGGGTCATCGCGGGAGTGCGGATGTTCGTCCGCCTGCCGGGCCGGATCGACGATCTGGTGAGCGTCATCTTGGCCGGCGACCTGGCGGTGCAGACCCCGGGCGTGGATCGGGAACTGCGCGGGCTGGAGCGTGTGGCCCGCCGCGCAGTGGCCGGGATCGTCTTCGCCGGTCTGTTCATCGGCGGAGCCGTGCTCTTCGGGACCGCCGCCGTGGGTGCCGGCGCGCGCGTCGTCGGGGTGGTCTGCATGTCCGGCTCGCTGGTTCCCCTGGCCTATGCGCTGCTGGCGCGGGGCGGTCGGGATTAGGCTGGGGCCATGAGTGTGACTGGCGACAACATCCCCGAGTCCCCGGAACCCGAGTCCCCCAGGCCCGAATTCGCGCAGACCGAGTCCGCGGAGGCCGAGTCCTCCGACCCCTATGCGTCGGACCCCGTGTTCCCCGAGCCCTGGGCGCCGGTGCCCGCGGCAGCACAGGATCCATCCAACGACTCGGATCCATCCAACGGCCCGGAGCCGGCCTCGGGCCCGGTCAACGGTCTGGCCCCGGCCACAGGCTCGGAGCCGGTTGGGCGCGCTGCCCTGCGCCGGGCCAGGGGCGGTCGACCCCGGCGAAGGGTTCCCCGGGCGCTGTGGATCTTGGGCGGCGCTGTCGTCGTCGTGGCCCTGGCCGCCGGCGGTGGGATCGCGGTGGTGGGCAGCTCGTTCAATCCGACACATGTAGCCAAGGAGTTCGCCGCCGAAGCTCAGGACGGTTCCTTCGACCAGTCCCTGTTCGCCACAGATGGCCAGGCCGATGCCGCCTCGGCGGTCTTCGCGGACCTGCGCCCGGGCCTGCGCGCACAAGATGTCCGCGTGGTGAAGGTCCAGCGCTCCGGCGACCGGGCGACGGCCCTGCTCTCCTGGACCTGGACGAGCGCGGAGGGAACATCCGGCGCCGCGGACGCGGCCTCGGGCGACTCCGCAGCCGGTGCGCTCCCTGGCACCCGAGCGGCGCTCGCCCAAGGTGCAGCCGCCCGGGCAGCGGGTGCCGGGTCGAGCGGGACCTCGGCAAAGGGCACCTGGACCTACTCCACCGACCTGGGGCTGGTGCGCCGGGGCGGCCGGTGGAAGGCCTCTCCCGCGCCGAGCGCCCTGTATCCCGCCTTGGGCAAGGACACCGTGCTCAGCGCCCGGGCGCAGCCGGCGACGCGCGGACAGATCTTCGGAGCCGATGACAAGCCACTGACGAAGGACGCCGAGGTCGTGGAAGTGGGTGTGCAGCCCTCGCGCGTCGAGGACGTGAAGTCGCTGACGGAGACTCTGGGCAAAGAGCTCGACATCGATGGGCCGGCTCTGCGTAAGCGGATCGAGGATGCGGACAAGGCCGGTCGCGGCGATCAGTTCCTGTCGGTGATCACGCTGCGTCGCGGTGACTACAACCGGGTCTCGACGACCATCCGGCCGCTGCCGGGGACGCTGTTTCGGACCTCGACCCGGTCGCTGAGCGTGGAGAAGGATTTGGCAGGGCCGGTGCTGGGCCGGGTCGGCCAGGCCAGTGCCGAGCAGATCGAGAAATCCGGCGGTGCGCTGCGGGCCGGCGATGAGGCCGGCCTGAGCGGGATGCAACGGACCTTCGACGGGCAGCTGCGGGGCCGGCCGGGCTACACGGTCACGGTCAGGCCCGCCAAGGACGCCGAGGCCTCGGCCCTGAGCGGAGACGAGCCCGCAGTGCGGCTGAGCCAGGGTGGCGGGACCAGTGCGGTCGGCACGACGGTGGGAACCCTGGGCGGGGCCGATGGCGGGGACGTGCACACGACCCTGGATCTGCGGGTGCAGAACCCGGCGGATGCCGCCGCGGCGCGCGCCGCGAAGAAGACGGGCAAGGCGGTGGCCATCGTCGCGTTGGACACGCGCAGCGGGCACGTGGTTGCCGCGGCGAACGCCGTGCCGACGGCGGCCCAGGCGCAGAAAGCCGCAGGGAAGTCCGGGGCGAAGGCCGCCGACGGTCGGGCGGATGACAAGTCCGGCGAGCAGACGGCCGAGGCCCCTGCAGACTACGACCGGGCGCTGACCGGCCGGTACGCGCCGGGTTCGGTGTTCAAGATCGTCACCACGGGCGCGCTGCTGGGCGGCGGGACGAACCCGGACGACGCGATCGCCTGCCCCGATACGACGACAGTCGAGGGCAAGACCTTCAAGAACTCCGACGGCCACGTGCAGGGCAAAGCGACCCTGGCCGAGGACTTCGCCCAGTCCTGCAACACCGCCTTCATCGCCTCGGCGGGGAAGATTCCGGGCGACGGTCTGGCGCAGGTCGCGAAGTCAACCGGGATGACCGATCCGCAGATCGGCGTACCGTCCTTCGGCGCTGCCGTGCCAACCGGTGACGATGCGGTCGAACACGCGGCCTCGATGATCGGGCAGGGCAAGGTTCTGGCCAGCCCCTTGGGAGTGGCGACCCTGGCCGCGGCGATCAAGCGCGGCGAGTCCGTGGCTCCGCAGTTGGTCCTGGGAGCCGCGGGGGAGTCCTCCGGGGCCACCGGTTCGGAATCCGCGGGGTCTTCGGATGCGGCCGGCGCGGATGCAAACGCATCCGGTCCGCTGCGTGGGGCCGATGGCAAGGAGCTTTCGGCCGGGCAGATCAAGCAGTTGCGCGAGATGATGCGCGGGGTCGTCACCACGGGCACCGGAACGAAGCTGAAGAATGTGCCGGGCGGCAAGGTCTACGGCAAGACGGGCACTGCCGAATACGGTGATGAGAATCCGCCGCGCACGCACTCCTGGTTCGCCGGCTTCCAAGGCGATCTGGCCTTCTCCGTCCTGGTGGAGGACGGTGGCTTCGGTGCCGCGGCCGCGGCACCGGCCGCCGCCGACTTCCTGCGTGGGGTGGACGGCGAATAGGCGAGCAGGGGAGTGTGAGCAGCGTCATGCTCAGCCGGTTTGCGGCCGGGTTGCGGGTCGTGTAATGTTTTCTCTTGTCGCCAGGACAGCCCAGCGGGTTCGCGGGGCCGGAAATCCCGGCGGCAGTGAACATAATCGAGCATCCCTTCGCGGTGACTCCTCTTGTGATTGCCCGTGTTTCACGGGTGGTTGTCGGGGTTGGCCAGTGTGGGTGTGTGCCTGTTGTTTGAGAACTCAATAGCGTACTTGAATAGTTTTTTTCGTGATGCCAGAACTAAGTAGTACATATTTTCTGGCTGAA
>NZ_JANIJX010000011.1 GCF_024580735.1 Brevibacterium moorei | reverse complement strand
GAGGGTGTGGTCAGGGTTGATCGAGGTGATGGCGGAGACGTCGAAGTGGGTGGCCTGGTACAACCAGACGCGATTGCATTCGGCGATTGACTACCGGCCGCCTGTCGAGGTCCATTCTGAATGGATCACCGAGACCGGGACGGAGTCCACGGCCGCTTAGGAAACCAAGAAAAGGAGCCTCTACAAAACCCGGGGCTTGACACCCTTCTAAGGGCAGGAGGCCGGTATGCAGAAGCCGGGGTCGCGGCGTCAATGCGCTGAAATCGTGAAAACCTCGTCCGCGAACTCCGCCTCACCGGTCAGCGCGAGCTCGGCCATCACCTCACCCCAGACGGGGGCGAACTTGAAACCGTTGCCAGAGAAGCCCGTGCCGATGACGATGCGCCCATCGGCCATCGTGTCGATGATCGGCACATGCGATTCGGTCACGGCATCGGGATGGGCGGACCACCTCACCGGACCGCCCACCAGATCGGGAATCATCATATGGGCGACCCTGGTGGCCCGCTCCAACGCCTCCGGACTCACGGTCGTAAACCGCTCGGCATAGTCCCCGACCTCGGGCAGATCCAAATGTGCGCTGACCTTGATCGACGCCCCGTCCAATGTCGGCACCCCGAAGACGTGCTCTCCGTTCAGATCGCGCATGAACCCGGGCAATTTGTCAGGAGTGAACATCTCCGGATGCCGGGGCAGGAACCAGGTCAGCGTGAAGTTCCCGACCCTCACCTTCCTGCGCAGGGCCGGCAGGAGCCGGGTGCTCCAGGGCCCGGTTGTGACGATCACCCGATCTGCTTGGACGACACCGCGCGTGGTGTGGACCAGAACTCCGTCGCCCGTGTCCTCGAGGTCCAGGACTTCGGTATCGAACCATGCCTGGGCTCCCAATGCCAGCGCCTGCTGGGTCGCCGTGGCCACCGCGGCCTCGGGACGCATGGCCCCGCCCAGGGTATCGAGCACCCCGGTGTCATCGTCCTCGATGTGGAACTGCGGATACGACCGACGCAGCTCGGCGGCGTCGAGCACCCGGTGGGGCAGCTGATAGTCGGAAATCGACTTCAGCGTCTGTTCCAGATCCGGGAAGCCCTCCGGGGCGATGCTCAGCGCACCTGCCTTGACGAGCAGCTCCCGACCCGATTCCGCTTCGAGCTCCGTCCACAACTGACGCGAGCGCAGCAGCGCCGGAGTGTAGAGCGCGCCCTCCTTCGCCGCGACCCGGAACAGTCTGGACTCACCCGGATACGCACCGTTCCCATGGACCTGGCCGAACTGTTCGATCCCCAGAACGGAACGCCCATCGTTTGCCCCCGCCAGCCGCCACAGGGCCATCGATCCGACACTGCCCAGGCCGATGACCACTATCCCGGCACGCGCCACCATATGTTCGGTCATAACTCACGCTCCCTGTAGTTCGGCGAAGAAGGTCTGTGCACGTTCGTTTCGGGTTCCGGTGATCACCTCGGCCGGTGTGCCGTCCTCGACGATCACCCCACCGTCCATGAACACCACGCGATCGGCCACGTCCATGGCGAACTGCACCTGATGGGTCACGACGATCATCGTCATGCCCTCCGCCGCCAGCTGCTTCATCACGTTGAGCACCTCGCCCACCAGTTCCGGGTCCAGCGCGGATGTCGGCTCGTCGAACAGCATCACCCTGGGCTTCATCGCCAGAGCCCTGGCGATGGCCACTCGCTGTTGCTGACCGCCGGACAACTGGGCCGGATAAGCATCGCCGCGATCCCCCAGGCCGACCCGCTCGAGTTGTCTCCGACCCTCGGCCAGCGCCTCGGCCCTGGGCATCCGCTTGACGTGGATGGGGGCCTCTACGACATTCTCCAGCGCCGTCATATGCGGGAACAGGTTGAAGCGCTGGAACACCATGCCGATGTTCTGCCTACTCTTGGCCAGGGCGTCTGACTTGGCGATGCGCAGGACGCCGGGGCTCTCCTCCACATAGCCCACCCGCTCGCCGAAGACGAAGATGTCGCCGCCGGAGACGATCTCCAGCCTGTTGATGCATCGCAGGAGCGTCGATTTGCCCGAACCGGAAGGCCCCAGCAGGCACACCACCTGGCCTTCGCCCACCTGGAAGGTGATGTCCTTGAGGACCTCGTTGTCGCCGAAGCTCTTGGACACGTGCGAGAGTTCTACCGCAGGACCGGTAGCGGTTGTTGTGTCGACCATGGCGAGTCCCTACTTTCCGGTGATGACGTGGGTGCTGCGGTTGAAGTGCCGTTCGATCCGGTTCTGCACCAGGGTCAGGAGCGACACGATGATCAGGTACCAAATCGACGCGACGAGCAGCAGCGGAATGACCTGGAAGTTCGTCGAGTAGATGATCTGGGAGGAGTACAGCAGGTCGTTCAAGGCGATCACGCTGACGATCGACGTGGTCTTGAGCATGGAGATGACCTGGTTCCCCGTGGGCGGGATGATCACGCGCATCGCCTGCGGCAGAATGATGCGGAACATGACCTGCGAGGGTCGCATCGCCACCGCCTCGGCCGCCTCGGTCTGCCCCTTGTCGATCGACATGATGCCCGACCGGATGATCTCGGCCATATAGGCGGCCTCGTGCAGGGCCAGGGCGAGGAAACCGGCCATGAAGGGACTGATGAGTTCATTGGCGTTGAATCCGACGAATACATCCGTACCGGGGATCCCGATGCCGATCTTGGGGAAGAGCGCGGCCATATTGAACCAGAACAGCAGCTGCACCAGCAGGGGGATTCCGCGGAAGATCCAGATGTAGCCCTCGGCCAGAATCTGCAGTTGAGTGGCGTTGGACAGCTTCATCAGCGCCAGCACCGCACCCAGGACGATGCCCGCGGCCATCGCGCAAACGGTCAGGAGCAGGGTATTGACGATGCCGACCAGGATGTTCGGGTCGAACATGAAGGAGCCGACGGTGCCCCATTTGAAGTTGGGGTTGACCGCGATGACGATGACCAGTGCGATCACCAGGACCAGCACGATGTACCCGAAGACCCGGGTCCCGGTCTTCTTCGGCGCCAGGATCGTGCGGCTCGCGGTGCGGGAACCCGCCCCGGGAATGGTGGGAGTGGGAGAACTCATTTCACGACCTTCGCTTCCTTCACGGCCAGATGGTCCATGCCGTACGACTTGAGAATCCGTTCATATGTGCCGTTGTCGATCAGTTCCTGCAGCGCGGCCGACAGCGCTTCGATCAGCCCGTCGCCCTTGGGCGCGCCGACGCCCACATTGGAGCCCTTGACCTCGCCGGCGCGTTCGATCCGCGGCTCTTTGGAGGACGCATAGGCCAGTACCGGACCGTCCGTCACGGTGGCGTCGACCCGGCCGCTGAGCAGCGCCAGAGCCGCTTTCTGCTGATCGGGGAAGGCGGCGATGTCGATCTTGGGTTCACCCTTGTCCGCACACGACTGTGAGTACTCGGGCAAGGTGTCGGTCATCTGGAACGAACCGTTCGACACCCCGATCCTCCGCCCGCACATATGGTCCAGGTCGATGCCCTGCGGATTGCCCGCCTGGACTCCCAACCCGGATGCGGAGAAGTAGTATTCGGCGAAGTCCAGGACCTTCAAGCGGGCATCGGTGATGCTGAAGTTGGAGAACACCGCATCGTAGCGCCCGGCCTCGATTCCGGGAATGATCTGGTCGATCGGCACACCGGTGATCTCGACTTTCACGCCCAGTATCGCGCCCACCTGGCGGGCCAGGTCCGGGTTGAACCCCTCGACCTCGCCCGTGGCGGTATCCGGCACGTTCAAGGGAGCGGTGCCGTCGCTCATGACGATCCGCAGTTTGCCCGCCTGTTTGAACTTCTCCGGCAGCTTGTCGGCGGCCGCCTGGACCTTCTTCGCCGCGGGGATCGGGTCCCCTTCCCTCATCGCGCCCGTGGTCTGCGTCTTCACGGGGGCGCACGCCGTGGCCGAGGCGATGGCCAGGGCCGCACAGGCGATGGCCGCCCAGCGCCTCATCTTCATCGTCTTCCGCCTTTCTGCCGGATGACCGTCCAGTGCAGACGGGCATCCTCATCGCTTCGGTTGGAGAATTCGTGTTCGACCTCGGAGGGGAAGGTGATGCTGTCCCCCGGGTCGAGGACCGCCGTCGACTGGTCGAGCCTGACGGTGACGTGCCCGGCGATCGTATAGATGACCTCGGTGCACCCGGGGTGCCGATTCGCACCGCCGGTCGCTCCACCCGGTTTGAGATCCACTTCGTACACGTCGAAGGCGGACCCCTTCTCCTTGATCAGGGCCTTTTTGACGATCCTGGCGTCGGCCCGGAGGACTTCGCGGTCCGCCGCGCGGACGGGGTCCAGCTGCGGCGCCGACTCCGCAAACAGGTCCGCGATCGTCATGTCCAGGGCCTGGCACAGGCGGCTGATGATCGAGACCGAGGCATGCGACCGACCGCTCTCGATCGCACTGACATGGCTGACGCTGATGTCGACGGCAGCGGCCAGGGCCCGCATGGACTTCCCGCTCATCAGGCGTGCGGTCTTCAGGCGCGCACCGAGCAGTTCAAGGTCCGTGTCCACTGCCTCGTTCATGCCCTCACCCCTGTCCGCCTCAGCGAACACCTATGGAAAAGTGTTCTGTGTCACGGACAGCATATATGTGATGTACGGCATATTCAATGGATGCGCACTACAGCCCTGCGGCGAACTCCAGCAGTTGCAGGTCCCACCCGGGGCGCGCGGCGACCTGCACACTCATCGGGCCACCCCGGCCATCCGCCAGCAACCCGCCGGCAGCATCGCGCAGGGGCACCATGATCGCCGGCCAGCCCAGAATGTTGAATGGCACCGTATAGGCGATCATCCTGGCGCTGATGTCAGGATCGGCCGCAGCCTCGAACCAGGTGGGGACTTGGCAGGTGAAGGCGGGGGTGAGCAGGAAGTCGGCCCCCGCCGAACCCTCCCCGTCCAGCAGTGCGAGCGCGCGCACCCGCAGATCCGCGGCCTCGGCGCAGGCGGCATCGTAGGCATCCTGGCCGATGTCCGCTCCCCGGGCCAGGCGCTCGGCCACCCGCGGCAGCATCCGCTCACGCTGCTTCGACAACAACTCGCGGGTCACCAAATAGGACTCGTGCCGGCGGATCGGTTCGTAGAGCTCGGCCGCCTTGGCGAAGACATCCTGCCAGGCCCGCGCGCGCTCATCGTCGTCCATCCACGCTTCCATGGATACGCCTTCAACGGCCGCCAGCACCGAGGCGTCAACGCGCGGCTCGACAGCCACCTCGTCAGCATCAGCGCCGGCGCAGGCCCCACCGACCAAACCCGTGAAGGCCCGGGCGACGATCTCGACATCGGCGCCCAGCAGTCCCACCGTGTCGCAACTGGGCGCCAGCGGGAACACCCCGGCCGCAGGTAGGGCCCCATGCGTCGGCTTGAACCCGACGACACCGCAGCAGGCTGCGGGCGCCCGCACCGAACCAGCGGTATAGGTCCCGACGGCCAGGGGCACCGCACCGGCCGCAACCAGCACCGCCGAGCCGTTGCTGGATCCGCCGGTCACCAGGTCCTCGCCCCGGGGATTGATCGAGCGACCATTCGCCGACTCGCCGCCGACGATGTTATAGGAGAACTCCTGGCAGTTGGCCTTCGCCACAGTGACGGCGCCCAACCCTTCCAGAGCCTCGACGATCGGTGCGGTCCGCGTGGCGGGATTTGGCCCCACCTCCACCCGACTGCCCACCCCGGTGCGGTATCCGGCCACGTCCACAATGTCCTTGACCGCCAATGGCACGCCCGCCAACGGGCCCGCGAAAGCCGAACCATCCGGACCGCCGGCCTCCGCCGCCAGGCGCTCCGCCCGCTCACCGGTCACCGTGGCCACCGCGTTGTAACGGTGACCTGCGGCCACGACCCGCTCCATCACCGATGCCAGTTCGCTTGGGTTCATACGCGCCATCCTAAGTGACGACTCGGAGACATATAAGACAGAAATTCGGACAGATAAACATCCCCTAATGGGAGTAAGCTCATAACCAATGCACGATCATTGATCGATCGTTCCGTATGTTGTTTTAGGAGGACAGGCACACATCATGGCCTACGCATCAACGAATCCCTTCACAAACGAAGTCGTCAAAACCTTCCCCTCCGCCACCGACGCCGAAGTCGACGCAGCTCTGGACCGGGCCCAGGCGGCATTCCCGGCCTGGCGCGACACCCCGCTGGCCGAACGCGCGGCGATCTTCCACCGCGCCGCTGACCTGATGCGCGACCGCGCGGATGAACTGGGCAAGCTCGCCACCCTGGAAATGGGCAAGCTGCTGGCCGAGGGCGTCACCGAGGCGAAGAAAACCGTGCCGGCGATCATCGACTGGCTGGCGGACACCGCGGATGAGGCGCTGCGCCCCGATGTCCGCGGGCAGAACGCCCAGGGCAATGGCGGCGCCGTCGTGACCTACGCGGCCGAGGGCATCGTGTTCTCCATCGAACCGTGGAACGTCCCCTTCTACCAGGCCGTGCGCGGCTTCGCACCGGCCGCCATCGCTGGCAATGTCGTACTCCTCAAGCACGCCTCGATCGTCCCGCAGTGCGCCCAGGCGATCGTCGATCTGTTCCACGAGGCGGGCCTGCCGGAAGGGGTCTGGCAGAACCTCTACGCCACCCACGAACAGGCCGACCGCATCATCGCCGACCCCCGCATCCGCGCCGTCACGCTCACCGGCAGCGACACCGCCGGGCGCCACGTTGCCGCCCGTGCCGGGCAGGCGGCCCGCCGGACCGTGCTGGAGCTCGGCGGCCAGGACGCCTTCATCGTGCTCGACGACGCAGAACCGGCCGCCGCCGCCCAGGCCGGCGTGGGCGGCCGTTGCTTCAATGGCGGTCAGATCTGCATCTCGCCCAAGCGCATGATCGTCCTGGACTCCGTGGCCGATGAGTTCGAAGCGACTCTGCGCGCCACGGCGGATGCCTACACCGTCCCCGGCGACCCCATGGATCCCGCGACCACCCTCGCCCCGATGTCCTCGCAGTCCCAGGCGGACACGGTCAAGGAGCAGATCGCACGGGCCGTTGCGGCCGGCGCAACCGCCACCGAACTCGGCGGTGCCGTCCCGGACACCGGTGCCTTCGTGCCCTTCACCCTGCTGACCGGTGTCACCGCGGACAACCCGCTGTTCCACGAGGAGATCTTCGGCCCCGTCATCATGCTCTTCCGCGTTCCCGACGAGGCCGCGGCAATCGACTTGGCCAATGACTCGCCCTTCGGCCTGTCCGGCTCCGTGTGGAGCACCGATCCCGCACACGCCTTCGCGGTCGCCTGCAAGGTCGACTCCGGCCAGCTGGGCATCAACATGCCGATCGGCTCCGGTGGCCCCGCCATCCCCTTCGGCGGTGTCAAGGACTCCGGTTACGGTATCGAACTGGGCATCGAGGGCATCCGCGGCTTCTGCAATATCAAGCCCGTCGACATCCCCGCCGACTATCGTGCCGAGGTCTCCTCCGACGGCGCGGTCTCCATCGTCCCGGCCCCTTGAGGGTCCGGACTCTTATCCACCCCTGTAAATCAGAAAGCGAAAACCACATGAAGGCAGCAGTCCTGACCGAAGTCGGTCAGAAGTTCCAGATCCTCGACGTCGAGATCGCCAATCCAATCGGCCACGAAGTCCTGGTGGACGTCAAGGCCTCTGGCCTGTGCCACTCCGACCTGCACGTCGCCGACCACGGCTACGGCTACTCGTTCCCGATGGTCCTGGGCCATGAGGCCACCGGCGTCGTCGCCGCGGTCGGCCCCGATGTCGAGGACTTCAAGGTCGGCGACCACGTCGTCGGTTCACTCATCGCCCCCTGTGGCAACTGCCGGAAGTGCCGTGCCGGCCAGGGCTACCGCTGCACCCGCCCCACCGCTCTGCTGCGCGGCGCGGATGAAGAGCCGCGCCTGAGCATCGACGGCAAGCCGGTCAACCAGATGTTCGGCATCGGCGGCTTCGCCGAGCAGGTCCTGGCACACGAGAACCAGCTGGCCAAGATCCCCGACGCGATCCCATTCCCGCAGGCCGCTGTCCTGGGCTGTGGCGTGCTCACCGGCGCCGGCACCGTGATCAATACTGCGCGGGTCCGGCCCGGCGAGACCGTCGCCGTGGTCGGCCTGGGCGGTGTGGGCCTCAACGCGATCAACGGTGCCCGCCTGGCAGGCGCCTCGCAGATCATCGGCGTCGACATCCAGCCGGCCAAGGAGGACGTCGCCAAGAAGTTCGGCGCCACGCACTTCGTCAACTCCGGCGATGCCGATGCGGTCGACCAGGTCAAGGCCCTGACCGGCGGGGGTGCCGACCATGTGCTCGAGGTCGTGGGGGCGCCCGTGACCCAGCGCCTGGCCGTGCAGCTGGCCGGGCAGGGCGGTGGCGTGTACTTCATCGGCATGTCCTCACCGGACAATGAACTGCCCGTGAACACCATGGCCGAGTTCGTGCTGGGCCAGAAGTCCCTGGTGGGCGTGTACATGGGGTCGTCGGAGATCAAGCACGACATCCCGATGTACGCCCAGTACTACCAGGACGGTCGCTTCAACCTGGATGATCTGATCTCCCAGGAGGTCGCCCTGTCCGACATCAACGACGTCTACGAGGAGCTCAAGGCCGGCAAGCTGGCCCGCAGCATCATCACCTCCTTCTGAGACCGCCCTGGGTTTCTGAAGCAGTCCTAGCAGCAGCCATCCGGGTCCCCGCACGGACCCGGGTGGCTGCTTTCTCTGTGCGCCCCTTTCGATACGGAACGCTCCGTTGCATAAACGGGGTGATATATGACACCCGTGATCATGACCGCTGCCACAACAGACGGACGCCCGCGCGATGCGGAACTCACCGCCCGGCTCCTGCAGATCACCCGCGACGCCATCGAGGCCGAGGGCTTTGCGAGCCTGCGCATCGAGAAGATCGCCAGGGAGGCAGGCTGTTCGAAGAACGCGATCTACCGCAGGTGGGGCAGCAAGGAGGAACTGACGGCCGCCGCACTGCTCGACGGGATCGACCTCGGCAGCGTCCCCAACACCGGGTCCACCGTCGAGGACCTGCTGGATCACGCCTGGCACCACCTGCACGGCTTCGCGCGGGCAGGGCGGAACCCGGGGCTGTTCAACGCCATGGTCGATCCGGGGGTCACCCCACTGATCGCCCAGCACTACATGCGGCCCAGGCACGCCCTGGGACTCGAGATCCTGCAGCGGGCCATCGCCCGCGGCGAACTCCCGGCGGACACCGACACCGACCTGATCCTCGACACGATCGCGGGTCTGACCCTGTTCCGGGTGTCCGTCAAACCCGAACACCATGCAGACGGCATAGTCGCCCACCGACGATCGCATCGCGCGATCATCACCGCCCTGCTCGCAACACCGCCGCGGCGCACAGCCGCCACGGCATCCGACCGACACTGAGAAAGACCCTCAACAGGTGACAAACGCAGGGGCACAAACCCCACAGACAACGGACTCCAGAAGCGGCAAACGCGTATTGGCAGTCGTCGGATTCCTGGTATTCGTGGAATTCTCCTCCGGCTTCCTCCAGGGCTTCTACCTGCCGGTGATCAATGAGATCAAGGAGCACCTGAACGCGACCGATGCCAGCATCGCCTGGTTCATCACCGTCCAATCCCTGGCCGCCGGCGTCTGCGTTCCCGTCCTGGCCAAGCTCGGCGACATCTTCGGACACCGCAGAATACTGCGCATTGCAATCCTCGCCGTCCTCGTGGGCACCGCACTCGTCGCCTTCGCGCCCAACCTGCCCCTGGTCCTGTTCGGCCGGGTGCTGTGCGGACCCCTGGCGGTCTGGCTGCCCCTGGAATTGGCGATCGTGCACAATCAGATCCACGGCGAGACCGCGCGCAGGGCGATCGGCATGCTGATCTCGGCCCTGACGATCGGCGCCCTGATCGGCTCCCTGGCCGCCGGCGCGGCCTCGGCCCTGATCGGCTCCCTGGTGGTCCGCCTGGCGATCCCCGTCATCATCGTCGCGATCTCCGCCGTCTTCGTCTTCACCCTAGTGCCCGAGTCCACGGTCCGCGCCAATCCCCGGATCGACTGGCCCGGCTTCATCCTGCTGGCCGTCTTCATGCTGGTCCTGCTCTGGGGCATCAACATGCTCAAGGCCTCCCCCGGCCTGGGCGTCGTGCTCGTCGTCGTGGCCCTGGTCCTGATGGCCTGCTTCGTCTGGTTCGAACTGCGCGCCGACGCCCCCGCCATCAACCTGCGGGTCCTGTTCTCGAACCGGCTGTGGCCGGTCTACGCGACCTCGTTCCTGTTCGGCATCGTGCTCTTCGGCACCCAGTCGATCACCACCACCTTCCTGGCCGGCAAGCCGGAGCTCGCGGGCTACGGCTTCGGCCTGACCGCGGGCCAGATCTCGCTGTTCACCGGGTTAAACACCCTGCTGGGCGCGGTCGGCGCGGCCGTCTACGCCTTCATCGCCCAGAAGATCACCCTGCGCGGCGTGCTGATGACTGGCACCGGCGCGATCGCGGTGGCCCAGCTGCTGCTCATCTTCGGCCACGCAGCCTTCCCCGTGGTCATCGTCTCGGTGGCCCTGGCCGGCCTGGGCGGCGGCTTCCTGCTCGGCGGCCTGCCCGCTGCCACGGCCGAGGTCGCACCGGCCGACGAGACCGGTATCGCCACCGGCATCTACAATTCCGTCAAGACCCTGGGCGGCGCCGTGGCCGGCGCAATCTTCGCCAGCGTGCTCGCAGCCTTCGTGATCCCCGAAGCCCACGCGGCCTCGGCCACGGGCTATGTCACCGTGTGGATCATCTGCGCGGTGGCCACCGGGGTGTGCCCCTTCATCCTGCTGCTTCTGCGCAGCAGCCACTCGCGCACGCCTGTAGCGTGAGACAGACCACCCGAAGAATAAAAGGAGCGACAATGCAAACCGCACTTCTCCCGCAGGTGCCCGCCAGCGATACCCATCTTCTGCTGACAGGCGCCCGGCTGATCGACGGCACCGGTGACGCGCCGCTGGACAATGCCGAAATCGAGATCGCCGACGGCCGCATCGTCTACGCCGGTCCGTCCCGCGACGCGGCGTCGGCCGGTGCCACCGTAGTGGACCTGGCCGGCAAGACGATCATGCCCGGCTTCATCGACGCCCACGTCCACCTGGCCATGTCGATCGAGGACCGCGCGGCCGACACCGCCCGGTTCATGTCCGAACGCGTCTTCCGCGGGGCCCTCAACGCCCGCAAGACGCTCATGGCGGGTGTCACCACCGCCCGCGACCTGGGCGGGATCGACCCCGGCTTCCGCGCCGCGATCGCCGCCGGACTGGTCCAGGGCCCCCGCCTCCACCTGGCGCTGACACCCCTGTCACCCACCGGCGGGCACTCGGACCACCACCTGCCCAATGGAACGCAGACCGGGGACCTGTCCCCGATCGACCCGATCATCGACACCGACGACGACGTCCGCCGGACCGTGCGGACCCTGGTGCGCACAGGCGCCGACGTCATCAAGGTCTGCACCACCGGCGGCGTTTCCAGCCCCTCGGACACCCCGGACGACGTGGGCGTGCCGGCCGAACACGTGGCCCTGATCAACCACGAGACCGCCAAGCGCGCGGGACAGCCGGTGGCCGCCCACGCACAGGGCGCAGAGGGCATCAAGGAGGCCATCCGCGGCGGCGTCCGCTCGGTCGAGCACGGCTACGACATCGACGACGAGGGCATCGCCCTGATGCTCGAGCACGACACCTTCCTGGTGCCGACGCTCTCCAGCGCGCTGCGCGTGCCGGACCCCGCCCTGGTGCCGGACTACCTGTACCAGAAGAAGGTGAAGTGGTCGGCGATCGCACGCGAGCGCGTGGCCGCGGCCTTCGCCGCGGGCGTCAAGGTCGCCCTGGGCACCGATGCCGGCATCTGCCCCCACGGTGTGAACCTGCGCGAGGCCGCGCACGCGGTCGAACTGGGTCTGAGCCCCATGCAGGCGATCGTGGCCGGGACGAAGAACGCGGCGGAGCTCATGCGCCTGGATGCCGATCTGGGCACCGTGGAGGCCGGCAAGCTGGCCGACCTGATCGTGGTCGACTTCGACCCGCTGGCCGATATCGACCCGCTGGCGAAGCCGGAGAACGTCCGTGGGGTGGTCCAGGGCGGGCACATCGTCAAGGACGCCTCCGGCTGGTTCGCCTCCGCCGGGGTGCCGACGACGGGAACCGCACTGGGCTAACGGCTCAGCCGCTCCCAGGCCAGGGTCGCCAGGGCCGCCGCCTGATCCGGCAGATAGGAGTCGTCGAACTGCACCAGCGGAGAGTGGTTCGCCGGCCCCGTCTCCGGGTCGACGTCGGCGGGCGCGATCTGGCCTGGACTTACTGCATCAGTCGGCGTCTTGGGGATCGGCGGGTCCCGGTCCCTTCTGAGTCCTCGGATCAGTCCACTGGTCAACGCCGGAATCCGAGACGCGCTCAGGATTGTCGTGCGAGACGGAGTGCTCGTTGATGATCAGGTGGGTGCCGTCAGACTGGACGATGGCTTCATCGCCATAGCGTGCGGCTTCCTCCTGGGTCAGGTCCTGAGTCGCTTCGAAATCGGCTTCGGTGCCGCGGGCGATCGGCTGCTGCTTGGTCATGACATGTACCTCCTGCAGATTGCACGTACTCATGAAACGCCCCCGGCCCGGATCTCATTCCCCCTGCATCGCATTCCCCCTGCCTAGACTCGATACATGAGTATTCCAAGCAGCCTTGCCCCATTCCTGCACCCGGCCGACCGCTATCCCGGTATCGTCACGCACACCGGAATACTGCACCTCGACGGAATCGACCTCTACGTCGAACATCACCTGGGCGCGGCGGCCGATCCGCATGCCATCCCCCTGTTGGCCCTACACGGTGTGGGTGGCAGCAGTGCTCAGCTGTGGCCGGAGATCACCCGGATCGGCCAGGACCGGCCGGTCATCGCCCTCGACTTCCGGGGCCATGGCCGCTCCACGCGCCCCGCCGCATACACCTTGGACGATCACGTGGCCGATGCTCTGGCGGTCGTCGCCGCCTTCGAACTCTCCCGGTTCGCCGTACTCGGCTACTCGATGGGCTCCTATGTGGCCCCAGGGGTCGCCCGGGCGACCCGTCCCGGATCCGCTGCCGCGGAGGCGGTGGGCCTCATCGCAGCCGTCAGCCGCCTCGACGGTAAAGTCTCTGGAACCGTCGCCCTGATGCAGCGCCGCGCCGCGGACTTCGCAGGGGTCGAGCCCGAACGGGTCAGGGAGGTGCTTGCCGGATTCCTGCATTCGCCCAGTGCGTCCGCCGCCGCGCTGCAGCGGGTCCGGGAATTCACCGATATCCCCGGACATCCGGAGTTGGAGTTGTCGCCGGAGCAGTACGAGTTGGCCAACGCCGCGCTGGCCGGATTCGACAATTCCGGGGTCTATGCGGACCTGGACCTGCCCGTTCTGGTCATCAGCGGAGCCGACGACGAACTCAACCCGCCGGCCGAGGGGGCCAGGGTCGCGCGGGCGGCCGAGGGAGCACAGTTCGTCACCGTGCCCGGTGCCGGGCACCTGATGAGTGTCGAGAGGCCCGATGAGTACACCGAGCCGATCCGCAGGTTCCTCAACGGCCTCGGACACCCATAACGGGCCAGAAGACGAGCAGGCGGTTGTGTGTGGTTTTAGACCACACACAACCGCCTGCTTCATTCGGCTACCGGACCGATCGCGGCCCGGGCGGAACGCATCACTCAGTTGTAGAGCATGCCACCGTCGACCAGCAGGGTCTGGCCGGTGACGTAGTCCGCATTGTCCGAGGCGAAGAACGACACCACGCCGGCGACGTCGTCCGGGGTCTCAATACGACCCAGGGCGATGCCCTCGACGTTGTCCTTGAGGTTCTCGCCCTTGGCCTTGCCGTTGAGCTTGCCCATCTCCTCATCGATCAGGTCCCACATGCCGGTGCCCACGATGCCGGGGGCCCAGGCGTTGACGGTGATGTTGCGCGGGGCCAGCTCCTGTGCGGCCACCTGCGTGATGCCGCGCACGGCGAACTTGCTGGCGGAGTAGGCGCCCAGGATCGGGAAGCCCTTGATGCCGGCGATCGAGGAGGCCGAGATGATCTTGCCCTTCTCCTTGCCCAGTTCCTTGAACTTCGCAGATGCCGCCTGGATGCCGTAGATGACGGAGAAGACGTTGATGTTGAAGATCTTCTCCAGGTCCTCGGTCGTGATGTCGTCGATCGGCTTGACCTGGGCGATGCCGGCGTTGTTCGCGATGACATCGAAGCTGCCCAGCTGTTCGGCGGCCGCGTCGACTGCGGCGAAGACCTGATCGCGCTTCGAGACATCGGCGGCGACCCAGATCGCCTTACGGCCCAGATCCTCGATTTCCTTGACGACAGCGCGGCCCTTCTCCTCCTGGAAGGGGAGGTCGGCGACGGCGATGTCGAAGCCGTCGGCGGCCAGCTTCAGTGCGATGCCGCGGCCAATGCCCTGGCCTGCGCCGGTGACGAGTGCAACCTTGTTTTCAGCCATGATGTTCTCAGACCTTTCAATCTGCTTCGTGCCTTGTGAGTACATGTTCTAAGACAAATCCGAACCGAAGAACATTCCCGCCGAGCACTGGCCACACGTCCCTCTTTCGCACCCCGGCAGTGCGGATCCGCGCCGGGATTAGCCCTTCCGTCGGCTACACTCACAGGGACCCGGAAAGTGACACAGGAGACACCGCATGAGCGAACAGGATTTCGCCCGCACCTTCCCGCAGACGGGACGGCTCGACCTCGCCGCCGAAGCCCTGGCCCGGGCCGCCACACGCATTATGGAACGCTGCGATCAACTGGCCCTGGTCACCTCAACCCCGGGATCGATCACCCGCGTCTACCTGTCCCCCGAGCACGCC
The DNA here is from genome assembly GCF_024580735.1 of Brevibacterium moorei. Taxonomy (GTDB): domain Bacteria; phylum Actinomycetota; class Actinomycetes; order Actinomycetales; family Brevibacteriaceae; genus Brevibacterium; species Brevibacterium moorei. The sequence goes on along the minus strand of NZ_JANIJX010000011.1, from coordinate 100,065 downwards.
AGGGTCAACGCCCTGGCCGCAGACTGGATGCGCCAGGTCGGGATGACCACCTGGCAGGACGCCGCGGGCAACCAGCTGGGTCGGCTGCCTGCCCGCGACCCCGAGGCCCCCGCCCTGATGCTGGGCTCTCACCTGGACTCGGTCAAGGACGCCGGGCGCTACGACGGCATCATCGGAGTCCTCATGGCCATCGAAACAGTCGCCCTGCTGGCCGAACGAGACGGCGGGCGCATGGTCTCCCCCTTCCCCTTCGCCATCGAGGTCGCGGCCTTCAACGACGAGGAAGGCACCCGGTTCGGGCGCGCCATGATGGGTTCCTCGGCCGTGGCAGGCATCTTCGAGGAGTCCTGGCTCGACGCCACGGACGAACAGGGCGTGAGCCTACGGCAGGCCTATCTGGACTTCGGCCTGGACCCCACAGAGATCAGCAGGGCCGCGCACCCCGCCGATGGGCTGGTCGGCTACCTCGAAGCCCATATCGAACAGGGTCCGTACCTGGACCGGCGCGGCGAACCACTGGCGGTCGTATCCTCGATCGCCTCGGGCCAGCGCTTCGAGATCACCATCGACGGGCAGGCCCAGCACGCCGGCGGCACGCCGTACGACGCCCGGCACGATGCTCTGCTGGGCGCAGCCGAGGCGGCCCTTGCTGTGGAGCGGATCTGCTCCGCCGGTCACCACCTCATCGGCACTGTGGGACAGATCCAGCTGGCGCCGGGGGCCGCCAACGTGGTGCCGGGCCGGGCCAGGTTCAGCCTGGACCTACGCGGGGAATTCGACAGCTCACGGGACCACACATGGGAACTACTGCAGCGGGAGTTCGACGCCATCTGCGGCAAGCGTGGGCTGCGCTGGAGCGCCCGCGAGTTCTACACGGCCGCGGCGCTGGAGTGCGCGCCGGGCTTCCAAGACATAATCCGGGAGGGAATCCGCTCGACCGTCAACGATTTCGTCGATGTGGACGGACCACCCCAGCTGTTCAGCCCGGCTGGACACGACGGCATGAAAATCAGTGAACTGACGGATGTGGCTATGCTGTTCCTGCGCAACCCCGACGGAATCAGCCATGCCCCCGCCGAGGACGTCTCCGCCCCGGACGTGGCTCTGGGCCTGCGCGCCTTCGCCGAGGCGGTGGCACACCTGGGTGCAGAGTCCGGCGCGGTCTAGCGCACGAGAGCATGTCCCGGCACGGGCCACACCACCGTAATCCCCCTTGGTCTGTATTGTGCTTTATTCGCTCTGAATCACCCTTATAACCTCATCCCAGATCCGATCCAACTCGGTCCCGAACTCCAGGCGTGGTTTGTCCGCGTCCCCACCCAAACGGGGCTGGACCTCGGGCCGGCGGCGCTGCCATCCGGCTCGCACAGCGGTAGCAGCCGAATCGAACTCGCACAGCTCGGCGCACATCAGGATCTGCGGTGGCAGCATCGCGTGGGTCTTCCCTGCCCCGCGCAGGGCATCGGCCACCGACACCCAGCCACCGGAGACCGACTCCCCGCTGGCGTTGCGCGGCGCCTGGCCGGCAGGGGCCTCGGCAATGAGGAAATGCGCGCGGAACCGTTTGGGTTCGAACACCGGCGTGGTCCAGATCCGCCAGGGGGCCAGCAGATCCGAGCGCAACACCAGGCCACGATCCAGCAGGAACTCGCCCATCGAGGTCCGACGCGTCTCAAGCGCACGGCGATCGGACTCCCAAGCCGGATCGGACAGCTCCTGCAGGTTCGCACAACCCGCACCGCCGGCCAACAGCACGCCGGCCTCCTCGAACAGCTCCCGTGCGGCCGCACAGACGATGGCCGCGGCCTCGTCCGCCGTGCAGCCCAGCCACTGCGCCCACGCGGGTGGGAGCGCTCCGAGCGCCAGAGCATCCGAGGCGTCGACACCCCCGCCGGGGAAGACCAACATATCGGGGGCGAAGGCCATGCCGGCCGGGCGCCGCTGCAGGAAGACCTCGAGGGAACCGGGCACCCCCGGCCGCCCGCCGCGCACCAGCACAGTGGTCGCGGCGGCCCGCGGCTCCACAGGTTCAACACCCGTGCGCTCCCGGATGTGCGCCGCGAACCCCACGGGCAGCGCGTGTGGATCGATCATGTCTACCCCACCTGGTCCCGCAGGCGGTGCTTGAGCAGTTTGCCGGAGGGATTGCGTGGCAGGTCCTCCATCGTCTCAACGAAGCGGGGGATCTTGTAACGGGCGATTCGATCGGCCAGGAAGTCGCGCAGCTCCTCCACGCTCAGCTCCTGCCCGTCGGTGGTCGTCACCACGGCCACGACCTGCTGGCCCCAGTCCGGGTCGGACTTCGCCACGACCGCCACATCGGCCACCCTGGGGTGTTCGGAGACCGCCTCCTCGACCTCCAGCGAGTACACGTTCTCCCCGCCGACGATGATGATGTCCTTGAGTCGGTCGACCACATAGTAGTAGCCGTCCTCATCCATCCGCGCGATGTCCCCGGTCTTGTACCAGGGGCCCTCGAACGCCGCAGCGGTCGCCTCGGGGTTCTTGAGGTATTCGAGCATCGCGGTGTCCGTATGGATCCAGATCTCCCCGGTCTCCCCCGGTCCGGCAGGGGTCCCGTCGGCGCGCATCAGCTTCATGTGCCCGCCGTACATCGCCGTCTTGCCGACGGAGCCGGCCTTGACGATCTGCTCCTCGGGCCACAGCAGGCTGCCGGCCGGGCCCAGTTCACTCATCCCGTAGAGCTGCCGGTGTTCGCCCGGCTGGTAGTGCTCCAGGATGATCCGCGTGGTGGGCGCATCGATGGGCGATCCGCCGAACATCCAGTGCCGCATCGTGGAGAAGTCCAGGTCGGCGAAGTCGAGGCCGGCTGCCGGCAGGGCGCGCACGGGCGCCAGGAAGGCGATGTTCGGCCCGAAGAAGGCGGTGATCCGCTGCTGCCCGATCAGTTGGAAGGTCTCGACGGGGTTGAACTCGCGCTGCAGGAAGACGCTGCCGCCCATGAACATGACCGGGGTGATGCACACGTTCAACGGCGCCGAGTGCCACACCGGCATGGCCACCAGCATCCGCTCATCGCGGTCGTAGCCCTGGTTCGTCGACATCAGGAGCATCAGCGTGGACAGCCGCGCATGACTGTGCACGCACCCCTTGGGCGCACTGGTGGTCCCCGAGGTGTAGAGGATGAGCGCCGGCGCCTGATCGTCGGTGTGAGTCTCCCGGGCCCGAGGTGTGGCGGCGATGAGCGCGGTCAGTCCCGTTTCCGCGTCCTCGGCGCCGTTGTGCCCGCCGCCGGCGTGCGCGGTCGTGATCCACTCGATCCCACCCGCCCCGACCCGCGCGGTGTCCGCCAGATCGGGGCTGACCACGCCCAGCTTCGCCTCGGAGTGCCCGATGATGTAGGCGACCTCGCGGGCCGGCATCTTGTGGTTGACCGGGACGAACACTGCGCCCAACTGCCAGACGGCGTAGGCGGTGAGGACGAACTCGGGCTCGTTGAAGGTCATGGCCGCGACCACGTCGCCCGGCCCGATCCCGCGTGCGGCCAACAGGCCGGCGGTGCGTTCGACGTCGGCGACCAGCTGTTCATAGGTCCAGGTGCGCGCAGCCGGGGCCTGGGCCCCGACCTCGGCCAGGGCGATGCGCTCAGGGGTGCGGGCCAGGTCCGCGTGCAGCATGGCGGTAAGCTTCATTGCTCGTCCTTCAGTGATTGAGAGTGCCGTGTTTCACACATTCAATCACCCGCGGTACCGTTTAAACAATCGTTCGACAAACTCCTGAGGGGAACCAGCAGTGGCGTCCACGCACACCGTCATCAACCAGTCCGCTCCGCGCACCGAGATCGACGAATACGACCTCAACCCGGCCCTGCGCGAGGTCGTCGCAGCCTTCGCACCGGATGCCGACCAGGAGCTGCTCCACGAGCTGGGCCGCACGGTCGGCACGGCCGAATTCCAACACAATGCGGACCTGGTCAACACCTACACCCCGGTCTTCACCGCCCACGACCGCTGGGGCAACCGGGTGGACCAGGTCGAATTCCACCCCGCCTACCACGCGATCATGGCCGCCGACCTGGGCGCCGGCGGTCACTCGCACGCCTGGGCCCACCCAGGGACAGGGGCCAATGTGGAACGCGCCGCGCGCTTCCACCTGTTCGCCCAGGTGGAGCCGGGCCACACCTGCCCCGTGTCGATGACCCATGCTGCCGCGGCCTCGCTCGCCGGCACCCCGCACGCCGAATTCTGGCTGCCCCGCCTGTATTCGACCGACTACGATCCGCGCCTGGCCGACGCGACCGAGAAGACAGCGGTGACCTTCGGCATGACGATGACGGAGAAGCAGGGCGGCTCGGACGTGCGCGCCAATACGACGTGCGCGGTCCCGGTGAACGCGGCGGCCGATGACGGCACGGGCTTCGGTGCGGTGAGCGCCGGGCACTACCTGCTGACCGGGCACAAGTGGTTCTGCTCGGCCCCGCAGTCCGATGCCTTCCTGATGCTCGCGCAGACCGAGGAGGGCATCAGTTGCTTCTTGGTCCCGCGCTTCCTGCCGCGGCGGGCCGACGGCACCCCCGGCGGGCGCAACACCTTCAACATCCAGAAGCTCAAGGACAAACTGGGCAACAAGTCCAATGCCTCCTCGGAGATCGAGCTCGACTCCACCCACGGCTGGCTGGTCGGTGAACCCGGCCGCGGCGTGCGCACCATCATCGAGATGGTCTCGCGCACCCGGCTGGACTGCATCATCGGCTCGGTCTCCGGGATGCGCCAGGGCGTGGCCGAGGCCGCCTGGCACGCCCGCCACCGCGCCGCCTTCGGTACGCAGTTGGTCGACCAGCCGTTGATGCGCGCGGTCCTGGCGGACCTGCAGCTGGAGTACGAGGCGGCCGTATGGACCCTGGGGGAAGTCGCAGCGGCCTACGATTCCGCGGACCCCGAGGCCGCCGAGTTCCGCCGCCTGGCCGTGGCCGTGGCCAAGTACTGGATCTGCAAGCGCGGCCCCGAACACGCCTATGAATCGCTCGAGTGCCTGGGCGGTAACGGCTATACGGAGGTCTGGCCGTTGGCGCGGCGCTACCGCGAACAGCCCGTGCTGGCAGTCTGGGAGGGCTCCGGGAACGTCATAGCGCTCGACGTGCTGCGGGCCCTGACCCGCGATCCGGCCTCGGCCAAGGCATTCCTGGCCGTGCTCGAGGCCGCCCGCGGGTGCGCAGGGGAAACGGGCAGGGTCTACGACGCCAGGTTCGAACAGCTGGCCGGCGATATCACGGACGCGGTGGCCGCTATGGCCTCGGGCGAGCCGGCTGCGATCGCGGCCTGGCAGGCGCGCGGGCGCACCCTGGTCGAGCACATGGCCCTGCTGTTGCAGGCCGCAGTACTGCTGACCCGGGCGCCGGCAGGGATCGGCGAGGCCTTCGTCGCCGCCCGGCTGGGTGCCGAGCGGGGGCGCGAGTACGGGGCGTTCCCGGCGACCGTGGAACCGGAGTGGATCGACCTGTTGGTGGGGCGGGCCTGAGCCCCACGTGAGATTCCGGACAAACGTTCACTAAGACTGCTCAGGGTGCCCTAAAACATGCGAGACTGATGATGTAAGAACCCGAGTAAAAGGAGCAAGCCATGAAGGCAGTCCGCTATTACGGCAAAGAAGACCTGCGCGTCGAAGACATCCCGGAGATGGAGATGCGCGCCGACGCCATCAAGATCGCCCCGAAGTTCATCGGCCTGTGCGGTTCCGATCTGCATCTGTACTACGACGGCAGCGAGGGCAACGGCGGGAACTCCGCCACGGCTCCGCACCCGCTCTCCGGTGAGACCCTGCCCGTGACCTTCGGCCACGAGTTCTCCGGCGTCGTCGAGGAAATCGGTGCCGACGTCACGACCGACCTCAAGGTCGGCGACTCCGTCGTCGTTGAACCGCTCATGGTGTGCGGCGAATGCCCCGCCTGCAAGGCCGGGGATTACAACATCTGCGAGAAGATGGGCTTCATCGGCATCAACGGCCGCGGCGGCGGCATGAGCGAACACCTGGTCGTCGAGCCCCGTTGGGTCCACCCGGTGGGCGATCTGCCCCTGGACCAGGCCGCACTCATCGAGCCACTGTCGGTGGCCTACCACGCGGTGCGCAACACCGGCGCACAGGCCGGCCAGACCGCAGTGGTCGGCGGAGCGGGCCCGATCGGCCTGCTGGTCGCCACCGTGCTCAAGGCCGAGGGCCTCAAGGTCATCGTCTCCGAGCTCTCCGAGGCACGTAAGCAGAAGGCGCTGGATGCCGGTGTGGACGTCGTCGTCGACCCGTCCAAAGAGGACCTGGCGACCCGCGTGCGCGAGGAGACCAACGGAGTGGGCGCCGATGTCGCCTTCGACGCCGCCGGTGTGGGCGTCGTCGTCCACCAGCTGCTCGCCTCCCTCAAGGCCAAGGGCCTGCTGGAGATCGTCGCGATCCACGTCCGCCCGCTGGAGATCGATGTGACCAGCGAACTGACCTTCTCCGAAAAGTCGGTCCAGGCCTCGCTGGGCTACGCCCACGACCACGCCAAGGTCATCGAACTGGTCAAGGACAAGGGCATCGACCTCTCCCAGTTCATCACCGGCAAGATCGCCCCGGAGGACATCGTGGACAAGGGCTTCAAGCAGCTCCACGACGACGCCGAACACCAGGTGAAGATCCTCGTCCAGATGTGACTCCGGATCTGACCCCTAGTAGCCGCTCATCGCCGATCCCAGGGCGATCACCTGGATGATGGCGACGATGGTGCCCAGCGCCAAGGCGATCCAGCCGATGATGACGGCGGCCAGGGCCATGCCCCGGCCGCCTTCACCGGTGCGCTTGATCTGATTCAGGGCGATGTAGCCCAGGATCAATCCGACCAGGGAGACGAACCAGACGCAGATGATCGCGGCGATCGCCAACGAGTTCGTCTTGTTCGGCACCGGGACCGGCTGGTACCCCTGTTGGTAGGGGTCTTGCTGCGGTTGCTGCGGATCCCATGAGGCCGGGCTCTGGTCATTCAACCACAGGCGATATTTTCGCCGGTACCGGCGGACTCCAAAGCGATCCCGGCAGTCCAAACCTGTTGAGAGGTTTGGACTGCCGGGATCGCTTTGACTTTCTGCCCGCCACCATGCGTGCTCCACCCTGTGGACAACATCCGACAGTCCACAGGCCCACAAGAGCCTCTTCCCCTAGATACCCTTAAGTGCAATCATCCATTTATGTATAACGTTGTTTCACGCACAACACTTATAAATGCCAACATAGATGAACGTACAATATATAAGGCGCGCAATTGCTGTCTTATGAGCATTGGAAGCGGCATGCTCGCCGTGGTATCACGGTGCGCAGATGCCCGCCATGCCGTGTTCCAGCGGTGGGTAGATACCCCGGATCTGCTGCACGACCGGACTTCGGAGGGCCCGGTCCGCACCTTCGACCAGAGGATCAAGCATCATCTGGGATATATCGCCGAATACGGTTTGATGGACGGGCAGGTTCTGAGCCATCGATCCGCCGCAGCGGCCCAGCGCATACCCCTGTATGACGGCCGGCTGGATCGATTCTCCGTGTCCGACCCACAGCGCACCCCGATCACCACCACGCGGATCCAACGCAGGCAGCGCACAGTGCCCGAGGATTTCATCCATGCCTCATGCCTCGACCTGCCGTGCGTGCCGATGACGAATCCACTCTGGACTGTCGCAGACATGCTGCGGGACTTGGACCCCCTGCACGGCTATATCGCAGCCGACGCCTACATCGGAGGAGTGTCGCAACCAGACCGAGGCCTCCTCCTGAGCTATCCCCGGCATTCGCCGGGCTGGCGCCCTCCCGGCATTTCACCCAGGGTCGGCGTGGGGTATCCCACGCTGGACGAACTGGCCCATCAGGAGTTCGCCGCCCGTCGTGCTCGGCTGCACGAGGCATTGGGGATGTTGGAGGAGCTGGCCGGAAAGCACGGGATCAGGAAGGCGCAGCGCCTAGCCGACTGGGCAACGGGTGCTGCGGAATCCCCGCTGGAGAGCCTGACGGCCCTGGCCCTGCACATGCTGGGCATCCACGACTTCAAGCAGCAGATCGTCTTCATCACCGGCGACGGCTGGACCCACTACCGGGTTGACTTCTTCATTCCATCCCTGGGAGTGATCATCGGGGCCGACGGCTGGGGCAAATACCGGGACCCGGACGATCTGCGCCAGGAGAAACGGCGCGAAGACTTCCTGCGCCAGTACTACCCGGTGATCCGCGTGGAATGGGCGGATGTCCTCCCCCGCGCAGACGGAGGTTACCGCCTGCTGGCCAAACTGCGCCGGGCCAATATCCGGATCTGAGGCTTGCTGCACCCTGAACCCCAAAGCGATCCCGGCAGTCCAAACCCCTCAACAGGTTTGGACTGCCGGGATCGCTTTGGTCTTCCGCCTGGATTGGCCTCAGCGCACGATGTGCAGGTCGATGCCCTTGCGCTCGGGCAGGCGCCACACCGCCCACAGGGCCAGCAGCTCGGCGAACACGATCCACGCATTCGACGCCCAGGGCGCCCCGATGTACACGGCGAACTGGTTGACGTACGGGGTGGTACCGCCGAACACAGCCGTCGCCAGCGAGTATGCGAAGCCGATATAGGCGGTGCGCGCGGCCGTCGGGAAGGTCTCGGCCATCACCGATGTCAGCAGACCGGCGCCCGCCGCCAGGAAGAACAGTGCGATCGAGGTCGTCACGAACAGCGTCCACGGGCGCTGATCGATCAGACCCATGAGCGGGTACTGGGTCACGGCCACGCCTATCGCGAAGATGTAGAGCACCGGTTTGCGCCCCCACTTATCCGAGACCCAACCCCAGAACAGCAGGGAGAGGATGCCGATGGCCAGGGCCGCGGTGAGCGCCCAGTACGCCCCATTGGCCTCCATGTTCCGCTGGGTCACGGCGAAGGTCGACACGTACGAGGTCCACGTGTAGTTGCTGGCCGCCACCCCGGAGACCAGGAAGAAGATCGCGACGATCGACACCGCCTTGGGCAGGGGTCGCAACGCCGCGGCCGGGAAGTGCGCGGCGTCGAGCCCGTTGATCTTGCCGGTGACCCGGCTGTTCTCCACCAGGTCCTTGGACTCGATCATGCCCGAACGCAGGTACAACGCGACCAGGGCCAGTACCGCGCCCAACAGGAACGGGATGCGCCAGCCCCAGGCTGCGACCTCGGGCTTGGAGAGCACACCGGTGATCGCCCCGCCGAGCACAAAGGCGATGAAGGACCCACCGAAGATCGTCATGAACACGGTCGAACCCCACAGGCCGCGCCGGCCGGCCGGGGCGATCTCCGCGATATAGGAGTTCGCCGCGGCCGACTCCCCACCATGGGCGAAGCCCTGGACCACGCGCGCCAACAGCAACAGGCCGGACGCCGCGATGCCGATCTGTCCGTAGGTCGGAACCAGGCCGATGAGCACTGAGCCACCCGCCATCATGAGCATGGTCGTCACCAGTACGAACTTGCGACCCCGGCGGTCGGCGATTCGGCCGAACACGATCCCACCGAGGGGGCGGAACAGGAAACCGATCGCGAACACCCCGAAGGTCGACAACAGGGCCGACACCTGGTTCTGCGTGTGGAACAGAGCAGCCGCGATCTGCGGGGCGAACACCGCGTAGACGCCCCACTCGTACCATTCGAGCAACTGTCCGACGGTGCTGGCGACGAAGGATTTACGCTGCTTGCGCTTGTCCAGCGGCACCACTGCCACGGGCGCCTGGGATTCCGCGGTGCTCGCGGCGGTAGTCGAGGTCATAGCCCATAGACTCACACGCCACGCCCGGGCGCGTGGGGCGGTTCGACACACCGTGTCATAAATCCGCGGCCCAGTCGTCGACCGCCGCGGCTGCCGCCACATGGGCCTCGCGCGGGACCAGGTGGCCCACCCCCGGCAGCACCCGCAGGACGGCACAGGGGATCCGGTCCACCAGTTCCAGCTGCCGTTCCACCGGGGCCAGCGCATCGTGCTCCCCTCCAAGGACCAAGACGGGACGGGTGAAGTCAGCACCGGAGTCCCCCACGCAGTGTCGCAACGAGGTGTGGAAGGTCTCCAGCAGTGCCGCACCGCTGTTGAAGGAGTGGGAATCGCGCATATGCTCCAGCACGATGCCACCGCGCCGGCGCAGGCCGGTGCCGCTGGCCATCACGATCCCGCTCAGCCCCGCCAGGGCGCGCCCGGCCAGCAGCACATCGCCGAACGGACCCAGCCGCGCGGCCAGACCGTAATAGGCGCGCAGCCCGGTGATCGCCAGCCGGCATGGATTGTCCCTGGGCGCGGTGACGATCGGATTGACCAGCACGGCACCGCGGTGTGCGGCGCCCTGGGCGATGGCCTCGGCGACGATGACCGAACCCAGCGAGTGCCCCAGCAGCAGCGCGGGCGCGGGCTCCCGGTCCAGCAGCCCGCGCAGCCACCTGCCAAGGTCCTCGATCCCGTGGCCCGCCGGCAGCGGATCGGACTCCCCGCAGCCGGGCAGGTCGGGTGCCAGCACCCGGAAACCACGGGCCGCCAGGTCCTGGGCCAGCGGTTCGAGGGCGCGGTGGGAGCTGCGGAACCCGTGGATGGCCCAGACCACCGGCGCCTCGGGGTCCCCGTAGGAGAACACTGCGGTCCCGCGACCGGCCGGGGTGGGACTCGTGGCCAGCCACACCGCGAGGACCAGCAAGCATACGGCCGCCACGGCGGTGCCGGTACCACCCAGGCCGCCCAGCAGGGCGATGACGACTCCACCGATCGCCGCCACGGCCGAGGCCGCCACACGGGCCGCGGGCCAGCCGGTCAGGGGGCGCAGGGGCAGGCGCGGCTCCCAGCGTTCGAGTCGGGAGAGCCATATTGCAGCCGGGATCACGGCGCCGGCGACCAGGGCCAGCCACAGCGGCCGGCTCAGCCACCAGGCCGGGCTGTGCAGGGCGGGCAGGGGTGCACCGGCGCCCCACAGGGCCGCCACCAGGGCCAGGGCGATGGGCATATGCCACAGGTAGACGGTCATCGCCAGGCTGCCGGCCCATTTGATCGGACCTGCCACAGCCGGCTTGGTCACCAGGCGCTCCAAGCGGGGCCTGAGCAGCCGCAGCAGGCACAGCTCGGCGAGCGCACCCAGGGCGAACAGCGCGGTGGGCGGGTTGAGCGAGGCGATGAGGTCGGGCGACCAGCCGCAGGCCAGCAGCACGAGGATCCCACTCACGGCGGCCAGCAGGCCGGCCCGGGCCCTACCGCGTCCACGTGCATCGGCCAGGACGAAGCCCAATTGTTGGCAGAACAGCCAGACGAAAGCGAGGTTGAGATAGGCCAGTCCCGTGCTCCAGGGCCCGGCCAGTGAGAACTGCCGGACCAGGTCGACGGCCAGCACCGTACCGAGGCCGACCGCCGGCACACGCGCCCCGAACCGCTCGTGCGCCGCGGCCAGAACGGGCACCAGGGCGGTGGTGCCCAGGTAGACCGCCAGGAACCACAGGGGCTGTGCGGCCCAGTAGGCGGCCTCGGCGGCCAGGTCGGCCGGCAGTCCGGCGACTCGGACGCAGGCCAATACGGTGCCGACCACGGCGATCATCACCCCGGCCGGCACCACCAGGCGCTTGATCCGCAGCTCCACGAAACAGGCCGCCGTCACGCCGCGGGCGCGCAGGCGCCGCCACTGGCTGATGGCCGCGAAGCCGCCGGCAATGAAGAACAGGGGCATCACCTGGGCCAGCCAGGTGATGGGGACGAACCAGGCGTGGCCGGCCAGGGCCATACCGGTGGTCAGGGAGCCGTCGGTGTTGCGCCAGGCGCCGACCAACAGTGCGTGCAGGGCCACGACCACCAGCAGGCAGCCGACACGGACCGCATCGATCACGGGATCGCGGCGGAATCTGGGTCGGGGCGCGGCCACCGGGCGCGGCGGCAGGAGCGAAGTCATCGGTCATTCCTCACAGTTCGTTTGCTTGACTGCAAGGAATGTATGAAGCCGCTCGGGATGTCCGCGTCACCCTGCGGAGCGAAAGAGCCGGGCTACTTCCGGGTGAGGGACTCAGCGCCCGGCGTTCACCAGGCCCGACTCATAGGCGGCGACCACGATCTGGGCGCGGTCGCGCAGACCCAGTTTGCGCAGGATCCGCGAGACGTGCGTTTTGACGGTCTGTTCGCCCAGGAACAGTTCGGCGGCGGCCTCGGCATTGGATCTTCCCGCGGCCACCAAGCGCATCACGTCGAGTTCGCGTTCGGTCAGTTCTGCCAGCAGGGTCTTCCCCGGGCCCCGCGGTTCCGGACGGGCGGCGTAGTCGGCGATGAGCTTCGAGGTGATGGCCGGCGCCAGCAGGGCCTCGCCGGCGGCCACCACGTGGACCGCGGTGATGAGCTCCTCGGGGGTGGAGTCCTTGAGCAGGAAGCCGCTGGCGCCGGCGCGCAGGGCCGCGAAGACGTATTCGTCGGCGTCGAAGGTGGTCAGGATGATGACCCTGGGCTGTTTGAGCCCCGGCATCGCCACGACCTGCCGGGTCGCGTCCAGGCCGTTGAGCCGGGGCATCCGAATGTCCATCAGCACGACGTCGGGTTGGCTGCGGCGCACCAGCTCGGTCACCTCGGCGCCGTCTGCGGCCGTGCCGACCACCGTGATGTCCGGCTGCGATCCCAGCAGGGCGGCGAAGCCCTCGCGCACCATCGCCTGGTCGTCGACGACGATCACGCGGATCGGGGAATCGCCGGGGTGGGGAGTCTGTGCTGTCATGCCCACGATCCTAGACGCACCCCGTCCCCGCACCCTCCCCCTGCGGTAGGGTCCGTGCCTCACCCTCCCGGGTGACGCACGGGCGCCACGCATGGCCCTATCGTCGAGGTCATGGACACGCCACACTCGTCACTGCGCACCTCCTTCGATCCGGCCAGGGTGGGCCGCGATCTGGGATTCGTACTGCCCGGCTTCTTCCTGTCCCTGCCCGCCTTCATCATCCTGGTGCCGCTGACCGCACTGTCCGCCGGCACCATCGTGATCTGGATCGGCGCCCTGCTGTTCGCCGTGGCACTGTCCGTCGCCTCGGGCTTCGCACAGGTGTCGCGGGCCCGGCTGCACTGGTGGACGGGCACGCCCGGCGCACCAGTGCGCTACCGCGCCGCAGCCCCCGGCCGGGCCCGCTGGATCACCGGGCGGCTGGCCGATGGGCGACGCTGGCTCGACCTGCTGTTCGAAACGCTCATCGCCTTCCCACTGCACATCTTCACCTTCGTCGTGGCCGTCTCCTGGCTCGGCGGGGCGGCCGGCGGACTGACGTATTTCATCTGGGGCTTCTTCCTGCCGCACGAGGATTCGACCCTGCCGGGCTATCTACTGCAGGCGGCATCCCAGGGCACGGTGCCGGTGTCCCTGGCCCATTCACACGCGATCGACGTGGTGTTCAACGAGGTGGCCGGCCTGATCTTGCTGCTCACCACGCCGGTCGTGCTGCGCGGCCTGGCGAACCTGGACGCCCTGGTGATGCGCATGGGCCTGGAGAGCGTGGGGGCCGACACCGGTGTGGTTCCCGCCAAGCCCACCCGGCCGTCCCTGCCCGGCCCCGAGGCCTGGACCTGGATCTTCGCGGGGCTGGGTGCCGTGGCCTGTCTGGCGATCGGCTGGCCGCTGTACGCGGTGATCGACGGGCTCGACCCCGTCTACGCCATGCTGGTGGCCGCCGGACAGGCAGTGACCCTCTTGTGCTGTGCCCGCCTGCCCGCCCTGGTTCCCGTGCTGAGCACTGCGACGACCCTGGCGCTGGCCTGGCTGAGTGCGGACCAGCAGGGCGCGCCGTGGCCCTGGCCGGTCTTCGCCCTCATCGTCCAGTGCCTGCTGCTGGTGCTGGTGGGGCTGCGCAGCCGCTGGTGGCGCGCCACACTGACCTGGGCCGTGCCCCTGCTGGGCACAGCCGTGCTCGTCCGGACCCTCGACTGGACCACGGGTGCCCAGATCAACCTCATCGTCGCGGTCCCGGTCACGGCGGCGGCCTGGACTATCGGCCTGGCCGTGCGCACCTGGTTGAACGGGCGGGCGAAACTGCGCGCCGAACGCGAGGCCGCGGCCCGCACCAGCGCCGAACGCGAGGAGCTGGCCGAACGCAATCGCATCGCCCGCGAGCTCCACGACGTGGTGGCCCACAGCATGTCGGTCATCGGGGTGCAGGCCACCACCGCGCCCTACCGGCTGCCCGGGCTCGAGGAGCCGGTCCGCCGCGAGTTCGCCTCGATCGCCGAATCCGCGCGCACCGCGTTGACCGAGATGCGCGGGCTGCTGACCATTCTGCGGGCGGGCGAGGCCCCCACCGCCCCCCAGCCGGCCCTGGGCGATGTGCCGGAACTGGTCGAGGCGACGCGGCGCTCGGGGGTGGACATCGCGTTGCACGCACCGGGCGACGAGGCGGCCCTGGCACTGCCGGCCGCGACCTCGCTGACGGCGTACCGGATCGTGCAGGAGGGACTGAGCAATGCGGTGCGGCATGCGCCGGGCGTGGCCATCACCGTGACCATATCCTGTGGCGAGCACCTGACGATCGATGTGGTCAACGGACCGGCGGCGCCCCTGGCGGAATCCGTGCCGGCGCCCGGCGCGGGCCTGGGGCTGCGCGGTATCCGGGAACGGGTGACGGCCCTGGGCGGGCTGATGCACGCCGAACCGGATTCCGCCGGCGGTTTCGTCCTGCACGCGGAATTGCCCGCCTAACGGGGAACAGACGGTTTTCCGGTTACTTTACAGTCGACCGAATAATATGCGGCCAACAGCCACTCCGACTAAACCGCTACCGCCACGGGCTCCGGGTCAGCGGAATGTGACCCAGGACCCAGACACCGCAGCACTAGACTGGCCCGCGGCCCACATCCCAACAAATCGATCCCACCGAGGTCCCGCATGCCCACAGACACATCCACCCCCGTTACGACCTCGGGCCGGGTGAAGAAACGCAAGGTCGCCTTCCCCCACACCTACGCGATCATCTTCGGGATGATCTTCCTGATCGGCCTCGCGACCTACCTGATCCCCTCGGGCTCCTTCGACCGGGCGGAAGAGGACGGGCGCGAGGTCGTGCTGGCCGGAACCTACCACGGCACCGAGAAGACCCCCCTGTCCTTCTTCGACTTCTTCACCTCGGTGCCCACCGGCCTGGCCGAGGCCGCGGACATCATCTTCTACATCTTCTTACTCGGCGGAGCCTTCGGAGTGATCCGCGCAACCGGTGCGATCGACGCGGGCATCAACGCACTGGTCAAACTACTGCACGGCCACGGCGCCATCCTGCTGCCACTGCTGATGGTGGTGTTCTCCATTCTGGGCTTCACCACCGGTATGGCCGAGGAGACGATCATCTTCGCGCCGATCGGCGTTGGCATCGCTCTGGCCCTGGGCTATGACGCCCTGGTGGGTGCGGCCGTCATCTGCCTGGGTGCCGCGGCGGGCTTCACCGGCGGCATGATGAACCCATTCACGGTGGGTGTGGCGCAGGGCATCGCACAGCTGCCGCTGTTCTCCGGGATGGGCTTCCGCGCGATCGTCTACGTGTTCATCCTGGCCGCCGGCATCTGGTGGGTCATGCGCTACGCCTCCCGGGTCAAGGCCGACCCCACGAAGTCCCTGCTCTACGGCAAGGTGGGTGCCCCCGAGGTCGGTGCTACGGCCGCGGCCACAGCAGACGCCGAGGCCGAGGACGCCGCACCCAGGCTGGACTGGCGCCGTTCCCTTGTGCTCATCATCTTCGTCGCCGGGATCGTGACGAACATGTACGGCATCCTCAAACACGGCTGGTTCCTCAATGAGATGGCCGCGATGTTCGTCCTCATCGCCATCGTCACGGGCCTGATCGGCCGGCTGGGCGTCAACGGGCTGTTCTCGAACATGGTCTCCGGGATGCAGGACGTGGCCTTCGGTGCGCTCATCGTGGGCTTCGCCAGGGCGATCCTGGTGGTGCTGGAGCAGGCGAATGTACTCGACACCGTCATCAACGCGGTCGCCACCTGGATCGGGGACTCCCCCAACTTCCTCGTCGTCATCCTCATGTTCCTGTTCCAGTCGGTGCTCAACCTGGTCATCCCTTCGGGTTCGGGCATGGCAGCGACGACCATGCCGATCATGGTGCCGCTGTCCGATGTGCTGGGCATCGACCGGCAGTTGACCGTGCTGGCCTATCAGTACGGGGACGCGATCGCCAACTCGATCATGCCCACCTCGGCCTCGGTCATGGGCCTGCTGGCCGTATGCCGGATCCCGTACGAGACCTGGTGCAGATTCCTGTGGCCGCTCATCGTGTTCTGGTCCCTCATCGCCATCGTGGCGCTGATCTTCGGGTCCCTGGTGGGCGTCGGTTTCTGAGCGGCGACGGGGTTGCGCACGGTGCGCAACCGCGGGAACCGGGACCACCGGGCGATGACACTACTGCGCAAATCACGCAAATAAGGCGAGATCTATGGCTCATTCGGGTGTTTACGGGGTATTAATGCGCGACTCGCGCCTATAGTTCTTCGCAGACTGCGCATTATGCGCATCCCCTGTTGAAGAATCACCGACCCGTATAGGAGTCCCCATGGACGTGCAGTTGCTGATAGCACTGGTGCTCGGCATCGCCACGATCGTGATCCTGGTCCTGCGCACCCGGCTGGACGCATTCGTCGCCCTGCTGATCGCGGCCATGGTCACAGGCGTGGTGGCCGGCCAGCCCGTCGTCGAGCTGATCAAGTCGATCACCTCCGGTTTCGGATCCACTCTGGCCAGCACCGGCATCGTGATCGGCCTGGGCGTGGGGATCGGCAAGATCCTCGAGGTCTCCGGCGGCGCGGATGCCCTGGCCCGCGCCTTCCTCAAGGCCTTCGGAAAGGGCCGTGAGCCCTGGGCCATGGGCACCGTGGGCTCCCTGGTGTCGATCCCGGTGTTCTGCGACTCCGGCTTCGTCATCATGAACCCACTGGCTCGCTCGATCGCCCGCGTCAAGCGCGGCGGCTACGTCACCCTGGCCCTGGCGCTGGGCTGTGGCATGACGCTGACCCACCACATGGTCCCGCCCACTCCGGGCCCGCTGGCCGTGGCCGGCCTCCTGGGCACCGACCTGGGATCGCTGATCCTGACCGGCCTCATCTTCACGGTGATCCTGCTGCCCGTGGTGGTGTCCTATGCGAAGTTCATCGGCCCCAAGCTGGAACCGCGCCTGAACAAGGAGGTCGCACTCGACGTCTACGGCCCCGACTACGCCCAGACGATCGACGCCCACGTGGTGCGTTCCGGCAAGTCGACCAAGTCGCGCAAGACGGCCGGGACCTCGACCCCGGCGACCGGCGACGGCGATGCCACCGCAGCGGTCGTCACCTACGATCCCGAGCAATTCCTGGGCACGACGCCGGCCGGTAAGAAACCACACAAGACCAATGCATGGCTGGGCGCGCTGCCACTGTTCGTGCCCCTGCTGCTCATCGTCGTCAACACGGTCACCGCCGCAATCGACAAGTCCCAGCAGAACGCCCTGTCCGGCGACGACTACACCCCCAGCGCCTGGGTCCAGCCCTTCACGTTCCTGGGCGATCCGGTGGTCGCACTCATCATCGGCATGATCCTGGCCGTCTACGTTCTACTGCCCCGCTGGACCCCGCGCACCAAGGTCCACGGTTGGCTGTCCGAGGGCGCCGCGAGCGCCGGCCTGATCCTGCTCATCACCGGCGCCGGCGGCGGCCTGGGCCAGGTGCTGCGCGATTCCGGGGTCGGCGATGCGCTGGCCCAGGCGGTTGCCTCCACCCCACTGCCGGCCTTCCTGGTGCCGTTCATCATCGCCACGGTGGTCCGTGTGGCGCAGGGCTCCGGCACCGTCGCGATGATCACTGCGGCCTCCGTCACGGCACCACTGGTCGGTACCCTGGGCGTCTCCCCGCTGATCGCCGCAATGGCCTGCGTCTGCGGCTCGATGGTCTTCAGCTATTTCAACGACTCGTATTTCTGGGTCGTGACCCGTTTCACCGGGCTGGACGGGATCGACGCGATGAAGGGCTGGTCGGGCATCACCACCTGCGTGTGGGCCGCCTCCATCCCATTGCTCATCGTGGCGAACCTGCTGGTGGGTTGATATGACGGACGTTCTCATCGCAGCAGACGATCTGACCGGGGCCAATGCCGCGGCAGTGGGCCTGCGCCGGCTGGGAGCCGTGACCCTGCACGCCACGGTGGACCCCGGGCGGATCTCCGATTTCGCCGCCGACTACCGGGTGGTCTCCGTGACCACCGACTCCCGCCACCTGTCACCGGCCGCGGCAGCCGCCGCGACCTCGGCCGTGGTCGAGGCCGGTTGGCCGGCCCGGCTGTTGTCCTCGCGCTGCGATTCGACCCTGCGCGGTAATCTGGGCGCCGAGGCCGCGGCGGTCATGGCGACCGCCCGGCGGCTGCTCACGGCCGGGGCCGACGGGGAATCCACGACCCGGCGGCCGGTGATCGGCCTGTGCATGCCGGCCTTCCCGGGTGCCGACCGGCAGACCGTCCACGGCCTGCAGACCATGGGCGGCATTCCGCTGGAGGACACCGAGCTGGCCCACGACGTCCGCTCCCCCATCACAGATTCCTCCGTGGCGACGGCCCTGCGTTCCGGCGCGGCCGAAGTGCTGGGTCATGAACCTCGTATCGTCCACGTCGACGTGGACGATATCGATGCTGGGCCCGAGGCCCTGGACGCCCGGCTACACGAGCTCGTGGGCCCTGGTTCGCGAGAAGACGCGCGACCCGATTTCATCGTCGCCGATGCACGCACCGATGCAGATCTGCTGGCCGTTGCCCGCGCCGCCGTGGCGGCCGCCCCCGATGCCCTGTTCGTCGGCATCGACCCTGGACCCGGCACCCGGGCACTGGCCCAGGCGCTGGGACTGCTGCGGACCTCGGGCACGGTCCTGGCCGTTTCCGGGTCCGCCACCGACCTCACCCGCACCCAGCTGGCCCGGCTGAGAGAACATCGCTCGACCGCCGTGCTGCGGCCGGTCTACCTGCCCGACCGGCCGGCCGAAGACCCGCGGATCGACGTGGCGGCCACCGCCTCGGCCGTGTTCGAGGCCTGGCGGGCCCGCCCGGAGGTCCTCCTACTGGCCACCGTGCTCGAGGAATCCGATCTGCTCGAAGGCCTGGACCCACGGGCCTCCGACGCGCTGACCGAATCCCTTGGCGCGGTGACCGCGCAGGTCCTGGCGCGGGCACAGGACTCCATCGGCCTCTACACCACCGGAGGAGACGTGACCACAGCCGTGCTCGGCGCACTCGACGCCGCCGGGATCGCCGTGGACTTCGAGGTCCTGCCCCTGGCCACGGCCGGACGGATCGTGGGCGGGCCGCACGCCGGCCTGCCGATCGTCACCAAGGGAGGGCTGGTGGGCGATGAGTCCGCCGCGGGCATGTGCATCGATGCCCTCTATTCTTTGAACACACACCGATGAAGGGAACCACCGTGACAGCACCCATCCTCGCCCTGACCCCCGGAGATCCGAACGGCATCGGGCCGGAGATCACCGCCCAGGTCCTCGCCGAATACGCCGCGGACGACTCGCAGCACGGCATCGCCGTCGCGGACGCCGCCGCGATGCGCCGGGCCGTGACCGCCCTGGGCCTGGACGTCGAGGTCCGCACCGTCGACTCCTGGGACGTGCCGAAGGCCGGTGCCGGGGTCATCGACGTCTACGACACCGGCGTGCTCGGCGATGACCTGCCCGAATGGGGCACCGTCGACGCGCGCGCCGGCCGGGCCGCAGTGGCCGCGATCGAGGTCGCCACGCGGGCCGCCATGGACCAACGGGTGGCCGGTATCGTGACGGGGCCGATCAACAAGGAGGCCATCTGGGCCGCCGGCTCCGAACACCTGGGCCACACGGAGATGTTGGGAGCCCTGACGGGTGTGAGCAAGCAGGACACGATGTTCGTCGTCGAACGCTCGCTCAAGCCCGGCCACCATGCGCATATCTTCTTCGCCACCCGGCACATGTCCCTGCGCAATGCACTCAATAGCATCGACGTGGACAACCAGGCCGATTCGATCCGCCGCGCCCACCGCGCGCTGCAGGTCTACGGGATCGATCGGCCGCGGCTGGCCACCGCCGCAATCAACCCCCATGGCGGGGAGAACGGTCACTTCGGCACCGAGGAGATCGAGATCCTGCGCCCGGCGGTGGAACGGGTGAATGCCGAGGGCCTCGAGGTCGCCGGTCCCATTCCATCGGACTCGGTGTTCCACCAGGCGCTGCAGGGCCGTTACGACGGGGTGCTCTCGCAGTACCACGATCAGGGCCATATCGCGGCGAAGACCTTCGACTTCGACGGCACGATCAGCGTCACGGTTGGTCTGCCGATCCTGCGCACCAGTGTGGACCATGGCACCGCCTTCGACATCGCCGGGCAGGGGATCGCCGATGCCGGCACCATGCGCTCGGCCTACCGTGCTGCGCTGAATTACGCACCCTTCGCCGATCGGATCCGGGCGGAGTACCTGCCCCGGTGACATCAGCGGATTCCCCGCGCGGAACCCACCAGGGCACCCGGCTGCGCAGACAGGACCTGGTTCGCCTGGTGGGTACCGGCACCACCCGAGTCGACCGACTGGCCCAGGTCCTGCACGTCTCCGAATCGACGATCAGGCGGGATCTGGCGGCTCTGGCCGCATCCGGCGATCTGGCCCGGACCTACGGCGGGGCGATCACCGCAGTGCCCTTCACCGAGCGTTCCCTGGCGGAGCGGGTGGCGACGAATACGGAGTCGAAGAACGGAATCGGTCGCGTGGCGGCTGCGCTGATCCATCAGGGGGCGACGGTCTTCGTGGACGCGGGGTCCACCACCCTGGCGCTGATCGATGCGCTGTCCGAACAGGCGGATCTGCACGACGGCGCCCCCACGGGGATCACCGTGGTCACGCGCGGGTTGGAGACGGCACTGCTGTTGAGCACGATCCCCCAGGTCACCGTCGAGGTCATCGGCGGGACCCTGACCACGGGCTCCCACGGCACGGTCGGCCCGCTGGCGGTCGACGGGCTCTCGCGCTTCAGGTTCGACCTGTGCTTTCTGGGCTGCGACGGAGTCGACGCGCAGGCCGGATTGGGCGAGCCGACCCTGGAGGAGGCCTATATCAAGGAGTACGTGGCCAGGCGTTCGGGTCGCACTGTGGTACTGGCCGACCGTTCGAAGTTCCGCTCCGCTGGCATCCCGGCCTGGGCCCACCTGCCCGTGGGGTGGACCCTGATAACGGACTGCCCCGATGACGACCCCGCCACCGCCTCGTTCGAGGCAGTCGGCGTTGACGTCATCGGGGCAGGTTAGCGTCCGAAGTCCGGCCGGGCCGGGCGATCAGCCCAGGAAGATGCCGTTGCCCGGTCCCAGGGGCAGATCCGCGAAGAACCAGATGGCCAACAGGATCAGCCAGACGATCCAGAACACGATCGTGAACGGCAGCATGCGCGCCATCAGGGTGCCCAGGCCGGCGCTGGGCTCATAGCGGCGCAGCATGCCCAGCAGGACCACCATGTAGGGGTTCATGGGCGTCATCACCTGGGTCGCGGAGTCGCCCACGCGGAAGGCCGCCTGGGTGAAGGCCGGCTCGTAGCCGATCAGCGCGAACAGGGGCACGAACACCGCGGCCATGATCGACCACATGGACGAGCCAGACGTGATGAACAGGTTGAGCACGCTGGCCAGCAGGATGAAGCCCACGATGGCGGCGAAGCCGGTCAGGTGAATGCTCTCGAGGAAGTTCGCGCCGGTCACGGCGATCCAGGCACCGATGCCCGACCAGTTGAACAGGGCGATGAACTGGCCCAGGATGAAGGCCAGGATCAGGAAGCCCAGCATCTCCTTGATGGATTCGCCCATCATCTTCGTCGCATCGTTGATATTGCGGATCTTCCCGACGGTCCAGCCGTAAACCAGGCCGGGCACGATGAAGAACAGGAAGACCAGGAAGACGATCGAATCCAGCAGCGGGGACTTCGGCAGGAAGCCGCCGCCCTCATTGCGCCACGGGGAGTTCGGGATGAGAACAGCCCACAGCACGACCGCAGCGACGACCACGGTGACCAGGCCGGCGTAAAACAGCCCCTTCTTCTCCTTGGGCTCCAGCTTGGCGTTCATGGTCTCAGCGTCGTCTTCGGTGCTGACATTGCCATCGGGGTCCATCTCATCGCGGCTCACGCCCAGGCGCACGATGCGTGGTTCGATGATCTTGTCGATCAGCAGACCGGCCAGCAGACCCAGGATGATCGAGGCGACTATGTTGAAGAACCAGTTCGACACGGGGTTGACCGGGGCGAAGTCGGTACCCGGCAGGGTGCCCATGACCGAGGTGGTGATGCCGGCGAACAGGGCGTCCAGGCTGGTCGGCACGAAGTTCGTGGAGTAACCGGCACCGGCCGCGGCGAAGCCGCCCAGCAGACCGGCCACCGGGTGGCGCCCTGCGGCCTTGAACACCAGGGCCGCCAGCGGCGGGATGACGATGTTCGAGGTGTCGGCCATGATCGAGGAGAACACGCCGACGATGCCCACGACGTAGGGCAGCAGCCAGCGCGGGGCAGCGCCGAACATCGAACGCATCAGGGCGGCCAACATGCCCGAGTGCAGGGCGATGCCGATCGCCAGCAGGATCGGCAGCACCGTCTTCAGGGGCGGGAAGCCCACATAGTTCTCGCCGATGTTCTGCGTCAGCCAGGACAGGCCCTCACCGGTCAGCAGGCCCTTGATGACGGTGGGCTTGTCGGTGCCGGGCACCGTGACCTCGACATTGCCCATGGCCATGAAGGTGGTGACCAGAGCAGTAACCGCGAACAGGATGAGGAACAGCATGAACGGTTCGGGCAGTTTATTGCCCACGCGTTCGATCCAGTTGAGGATCTTGTCCGACTTGGGTGCCTTGGGCGGCTTCGGTGATTTGGGCACGGCTGTGCTCATGGCGTCTTCCTTGTCTTCGGGGCGTTGTGTCAGCGTCCCGCATATACGGCGGGCGATGATCAAGGGATCCTGGAAGCCACCCGGCTCACAGGGAGCCTCATAGATCACACAGTGTTCGGGCCAACATTACACAAGGTTTCTCCAGCTACGAAAGTTCCCATAACACAGTTCTATATACCAGTGGCGCAGGCCACTCAGGCGGGGCGGGCAGGGCGCTCACCGCCTTATATATGCATCGATCCAGGCGATCAGGCCCTCGATTACTTCGGCACGATTGGTCTCGTTGAGGATTTCGTGGCGGGCCCCGGCGTAGATCCGCAGCTCCACGTCCCGGACCCCACGGGCGCGGTAGGCGGCTGCCAGCCGTTCCAGCCCGTCGCCCCGGCTCAGAGGGTCGTCGGAGCCGGCGGCGATGAGGATCGGAACCTCGGTGGCCAGCCCCGCCCGCGGCCTGCCCAGCAGCCGCAGGGTGTCCAACGTGCCCAGCAGCTTAGGCGTCTTCGCATCGAAGCACAGTGGATCGGCTGCGAAGGCCAGGGCAGCGGCCGGGTCACGGCTGAGCCATTCGAAGCCCGAGGCCGGGGCACCATCGGCACGGGTCCCAGACCACTGCTTATTGAGTTCGCCGGATTCCATATGCCGCAGGGTCCGGTAGGCGGTGCCGGATAACACCAGCGCATCCCATATGCGCGGCGTCCGGTTCAGGATGCGCTGGGCCATCAGCGATCCCCAGGAGTGCGCGAACATGATTACCGGCAGGCCCGGATTAGCACGGCGGGCGATGCCGGTCAGCTGACAGATCGCGTCCTCGGCCGCCAGGAGCCCGCCGGGACCGGGGCGGCCCAGGCGCGCGGGGTCCTGCGCGTATTGCTCCAGGCCGGTGGCCCCGTGGCCGCGGTGGTCATCGGCGTAGACCGTGTAGCCGTGCGCGGCCAGAGCCCGGGCGAAGGCGTCATAGCGCAGGGCGTGCTCGCCGATCCCATGGGAGATCTGCACGACGGCCCGGGGCTCCTGCGCAGCCCAGCGGTAGGCATGGATCGTGACACCGCGACGGTCGGCATAGGTGAAGGATTTCGGCTCCATGCTTCAGTTTCCCACTCGATGTGGTGCCCCAGCATCGAGAGTCCGGTTCGTGCAGATCTGAGGGCTCAGATCTGCACGAACCGGACTCTCGATGACTCACCCGCTCAGCGAGTGTGCCCGGCCCGCACGGCCGCAATCAGCTCATCCACTGCCTCGGCCGGGGTGTCGAAGGCACACATGAGGCGCGCCGGCGATTCGTGCGTACCCTCCCCGTGGAAGTCGAAGCGCTCGCGCAGCGCCTCCACTTCGCCGGGGAGAACCGCGAACACCGCATTCGCCTCAACGGGATAGGCGAAGTCCACGCCCGGAATCCCGGACAGCCCCGTGTGCAGGCGCGCGGCCATAGCATTCGCGTGCGCCGCGTTGTCCCGCCACAGCTCGCCTTCGTACATGGCCAGCAGCTGGGCGGACACGAAGCGCAGTTTCGAGGCCAGCTGCAGGTGGCCCTTGCGCGACATCAGCACAGCGCGCGCCAACCAGTCCGGGGCGCCCGGCAGGACGACGACCGCCTCGGCGAACAAGGCGCCGTTCTTCGTCGCGCCCAGGCTCAACACATCCACTCCCACCTCGCTGGTCAACGCCGACAGGGACGCATCGAGGGCGGCGGCCGCATTGGCCAGGCGGGAGCCGTCCAGGTGCAGCAGCATCCCGTGGGCGTGCGCGGCGTCGGCCAGCGCGGCGAGCTCGTCAGCCGTATACAGAGTGCCGCGCTCGGTGACATCGGCAATCGAGATGGTGGTGGGCTGGGCGTGATGCTGATTGCCCAGGTCCGCGGCGGCCGCGGCGATATCACCCGGGTGCAGCTTCCCATCGGCCGTATCGACGGGGATGAGTTTGAGGCCCGCCGCGTGCTCGGGCGCACCGGCCTCGTCGGTCATGGTGTGGGCTTCGGCGGGAACGACCACGGCACCCCACCGCGGCGTCGCCGAGGCCAGGGCCAGGACGTTCGCACCCGTGCCGGAGAGCACGGGGAAGGCATGGGTGCCCGCGCCGAACAGGCGGGTCGCCAGTGCGGAGAACTCTGCGGTGTAGGGGTCCTCGCCGTAGGCGCCCACATGGCCGCCTGCCGCCAGGCTCAGCGCGGCGAGGACGTCCGGATGGGCTCCTGCGATGTTGTCGGAGGCGAATGAGATGCGATGCTGATCGTGAAGTGTGCGCACGACCGCAACTGTAGCGAACCCGGCGTATCCTGTGGCGCATGAGCGATGAAGCCCGTATCCATGCCCACTCCTTCGTCTACGCCCTCGACTGCCCCGATGCCGCCGCGCTGGCCCAGTTCTACGCCGGACTGTTGGGCTGGGAGGTCGACGCCGGCGACGAGGACTACCCCGCGTGGGTGTCCGTGCTCCCGCCCACCGGTCACGCGGCCATGTTCTCGATCGGCTGCCAGCAGATCCCGGACTACCAGCGCCCCACCTGGCCCTCCGGCCCCATCCCGCAGCAGGCGCATCTGGACTTCTACGTCCCCTCCGTGGCCGAGGCCGTGCCCCGCGCCGTGGCCGCCGGCGCCGTGCCCCATGAGTTCCAGCCCAGCAGGGACGGTCAATTCGTCGTCCTGCTCGACCCAGCCGGCCATCCCTTCTGCCTGTGCGAGGAGTGACGAGCGGATTAATCCATCGGCCTCAGCCGACCTCGCGCTGGATCCGGTTCAAAATCATGTCCATCGCCACCAGGTTGTAGCCGCCGTCGGGGATGATGAGGTCCGCCTTGCGCTTGGAGGGCTCCACATAGAGTTCGTGCATCGGTTTGACGGTCTCCAGGTACTGTTTCTCCACCGACTTCAGGGACCGGCCACGTTCGACCACATCACGCTTGATCCGGCGCATGATGCGGACATCGGCGTCCGTGTCGACGAACAGTTTGATGTCCAGCTGCCGGCAGATCTCCGGTTCGGCGAAGATCAGGATGCCCTCGACGATGAGCACCCTGGCCGGTTCGACGAACACCGTCTTATCCGAGCGGTTGTGCTGGGCGAAGTCGTAGACGGGGCAGTCCACCGCTATGCCGTCCTTCAGCGCGCACAGGTGTTCGACGAACAGGTCGTTGTCGAAGGCCTCCGGTGCGTCGTAGTTGACCAGCGCCCGCTGGTCCATCGGCACGCCGTCCTGCCGTTTGTAGTAATTGTCGTGGTAGAGCACGGCGGGCGAACCCCCGCACTTGTCCACCAGCGCATTCGTCAATGTGGTCTTCCCACTCCCGGTGCCGCCGGCCACACCCACCACAAGAGTCTTCATAGGAGTCAATTCTATGAGTTCCCGCGCCTGGACCCTCCAAAGGTCCGCCGATTCAACCAAAAAACCTTGACACGTACTCTTGTGCCAAGGTAGTGACATAGGCCATAATTGATGGTGAAACCAACACGTAGATCTGGGACAGCGTTGTGCCCACGGATACTCACCGATGGGACGGTAACGCGATGAGACTCGAATCGGAGGACTGGCCGGGCAACCCGGAGCTCGCCTGGCTGATGGCCGCCCAGGACGTGGACTCCGCGCAGAACGACGCGCTGGCTTCCTGCACCCGCCCAGGCACGGCCTCGGCCCGGTGCAACGGCACGGACTGTGGGGACACGGCCACCGCCACCCTGCACGGTCCGGGCCTGCCGGAACCGGCCGAACTGACCCACGACGACCTCGAAGAACCGCTGGTACTGCGCCGCCTGGCCCGCGCGGCCTCCCTGCCCCTGTTGAACGGACTGGTCCGCGTGGCCACTTCCGGGCCCCGCGAACGCCGGCTGCAGGCGGCGCGTTCGGGAATCCTGTGCAGCGTCCACCCCAGCGATCTGGGCATCGGCGATGCGGACGGCTACTACACGCGCAGCACCCACGTGCTCATCGCCACGGACATCCCGGTCCCGCGCGCGCTGCGACTACTGGCCGCCTTCGACCGCTGGATCGGTGGAATGGACGCCGATGCCCGCGTCTACGCCAGCTCGGTGTGGAACTGGTCGGGGCCCGGCACCCTGGCCTACGGCTCACAGGAGATCTTCGGCCCGGAGGCCGCCGGTGCCTTCCTGGTCAGCGGTTCACTCGAATCCTCCTGGGCCTCGCTGGCACTGGACGCACAGACCGACCCGATGGATGCGCCCTTCCGCCGGGGGCCGGTGATCGGACTGCGGGAACGCCCGAGCAAGTAGTCCATATTTCGGTCCGTACCCCCTCCATGCCCTATACTGGTTCTCCAGTGATGTGCTTCACAGCGTTGTGATAGGAGGTCGCAGGCCCTTGCATCTGAATACCGGCACCCACGCCACCATCGCCGCGGGCAACCCGCGGACTGCCTCTAACGCGGTCGGCCGCCGCTCGTTGAAATCTTCGGCCTGGCTGGCCGATGCCCGCCGCTTCGAGGACCCGAGCAGGTTCATGCGCGAATCCCGCAATGCCCATGCCCAGGCGTTCAGCGGCCGCGACCAGTCCCTCATCGACTCCGAGGTAATGGCCGCCTGGCAGCGCTCCACCGCCGCGGGGCTGACCCCCGATCTATGCCAGCCCGAACATGTGCTGGCCGCGGGCGAACTCCACGACCGCCGGCTTGAACACCCCCTGGCCGCCGTGGCCAAGGACATCGTCGGCGCCCTGGCCGACGAATCCGCTGCCGGCCGCCACCTGGTGATCCTGACCGACGCCGCAGGCCAGGTGCTGTGGCGTGCCGGTAGCCCATGGGCCCTGCGCCGCGGCGACAGAGTCGCCCTGGCCGAGGGCGCCGACTGGTCGGAATCCGGCTTCGGCACGAATGCGATCAGCCAGGTGGTCGTGATGAACGAGGCCGTGAACATGATGTCGGGCGAACACTATGTACGGGCCCTGCACGAATGGTTCTGCACCGCCTCACCGCTGCGCGACGACCAGGGCAGGCTGCTCGGAGTGCTCGACATCTCGATCCCCACGCGCTTCGCCTCCAATGAGCTGCGCACCCTGGTCAAGAGCGGCGTGCGCCTGGCCGAAACCCTGCTCAACCTGCGCGTCGAGCAGGTGGGCACTCCGGCCAGCCGGAACGATTTCGTCAGCACCGCGGTCGCCGTCTCACCACCGACCGCACCCGGCGGCGGTCCGCACGTCGGTGCTGCGCCAGGGGACACCGACACCGCGTCCAACACCGCTGAGTCGCACAGTGGGATCGGACTGATCCGGCTGCTGAGCTACAAGCCCGAGGTCGTCTGCTGCGATGGCACGCGCATCCCACTGACGCGCCGGCGGGCGGAGCTGCTGGCGCTGCTGGCCAGCCGCGAGGCGTGGACCGCGCAGGCCCTGGCCCATGCTCTCTATGGCGAATCGGGGTCGCCCACCACTGTGCGCGGCGAGGTCCGGCGACTCAAACAATCCACAGGCCTGGACATCGATTCGAACCCATATGCGCTCAGCGATGAGCACCGCCAGGTGGTCGATTTCCTGCGCCCCGGTGCGGAACTCGAGCGACTCCTGCCCGATTCCGAGGTCGAGGCGATCGCCGACCTGCGCTGGGGGTGAGCACCGAGAGTTCGCCCCTCGGCAGGTCGGGCGCAACCCCTCATTCACGCAGTCCTGAGTGAATGAGGGGGTGACTCACAGAGAACCTACAGACGCACAGCCCACCCGCCCGACTACGACCCGCCGACGCCTGGGCGCCGCCCTGGCCGCCGCAGCGCTGCTCGCCACCCCGGCGTTCTCCCCCACTCTCCTGGCCGTTCCGGCACAGGCTGCCGGGACCTCGGCCACGGCGCCGGCGGCCACAAAGGCCCAGGACCTGGTGCTGCAGAACGGCTCCACCGACTCCCAGCGACTGCTGTCCTGGCAAACGGACGATCCGGCCGAACTCGGAGTGCGCTGGGCCAAGAAGGCGGATCTGGTCGACGGGAGGCTGCCGGAGTCCGCGCAGACGGCGCAACAGACGGAACAGGGCGAGGCGGTCGACGGCCGCCACTTCCACCGGGCAACCATGGACGGGCTGGACGCGGACGCGCAATACTCCTATCAGGTGGGCAGCGATGAGGCCGGCTGGTCCGATGTCCACTCCTTCGGCACCTCGGTCACCGGTGACTTCAATGTCTACGGCGATCCGCAGATCGGTTCGAGTGGCGATGTCGACTCCGACGCCACCGGCTGGAAGCGGACCCTGCAGGCCTCCCTGCGGACGAACCCCGAGGCCTCCTTCCTCTACACCCTGGGCGACCAGGTGGAGCACAAGGACAACCAGGAGGAGTTCGCGGCCTACCTGGCGCCCGAGCAGAGCCGCACGCTGCCCCAGGCCACGACCCTGGGCAACCACGAGGCCGGGTCGAAGGCCTACAGCGACCACTTCAACCGCCCGAACGTCAGCGCCGACCACGGCCAGAACGTTAAGGGCACCGGCGGTGACTACTGGTTCATCAGCAATGACGTCCTGTTCGTGAACTTCAACGCCAACGCCAGTTCGGAAGACGATATCGCCGAGCACAAGGACTTCCTCGATAAGGTCGTGAAACAGCAGGGCGACAAGGCCCGCTGGACGGCGGTGGTGTTCCACAAGGCCCCCTATTCGACGGCCAATCACCTCGACGATGACGATGTGATGCGCTTCCGCGCTGCCTTCCCCGCGGCCTTCTCCGCCAACGACGTGGACCTCGTGCTCGGTGGGCACGACCACGTCTACTCGCGCACCCACCTGCTCAACGGCTCAGGCTCACCGGCGGACGAGGCCGCGGATGGCGAGTCGATCGTGGACAAGCGGCCGGACGCCTCGGCTCCGGTGGAATTGGACAAGGACTCGGGCGAATCGCTGTATTACACGCTGACCTCCAGCTCTGGGTCGAAGTTCTACGATATGTACACCGATGAGCAGATGGACGAGGCGGGCTTCCCGCGGGACAATATCGCTGCCGCCGAGCAGACCCGCACACCCGGCTACCTCAACGTCAAGGCGACGTGCGAGGCCCTGACCCTGACCTCGCGCTCGGTCGATGCGGCGGGTGCGGACTCGGTCGTGGAAACCGTGAAGCTGGCCAAGGACGCGGGCGACTGCCAGGGCGGGGAGCCCAGTGAGGAGCCCACTGCCGAGCCCAGCGAGGTACCCAGCACCGAGCCCAGCACTGCACCCGCGGAAACCCCGAGCGCACAGCCGGGTCAGACCTCGACCCCGGAGCAGCCTACGGGCGAGCCGGGAGCCGGAGCCGGCGGCGGCGATGCCAACGGCGGCGCGGGCACGGATCCCGGTGCAGGCGGTGCCCCCGGGGCCGGGTCGCTGCCGCGCACGGGTGTGCAGATCGGCACTGCCCTGGGAATCGCCGGCCTGCTGGTGGCCGGCGGCGGACTGGCCCTGGTGTTGGCCCGCAAGCGCCGCGGCTGACCGCGCGCTGCAGCGGGGGCCGGACTGAGTAGCCTGGAAGCATGACAGACACGACTGAGTTCTGGCCCCTGCATGTGGGCAGCCAGACCATCGACATCCCCCTGGTGAAGATCGATGACGAGCTGACCATCGCCCTGCTGATGACCATCGATGCCGGGGTGGCGTTCAACGAGACCGCCGGCCGCGAGCTGGCCGACAAGCTGCGGGACTTCGAACCCGAGATCATCGTCTCGGCCGCCACCCTGGGCATTCCCGTGGCCATCGAGGTCTCGCGCGCGCTGGGCCTCGACCAGTACCTCATCCTGCAGAAGACCCGCAAGCACCATCTGCGCGACAGCCCCAGCGTGGAGCTGACGTCGATCACCTCGGCGAACACCCAGAGCCTGATGCTCGACAAGCGGCGCGTCCCGGCGGTGGCCGGGCGCCGTGTGGTGTTCGTCGACGACGTCATCTCCACCGGCGGTTCCACCAACGCCGCACTGCGCCTGCTCGACCAGGTGGGGGCGAACGTCGTGGGGATCGGCGCCTTCGCACTCGAGGGCGATGCGTGGAAGACGGCCCTGGGCGAACGCGCGGGCCTGGTACGCGCTCTGGGGCAGATCCCCAGCTTCACCTCGGTCGAACAGGCCGTGGCCCAGCGGGATTCCGCGGACCGCTGAGCCCGTCTCAGGCCGCCCGGCGCCGCTCCAGCAGGGGGCGCACCCCGAAGTTGATTAGCGGGTGCAGCACGAGCAGCATGATGGTCGAGACCATCATGGGGCTGGTCAGGATGCTCGACACCGACTCCGGCAGCCCCTCGGCAACCCCCGCGGGGATCGCCTGCAGCCCGACGGGCACGGTGAAGCACAGTGCGGCGACCAGCAGGTTCAGGTTGTCCCACTTCACCACGGCCAGCTGCTGCACCCCGGAGAAGGCGATGATGCCGAAGAGCACCGTCGCCGCCCCGTACATCGCCGGCGTCGGCAGACTGGCGAGGAACAGGGCGACCGGCGGCAGGAAGGACACGACGATCGCGATGACGCCCGCGGTCGCCGTGACGACGCGGCTGGCGATACCGGTCACACGCAGCACGCCGACGTTCTCGGGGTAGGACGTCGTGCCGATGCCGCCGAACAGACCGCCGATCGACGAGCCGATGAACTCCACGAACAGGCCGCGATTGGCCCGGTCGACATCGATCCTCTCCCCGCCGATCCGGCCCAGCAGGCTGTAGACGCCCATCGACTCCGAGGCGGCCTGCAGGAAGCCGACCATCATCAGCGGCACCAGCGCCCACTCCAGCTTGAATCCGAACGGCAGCAGGTGCGGCGGGCCGAGAACCAGCGTGCCGGACAGATCGGGCAGCTGCCAGACGCCGAGCACCGCGGCGACGATCGCGCCGACGGCGATCCCCCACAGGACGGCGGCGGTCTTGATGATGGTCTTGCCACCGAAGATCATGCACAGGGCCACGACCACGATCGTCACGATCCCCGTTGCCAGCGCCGCTCCCAACGGCATGCCGGCCGAATCCGTGAACCAGCCGCCCACGCCGATCTGCGCCAGCTGCGCACCCAGCACCAGGAACATCGTGCCGAATACCAGCGGATTGCCGACGAATTGGGCGATGTGCCCGTAGAGTCCCAGGCGTTTGAGTGGGAAGGCCAGCACAGCCGACAGCAGGCCGGCGACGACCATCGATCCGAAGGCCGCATCCAGCCCGAAGGCCGAACCGCCGGCGATGAGTGCGACCAGCAGGGCCGCGGTGGGGCCCTGGACGATCGGCAGTTTGAGTACCTTGGTCGAGGACAGCAGCGTGACCAGGCCGGTCAGCAGGAAGCAGCCCTGGATCAGGAAGGAGGTCTGGACATTGTCCAAGTGCAGGCCCGCACCCAGGGAGATCGGGAAGACCCACAGTCCGTTGAGTGCGAGCAGGTGCTGTCCGCCCAGGGGAATGGCCCTGCCGATGGAGTAGTGCTGGTCGAAGCCGACGGCCAGGGGTTGGTCGGCCGTCCGCTGACCGGGTTCGTTGTCTGGATTGTTCACCGGGTTTGTCACAGTGCTGGTCACGGGGAAACCCTACACGGCCGATGTTTCCACAGGGATAATACGGGACGCCGGAGCCGATTTCCTGTATATTAAAAGTCACGAACATACGTTCGGTAAGCGTAAAGCCCGTAAGCATGACCACGGCGACGAGGCCGTGGCGACAGGAAGGTGAAGCCCCTCATGGACAACCCCCTCAAGGCGATGCCGGTGGTCCCCGACGTCGAAACCCTCGACCTGCGACCCACCGAGCGCGGCCTCGAACTGCGCGAGAAGCTGGTCGCCTTCATGCACGAATGCGTCTTCCCCGCAGAAGCCGAATACCACAAGTACCGGGCCGCGAAGGGCCCCACCGACTCCTCCGTGCCCCCGGTCGTCGAAGCGCTCAAGGACGAGGCGAAGGAACGCGGGCTGTGGAACCTGTTCCTGCCCAGCGAGTCCGGGATCGGGCAGCTGGACTACGCCTCCCTGGCCGAGATCAGCGGCTGGTCGAACGACCTGGCACCGGAGGCCATGAACTGCCAGGCACCGGATACCGGCAATATGGAACTCCTCCACATGTTCGCCACCGAGGAACAGAGCGCGCAGTGGCTCACGCCCCTGCTCGCAGGCGAGATCCGCTCCGGGTTCTCCATGACGGAGCCCGCCGTGGCATCCTCGGACGCCACGAACATCGAAACCACCATCACCCGCGAGGGCGATGAGTACGTCATCAACGGTCGCAAGTGGTTCACCTCGGGCGCTGCCGATCCGCGCTGCAAGATCCTCATCATCATGGGCAAGACCGATGTCACCGCCGAACGCCACAAGCAGCAGTCGATGATCCTGGTCCCAATGGATACCCCGGGTGTCCGCCTGGTGCGCGACGTGCCGGTGATGGGCCATTACGACCAGCACGGCCACTGCGAGATCGCCTATGAGAACGTCCGAGTGCCGGCGTCCAACCTGCTGGGCGAGGAGGGCTCCGGCTTCGCGCTGGCCCAGGCCCGGCTGGGGCCCGGGCGCATCCACCACTGCATGCGCGCCCTGGGCGCGGCCGAACGTGCCATGCAGTTGCTCATCACCCGCGCGCAGGACCGAGTGGCCTTCGGCCAGCCGCTGATCGAGCAGGGCATGGTGCAGGCAGACATCGCCGAGGCCCGGATCGCCATCAATCAGGCCCGCCTGCTGTGCCAGTACGCCGCCAAGACGATCGACGTGCACGGGAACAAGGCCGCGGCCTCGCTGATCTCGGCCGCGAAGGTCGCCGTGCCGCGCGCGGCGCTCAAGGTCATCGACCGCGCCATCCAGATCCACGGTGGTGCCGGCGTCACCGATGACACGCCGCTGGCCTCGATGTACGGCTGGCAGCGCGCCATGCGGATCTTCGACGGCCCCGACGAGGTCCACCTGCGCACGATCGCCCGCCGCGAGGCCCGGGCGGTCGCAGCCACCCGCGGCTGAGGCCCCGGGCCCCGGGGCGGTATCCCCGGAGCCCGTGTCCCGCAGCGTGGGCTAGAGGTTGTTCAGCAGATCATCGGAATCATTGAGCCAGGCGTCCTTCGTGGGCGCCTGGCTCGTTTTCCCCTGCGCCCCTGGCCCGCCCCGGCGCGGCGCCAGGGCCCCCAGCTCGGCGAGCAGCTCGGCCTCGGCGTCCTGCAGCCGGACCACGCGTTCGGCCACATCGTCGTCCGCCGGCACCCCGCGGCGCTTGACCATCTGCGCGATATGGCCCAGTAACGAGGTGTCGTCG
The DNA here is from genome assembly GCF_024580735.1 of Brevibacterium moorei. GTDB lineage: Bacteria > Actinomycetota > Actinomycetes > Actinomycetales > Brevibacteriaceae > Brevibacterium > Brevibacterium moorei. The sequence goes on along the minus strand of NZ_JANIJX010000011.1, from coordinate 66,062 downwards.
TCGGCCAGCCGCGCCCGGCCGGCCTGGATCTGCCCGCGCACCACCTCGAGCTTCCAGCGCAGCAGGGTGAAGCGTTCGCGCGCTGCCAGGTCCATCGCCTCCCACACCTGGGAGGTCACGGTGTCCTTGCCGCCGAACAGCGACACGGGTTGGCAGGCGAAGACGATGTCCCCGGCCCGGTCGACCAACAGGGCGCCGCGCCTGTCGCCGGAGCCGGTGTCGTCGACGGCGTCGATGAAACTCGTGTACTCGAACATGCCACCATTGTGCCGCACCGGCCCGAGCCGGTCCGCTGCGCCGACGTGGCTAGGGGCGGATCCGGGCCAGTTCCCGCCCTGGCTGCACCTCGTCCCCGGCGCCGAGGTCGGCCAGAGAGACCGTCCCGCTCGCCGGGGCTGCCACCTGGCACTCCATCTTCATGGCCTCGACCACCGCGATCTCATCGCCGGCGGCGACCTGCGCGCCATCGGCCACGCTGAAGCGCACGAGGGTGCCGGCGAATCCACAGGTCACGGGCGTTCCATCGGCCGGGGCGGCCGAGTGCGGAGCGGGGCTCGGGGCTTCCGGGGCCGAGGCGGCGGCCGGCCCTGCGAGCAGCTCGGCGGGAACCCGCACACGGTGGGCCCGGCCGTCGATTTCCACGGTGAAGGCGCGGAGGTCGGGATAGCTTTCGGGGGCCTCGGCGGCATATGCACCGCCGGCGGGCCCCGCAGCAGAACCCGCGGTACCCGGCCGGTACTCCTCCTCGATCCAGCCGGTGTGCACGGGGCCCGAGGCGAAGTCGGGTGCGCGCACGATGTCGCGGTGGAAGGGCAGAACGGTGCGCACGCCCTCGATCACGATCTCGTCCAGGGCGGCCCGCGCGCGGCGCAGCGCCACCGCACGACTCGGACCCCAGACGATCAGCTTGGCCAGCAGCGAATCGTAGGAACTCGGCACCACGGTGCCCGTGCACACGCCCGCGTCCACCCGCACGCCCGGCCCCGTCGGCGCCTCGAACCGGGTCACCGTCCCGGGTGCGGGGACGAAGCCGTGATCCACGTCCTCGGCGTTGATGCGGAACTCGAATGCGTGGCCGCGGGCGCGGCCCCGCTCCGCCTGCGCCTCGGCGGCCAGGACCTCCGGTGAGAGTTCCAAGCCGGCCGCGATCCGGAACTGTTCGGCCACAATGTCGACCCTGGTGACGGCCTCGGTCACGGGATGTTCGACCTGCACGCGGGTGTTGACCTCGAGGAAGGACACGGTGCCGTCGGCGGCCACCAGGAATTCCGCCGTGCCCGCACCCGTGTAGCCCGCCCGCTCGCACAGCCGGCGCGCACCGGAGACGATCGCGTGTTCCTGCTTGGCGCTCAGGCCCGGTGCCGGGGCCTCCTCGACCAGTTTCTGATTGCGCCGCTGCAGGGAGCAGTCGCGGGTGCCGATGACGGCGACCCGCCCGTGGGCATCCGCCAGGATCTGGGCCTCGACGTGGCGGGGCCGGACCAGGAACTTCTCCACGAAGCACTCGCCGCGTCCGAAGGCCGCCTGTGCCTCGCGCACCGCCGAACCATAGGCCTGTTCCACCTGGTCCAGGGCGTTCACCACCTTGAGTCCGCGGCCGCCTCCGCCGTGCGCGGCCTTGATGGCGATCGGCAGGCCGTGGGCCAGCGCGAACTCGTGGGCGTCCTCCCAGCCGGCGACCGGGCCGGGGGTACCCGGCGCCAGGGGGACCCCGACCTCAGCGGCCATGGCCCGGGCCGTGACCTTGTCGCCCAGGGCCTCAATGACCGGGGCGGACGGACCGATCCACCGCAACCCGGCCGCTGTGACGGCGCGCGCGAAGTCCGCGTTCTCGGACAGGAAGCCGTAGCCGGGGTGCACGCAGTCCGCGCCGGAGCTCGTGGCGATGGCCAGCAGCGCGGACATGTTCAGGTAGGTGTCGGCCGCGCGCACCCCGGGCAGGCGGTGCGCCTCATCGGCCAGCCGCACGTGCGGGGCGTCCGCGTCGGCGTCTGAATACACCGCGATCGAGCGCAGCCCCAGATCCCTGGCAGCCCGGATGATCCGCATCGCGATCTCCCCGCGGTTGGCGATGAGCACGGCGGTCAGTGCCCTGGTGGGCGCCGAGGCGAGCGCTGCGATGTCGGGTGCTTGCGGGTCTGGCACAGTCATGGCCGTCCTTCCGGGATGGGCTGCAGGGTGTCGGGGTCGACCAGGGCGAAGTGGACCTGGGCGCCGGGCGGCACCTGGGCCGCAGGGTCGAGGTCGGCGGCGACGAGGGTGGCGATGACCGGATAGCCGCCGGTCACGGGGTGATCGGCCAGGAACACCACGGGTGCGCCGGCCGGTGGCACCTGGATGGAGCCGGCGACCATGCCCTCGCTGGCGAGTTCACCGCTGTCCGGGCGACGGCGGATTGGGCCGGCCGCGGTTGTTTCCGGGGCGGTGCCGTCTGCCTCCAGGCGCAGGCCGATCCGGTTCGACTGCTGGGTCACCCGCCAGCGGGTCCGGGCGAACCGGGCGAGTTCACCGGCGGCGAACCAGTCCGCACGCGGGCCTGCGACACAGCGCAGGACGGTGGTCTGATCGCCCGCCTCGTCTGTTCCCGCGGTTCCCCTCACGGACCCCAGAGGATCGACGGAACCCGCAACGGACAGGATCGGCCCGCAGGCCGCGCCGGACAGCGCGTTCAGTTCGGCTCCGGCCCGCACCGGCGCGGGCCCCAGGCCGGAGAGCACATCGCTGGCCGCCGAGCCCAGGGATGCGGGTGCCGCGAATCCCCCGCGCACCGCCAGATAGGACCGCAGTCCGTGGGCGGCCGCGGACAGGGTCAGCTCCTCGCCCGTCCGCAGTAGGAACGGCGAGTCCAGGGCCACCCGACGCGCCGGCGCTGCGGCGGTGCGCACCAACGATAGCTCCACCCGGGCCCCGGTGATGGCCACAACGCAGTCATCCAGGGCGCGCAGGTGCAGACCGCCGATGTTCTCGAGCACCACGGCCCCGGCAGGTCGGAGGGACCGGGCCCCGCCCGCATTGCCAACCAGGTCGTTCGCGCGCCAGGCGGCACCCCGGTCGGCCGCGCCCGAGGTAGTCACGCCCATATCCCCACGCCCGGGCCGCCCGGCGTCCTGGAACAGGGTCAGCAGTCCGGCGTCGAGGACCTCGAACACGGGATGTGCGTGGGGAACTGGATCTGCTTGGTCTGCGCCCGGTTCAACGGGCTCGACTGACGGAGGTCCAGCGTCCTCGGTGCCGGTTCCCCCTGCCACCGTTTCAATCCGCTCGGGCACGGCGCGGTAGCGCACCCGGTCTCCGGGGACGATGAGCGCGGGGCCGCCGTGGTCCCTGCCGGCTCCGGACCGTCCGGTCTCGTCCCACAGTGGGGCGTCCGTGTGCCCGATGAGCTGCCAGCCACCGGGGCTGGAGCGCGGATAAGCCGCGGAGAAGCGCCCGGCCAGGCCCACGGAACCCGGTGGCACCGCGGTGCGCGGGGAGGACCTGCGCGGAACATTCCAGACCGGACCAGCCGACCCGGAGTCCGTGAGGAAGCGCTCGGGCACGCAATAGGCGAACCCGGGTGCGAAGCCGCCGGAGGCCGCAATCCAGGTCTCGGCGGTGTGCGCGGTGATGAGCGCCTCGGATGACAGGCCCAGCAGTTCTGCGGCAGCGGCGAGGTCCGGGCCGGTGTAGACCACGTCGAGCACGACCTCGCGCGTCCTCTGCGGGCCGGCGGGGACCTCGGCTGCGGCGGGGGCTCGGACGGAGTCGGCAGAGGCCTCATCGCGCAGCCGGGCCGCCAGCAGGCCCTGGGCCCGTGCGGCGGCTCGTGCCGAGTCCAGGACGAGCAACACGGTGGCGGCAGCGGCGACCACATCGACCTGCCCGGACACGGGTGCGGCGCGCAACGCAGCGGACAGTTCCAGCACCCGCCGTAGCACGGCACTCGTTTCCCCGGAGCCGTCTGTGGCACCACCGAGATCCACCAGCAGTGCCCGGTCCCCGACCCGGCGCACCCGCCCCGCATTTTCTACCCTCAGTCCCATAACACCCCTGAAACCGGCACCGCCATAGGACTGAAAGTACAGAATGCGACGGCACTCATACGAACCTCTGCACCTGCACGCCGGCCTCCTGCAGGGACGCGACGATGCGGCGGGCCAGTTCGACCGCTCCGGGCGAGTCCCCGTGGACGCACAGGGATTCGGCCTCCATGCGCAGCGGGCTGCCGTCGCGCGCGATGATCGTCCCGGTGCGCGCCAATTCGACGACGCGGGCGGCCACAGCGTCCGGATCGGCGATCACCGCGTCCGGCTCGCTGCGGGAGACCAGTGTGCCGTCCGGGTTGTAGTTGCGGTCCGCGAAGGCCTCACCGACGGTGCGCAGGCCCGCCGCGGCCGCCCGTTCGATCGCGATCGAGCCGGGCAGCAGGAGCAGCGGCAGGTCACCGCCGAAGGCCTTGACCCCGTCGACCACGGCCTGGGCCTGCACCGGATCGTGCACGATGCGGTTGTACAGCGCACCGTGTGGTTTGACGTAGGCAACGCGGGTTCCGGCGGACCGGGCCAGGGCTTCCAGGGCACCGATCTGGTAGAGAACCTCGTCGGCCAGTTCCGCCGGGGCGTAGTCGATGAAGCGGCGACCGAAGCCGGCCTGATCGTGATAGCCCACATGCGCTCCCACGCTGACATTCCGGGCGACGGCCGCGCGCAGGGTCGCGGCGATCCCGTGCGGGTCCCCGGCGTGAAAGCCGCAGGCGACGTTCGCGGAGCTGACCACCCGGATGATCGCGGCGTCGTCACTGACGGGATTGCCCGCGGTGGTCTCGCCCAGATCGGAGTTCACATCGATGCTGACCATGGCGCCAGCCTACCGGGGTGGTGGCCTCAGAGCCCGGACGGACTCTGAGGCCACTCGGTTACTTCCCCAGGGCCTCCTTGGCCGAGGCGATGAAGCGATCGAGCAGCTCGTTCAGGATCGGCCGCGGCAGACCCTGATTCAGGCGCACGTGCTTGGCACCCACTGCACCGCACAGTTCCCCGTCCGTGAAGGCGATGCCGGCGTGTTCCAGGAAGTACTCCTGCACATTGCCATCGATCCCCAGCGCCGAGCAGTCGATCCAGCCCAGGTAGGTGCCGGAGGGCTTGATGTAGACGACCTCCGGCAGCTCCTCGGACAGACGCTGGGCGATGAGGTCACGGTTGCCCTGCAGATAGTCCTTCGTGCCCGCCAACCAGTCCAGGCCCTTGGTGTAGGCGGCGGTGCCTGCCATAATGCCCGGATTCGAGGCCCCGTGGGAGGTGAACACGCACTTCTTCTGCCACAGCGCCAGGTCCTCGTCATTGGAGAACAGGATCTGCGCGCACTTCAGGCCCGGGGTGTTGAACGACTTCGAGTGGCTGGTCGCGGTGATCGTGTGCGCTGCGGTGTCCGCGTTGATCGTCGCATAGGGCACGTGCTCGGCGCCGTCATAGACAAGGGGCGCGTGGATCTCATCGGAGAACACCCGGCCGCCGTGCTTGGCGACGATCGCGGCGATCTGCTCCATCTCCTCGCGGGTGTAGACCTTGCCGATCGGATTGTGCGGATTGCACATGATGAGCACACCGCCGGACGTCCCATCGGGACCGCCGGTCGCCATCGCCGCATCCAGGGCCGCGAAGTCGAAGTCCCAGCGGTCGGCCGCGTCATTGCGGTGCAGCGGGACCTCGACGATTTCCCGGTCGTGCATCCCCGGCAGGGTCATGAAGGGCATATAGGCAGGGGTGGGCAGGATGACCTTCCCGCCGGCGGGCGCGAACACGTCGAGAACGGCCCCCAGGCCGGAGAGCACATCGGAGATCGTGTCCACATGGTCGGCCGCGATGTTCCAGCCGTAGCGCTGGGCGTAGAATCCGGCGGTCGCCTCGCGCAGGGCGGTGACGATGTCCGCCGGCGGGTAGCCGTAGAGGTCGCGGGCGTCGAGGTCTTTGAGGACCTGGCGGATGGGCTCGGCCACGCCGTAGTCCATTTCCGCGACGAAGGCGCCGATCTTGCCGGGATACGTGCTCCACTTGGTGGAGGCCTTCTCCTCCAGGCTGGCGCGGGTGATGGAATCGTATGCAGCGGTTGTATCCGCCATGTGCGGGTTCTCCTTGGTGCTTGTCGTGTCGTGTATCACTGTCATTGTGTCAGCCGCCCCCATCAGCCGAGCATGCGCATCGCATAGCGGACGAAGAACTCGACACCCAGGGGCAGGACATCCTCGTCGATGTCGAATTTGGCGTGGTGATGGTAGAACTGTTCGACGCCCTCGCGTTCCACACCCAGGTGGGCCAGGAAGCCCGGGAACTCGTGGACGAACAGCGAATAGTTCTCCGAGGCGAGGATATGGGGAGCCTGAACGCCCACCAACCGGTCGCCCATCTCGTCGAGCACGTCCACCGCCTCGTCGACACAGGCCTCCGTATTGACCACGGCCAGACCGCTGCGCAGGAAGTCCAGGTCGACCTCCACGTCCCAGGCGGCCGCCGTGTGTTCGACGACTCGCTTGATCCCGGCCAGCAGGTTCTCCCGGACCTGCGGGTCGAAGTGCCGGATCGCACCCTGGATGAAGGCGGTATCGGGGAACACATTGCCGGCTGTGCCGGCCGTGATCTGCCCGATGTGCAGCACTCCGGAATCCAGTGGGGAGACCACGTTCGACGGCAGAGCGGACAGCTCCAGGACCATCTGGCATGCGGGCTTGATCGGGTCCTTGGCCAGGTCGGGGCGCGATCCGTGCCCGCCCACCCCGTGCACCGTGATCGTGAAGCCGTCCGCCCCTGCCATCACCGGCCCCGGTTTGAGCGATACGGTGCCCGAGGCGACATCGGCCCACAGGTGGTAGCCGATCGCCTCGGTCACCCCGCCCTGCTCCTTCAGATAGTCGATGATCGGCTGAGCACCCCGGCCGATCTCCTCGGCCGTCTGGAAGCACAGGTAGACGGCTCCGTGCAGTTGGGATTCCGCTGCCTTGAGCAGTTTCGCCTCGCCCAACAACATGGTGACGTGGCCGTCGTGGCCACAGGCGTGCATATGCCCATTGGTCGCGGCGAACGGCAGGCCAGTCTCCTCGACCACCGGCAGGCCATCCATATCCGCGCGGATCGCCAGGTTCTTCTCGCCGCGCTGCCCGATCCGGCCGACCAGCGAACCCTCGCCCACCTCGACCACGGGGATGTCGAGCTCGGCCAGGATTTCCTTGATCCGCGCAGGCGTCCATACTTCCTCCAGGCCCCGTTCAGGGTGCTGATGGAACTCCCGGCGCCAGGCCACCAGCTGCGGGGTGATCTCCTGGGTCGCGGCCAATACATCCATGTTCATACTCCTTCTTCGTGTTTCAATCGGTCATCGGGCTCAATCGGTCATAGGCCTCTACTGCCTATTCCCCTACGGGGAAGTGACACGCCACCGTGTGGCCCGCTTCCGGTGGGCCCACCGGAATGCTGGGTGGGATCACATCCGCGCAGACCTGCTGAGCCAGTGGGCAGCGGGTCCGGAACGCACAGCCCGAAGGCGGATTCACCGGGTTCGGTGGCTCCCCCTTGAGCAGGATCCGCTCCCGTTTGGCCGCCGGATCCGGGATCGGCGAGGCCGCGCGCAACGCCCGGGCATAGGGGTGGGCCGGGGCCGCGAAGAAAGCGTCGACGGGCGCCGTCTCCACGATCCGCCCCAGGTACATCACAGCGACCCGGTGGGCCATCTGGCGCACGATCGGCAGGCCGTGGGCGATGAACAGATAGGAGACGCCGATCTCCCTCTGCAGGTCCATCATGAGGTTGGCGACCTGCGCCTGCACGGACACATCCAGAGCAGACAGGGCCTCATCGGCCAGGATCAGGCTGGGATTCAGGGCGATCGCACGGGCGATCCCAACGCGCTGCCGCTGCCCGCCGGACAGGGCCCGGGGCCGTGCCGCGGCGCGGCCAACATCCAACCCGACCTTCTCGATGAGCTCGGCAACCCTGGTCTCCAGCTCCCGCCCCCGCATGTGCCCGAACACCTTGAGGGGTTCGGCAACTGCATCGCCGACCTTCTTGCGCGGATTGAGCGAGCCGTAGGGGTCCTGGAACACGATCTGCATATCGGGGCGCAGCGAGCGCAGGCGCTTCTCCGGGGTGTGCGAGATGTCCTGGCCCTTGAACTCGACGCTGCCCAGGGTGGGCTCGGTCATCCGCAGAGCCACCCGTCCCAGGGTGGACTTGCCGGAGCCCGATTCCCCCACCAGCGCGACGGTCTCCCCTTTGTACACGTCCAGCGAGGCGTCGTTGACCGCGTACAACTGAGCCGGCTTGGAAAACGGCTTGGCCGGGTCCTTGAGTTCGAAGATCTTCGAGACGTTCTTCACCCGCAGCACGGGTTCGCCGCTGACCCCGCCGTCCGTTTCACGTGAAACGGCATCCGCCGGGACCCGGCCGCCGCTTGCTTCCGCTGTCGTCGTCATGGTCGGTCCTTTCAGCGTGCACCGGCCGCGGCCGGCTCCAGGTTCAGCGGGTTGAAGCAGGAAGCGTAACCGGAGCCCATCCGCCGGCGCTCGGGGACCTCGGCCGCGCATTCGTCCGTGGCGAACGGGCAGCGCGGGTGGAAGGAGCAACCCGTCGGCAGGTTCGAGGGATCGGGGACCGAACCCTCGATCGCCGGCAGCCGCTCCGGCTTCTCGCCGGTCAGCGGCGGAATGCACGACAACAGGCCCGAGGTGTAGGGGTGGTGGGCTGCCGTGAAGACCTCGGACGGCGCCGCGTCCTCGACCACGCGGCCGGCGTACATGACGACCACTCGGTCGGCCAGTTCCGCGGCTACGCCCATATCGTGGGTGACCAGCAGCACTGACATGTCCGTCTCGTCCCGCAGCTCCTCGATCAGGCTGAGGATCTGCGCCTGGATCGTCACGTCCAGGGCGGTAGTCGGTTCGTCCGCGATGAGGAGTTTCGGTTTGGCGGCCAGCGCCTGGGCGATCATCACGCGCTGGCACATACCGCCGGACAGTTGATGCGGATAGCTGCGCAGCACGCGCGGGCCGTCGTGGATGCCGACCTTGGCCAGCAGTTCCACCAGCTGCTCCCTATCGGCCCTCTTCGACTTGCGCGGGCCCAGGCGGCGCAGGGCCTCGGTCAGCTGGGTCTCGATGGTGAAGACCGGGTCCAGGGAACTCAGCGGTTCCTGGAAGACCATCGCGATGTCCCTCCCCCGCAGGCCTGCGCTGGTCTTGCCGCCGGCGGCGATCTCCGCTCCGTCGAACACGATCGACCCGTCGACCCGGATGTCATCGTCCTGTTGCAACAGGCCCATGATGGTCCGCGCGGTGACGGACTTGCCGGAACCGGATTCGCCCACCAGGCAGACGATCTCACCCGGGCGGATCTGGAAAGTGGCCTCGCGGATCAACGGCAGTCGTTTGACGCCGTTGTCCAGGGTCACGCGGACATCGTCCAACTTGAGCAGCGGAGCGGATGCGGGTGCGCCGGAAGGTGCATTCATGGTCTTAGCCTTTCTCCATTGCGTCGCTGACGGAGTCGCCGATCAGGCTCACCGCGATCACGGTGATCGTCAGGGCCACGCCGGAAAAGGTGCTGATCCACCAGGCAGCGGACAGATAGGGCTGGCCCATCGCCAGCAGTTGCCCCCAGTCCGGGATGTCGGAGCGCGGGCCCAGACCCAGGAAGGACAGCGAGGCCGCGGCCACGATCGACACACCCACGGTCACCGTCGCCAGGACCACGATCGGGGCGACGGCATTGGGTAGGACGTGGCCGAAGATGATCCTCCGGTTGGAGAACCCCGATGCCCTGGCCGCCTCGATGTAGAGCTTCGAGCGCACCGCGATCGTCTGTCCGCGCATCACGCGGGCGAACTGCGGGATCGCCGCGATCCCCACCGCCAGGATCAGGTTCCCGGTGGTCGCGCCCAGGGCAGCGGTGATGATGAGGGCCATGAGCACGCCCGGGAAGGACATCAGGATATCCAGCACGCGGCCGATGACCATATCGACGACTCCGCCCACATAGCCGGCTGCCAGGCCGATGACCGTACCGATCACCAGCCCGATGGCGGTGGCCGCCAGGCCGATGATGATCGCGGTGCGCGCACCGTAGATCAGCAGCGTGAGCACGCTGCGCCCATACTGATCGGTACCCAGCAGGCCACCGGCCCCCGGTGCCAACAGGACATTGTCCGGGTCCAGGTCCAGCGGATTTCCGCGGGTCAGCAGCCCGGGGACCAACGCGGCCAGGACGACCAGGACGATCCAGGCATAGGACAGGACGAGGAATATCTTGTTGACGGAGATCTTGCCGATCCGCTTGTGTCCCTGGCCGGCGGCGGAGACCCCGACGGGTGCGGTGGGCGTTGAGATGGCCACGGTAATCCCTTTCCTTCGTGCCTCAGTTGGATGTCGCGGTCTTGACCCGCGGGTCGATGACCGCATAGGACAGGTCGACCAGGATGTTGATCAGGATGTAGATGACGGCGATGACGAGCACCACTGCCTGGATGACGGGGAAGTCACTGGATGCCACGCCCTGGACCAACATCTGGCCCAGGCCCTGCCGGGAGAACACCGCTTCCACGATGACCGCGCCGGCGACCAGGTTGCCCAGCTGCAGGCCCACGATCGTCACGGTGGGGATGATGGCGTTGCGCAGCACGTGCTTGATGACGATCGCGCCCATCGACAGGCCCTTGGCGTGCAGGGCGGTCACAAAGTTCTCCCCCAGCACGTCCACCACGGAATTGCGGACCAATCTGGCCACGGTGCCCGCTGCGGACAGCCCCAGTGCGATGGCCGGCAGCACCAGGGTGTTGAAACCATCGGAGCCCGTGGCCGGGAACCACCCCAGGCCGAAGGCGAACACGACGATGAGCAACAGTCCAACCCAGAAGGACGGCATAGACGTGTTGAGCAGGGAGATGACGCGGATGACCGAGTCCACCCACGAGCCCTTGAACATCGCGGCCAGGGAACCCAGGATGATGCCGATCAGGGCGGAGACCACTGCCGCCGACAGGGCCAGCGCCAGGGTGGGCAGAATCTGGCCGAGCAGCAGATCGGCCACCGGCAACCTGGTGGCGTAGCTCAGGCCGAGGTCACCCTTGAAGATCCCGCCGACGAATACCAGATATTGCAACCACAGGGGTTTGTCGAGGCCGAACTGCTGCCGCAGCTCCGCTTCGACCTCCGGGGTCGACTGACCGCCGGCCAACAGCACGGTGACGGGATCGCCCGCCAGAACGCGCAGGACCAGGAACAGCACCAGGGTGACGCCGATGAGCGTGGGTATCGCCGCGACCAGGCGGCGCACGGTGAGCATCAACATGATCAGTTATCTCCGTCCGCGGGTTCGACCCCATAGAAGCTGGGATATGCCTCGGCATCGAACGTCAGGCCTTTGATCCCCTTGGTCGCCACCGTGTACGTGGGCACATAGATCGGCAGCGCATATGCCCGGTCGAGCGCGTACTTCAGAATTCCCCGGTAGATCTCCGTGCGCTTGGACTCGTCCGGTTCGGTCTGTGCCGCCTGCAGCTTGTCGTCCAGGTCGTCGACCTTGGAGATGTTCATGGCGTACTTCTCCGCGGTCGGGATGTTCTCCGATCCGTACAGGGTGCTGAGCACATTGGCACTGGCATTGACCAGGCTCAGCCCGTAGATGTCGTACTTGCCCGCCTGCACATAGGCCGGCGCCTCCGCGGTCTGGATCATGCCGCTCTTGACCTCGAAGCCCACCTTTTTCGCATAGCTGTAGACGAACTGGGCCACATCCTGGCGTTTCTCCCGGTTGGGAGCGACGTCATTGGTGTGAATGGTCAGGCGCTTGCCGTCCTTGACCCGTACCCCGTCCGGCCCCGGCTTCCAGCCGGCCTCGTCCAGCAGCTTCTTGGCGCCCTCCGGATCATAGGAGATGGTTCCCTGCAGGGAATCATCGAATCCACCGGTGGTCGGGGAGATCGCCTCGATCGCCGTATCGTAGACGCCGAAGTACAGCGCCTTGTTGATACTGGGAACGTTGACCGACTTGACGAAGGCCTGCCGGACCTTCACGTCCTTGAAGAGGTCGCGCTTGGTATTCAGGTGCAGCTGATAGGGCGCCCCGGACTGGGCCTTCGCGAAGAACTCCAATGATGGATCCTGTTGCAGGGTGCCGGCATCGGTCTCCGGGATATTGCCGATCGCATCCACACCTCCGGAACGCAACGAGCCCACGCGGACCGTAGGGTCGGTGATGATCTGGAAGATCAGCTTCTTGATCTTCGGCGGCCCCGTGTGCGCGGAGGTGGGCGGGCCCCAGTTGTAATCCGGATTCGCCTTGAGGACCAGCTGGTTCTTCACTGTGTAGCTGTCGAACATGAAGGGGCCGCTGCCCACCGGATGGAAATTGAACTGATCACCGTACTTCTTCACGGCCGTCGGCGAGGTGATCGACAGGAAGGGCGAAGTCAGGTATTCGAAGAACGGGCTATAGGCGTGCTTGAAGTCCACCTCGAACTTCAGTTTGCCGTGCGTCTTGCAGGACTCATAGGGGCCCAGGAGCGAGATCGCATAGCGGGAACCGGCTTTGGGATCGGTGATCCGATCGAAGTTGTCGCAGACCGCCTGGGCGTCCAGATCAGTGCCGTCGTGGAACTTCACCCCGTCGCGCAGAGTGAAGGTGAACCGTTTACCGCCGTCCAGCTGCGCGAACTCGGTGGCCAGCCAGCCGACGATCTTCCCCTTGTCGTCCTTGGCCAACAGATTGTCATAGATCTGCCTGGCGGCCCGTGCGTCCTGCGCCTGCGGGGTGGTGTTGGGGTCCAGCCCCAGGAAGTCCGTGTCGATCGCGTAGGTGACCGTATCGGGGTCATCGGAGTCCGAACCCGCCGAACCGCAGGCGCTCAGGCCCAGGACCAGGGCCGTGAGACCGGCTGTCAGTGCGGCCAGGCGACGCATGCGGATACCCATGCATTCCTCCGTGCAGTTCTAGGAGACGTGCATCACAAGTGTGATGTGCGACTCAGATTAGCACGAAGTCTCAACTCTCAGTTGATATTTTTCGCGTTCCTTGTGAAGTTGTTACACGGATTTTTTATATAATCCACGAGTATTCAAAATGAGTAAGGGTGAGCTCAATCACTCAATTCAACATCTACTTGAAGTACAGGTGACGGGTCACCTGAGGGCTCACTACTCGTCCGGAAACCCCCACGGAATCAGGCGACCCGGTGCGCAGCCGATCCGAAACCGAACTTCGCCCGAGCACCCGCCAGCAGGGTGAGTACCAGCAGACACGCCGCCACGATGTTGATCAGCTGGAATCCGCCCAGCTCCAGCAGGCTGCCGGAGGCCGCAGCCATGATCGCGGCGCCGAAGTTCATGATCGAGTCCGACAGGCCCTGCAGCGGTACCCTGGCCGTAGCCGGGACCGAACCGTTGAGCACCATCGAACCGCCGATGAAACAGGCCGACCAGCCCACGCCCAGCAGAGTCAGGGCTGTGGAGATGCGCGGCATCTGGGAGCCGGCGATCGCATCGTAGATGCCCAAGGCGAAGGCGATCGCGAAGATCGCGTAGCCCAGGATCGCCACGGTCTGCCCGCCCCACTTATCTGCCATCCAACCGAACAACGGCGACAGTCCGTACATGCCCAGGATGTGCAGGCTGATGACGATCCCTACAAAGTGCAGCGCCATCCCGTCGTGGGCCATGTGAACCGGGGTCATCACCATCACCGATGACATCATCATCTGCGCCGTGGCGACCGTGACCAGCCCGAACAGGGCCACCTTGTTGCGGCACACGATACCGAGCACCTGGCGCACGCCGGGGGCGGGGGCCTCGGCCACGGCGACGTCCTCAGCCCGGCCCGGGGAGCCGGCCGCAGGCCCCTCCCCCACCGCACCGGGCACGGGCTCGGACTTCACGCGCGAGGCGAAGAAGGCCGCGATCGCGAAGGCGCAGACCGACAGGACGAAGGGGCCGGCCAGCGGGTGCAGACCCAGGGCCCGGCCCACGTGGGCACCCGGTTCGGTCAGGTTGGGCCCCGCCACGGACCCGATCGTCGTCGCCCAGACCACGAAGGACATCATCCGGCCCTTGATGTGGTCGGGGGCGTCGTCGGTGGCGGCGTAGCGCGATTGCAGGCCGGTCGCCGTGGCCACGCCGATGAACAGCATGCCCATGAAGTAGCCGGGCGCGAAGTTCAGGGTGGTCGAGACCAGGATGATGAGCGCACCCACGGCCGCCAGCGAGAACCCTGTGGTCAGCGCCCGGCGCCGCGTGTACTTGCGCGCCAGGTTCGCCAGCGGGATCGCGGCGATCGCAGCGCCCAGGATCGAGGCGGTCTGCGACAGGCCGGCGAACTCGGTCGAGCCGGTGAGCTCTTCGGCCAGCAGGCCGCCCACCGCGATGCCCGAGGCGATGCCCACTCCGGAGAACAGCTGGCCCAGGGCCAGGAAGGTCGTATTGCGGGCCAGGGCACTGCGGGGTTTCGCGGGCGTGGCCTGTTGGGTCGTCATCGTCTCAATCTCTTCGTCTGCTCATGGTGGCGTCGCGGTGTCGTCACGGAAATCGTGGTGGAGGTTCATGCCATACTAAGCACTCGATATATCACTGTCACGCATGTCTCATCAGGTGTTCCAGCGGGCACAACATCACCTGTCGTGTGACCTGAGACATAATGAGGCTATAGCGATCCTACAAATCATCACCAGTAGATGCAACACCCTGTTGAACTCCTTGATGTCTTGAGTAGAGTTGCCGCCAGAACCATGCAGACGGGCACTACCCCGACCATCGACACCCGAATCCCAAGGAGGCGCGTGTGACAACTCCCATCGCCGCTGATCCGACACCAGGCGCAACGAACCAGGAGACGCCCCAGGAGACGCCGTTCACGCGCACCATCGACGGTGAGCGCCTCATCGTCGTGTTCAAACAGCTGGTCGAGCCCCTGGGCCGTTCGCTGCCGGCCACCAGCGAGGTGGTGCTGCACGATCTGAGCCTGCTGCCCAATTCGATCGTGGCCGTCTACGGCGACGTCACCCATCGCAGGATCGGCGACCCGGCCACGGACCTGTTGTTGCACCGCAGTGCCACCCATCAATTGGAGACGGTGGTCGGCTATGAGACCCAGCTACCCGACGGGCGCAGGCTGAAGTCCTCGACCATGGTGATCAACGATGTGGCGGGCAACCCCGTGGCGGCCCTGTGCATCAACTCCGATACCAGCGTCTGGAATCAGGTCTCCCGCATCGCCGCGAGCATGCTGGGCCAGGAGACGGCCGGGGACGAGCCCTCTGAAACGGGAACCACCGGCGCCGAGGCCCCCGCCGGGCGGGGCGACGCTCCGGTTCCCGAATCCGGGCCGGGTGCGGTCCTGCGCCCGACCGCGGAGGCTGCTGCCGCCTCGGCCCCGGCGACACCCGGGGATCCGGCGGCCGGGGCGGGAACCCGGGAACAGGAGACCGGCGCCCCGGCGCCCGCGGACCCCGAGGTGTTCGTCCGCGATGTCAACGAACTGGCCGACCTGCTGCTCTCGCGGGCGATCGCCCGGGTGGGCGTGCCCGTGCACCTGATGCGCAAGGCCCACAAGGTCGAGGCCGTGCGGATCCTGAAGTCCCGCGGCATGTTCCTGCTGCGCGACGGGGTGGAGATGGTCGCCTCGGCACTGGACGTCAGCCGCTTCACGATCTACAACTACCTCAACGAGATCGAAGCCGAGGCCCCCGCAGACGAACCAGGGGACGATACCGCGGAGGCGGCGGGGTCCTGAGCACAGGAAGTCGCAGGTGACCCCGGCCAGGACCCGCGTTCTGCGTTAGGTTGGAAGGTGGACCCGCGCTGATCCTGCGCGCTCCGGAATCTACCCGGAAGGAGTTCACGATGAAGGTGAACGCAGCGGTTGCCACCGCACCGAAGACCGATCTGGAAATCCGCGAACTGGAGCTCGACGCCCCACGTCCCGACGAGGTCACCGTCCGCCTGGTCGCCAGCGGCGTCTGCCACACCGACGCGATCGTCCGCGACCAGTGGTACCCGACCCCGCTGCCGGCAGTGCTCGGCCACGAGGGCTCGGGCGTCGTCGAGGCCGTGGGCACAGATGTCGTCGATCTGGCCGTCGGCGACAAGGTGGTGCTGGCCCCCGCGTCCTGCGGCGTCTGCGAGAACTGCATCGCCGGCCACCCGCAGTACTGTGTCGACTTCTACAACCTGAACTTCGGCGGGGCCAGGACCGACGGCTCGAAGATGTTCACCGATTCCGCAGGCGAACCCGTGTCCTCGAACTTCTTCGGGCAGTCCTCGTTCGCAACCCGCACCAATGTCCGTGCCCGCAATGCGGTCAAGGTCGACGACGACGCCCCGCTGGAGAAGCTCGGGCCCCTGGGCTGCGGCATCATGACCGGCTCCGGTGCGGTCCTCAACGTCCTCAAGCCCGGCCCCGGGGAGTCGATCGCCATCTTCGGCACCGGCGCGGTGGGTCTGTCCGGGATGATGGGCGCGGTGGCCGCGGGCGCCACGACCATCATCATGGTCGACATCGTCCCCAGCCGCCTGGAGTTCGCCAAGGAGCTGGGCGCGACCCATGTGGTGAACTCCAAGGAGGTCGACCCCGTCGAGGCGATCCGGGAGATCACCGGTGGCAAGGGCGTCCAGTACGCCCTGGACACGACCGGCGTTCCGCCCGTGTTCTCCCAGATGACGAAGTCCCTGGCCCTGCGCGGGCACGGGGCACTGGTGGGTGCTGCCAAACTGGGCACCGAGGCGCCCTTCGACATCGGCACCCTGCTGACCAGCGGGATCAACGTGTCCATGGTCGTCGAGGGCGATGCAGTGCCGCGCGAGTACATCCCGAAACTGGTCTCGATGTATGAGAAGGGGCTCTTCCCCTTCGACAAGTTGGTCAAGACCTACGCCTTCGAGGACATCAACCAGGCCTTCGCGGATTCCGAATCGGGCACGACGATCAAACCGGTCGTCGTGTACTGAGCGGATACCGATCCTGTATCGCGCGGGGAGGCTCAACGCCCGCGGGTCGCGCCAGGGCCCTACAGCTCCGGGCGCACCCCGCGGGTGAAGGGCACATAGCCCAGCGATTCGACGGCGGCTGCCAGGGAGAACACCGTGTCATCGGCATAGGGCCTGCCCACGATCTGCGCACCCGTCGGCACCCCGTTGGAGGCGAACCCACTGGGCACACTCATCACCGGACAGCGGTTGTTGACATTGAGCTGGGCGGTCAGCAGGGCCTCGATCCCGCTGACCTGCCGGCCGCCCACTTCGATCCCCGTCGCATTGACGTCGACTCCCGCCGGCTGTCCGACCGTCGCCGAGGTCGGGCACACCAGCGCGTCGAAACCCTTCATGATCCGCGCCAGGGCCTGCTGAATCGCCCATTCCGCCTGCACCGCGTCGTACATCGTGTGCTCCGCGGCGACCCGCCGGCCCAGCGCCACGGTGTCACGGCCGTAGTCGGTCAGTTCGTCCTCGCGGCCGGCGGTGGTGCGCGTGACCAGCTGGGAATTCAACTGCCCGAAGTGCACCATGAGTGCGGTCGCGAACTCGCGCCGCAGGTCGGGGAAGGCGACCTGCTCGACCTCGGCCCCGGCGTCGGACAGGGCCTCGAGCAGGGCGCGGGTGTTGGCCCTGACCTCGGCGTCCACGGCGAAACCGCCCAGGTCCTCGCTGTAGGCGATGCGCATCCCGGCCACCGGTTCATCAGCGCGGATCGTGACGTCCGGCAGCGAGGTCTGGTCGCGCCAGTGCTGCCCGGAGATCAGGTTGAAGCCCACGCATGCGTCTTCCACACTGCGCGCCAGCAGGCCGTCGCCACGGTAGTAGTCGAGGCTATTGGGCGCGGCACCGGGCACCCGGCCATAGGGCGCCTTATAACCCAGCAGTCCGCAGTAGCTCGCGGGCCCGCGGGTCGAACCGCCGATGTCCGAGGCCGTTGCCAGGGTCGTCATCCCGGCGGCCAGGGCCGCACCGGACCCGCCGGAGGAACCGCCAGGTGAGAAATCCGGGTTCCAGGGGTTGCGGGTCACGCCCCAGGCCAGGGACTGGGTGTAGCCGGTGATGGAGAACTCCGGGGTGGCGGTGCGCGCGTGCAGGATCGCCCCGGCCGCGCGCAGCCGCTCGACGACGGGATGGTCGAAGTCCGGCACAGTGCCGTCCCAGGCCAGCGAGCCCTCGGTCATATGGCGCCCGGCCATCGCGTGCTTCTCCTTGACCGCCACGGTGATCCCCTCGAGTGCCCTGGCGGTGCCGGCGCGGTAGCGTTCCGTGGCGGCAGCGGCCAGTTCGCGGGCCTCGTCGTCGTAGCGGTCGACGATCGCGCCCAGCCCGTCGGTACCGCCGTCGGGGGTGCCGCCTGCCCCGTCGTATGCGTCGATGCGCGCCAGTTGCGCCTCGAGCACCGCGGTGGGGGTGGTGGTTCCGGCACGGAAAGCGGTCAACAATTCCGTGGCAGAGGCATAGGCCAGCTCGGTGGGATCGGTGAAGTCGGTGTGCTCGCTCATGGCACCACTCTAATATGCTCCACGTCACAATATCGGGCGGTGGCTCCACTGTGTCGAGAGTGGCTCCACAATGTCGACTGTGGCTCCACACAGTGTCATATGACAGGCCCACGGTGCCGCGGCCGGGATCGGGCCTAGCCTGTGAGCAGCGAAAACAAAACACCACGTATCTCAAGGAGGAACCATGGGCGAGAAGATCGAATCGACGATTGAGAGCTTCGAACTGGACCACACCATCGTCAAGGCGCCATATGTGCGCCGGATCGCCGTGGAGCACGGCCCCGGCGGGGATGCGCTGTCGAACTTCGATCTGCGCCTGACCCAGCCGAACGAGACGGCCATCCCCACCGGCGGCCTGCACACGATCGAGCATCTGCTGGCCGGGCTGCTGCGCGACCGCCTGCCCGGGATCGTGGACTGCTCGCCGTTCGGCTGCCGCACCGGCTTCCACCTGATCGTCTGGGGTGAGCCCACCGCCGCCGAGGTCGCCTCGGCCCTGAAGGACGCGCTGGACCAGATTGCGCACTCCATCACCTGGGACGATGTGCCCGGCACCACGATCGAGACCTGCGGCAACTACCGCGACCACAGCCTGTTCTCCGCACAGGAATGGTCGAAGACCGTGCTGGAGCAGGGCATCAGCATCGACGCCTTCGACCGTTCCGTACTCGCGTGAGCACAGTTTCCGCACGCAGTCCACTCCCCCGCTTCCCAGAACTGCGCGGCCGGGTGGCCCTCGTCACCGGCGGCGCCCAGGGCATCGGCGCCGCCGTGCGCGACACCCTGCTGGCCCAGGGCGCCACGGTCATCAGCGCCGATCTGGCCCATCCGAGCGCGGAACCCACAGAGGTCGCGGTGGGCGCCGCGGCCTCGGCGGCAGGCGGAACGGCGGCTGCGACCGGCGGCCGCCTGTTCGAGGCGCGCTTGGACGTCTCGGACGAGGCCGGGGTCGAGGCCCTGCTCGACGCAGCCTGGCGCGGGTTGGGGCCCGTAAGCATCCTGGTCAACGTCGCGGGCATGTCGACGATGGACTTCGTCGTCGATTCCACCCTGGCGAACTGGGAGAAGACCAACCGGGTGAACTCGACCGGCACCTATCTGGTGGCCAGGGGCGTGGCGCGCCGGCTCAAGGATGCGGGCCTGCCCGGACGGATCGTGCTGCTGGCCAGCCAGGCGGGCAAGAACGGCTACCGCGCGATGGGCGCCTATGTCGCCTCGAAGCACGCTGTGCTGGGGCTGACGAAGACCATGGCGATCGAATTGGCCGCCGCCGGAATCCTGGTCAATGCGATCTGCCCGGGGATCGTCGAAACCCCGATGAAGCACCGCGAGCGCGTCGAGGGCGGAGCGCTGCGCGGGATGACCGCGGCCGAGGTCGAGGCCGAGGACAACTCCCAGGTCCCGCTGGGACGGACCGCCGATCCGCAGGACGTGGCCAATGTGGCGCTGTTCCTGGTGTCGGACCTGGCGTCCTATATGACGGGCCAGGGCATCAACGTCACCGGCGGCATGACGATGCACTGATCTACATATGTAGGTGTTTGTTCAGTCGCATGACTTCAAGTCGTGCGACTGATCGCGTTCACCCCGATTTCGCACGAGATCAGCCCTTTTGGTTACTCTCGCGCCACTGAAGCCGGTCCGAGTGAACAAACACCTGCACATGTATCTCACTCAACATATTCACACAATCTATGTCTTTTGAGACTGTTTGCACTAGATTACTCTCATATACATGAAACTATCGCAAACAGTCATAAGAACTATCCACCGACCCTTATTGACCTCGGAGGTGCGTAGAACCGGGATCTCCCGGACCCCACGGGACGGCAGGAACGGACTGCGACTCATCTACTCCGGTGTGTGGACCAGTGATGATGTCACCCAGGATGTCGAGTGCCCCCGGTTCGGAGCAGATGATCCCGACTGGCTCGAACTGCGCACTCGCGCAGCCGCCCTCCAACGACTCTTCCCCGATGCGCGCCCCGGCCGGCGCACGGGAGCCTATCTACGCGGATTGCCCGTCTCCACCGACACCTCGCTCCTGCAGATCAGCCGCCGGGCGGGAACGGGGTTGATCCGCAGGCCCGGCATCGACACCCTGCGCACCAAGCACCATGGGGACCACCCGACGGCGGGCATCCTGGTGCAACCGACGGCCTTTCTCATCGTCGAGCTCACGCGGATCCTCCAGCCGGTGGACATGGTCTACCTCCTGGATGCCGTCATGGGGCCCTGGCACGGTCCACCCGAGGCGACCAAGGCCGAGATCCGGGCGTTCGCCGATGCACTGGGAAACTTTCGCGGGCGCAGAAATCTCCTGACGGCCCTGGAGACCGCGCGGGAGAAAGTCGGCTCGCCTCGGGAGACACGTCTGCGCCTGGCCCTGGAGAAAGCCGGCCTGCCCACCCCCGTTGTGGGCCACCCCGTGACGATTCCGGGATTCGGCACCATCCATCCCGATTTGGCCTACCCCGGGATCAAACTCGCCATCGAATACGAGGGTGGGCACCACTTCCTCGACGCCGATCAGATCGAACACGATATGCAGCGGTACTTCTATCTGACGAAGGCCGGCTGGCTTGTCATCCGCGTCTCCAAGTACACCGCGCTGAGCTGGGTCCTGGCGGAAGTCAGGGAGCACATCGCCACAAAGGCCCTGCCTCTGTATTGAGCCACGCCTGTATTAGACCGTACAGTCGCACGGCGTGGGGTTCCACGAACATGCGACACCACGCCATCCAGGCCACGAATCAGCGCCCGGAGGTTACACTCGCACCGCCACGGCGCCCGCGAGTGAACAAACACCTACAGTTGTGGGTGCACCCAGCGCCCCAGAGCTCAGCGCCTCAGCACTCCACCACATTCACCGCGAGCCCGCCCATTGCGGTCTCCTTGTACTTGTGGCTCATGTCCTCGCCCGTGGACTTCATCGTCTGGATCACCTCGTCCAGGCTCACGCGGTGCTCGCCATCGCCCCACAGTGCCATCTTCGCGGCGTTGATCGCCTTGCCCGCGGCGATCGCATTGCGTTCGATGCACGGCACCTGGACCAGTCCGGCGATCGGATCGCAGGTCAGGCCCAGATTGTGCTCCATCGCGATCTCGGCGGCGTTCTCCACCTGCTTGGGGGTCCCGCCGAGGACCTGCGCCAGGCCGGCCGCTGCCATCGAGGACGCGGATCCGACCTCGCCCTGGCAGCCGACCTCGGCCCCGGAGATCGAGGCGTTGCGCTTGTAGAGCGTGCCGATCGCGGTGGCGGTGAGCAGGAATTCGACGATCGCGCGCTCCCGCCCCCGCTGCCCCTCGGCCACGACACCGGGCACATAGTTCAGGGCGTAGTGCATGACGGCGGGGATGATCCCGGCCGCGCCATTCGTGGGCGCGGTGACGACCCGCCCGCCCGAGGCGTTCTCCTCGTTGACGGCCAGCGCCACCAGGTTCACCCATTCCTGGTAGAACTCCGGTTTGCGCTCGGGGTCCATCTCCTTGAGCTTGAGGAACCAGTCGTGCGCGCGCCTGCGCACATTGAGCCCGCCGGGCAGGAAGCCGGAGCGGTCGATCGAGTTCGCCGCGCACTGTTCCATCACCTCGTAGATGTGCAGCACGCCGGCGCGGATCTGCGATTCGGTCCGGCTGGTCAGCTCATTGTCCAGCACCAGCCGCCAGAACGGCTTGCCGGTGTGCCCGGCCAGTTCCAGCAGATCAGCGCCCGAGGCGAACGCATGCACCGCAGCCGGCGCCCCGGAGGGTGCCCCCTGGGACGCCTGCGCGGCGCCGTCGGCCGCCTCGCCTTCCTCCTCCGAGGCCGCGACGATGAAACCGCCGCCCACGGAGTAGTAGGTGTCGTGGGCCAGCTGGGCGCCGTCCCGGTCGAAGGCCGTGAGTTCCAGCGCGTTCGTGTGCCGCGGCAGCACGGTCAGCGGGCGCTTGACCATGTCCGCCTCGGTGAACGGCAGACAGCGGACCTCGCCGGGGAACTCCCCCGCGCCGATCAGGCGGTCGGCAAACGGCAGCATCCCGGTCTGGGCCAGGCGCGAGTTCCGGGCGTCGACCTCATTCGGCAGGGTGGTCTCCGGGTCGCAGCCCTGCAGGCCCAGCAGGATCGCATCGAAGGTGCCGTGGCCGGAACCCGTGGCGGCCAGCGAACCGAATACGTCCACCCGCAGCCCGGCCAGGCGGGACCAGTCCCCGGCCACGGCCTCGGCTACCAGGTGCGTGAAGCGCAGGCCCGCGCGCATCGGGCCGACGGTGTGCGATGACGACGGGCCGATGCCCACCGTGAACAGTTCGAAGACGCTGACCATGACTACCCTTCTCCTATCCCCACGCTGAGCAGGCGGTTCGGTCGGCTCGCAGGCACTTTTCTCAGACCGAATCGCCTGCTCAGCGTCAGGGGGTGTTTCCTCAGATGTGGTTGGCCGCGGCGTAGGCGGCGGCGTCCAGCAGCTCGCCCGCTGCGGTGACCTCGACCTCGAACAGCCAGCCGGCGCCGTAGGGGTCCGAGTTCAGCAGGCTCGAGTCCGCGGTGGCGGCCTCGTTGACCGCGGTCACGGTACCGGACACGGGTGCCACGATATCGGATACCGACTTCGTCGATTCGACCTCGCCACAGGCCTGACCTGCGGTGATGCTATCACCGACGGCCGGGGGCTCGACGAAGACGACCTCGCCGAGGGCGTCGGCGGCAACCGCGGTGATGCCCACCCGCACGGTCGTGCCGACCAGTTCGGATGCGGTCGTGTTGACCCATTCGTGGTCCGCCGAGTACTGGAAGTCCTGCGGCAGCGGGGGAAGTTCGGCCATGATGATGCTCCTTTGAATATGTGTGTATGAAAACTCTAGAACGCTCGCGCCATGCGCGGGCCCGACGCCTTAAGCACGACGCCTTGGGCCCGCGACCCTAGGACTGCCGCCGGTAGAACGGCAGTTCGACCACCGTGAACGGCAGGCCCTTGCCGCGCACGTCCACGCTCAGCTGTGTGCCGGGGGCAGCAACCGCCGTGTCCACATAGGCCAGTGCGATGGGGTGGCCCAGGGTGGGGCTCGGCTGGCCCGAAGTGACCGTGCCGATCGCGGCCCCGGCAGCATCGAGCACGGTGGCTCCCGCACGGGCGGCGCGGCGCTGTTCGGAGCTCAGCCCCACCAGCACGCGCGTCGGTTCGCCCATCGCCTCGAGCGCCGCGCGAGCGAAGAACTCGCCCTTGTGCTTCAGCGCTCCGCGGACCATTCCGCCCAGCCCCGCGTCGAAGGGGCTGGTGGTGGAGTCCATCTCGTGGCCGAACAACGGCATCCCGGCCTCCAGGCGCAGGGAGTCGCGGCTGGCCAGGCCGCACGGGACCAACCCTTTGTCCTCGCCCACGTTCTCCAGGTAGTTCCACAGCAGCACCGCGTGCGCATTGTCGACGAACAGCTCGAAGCCGTCCTCACCGGTGTAGCCGGTGCGCGCCAGCAGCACGGACACGCCCAGGATCTCCACCCGGGTCCAGGCGTAGTAGCGCAGCTCCGTGATCGCCGTGCGGGCTGCGGCGATCGCAGCGTCCTCGGCGGCCGCAGTGTCCTCACCCTGCGTCGCCAGCAGGATCGCCTCGGCGGCGGGCCCCTGCACCGCAACGAGCGAGGTCTGGGCCGATTCGTCGACCACCGTCACCTCGAAGTCGCCGGTGCGTTCGCTCATGGCGGCGAAGACCACGGCGGTGTTCGCGGCATTGGGCACGACGAGGAATTCGTCATCGGCCAGCCGGTAGGTGATGAGGTCGTCGATCGTGTGACCGGCGGCGTCCAGGATCACGCCGTACTTGGCCCGGCCCACCTCCATCGGGGTGTAGCGGGCCAGCAGGGCGTAGTCCAGATAGGCAGCGGCATCCGGGCCGGACACCCGGACCTCGCCCATATGGCTCAGATCGAACAGTCCGGCCGTCTGGCGCACCGCGCGGTGCTCGGCCAGTTCCGAACCGTACTTCAGCGGCATGTCCCAGCCGCCGAAGTCGGTGAACGCAGCACCCAGCTGCTTGTGGACGTTGTACAGGGCGGTCTGGCTCATGCCTTCCCCTCCGTTGCGGTTTCCGTGGCCGAGGCGGTTTCCGGCAGGTCGACCGCGAAGGCCTCCGGCGGCGGGCAGGAGCACACCAGGTTGCGGTCGCCGTAGGCCCCGTCGATGCGGCGCACCGGCGGGAAGTACTTCGTCAGTTCCAGGCCGGGCACGGGGAACACCGCCTGCTTGCGCGAATATGCGCCCGTCCAGTCGTCCATCACGCAGGTCGCCGTGTGCGGGGCCGCGTGCAGGGGCGATTCCTCATAGGAATAGGCGTCCCCGATCGCGTCGATCTCCGCACGGATGGCGCGCATCGCGGTGATGAAGCGGTCCAGTTCGCCCTTGTCCTCCGATTCGGTCGGTTCGACCATGAGGGTGCCGGGCACGGGGAAGGCCAGGGTCGGGGCGTGGAAGCCGAAGTCGACCAGCCGCTTGGCCACGTCCTCGGCGCTCACGCCCGTCGCCGCGGTCAGCTCCCGCAGATCCAGGATGCACTCGTGGGCGACCAGGCCGGCATTGCCCGTGTAGAGCACGGGGAAGGAGGCGTCGAGCTCATGGGCCAGGTAGTTCGCGCCCAACAGCGCGGACTTCGTGGCCTCGGCCAGGCCGGCCGAACCCATCAGGCGCAAGTAGGCGTAGCTGATCGGCACGACCCCGGCGGAGCCGTAGAGGCTCGCGGACACGGGCAGGCCGGTGGCCGCGCGGTCGCCGGAGACCAGGCGGGCGTCGCGCGGATCGCCCGGCAGGAACGGTTCGAGGTGCTCGCGCACCGCCACCGGGCCCACGCCGGGGCCGCCGCCGCCGTGCGGGATGCAGAAGGTCTTGTGCAGGTTCAGGTGGCTGACGTCGCCGCCGAACTCGCCGGGCCGGGCCAGGCCCAGCAGGGCGTTGAGGTTGGCGCCGTCGATGTAGACCTGCCCGCCGGCTGCGTGGACCTTGGCGCAGACCTCGGTCACGGCGGATTCGTAGACGCCGTGGGTCGAGGGGTAGGTGATCATGATGCCGGCCAGCACGTCCGCGTGCGCGGTGATCTTCGCGTCCAGATCGGCCAGATCGATCGAACCGTCGTCGGCGGTCGCCACGACCACGACCTCCAGGCCGGCGAGTACTGCGGAGGCGGCGTTCGTGCCATGGGCCGAGGCCGGCACCAGCACCACGCGGCGCTGCTCCTGGCCGTTCGCCACGTGGTAGCCGCGGATCGCCAGCAGGCCGGCCAGTTCGCCCTGGGAGCCGGCGTTGGGCTGCAGGGACACACGGTCGTAGCCGGTGACCTGGGCCAGCATCCGTTCGGTCCGGGCCAGCAGTTCGCGCCAGCCGCGCGACTGCTCGAGCGGGGCGAAGGGATGGATCGAGGCGAATTCGGGCCAGGTGATGGCCTCCATCTCCGCGGCCGCGTTGAGCTTCATGGTGCACGATCCCAGCGGGATCATGGTGCGGTCCAGTGCCAGGTCGCGGTCGGCCAGGGTGCGCAGATAGCGCATCAGCAGGGTTTCCGAGCCGTGCGTGTTGAACACGGGGTGGCTCAGGAAATCGCTGTGGCGGATCAGCTCGGCCGGCAGCTGGGGCTCGGCGACGTTCGCACCGGCCGGACCGTAGGTGCCGTGGCCCGCGCGTTCGAAGGCCTCGGGATCGATCTGGCTGGGTGCACCCAGAGCGCCCAGCAGGGCGTTGGCATCTGCGACGGTGTGCGGTTCACCGAAGGACACGCCCACGTGGGTGGCGTCGATCAGACGGATATTGATGCCCACCGCATCGGCGGCCGCCACCGAGGCGTGCGCATCGGGCACTGCCAGGGTGAGGGTGTCGAAGAACTCCTGGGTGGACACGGTGAGGTCCGCGGCTTCGGCCACACGGCGGGCGAAGGCGTGGGCCAGGCGGTGGATCCGGGAGGCGATCCGGGTCAGGCCGGCGGGACCGTGGTAGACGGCGTAGAAGCTGGCGACATTGGCCAGCAGGGCCTGGGCTGTGCAGATATTGCTGGTGGCCTTCTGCCGGCGGATGTGCTGCTCGCGGGTCTGCAGGGCCAGGCGGTAGGCGGGCTTGCCGTCGACGTCCTTGGACACGCCCACCAGGCGGCCGGGCAGCTGGCGCTTGAGTTTGTCGGTCACGGCCATGAAACCGGCGTGGGGGCCGCCGAAGAACAGCGGCACGCCGAAGCGCTGGGCCGAACCCACCGCGATATCGGCGCCCTGTGCTGCGGGGGTCTCCAGCAGAGTCAGGGCCAGCAGGTCCGCGGCGAAGGCGACCAGCGCGCCGCGCTCCTTGGCGCCGGCCACGGCGGCCTCGAAGGTGCGCACCGCACCCGAGGTCCCCGGCTGGGCGCACACGATGCCGAACACGTCCTCGCCCACGAGGCCCTGGCTCAGGTCCTCGACGCGGACCCGGAAGTCCATCGCGCGGGCGCGCGAGTTGACCACCGCGATGATCTGCGGGTGGAGTTCGCTGTCGAGCACGACCTCGGAGCCCTTGCGGGTTGCGCGGCGCATCAGCAGCACGGCCTCGGCCACGGCGGTCGCCTCGTCGAGCAGGGAGGCGTTGGCGATGTCCAGGCCGGTCAAGTCCTCGACCATCTGCTGGAAGTTCAGCAGGGCCTCCAGGCGGCCCTGGCTGATCTCCGGCTGGTAGGGGGTGTAGGCGGTGTACCAAGCGGGGTTCTCCACCACATTGCGGCGGATCACCGCCGGCGTGATCGTATCGGAGTAGCCCTGGCCGATCATCTGCACGCGGGTGACGTTCTGGTCGGCCAGTTCGCGCAGTTCGGCCAGCACTTCCTCTTCGCGCAGGGCACCGGGCAGGGAGTTGGCTTCGGCCTGGGCGATGGAGTCGGGGATCGCCGCGGCGGCCAGGGAGTCCAGGGAGTCATAGCCCAGCGCGCCCAGCATCGCGGCTGCATCCGCTGCGCGCGGGCCGATGTGGCGGTCGGAGAAGGGCCGCGGGGCATCGCCCGAGGCCGCGGAGGTGTGTGCGAACGTGCCCGGGGCCCCGGAGTTCGTCGCTGTACTGGAGGACGGAGTGGTGGAGGCCGTCATGAACTTCCTTCGATCGGCTGGATCAGGTCAGTCCTCCCCGCTCTGTCACTCGGCTTGCGCTGCTCGGGCCAGGGGTCCGAGGCGGGCGCGCGTGCGCTCCAGAGTTGCCTGCGCGCACTGGTACTGGGCCTGAGAGTTTCCCGGGGAGGGAATTGCACCTACGGCGCCACTGGTCCGATCATCGGTCCGATTCGTCCAGCGGCTCTCCCAGAGCGCGTCATGACGGCTGCTGCCAAGTCTAGCGAAGATTTGCGACGGACAGGTTACGGATGTCGCTGGGCCGTGCGGGACGACTTAGGACTGGCCCAGGTGAGCTCTCAAGGTCTTTCCCACGTATTCCGTGCGGAATCTACCGCGCCGCTGCAATTGGGGCACGACATGGTCGACGAAGTCCTCGATACCCTGTGGCAGGGAGGGCGGCATCAGATTGAACCCATCGGCGGCACCGGTATCGAGCCACATCTCGATCTCGTCGGCGATCGACTCCGGTGTGCCCACCATCGTGCAATGGCCCCCACCCGCCGCCAACCGGCCCAGCAGCCGGCGCACCGTGGGCCGTTGAGTGGCGATGATGCGCAGAATCGTGGCGTAGCGGCCTTTGGGCCCCGTGAACTCCTCCAACGGGGGCAGCGGCGGCACGGGTGCATCCAGGTCCCATCCCGAGGTGTCCTGTCCGATGAACACGCTGAGCTGCCGCAGCGAGTTCTCCACGGGGAGGAGTCCGTCGAGTGCCGCCTGTTTGGCCAGGGCCTCTTCCATGGTCGACCCCACATAGGTCACCAAACCGGGCAGAATCGCCACTGCGTCCGGATTGCGCCCGGCGGCGGCGATGCGACGGCGCACATCGCCACGATAGGCACGTCCGGCCTCGGCGTCGTAGGCCACCGCATATATTGCCTCCGCGCGGCGCGCGGCCAGGTCGCGGCCCTGTTCCGAGGCCCCGGCCTGGAAGAGCACAGGCCGACCCTGGGGAGGGCTCGGCACGTTGAGCGGGCCCCGCACCGCGAAATTCCGACCGCTGTGGTTGAGCTCGGTGAGCATGGCGGCATCGACATACCGGCCGGGGTGGACTCCAGAAGCCCCAATCCCCTCTCCCCGTTCGACGACGATGGAGTCGGCCGGCCAGGAATCGAACAGCCGCAACACGACGTCGACGAACTCTTCGGCCCTGGCGTAACGGGTGGCATGATCCGGCAGGTGCGGCATGCCGTGGTTCTGCGCTTCTGCATCGAACATCGAGGTCACCACGTTCCAGCCGATGCGCCCTCCTGAAATATGGTCCAGACCGGCCAACATCCGCGCCGCATGGTACGGCGTGTAGAACGTGGCCGACACAGTACTGACCAGTCCGATACGATCCGTCGCCTGGCTCATGGCGGCCAGCAGAGTGAGGGGTTCGAGGGCCCAACCGGGCCCGTCCTGCACTGCGTCCCCGCTGAGGGACTGTCCGTCGGCGAAGAACACGGCGTCCAGTTTGCCGCGTTCGGCGATCCTGGCCAGTTCCTTGTAGTACTCCACATCGGTGAGGTGTTCGCTTGGCGCATCCGGTGCACGCCAAGCGGCCGCGTGGTGGCCGACACCGTGGATGAACAGGTTGAGATGGGCCTGCTTGACCGTCACGTCCCTCACCCCTTGACCAGGCCGCCGTCCACGATGAGATTCTGTCCGGTCACGCCCCGCGCCCAGGGGCTGGCGAAGAACAACACCGCGTCGGCCAGCTGTTCGGGCGTTGTGACCGCGCGCAGCGGGGTACTCGCGGCGATCCCGGCGAAGACCTCTTCCGGGGTGGCCGCCGATGCATCGGTGGTCTGCAGGAGTCCACCGGAGACCATATTGACGGTAATCCCCCGGGGCCCCAGATCGTCGGCGAACGTCCTGGTCAGGGACAGCAGTGCCGCCTTGGCGGCGGTGTAGTCGTGATACGGCACAACAGGGTTCTGGAACAGATTGGTCCCGATGTTGACGACCCGCCCGAAACCGGCCCGCGTCATGCCGGGCAGCGCCGACTGGATGACATTCAGTGGGCCCTGAACGGAACCGGCGAACTGCGCGGCGAGTTCCGGGTACGTGATCCGGTCCGCCTTCGCTCGGGCATCACCGTTGAATGAGAAGTCGATCAGGGCGTTATTGACCACCGTGGTGACGGGGGCACCCCAGGTGGCGGATGCCTCGGCGAAAAGGGAATCGACTTGGGCACGGTCCCGGACGTCCGCCTGGATCGCGAGTGCCCGGTCGGGGAACTCCTGGGCCAGGGCCCCGGCGGCATCGTGCGAAGCACGATAGTCGATGACGACGCGGGCGCCCTGGCCCAGGAATGCCCTGGACACGGCCGCGCCCAGGCCGCGGGCCCCACCGGTGACCAGGACGATCTGCTCGGCGAGCGGAAGAACGGTTGATGTCATGATGCATGCCTCTCGATAGGAGGCGAAGGCGATCGGTGCGCGTCCGGTCGTGCCCGCGGGTGGATACCCTGCTGCCGGCCGACCATACACTGTCACCGGCCCACGGTGGGCGGTGAACACCGGACAATCCCTTCGCCAGTGCTAACTGGATCAGGTTCAACGGGTATTTCTCAGCCACTCGTCGCACCCGATCTTCATCCGGCGCATACGGGCGGTACCCCGTGTCACACATCCATCACATCACGACCCCGCGCACCTGGCAAGGGGCCGCGGCGAAACACAGAATGTGCGCTGGGCGACATGAGCCGCTAAGGTTGTCCCCGGTGTGCCGGGAAGTCTGGTCGGCGGGAACACCTCGGCGCGTACCCACGGTATACGGCGCGGGTGGTCTCTCATGTGAATAATCGGGGTCAGAGCACGTGCTGCGCATGTGCCCGGCGACCCCGTCGATCCGAAGAGGACCCCAATGTCCAGTACACCGACAACACTCAAGCCCGCGAAACCGTCGCTGGGCACCACCATCATGAATGCCCTGCGCGGGGAACACCTGGGCGGCATCATGCTCATCGTCGCGGCGGTGCTGGCCGTGATCTGCGCGAACTCCCCACTGGCGGGCTGGTTCTTCGCCGTGCGCGACACCTACCTCGACCTACCCCTGGGCTTTACCACCCTGCACCTGAGCGTGGCCCACTGGTGCGCGGACGCACTGCTGGCCGTGTTCTTCTTCTGCGTGGGCCTCGACCTGAAGTTCGAGTTCACCGGTGGAGCCCTGCGCGACTGGCGCCAGGCGCTGACGCCGATGGTCGCGGCCTGCGGCGGGGTCATCGTGCCGGCACTCATCTTCGCGGCCATCGTGGCCTCCAGCGGGACCGAGGGCCTACAGGGCTGGGCCACTCCGACGGCCACCGATATCGCCTTCGCCCTGGCGATCCTGGCGGTGGTGGGTCGCTGGCTGCCCAGCCCACTGCGGGTCTTCCTGATGACCCTGGCCGTGGTCGACGACCTCATCGCGATCGTCATCATCGCGATCTTCTACGCCCAGGGGCTCCAGCCCCTGTGGCTGTTGGGCGCGCTGGTCCCGATCCTCGCCTACTTCTTCCTGGTCCGCGGCGCCCCCCGATTCTTCGCCAAGCACGCCTGGGCGATGTGGCTGATCCTGTTGCCGATCGGCGCAATCGCCTGGCTGTGCATGTACCAAAGCGGCGTGCACGCGACGATTGCCGGCGTGGTGCTGGGGCTGGTGACGCCGGCGGCCATGTCCGCCAACGGCGCCAAGCCGGCGTCCCAGGTGGCACTCGAGGAGGAGGATGAGGACGCGCCGGCGGCGACCTCGGGCGTGGAGGCCGAGCAGCGCCCCCTGGCCATGATTCTGTCCGACCGGGTCTCGCCGCTGTCCTCGGCCATCGCCGTTCCGATCTTCGCATTCTTCTCCGCCGGCGTGGCGATCGGCGGCTGGTCCGGTTTCGTCGCAGCCCTGCAGGCGCCCGTGTTCTGGGGGATCATGGTGGGCCTGGTGCTGGGCAAGCCGATCGGCATCATGGCCTCGACCTGGCTGATCACCCGTACCCCGCTGGGCCGCCTGGACCGGCAGGTGACCTGGACCGATCTGTTCGGCGTGTCGATCGTCGCGGGCGTGGGCTTCACGGTTGCACTGCTGGTATCCGATCTGAGCTTCGGCGTGTCCGGAGAGCATGCGAACGACGCGAAGATCGCGATCCTGCTGGCCAGTGTGCTGGCCACCGTGCTCTCCGCGCTATGGCTGGCCCCGCGCAACCGGATGTACAAGAACAACTACCGCGACAATCTGCGGTAGGGGTCCGCGCCCTCCATCCATGGACCGTTTGTTTCAGATTCCACTGTTCGAACAGTGGAATCTGAAACAAACGGTCCACATTCAATCGCGCAGGCCCTCGACGCAGGCCGCCAGCGCTTCCTGCAGCGTTTCGCGCTGAACGGCGGTGAGCCTGGAGACCAGGCGGGCCTCGACCCGGTGAGTGCGCTCGACGGCGGCCCCCAGCAGCTCGCGCCCGGCCGCGGTGAGTGAAATCGGCAGTGCCCTGCCACTGGATGCGCGCACCGCGCGTTCGATCAGGCCCCGCTCCTGTAGGCCGCGCAGCAGGGTGTTCATGGTCTGCCGGGTGACGAAGGCGCCGCGGGCCAGCTCCGCGTTCGAGGCGCCCGGAGTGCGACTGAGTACCTCCAGGCAGACGTACTGCGGGGTCGTCAGGCCCAGTGGCCGCAAGGTCTCGTCCATCCGGGAGCGCAGTATCGACTGCACTTCTTTGAGCCGGTAGCCCACCAGTGTCCCCAAATCCTCGGGGCCGGAATCGGCGATTCCGGATTCGCCCGCCGCGCGCGCGTTTACCTCTTGAATCATGTAAGTATTCTGACATATAGTGGACTACGTCAGCATCCTGACATCGCGCTCCGGCTTCGGACCGAACCCCGGACGGACCAGGACAATCGGTCCAGGATCGTCGATCCAGGACAGTCGAACAGTAAGGAACACCCCATGTCAGTCACCGGACCCGATTTCATCGCCCTCCAGGTACGCGACCTGCAGCGCTCGGCGAAGTTCTACGAGACCCACCTCGGCCTGCACCGGGCGCCGAGCGCACCTCCCGGCGCAATCGTCTTCACCACCACCCCGATCGCCTTCGCCGTGCGCGAACCGCTACCCGGCGTCAATCTCGACCAGGTCCAGCAGCCCGGTCTGGGAGTCGCGCTGTGGCTGTGCTGCGACGATGTGCAGGGGCTCTACGACTCGCTGACCGCCGCGGGCACCCCGATCCTCTCGGAGCCCAAGCCCAGCCCCTTCGGCCGGACCTTCACCTTCGCGGACCCGGACGGCTACGCCGTCACGGTGCACGACCAGGCCTGATCGCCATGCGCACACCGGCTTCGGAAACACAGTCCGGACAAGCGCGACCCGAACAAGCACGGCCCACCCAGTCACAATCCGCGAACGCGCTCGAGCTCGACCTGCCGCGCACCCTCAACCTTGCACCTCGACCACGACCCCCGCACCGGGATCGGCGGCCGGGATCCCGGTATGGCGGGCCCACCCGGGATCGGGCCCTTCCCCGCCGGGCCCGCCTACCCTGCCCCTTCGGGCCTCGCGGGCCCGGCCGACTGCTTCCGCGATTCATTCTTCGCCTCGCCGAGGCCCGCCAGCCAGCGGTGGAACCAGATGCCGGCGAAACCGAAGGCCAGACTGAGGACCCCGATACCCACCCACAGCAGCCAGCCGTGCCGGTTCAACCCCGCATTGGGGTCGGACACCGTCGACTGGGCCGTATCCGCCGGATCGAAGTAGACGGTGCGCTGAGTCCCCTCGGCCTGCTGCTCACCACAGCGCCCGGACTCCTCGGCCTCACCGGTGGCCCTGGCCTCGGGCCTGGCCGGGTCCGGAGTGAAGACGTACCGAATCGTGCAGGTGTAGGTCGTGCTGCACGTCTTCTGCTCCGAGCCGCATTCCCGGTGCGTCGATTCGCTCGCTCCGGCCAGCACACTCGCCGTCACCGTGGACGTCATCGTCGACGCCTCGTACCGGTTGATCTGCCGGTCCCACACGCCCAGCACGATCATGAAGGCCGCGAGCGCGAAGGCGCAGGCCGGGGTGATCCACCACCCCGACTCCATCCGGCGTTTTCCCATGCCCTACTTCCACTTCCAGCTGTTGAGCACGGAGACCAGCATGTCGTTGCGATCGCCCTGCTTGACCTTCGGGTCGTTGCCGAAGCTCAGAACGTAGACATTCGTGCCGTGCAGCAGGTAGAACTGGTCGGCGAGGAAGGACCGGCCGTTGCTCTGGCTCTCCATCGAGAAGTGCAGGGCCTGTTCACCGTCGACGGTGAACTTGTCGTATTCCTTCGGGTTCTTGGCGCCGGTGTCCTTGATCTGGGATACCGCGTCCTTCTCCACATCGTCGATCGTCGTATCCGCACTCGTCGTGGTGGTCATCGCGATATTCATATTGGGGATGCCGTCCTTGGTGCCCTTGAGCGCACACACCTTCATTCCGTCGGGAATCGAGGCGCCGGGGACGGTCTTGGCATCCGTCCAGTCGGCGGGCAGGCGGAACGTGTACTCCTTGTCCGTCACCTCCTGACCGTCGGCAACCGGGCCGCCGCC
This sequence comes from Brevibacterium moorei, assembly GCF_024580735.1. Lineage (GTDB taxonomy): Bacteria > Actinomycetota > Actinomycetes > Actinomycetales > Brevibacteriaceae > Brevibacterium > Brevibacterium moorei. The sequence continues at coordinate 31,980 of NZ_JANIJX010000011.1, read as the reverse complement.
CTGCTGCCCCGCGGCGGCGGAGTCCTCGCCCGCCGCACCGTCCGCGGCACCCCCATCGACACCCGGAGCCGAGGCCTCGGCCGGCTGGGCGGCCGCGTGCGAGGGCTGGGAATCCTGTTCGGGCTCCCCCGCACCCGGCCAGGGCGATGGTGGCGGCAACGGCGACAACGCCTGATGTAATCCTTAACCTATTCATGTTTCTAAACGTATCACGCAGGTCACATTGCGCCTCTGCGACCCATAGACCCAGGTCACCCGGGGTGATCCGCCCGGTGTCCCGGACGAATCACCCCGCCGAGAAGTCCAGAGCACGCCGGCCCTGCCCGTCGATCGCGAACTCGTACTTCAGGTGCAATGACTTCATCTGCTCGGCCGGTACGGCATAGGCGGTGATGAAGGACAGGTCCTTGCCCGCGGGAACAGAGGAGTGGAATCCCTTGTCGGTCCCGTCGATGGTCGGAGACACACTCCTGTCGAAGACCTCCGGACATTCGGCTCCCCCACCGTAGGTGCACGTGATGAGCGGGTACGGTGGAGCGAAGTCCGCATCCGAGGAATTGCGCAGGTGCACGCGCAGGAAGACCGGGTTCTGCCCCTGGATCCTGTCGGGAGCGGCGTGCTCGGACGCCTTGCCGGACGCCTCGGGCTCCAATTCCATGGTCACCCCCGGCACCAGTTCCTGTCCGGAGTCCTTCTGACCCCCTGCGTCCCCATCGGAGCCGGGCTGTGCCGGCTCGGCCGGGGAATCACCCTGCATCCCCGAGTCACCGTGCATCCCCCCGGTGTCATCCTGCGAAGTCGCCCCGATGCCGACGATCAACGCGATCACGATGGCCACGCTCACGATGAACCCGACGATCGTCGTGAAGATCCCCAGGACCAGACCCGTGACGGTCTGCCCCTTGTTGTCGGCACGGTTCAGGTTGAGGTTGCGCAGGCCGAGGATCCCCAGGATGATCGCCACCACGCCGGCCGGCCAGACGATGAAGCCGACGATGCCCAGGATCATGGCCCAGAGGCCCACACCGTTCTTGGACCCGGCACCCGCAGCGTTCCCCGGCGGGTTCACAGGCGCATTCCCCGGTGCGGGAGGGTAGCCCGGAACCGGCGGATTCCCTCCACCGGGACCGCCGGTATACCAACCCTGTTGCCGGGGATCGTTCGGATGGGACATCTCATCACCCTCTGCGCGCCTACGAAATCGGATCGTTACGCCGGGCCACGGTACCAGCCGATCTTCGTCATTCGCCTAGCACCCACCGCGCCCACGTTGTTAGGGTGGGCTTATCCGCAATCTCCAAACCCCGACGACCGCCCGGGAACTGGGCGGGGAAGCGAGACCACCATGGCATTCGTCAACATCACCGCACTGACCTTCCCTCCCGGCGCCGCGGCCGAGATCGAGAAGCGCTTCGCCGCGCGCAAGAAGGCGGTGGACCAGGCACCGGGATTCGCGGGCTTCGAATTACTGCGCCCGGTCAGCGGCCAGGACAAGTATTTCGTCGTCACCCGCTGGGACACCCGGGAAGCCTACGAGGCCTGGAGTGCCGCCCGCGATCAGCACGCCCACGATGCCGATCAGCGACGCGGCATGAGCGTCGACGTCTGGGGCTTCGAAGTGGTCTGAGTCGATTCTCTCAGCAGGACACAATAACCGGGCGGGCTCCAAGCACCCGATCAGCCGCATACCCCAACGGCAGGTAAACCGTCCCGGCGATGAGCGCATAGAGCACGCCGAGAACGGCGAGCTGGATCGGAAGGGGCCAACCGGCTGTATTCGTGAACTGCGGCAGCGCCGGCGGGCGTGCATAGGATACGGATGCCGGGGTTGGATGTCACTGAACAGCTTGACCAGCCAGGCCATCACCAATGATGGCCAGTCGTTTCCGCCCGCTCAGAACCCCTGGCCACCCAGCCAGGCCAGCAGCTCCCGCTCCCGCTGAGCCGCGGCCTCGGCGCTCCAGGGTCCCTGCCGCAGGGTGTCGACCACCCGGCCGTCGACCAGGTAGACCAGCCGTTCGGCCCGGGCCGCGCAGACCGGATCGTGGGTCACCATGACGATGGTCGTGCCCGCCCGGTTCGCCTCGGTCAGCGCATCGAGCGCGTCCTGGGTGGCGCTGCTGTTCAGCGCTCCGGTGGGCTCATCGGCGAACAATACGGCCGGGTCGGTGGCCAGGGCCCGGCACAGCGAGGCCCGCTGCAGCTGCCCGCCCGAAGCCTGGGTGACCTCGTGGTCGGCGACCTCGGCGATGCCGAAGCGCTCCAGCAGCCGGTCGACCGTCTGCTGCGCCGCGGCGGCCTGCTCGGCGCTGTTGCCGGCCTTGAGCGCAGGGAGCAGCACATTGTCCCGGATATTGAGATTGCGGAGGAAGTGCGACTGCTGGAACACGAAGCCCATCCGGGTCAGCCTGACCCGGCTCATCTCGGCCTCGCCCAGCTCGGTCAGCTCGCGCCCGTCCAGGCACACGCTGCCGCCAGTCGGATGGTCCATCCCGCTCATGGCGTAGAGCAGGGTCGACTTGCCCGAGCCCGAGGCCCCCATGATCGCCAGGTACTCGCCGGCTGCCACGTCCAGGTCGATCCCGCGCAGCACCTCGACCGGCGGATCCGTGGTGAAGAAGGTCTTGGACAGATCGCGCACCTGCAGACGCGGTTGGCTCCCGCCTGTCATATCGCTTCCTTTCGTCATCGCAGCCACCCGCTGCGGTCGGCCCCGCGCAGACTGTGCGCCACGAGTGCGGCCCCGCCCATTCCTGCGCCGGTGAGCAGGACGGGGAACAGCGCGTAGACGATCCACGGCTGCGGGATGAAGGTCAGCTGGGTCAGTCCCAGTCCGGCCAGGGAGATGAGCGCTCCCACCAGGCGCTCGCCCAGGGTCGCCGCCACCAGCGTGCCCAGGACGGTGCCGGCCGCCACCGTGATGAGCATTTTGAGGTGGAGCTGGCCGATGATCTCACCTGTTGAGAAGCCGAGCACGGACAGCACCCCCATCTTCTGCCGGTCCCGCCCGATGCACAGGCGCAGGAACAGGGTGGAGATGAGCGCCGCGGACCCGATCCCGAAGACCAGGGTGATGATGACGGCGGTGCGCAGCGTATCCGTGACATAGGACAGCGTCTGCCGCACGTATTCGCGCATCGGGATAACGGTGGCCGCCGGATTCGCCGCATCTAGGTCCGCGGAGACCTCGGCCGGATCAGCACCGGGGGCGACATCGGCGAAGAGGGTCCATCTTTCGGCTTCGGCAGGGGGTTCGCCCTGCAGTTTCGCGGTGAAGCCGCCACTGGTCACGTCCTGGTAGACGCCGCTGACCTGGGCCCGTGTGGTTCCACCGGCCTGTCGCAGCTCGATCGAGTCCCCCGGTCCCACGCCGTATTTCTCGGCGTTGAAGGCCGACAGCGCGATCTGCCCGTCCCGCGGCCCGGAGCCGGACAGGTACACCAGCCCGGCGTCCGAATAGTCGCCGATGCCCACACGCAGCGCCTCCCACCCCTCCTCCCCGGGGGCCTCCGCGAGCACCGTGGCGAAGGCCTTGACATCGGTCACCCGTGAGTCCCGATCCAGCTGCCCCCGCAGCTTGGCCATCGCCTCGGCCCCGGTGCCGGCGGCGGGGTCGACGAACTGGATGTCGGCGCGCAGATCGCTCTGGGGCGCGCCCATATAGGTGACGAAGCGGGGGCTTTCGAAGGTGCTCAGCAGGTTCATCGGCAGGGTGATGAGCAGGGCCGCAAGGAAGAATACTGCGGGCACCAGCGCCCACCGGCGGCGTTCGGCGCGCAGATCGAGCAGGGCCAGCCGCAGGTTCAGCCGGCCCCCGCGGCTGGGGGCCAGATGGGACTTCCGGCTTGCCGCGGATTTCCGGGCGGGGATGGACGGGACCGAGGTCCGAGCTCGCTTGGTCGACTTCGCCCGCCTGGCGGGCCGCGCATGCCTGGCCGGGGTGGTGCGCCCCTGCACGAGCGCCTCGACCACGCCCACCCGGCGCACCGCGCGCATCGCGCGGGCCGAGATCCCCAGGACCAGGGCCAACAGCACCGCGAGCGCCAGGATCGGGGCGAGCACCGTGAGCCAGGTGACCGGCGCCTCGGCGAAATTCGCCCGGATGCCCGAGGTCAGGGCGCCCAGCGAGGCGGCGGCCAGTCCGCCGCCGATGAGGCAGGCGAGCAGCGCCATCGCGCCGTAGCGCGCCAGGTAGAGCAGCGTGACGGTGCGCTGCGGGATGCCGATCGCCTTGAGCGCGCCGATCTCGTGGATCTCGTCCTCGATCGTCCCGCGCATCACGAAGCGCACATTGAGCAGCGCGATGATGATGAGCAGGAGGCCTGCGAAGACGAAAGCCACGGCGACCAGTCCGTCGCTGAGCATATTGACCAGCCGGATCATCACCTCGGTGACGGCCTGGCCGTTCTTCGGCAGGGCGGAGTCGGATTCGTAGGCCCGCTGCAGCCCGTCGATCTGCGCGGTGTCGTGCAGTCGGTAGGCGATGATGACCTCGGGGGCGGAGGTGCTGGCGCGCAGGCGGGCGAAGTCGGACGGCGCGACGACGAAGCGCGTCGCCGAGGACAGGGAGGACGCCATCTGGGCGTCGCGCACGAAGCCCGCCACCCGCAGGCGGACGCCCGTGTCCGCGGCGCCCACGGTGAGCACGTCCCCGGTCCGCAGACCGAAGAGCCGTTCGTAGCCGACGGGTGCGTACACCTCGCCGGCGGCCGGCTGCACAGGGGCGTCGGCGCGGTCGAGCAGCAGGTCGAAGCCCGCGGACTGCTCGACGAACAGATTGTCGATGAGGCTCTCGGAGAGGTCACCGCGCGACTCGGTGCCCGGGCGCGTCCAGGTGATCTGCTGTCCGTCGAAGCCGGCCATCTGCTCGATCTGCCAGTCGGCGATCTCCGGGTGGGCTGCGGCGAAGTCGTCCAGGGCGCGGCGGTCGTATTCGCCCTGGTGCATCTGCAGGAAGTGCGGGGGACGGGCCGCCGCGCTCAGTCGGCCCACCGAACCGCCGAGGCGCTCCATCACCAGCGCTCCGCTGGCCATGAGGAAGGCGCTGAGCACGAGCACGATCAGCAGCACGATGGTCACGCCCCGGTTGCGGCGCAGGTCGTTGCGCAGATAACGCAACAGGAGCGATTTCATGGGGTTCCCCCTTCGGCCCAGCCGGCAACCATGGCGCGCAACGCAGTGTCGAACTGCCGATGCGGATCGTAGGTCCAGCCAGCTGCGAAGACCGAGGCAAGATGCGGGTAACGGGCGAGCAGCACCTGGAGGTCAGCCTGTTCTTCCGTGTCCCCGCCCGCCGGTTCCCCGGCCTCGGCCAGGACATGGCCTACCGTGTAGTTGACCAGGGCGTTGAGCAGATCGGCAGTCTGCGCGCGCACCGGCAGGCCGGCTGCGATGAGCCGGGTGAGCAGCTGCTCCATCAGGTCGAAGGTTGCGGTTCCCGAGGCGGGCCGCGTGCCGATCACGGGCAGCGCCCTTGGGTGGGCGAGCAGGCTGGTGCGCAGCGCGTGCATGGTCGCGACGAGCTGATCCCGCCAGTCGGTGCCGGACTCGGGTTCGGGGATTCGGACGCCTGCCCAGATCGTGCCCATCACCCCATCGAGCACCGCGGCCTTATTGGCGAAGAAGCGGTAGACCATCATCGCGTCCACGCCCAGTTCCGCGCCCAGCCGGCGCATGCTCAACCACTCCAGGCCGTCGCGGTCGATCAGGCGCAGCGCGGCCTCGGCCACCCGCTCGCGGCTCAGCGGGATGCCTCGCGCGCCCTTGCGTTGACTCATGGCCGACCCTCCAACATGTACGTGAGTCTACAGTGTAGACCTGTAGGCGCGACGCGGGGTTCAAACACTTCGGTCCGGTGTCGCCATGCCGCTTATGCCGTGGTTATGCCACGCTCAGGCCTCGGAGTGCTGCGACCCCTCAGGGTACTGCGACTCGCGCCGTGCCCTGCGCCGGTCGATCAGCTTGAACACGCAGTACAGGATCGACCAGAGTCCGATGCCCCAGATCGCAAAGGTCACCACCGCACCCCACCAGCCGGCGGCCGTGCCCAGGTCGTACCAGCCGGTGGACAGCAGCGCCGGCAGGACCGTGACCAGCATGATCCCCAGGTGGAGAAGGGACTGGCGCAACAGGCTCCACCGTTCGATCTGATAAATGAATGCCGATCCCCCGACGGCCCCGGCAATGACGCCCACGCACAGCACGGAGCGGCCATCGGCGACCTCGCCCTGGGACAGCAGGTACAGCCCGATCGCGGTCATGATCCCCAGGGGGATGACGGTCGCAGCCAAGATCCGCCAGATCATTTCACAGCCTTCATTCTTGCAGGATACAGAGTGAACCACAGGAGCCTCGTGCACGACCGTGCCGTACCGTTGGAACATGGCAGAGACCCCCGGCACAGACTCCCGTGCGGATTCCCCGGACCCGCACTCGCCACCCATGCCCGCAGCGGTAGACCGCTGGGAGGGGGCGGGCGGCACCTGGCGGATCGAGGGCCTCGGCCCCGGAACGGCGCGCGTGGCACTGTGCCGGTGCGACGGCGGCGAGGTCGCCGAATGGCTCACGCTGCGCGAGCCCGCCGAGCTCATCTGGGCCAGGGCCGCGGCACAGGAGGCGGCGCGCACGGCCGGGGCGCAGGACGCGCAGGATGCTTATAGGAACATATCCGGCCGTTCCACGTGAAACGACGAAGTCGTCGGATCCACGCACCCCTTCCCCTGACCCACCCGCCGGATCTAGGCTGGAAGGCCAATCCAACGGGAGGACGTTATGAACCATCCACACCGGGCACTCATCGGTGCAGGATTGGCCGCCTGCCTCGTACTGGCCGGCTGCACGGGGCAACACGGCCCCGCAGACCATCGGGCGCCTCCCTCCGGAACCCGGGCAACGGCGGCCGGATCGGCCACCGCCGAACCGGGGGCGACCTCGGCCACGGGCACCAAACCGGCCACGGGCCGGCCGATCGCGGAGCGCCCCGAGACCATCGCCTCGGGCCTGCAAGCGCCCTGGTCGGTGGCCTTCGCGCAGAACACGCCACTGGTCAGCGAGCGCGATTCGGGCCGCATCCTCGAACTGGGCGCAGACGGCGGGACGCGGACCGTCGGCACGATCGACGGGGTCGAGGCCTCCGGCGAGGCCGGACTGCTGGGCATCACAGTGCAGGGCTCGCGGCTCTACGCCTATTACACCGCGGCCGATGGCAACCGGATCGTCGGTTACACGCTCACGGGTGAAGCCGGCGGCTTCGGGCTCGGCCAGCCCAGCACCCTGATCGACGGGATCCCGGCGGCGGGCAATCACAATGGCGGCCGGCTGGCCTTCGGGCCCGACGGAATGCTCTACGCGACCACCGGGGACGCCGGCGATCGGCCCAATGCTCAGAACAGGGAATCGCTCGCGGGCAAGATCCTGCGGATGACGCCGGACGGTGGCGTGCCCAAGGACAATCCCTTCGCCGACTCGCTCGTCTACACCCTCGGCCATCGCAACCCGCAGGGCATCGCCTGGGACGCCAAGGGTGCGATGTACGCCTCGGAGTTCGGCCAGGACGACTGGGATGAGCTCAATGCGATCGAGCCCGGCGCCAACTACGGCTGGCCCACCGTCGAGGGCGCGGCCAAGCGGAAGGGGTTCACCGATCCGATCGCGCAGTGGAAACCGTCCGAGGCCAGTCCCAGCGGGATGGCGATCTCCGGCGGCACCGCCTATATCGCGAACCTGCGCGGCGAGCGCCTGCGCACGGTCGAGTTGGCAGACCCGAAGCAGCAACACGAATACTTCGTGGGCGAGCACGGGCGCCTGCGCGATGTGGTGAGCGCTCCCGCTGGCGGGCTGTGGGCGGTGACGAACAATACGGACGGCCGCGGCAGCCCGGGTCGAGGCGACGACCGGATCCTGGAGGTTCAACCCGGAGGACAGTAGCCGCAGCGCGACCGTGCGCCCACCCGGTCAGGCGAGCGCCGGAGCCGACTTGGGTTTGGCCGCCGGGGCCGAGGCCTGCGCCTGATCGAGCATCCCGTCGGGCCGGGACCCGTACCGGTTGAGGATGTAGTAGATGATGGCGCCAATGGGCAGTCCGACGAACATGGCGATATCGATCCCGCCTAACCGTTCGGCCACGGAGCCCGTGTACCAGTCGCCGATGCTGAAGAACGGCACCATGATCACGATGGTGGCCACATATGTCACCAGGCCCCGCCAGTTCCATTTACCGTAGACGCCGTCCGGCTTGAACATCTCCTTGATCTCATAACGACCATGCCGGATGACGTAGAAGTCCAGCAGGTTGATCGAGGTCCACGGGATGAAGCAGTACAGCATGATGACGATGAGGTTCTGGAAGGTCGCCAGGAAGTTCTCGGAGGCGTACGAGGCCCCCGCGAAGGTGGCGACGGCGATGATGGCACTGGACAGGACCCGCTTGGTCGTCGTGGCCTTCAACGGTCGGATCGAATCGGACACCGTCAGCAGTGTCAGACCGGCACAGTAGGTGTTGACCGTGGTCACTGCCAACAACCCGGGGATCGCGACGATGAGCACGATGGGGCCGAATCCTGCGAAGAGGTGCTGCGCGGCGGAGTGCACCGCGGTAACGGGGCTGGCGTCCAGGCCCACCGCACTCATCAGGAGTGCGCCCAACCACATCATCCAAACCGCGCCGAAGAGCGAACCGGCGTAGGTCCACCAGAACGTCGCTCGCAGGCCCACCCGCTTGGGCAGGTAGCGCGAGTAGTCCGCGACATAGGGAGCCCAGCCCATCTGGCTGGCCGCTGCGATGCTGAACTGGGAGAGGAAGGCCAGCCAGACGAACCCGTTGTTCGGATTCATCGCACCGGCCGACAGGTGAATGGTGAAGAGCGCTCCGATGGTCAGGGTGCCGAACACGATGAGGAAGAGCACCGTGAGCACGCGCTGGACCACATGGATGAGGTTGTAGCCGACCACAGCCACGATCAGGACGAGGACCAGGAGCAGGATGTAGAGCAGGCTGGGCGGCAGGGCCCCTCCGCCGAAATCACCGATCACGACATTGGTCGCCTCGGCGGCGAGCTGGGTGTTGAGGATGTTGTAGCCGATGTACATGATCAACACGCCGGGAACGACCACGAGTGCTCCGCGGTACCCGAACTGGGCGCGTGACTGCACCATCTGGGGCATTCCCAGCTGCGGTCCCTGTGCCGAGTGGGATGCCATGAAGAACGTGCCGACCGAAACCCCGGTCAGGGCCGCGACCATGGACCAGAAGAGGTTGGCGCCGGCCAGCAGACCGAAAACCCCCGTGGCCAGAATGGTCAGGTTCGCGTTGACCGCGAACCACAGTGGACCCAGGTGCCAGGCTTTGCCGTGCCGCTCGGACTCTGGAATGTAGTCGATGGAATGGTGTTCGATCGTGGATGGGGAGCCGGTGTCACCGGGCATGTGTCAAGACCTTCTGGAATTGATGACGAGTACGTGGCCACAGAAGTGCCGCCACGGATGTGAAAAGTGAAAGTGCACGATGGCGCTGGGAGGCGTGTGGAAGCACGTGGACCCGCGCGATGCGACTGTCAGTCGGAGGACAGTGGGTGGACAACCTGACGCAGTCGACCTGAGATACTTATAATCAGCACACTTACTATCGTGGAAAACTTACCTCGAGTATACCGCGTTCGGCGTCGCTCCGCGGCGGTCGCTGGTGTGATCTACCCTCAGCCCGGGCTCGACAATCCTTCTCTGGACTGTTTATCTCAGATTTGGCTGTTCGAACAGCCAAATCTGAAACAGCTGGTCCAAGGATCGCGCGGGCGCGAGAATCCGACCGACGACAGGATATTGGAGATCACCCGATGAACCACTCCCCCGCCCACCCGCCAGCAGGTCCGCAGACCGCCGTCGCACCCCGGCCGGAGTGCGACGCGGCCCAGCCCGTGTTCGACGCTCATCTGCACATCATCGATCCGGCCCACCCGCTCATCGTCAACAACGGCTACCTGCCCGAACCCTTCACGGTCGCCGACTACCGGACGCGCATCGCGGACCTGCCGATCGCCGGCGGCGCGGTGGTATCGGGTTCGTTCCAGGGCTTCGACCAGGACTACCTGGTGGCAGCGCTGGCCGCTCTGGGCCCCGGGTTCGTGGGCGTCACCCAGCTGCCCGCCGACACTACTGACCGGAGGATCCGCGAACTGCACGCGGCCGGGGTGCGCGCGGTGCGCTTCAACGTGGCCCGAGGTGGCGCGGCCGTGCTGGCCGACCTCGAGCCCTTCGCTCGCCGGGTATACGACCTGGTGGGGTGGCATGCGGAGATCTACATCGACGCCGCGGGGCTGGACGCCGGGTTGTGCGATCGTATTGCGAGCCTGCCGGCGGTCGGCATCGACCATCTGGGGATGAGCGCGGCAGGACTGGGGAACCTGTTGCGCCTGGTCAAACGCGGGGTGAGGGTCAAGGCCACCGGGTTCGGCCGGATCGACATCGATCCGGCCAAGGCGATCCGCGCGATCATGGACATCGACCCCAGTGCGCTGATGATCGGCACCGATCTTCCGTCGACCCGGGCCCGGCGCCCCTTCCAGGAAGCCGACTTCGACATCGTCCGCGCGGCCCTGCAGCCCGATGAGGTCCCCAAGGTGTTCTGGAACAACGCCGCGCAGTTCTACCCGGGAGCCGACGGGCGGTAGGGCTACCACGGTCAGCCTTCCACTGTGTGCCCGTAGCCCATGAAGGCGGCCGCATAAAAGGCGATGATGGCCAGGACGATGGTTCCGATGACGACCACTATGCCGAGGATGACCAGGCTCAGGCGACCATTCCCCGATTCGCCTGAAGCTCCCATGGCGATGAAGAGGATGAGCAGCAGGCCCGTGACCACGATCCATGCGGCTGGAACCGCTGCGAAGTGCTCATCGGGCGATATGCCGACGAGCACGAATCCGCCGATGGGGGCGGCCACCATATCGGCGAGCGCCGCCCACACCAGCCACTCCTTGCTCTTCGGTTTGGTCGGGCCGGTCGTGGGCTGCGCTATTCCCTCCTGCGCGGGACTTTCCGGTGCCACACCGACCTGTGCAGCCTTCGGCACGGCTTCCGATTCGGGCTTCGACTCATCGTCGCTCATGTGATGTCTCCCTCATACGGCTCTCATTTGCACACACGTTTCTCCCGCCTGCGAGGATTGTCAAACGTCCCTACAATGGGCCTTCCAAGGTGCCGAGGGAGGCTGGTGTGTCCGTGGAGTTCTTCGAGTCGTCGAACTTTCGACCCGGTGAGGAGCTGCGGTCATGGAAGCCGGACGACACAGAACCTTCCATCGTCCGGGAACACAACTTCCATACCGCGTGCGAGGTCGCTTCAGCCGGTGACGCGCTCCGCAGGCTGCGCTCGGGCGCCGAATTGGACGCCGAGGACGTCCGGTACCTGGCCGAACTCAACTCCTGGGCCGTGCAAATCTGGTACGTCCCGCCCGTCTTCTTCTATCAGGGTCGGATCATGCTCGCCCCGGACGTCGAGGACTTGGTCGACGCGCTGGGCCGGCAATAACGCGAAGTAAGCAGCACACCGGAGATCTCTGGGTCATCTATTTCAGATTGGGCGATTCGTCCGGCCCAATCTGAAACAAATGGCCCACAGATTTCGGGGACACGAGAAACGGCGCATCATGCGTCGAATTCGACCCCTACGGCCGAGGCTCCCCGCAGGACCGCGATGCACTCCGCCTCCGTGCGGAGCGCTTGGCGGGCCTCCGGAGAAAGAGGCGCGAACTCCGAGACCTTCAGCTGCAACCGTCTACCGGCCTTGCGCGGACGCCATATGCCCACGATCCGCCCATCGACCAGAACAGCACCCGGATCCCCCACCGGTTTCCACATCTGCCGATGGAACCCCTTGTCGAGGATCGTGCTCCGATCCCGCGCCTGGGTGTAGGGATCGTGCGGCGGCAGCAGGCGCACCCCACCGGTCCCCGGTTCCGGAAGGGACGCCGCGGCGAGTGCCTCCACATCGGCCTCGAGCATCCAAGTCCGGCGTCCGAAGTCCACCTGGGTCAGTTCATCGGACAGGCCGTCCCACCACGGACCCACGTCGCCCGTGCGCACCCCCAGCCAGGATGCGAAATCCGCCCGCGTCGATGGCCCGTAACAGTGCAGGTAGCGCCGGGCGAGTTCGGTGCGCGCAGCCGCGAAGTCATCGGCGCCGACAGCATCGCGCTGGGCCCGGCACCCGTCGGCGCCCAGCCAGTCCTCGACCAGGATGAACGGCTGCGTCTTGTCTTGGCGGGGAGCGAAACACACGATTCCACGACACGTGAGGATCCGAACGCAGAAATGCACGAGGGCCTCGCCGACGGGCTGTCCGGCGGCGTGCGGGCCCTCCTGCCACCAGACCCTCTGCTGGTCGGCGGTGAGGTGTTCGGCCAGGCGCTCGGCCAGTTCCCGGCCCAGATCCCCGATCGCCAGCCGACGCCCGCGCAGCACGGCGGGGACCTCGGCGGCGGCCAGGTCGGCGAGAGCGTCCAGGCTCATGCCCAGCCGGTCCACGCTGGGAACCGCGCCCGGAAGGAAATGCCGCAGGGCGGCCTCGTCTGCCGGCAGCACGCCGGCGGTGAACACCGCGAGGTCGGCTGTGGGGAAGAAGTACGGAGCGCCGCGCATGCACCAGCTGCCCAGCAGTGACTTCTCCGTGCCGAGGGCTGCGTCGAAGCGCTCCCGGGTGACGCCGCGGACCCGGGCGTGCAGGGACAGCAGGGCCGACCCGGGCGGGCTGTCCTGGACGCCGCACGCCCCCGCAGCACAACCCAAGGCCGTCATGGGGCCCGCCGGCTCGCCCAGGCGCTCGTCCAGATGGTGCGCGCGCAGGCGATGGGCGATTACCTGTTCGACGGATACGCGGACTGCCATGACACCACGGTAGCGCGATGGCAGCAGGCGGCCGATAACGGTGCAGCAGTACTGCGATCATCACGTCGGAGATCTTTGGGCCATGTGTTTCAGATTGGGCCGGACGAATGGCCCAATCTGAAACACATGGCCCAGAGATTCCAGGGGCGCGACCTCAGGGAAATGCGACGGCCATGCGCGGGGCCGGGCTGCGGCGGGCGCGCAGCACCACGCAGGCGGTGATGACCGCGGCCGGCAGCAGCACCAGGTGCGGCAGGGAGATCACCCAGTTGCCAGTGACCAGCCCGTAGGTCAACCAGCAGGTGCTGGCCGCGGCGGTGAACCACTGCATTGCCACCGACACCCCGCTGGAGCGCTCGGGGGCGGCCAGCACGCGGAACAGCTGCGGCAGGGAGGCGATGGCCGCGATCCCCACGGCCAGCACGGTGAAGATCACGGGGCTGATCATGACGATCACCGAGGACACCGCGACGGCCACCACCAGGCCCGTCCACATGGTCCAGGCCGCCCGGCGGGAGACATGGCGCCGATCCCGGGAGACGAAGAATGCGACGGCCAGCAGTCCCAGACCGGCCGGCGCCTGGCCGATGAACAGGGTCGGGTCGTGCAGGCGCACCGCATAGGCCGACCACAGGGCGCGCGCCAGGAAGCCGATCAGCACGGTGCCGATCGCAACGCCCTCGGCGCCCACGCGCGCGGCGCGCCACACCTGGGGCCAGGCCAGAAAGACATTGAAGATGATTCCAAGGGTGCCCAGCACCATTGCCAGAAGCCACATATGGCAAATATAAGCGAGATATGAAATTTCCGGTAGGCCGTGTCCGGCGCTCAGGACCGGAGCTCGCCCCTGAATCTCGCGACCAGGGCTCAGCCGTGCTCCACAGAACCGCAGATTCAGGGTAGCCTGTGCTGCATGGTGAATGTCGATCGCGTAATCACGAAGCTGTGGCGGATCAAAGACCACCCCGTCGTGGTGGAGTCCATCGAGTACCTCAACGACTACTACCTGCGCATCCGATTCCACGCGCCGGACCTCGTGGCGGACCTCGACGTGTTCCCCACCGCCTGGTTCCGCCTCTGGGCCCCACGACAGGAGGACACCAGCCAGGACACGATGCGCGCCTATACCTTCTCCGCGGTGGACCGGGCCGCCGGCACCTTCGACGCCGACTTCGTGCTGCACGCCACCGGTGCGGCCACCGACTGGGCCAAGCACGCCCAACCGGGCCAGGAGTCCCTTGTGGCACTCACCCCGGCACAGCCCAAGGTCCCGGCGGGGACCTCGGCGTATGTGCTGGTGGGAGACCTGACTGCGCTGCCGGCGATCAACACGTGGATCGCGGATACCCCGGCCGACCAGGCGATCACGGTGGCGATCGAGGACGATCACGCCGATCGCACCGGCCTGCCCATCGCCACTCACCCGCGCCTCGACCTGCACTGGATCGAACCGGCCGCGAACGAGCCCAAGGGCACAGAACTGGCAGCGTGGCTGCGCACCCTGCCGACCCCGCAGCCGGACACCTATGTGTGGGGCGCCGGGGAACGCGCCCTGGTCCGCGCGGTCAAGCAGCACGCCAAGGAGACCTGGGGCATGCCGCGCGGCACCTACTTCACGCAGTACTACTGGATCGAGGGCAAGGCCGGGCACTGATCCGCGCCGGCCCAGCCCCCGCTCAGGCGACCGGGAGCGAGGTCCGGACCGCCGTCGAGGCGAGCGCCCGAGCCTGACGGTGGTACCACTTGCGCTCGGTGGCACGAGATGCGCGCGCATCTGCTGCCACTGTGCGCAAGTGGTACCACCCGCGCACTCGCCCCTGCCACCGCCCGGCGCTGTCACCCATCCGTTACCCGCACCCGGTAGCCTGGCCTGCATGAAGACCGTAGCCAGCATGACCGCATTCGCCCCCGACCGCCCGCTCGAGAAGTCCACCGTGGACCGCCGCGACCTGCGCGCCCACGATGTCATGATCGCCATCGAGTACTCCGGCATCTGCCACTCCGACATCCACACCGTGCGCGACGAATGGGGCGGCTGCCGCTATCCCATGACGCCGGGCCACGAGATCGTCGGCCGGATCAGCGAAATCGGCCCGGCCGTCACCGATTTCGCGGTGGGCGACAGGGTGGGCGTCGGCTGCCTGGTCGACTCGTGCGGGGAGTGCGAGTTCTGCCTGGCCGGGCAGGAGGAGAACTGCTCGGGCGGCAAGGCCGGCACCTACAACTCGGTGGACCTGGTCGACGGCTCGATCACCCAGGGCGGCTACTCCACCCACATCCCGGTCAAGGACGACTTCCTCATCCGCATCCCGGAATCGCTGGACCCCGCAGCCGCGACTCCCCTGCTGTGCGCCGGGATCACCACGTACAAGCCGCTGGCGCGCTGGGGCGCGGGACCGGGCAAGCGGGTCGCGGTGGTGGGCCTGGGAGGGCTGGGCCATGTGGCGCTCAAGCTGGCCGTCGCCATGGGCGCCGAGGTCTGGGTCGTCTCCCACTCCCATGCCAAGGACGACGATGCGCTGCGGTTCGGGGCGGCGGGCCTGATCCACACCGGGGACGACCCCGCGGCCCTGCGGGCGCACCCATCGGAGTTCGACCTCATCATCAACACGATCTCCGCACAGTTCGAACCGGCCGACTATATGCGGATGCTGGGGCCCAATGGCGCGATGGTGCTGGTAGGGCTGCCCCCGGAGGACCTGCCGGTGCCGGCCGGATCCCTGACCGGCGGTTCGAAGGTCCTGGCGGGCTCGAACATCGGCGGGATCAAGGAGACCCAGGAGATGATCGACTTCTGCGCCGCCCACGGGGTCACCGCGGAGATCGAACTGATCAACGCCGACCAGATCAACGAGGCCTACGACAGGGTCGTCGCCTCCGATGTACGCTACCGCTTCGTGATCGACGCCGCGACGTTCTAAGACGGTCACGGACGGTGGCTCCAAAAATGCACGCGTGGCTTGAAAACTCACGATTTTTCGAGCCACAGATACATTTGTGGAGCCACTCCGGCATGGCGCAGGCACCCAAGGCGACCGGCGGTCTCCGGTAGGGCCATTCCTCCGTTCCTGACCGCATCGCATGCGCAAACCTGCAACACATACGGACATACGCGTATGTGTTGCAGGTTTGCGCATGCGATGTCGAGAAGTCGAGGACGACCCGGCCGGTCCGCCCGGATAGCTCAGTGCATCAGCGACTCATCGGCGCGCGGTCGCCGTCGAACCTACGCTGGCGCCCACCACCAGGGCGATCGCGGCCAGACCCAGTACGCCGATGCTCTGGCCCAGCAACAACCAACCGGCCAGGGCCGCGATCGCGGGTTCCACGCTCAGCAGCACCCCGAACGCGGCCTTGGGCAGCCTGCGCATGGCGGAGAACTCGAGCGAATAGGGCAGCACCGAACTCATCACCGCCACGGCCAGGGCCATGAGCAGCAATTTCGGATCGGCGCTCAGATGGGGCACGGTGGCGGGCACGAACGGCAGGCTGAGCGCCCCGCCGATGCTCACGCCCACCGCCAGACCCGCCTTGCCGGGCACCACGCGGGATGTCTTCTCCCCCACCAGCACGTACATCGCCCAGAAGCCGCCGGCCACCAGCACCAAGACGACGCCGATCGGGTCCAGCGCCTTGCCTGCGCCCGCGTGCACCCCGGAGACGGCCAGCAGGTCGCGCACGAAGAACAAGGCGATACCCGCCAGGGCCAGGCCGGTCCAGGCGAAGTCGGCGGCCCTGCGGGACAGGCAGGCCGCCAGGACCAGGGGACCCAGGAATTCGATCGCCACGGCCACACCCAGGTCCAAACGGGCCAGGGCCGCGTAGAAGAAGCCATTCATCCCCGCCAGCACCAGGCCGTAGAGGACGACCGCACGCCACTGTTGCCCGGTGAATCGCCAGAACTTGGGCCGGAAGACCAGCAACAGGATCAGCCCGGCCAGGCCCAGCCGCAGCCCTGTGGTCCCCCAGCTGCCCAGCACCGGGAACAGTTGCACGGCGAAGGCCGCGCCGAACTGCAGGGACAGACACGACCCAAGGACGAACAGCGCACCCTGTACGGGGCGGTGGCGGGGGCCGAGCGCGCCGGGGCCCGGAGCGGTGCCCAGCGCAGTACCGGACGCACCAGAGACACCACTGGCACCGACGATTCCAGTGTTTCCGGCGCCGGCGGGAACGATGGGCAAAGAGGCCGTAGAGGGCCCGGGGACTTCAAAAGAGGAGGTGGTCACGAATCAATATTCGCGCTCGTAAACGGATAAATCTAGTTAACGTTTATGATGCGAATAGGTGATCTTCACTAATGTTTCCAGGAGGCCCCGTGCTCAACCTCAAACACCTGCGGGTGCTCCACGAACTGGCCCGGCAGGGCACCTTGGCCAAGACCGCCCAGTCCCTGCACTTCACGCCGTCCGCGGTGTCCCAACAGCTCTCCGCCCTGCAGCGCGAGGCCGGGGTGCCGCTGCTGGAACATGTCGGCCGCCGAGTGCAGCTGACGCCGGCGGCCCAGCAGTTGGTGGAGCACACCCAGGCCGTGTTCGACCGTTTGGCCCTGGCCGAGTCCGAACTCGCCGCAGCGCAGGACCGCCCACGCGGCAAGATCCGCGTAGCGTCCTTCCACACCGTGCTCCTGGAGATCGCCCCGCTGGCCCTGTCGAAGCTGGCCAGGTCCGCACCGGAGCTCGACGTCCAGCTGATCCACCAGGAGGTCGAGGCCGGGCACGCCGGGCTCTTGGCCCACGACTTCGACCTGGTCCTGGGCGAGGAGTACCCCGGCCTGCCGGTACCCGCGCAGCCGGGCGTGCACCGCGAGGACTTCTACACCGACCCACTGCGTTTGGTCGTGCCGGCCCGCGGCATCCCGGGGCCCGCGCCCGCGGACGAAGCCGGCCAGGACCTCGGCGACGGAGAGGATGCCGTCCCGGATGCGCCGCGGACCCTGGCGGATCTGGCGCAGGCGGCCTGGGCCTTCGAGCCGCCGGGCACGCGGATCTACGAGTGGGCGGCAACGCAGTGCCGCACCGCAGGGTTCCATCCCCGGGTGCTGTTCGAAACCCCGGATCCGCTGCTGCACCTGCAGTTGGTGCGCCGCGGCCACGCGGTCGCCTTCGTCCCGGCATTGCTGGGCGATGTGCACCTGGCCGGGGTGGTGCCCCTGGACCTGCCGGGACATCCTGCGCGCACCCTGTTCACCGAGGTGCGCGCAGGCCGGCAGTCCCATCCGGCACTGTTGGCGGTGCGCCAGGCCTTCCAACAGGCGGCCGAGGCCCTGACCCGCTCCCCCGCCTCGCGCACCCTGGAGGCCTGAACCCGCGGTGGCTCCACAAATGCACGTGTGGCTCGAAAACTCACGACTTTTCGAGCCACTGATGCATTTGTGGAGCCACTCCGGCAAAGCGCGCGCACCCTGGAGGGATGACGGGTTAGAGCTCCAGTTTGCGCAGGACGCCGCGCTGGACCTTGCCCGATTCGGTCTTGGGCAGCTGGTCGACGAAGTGCACGCAGCGCGGATAGGCGTGGGCCGAGTAGTTCTCCTTGACCAGCAGCTTGAGCTCGGTGGCCAGGGCGTCCGAGCCGGCGACCCCCGGGGCCAAGACGACGAAGGCCTCGGCCAGTTCGCCGCGCACGCCCGAGGGG
This sequence comes from Brevibacterium moorei, assembly GCF_024580735.1. Taxonomy (GTDB): domain Bacteria; phylum Actinomycetota; class Actinomycetes; order Actinomycetales; family Brevibacteriaceae; genus Brevibacterium; species Brevibacterium moorei. The sequence goes on along the minus strand of NZ_JANIJX010000011.1, from coordinate 13,468 downwards.
TCGGGACGGCCAACCACCGCCACATCGGCCACCGCGGGATGGTTGATGATGACGCTTTCGACGTCGAAGGGCCCGATCCGGTAGCCGGCCATCAGGATGATGTCGTCATTGCGGCTGATGTAGTAGAAGTAGCCGTCCTCGTCCGTCCGGCCCAGGTCGCCGGTCAAGTACCACTGGCCGTCCGCGGTGTAGCGCGTGGCGGTCTTGGCCGGGTCGTCGGCGTAACCCATGAACCACAGCATGGGGCTGTCGGCGGCGAATGAGATGACCCCGTCGCGGATCGTGCCCTCGATACCGGGCAGCGGCGTGCCCATGGACATCGGCTTGACCTGGGTTTCGGCGACCGGGTTCCAGTGCGTGCAGATGAGCATGCCGGTCTCGGTCTGGCCGTAGTGATCGCGCACCTCGGACCCGAGGACGCGCTGCGACCATTCGGTCACATCGGCCGTCAGCGGCTCACCGGCCGAGGACGCGACCCGCAGCCGGGCGGTGGTCGGCAGGCCCGACTTCGACAGCGCTCGGTACACCGTGGGCGCCGAGGCGAAGTTCGTCACCTGGAACTTCTCCATCACCGCGAAGGTCGATTCGGGGGTGAAGTGCATATGGTGCAGGATGTTCTTCAGCCCGCGGATCAGTGGGCCGACGATCCCGTAGTACAGGCCGTAGGCCCAGCCGGGATCGGCGTTGTTCCAGAACACGTCGTCGGCCCGCTGGTCCAGGCTGACCTCGTGATAGGCGTGGAAGGCGGCCATCGCGCGGATCGGCACCGGCACGCCCTTCGGGCTGCCGGTCGTGCCGGAGGTGTAGAGCTGCAGGAACGGGGCATCGGGCCCCAGCGACGCCGAGGTCTCCAGCGGTTCCGCGGCCTCCGCGGCTGCGAAATCCGGGCCGGCCACGAGTTTCTGGATGTCCGGCAGACCGGCGAGCTTCTCCACCTGGCCGGGTTCGGTGACGACGAGCTTGGCGCCGGCGGCCTGCATCCGCATCTCGACCGCACCGTGGGCGAAGGCGGTGAACAGGGGGATGTAGACCGCGCCGACCCGGGCCAGGGCCAGCAGGGTCACGGGCAGTTCCGCGCGCTTGGTCAGCAGCACGCCCACCCGGTCACCGACCCCGATCCCGCGCTCGTGCAGGGTGGTGGCCAGCCGGGCCGAGCGGTCGTGGAGTTCGCCGAAGGTCATCTCGCGGCTGGACAGATCGTCGTCGACCAGGGTGAAGGCGACGGTGGCCGGATCGTGCCGGTCGCACATGAGGTACGCGGCATTGGCGTCGGGGCCCGCGTACTGGGCCAGGAGGGAATCGACATAATCGGGCGCAATCGCCATGGGGACCTTCTCGCATACTGTCGGTGGGCCCCGCCGGGGCGTAGGTGCCCCGAACGGCCCACCGACCGGTTCGATGTTCCCTGCCATGGTGGCACCCGGGGCCCGGAAATGCGCCGAACGTCCACATGGGGATATTTCGGTAACGGACCCGGTAACCGGGGCCTGCAGCGGGTACTCCGCGTGTCCTGGGTCTCAGGAAACGGCCCCTGTTCGCGGGTGGGGCCTCGCTGTAGGATACAAGGAATCCTGCCGTAAAGGACATGTTGGGAGGACACCATGCGGGATATCATCCTCGCATTCGCCCTGGGCATCGGTTTCGCCTGCAGCGTGCTGGCGGGCACGTCCGGACCCGGCTTCGGTCCGCGGGTGATACTGCTGGTCGTCGTCTTCCCGGCGGTCGCTCTGACCGGAATCATCGTCCTCGCAGTGCAGCACAGACGGGCGGGCGACCGGCGATGAAACAGGACTTCCGACCGCTGTGAACCAACGCTTCACCGCCACGCCTCACAACCCCTCGGGCGAACCCTCCGGGGCGACGGCCGAGACCGAGAGCCTGCGGATCCCGCCCAGTTCCCACTCCTTGAAGATCTCCGCGGTGTCCGCGTCATCGCCCAACAGCACGATGCCGCAGTCCCCGCCGCCGGCGCCGGACGGCTTGGCCGCCCCGCCATGACGTTCCGCGGTCTCGCACAGGGCCTCGAGTTCGGCTGTCTCGATGCTCGAACCGGCCGCCTTGCCCAGGCCCTGCAGCAGCAGGCGGGCGCGGCGGATGCCGGCCAGGACCTCGGCGGTGCCGGCGGTATCCCCGGCCTCCCAGGCGGCGATCAGGTCCGCGACGCAGGCGCGGGTCTCGTCGAGGAAGGTCGCATAGCTCGCGGCGAATTCGGGCTCGGCCTTCTTCACCCGCGTGACCAGGCGCTCGGTCGAGGCCGGGGATCCGGTCCACCCCACCAGCAGGCGCAGGCCGGGCGGATGCGGCAGGCGGCGCACCTTGCACAGGTCCCATTCCGAAGCCGTCAGGGCCTCGCGCACGGTGGACACGGCCGCCCGCAGGCGCAGAGCCTCGCGGTCGGGCGAGGTGTAGGCGATCCAGCCGCCGAAGGTGCTGGTCGCGACGTCCCCGCCGCTGGCCGCCGGAGCCACCTGGATCGTGGTGAGCATCGCCAGTTTGAAGCGCTCCACGCGGGACAGACCCATTTCGTAGAACTCCTCGATCGCGGCGATCACCGCAACGGCTACGGCGGCCGAGGACCCCAGGCCGAACTTCCGCCCGGACTTGTCGTCCAACTCGCTTTCGATCGCGATGTCGAAGTAGCGCGGCTCGAGGTTCAGCTCCGCGCGCAGCCGCTCCATCAGGTTGATCGCCGCGACCACATAGTCATAGGGATTGTGTTCGAGGATGATCCCGTCGCCGTTGGGGTCGCGCTCCCACACCAGCGGCGCGCGGCCGTACTCGCTGGAGATGACGCGGCCCTGATCGGCCGTGCCAGGGGTCAGGCGCACGGTCAGGTAGCGGTTGACGGCCACCAGCAGAGCGGTGTGGCCCGGTTCCACCACGGCGTATTCGCCTGCGATGTACAGTTTGCCCGGCGCGCGGGTCTCGATCACGGCCGAGCTCATTTCGTTCCCTCCGCAGTCGCTTGCGCAATCGTCGTTTGCGCGCTTGTCCCCGCGTCCGAGGCGGCCGCTCCGGCGCTCCCCGCGCCGGCTGTCCCCACGGCGGCCAGCGCCTCCTCCAGCGTCGTGGCGTCGACCAGCGCTGCGCCGGGGCCGGGGCCCACCACGCGCACTGCCCCGGCGTCGCCGATCACGGCGGTCGCGGCCTCGGCCACGGCAGCGGCATCCTCCGGGGTGGTCAGGATCGCGACGTTCGGGCCCGCGTCCGCGGTGCCCCAGGCCTGCAGCCCGGCCGCGCGCAGGCGAGCGCACTCGTCGAACAGCGCGATGGACGCCGGCTGCAGGTAGCGGATCGGCGGTTCGCAGGACTGGATGAGCGCGTGCATACGCATCGCGTGGGTCTCTGTGAGCGCTCCGATGCGTTCGAAGTCTCCGGCGGCGCAGGCGGCCTGCATATCCTGCAGGCTCTGTTCGGTCGAGGTGATCCAGGCGGGGTAGAACGGGCTGGTCGCAGCGGTCGCGCGCATCGCAGTGCGGCTGGACACGGCCTTGGTGCGCCCATCGACGGTGACGATGACCAGGCGCATGTCCGGAGCAGCCAGGGCCTCGGCGAAACAGCCTGCGTCGGCGGCCCGACCCATGCCCTCGCCCGCGTGCCAGATCGCGGTGCCAGGGATGATCGAGCGGCTCGCCGAGCCGGAGCCGCGGCGGGCCAGGCGGGACAGTGCCGCGGAGTCCAGCTCGAGGCCATAGGCGGCCGAGGCGGCGGTGGCCAGCGCTGCGAATCCGGCGGCCGAGGACGCGAGTCCGGCACCGGTGGGAGCCTCATTGTGGCTGCGCACCCGGGCGGCGCGGCCGGCGGTGGGCAGTCCGGCCTCGGCGGCCAGGGCGCGCACCACGTCGAGGAACGCGGTGACGCGAGCGGTCGCCTTGGCGTCGGCGGGCGCCCCGCCCAGTTCGAAGGTGTCGGCGGGCGAGGAGGAGGTGCCGTCGGGCACAGCGGCTGTGGGCACAGCGTCGGCGAGCGTCACCTCGGTCGTGGTGGCGAAACCGTCCAGAGTCAGCGACATTGAGCCGGCCACCGGCAGCATCCAGGCCTCGTCGCGCTTACCCCAGTACTTGATGAGTGCGATGTTCGGATGCGCCCGTGCGATCGCGTGGCCCGGCGTCGCGTCTCCCGGCGCAGCCTTTTCCGGCGCGACATCTCCCGGCGCAGCCTTTTCCGCCGCGGAGTCTCCCGGTACCGCGTGCCCGGCCGCAGTCGTCGTGCTCGTCATATCGCGTTCACCGTCGTCTTCCAGGTTCGTGCGGCGCCGGCGCGCAGCAATGCGGTTTCGATCGTGCGGGCGGAATCGTCCTGCGCGGCATCCGTGTCCCCGGCTGCCAACGCGACAATGCAGCCGCCGCGGCCCCCGCCGGTCAGCTTGGCGCCCAGCGCACCGGCGTCCTGCGCGCAGCCGACCAGGGTGTCAAGGCCCGGGGTGCTGATACCCAGACCCGCCAACAGGGAGTGCACCCGGGTCATCCGGGTACCCAGGCGGACGTCATTGCCCTGGCCCAGGTCCCCAGCTGCGGCGTACGCGTGTTCGGTCAGTGCACCCAGAGTCTTGTCGAAGAACGACGGGTCGGCATCGTGGCGGGCGCGTACCTGGGCGACCGCGGTGGAGGTGGAGCCGGGCACGCCGGAGTCGGCCAGCACGAAGGTCAGCGGCCTGCCCACCCGCAGTGGCGAGGCGACGCGGTTCTGGAAGCTGATGGGACCCTCGGACACCACGGTGTTGGGGTCCAGGCCCGAGGACGAGCCGTGCGCCACGCATTCGGCCTGGCGGATGATCTCGAGGAACTCGGGCCGGTCCAGGGAGTCCTCGGAGGTCTCCGTCAAGTCCATGAAGGCGCGCACGATCGCGGCCCCCACCGCCGCCGAGGACCCCAATCCGCGCTCATAGGGCACTGAGGAGTCGATCCGTAGAGTCATATCCGCATCCAGCACCGACACGTGGCGGGAAGCGGTGTTCGGTGCCAGGCGCTTGCCCGCGATCCGCAGGGCGGTGAGCACCGGGGCCAGACGCTCGGGGGCGTCCTTGGCCTCGCCGGTGTAGAGCTCGCATTCCAGGGCCAGGCCGGCCCCGGGCTCGCGCGAGGTGATGCTGGCGGTGGCCGCCAGGGCGCGCACGGGGATGGCGATGGCCGGCGCCCCGTAGTTCACGGCGTGTTCGCCGAACAGAATGGCCTTGGCGTGCGCGCGGCCGCGCGCGGGAAAGTGCAGCAGATCGCCCTGCAGGACCGAGGTCCGAGCCGGGTCGGAGCCGGTGAACCCGGTGGCAGCCGGCGGAGCCGCCGACGGGTCTGCGGGCACAGCGCGTCCCTCCGCTTGCATATCCGACCCCATCCGGCCCTTTCCTTCCAACTGCGGTCTGGGCCCGAGCCCAGGGCGACAGACGACTGGTTCTTCAACTGTCCCAGTGTACGCACCGGCCCTGAACCCTCCCTGCGGCTGTCCAAGAGGCCTTCATCACAGGCGGCCCTGGCGGGTACCGCTACGCAGCGCGGCACAGACAGCGCCCGGACACCGTAAACACCACTTCAGCGCGCGAATGACTTGCTGCAGCAGGTAATCCGCGCGCCAAGGTGGTGTCTATGGACGTGCTTCAGTCCGCCCGCCTCAGTCCGCCAGGGTCTCGCGGGTCGCCGGACGCTCCACCACGGTGCCCGGATCGAACTCGCCCTTCGCGTGGCGGCCGGACAGCAGCCCCGTCAGCGCCACGATGATGGAGACGGCCATGATGATGGCCAGCGGCAGGGTGGATTCGCCGGCGATGCCCACCAGGCCTGATGCCACACCGGCGATGACGAACTGCAGCAGCCCCAACAGGGCCGAGGCCATTCCAGTGGACCCGGCGGGGACCTCTCCCATGGCCAGTGCCGTGGAGTTGCCCAGCACCAGACCCAGCGGAGCGATTGCGACGAACAGCGGGACGATGAGCGTCACGGCCGGCGCACCCACCACTGTCAGAACGACGACGGCCAGGATGCCCACGGCGCTGATGAGCTCGCCGATCAGCGTGACGCGGCGCAACGGGAACTTCCCGGCCAGCTTGCCGGCGATCGCCCCGCCGATCATCATGCCCACAGCGTTGACCGCGAACATCAGGCCGTAGGCGACATGCCCCATGCCGATCATCTGCTGGTAGATGAACGGGGAGGCGGAGATATAGCCCATGAGCACGCCCATCGCGAAGCCGAAGGACAGCAGATTGCCCACGAAGTGACGCCGACCCAGGGCCTTCGAGGCGCCCGGCTGCTTGTTCGCCAGGCGCTCGGCCCGGACCTCGGCCGGCAGGGATTCGCGCAGGAACGCGAAGGTCATGATGAGCACGACGGCGGCCAGCGCCGCGACGATCGCCAGCAGGCCGCGCCAGCCCAGGGAAGCGGCCAGGGTGGACCCCAGCAGCGGGGCGATGACGGGGGCCACCCCGCCGATCAGGACCATGACGTTGAGCGCCTTGGCAGCGGCAGCACCGGTCTGGAGGTCGAGGATCATCGCACGGCCGATCACCATGCCGGACGAGGCGCCGATGCCCTGCAGGAGGCGCGCGATGACGAGCACGGCCACGCTGGGCGCGCACACCGACACGATGCTGGCGACCAGGTAGAGCACCAGGCCGGAGACCAGCGGGACCATCCTGCCCTTGCGGTCCGACCACGGTCCGAAGATCACCTGGCCCACGCCGGAGCCCAGCAGGAATGCGGTCAGGGACAGCTGCGCGCCAGTCGTGGTGGTGTGCAGATCGGTGACCATATCCGGCAGGGCGGACAGGTAGAGGTCGGTGCTCAGGGGCGCGGCCGCGTTGAGGACGGCCAGGGTGATCAGGCCGATGACGCTGAGCCGGGTCACAGTCCCGGACGCCGTGGTGGGGTGGTTCATGATGCCTTTCGACGGTGTTCCGTCGGATGCGGCGGATGAGAGAGCGCGTGGGAGCCACTGCAGGAGTCGGCAGTGGGAATCACGCTAGATGGTTATGGTTTAACAACCAATTCAAGCTTAGAATCTAACACATGAACACGCAGCGCGTAAGCGGAAGTGACCCAGCCGACGCCACGGGAGCAACGGGAGCTGGGACCGCCTCGGCCCCTCACGCAGAGTCGGCTGAGGACGCCTCTGCTCTGGTCGACATCGCCGAGGCCGTGCAGCACCTGGCGCGCAAACTCTCCGCCCGGGTGCCGGCCGACGACGGACTGGACCCGCTGACGCCCCTGGAGACCCTGGTGCTGCAGAGCATTCAGCGCAACCCGGGCATCGCGCCCTCGGCCCTGGCCCAGAATCTGCGGATCCAGCGCTCGAACACCTCGGTGGCCGTGCGCAGACTCGAAGAGCTGGGCCTGGTCGTGCGGGCCAGGGATCCGCAGGACGGCCGGAGGATCGGGCTGGAGCTGACGGACAAGGCGCGGACCAATCTGCGCCGCATCCAAGCAGCCTGGCAACACCTGCTGGGAACAGGTGAAGGCGCAGGTGCCGGACCCAGCCCCACCGACCTCCTGACCACCGCCCGCACCCTGCAAGCCCTGGATGCACACCTGGCCGAAACGCATGTTGTACCCCCAGTCCCATATCACCGCTGAGTTCAGGGGTGTTAAGGGACTGGGGGTACAAGATGCGGGGCCGTTACCCGCGCGCCGCGCGCCAGCGGGTGGCCACGCCGGCGGCCACCCGCCGCCAGCTGACGTCGCGGATGAAGATCGAGTCGATCGCGATCATCGCCAGGGAGAACCAGGGCAGACCCATGAGCACGCCGATGGCCACATGGAAGAACATGATGCCCGCCAATCCGACCAGCCGAGTGGGGCGCGAGAGCAGTGCCAGCAGGAAGGTCATCTGCAGGATGATCGAGCCCCAGGTCGCCGCCGCCACCGCGGGTCCCCAGGCGGTGGCCAGATCGGACAGCACCGGCCAGGTGCCGAACCGCGCGGTGTGTAGCGGGTTGTACACGGCATAGCCCTGCTGCCACGGCGCGCCCTCGGCCTTGTACAGGGCACCCGAGGCGTAGACGAAGGCCACCTGCAGGGTCAGCGCCACCAAGGTCAGATTGTGCAGAACCGTGCCGATCTGGTTTCCGGAACTCCCCTCGTCGCTCCAGGCGCGCCGCCAGGCGGGAACCCGGGAGCGGTCCGCGGCCTCGCGCGCCCGGCGCCGGGCATCGAGCGACCAGCGGGCGGCCGGGTCTGCGAAGAACAACAGGATCAGCGCGATGCGGAACATATTGTCACCCTGATCGCCGACCATATCGTTCATCTCGATGAAGCCGATCCACAGTACGAAGAAGATCGGGTGCACGATCCGGAAGCGCCAGCCCAGTACGAACAGCACGGCTAGAACCGTCAGGACCAGATACCAGAAGGTCAGCCAGAAGTCCGAGCCAGCAACATTGTGGAACAGACTGAACAGCCAGATCTTGGGGAAATCACTGACCGGCTGGCGCATTTCGCCGTTCCAGGCCGAGCCGGAGCCGAAGGTGTAGAGCCGGGTGTTCCAGTTCGTCGCCAGGATCCCCAGGGCCGTCAGGCCGAACAGGATACGGGTCACGGCCAGGCCGTACAGGGCCTTCTTACCGGTGAAGAGCCAATCCTCGACGAAGGCCACGATCCGGCCCACGGTCTCACGGAAGGCCCGCCAGAGTCCTGCGATCAGACTGCCGATGAAGGTCGCGATGGATGACAACAGGTTCACTTCGACATCCTCTCGTAGGCACGCACGAAGGTCTTGCGGAAGTTCTCGTCATTCTGTCCCTGCTCGACGACCGGTGCCCTCCAGCCGGGCAGCACCACCACGGGATCTGGCCGCTTGGCATCCGGATCGTGCCGCTTCTCGAAGGGCACCACGTTCTGCCGTGACACCCGGTACTGCACACGCTTGACGTCCTCGCCCCAGATCGCCCTGGCCACCTGCGTGGCATAGGCGGTGGAGCGGTGCTCCTGCGCGGCCAGTTCTGTGCGCTTGGCGGCCGGGGACTGGCGGGTGGATTTTCCACTGTCGGCCGCAGGGGCCGCGCCCGGTTTGGCTGCCAGCGCCGCCTCCAGCCCCACTTCCCAGTTCGAGGCGGTGAAGTCCCCGCGCACAATCGCCTTCTCCCTGTCCGTCAGCCCGTCGAAGGAATCCTTGTACGCCGAGGCCAGCTCATTGGACTGGATACCGGCCCGCGGCGGAGCCAGGTTGTAGCGGATCATGGAGATCTCCACGTCGGTGGCGCTGACCCAACCGGTGGTGGTGTCCTTGCCATCGGCGCCGGGGACGATCGCGCGGACGTTGAAGTGATAGTCGCCGTTGATCGGCTCGGGGGCGAAGACCGACCAGGACTGCCCGAAGAACGGCAGCATGTACTTGCTCAGCGTATTGCCAGGGACGACCTCGCGCGCGCTGGAGGAATAGGGGGCGATCCACAGGAAGGACGCCAGGATGTGCCAGGCCGTCAGAAGCACCGCGAGCCAGGCGACGATGCGGACCCAGGTCTTGCGGCGCGGGGCCGGGTCGCCGGGACCATCTGCCGCGGTCGCAGTCGCGGTTGCGACTGCGGTCGCAGTCGCAGTCGCTTCGGCCGTGTCATCTGCAGCCGCTGCAGTCTGGGCCCCGCTGGACTCACCGGGCCGAGCGGACTCCGGCTGTTCTGAGTTCACTGCGCTTCTCCTCAAGGACATGTGATGAACACTGGACGCCATCGGCTTGCACGTTACACGGCCCGGTGGCACCCCGGCGCGGACGCGGGACGCGGACCGGACGAGGGTCAGACGCAGGCCGGGTGAACTTCGCGCTCCGGGGCCCGGCATCCACTAGGTTAGACACCATGGTAGATAACGCCGCGGTCGTCGGCGCCGGGCCCAATGGCCTGGCAGCCGCCGTCACCCTGGCCCGCGCCGGGGTGCCGGTGACCGTCTTCGAAACCGCCGACACGATCGGCGGCGGCACCCGGACCAGGGAGCTCGTGGCACCGGGGGTGCTCCACGATGTGTGCTCGGCGATCCACCCGATGGCGCTGGCCACAGGATTCTTCCGCGCCTTCGAGCTGACCCGCCGGATGGACTTCGCGGTCCCCGTCGCCTCCTACGCCAATCCCCTGGACGATAGCCCGGGCCGAGCCGCGGCGCGCGGGGCGGGTCGGCCCGCCGCGATCGCCTACCGGGACCTCGGCCGCACGGTGGCGGAACTGGGCGTCGACGGCCCCTCCTACGCCCGCTATTACCGGCCCCTGCTGGAACATCTGGAAGAAGTGCTGGACTTCGGACTGGGCGGCTCGATGCTGCGGATCCCGGGCACCGGGCCCGGCCCCGCACACCTCCGCCTGCCCGGGACGGAGGGCTCGGACCCGAGCGTGGGCGGAGGGCTCGGCGCTGCTGCCGTGAACCTTGGGTCCGGCATCCGCGGGGCCGCGGCCGGAACCCTGGCGACCGGGCTGCGCACGCTCGAACAGGGCACCCACCTGTGGAACCTGCGCTTCGCCGAGGACGCGGCGCCGGCGCTGATCTCCGGAGTCGCGACCCACAGCATCGGGACCATGCCGTCCCTGGCCACCGCGGCCGTGGGCGTGATGCTCGGCGCACTGGGGCACGCGAGCGGCTGGCCGGTGCCCATCGGCGGCTCCCGCGCGATCACCGACGCCCTGGCCGCCGACCTGCTGGCCCACGGCGGGGTGATCGAGACCGGCCACCAGGTGACCGGATTGGACGAACTAGCCGGTTTCCACGTCAAGGTGTTCGACACCTCGGCCGCCGGGCTCGAGGCCATCGCCGGGGACGCGCTGCCGGCCGGCTACCGGCGCGCGCTGCGGCGCCAGCGCTTCGGCAACGGGGCGACGAAGGTCGACTTCGTGCTCGACGGGCCGATCCCCTGGGCCGATGAGCGGGTGCACCAGGCGCCCACGGTGCACCTGGGCGGCACCCGCGCCGAGGCCGCCACGGCCGAGCGCACCGTGGCCCGCGGCCGCCACCCGGGCCGGCCCTATGTGCTGCTGGCCCAGCCAACGGCCTTCGATCCGGGGCGCAATCCGGCCGGGGTGCACGCGGTATGGAGCTATACGCACGTGCCGGCCGGGTCCATGGTGGACGTGTCGCGGCAGGTGGTGGCGCAGATCGAGCGCTTCGCCCCCGGGTTCACCGACCGCATCGTGGACATGCGGGTGACGACCGCCGCCGAGCTCGAGGCCTATAACGAGAACTACGTGGGCGGGGACTTCAGCGCCGGTGCCGTGACCATGCGCCAACTGCTGGCCCGTCCGGTGCTCTCCGGGGACCCCTGGCGCATACCTGCCCGGGGTGGTGGCTTGGGCGCGAGTTCGGGCGCGGGTATCTACCTGGGATCCTCGGCCACGCCCCCGGGCCCCGGGGTGACGGGCCTGCCCGGTTGGTACGCGGCCCTGTCCGCGCTGGAGCACGACTACCACCTCCCCACCCCCCACCTCGGTCTCTGAGGGCGGGTGCGCGAAGATGGGTCCATGAGCGAGATCATCGATGCGGGAACCGGCTCGACCGGCGAGGTCCAGATCGACAATGAGAGGTTCCGCGCCACGCGCTGGACGATCGAACCGGGCGGGCACATCCCCATGCACCTGCACGAGTTCGACTACGTCGTGGTGCCCGTCAACGCCGCCACCATGCACGTCACCCAGGCCGACGGCACCGAACTGGACGCCGTGATGGAACCCGGCGTGAGCTACACGCGGACCGCCGGCCAGGAACACATGTGCGCGAACCCCGGCGGGCCGGGCGATCCGGACGTCGTCTTCGTCGAGGTCGAACGACTGAGCTGAAGAACCGAGCGGGACGGCTGAACGCGGCGGTGGACACCGACAAGACGCCTTGTTAGCGTGGATGGCGTTTCAGCACGCAGGACCCGTGCCACGGCCGGCTCCTGGCGATCGCCTGGACACGGTCGCCCCGCGTCGGCCCCGCCCGGGTTCGAACTCCACGACAGGAGGTTCGGACACAATGACATCGGCTTCACAGACCTCACCCGGTCCCCACAACCCAACAGGGCCCGCACCCGCGCCACCCACCGGACCCGATCCGGCCACGGTGCGCAAGGCGACTGCCGCCTCGGCCATCGGAAACGCCACGGAGTGGTTCGACTACAGCCTGTTCGCGGTGTCCGTCGCCTACATCACCCCGCACTTCTTCCCCGGGGCCTACGGCACCGTCCTGACCCTGTTGACCTTTGCATTCTCCTTCGTCGTCCGTCCCCTGGGCGGCGTGTTCTGGGGCCCGATGGGCGATAGGATCGGGCGGCGACACGTACTGTCGCTGACCATCCTGCTGATGGCCGGCTCCACCTTCTGCATCGGCCTGCTGCCGACCCACGACACGGTCGGCATCTGGGCGCCCATCCTGCTGGTCGTCCTGCGCATCGTCCAGGGCTTCTCCTCGGGCGGGGAATACGGGGGCGCCGCGACCTTCATGGCCGAATACGCCCCGAAGCGGCGCCGCGGCTTCTTCGGCAGTTTCCTGGAGTTCGGCACCCTGGCCGGGATGGCCCTGGGCTCGCTCATCGTGCTGCTCGGCGAGCTGACGATCGGCAACGAGGCGATGATGGCCTGGGGCTGGCGCGTGCCCTTCCTGCTGGCCGGTGTGCTGGGCCTGATCGGCCTGTACCTGCGGCTGCGCCTGGACGAATCACCGGTGTTCCAGGAGCTCACGGAGGCCGGCGCGGACGAGAAGGTCGGCGGAGTGTTCCGGATCCTGTTCACCCAGCACTGGCGGCAGCTGCTGATCCTGGCCGGAATGGTGGTGGCCGTCAACGTCGTCAACTACACCCTGCTGACCTATATGCCCACCTATCTGGAGAACCAGGTGGGGATGTCGACCCAGACCTCCCTGACGGTCATGTTCCTGGCCCAGGCGGCGATGATGGTCGTGATCCCCTTCGGCGGGAGGCTCTCCGACCGCGTCGGGCGCAAGCCGGTCTGGTACTTCTCGCTGATCGGGCTGTTCGTCTTCTCCGTGCCCATGTACCTGTTGATCGCGCAGGGCTTCTGGTTCGCACTGTTGGGCTTCGCGGTACTGGGGCTGCTCTACATCCCGCAGCTGTCGACGATCTCGGCGACCTTCCCCGCCATGTTCCCCGCGCAGGTCAGGTTCGCGGGCTTCGCGATCTCCTACAACGTGTCGACCGCGGTGTTCGGCGGCACCGCGCCGGCCGCCAACGACGCGTTGATCTCGGCCACGGGCAATCCCCTGGTCCCGGCCTTCTACATGATGGGCGCCTGCCTGATCGGGCTGGTGGCCACCGTCTTCATGAAGGAGACCACGGGGGCCTCGCTGCGCGGGACGCAACTGCCCGATGCGCAGCGCGAATAGCGCGGGAACACTCGATGTTCCACGTTCGCATCGAGTGGCCGGTTCATGCAGCGCTGCCGTGTGTCATGTCTCAGGACATCGGGGCCACGTGATGTCTCAACCAGGTGTGTCCATTGATGTCTCATGACTTCGTGTCCATCTCGGGTCGATGCGTGTATTTCGGATCGTTGAGGAATCCTCTGGGGCGT
>NZ_JANIJX010000010.1 GCF_024580735.1 Brevibacterium moorei | reverse complement strand
GTGAGGAGGGCACTCACCCGCCGCGGCCCCGGCCCCTGGGGACTCCGTTCCGCAGATCGGAGTTCACCCGGTCAGATCACGCGGATCACGCACGCAGCGATGCGATGTCCATCGGCACACCCGGGCCCATCGTCGTGGCGATGGTGGCCTTGGTGATGTAGCGGCCCTTCGAGGACGCCGGCTTCAGACGCAGCACCTCTTCCATCGCGGCCTTGAAGTTCTCCTCCAGCTGTTCGGCGGAGAAGGACGCCTTGCCCACGATGAAGTGCAGGTTCGAGTGCTTGTCGACGCGGAACTCGATCTTGCCGCCCTTGATGTCGGACACGGCCTTGGCCACGTCCATCGTCACGGTGCCGGTCTTGGGGTTCGGCATCAGGCCACGGGGACCCAGCACCTTGCCCAGACGGCCGACCTTGCCCATCAGGTCGGGAGTGGCGACGGCTGCATCGAATCCGGTCCAGCCACCGGCCACCTTTTCCAGCAGGTCATCGGAGCCGACAAAGTCGGCACCTGCTGCGCGGGCTGCCTCTGCACGGTCGCCGGCGGCGAACACCAGGACCGTGGCGGTCTTACCGGTGCCGTGCGGGAGGTTGACGGTGCCACGCACCATCTGATCCGCCTTGCGGGGATCGACACTCAGGCGCAGCGCAACTTCGACGGTGGCGTCGAACTTGGTCACGGTGGTGTCCTTGGCCAGGGCGATAGCCTGAGCCGGTTCGTAGAAAGTGTCTGCCGCGATCTTCTCGGCAGCGGCCTCATAGGCCTTTGAGCGCTTTGCCATCTGCTTATCTCCTTGCAGTTGTGGTGTGGGCCGCGCCGGCCCTACCACGGAAGTTGAGCCTGGATCAGGCGTCGATGTCGGTCGTGATGCCCATCTGGCGAGCGGTGCCGGCGACGATCTTCTTCGCAGCCTCGATGTCGTTCGCGTTCAGGTCGGGCATCTTGGTCTCGGCGATCTCACGCACCTGGTCTTCGGTCAGGTGACCGACCTTGACGGTGTGCGGGGTGGCCGAACCGGACTTGACACCGGCGGCCTTCTTGATCAGCTCGGAGGCCGGCGGCGTCTTCGTGACGAAGGTGAACGAACGATCTTCGTACACCGTGATCTCGACGGGGACGATGTTCCCGCGCATGGATTCCGTGGCCGCATTGTAGGCCTTGCAGAATTCCATGATGTTGACACCGTGCTGACCCAGCGCCGGGCCGACCGGGGGCGCCGGGTTGGCGGCACCAGCCTGGATCTGGAGCTTGATCAGGCCGGTTACCTTTTTCTTCGGAGGCATGTTTCGGTCCTTAATCTCTAAAACGAGTCCCACTGCAGTGTGCCGGTGGGAGTTTCAACCCTGGGATTCCGATGGCCCAAGGCAGCAAACCACACCATTATTCCACGCGGGGCCGTGGGTTTTAAACCCTGGCCCCGCGTTTGTGTGGCAAGTCTCAAATGGTCAGATCTTGTCGACCTGGTTGAAGCCCAATTCGACGGGCACATCGCGTTCGAAGATCGACAGCAGCACGACCAGCTTCTGCTGCTCGGGGCGGATCTCCTGGATCGTGGCCGGATGCCCCTCGAAGGAGCCGTCCTTGACCATCACGGATTCGCCCACCTCGAAGTCGACCTCGATACCGGCGGGAGCTGCGGCCTTGGCCTGTTCACCCGCGGCCTTGGCGGCTTCGGCGACCTCTTCTTCGAACATCGGGGCCAGCATGGAGAAGACCTCGTCGAGGGTCAGCGGCGTGGGATCGTAGGCGTTGCCGACGAAGCCGGTGACACCCGGGGTGTTGCGCACAACGCCCCACGATTCATCGGTCAGTTCCATGCGCACCAGCACGTAGCCGGGGATGCGAACGCGGCGGATCTTCTTGCGCTGGCCGTTCTTGATCTCGGTGACTTCCTCCATGGGGACCTGCACCTCGAAGATGTAGTCCTCCATGTTGAGGCTGACGGCGCGCGATTCAAGATTGACCTTCACGCGGTTCTCATAACCGGCGTAGGAATGGATGACGTACCAGTCGCCGTCCTTCATCCGCAGATCGGACTTGTAGGCCTCCATCGGATCCTCGGCGGGAGCCTCTTCGGCTGCGTCAGCCGCGACGTCATCGGCTGCTGCGGAGTCTGCGGGAGCCTCGGCGGCGTCAGCCGGCGCGGTTTCCCCGGCCTGTGCATCCTCAGCGGTGGGCTCCTCGGCCTCCGGCGCCTGCTCGGCAGGCTGCGCATCCTGAGCGGGAGTGGGGTCCGCGGGGACCTCCGGAGCGACGGCTTCAGCGACCGGGGTCGCTTCGACCGCGTCGTCCTGCGGCTGCGCGAGGTTGTCGAATTCCGAGCTGTCCTGGGACACCAAATCTCCTTGTTATGAGTTGAGTGGCCGCGCTCGGCTTAGAACAGCGGCCAGATCGGCTCGCCGCCGAACACTGTGCCCGCCAGCTTACCGAAGACGAAATCCAGCACGGTGACCAACAACATCATGAAGACGACGAATGCCAGTACCACGAGGAAGTAGTTGAGCAGCTGCTTGCGGGTCGGGGTAATGACCTTCTTCAGTTCGGCGAAAACCTCTTTGAAGAACTGGATGATCCGGCCGAAGAATCCGCGGCGCTTATCATCGGGCATACTGACTTCCGATGCATGTGCGGAATCGGCCACGGGACCTCACTAGATCGTTCGAACTGCATTGAGTCGGTTGAGCAGGGGCGACAGGACTCGAACCTGCAACCTACGGTTTTGGAGACCGTTGCGCTACCAATTGCGCCACGCCCCTTCACGCCATTCGACGTGTCGGTGACTGCTCACCGTCGGCCCCGACAATCCCCTTTCGGGCATCCCCGCAGCGGGCCAACGGTTTTCAAGCATACAGGCTTTTCGGCACGACGTCGAACCAGGGCCGAGGTGGCCCTGACCACAGCGCTGTGCGCACCGGCGGATTCCGGCCGGCGGCCCGGCTACTCCCCCGAGTCCAGGGAGCAGCCGACCAGATTCGGTTCGGGAACCAGCACGATCCCGAAGCGCTCGTGCACGCCGGCTTGGATCCGGCGCGCCAGCTCCAACAGGTCGGCGGTGCGCGCCGCGCCTCGGTTCGTCAGGGCCAGCGTGTGCTTGGTCGACAGGCTCGCGACGGGGGGCCTGCCATCGGCGCGGGGCAGTCCATACCCCTTGGCGAAGCCCGCATGGTCGATCAGCCAGGCCGCCGAGGTCTTCTGCACCTGCGGATCCACCACCCCGGTCAGAGGGTCGTGGACGGGATAGGACGGGGCACCGTCGGGCAGGACGAAGTCGCGCGCGACGATCGGATTGGTGAAGAACGAGCCGGCCGACCAGGTGTCGTGATCGGCCGGGTCCAGCACCATTCCCTTGGAGGCGCGCAGGTGCAGCACGGCGGTGCGCACCGCGGCCGGGTCCGCCGTCTGCCCGATCGCCACTTCGAGTTCGGCCGCCAGCTGCCCGTAGCGCACCGGCGCCGATTCCCGACCCCGCTCCAGAGCGAAGCACACCTCCAGCACGATGTAGCGGGGCTCGCCGAATTCCGCGGCGGCCCGTTTGAGCAGTGAGTTGCGGTAGGAGAACTGCAGGCGCTCCGCCGGCAGCCGCTGTGCCTGGCCGGCCACCCGGTCGAAGACGCGCACCGATTCGATCAGTTCGGCGACCTCGCACCCATAGGCTCCGATGTTCTGCACGGGTGCCGCGCCCACGGTACCGGGGATGCCGGACAGGGCCTCGAGACCGCTGAGACCGTGGTCCAGGGTCCAGGCGACGAACTCGTCCCAGACCTCGCCGGCCTGGGCGGTCACCAGTGTCCGGGTCCCGTGTGCGGACTCCTGGATGCCGCGGGTCGCGACCAGGCAGGCGGGGCCGGCGAAGCCGGAGTCTCCTGCCAGGATGTTCGATCCGCCGCCGATGAACAGCACGGCCGGATCACCGTGGGCAGAGGGGTCCAGCGGATGGGCCCGCCCGAAGTCCGCCAGGTCCTCCGCCGTGTGGGCCACCGTCAAGTCCGGCAGCGGTCCGCCCAGGTGGAAGGTGGTGAGTTCTGCCAGAGTCCCCGGGACCGCAGCCGTTCCCCCCGTCGAAGAGGTGCCCGGCGCCGGACGATCCCCGGTCATCGCAGGGCGACCTTGACCTGGGTCCGGCCCAGCACGGACACGGGCTTGGCCTCGCCATCCGCGGGCAGAGTGGCCGTCACGTCGATCCGTGCGGTTCCGGCCTCCGGGTCCAGGGCGCCGACCTTGGCGACGATGTTGACGAAGGCGGTGGGTTCCTCGGGCACCCCGGAGGCCGCGTCGGGCACGACGACCGGCGAGGTGAAGCGGGTACGGTAGTCCAGCACCGCGCCGGGATCGCCCAGCCATTGCACGATCGGGGAGACGACGGTGGCCATCGTCAGCATGCCGTGGGCGATCACATTGGGCAGGCCGACCTCGCGGGCGAAGCGTTCGTTCCAGTGGATGTAGTTGAAGTCCCCGGAGGCGCCGGCGTAGCGGACCAGGTCCGCCCGGGAGAAGCCGATGGTGCGTTCGAGCACGACTTCGCCCACGCTCAGGTCCGCGGCGGCGGGGCCGGCGGGCGCGTTGTTCGCAATGGTGGTTTCAGGCATTGTCGTCTCCCCTCACGACGATCATCGAGGTCACGGTGACCACGGGTTCGCCCTGGCTGCTCAGTTCGGTGCGGGTGGTGATCATCGCATTGCCACCGGCGACCCGGATGCCGTCGACGTGGCAGACCGCGTCGAGTTCGTCACCTGCGACGATCGGGCGTACGTAGGTGAACTGTTCCTGTCCGTGGACCACCCGGTCGAAGTCGATGCCGGATTCCGGGGAGGAGATGTAGAGTCCCTCCGCCCGTTGGGACGGGACCACCGCGAAGGTGGGCGGGGCGACGAGGTCCGGATACCCCAGTGCGCGGGCCGCCCCACGGTCCGTGTGGGCGGGATGCGTGGCCTTGGTGGCGGCGGCGAAGGCCGCGATCGCCTCAGCCGAAACACGGTAGGGCGCAGGTGCTGCGAAGCTGGCGCCCTCCAGGTCGGTATTGACTCCCATGAGTCCCTCCTGATCGGTTGGTCTACTACCGCAGAAGTCTACCGGGGAGCCCTGACGTCCTCTGAACTACCGCGGCCCGCGCATCACCTCGAGGGCGTAGTCGGCGACCTGCCCAGCGGCCTCGTCGGCGCTGAGACCCTGCCCCGGCTTGACCCACTGGGCCAGGGAGGTGCACATATTCGACACCACCCGACCCGCGAACTTCACGTGTGGTGTGCGGAACTCCCCGCGGGCGGCGGCCAGTCCGGCCTCCACGTCCAGCATGCTCTGCGCCCGCCTGCGCCGCTTGAGGCTCTGCGAGGCGGCTGGTTCCTCCAGGCTGCGCCGCTCACTGGCGCCGATGAACGCGATGTCGCGCTCCTCGATGTGGAACAGCGCCATGGTCTTGACCAGCGCATGGAACCTGATGACGGGGTCCTCCCCCGCGCACCGGGCAGATGTCACCTCCATCTGCCGCAGCAGCTTGACCATGGTGTACGAGCTGATCGCGGCCAGAATCGCCTGCTTCGAATCGAAGTAGTGGTAGACCCCGGCCACGCTGACCTCACCGGTCTGAGCGATCTGGCGCATGGACGTGCCGTGATAGCCCCACTGCACAATGCACTTCACCGCCGCCTGCATGACCAACGAGCGGGTGCCCCCGTCGGCCTCCTCACCGGTTTCCGCGGCCTCGGCCCCGGATCCGGCCTCCAGTGCCGCCGGGGTCGTCCCGAGGACCTCGGCGATCGCGGCCAGCCGCTGGCTCGTCACGCCGACCCGGTCGCGTTCGACCAGGGACAGGGTCGCTGACGACAGGCCCAGGCGCCCTGACAGCTGATCCAGGGTCAGGCCCGAGGCCCTCCTGGCTCCACGGATGCGCGCGCCCAGGCTGGCGGGGGTTTCGGTGCTCATGCACCTAAGGCTAGTCGAGCAACTGCAGCAGTGCGTTCTCCACCAGTTCCGGCATCGCCGGATGGATCCAGTACTGGGTCCGCGCCACATCCTGGGCGCGCTGCCCCGTGCTCATGGCCTGGATCAGCGGTTGGATCAGGGTCGTGGCCTCGGGGCCGATGATGTGCGCGCCCAGGATGGTGCCCATCTCATCGGCCACGATCTTCGCGAAGCCGGCGGGGTCCCCCATCGCCCACCCATATGCGATGTCCTTGTAGTACTGCAGACCGACCCGCACATCCAGTCCGGTATCGCCGGCCCGATCCTGCGCCTGTGCCTCCGTCAACCCCACGCAGGCGATCTGTGGATCGGTGAACACACCCAGCGGCACCGGCATCGTGAAGGCGCTGCGCGGCTCATCGGGATGCAGCATATTGTGCTTGACACAGCGCAGTTGATGGTTGGCGACGTGTTTGAGCTGATTGCCGTCGGTCACATCTCCCAGGGCCCACAGGCCGGGAACCACGGACCCGCCCGAGGTCACCCGCAGGTACTCGTCGGTGGCCACCGTGCCGTCGGCGCGCACGTCGAGGCCGGCCTCGGCGGCACCCAGCAGATCCGCATTGGGCGTGCGCCCGGTGGCCACAAGCAGTTCGGCCGCCTGCAAGACGACTTCCCCGCCGGCGCGCTCACCCACCAGCCGAATCCCCGCACCAGTCCGCTCGACCCGTGTCGTATGCAGGTTCGGTTCCACGTGAAACCTGTGCGCCAGAGCGTCCGTGGCAGTTGCCGAGACGTCCTCGTCCAGCTGCCGCAGCAGCCGGCCCGAGCGCGCCACCAGGGTCACCTCGACGCCCAGCGATCCGAAGATGTGCGCCATCTCCACGGCGATCACGCCCGAGCCCAGAATCAGCAGACTCTCCGGCAGTTCATCGATGCGCATGATCGTGTCCGAGGTCAACGGCCCGGCCGCGCGCAGCCCGGGGATGTCGGGAACGGCCGGCCGCGAGCCGGCGGCCAACACCACCTGCTCGGCACTCACCGTGCGAGAACCGCCGTCGTTCAGCGCCACCTGCAGGACAAAGGGCGCCGTGGCCGAAGCGGCCGGCGCGCCCACAGCGGCGCTCCCCGCCAGGCGCGCGGTGCCACGCAGCAGGGTCAGGTTCGCATTGTCCGGGTGGTTCTCCCGGTAGTCCAGGCCGCCGGCTGTGATCGGGTCGATGCGACCGAAGACGCGCTCGCGGATCGCCGGCCAGTCCACCGCGTCCAGGGTCTCCGCGAGGCCCAACCGCGCGGCGCCCGCCGGGGTCGCCGCGACGTCTGCGGTGTGGACGAACATCTTCGAGGGAACGCAGCCCAGGTTCAGGCAGGTCCCGCCGAACACCCGGTCGGGGCCGACCCCGCGGTCGATGTAGACGATCGTCTTGTCCGCGAACTCCGGTCCGGGCAGCGAATTGCCAGAGCCCGAACCGATGAGCGCGATGTCGAAGTGCTGGTCCGCTGTGAGCCGATCTTCGTAAGCCATGACACCACGGTACCGGCTCGGCCCGCCCACACGGCGTCAGCGGCCCCGCCTAAACCGCGCCGAAGGCGGTCACGCAGTTCTGTCCGCCGAACCCGAAGGCATTGGTCACGGCCGTGCGCACCGGCAGATTGCGCGCGGTATTGGGCACATAGTCCAGATCGCATTCCGGATCCGGGGTCCGGTAGTTGATCGTCGGGGGCACCAGGGACTCACGGATCGCCATGATGCACACCAGCGCGGCCAGGGCGCCGGCCGCTCCGATCAGGTGGCCGGTCATGGACTTCGGCGCACTGACCGGCACCCCGCCGGCCGCCTCACCGAGGGCGGTGTGGAGCGCCGCCGTCTCCGTGCGGTCATTGGCCTTGGTCGAGGTCCCGTGCGCCACCACCAGGTCGACGTCGGCCGGTGCCAGACGGGATGCATCAAGGCACCGGGAGATCGCGGCGGCCGCGTACCGGCCACTCGGTTCGGGCGCCACGACGTGGAACCCGTCCGAGGTCAGGGCTCCGCCCAGCACGCGCGCATAGGGCCGTGCGCCCCGCGCCCTGGCATGGGAGGCACGTTCGAGCACGAAGAGAACCGCGCCCTCGCCGAAGACGAAGCCGGTCCGCTCGGCGTCGAAGGGCCGCGAGACCTCCGCGGGGTCGCCCACACCGGGGCTCAGTGCCCGCATAGCGCCCAAACCGGCGAACATCGGCTCCGTGATCGAGGCGTCGGTCCCGCCGGCCAGCATCACCTCGGCGGCGCCTGTGCGCAGGTGGTGGGCGGCTTCGAGCAACGCGTAGTTGCCCGAGGCACAGGCCAGTGCACTGGCGTTGACCGGACCGTGCAGGCCCAGGTCCATGGCGATCTGGCAGGCCGGCATATTCGTCAGCCCCGCGGGCACGAACATCGGGCTGACGGCCCTGGGCCCACCACTGTGCAGGTCCTCGGTGGCCCGCTGGATCTCCGGGAAGCCGGCGACGGCGCTGTTGACGATCGCCCCCGCGGCCATTCCGTCGCCCAAGTCGACACCTGCGTCCAGGCCGGCATCGGCCAGTGCCTGCCGTGCCGCGACAACCGCCAGCTGGGTGGCGCGCGAAGTCCGCTTGAGGTTCTTCACGCTCAGGTGCTCCGCGGGATCGAACCCCTTGACCTCGGCAGCGATCCGGGTGCCCAGCCGGGAGGCGTCGAAGTGCGTGATCGGCCCGACCCCGCTGGTTCCGGCCAGCAGGGCACTCCAGGTGTCCGCTGCGGTGTTTCCGACCGGGGTCAGCGCGCCGATCCCGGTGATGACGATGTCCTCGTCGTCCATTCGCTCCATCCCCCTCACTTCTTCCTGAACCCCAGCAGTTCGATATCCCCTGACGCCGCGGCCTCGGTCGCCAGGCGGGCGACCTCGTAGTGCACCTTCTTACCGGTGGCGGTCATCGGCAGGGAGTCGACGAACCGGTAACCGCGCGGCCGCTTGAAGTCGGCCAGATTGTCATCGGACAGCAGCATGGCGTCGAGGTCCTCTGCGGTGACGGGCTGTGCTGGGACCCCGGGGGCTCCGGCGGGCGCGCGGACCACGAAGGCCACGATCTTCTGTCCCCAGGTGGGATCGGGGATGCCCACGACGGCCGAATCGGCCACGCCGCGGTTGCGGGCCAGCGCCTCCTCGACCTGGACGGGATGGACGTTCTCCCCGCCGGAGATGATCATGTCGTCCTTGCGGCCCAGGATCGTGAGGAATCCGTCGGCGTCCCACACCGCGATGTCACCTGTGTAGAGCCAGCCGGAGTGGAACTTCTCCTCCTGCACCCCGGGCAGGTTGACATAGGCGAAGCCCGATTTGGGGCTGCGCATGATGACCTCGCCTGATTCGGTGTTGTCGCGGGCGACCAGCTCATCCGGTTCGGCCCGGTGATCCTCGTAGATGCGCACCACCGCCACATCGTCGTCCGTGCTCGCCCGGCCGGCGGTCCCGGCGTGTTCGGGCAGGTCCTCGGGGCGCAGGAAGGTGTTCCAGAACGTCTCGGTGGTCCCGTAGCCGTTGAAGATCCGCGGGGTCAGCAGCCGCTGATAGCGCAGTGCGGCGGCCCGGTCCAGCGGCGCCCCCATCGTCACGATCCCCTTGAGCGTGCGCAGGGGCCGCGGCCTGGCTTCCTGCTCATTGGCGATCGCCTCGAGCGTGGCAGGGGCTCCGATGAGGAATGTGATGTCGTATTCGTCGACCCAGTCCAGGGCCAGCGCCGGGTCGAAGTCCGGCATCGGGACGACGGACCCGCCGGCATAGTACACGGGATTGGGCCCGCCCGAGTACAGGCCACCGCGGTGGAACCAGGGCGTCATGTTCAGCGTCCGGTCGTAGGGCCCCAGCGGGAAGTGCATCATGACGTCGTGGGCGCTCATCACCTCGACCAGGCTGGGCAGCGCCACGCCCTTGGGCATGCCGGTGGTACCCGAGGTGTAGAGACGGGTGGTCTCCTCGTACGTGCTGAAGTCGGCCGGCAGGGCCGGGACCGCGAGGTCAGCGGCACCGGAGACGAACTGTTCGAACCCCACCGTCTGGCCCAGCCGCCCGTGGGTATCGGGCGTCCGGGTGCCGACGGCCACCAGGGCGGGCCGGCCGCCCCACCGGGCCAGGGCGTGTTCCGCGGTGGCGGCCAGGCGCTCATCGTAGAGGTAGACCAGGGGTGTGGAGTCCTGCAGGATGTACGCGGTCTCCCCCACCGACAGGCGGTGGTTGATGGGCACGTCGATCGCGCCGAGCCGTTGGGTCGCCAGGTAGACGAGGACGAATTCGGGCCCGTTGAACAGCTGGTAGAGCACCCGGTCGCCGCGGCCCACCCCGGCCGCGTGCAGCGCCGCGGCAAGGCGGTCGACGCGTTGGCCCAGTTGGGCATAAGTCCACTGCTCACCGGTTGCCGGATCGATCAGCGCGGGGCGATCGTGATAGCGGGCGACATTCCGGTCGAAACCCGCAATGTACGTGAAGTGATGGTCGATATACGACCTAAAGATACCAGGATTATATACCATAGTTTCACTGTAAACCCGGAGGGCAAACGAAAAAAGTCCCGCATCCTTAAGGATGCGGGACTTCACAATCTGTAGCGAGGGGGAGACTCGAACTCCCGACCTCACGATTATGAGTCGTGCGCTCTAACCGGCTGAGCTACCCCGCCACTAGCATGGAACCGGTTCTCACCTTTTTCCACACTGAGAGCCCCGAAAGGGAATCGAACCCTTGACCTTCTCCTTACCATGGAGACGCTCTGCCGACTGAGCTATCGGGGCAACAACAGATACATTACACGGGCGTTGAAGCACGATGCAAATCCAGAACGGCTCCATTTGTAGTGTTTTAGACCACACCCCTGGCCGGGGGGTGTGGAACGAGGCTCAGGACAGGTGTTCGCGGGCCGCCAGGAAGCCCTGCAGCCGGCCCGGGTGATCGGTGATGATGCCGGTGACCCCGGCGTCCAGCAAGCGCGCCCATTCCTCAGCACGATTGGCCGTGAACACACAGCACGCCAAGTCGGATGCCAAGAACCCCTCGACCAGATCGCGGTGATTGGAGAACCCCTTGACCGAGACATTGACGGCGATGGCCTGCAAGTCCTGCGCCAGCTGTGCGTCCCCCGACTTGGGCGTCATCCGCAGCAGTCCGCGTGGGACCATCGGCATCATGTCGCGCGCCGTTTGCAGGGTCGGTACCGAAAAGCTCTGCACGATCGTCCGATCGGCCATCCCGAAGTCCATGATCTCCTGACTGATCCGGGCCACCGCCCCCGCCGACCACTCGCCCTTGAGCTCCAGGAGCAGATCGCCCCCATGCACGGACAGATCGCCGAGCAGCCCCTCGAGCGTGGGCACGCGTTGGCCGGCGAAGCCGCGCCCCATCCAGATCCCGGCATCGGCCAGGAAGATCCGCTCATCGCTCATATGCACCACATTGCCCTGCGAACCGGTGGTCCGGCCCAGGGTCCCGTCGTGGATGATGACGGGGGTGCCGTCCCCGGAGATCCACGCATCGACCTCGATCAGATCCGCGCCGGTGGCCCGTGCCGCATCCACCGCGGCCAGGGTGTTCTCCGGCGCGACCCCGGAGTATCCGCGGTGCGCGATCACCCACGGCGCGGCCCCGCGCCCGGGGGTCTGCAGGATCTGCTGTGTCTTCAGATACTCGGTGAACATGGCCCCACCCTATGCCAGCCACGTTGCCCGGACATGACAAAGGCCCCACCGCCCGCTGAATGCGGGCGGTGGGGCCTGGCCCGTGCGGCCTACCAGCATCCGCACGAGGTGCCGCCGGGCACCCGCGACGCGGGGCCTCGGCGCCGGTGGGCGATCAGACCACACCGAAGGCCAGCATCGCGTCCGCGACCTTCCGGAAGCCGGCGATGTTCGCGCCCATGACGTAGTTGCCCGGGTGGCCGTATTCCTCGGCCGTGGCCAGGCAGGTGTCGTGGATGGACGTCATGATGGTCGTCAGGCGGTCCTCCGTGTAGTCGAAGGTCCAGGAGTCGCGCTGGGCGTTCTGCTGCATTTCCAGCGCGCTGGTCGCCACGCCACCGGCGTTCGCGGCCTTGCCGGGAGCGTAGGCGGTGCCGGCCTCCCGGAACACGCCGATGGCGCCCTCGGTGCACGGCATGTTCGCACCCTCGGCCACGGCCTTGAGCCCGTTCTTGATGAGCGTGCGCGCTGCGGTCGAGTTCAACTCGTTCTGCGTGGCGCACGGCAGGGCGACGTCGACCGGCACGTCCCAGACGCTGCCGCCGGTGACGAACTTCGCCGAGGACCGGCGGGCCGCGTACTCGCTGATGCGGGCGCGCTCGACCTCCTTGACCTGCTTGAGCAGGGCCAGGTCGATGCCCATCTCGTCATACACATAGCCCGAGGAGTCCGAGGCGGTGTAAACGGTGCCGCCGAGCTGGTGGACCTTCTCGATAGCGTAGATCGCGACATTGCCCGAACCGGACACACTGACCTTGGCGCCGTCGAAGGTCGTGCCCTGGGTCTTGAGCATCTGCTGGGCGAAGATCGCGGCGCCGTAGCCGGTGGCCTCGGTCCGGACCAGGGAACCGCCCCAGGTCAGGCCCTTGCCGGTCAGCACGCCGGATTCGTAGCGATTCGTGATGCGCTTGTACTGGCCGAACAGGAAGCCGATCTCGCGGCCGCCCACGCCGATGTCACCGGCGGGGACGTCGGTGTATTCGCCGATGTAGCGGTAGAGCTCGGTCATGAATGACTGGCAGAAGCGCATGACCTCGTCATCGCTGCGGCCGTGCGGGTCGAAGTCCGAACCGCCCTTGCCGCCGCCGATCGGCAGGCCGGTCAGGGAGTTCTTGAAGATCTGCTCGAAGCCCAGGAACTTGATGATGCCCAGGTTCACCGAGGGGTGGAAACGCAGGCCGCCCTTGTACGGGCCCAGGGCGGAGTTGAACTCCACGCGGAACCCGCGGTTGATCTGCAGTTCGCCCTTGTCGTCGACCCAGGGGACGCGGAAGATGATCTGGCGCTCCGGTTCGCACAGCTGCTGCACGACGCGGGAGTCCTGGTATTCGGGATGACGGTTCCCCATCGCCTGGAGGGAGCCGAGGACCTCGCGGACGGCCTGGTGGAATTCGGGTTCACCGGGATTGCGTTTGAGTACCCGGTCGAGCAGGGATTCGATGGTGTCATGTGCCATTGAGGGCTCCTTTCTGCGCGACTGCCGATCCGGCGAGGGCGCCGGTGGGCGGGCCGGCGGGGCGCCGGCGATAGTGCCGACGGGTATGCCGACGAGTCGCGACCATCCTAGATTCTGCCATGTGAGACAAAACCGTGGACGAGGCGCCCGGGAAGTGAGAAAGGTCCCATGCTCGTCGATCTTCTTGCCACAGTGCTGCAGATCCGCCGGAAATCTTCCGGTTCGGCCCACATTCGCGTGATCCGGTCTTCGCCGACGTCTAGGATCGACCCATGCCCACCGACGCGCACAACCTCCCAGCTGGGAACCGAACCGTCCGCATCATCGGCATGATTGCAGCCCTGCTGTTCATCGCAACGGCCATCGGCGTCATGGCCGTACTCGCCCAGCCGTGGAGGGGGACCGCAGTGGATGCGGCAGTGGGGGCAGCAGTCCTGGGCTTTTTCATCATCCTGCCCTATCTGGTGCCGTTGATCATCCAGCTCCTGGTGAGGAGACCGGCCTGGGTCTCATGGCTCGCCCTGGCCTATACCGTGGTGGCCGGCGCCGCCGGGGTCTGGGTGTACATCGACGTGCTGATGGACGACAGTTCGACGGCGAGCATCGCACTGGCCCTGTTTCCGCCCATGCAATTGGCGGCTCTGGCCGTCGTCGCGCTCATCGCGCTGCCGGTATGGGCGGCACGGAGGCCCTGAGGCTCCGACCCGCTGCCCCAAGCCGGCAGAGGCGACCCCACGGGCGAACGTCCTCCGAAACGACGAAGCCCCCGGGATCTCATGATCCCGGGGGCTTCGGCCTTCGGTGGCAGGTGAAGGATTCGAACCTTCGAAGGCAATGCCGTCTGATTTACAGTCAGATTCCTTTGGCCGCTCGGACAACCTGCCATACACCTGTTGGGTTTCAGCCCGTGTGGCGTACCTGTTAAACAGTACAGGATGATTTCTCGGATACGAAATCAGAGGAGGCCCTTTCCAGCACTTTGTGTCCAGTGTCATATTCGGACGTCGCAGACTGGCCTTCACTAGACTGGTGGCCGTGTATCCGGCCCGCTCGCGGGCATCCGACAGCTAAGGAGCAACCATGGCAAGCGATTCCAGCTTCGACATCGTCAGCAAGGTCGACCGGCAGGAGGCCGACAACGCACTCAACCAGGCCGCCAAGGAGGTCAACTCGCGCTACGACTTCCGCGGCACCGACGCCTCGATCGCCTGGTCGGGCGAATCCATCCTGATCAAGGCCAATGCCGAGGAACGCGTCAAGGCCGTCCTCGACGTCTTCCAGTCCAAGCTGGTCAAGCGCGGGATCTCGCTGAAGTCCCTGGACGCCGGCGAACCCTACCCGTCGGGCAAGGAATATCGGCTCGAGGCCGGCCTCAAGGAGGGCATCGACAAGGAGACCGCCAAGAAGATCACGAAGATCATCCGCGACGAGGGCCCCAAGGGCGTCAAGGCCCCGATCCAGGGCGACGAGGTCCGGGTCAGCTCGAAGAGCCGCGACGACCTGCAGTCGGTCATCGCCCTGCTCAAGGGCAAGGACCTCGACGTCGACCTGCAATTCACGAACTACCGCTGAACCGTCTAGCCTGGATGGAACCCGAAGGGCCCACCGCATCGGACGATGCCGTGGGGCCCTTTCTCACGCCTTCGCACACCGAGGCCGCACCCGGGCGCCGCGATCGCGGCACCCGGGCGCGGCCTCGGTCATCTTCTGGCTACGATCACAGGTCGGGAACCTCCGAGAGAAGAGCCTCGCCTGAGGCTTTCTCTGGGTCGCTCCACGATGCCAAGTCACGGTTGATGCCCAACCACATGAGGACGAATGGTACTGTCGATATGCAGAGTATGACGACACCTGTCACAGTCGCGATCACCAGCCGGGCACGGGAGTAGCGCAAAGGCGACATGTATGCCAGGACTGTACAGAAAATCGGCCCTACGAACAACAGCGGACAAGTGACGAGTTGAGCCGCCACGATTCCAACCAGCCACCAGTCCGTCCTTTGGAAGAAACGACTCGCATCTTCTGTAGCTCGTGTATCCATTTCGCCTCATCTCGTGCGACAACGCAACGGGTCCTCGAACTCATCCGCCAACCTGCCAAGCCTTTGGCTCACCCTTATTCGACACGCGCAGGTGCAATCCAACAGTCAGCCTGATAGGCGACCCTTTGAAGACCAGCGCTGTATCGAACTTGTGCACTGCGTCCGCCGTCTTGCCAGCCTTTGGCTTTCCGCACGAAAGCGGCGTGACCACCCAGCCAACAGCCCAAGACCCCTGGGCATGACAAGTGTGTTTACCTGTCTTCCCCCTGTACTTCTTAATCCAAGCCTTGGAACCATCATAGTAGGTTGTACCTGTGTGTCGCTCGTAAACCACACCGCTTAGATACCCATTGTCCCAACTGCGTTTGTAAATCGGCTTCTTTTTCTTCTTCGCTTTTAGCGCTGTTGCTTCTGGGATGGTCAGCTCGCCAACAGCAGCCGCAGCGTCAATCTCGGCGTCCGTCACAACACCTGTCGTCGAAGTAGTCTCGATCTTGGCATCACACACTTCGATGCCATCGGCAACTGGATCACCTAGCTCTTCGTTGATCTCCCGTACTTGGTCAGCACATTGCTCATTGACAACTGTCGTCGTCGATCTGGTCACTGATCCAGTTGATTGTTCTTCCACCCCTATTGCCTGGGCAGGAATCAACCCACCCATAGCCAGCGCAGCGGCAAGCCCCACTGAAATAGCGAGGCGCCTTCCAAAGAACTCCATAAGTCCTCCTCAGTAGAAATTTGGTCCAGCCATCGCGTACCTCGTACACGCGATTCCTTCACCCTACGAAGAGAACCGGAAGTGCTTGTCCCCCGATCGGGGGACAAACCGGCGGTTTCAATCAGTCAGCGGCACCCTGCGGGACCTCGGAACCGGAGCCCGCGTGGACGGCGGCACGGGCGGCGTCCATCATGGCCTCGCGGGTGGCGAGCTTGATGCGCTCACGGCCCTCGGGCTCGCCTGCGGCGCGCTCCGCGGCGTCCAGCAGGTGGTAGCCCTCCCAGTTCGTGAAGTCCACGCCCTTGGCCTCGAGCAGCTTGACGATCTCGTCCTCGCCCGGATGCGTGGGCGCGGGCAGGGAACCGGCGTGGTAGTCCTCGATCAGGTGCGTGACGGTCTCCAGGGCATCGCCCTTGGTGTGCCCGATCAGGCCGACCGGCCCGCGCTTGATCCAACCCGTCGCGTACAGTCCGGGTTCCACCGGGGCCTGCGCGGCCTCTGCCTGGGAATCGCCCTGGACCACGCGGCCCTCGACGTTCGTCACCACGCCCTTGTGCCGGTCGAAGGGCAGCTGGTCCACAGCGGTGCCGAAGTAGCCGACCGCACGGTAGACCGCGTCCATGTCGTAGTCGATGAACTCCCCCGTGCCATTGACGCCGCCGGTGCCGTCGAGCTGCTGGCGCTCCACCCGTAGGCCGGTCACCCCGGTGGTCTCATCGCCCAGCACGGCCACCGGTGCCTGGAGGAAGTGCAGGTGCAGGCGGCGCTTGGCGCCGGTTTCCTCGCGCAGAGTGAAGTCCGTGAGCGTCTTCGTGACCTGCTTGGTCTGATTGTTCGAGCCGATGGCCTGCATCGAACCCTCGTCGAATTCGAAGTCCTCGGGGTAGACGACGATGTCGACGTCCTTGACATGGCCCAGTTCGCGCAGCTCCAGCGGCGTGAACTTCACCTGCGCCGGGCCACGGCGGCCGAACACGTGCACATCGGTCACGGCCGAGTCCTTCAGTCCCTCGTAGACGTGCGCGGGGATCTCCGTGCTCAGCAGGTCGTCTGCCTGCTTGGACAGGATCCGGGCGACGTCGAGGGCGACGTTGCCGTTGCCGATCACCGCGACGCGCTTGGCGTCCAGCGGCCAGGTCTGCGGGTAGTCCGGGTGCGAGTCGTACCAGTTGACGAAGCGGGCGGCGCCGTAGGAGCGCGGCAGGTCGATGCCGGGGATGTCCAGGGGCGCGTCCTCGATCGAGCCGGTGGAGAAGATGACGGCGTCGTAGAGGTGGCGGAAGTCCTCCAGCGTGATGTCCGTGCCGTAGTCCACATTCGAGAACAGCCGGATGTCGCCGCGGTCCATCACCTTGATCAGCGCATTGATGATGCCCTTGATCCTGGGATGGTCGGGGGCGACGCCGTAGCGGACCAGGCCGAAGGGGGCAGGCAGGCGTTCGAACAGGTCGATGCTCAGATCGAAGTCGCGTTCCGCCTTCGTCAGGATGTCGGCGGCGTAGATCCCGGCGGGGCCGGCACCCACGATGGCCACGCGCAGCGGGCGATCCATAAAACCTCTTTCGTCGTCGTGTGGCACCGGTGTTCACGCCGGCAGCCCCCACCATTCTAGTTGGGTTCCCCTTAGTAGGCCATGTGACTTTGTCCCGCGGCTGCGGTCCGGCGGCGGTAGTCCGGCGGCCGAGGTCCGGGCCCAGTGGGTGGGCAGTTCCGTCCCGCCCAGCGGACGGTGGCTAGAATCCCCCTGTGTCGACTCCCGCTTCCAATGATCCAGTCCCCGCCGCAACCGCCGGTGCCCCCGCGCCTTCACCCGCCGAGGTCCCCGCCGATGTCCGCGACAACCGGCGCCTTGGCCTGTTCCTGGGCTGTGGCGCGTACTTCCTCTGGGGCTTCATGCCCTTCGCGTTCAACGCGGCCAAACCCGCCAGTGGCCTGGAGGTGCTGGCCCACCGGGTCGTCTGGTCGATCGTCCTGTGCGTCATCCTGCTGGCGCTGACCCGCACCTTCCGCGAGGTCTGGGCCATCTGCCGCAACGGCAGGCTGTTCTCCACCCTGACCCTGGCCTCGCTGTTCGCCTGCGCGAACTGGACCATCATGATCTACGCCGTGCTCACCGGCCACGTCCTGGAGAGCTCACTGGGCTATTTCATCAACCCGCTGCTGTCGATCCTGTTGGGCGTGGTGTTCCTGCGCGAGCGCCTTCGCCCGGCGCAATGGGTCGCCGTGGCCGTCGGCGTGGTGGCGGTCGTCGTCATCACGGTGGCCTATGGCCGCGTGCCCTGGTGGAGCCTGGGCCTTGCGGTGTCCTTCGGGCTCTACGGCCTGATCAAGAACCGGGTGGGCGGCAAGGTCGGGGCACTGCCCGGGTTCACGATCGAGACCATGGTCCTCACCCCGTTCGCCCTGGCCTATATCGGCTTCCTCCTGGCCACCGGCGGATCGCACTTCACCGCCGGCGGGCCCTGGCAGGTCGTGGCGATGGTGTTCCTGGGGCCCATCACCGCGGTCCCGCTCATCATGTTCTCCGGTGCGGCCAGCCGGGTGCCGCTGAGCTGGGTGGGGATGATGCAGTACATCGCCCCGACCATGCAGTTCATCTTCGCGCTGACCGTGTTCCACGAGCACATGGATCCCGCGCGCTGGGCGGGCTTCTTCATCGTCTGGGTGGCGATCGTCATCATCACCGTCGACATGCTCCGCGCCTCCCGCCGCCGGTAGGCCCGCACCTTGCCGAGTGGCTCCACAGGTGCACTTGTGGAGCCACCGCCGGATCAGCCGACGCGGTTGACGACCTGGTGGGCGAAGGCGATCAGATCGTCCTTGACCCCACCGGCCGGCAGCGGCGCCAGATCGTCCAGGGCCGCTGTGACCCAGCGACGGGCCTCGGCCCTGGCCCGTTCCATCGCGGGGTGGGCGACCAGCGCGACCCTGGCGGTTTCCAGGGCCTCGTCGCTGCTCAGATCCCGGTCCATCAGCTCCACGACGCGCACCGCGTCCGCGTCGCCGGCGGCCGCCGCGGCCCGCACATAGAGCATCGGCAGGGTGGGCACGCCCTCGCGCAGATCGGTCCCCGGCGTCTTGCCGGACTGGTCCGGCGCGCTGTCCAGGTCGATGATGTCATCGGCCAGCTGGAAGGCCACACCCACCCGCTCGCCGAAGGAGCGCAGCGGCGCAATGTACTCCTCGGGCGCGCCCGAGGCAAGCAGGCCGAACTCCGTGGCCGCGGCGATCAGCGAACCGGTCTTGTCGGCCAGCACGCCGAGGTGGTGGCGCAGCGGGTCGGCCCCGTCGACCGGGCCGATGGTCTCGTGCAGCTGGCCGAGCACCAGGCGCTCGAAGGTCTCCGCCTGCAGCACCACCGCGCGCGGGCCGAGGTCCGCCGACAGCAGGGACGCCTTGGCGAACAACAGGTCGCCCGTCAGAATCGCAACGTTATTACCCCACACGTGCTGAGCTGCGGTCGCACCGCGGCGCACGGGGGCCTCGTCCATCACATCGTCGTGGTACAGCGTGGCCAGATGGGTCAGTTCCACCGCGGCCGCCGCGGTGATGACCTGGGGCCGATCCCGGTCGCCCAGGCCCGCGGCCATCAACACCAGCATGGGCCGGGCCCGCTTGCCCCCGGCGTTCATCAGGTGGTGGGCTGCCGCATCGACCAGCGGATCGGTCTGCCGGGCGGCAGCGCCGAGCACGTCCTCGACCTGCTCCAGATAATCGGCCAGTTCCAGCGCGACTGCGCCCATCCCCATGCTGATCGCCTGGGTCGTGGTCGCAGGCGCGGGGGAAGCAGGCGCGGCCTCCGGAGGAGTCGTCCCAGCCTGTGCCGCCGTAGCAGGGGACTGCGTGCCGGTGTTGCCCGATTCGGTCATAGTCTGTTCCGTTGTACCCATCGTCAGTCGTTCGTCGTCGCCGGCACCAGCTGGTTCAGCGCATAGATCACATGGTCGTAGAGGTCGCGTTCACTGGCCCGCGAACTGTACAGGTTCGCCAGCAGCTTGACGACGAATCTCATCAAGACCCTGCTCCCCATACCGTACTTGATCCCCACATTCATCAGCTCCGGCTTACCGATTATCTCAGCAAAAATCCGGCCCAGGGTGAAATAGGAGCCCAATTCGCCGCGCACCGACTCCGCATACCCGTGCAGTGCCCGCCGGCGTGCGGCGGTGGGATAGTGCTGGTAGGTGGCCACGACCTCGGCGGCCAGGCGGCCGGATTCCATCGCATAGTCGATGCCCTCCCCGTTGAACGGGTTGACCATCCCGGCCGCATCGCCCAGCAGCAGCACGCCGCGGTCGAAGTGCGGGGTGCGGTTGAAGGCCATAGGCAGGGCGGCGGACTTCACGGGCCCGGTGGTACAGGTCTCGTCGATCTGCCATTCGGCGCCCATCGCCTCGATCCAGTCGCGCAGCACCTTGCGGTAGTCGACTTTGCCGAACATCGGCGAGGTGTCGAGGATGCCCAGCCCCACGTTCGCCGTGCCGTCGCCCATCGGGAACAGCCAGCCGTAGCCGGGCATCGGATCGCCCAGCCCGTCGCCGCGGCCGGCCTGGGCAGTGCCGGGTTCGGCCTTCGGGCGCAGTTCCAGCCAGCTCTCGATGAACTCGTCCTGCGACCGCGGCGTGCGGTAGTAGGTGCGCACGGCCACGCCCATCGGCCGGTCCTCGCGCTTCTCATTGCCCATCTGCACGGCGGTGCGCGCCGACACCCCGTCCGCGGCCAACACAACGGGCGCGCGGAAGTGGGTCTCGGGGCCGATCTTGCGACCCTTGTCATTGGTCGCCGTGGCCTGGATCCCGTTGACCCAGCCATCGGCGCCGAAGGTCGGGTGCAGGGCCATGGTGTTCTCGTACAGGGTTGCACCACTGGCCTGCGCGTGGCGGGCCAGGTCCTCGTCGAGCTTCATCCGCGGGCGCGTCAGCCCATAATCCGGCAGGCCGGCGACGCTGGGCCAGTCGATCTCCAGGCGGTGCCCGCCGCCGATCAGCCGCAGGCCCCGGTTGCGGTGCCAGCCGGGTTCGTCCGACTTGTCCAGGCCCAGCAGGCCCAGTTCGTGCACGGCCCGCGGGGTCAGCGCATCGCCGCAGATCTTATCGCGCGGGAACCGGGCCTTCTCCAGGACGACGACGTCCAGACCGGCCCGAGCCAGGTGTGCCGCGGCCGAGGCGCCCGCCGGTCCCGCGCCCACGACGATGACATCGGCGCTGACGGTCTGCACCTCAGGCGACCCCCGCCGAGGCGGCACCCGGGTTGCCCTCCGCACGTGCGGGGGCCTCGGGCGCTGCTGTCTCCGGTGCCGGGGCGGCCGGCTTGTAACCGCGGTGCAGGGCGACGATCCCGCCGGTGAGGTTGCGGTACTGCACGCGGTCGAACCCGGCGTCGCGGATCAGGTGGGCCAGCGGCACCTGGGCCGGCCAGGCGCGGATCGATTCGGCCAAGTAGACATAGGCGTCGGGACTGGAGCTGACGGCCTTGGCGACGGCCGGCAGGGCGCGCATGATGTAGCCCTTGTAGAACTTGGCGAAGGGCTTGAAGGTGGGGGTGGAGAACTCGGAGACGATGAGGCGCCCGCCCGGTTTGAGGACCCGGTACATCTCGGACAGGGCGGTGGCGGTGTCCTGGACATTGCGGAAGCCATAGGTGATGGTCACCGCGTCGAAGGTCTCGTCGTCGAAGGGCAGGTCGAGCGCATCGGCGTAGACGAACTCGATTTCGGGGTGGCGGCGCCGCCCCACCTCCAGCATCCCCTCGGAGATATCGCCTGCGATCACCTGCGCGCCGGCCCTGGCATAGGGCACCGAGGATGAGCCCGTGCCGGCGGCCAGGTCGAGGATCTTCTCGCCGGGCTGCGGGTCGACGGCCTTGGTGTTCTCCACGCGCCACCAGCGCGAGATCCCGAACGTCATGGCATCGTTGGTCAGGTCGTAGCGTTCGGCCACGGCGTCGAACATCGATGCGACGTCGGTCTTCTGCTTGTCCAGGTTCGCGCGAGTCATACGCCTAGTTTCTCAGCCCGCGCGCCCACCTGACCACCCGGGGCGGGGATCGTCTCTGTATCCTTGCTCACCCGGTCTGCGGGCCGGTGTCCGACGGGGGCCGGAAACCCCGGTCCCCGGCCGCGGCCTCGAACCGGCATCCGGCCGCTTAGCATTGAAGGGTGATGCGTTTCGATCTTGAGGACACTTCGGCCCCCACAACCTCCGGCCTGCCGAGCCTGCGCGTGCGCTCGTGGTTCATCGACGGCGTCAACCCGGAGGCGCCCCGACCCTTCTCCAGTGGCCTGCCCACCAGTCCCGAGGACTTCCTGACCAAACTCCCAACCGACACCCTGGCCTGCTGGGTCAGGGGCCATTCCGGCCTGGTGGGCTTCGGCCGGACCCTGCGCCTGAGCGCCACCGGGGCCGACCGCTTCACCCGACTGTCCGCGGCCTGGCGAGCGCTGGCGGGTACGGCGGAGGTCGACGATCCGGTCCAGTTGCCCGGCTCCGGCCTGCTGGGCTTCAGCTCCCTGTCCTTCGCCGACGATTCGCGGACCGCCAGTGTCATCGACGTGCCCACTTTCCTGATGGGCCGGCGCGATGGCCGGGTCTGGCTGACGCAGATCACCTATCCCGACCAGGACGTCAGCCCCCTGCGGCTGTCCGATGCCCGGTTGTCCCCGGTACGCGGGGCCAGGCTGTCGGCCGGGCGGGTCACTGCGGGGAAGTACCGGAGGATCGTCGGCGAGGTCTCCGCCCGGTTGCGCGCGGCCGCCGACGACCCCGCAGACGATTTGCTGAAGGTGGTCCTGGCCCGTGACACCGTGGTGCAGGCCGATGCCGACATCGATCTGCGCGCGGTATTGGGCCGGCTGAACCGGGCCTTCCCGTCGACGTGGACCTATGCGGTGGCGGGCCTGGTGGGGGCGACTCCCGAACTGCTCATCGGCGTGCAGGACGGGGTCGTGTCCTCCCGCGTGCTGGCCGGGACCTACCGGGTCCAGCACGATCCGGAGTCCGAGCTCGATGCAGCGCGCAAGCAGCTGGGCGCGCACAAGGACTCGCAGGAGCATCGCTATGCGATCCACTCCCTCGAACAGTCTCTGACACCCCTGAGCTCGGATCTGCGGGTGGATTCCGAACCGCATCTGCTGGCCCTGAGCAATGTCATCCACCTGGCCAGCGATGCCCGTGGCACGCTGGATACCCGGGTCCCGGCGGCGGGGAGCGCCGCTGCGGGCGGGGTGCGCGGTGGCGCCGGGGACCTCGGCCCTGGAGCCGGCCCCGGGACCGGCGGGGCGGCCGATCGGCCATGGGCGCTCGAGGTCGCGGCGGCCGTGCATCCGACCGCTGCGGTGGGCGGGGTGCCCACGGATCAGGCGACCAGGGTGATCCGGGAATCCGAGGCGGCCGACCGGGGCCGCTTCGCAGGTCCCATCGGCTGGGTCGACGGCTATGGCAACGGCCAGTTGGGCATCGCCCTGCGCTGCGGACAGCTCGAGGCCCGCGACCGGATCCGGCTGTGGGCCGGCGCCGGGATCATGCCCGATTCCGATCCGGAGTCCGAACTGGCCGAGACCTGGGCCAAGATGAAGCCCATGCGCCAAGCCCTCGGCCTGGAGTAATCCCCGAGCCGTCAGGACAGGACGGGTGGGAGGGGGATCTCGTAGAGGCCGGGGCGGGCCTCGGCGACTACTCGGGACACTGCGGCGGGGCCGTCCAGGCTCTCGTAGTGCCAGTCGTATTCGGCCGCCAGATGGGCAAAGCCCCGACCGTGCGGGGTCGCGAAGTACGGACCGAAGTAGGGCGCCAGGTAGTCCTGCCCGTGTTCGAGGCCCGCGAAGATCCGTCCGCCGTCGTCGTTGAGGACGAAGATCTGCAGACTCGCGCGTGCCTCGCCCGTCATCCGCAGCAGCCCGCCGGCGTCGTGGAGCAGCGCCAGATCCCCGATCAACAGCCTGACCGGGGCCGAGGCCGCACCCGGCTTCGGCCCGGCCAGCACCCTGGCCATGCCGACGGCGGTGGACACGAGTCCGTCGATACCCGCCAGACCGCGGCTCGCACTGATCCGCGCGTGCCGATCCGTGATCCGGTCGGCATAGCGGACCACCGATGAGCTGGCCAGCAGCACATGGCCCTCGGCCCGCAGCACCGGGGCGATGAGGGCCGCTGGGCCGGAGGGCTGACCAGCGCCGCCCGCTCCGGCCGCAGTCGAGCCAACGGCTGCAGCCGAGTCGTGCCCGGCACCTTCGTCCTGTGCGGCGAGCGCGCGCCCGGCCTCCAGCCATTCGGCGAGCCAGGGTGCGGCACCCGGCACATCCGGACCCCGCACATCCCCCAGGCCCAGAGCCAACTCGGCCCAGGCCGCGTCGTCCACTCGGTCCAGATCGGCCTGCACGTGGACGAGGGTCACCGCGGGATCGGCGAGGAGCTTGGCATCGGGCCTGAACAGCGTGGGTTTGCCCGCGACCACCACCGTGGCGATCCGTGTTCGCAGGGTCGGCGCGCCCGCCAGCACCTCGGTGTGGCGGGCCACGGCATGCTGGTGGACGAACAGGGGCGCAGTCGGTTCGGCCAGGACGGGCAGGCCCAGGCGGGTGGCCAGTTCGCCCACGCGCCGCTGGCCCAATCCGAAGTCGTCACCGGCGAGCACCACGGTGCTCGTGGGGTCCAGCCGGTGCAGGGCCTCACCCAGCCGGGGATCCAACGGCGCCGGAGCCTGCGCGGGCGCGGCCTCTGATCCCGCGGGCGTCCAGGGGAAGTCCACGCGTTCGGGCACCAGGGGGACGTCAAACTGGATGTTCAGCTGCACCGGACCGGGTGTGCCGGCCAGGGCGCCGGGGCCCAACGCGCCGCCGGCGGGCTCCCCCACCGAACCACCCGCCACGGTCCCGGCGAATCCGGAGCCCAGGGCCGCCTCGGCCGCCACCCGGGCCGCGTTCGGGGCGTCGCCACCGACCTCCACGTCAATGCCCGCCCGCACATCGGTCAGCACCCGCGACTGATCGTCGATCGTCTGATTGGCCCCGGTGGCGCGCAGCCGGGCGGGCCGGTCGGCCGTCAGCAGGAGCAGGGGGACATGGGAGTAGGAGGCCTCGAGCACTGCCGGGTGCAGATTCGCGACGGCGGTGCCCGAGGTCGTCACCACCGCGACCAGCCCGTCGCCCGAGCCCTCGGCCCGCAGGCCCTTGGCCAGGCCCAATGCCAGGAAGCCGGCATCGCGCTCGTCGATCCGCACACTCGTTTCCACCAGCCCCTGCCTGGCCAGTTCCGCGAAGGCGTAGGTCAGCGGAGCCGAGCGCGAGCCGGGGCAGATGACGACATGGCGTAGGCCCAGGCGGAGCAGTTCGACGGCGAGGGCGCGAGCGGAGGCGGTGGAAGCATTCATCGGCCCTATTTTTCCACCGAACTATGATGGAACTATGAGCTACCCGCCCAATCCCTATGCCGAGTCAGTGACCCCACGGACCCCTTCCGTCTTCCGGGGCGACGCGCACCGGGTCTGGCAGCTCGTCGTGGGGATCGTGGCCTTCTTCGCGGCCCAGTTGGTCGCCGGTGTCGTCACGTTCTTCTCCGCCCTGCTGCGCGGGAGCCTCACCATCGACGCCGCCACTGGCGCGGGCGCGTCCGTCCGGGTGGTCCGGCCCGATGGCTCCACCGCCGATGTGGCGCAGGCCGGGATGTCGGTGTTCGGCGGGCTCGACATGCTCATCGGCATGGTCGTGGGCGCCGCTCTGTCCTTCGTGTTCTATCTGCTCATCATGCGCTTCATCGCGGGCAATCCGGGCCTGGGCCTTGGCAAGCACCAGCGCCTCATCGAATTCGTCACCGGCCTGGGCACCGGACTCGTGCTGATGGGGGTGTCCGTCGGTGTGATCGCCCTGTTCGGCGGCTACCGGACCACCGGCATCACCACCGGCCCTGCGCTGTGGGACGGCCTGTTCTACGCCGCAGCCATCGGGATCGGTGCGGGTTTCATGGAGGAAATCCTGTTCCGCGGGTTCCTGCTGCGCGTCCTCGATGCCTGGCTGGGCAGTTGGGCCGCACTGGCGATCACCTCTGTGCTGTTCGGGCTGGTGCATCTGAGCAACCCCGGCGCATCGGTCTTCGGCGCCGTGGCCATCATGCTGGAGGCCGGCGTCCTGCTGGGTGCGGCCTATCTGCTGACCCGCCGGCTGTGGCTGGCGATCGGCATCCACGTGGCGTGGAACTTCGTCCAGGGCGGGATCTTCTCCTCGAACGTCTCCGGCACCGGCGAGCGCACCGGCCTGTTCGAAGCACACTGGTCAGGGCCCGCCTGGCTGACCGGCGGGTCGATGGGCATCGAGGCCTCGGTGGTCACGCTGGTCGTCGCCCTGGCCGCGGGCATCGTGCTGCTGGCCCTGGCCCGGCACCAGGGCATGTTGCTGGGACCTGTGCGCCGCACGCGCGCTTAGACCCCGGCGGGCCGGATTCCGCTGCTACCGCACCACCTCTGCGCCGAGGTGTCACACAAGGGTGTCACACAAGTAGGTCGGTGTCGGAAAAGGTCGCTTTCCGTGCCCCACGAGCGGAAGTTCATGACACCTTCCTACCTTTGTGACAGGTGGGCCCAGCAGCGATCCAGCCGCTCAAGCCACCAGGCTGTGCGTGGGGCGGGGGCGGCCAGGGCGGCCAGGGCCGCGGGGTCGGGGCTGATTCGACCCGGCGACAGGACTCCGGCGTGGGCGCGCAGCGGCGGGTCGACGACGTCGCGGGCGAACAGCGAGCTGGTGCCCAGGCCAGCGGCCCACACCTCCTGGGCCGAGGCCCCGCTCCCGGTGCGACCGCCCGCGCCGCCCGGCAGCCCCGCGCCGCACGCAGGCCCGGGGCCGCACGCAGGCCCGGAGCCGGCGGCACCCGCGACCGAGCAGCCCGCTCCCCCGCGCAGCGCGGCGGCCAGGGCGACGCCGGCCGCCAGGCCGACCGAGGTGTCCAGCGCACTGGAGACCGTGGCGGGCAGGCCGGCGGCCGCGACGACCTCGCGCGCGGCCCGGATGCCGCCCAGCGGCTGGACCTTGACGATGATCTGGTCGGCCGCCCCCAACCGCGCGACCCGCAGTGGGTCGGAGGCCTTGCGGATGGATTCGTCGGCTGCCAGGCGCAGCGGCAGGCCGGCGGCGGCGACCCAGTCGTGCAGTCGGGCCAGGTCCTCGGTGTCCAGCACGGGCTGTTCGATGTATTCGAGCCGTTCGGTGAAGCCGGGCAGTGCGGCGAAGGCGCGCAGGGCATGCTGCGCCTCGGCCGGGGTGTAACGGCCGTTGGCGTCCAGGCGCAGGCGCAGCTGCGGCCCGGCGGCCATCACCGCGCGGATCCGCGCCAGGTCGTCGGCCAGAGTCGCGGCCCCGCGCTCTGCCACCTTGATCTTGACGGTGCGCACTCCGTCGTAACGGGCCAGGATGCCCGGCACGTCCGCCGCAGGGCAGGCGGGCACGGTGCCGTTGACGGGCACGGGGTCCAGCGCCGGGACCGCAGCCGATTCCGCAGCCGGACCGCCCACCAGCTCGGCGTAGTCACAGCTCGCGTACTCGACGGTGGCGGCCAGCCAGCGGGAGGCCTCGGCGGTGTCGTATTCGGTGAACGGCGAGAACTCCGCCCAACCGGCCGGACCGTGCACCAGCATCGCCTCACGCACCGTGATACCGCGGAACTTCGCAACCATCGGCAGGCAGACCACGCGGATATCGTCGAACAGCTCGCGCGGGTCCGCGGGCAGGTCAGGATGGACGGGAGCGGGTACGGAGGACGGCACTGGGGGTACGCGCGAATCGGTCATGACCCCACCCTAGTGCGCGCCGACCGAACTAGACGTAGGTCCACCGAACTAGACTTGAGTCCATGAGTGAGACGCAGACCGACCCCGCACAGAACCCGGCATCGGTATCCGAGATCTTCGATCCGACCAAGTGGCGGGAGGTCGCGGGCTTCGACTTCACCGACATCACCTACCATCGGGCGCTCAACCCCGACGGCTCCGACTTCGGCTGCGTGCGCATCGCCTTCGACCGGCCCGAGGTCCGCAACGCCTTCCGGCCCCACACCGTCGACGAACTGTACCGGGCGCTCGACCACGCCAGGCAGACCTCGGACGTGGGCTGCGTGCTGCTGACCGGCAACGGCCCCAGCCCCAAGGACGGCGGCTGGGCCTTCTGCTCCGGCGGGGACCAGCGGATCCGCGGGCGCTCGGGCTACCAGTACGCCTCCGGCGAGACCGCCGAATCGGTCGACCCGGCGCGCGCCGGCCGGCTGCACATCCTGGAGGTCCAGCGCCTCATCCGGATGATGCCCAAGGTCGTCATCGCGGTGGTACCGGGCTGGGCGGCCGGCGGCGGGCACAGCCTGCACGTGGTCTGCGATATGACCATCGCCAGCCGCGAACACGCGAAGTTCAAGCAGACAGACGCGGACGTGGGCAGCTACGACGCCGGCTACGGCAGCGCCTACCTGGCGAAGATGGTGGGCCAGAAGAAGGCCCGTGAGATCTTCTTCCTGGGCCGCACCTACTCCGCGCAGGACATGGCCGACATGGGCGCGGTCAACGAGGTCGTCGACCACGCCGATCTGGAGAACGCGGCCCTGACCATGGCCCACGAGATCCTGGGCAAGTCCCCCAACGCCCAGCGGATGCTCAAGTTCGCCTTCAACCTGGCCGACGATGGTCTGATGGGCCAGCAGGTCTTCGCCGGCGAGGCCACCCGCCTGGGCTATATGACCGACGAGGCGGTCGAGGGCCGCGACGCCTTCCTGGAAAAGCGCGACCCCGACTGGTCGCCCTACCCCTGGTACTACTGAGCGGGACCCCACCGGATTGTCCGAGCCACAGAGCAGCATGAACAGCACAGTGAACCCCGTCCGCACCCTGCGCCCAACCCCGGCCGAACTGAGCGAATTGCTGGCCGGCGCCATGGCCGGCCGGCACACCGTGGTCTTACCCGCATCCCGGTCCGGCGAGGTCCACGTGGTGGCACCTGAGGCCTTCCGCCCCGACCCGGCCAGGGGGGACCAGGCGCCGCCCGCCCTGGTCGTCTACACCTCCGGTTCCACGGGTGACCCCAAGGGCGTGGCCCTGTCCGCCAGGGCCCTCGAGGTATCGGGCCGCGCGACCGAGGCAGCACTGGGCGGGCCGGGCACCTGGTACCTGCCGCTGGCCCCGCACCACATCGCCGGCGCCCAGGTGCTGCTGCGCTCGCTCATGGCCGGCACCACTCCCCTGGTCTCACTGGGTCATTTCGACGCCGCGGGCTTCACCGCAGATGTGGACCGCCTGGTCTCCGAGGCCGGCCAGGCCGCACGCCTCTACGCCTCCCTGGTGCCCACACAATTGGTGCGGATCCTGCGCGATACGGCGGCGACCCGGGCCGCGGGGAGGTTCGATGCGATCCTGCTGGGCGGGGCCTCGGTCGCGCCCTCCGTGATGGCAGCCGCCGAGGCCGCGGGCCTGCGGATCGTGCGCACCTACGGCATGTCGGAGACCGGCGGCGGCTGCGTCTACAACGGCGTGCCCTTCGACGGCGTCCACATGTCGATCGACGCACAGTCGCGCGTGGTCTTGGCCGGGCCCGTGCTGGCGGATTCCTATGTGCGCTTGGAGGATGCTCCGGCACTGCTGCGCGCCCTGCCGGATACCGGCACGGGGTTCGCAGGCTCCGGTGCCACGCGCTCCTTCACCACCAGCGACCTCGGCCGCATCAGCGACGGGGTGCTCGACGTGTTGGGCCGTGCCGACGACGTCATCGTGGTCGGCGGGGAGAACATCGCGCCCCTGGCTGTGGAGAACGCACTGTTGGCAGCCCTGGAACCGCACGGCGTCGCCGAGGTCCTGCTCACCTGGCTGCCCGACCCCGAGTGGGGCGCGGCCCTGGTCGCGCTGCTACGCGCGGACTCCGGCCCCTTCGCGGCGACCGGCGAGGGGGCACGTGCAGCGGACCTGGCAGCCGAACTCAAAGAACTGCTGCCCGCCTCGTTCCCGGGGATCCACCGACCGCGCTTCGTGCTGCCCGTGACGACGATCCCGGCCAAGGGCATCGGCAAACCGGATCGGCGGGCTGCCCGCGAACTGGCCGTGCGGGCCCTGGGCTGAACCGCGCCGGCGCGCGGCGTGGTGCGCTGTGGCCCAGTCGCAAGCCGCCTGATCCCACGGAATCACCGCATGGGAATCACCACATGACTGTGTGATCCGGGGCTCTCTTCCACCGTTAACCTCGTCCCACCTGGCACGATATCGCCCGACCCGCATAAAATAGAACGGTCATTTTAGGAAAGAAGGCTTGGCACATGGCGACGTTCTCCCAGTGGATCGAAGGCGCTCGGCTGCGCACCCTACCGCTGGCGGTGGCCCCGGTGCTGGTGGGAACCGGCGCTGCGCTGGGTCAGATCGGCGGACTGCGCGAAATCGTCATCGGCGATGTCGGAAAATCGCAGATCCTCCAGGTTCCCGCCTGGCAGCTCATCATCACACCCCTGCTGGCCCTCCTCGTATCCCTGGCCCTGCAGATCGGGTCGAACTTCGCCAATGACTACTCCGATGGCGTCCGCGGCACCGACGACGAACGAGTGGGACCGCTGCGCCTGACCGGATCGGGGCTGGTCTCCCCGCCCCGGGTCAAACGCGCCGCGTTCTTAAGCTTCGGAGTGGCGGGTGTAGCGGGTGTCGCCATGACCCTGTTGACCCAATCGTGGTGGCTGATCCCCGTGGGCGTACTGGCCGTCCTGGCGGCCTGGTACTACACGGGTGGGAAGCACCCCTATGGCTACATCGCCTTGGGGGAACTGTTCGTCTTCATCTTCTTCGGCCTGGTCGCCGTACTGGGTACC
Source organism: Brevibacterium moorei (assembly GCF_024580735.1). Lineage (GTDB taxonomy): Bacteria > Actinomycetota > Actinomycetes > Actinomycetales > Brevibacteriaceae > Brevibacterium > Brevibacterium moorei. The sequence goes on along the minus strand of NZ_JANIJX010000010.1, from coordinate 84,405 downwards.
ACCTATGCGATGGTCCACCAGCTCTCCCCGACAGCGTGGGCCGGAGCGGTGGGCCAGGGCCTGTTCGCCTGTTCCGTGCTCATGGTCAACAATCTGCGCGACATCGATACGGATCCGTTGACGGGCAAGACCACGCTGGCCTCGCTGCTGGGGGATATCAGGGCGCGCATAGCCTACGCCGTCCTGGTCATCGCGCCCTTCATCCTGCTGTTGGTGCCGATCCTCACCGGCCACCCGGCCGCGCTCCTGGCGGTGCTGGCGGTCGTGCTGACCATTCCGCCGCTGCGGATCGTCCTGGGCAAGTCCACCGGGACCGCCCTGATCCCGCCGATCAAACAGACCGGGATCGCAGCCCTGCTCTGGGCGGCCCTCCTGGCCCTGGGCCTGGCACTCTAGCGGCCCCGAGCTCCACCGGGCGTTCAGTCCTCTTTGGTGCGGCGCTCTTCGAGCTGATCGACCTCGGCGTCTTCCGCCTGGGCGTCCGCCGACTTCTTCGCCGGTTGCGCCGCCTTGCGCTTGCGCCGATCCTCGACCCGGTCGACCATCGCATTCGTCGCCGAATCGCGCAGCCGGCCCAGCAGCAGATAGCTGAGCATGGTGGAGATGAGGATCGCCGCGATCCCGGTGATGAGCGACCACTTGAAGATGCCGATCATCACCGCCAGGACGAGGACGAACAGGCCGATCCGGGCCAGATTGTACAAGAGGAACTGACGCATGATCCACAATGTTAGTCCGTTAGACTGGGAGCGTGGCTAGAGGGTTAATTGCCGGTGTCGTCATTCTGGTGGCGATCACCCTGTACAGTCTGTTCGACTGCGCGATGCGAGATCGCACAGTCATCAGAATCATGCCTAAATGGGGCTGGTTCTTCATCATCCTCTTCATCCCGCTGATCGGGCTGCTCATGTGGTACATCTTCGGCCGGGGCACCGTGGCCGGGCCCGGCGGCTCCGCCGGAAAGCCCAGCCGCCGCGGCCCCATCGCACCGGATGATGATCCGGAATACCTGCGGCGGATCCAGGACGACCTCGAACAGCGCAGGCGCCGCGAGGCCCATGAGCGCGAGGAGCGTCCCGATGCGGACGCCGGAGACGTGACCAAACGCGACGACGAGGACCGCTGAATCGCAGGTCCCGAAATCATTGGGGCGTTTGTTCCAGATTGGGCCGTATGAACGGTCGAATCTGAGACAAACGCCCCAATGATTTTCAGGGGTGCGGATTTTCAGGGGCGCTCAGTCCTGTGGCACCCAGGGGGCGGGCTCGTGCCGCAGGAAGGCGCGCATCCCGGCCTGGGCCTCGGCCGCCATGAACAAACGCGCCGACAACACCGCCAGTTCCGGCGTCCGGCGGGCCACATTGTCCACGACCCTCCGGTTCGCCAGGCCCTTCGCCGCCTCCAGGCCCGATGGACCGGCCGCCTGCAGGTCTGCGGCGAAGGAGTCCAGCGCCTCGTCCACATCGGGGACGACCCGGGTGATCAGCCCGACCCGCTGGGCCTCTGCCGCATCGATGACATTGCCCCGCATCGACAGTTCGGCCAGGGCCCGCGGGGTCAGGCGCTCCTCGAGCACCGCGACGGTGACGGTGGGAGCCGCACCGATCCGGACCTCGGTCATGGCGAAACTCGCCTCGGGCCCGGCGAAGACCACATCGCAGGCCGCGACCAGTCCTGTGCCCCCGGCGCGCACGTGACCGTAGACCGCGCCCACCACCGGCTTGGGTCCGGCCAGCAGGAGAGAGAACAGGTCGCCCAGCTCCAGTCCACGGCGCACCTGTAGGTGTTCGGGAGTGGCGCCGAAACCCTTCTGTTCGCGCAGGTCCGCGCCCGCGCAGAAGGTGTTTCCGGTGTGGGTGAGGACGACGTAGCGGACGTCCTCGTCGTCGTAGGCCCGTTGGACGGCGGCCTTGACCTCGCCGATCATCGCCAGGCTGATCGCATTGCGGTCCGCGGTGGATGCCAGGGTGACGATGCCGGCCAGGCCGCGCCGCTCATAGGTCACCGGTCCGCTCATCTCGTCTTCGAGCGCGGCGTCCACACTCGGCTGGTCGGGGTTCGAACTCATGAGTACCACCTCTTCCACGTGCGTTCCGGCACCGGCGCCGGAAATCGACTCCCTTCGATTGTCACACGGCCAAGGCGCCCTGTGGGCTCGCCGAGCGACTGGTTCCCGCCGGTCACTCGGCGAAATGTTACAGCCCCGAGTAGGAGTGCAGACCGTTGAAGTAGGTGTTGACGATCGTGAAGTTGAAGACGATGCACAGGAAACCCACCAGGTTCAACACCGCAACCTTGTTCGCGCTCCAACCGCGGGTGGCCCGCGAGTGCAGATACGCCGCGTAGACGACCCAGACGACGAAGGTCCAGATCTCCTTGGAGTCCCAGCCCCAGTAGCGGCCCCAGGCGACCTCGGCCCAGATGGCTCCGGCGATCAGCGTGAACGTCCAGGTGATGAAGCCGACGGCCGCGATCCGGTAGCTGACCTGTTCGATCGACTTCGACGAGGGGATGCGGTCCTTGTCCAGCCAGCGCAGCCAGCCGGGTACGCCCTTGACGGAGGCGGATTCGCGCTGGGCCCGCTTCGCCTGCGAGCTCGCGACCGGAGCCGATTCCCCGCCCTCGGCCGCTGCCACCTTCTGGGCCCTGGCCTCGGCCTTCGCGGCCTTCTTCTTGGCCGACTCCACCGCTGCGTGACGGGTCTCCACGAAGGCCTTGAGCATCTGGAAGACGGCCAGGGCCGCGGAGATAGACAGCAGCGCCGTGGACAGGATCGCGATCGGCACGTGGATGTAGATCCAGTAGGACTGCAGGGCCGGGACCAGCTGGGCAGCCGGGGTGTAGAACACCGTGATGCACAGGCCCAGGCCCATCATGATGGCCCCGGAGACGAAGGTGCCCAGGTAGCGCACATCGCGCCATTTCATGACCACCAGGTAGACGATGCCGGCGATCGCCGTGGCGACCATGAGGTATTCCATCATATTGCCCCACGGCACCCGCATCACCGATAGGCAGCGGGTGACGATCGAGGCGATGTGCAGCAGCAGCCCGATGACGAACATGTTCGTGCCCAGGGCCGCGAGCTTGCGCCGCCCACCGGTTACCGCAGCATCGGATTCTCCGGCCGCGCCGGACTTCCCGGCCGCACCGCCGCCGGACTTCCCTGCACCCGTCGCCTGGTGTGAAACCGAGGCTTTCTCCGCGGTCTTCTCGGCCACGGCTGTGGCCCCGCTGCCGACCACGGATCGTTTCCGACCGGTCGTCCGGCTCTGCGCTCCAGCCGCATTCGCAGCCCTACCCGCAGCGCCGGCAGTGCCCGCACCCGCGGTCTTCTTCCCCTGTTCACGGGCGGCATCGGCCGCAGTGACGCGCTGCCGGCCGAACAGGTCGAACGCGTAGAACAGGAAGCTCAGCGCATAGACCGCCAGGGCCGAATACAAAAGCAGATTCGACCATGAGGCAAGGGTGATATTGACGTCCATCGGTATCCTCCGCCGGGGTCCCCGGCTAGTCTTCTCGGTCCTGCAAGTCTACGCTTAGGGCCCGCGCGGCCTGTTCGACCCGCGGATCGTCACCGCGGGCCAGGGCGGCGACCTCGACCGTGCCGTCCTTGACGCGCACCCACATGCGCCGTCTGGGCACGAACATCGATCCTGCCAGGCCCGCGAACAGCAGCACCGCGAACACCAGCATCAGGCCCTGCGTGGGGTCGTAGCGCACATCGAGGGAGACGAACTTGTCGATCCCGTCGAAGGTGATCGAACCCATGCCATCGGGCAGGTCCTCCGTCTGTCCCGGGCTCATCCGCAGGGTCATCGGCTGGCCCTCGGAGTTGCGCACCTGTTGCATCTTGTCGGTGTCGAGTTCGTAGACCGATTGCGGCACGCCCTCGCCCAGGCCCAGATCGCCCTTCCAGACGCTCAGGGCCAGCACGGGATTGCGCAGCTCGGCGAAGGTGGAGATGAGTTCTCCGTCGTCGTTGACTCCCGCGGTGGGCAGCAGCACCCCGCCGAAGCCCAGCTGATCGCTCGTGCTGCCGCTGGTCGTCACCCCGGAACCGGCTCCTCCGGTGTCGGGCACCTTGATGACCCCGCGCGAGGCGTAGTTGCCATCGGCGGGCAGGAACACCACGGGGCCGGCGAACACGACATCGCCCGCGTTATTGCGCACCGTGACCTTCGGCGCATAGCCGTTGCCGGTCAGGTAGGCGCGCGAGCCGTCCATCCGGATGGGCTCGTTGACCTGCAGTTCATGCCGGGATTCGACCCCGTCGCGGGTCTCCGTGACATCGGCGGCGAAGGTGCGCGGCTGGCCGAACTGCGGTCCGGAGCTGGTCGAGTCGAAGCTCGATTCGAAGTCGTTGAGTTTGAGCCGAAAGTCCGGCAACCGGTCGGGTGAGAAGAAGCGGCCAGGGGTGAACGAGTCATAGGACACCAGTGAGTTCGTGAAGGTCTCGCCCTGGACCAGGATCCGCTGGCCCGAATAGCCCAGGGTCGAACCGATCGCCATGGTCACGGTGACCGCCAGGATGCCCACGTGGAACAGCAGGTTGCCGGTCTCGCGCAGATAGCCGCGCTCGGCCGCGACGTGGTCGGCGTGCCGGTCGATCCGGTAGCCCGCCGACTTCAGCTTGGCCGCCGCCGCATCGAGCAGTTCATCGGCGCCGAGGTCCCCGCCTGCCCCCCGGGCGCCGGCACCGTCGGCGGCCGCCTCCTCGTCCGCACGGCCGACGGAGGCCAATGGGAAGGACTCATAACCGGGCATCCGGGTCAGCCGGCGCGGGGCCTTGGGCGGACGCGCCCGCATCGCCTTGAAGTGCTGGCTGGTGCGCGGGATGACACAGCCGATCAGCGAGATCATCAGCAGAATGTAGACGGCGGAGAACCAGAAGCTCGAATAGACGTCGAACAGCTGCAGTTTGTCGGCGATCTGCCCCCAGGCGCCATTGGCGTCGATGTAGTTCGTGACCCGCGCCGGATCCTGGATCCGCTGGGGCAACAGGGAGCCGGGAATGGCGGCCAGGGCCAGGATGAGCAGCAGGATCAGCGCGGAGCGCATCGTGGTCAGCTGCCGCCAACCCCAGCGCAGCATGCCGATGAAGCCGATATCGGGCGCTGCCTTCTTGCCGGGGCCACCGGGCCCGCCGGCACGCGCGCCGGGTTCCGCGCCCGGCTGGGAGCCCGTCCCGGCCTCGGCCAGTTCGTCCTTGCGATCGGCTGGTCCGCCACTCATCAAATCACCGTCTCAAATCCGCCAACGCTCAGCTGCAGCCGAGCCATCCAGGCGTTCCACAATCCACTGACCAATACGATCCCCAAGAGGATCAACATGACGCCGCCGGCCACCACGATCGCCCGCTGGTGGCGGCGCAACCAGGCCAGCCGGCCCAACCCCTTGCTCAGCAGGAAGGCCACCACCAGGAACGGGATGCCCAGGCCCAGGCAGTAGCAGAACGTCAGCAGGGCCCCGCGCCAGGGCGAGCCCGTTCCACCGAAGCTGGTGGACAGGGTGAGCACGGCGGCCAGGGTCGGGCCGATGCACGGGGCCCAGCCCAGGGCGAAGGTCGCGCCCAGCAGCGGTGCGCCCCACAGTCCGGCGGCCGGGCGCACCCCCAGATGGCGGTCGCGCTGCAACCAGGTGAAGCCGCCCATGAACACCACCCCGGCCAGGATCACCACGATCCCCATGATCCGGGTGATGATGTCGAGGTACTGCGTGAGCAGGGCGCCCACCGCGGAGAACAACGTCCCGAAGGCCACGAAGACCGCGGCGAAGCCCAGCACGAACAGGCCCACGCCCGCCAAGACGGTGCGGGTCCGCTGCTCTTTGAGCGTCGTGCCGGTCAGGCCCGTGACATAGCCGACGTAGCCGGGCACCAGGGGCAGCACACACGGTGAGATGAAGGACACAAGGCCCGCCAGTACGGATACCCCGATGGCCAGCAGGAGCGGGCCGGACATGACCGTCTCGGCGAACTGATGGCCCACGCCTCAGCCCTTCAGCACGTCTTCGATGACACCGCGCAGGGTGGAGGACTCGGAGGCGCCCACGATGCGGGCGGCGGCCCGGCCCTGGGCGTCGAGCACCACGGTCGAGGGCGTGGCCTGCGGGGGCAGGATGCTCGAGAGCAGGGACACCATCGCGCCGTCCGTGTCGATCATATTGGTGTACGGCACCTTGAAGGTGTCGATGAAGGACTTGGCCGCCGGCGCCTGATCGCGCACGTTCACGCCCAGGAACACGACGTCCTTCTTGAACTTCTGGGACACCTCGACCAGGTCGGGCGCCTCCTTGCGGCACGGTGGGCAGGCGGCGTACCACAGGTTGATCACGACGGCCTTGGGCCGGTACTCGGCCAGCGAGTGCTTCTTGCCCGCCAGGTCCGTGAATTCCAGGTCCAGGGGCTTGCCGCGGTCGCCCTCGCCCAACTGGGTGACGACGCCGTCGCCGGAGATGTAGCCCTGATTGGAGCCGGCCTGCTGGGCCAGTTCGTCATTGCTCGATTTGCAGGCCGAAAGCGTCACCAGCGCCGCGCCCAGCGTGATACTCAGGGCCGCGCGGCGGGTGACCGGTCGCTGCGTGTATTTCATGCCCCGGCCACGTTCTTCGCCGGCTGCAGATCCGCGCTCACATCGTCATAGTGCACGCCCGCCAGTTTCCCACCCTCGTATGTGAAGGTCGTGACAGAGGCCAGCGCGCATTCGCGGCGCCGCGGGTCGTGGACCAACGGGCGGCCCTGTGCTGCCAGGCGGGTCACCCAGATGGGCAGCTGGTGGCTCACGATGACCCCGTCGACGGTGTCCAGCGACTCATCGCGGGCGATCGCCTCGAGTTCGCGGCGCAGGGTGGCCATGGCCGCGCGCATCCGCACCACCTGGGCGGTGTAGGGCTCGCCCCAGGATGGGCGCAGCGGGTTGTAGACCAGCGGCAGGTTCTTCAGCTGCAGGAAGTTCGCGGCCCCCGCATGCTGGCCCTCAAAGCGGTTGGCCGCCTCGATCACACGCGGGTCCTCCCGCGGTTCCATCCCCAGGGCCGAGGCCAGGGGCGCGATGGTCTCGGCCGTGCGCAGCAGCGGCGAGCGGACCAGGGCACGGACCGTGAAGTCCCCGCCGGTGAAGTGCTCGCCGACCCGCTGGGCCATCCGGTGGCCCAGCTCGGACAGGCCGTAGCCGGGCAGGCGGCCGTAGAGGATGCCATCGGGATTGTGGACCTCGCCGTGGCGGGTCAGGTGGATGCGGACGGTGCTCATGCCAGACCTCCTCGATCAGCAGTGGCCGCGGCCGCGGAATCCTGTGCAGCAGCTGCGGCCCGGGCCGCCTTCGGCAGGGCCGCGACCACCCGGTCGAGCACCTCGGGGGTGTGGGCCAGGGACAGGAACCACACCTCGAAGGCGCTCGGCGGCAGGTGCACGCCCGACTCCAGCATCGAGGTGAAGAAGGCGGAGTAGGCGGCACTGTCCTGGCCGCGCGCATCGTCGTAGTCGCGCACCCGGCCGTCCGTGCCCGGCGTAAAGAAGACGGAGAACATGGAACCGGCCGACTGGATCGTGTGCGCCACGCCTGCGGCCGACAGCGCCGTGGAGATCTCCGGGCGCAGCCGGTCTGCGGCCGCTTCCAGATGGGTGTAGACGTCCGTTTCCCTCGTCAGGCGCAGGGTCGCGATACCGGCGGCGGTGGCCACCGGATTGCCCGACAGCGTGCCGGCCTGGTAGACGGGACCCGCGGGTGCCAGGTGGCCCATCACATCGGCGCGTCCCCCGAAGGCGGCGGCGGGGAAGCCCCCGCCCATCACCTTGCCGAAGGTGAACAGATCGGCGGGTCCGTCCGGGTAGCCGTCGCGGGCCGATTCGTAGCCGTACCAGCCGGTGTCAGAGACCCGGAAGCCGGTCATCACCTCGTCGGAGATCATCAGGGCGCCGGCTTCCTTGGTCAGCCGGCGGATCAGCTGGGTGAAGCCGTCCAGGGGCGGGACGATGCCCATATTGCCGGGGCAGGCCTCGGTGATGACAGCTGCGATCTGCGGGCCGTGTTCGGCGAAGACCGCGCGCAGGGCGTCCTGGTCGTTGTAGTCGACCACGATCGTGTCGCCGGATTCCGCGCCGGTCACGCCGGGGCTGTCCGGCAGAGCGAAGGTCGCGAGTCCCGAGCCCGCGGCGGCCAGCAGCGCGTCCACGTGGCCGTGATAGCAGCCGGCGAACTTCACGATCTTCGACCGGCCGGTAAAGCCGCGGGCCAGGCGGATGGCGCTCATCGTCGCCTCGGTGCCGGAATTGACCAGACGCACCTGCTCGACGGGCGCCACCCGGGCCACGATCTCTTCGGCCAGCACGACCTCGTTCTCACCGGGAGTGCCGAAGGAGAAGCCGCGGGCTGCTGCCCGCTGCACCGCGTCGAGCACCTGTGGATGGGCGTGGCCCAGGATCATCGGGCCCCAGGAGCCGATCATGTCAACGTACTCGTTGCCATCGACATCGGTCAGGATGGCGCCCTTGGCGCTGTGGATGAAGCGCGGGGTGCCGCCGACGGCCTGGAAGGCGCGCACCGGCGAGTTGACTCCGCCCGGGGTGACCCGTTGGGCGCGGGCGAAGAGGTCCTGCGATCGGGCGGTGGTGCTCATCCGTTTCCCTCCTGCTGGTGCAGATGTGCGTTGACCTTGGCGAACGCCGAGGCCAGGGTCGTCAGTTCGTCATGGTCCAGTAGGTCGATCAGATTGTCCCGCACGCTTTCCACATGGCGCGGTGCGGCGGCAACCAGCTGCCGATACCCCTCCTGGGTCATCACGCAGATGATGCCGCGGCCGTCCTCGGAGGCCGAACAGCGTTCCAGCAGTCCGCGCTTCTCCATCCGCGACACCAAATGGGTCAGCCGTGAGCGGGAGATTCCGCTGAGGTCGGCCAGGGCGGCCATCCGGATCTTCCAGTCGGACTGTTCGGACAGCCGGACCAGCAGTCCGTACTCGCTCAGCGAGAGCCCGCAGTCGGTGCGCAGATCGCGGTCGAGCTGCGCGTCGAGCAGACCGTAGGCGTTCCAGAGTTCGCGCCAGGCCAGCTGTTCGCAGTCGTCGAGCCAGCGTGGCTGGGACCCGGTTGCGGACTCGGCCGCAGCGGAGGACCCGGTCCGCTCAGTCATCGCCATCACGGAGTCTGCGAGCGAATTCGGTCGCATAGTAGGTCAGGACGGCGTCGGCGCCTGCGCGCTTGAAGGCCATGAGCGATTCCCAGACCGCCTTGTCGCGATCGATCGCACCGGCCCGGGCCGCGAATTCGATCATCGCGTACTCGCCGGAGATCTGATAGCTCCAGACCGGCACGGGGCTGGCCGCAGCGACCTCGGAGAGCACGTCCAGGTAGGGCAGACCCGGCTTGACCATGACGATGTCGGCGCCCTCGGCCAGGTCCAGGTCCAGCTCCAGCAGGGCCTCGCGGCCATTGGCCGGGTCCTGCTGATAGGTCTTGCGGTCACCGGTGAGCTGGGAGTCCACGGCCTCGCGGAAGGGACCGTAGAAGGCCGAGGCGTACTTGGCGGTGTAGCCCATCACGATCGTCTCCGACAGGCCGGCCTCGTCCAGGGCCACGCGCACGGCACCAACCTGGCCGTCCATCATGCCCGACAGGCCCAGCACGGTCGCGCCGGCCCTCGCCTGGGCGATCGCCATCGCCGCATAGCGGTCCAGCGTCGCGTCGTTGTCCACGCCGCCGTCGGCGGCCAGCACGCCACAGTGGCCGTGATCGGTGAACTCATCGAGGCACAGGTCGGCCATCACCACGGTGCGGTCGCCCACCGCCTCGCTAACCGCGCGCAGACCGCGGTTCAGGATGCCCTCGGGATCATCGGCCTGGCTACCGGTGGCGTCGCGGTGGGTCGGGATGCCGAAGAGCATCACGCCGCCCACGCCCGCATCGGCGGCCTCCCGCGCCGCCTCGACCAGGGATTCCAGCGTGTGCTGGAAGACCCCTGGCATGGATTCGAGTTCGCGCGGGGCGCTGAGGTCCTCGCGGACGAACAGCACCTCGATCAGATCGGACGGGTGCAGACGATTCTCCCTGACCAGCCGGCGCACCGCCGCTGACTGCCGCAGACGGCGCGGACGGACCGAGCCGGGTGCCAATTCGAATTCGCTCATTTCACACTTCTCTTCTTGTTCCGACGCCGGGTCTGCGAGGGCCGCACCGGCACCTGTCCCGCCGTCACCTGTTCATCGCGCTGAGTTCGGGCGAACTCGGCCAGATCTGCCACCAACCGGTCCAGGTTCGCCTCGCCGGCGATGACATCGACCCGCAGGCCCTGATCCATCGCGGTCTGTGCGGTGGCCTGCCCGATGCAGGCGACCACCGTGGTGGCCGGGGGCTTGCCGGCGATGCCCAACAGATTGCGCACCGTCGAGGACGAGGTGAACAGCACCGCGTCGAAGTCCCCGCGCTTGATCGCCTCGCGCACCGGGGCGGCGGGGGGCGCTGCGCGCACTGTCCGGTAGGCGGTGACGTCGTCGACGTCCCAGCCCAGCTCCGTCAGGCCCGCGACCAGCACCTCGGTCGCGATGTCGGCACGCGGCAGCAACACCCGGTTGAAGGCGTGGTCGTCTTTGTCGAACTCGGGCCAGTCGGCCACCAGGCCGCGGGCCGAGTGCTCGCCGCTGGGCACCAGGTCCGCCTCGATCCCCCAGGTCGCCAAGGCCTCGGCGGTGGGTCCGCCCACCGCTGCGACCCGCACGCCGGCCAGGGCTCGGGTGTCCAGGCCCAGGTCGTCGAGCCACATCTTCACGGCGCGCACCGCGTTGACGCTGGTGAAGCCGATCCACTGGTAGTCCCCGTCGACCAGTGCGTGCATTGCCCGCTCCATGTGCTTGGGGCTGCGCGGCGGAGCGATCGCAATGGTCGGCACGATGGTGCCCTCCGCGCCGTACTCGCCCAGCAGGTCCGCGGTCGAGGAACCCTGTTCCTTGGTCCGCGGGATCAGTACCTGCCAGCCGAACAGCGGGCGGGTCTCGAACCACGCCAGGTCACGGCGGACGCCCGCACCCTGGCCCAGTACGGCCTGCAGCAGACCACAGGTCGGCGCAGCGGGTGCCGGGTCCGCGGTGGTGTCCGCCGGGGCGGACAGGTGCGCGATCGCCGTGGTCAGCGTGAACTCATTGGTCGACTGGTGGATGGTCGACAGGCCCGAGGTCAACAGCACGGGCAGTTCCGGGTCCCAGCCGTCGGCGGCCAGGGACTTCAGCCCGGCCAGCAGGTCGACGGCGGATCCGGTGAGCACATTGGCGGTGTTGCGGTGCTTCGAGGCGTCCGAGTGGGTCATCTCGCCCGCCTCGATCAGGCGCAGGGAGCGGACCCGGTTGCCGGTGATCTCCGTGCCGGTGAAAGCGCCCAGCGAGGCGACCACGCCCACGCCCGGCACGATCTCCAACGGGACCTTGTTGCGGTTGACGGCCGAGGCCTCGTCAGCGGTGGAGGCGAAGAGCACCCCGTCGTCAGACACGATGCGCACCACCAGGCCGTGGTCCAGCGCCAGTTCTGCCAGACGGCGCCCGCGCGTGCTGGCCGCCTGTCCCAGGGTCGCGGCGTCGATGCGTTCGACCCCGGCCGCGACGAAGGCGGACAGGATGTCGTCGTGGGCCGGTGCGTCGTAGACCACGGCGGAGGCAGCACCCAGCAGTTCGGCGCCGCGGATCGTCAGCAGCTGCGGATCTCCGGGGCCCGCGCCCAGGAAGTACACGGCGGGCAGCTTGGCGTTCAGATGCGCCTTGTGCGCGCTGGGCTTGTGACCCAGGCTCTGCTGGGACAGGGACTGTTCTAGATTCATGAGCGTCCTCCGACCATGCCAGGCAGGTTCTCCGTCGGGGCGTTGGATCCGGCAAGGGTATCCGGGACCTCGCCCAGGATGTGCAAAAGTTCGTCCGCGGAATCGTAGCCGATCCGCAGGGCCGCATGGAGCGCCGCGGAACTCGACAGTTCAGGGGCGCCGTCCGCGCCGGCGGGCAGGGCCGTCAGGTGCGAGACCCGCTGCAGGTGCCCGTCGACCCCGGCCATCACCGAGGCCAGCCGCAGGGTCGAGCCCTCGATGGTCGCCAGCGCCCCGATCGGGGCGGAGCAGCCCGCCTCCGAGCGGCTGAGCACCGCGCGTTCGGCGGCCACCCGCAGGGCCGTTGACGGATCGTTGATGGTGTTCAGAGCGGCGCGGATCTCCGCGTCCGTGTCGCTTAGGTCCGCGTCCTCGGAGCGGCATTCGATCGCCAGCGCGCCCTGCCCGGCCGCCGGCAGCATCACGGAGGTGTCCAGAGTGTCGGTCACCTCGGCCAGGCGGCCCAGGCGGCGGACGCCGGCGGCGGCGATGACCACGCCGTCCAGCCGGCCCTCGGTCACGTGCTTGATGCGGGTGTCGACATTGCCGCGCACCCCGCGCACGTCCAGGTCGGGACGGGCCGCACGCAGCTGGGCGGCGCGCCGGGGCGAACCGGTGCCCACCACGGCGCCGGCCGGCAGTTCGTCCAGTGTCAGCCCGTCGCGCGTGATGAGCACGTCGGATGGATCCACGCGCGGGGGCACCGCGGCCAGGTCGATACCCGCGGCCGGAGCGGTTGGCAGGTCCTTGAGCGAGTGGACGACCATGTCGACCTTGCCCGTGAGCAGGGCACGGCGGACCGCGGAGACGAACACGCCCGAGCCGCCCAGTTTGGCCAGCGGGGTCATATTGACGTCGCCCTCGGTGACGACCTCGACGATCTCGATCCGCCAGCCGGTCAGGGCGGCCAGCTGCTGGGCCACGGCCGTGGACTGGGAGCGCGCCAGGCGGGACCGGCGGGTGCCCAGGCGCATGGTCCGGCCGGTGAAGAATTCGGGTTCGACCACATCGAGGGTGTGATCTGCCACCGGGCGCAGGCCGTCGGCCGGCACATAGTGGTTGGCGCTGGCGGTGCGCTTGGGCATGCCCTCCGCGGAGAAGTCCACCCGGTTCCGGTCGAGTTCGCCCTGCTTGTCCGCCGGGGTCTTCGAGAGGTCGAACAGGTTCGTCAGGGCTGCCGCGTAATCGACGGATTCGTCCTCGGCGGACAACTCCTTGACCCGCACGGTGGGCGTGTGGATGATCTTCTCGGCGATCCGCTGGAGTGTCCGGCGGATCTCGGCCAGCTGGGACTGCGGCACATCGCCACCGAGCTTGCGCGCGAGCCTGTCGTATTCGCCGTCGACGATCTCCTGGGCCTGCTCGCGCAGGGCGGAGACCGTGGGGCTGACCTTCTTCGCCACCCGGTGGACGGCTTCCTCGTCCAGCGCGGCCTGGATGATCTCCTTGACCTCGCCGATCACGGCGACCACCGACGATGTCTCCTGGGAGGAGGTGTCCGCGAACTGGCGGGACAACTCACTCAGTCCCATCACGCGCACATGAGGCAGTTCGGCGACGTCATGGGCGATGTCGTGCGGCAGGGCCAGGTCGATGAAGAACTTGTTCTTCGAACCCACCTCGTCACGCTGCAGGGCCTCAATCGCGGTGTCCTTGTCCACCACGGTGCCGCGCGCTCCGGTGACGGACACGATGAGGTCGGCGGCGGCAAGTTCGCGCACCAGGGCTTCGTCCGTCCACTGGACCGCGCGTCCGCCCAGCGGGGCGACCAGGCGTTCGGCCTTCTCCAGAGTCCGGCCCAACACGGTGATGGACTTGATGGAGTGCCGGTGCAGGGTCGTGACGGCCAGACCCGACATGGCGCCGGCACCGATCACCAGGGCGTTCGCCCTGGTCAGCGGCCCGATGTGGGCAACACCGGCGCCCAGGGCCGATTCCAGCAGGGATTGGGCCACGGAGTCCAGGGCGGTCTCCGAATGGGCCCGTTTGCCGACCTCCAGCGCCTTGTCCAGGATGTGGATCATATCGGGGGTCAGGGTCTTCGCCTGCCGGGAGGCGCGTGCCGAGTCGCGCAGCTGACCCAGGATCTGGGATTCTCCCAGGGCCATGGAGTCCAGTCCGGCGGCCAGTGTGAAGAGGTGCTCCTCCGCCTTCTCCCCGAAGTGCGCGTAGAGGTGCTGCGACAGCTCCTGCCAGTCCAACCCGGTCACCGCGACCAGGGCGGTGCCGATATCGGCCAGACCACCGTGGAAGGCCGTGACGTCGGCCAGGACCTCCAGTCGGTTACAGGTGGAGAGCACGTTGACACCGGCGACGTACTCACCGGCCAGTGCCCGCGTGCGCAGATCAGTGACTTCCCCACCACCGAGCGCGAACGCCTCCAGGACCGACATCGGCGCGGTCCGATGGTTCACGCCTATTACGAGGAGAGTCAATGTGTGCCCCCTTCAAGAGACGAACACCCACGGGCCCCGGTGGGGACTTCGCGTGAGTGTTCAAGGAATTTCACGCGGACTCCGCACGGTCGAGCGCGCGGGCAAGACGGTCCGGATCGACACGGTGGAAACTGTGCTGGCGTCCGTTGATCAGAACGACGGGAACATCCCAGTCGTATTTGGCCCGCAGGTCATCATCGGAGTCGATGTCGACTTCCGTGAGGTCCACATCGCGACAGGCGATTCCGGCCAGCACGACCCGGCGCGCGGCATCGCACAGATGGCAGTCGGCGCGGGTCAGAAAGGTCAGTGCGACACTCATGTTCGCGGATTCCTCATTGCTGATGAGCCCGGGCGGGCACAGGGTCCGTAGCGCAGGTACAGGCGCTCCCGGCGAATGCGGGAGCGCCTGTCGCGAACACGGACCGACTCTGGGACGGTTCTGCGGATCCCCTGCCGCCGATCGGGCGGGAGTATGGATCATCTCCCGAACCGGGGTCCGGGAGCCACCAAGAACGTCTTACTTCTTGTTGCGGCGCTGATGACGCGTCTTGCGAAGCAACTTGCGGTGCTTCTTCTTGGCCATACGCTTGCGGCGCTTCTTGATGACTGAACCCACAGTAAGTCCTTTGCTTAAGACACTAATGACGAAGAACGCCCGGATCGCGCGTCCCCTAGTGGAGCCGACGATAGAACGTAACACCCAATTCTATCGCCCAGTCCCCACGAAACCCAAACTTCACAGAAATTCCGGCTGTTCGTTACCTCACCCCACCCGCCGATCCGTCATAAACGTGCGGCTGAACCGGCGCACAGCGCACATCTGTGACGGCTCGGCGAACTCACGTGAATCAGTCGTAGTAGGCGTCCAGACCGTAGAACGGGAAGATGTTCTTGCGCGTGCTCATCACCGTGCGGTCCAGATCCGACTCCGGGTCGTAGCCGGTGGCCCAGGGCTGGAACTGCCCGTCGTGGCCGTCGGTCATGGCCAGTGGGGCGCGGTCCCTGCCCGTCATGTTCGCCACATAGTTGCGCCACCGTTCCGGGGTCGGGGTCAGCGGATCCAGATCCAACCCGGCCGCGATCGCCACCAGATTGGTCCACGCCCTCGGCACGACCTCGGCGATGGCGTATCCGCCGCCGCCGGTGGCCAGCCAGCGGCCCTCGCACAGGTCATCGGCCAGATCCCGGATCCACATGGCGGCAACCCGCATGGCGTCGACCGACAACCGCAGGTGAGTCAGCGGATCCACATCGTGGCCGTCGCAGCCGTGCTGGGACACGATGATCTGCGGATCGAACTCGCGCAGTACAGCGGGGACCACCGCATCGAAGGAGCGCAGCCAATCGGCGTCCGCGGTGCGCGGGGGCAGCGCGACGTTGACCGCACTGGCTGCCGCCTTGAGCCCGCCGATGTCATTGGCGAAGCCGGTACCGGGATAGAGGAACCGGCCGTTCTCGTGCAGCGAGACGGTCAGCACCCGCGGATCGTCCCAGAAGAAGTTCTCAGTGCCGTCGCCGTGGTGGGCGTCCAGGTCGATATAGGCGATGCGTTCGTATCCCGCGTCCAGGAACTGCTGGATCGAGGCCGCCACGTCGTTGTAGACACAGAATCCCCCCGCCTTGCCCGGCATCGCGTGGTGCATGCCCCCACAGAAGTTCACGGCGCGTTCGTACCCGCCGGAGGTGATCGCCCTGGCGGCCTCGATGCCGCCCTGGAAGATCCGCCCCGATGCCTCGTGGATCTGCCCGAAGGCCGGCACGTCCTCGGTCCCGATGCCGAATGCCTGCTGCACCTCGTCTGGGATGTCGGACCCGTGTTCGGACATCCGCCCGGCGTCGTTGACCGCGGCGATGAACTCGGGACTGTGCAGTCTGGACAGTTCGGCCTCGTCGACCTCGGGCACCGACCTGATGTGGATGCGCGCGCTGTCGAAGAGCCCGAAGTCCTGGGCCAACTTCGCCGTCAGGTCCAGGCGCAGGGGATGCATCGGGTGACCTGTGCCGAAGTTGTATTCGGTGAACACCTCGTCCCAGATGACCAGGACGTCGGTCTGGCGTTTGCTCATGGTTCATACTCTAACCGCCTGATGACGCGGATCACGCACAGGCCACGATCCGGACACTCGGCAGACGTCCGGGCCGGGAACCGGGCGCCCCGGGATCGTCGGCCGGGCCCGCCGCCCCGATGCCGACTACGATGTCCGTGTGAACGTCCAACCGCCGCCCGAACAGGGCCAGCACCGGCAGCCGGGGCCCCAGGGCCCACGTGCCCGAGGCGCCGGAGCGGCCGGCAGGCTCAGGGACCTCGTCGACCGGCTGGCCAGCGGTTCGCCGGCGCGCCTGGCGATCTTCTCCTTCCTGGCCGTCGTAGTCGTCTTCGCCGTGCTGCTGTGCCTGCCGATCTCCCATCAGGGGCCCGCACTGGACGCCGGCACCGGGGACGGCAGCGCTCTGGGCGACACCGCCGGACGGACCGCGGGTTGGGACCCGGACCTGGGCCACTATCTGGCCCGCAGCATCTTCGTGGCGGTCTCGGCCGTGTGCGTCACCGGCCTGTCCCCCGTGGTCACAGAGGACTACTGGTCGCCCTTCGGCCTGGGTGTCATCACCGCGGCCATCCAGGTGGGCGGCCTGGGCATCCTGACCCTGGCCAGCGTGCTGGGCATGGCGGTGTCCAAACGGCTGGGCCTGCGCCAGCGGCTGATCGCCGCGCAGGCGACGAACACCCTGCAGCTGGGCCAGGTCGGCACCCTGCTGCGCACCGTGGTCACCACGATCATCTCCGCCGAGGCCGTGGTCTTCCTGTTGTTGTTCCCCCGCTTCCTGATCCGCGGGGACTCCTTCGGGATGTCCGTGCTACATGCCCTGTTCTATTCGATCTCGTCGTTCAACAACGCGGGCTTCACCGTCCACCGCGGCGGAATGGAGTACTTCGCGGACGACCCCTGGATCCTCAGCGTCATCATGGCCTCCGTGTTCGTCGGCTCCTTGGGCTTCCCCGTTGTGCTCATCATGGCCGTCTGGTGGCGCCGCCCGCGGTCCTGGGACCTGCACACCAAGCTGACCCTGGCCACTTCCGGTCTGCTGGTGGTCTTCGGGGTGGCCTTCCTCTACCTGTTCGAGTACTCCAATTCGCAGACCCTGGGCCACAAGGGCGTGGGCCAGACGTTCATGGAGACCCTGTTCATGTCCGTGATGCCGCGCTCCGGGGGCTTCTCCACCTTCGACATCAACGCGATGAACCCTTCCTCGCATCTGATCCTCGACGTGCTCATGTTCATCGGCGGCGGATCCTCGTCGACCGCCGGCGGCATCAAGGTCACGACCCTGGCCGTGCTGCTGCTGGCCGCCTGGTCCGAGGCCAGGGGCCTGGGCGATGTCGTGGCCTTCCGGCGGCGGATCGACAGGGCTGCGATTCGCCTGGCGATCAGCGTGACCCTGGCCGGCTTCGTGATCGTCATCGGCGGGACACTGGCCCTGCTACAGGTCACCGGGCAGCAGTTGGACCAGGTGCTGTTCGAGGTGATCTCCGCCTTCGGCACCTGCGGCCTGTCGACCGGGGTGACCGCCGCCAGCCCGCCCGCCGGGCTCTACGTCCTTTCCGTGCTGATGCTGGTGGGACGGCTGGGTACGATAACCCTGGCGGCAGCGATGTCCGTCCGGGACACCCAGCGCATGTTCCGCTACCCAGAGGAAAGGCCCATCATTGGCTAACAGGTCCACCGACGCGCCGGAGCACGGCCGGGCCCGCGCGCCGTTCCCCTTCGGCGCCTTCAAGCGGGAGCCCAAGGCGACCGCGTCCTCGGTCCTGGTCGTCGGGCTGGGCCGGTTCGGTGCCGCGACGGCCGAACAGCTGATCCGGCTGGGCTACGAGGTGATGGCCGTCGAGCGCAATCCGAACCTGGTGCAGGACTGGTCGGGCCGGCTGACCCACGTGGTCGAGGCGGATTCGACGAATATCGACGCGCTGCGCCAGATCGGCGCGCAGGAGTTCTCATCCGCAGTGGTGGGCATCGGGACATCGATCGAGGCCAGCGTGCTGACCACGGCGAACCTGGTCGATCTGGGCGTGGACCAGGTGTGGGCCAAGGCGATTTCGGCCTCGCACGGAAAGATCCTGCGGCGCATCGGAGCCGAACACGTGCTGTTCCCCGAGTCCGAGGCCGGGGCCAGGGTCGCGCACCTGGTGTCGAGTCGGATGCTGGACTACATCGAGTTCGACGACGGGCACTTCGCGGTCGTCAAGATGCGCCCGCCCAAGGAGATCCAGGGCTTCACGCTGGCCGAATCGAAGATCCGCTCGACCTACGGCGTGACCGTGGTGGGCATCAAGAGCCCCGGGCGCGACTTCACCTATGCAGAGCCCGAATCGCGCGTGGGCAAGCAGGATGTGCTCATCGTCGCGGGCCACGTCGAACTGCTGGGGCGCTTCGCCGGCCGACCCTAGGCGCACTTCCCCGTGGGGCTGCGGCCCCCACGGTCCGGGGTTGTGGCCCGTCACTCCCCCGCGCCCGGGCCCCGCGTGGGACAATGGAACCATGATCGAAGTCTTGAGCCCTGCCGAATTGGAACGCGCCGAAGTCAGTGGAAAGTTCATCGGCGACACCCTGCGAACGCTGAGGGAACGCACCCGGGTGGGCACGAACCTCATGGAGATCGACGCCTGGACACACGAGCTGATCGACGCCGCCGGCGCGGAATCCTGCTATGTGGACTACGCCCCGTCCTTCGGCTCGGGCCCGTTCGGCCACTACATCTGCACCTCGGTCAACGATGCTGTGTTGCACGGGATGCCGCGGAAGTACAGGCTCAAGGACGGGGATCTGCTCAGCCTGGACCTGGCCTGCTCGCTGCACGGGATCGTCGCCGACGCCGCGATCAGCTTCGTGGTCGGCACGCCGAAATCGGATGAGGACCTGCGGATGATCGAGGCGACCGAGGCCGCACGCGCCGCCGGCATCGCCGAGGCCCGGGTGGGCAATAAGATCGGCGATATCTCGCACGCCATCGGCGAGGTCCTGCGCGGTTACGGCTATCCGGTCAACACCGACTTCGGTGGGCACGGCGTGGGCTCGACCATGCACCAGGACCCGCACATTCCCAATGACGGTCGACCCGGCCGCGGCTACAAACTGCGCGAGGGCCTGCTGCTGGCGATCGAGCCCTGGGTGATGGCCGGCACGGATCAGCTGGTGACCGATAAAAAGGACGGCTGGACACTGCGCTCGAAGACCGGCAGCCGCACGGCGCACAGCGAGCACACCGTGGCGATCACGGCCGACGGCCCCAAGATCCTCACTGCCTGAACGATCTGGGCCCAATCCCGGAGTGGCTCCACACTTGCTTGTGTGGCTCGATAAATCTGCTTCTATCGAGCCACCCAAGCTAGTGTGGAGCCACTTTCGGGTCCAGGCACGGTACGGTTCGGTTCAGCCCTGCCCCTGAGCCGCGGGGACCGCCAGTTCGTAGCCGCCCTCGCTGAGCACCGTGGTCCAGTCCCCGCCCAGGCGCTCCTCGGCCCATTCCTCGGTGGTCTGGCCCGTCTCCGAGGGCCGCAGCAGCACCGCGTCCGGCTTCACCTGGTCCAGTCTGCCGTACCAGTAGGTGTGCGTCTTGGGCGCCAGATACGCCAGCAGGCGGATATCGGTGGCCACGGTGCCGTACTGCTCGGCGGCCTGCACGGCAGGGCCCGCGTCGATCGCGTAGCGCTCGGATTCCCACAGCAGGTTGATGTTCGTGCTGCCCGCCAGGGCGATGACGCCCGCGGCCGCTGCGGCCGGCGCCCAGGTGCCCAGGGTCCGTTCCCGCACCGTCTGCGCGGCCTCGGTCCGGGCGGCCTCGGTCCGGGCGGCATAAGCCTGCGCGACAGGTTCCGGGGCCGAGGCCGCGGCGTCTTCGCGCTCGACTGCGGCCGCCGCTTCCGTGCCGACGCCGCCCGGTTCGGCCGGCCCGGCGGCACCCGACTTGGCCGCACCGGCCCGTTTCCAGCCCGTCCAGCCCGGCCCGGCGATCCCATCGATCAGCGCGAGCGCCGCAATCGGCACCAGGCCCGCCGTGTAGTGAAAGCTCAGACCCCAATAACCTTCGACGTTTCCCACGAAACGCCAGGCCAGAGTCGGCAGCACCATGAGGATGAGTGGGCTGCGCAACCCCACCGCCCCCGCCGCCAGGACCAATGCACCCAGGGTCGCGAGTTTGGTCTGTGCGCCTGCACCCAGGGCATCGAGGGCCGAGACATTGTCCGTGTAGTCGTACTGACCGGAGTTGTTGAATGCCGGCAAGATCAGCAGGACCGTCACCGCGAACCACAGCACGCCCCAGACGAACAGTCCCAGTTGGTACTTGGTGGCCCGCTGGCGTAACCATACGGCGATCCCGAAGGCTGCGACGGTCAGCCCCATGTCCTCCTTGACGAAGACCAACAGGGCGATTGCGATGGCGCCCGCCAGATGGTGGCCACGTAGCCACCACACCAGGCCGAAGGCCAACAGCGGCACGGCGAAGGCGATCTCATGGAACTGCGAGGTCACCGAGTTCAGCAGCCCATAGGACCCCACGTAGGCCAGGGACAGGGCCCAGGCCCCGGCCGCCGGCAGCTTCTGCGCGGCATAGGACGCCACGGGCCAGGCCGAGGCCGCGAACAGCACCGCCTGCAACAGCATCAGAGTCAGGCCCGAGGGCCAGATCTTGAACACGGGCATCAGCAGCCACAGGATCGGGTGGAAGTGGTCGCCCCACAGGTTGTAGCCGGGGCCCTTGATGTCGACGATCGGCGCCTGCAGGTGCGCATAGTCGTTCAGCAGCTGGGTGAAGATCCCCAAGTCCCAGGACGGCGAATAATAGATCCGCCACATGATGATGGACAGCGCCCCGTAGAGCACCAGGGACACCGCTGCCGAGGCTCCGGGCAGGATCCGCTTCGTCATGCCGCCGGCCGCGGCCTCAGTCCCTGCCCGCGCCTTACCTTCAGGCATTCTCACGTTCTCGCCGCCGGCCGCGGCTCCAGTTCCAGCCCGCGCCTTACCTTCAGGCATTCTCACGTTCTCGCCGCCGGCCGCGGCTCCAGTTCCAGCCCGCGCCTTACCTTCAGGCATTCTCTTCTTCCATAGCCTGGGCGCGGTTGTAGGCGGCTTGGGCGGCGGCCTTGACCGTGGCCTCGAGGTCGTGGGCGCGGAAGGTCTCGATCGCCGCATGGGTGGTGCCGCCCTTGCTGGTGACGGCCTGGCGCAGTGCTGCGGGATCCTGTTTCAAAGCCAGGAGCGATCCCGCGCCCTGGGCCGTCGCGACGACCATTTCCCGAGCCGCGTCCTCGCTCAGACCCAGATCCACGCCCGCCTTGACCATCTCCTCGGCCAGCAGGAAGAAGTAGGCGACCCCGGAGCCGGAGATGCCGATCATCGCGCCGATCTGCTCCTCGCTCATGGCGAAGACCCGTCCGGCGCCGGACAGCAGTCCCGACAGTTCCTCCACCCGTCCGGCGGGCACCCGCGAGGCCGGGGCCAGAGCAATGACACCCTGCCCGATCTCGGACGGGGTGTTGGGCATGATGCGCACGATCGGGTTATCGGGGACCAGCTGTGCCAGGGTCTCGATTGAAACCCCCGCTGCCATGGACACGATGACCTGTTCGGGTTCCAGGCTGGGCGCCAGGTCGGTCAGGGTGTCGGCGATCATCCAGGGCTTGACGCCCAGGAAGACGAAGTCCGCCCCGGCCGCCGCGTCCCGGTTGGCCGCAGGGTCGGCGTCCAAGGCCATGGTCGACACGCCGGTACGCTGGGCCAGGGCCTCGGCGCTGGCCTGCGACTTGGTCGTGGCGCGGGCGTTCTCCAGTGGCACCCCGGCTGCATCGACTGCACCCCCGGTGGAGGCATTCGGGGAGGCCGGGTCCGCAGAGGACAGCATGCCCGATAGCAGCGCCCCTCCCATCGAGCCGGTTCCGATCATCGCGATGCGCAGGGACATGGAGGGTTCCTCACTGTGTTGATTGCAGTCCGCATTCCACTCTAGCTGGCCACGGCCGAACGCTCCTCAACCACTGACCGGGCCCCTGCGATCGGCCGGTCTCAGTGGCCTGCCCCGGTCGTCCGCCTCAGTCCCCCGCGGAACGGCGCCCGGTTTTGGTGTGTGTGCCGGCAGCCCGCGCGTCCTGGCCCAGGTGGGTGCGGGCGAAGGCCAGGGAATCGGCTAGCATCTTCTCGCGGGCGGAGCGCTTCGCGGTGAAACGCGTATTGACCTCGACGACCACGGTGCCATTCCAGTCGGTCTTGGCCAGGTGCTGCATCGTCTCTGCCACCGGCATCTTCCCGGTGCCGGGCACCAGGTGCTCGTCCTTGAGGGAACCGGCGCCGTCGGTCAGGTGGACGATCGCCAGACGGTCCTGAATCTCCTTGACAGTCTCCAGGGCGTTCATCCCCGCGGTCGAGGCGTGGGAGAAGTCGAAGGTGAAGGCGTCATAGTCCTCGTCCAGCGGGTTCCAGTCAGGGGCGTAGACCATGACTTCGCGCAGGCCGGCGCGCCACGGGTACATATTCTCCACGGCCAGGGTCACACCGGTTTCCTGGCTCATCGCGCGGACGCCGGGCACGAAGTTCTTCGCGTATTCGCCCTGCCAGCGAAACGGCGGGTGCAGCACGACCGTGCTCGCTCCGGCCCTGGCCGCGATCTGACAGGTCTTGCGAAGCTTCTCCCAGTGGTCCTTGTGCATCACCCGCGGCATCAGCAGCAGGGTGGGGGCGTGCAGGCTGAGCACTGGCAGTCCGGTCCGATCGACCTCGCGCAGCATGAAGTCAGGGTCCTGGGTCTGAGCGTTGTTCGTCACCATGATCTCCACGCCGTCGTAGCCCAGCCGCACGGCGGTGTCGAAGGTCTCCGAGACCTCCATCGGGTAGACGGATGAGGAGGACAGGCCGACCGGGATGTCGAAGGCCGAGGAGTGTTTGACCCCGTGCTCGTAGACGGGGTTCGATTCGAAGTAGGCACGGTGCTTGCGCCCGTTCCTCTTCGCAGCGTTCTTCTTGGTGTAGGCCTTGTGGCCACGCACCTTGGCTACTTCCGCGTGCTTCTTGGACTTCCCTTTTCCGCTCACACTCGTGAGTGTAGACCGCGGACCCTAGGAATTGCGGGGACGGCCGCTGGCCGGTCCTTGCACGACCATTCTCCCCGCGCGACTTGTCCTTGTACTACCGATTCCTTAGAAACCCGCGGGCGTTCGGAGTCCCACATGGCTGATGTGCACACCGGCGGTACCAGTGGATTCCTCGGCGGAATCCAACAGGTCCAACTTGCGCATGATGATGCCCTCGCGCAGGGCCCAGGGCGAGATCCGCATGGACTTGATGTCGAAGATCGTGAAGGCGGCCTCGGCGACGATCGCGCCGGCCAGGATCTGCCCTGCGCGCGATTCCGAGACTCCGGGCAGCAGAGTGCGTTCCGATGGAGTCCGCGCTGCCAGGGTGTCGACGATCGTGCTCAGATCCTTGCGCGCCAGTTTGCGGGGGACGTAGATGCCCTCGCCGCTGGGGGCGGCGCCTGCCAGGCGGGCCAGGGTCCGGAAGGTCTTGGAGGAACCGACGACCTTGTCGAAGGGGCCGACCCGGTTGATATCGCCGGCGATCCGGCCGATCAGGTGGCGGGCATGGCGACGCAGGGCGTGAACCTGGTCGACACTGGGCAGATCGTCGGGCAGGAAGTCGGAGTGCATCCGGCCCGCGCCCAATGGCACCGATACCGCCGCATCGGGATATTCGTCGCGTCCGGCGGCGATCTCCAGGGAACCCCCGCCGATGTCGAGCAGCAGGATGTTGCCGGCCGACCAGCCGAGCCACCGGCGCACGGCCAAGAACGTCACCCTGGCCTCGTCCTGGCCGGTGAGCACATTGAGTTTCAGGCCCGTCTCATTGTGGATCCGATCGATCGTCGCATCGCCGTTGGGCGCCTCGCGAATCGCCGAGGTGGCGAAGGCCAGGATCTGTTCGGCGCCCTGGTCCTCGGCGATCTCCATCGCATCGTGGCAGAACTGGACCAGCCGTTCGACTCCGTAGGACGAGATGGAGCCATCCTCCTGCAGGTATTCGGCCAGCTTCAGGATCTCCTTGTGGCTGCTGGCGGGCAGGGGTGGGGCGCCGACGTGGGCATCGACGACCAGGAGGTGAATGCTGTTGGACCCGATGTCCAGGACGGCTAGACGCATGGGAAAAGTCTAAGCGTGCGGCGAGGCCAGTCCAAAGACTGTGCCAATACCGCGACGCCAAAGGGCCCGGTCCCCGCGGTAAGCGGGGGGCCGGGCCCTTATGGGAGATGCGTCGCTACAGGAGCGTCAGTTCTTCGGCTTGCGGTTGTCCGCGCCGATGAACCAGGCCTGCTGCTCAAGCTTCTCGATGTAGTTGTGCAGGATGTCCGAGGTCGTCGGATCCTCGGCGTCGACCTGATCGTGGACCTCGCGCATCGTGTTGGTCGTCGCGTAGATGGAGTCGACGATCGCGTCGATCGCGTCGTGGGTCGAGATCTCGCCCTCCGGGAACTCCGGCAGGCTGGATTCCTTGGCGACGGTGGCGGTGCGGCCGTCGGGGGTCGCGTACAGCTCACGCATGCGCTCTGCGAAGTTATCCGAGGCCTCACGGGCGATCTCGACCATTTCGTCGAGGTTCAGGTGCAGGTCGCGGAAGTTCTCACCGAGGATGTTCCAGTGGGCCTGCTTGCCCACGGTGCTCAGGTCGATGAGGTCGACCAGAACGCGCTGGATGTTGGCGGACAGTTCTGCTGAAGCGGTGAACGGCTTGACGCTGGCCATTGTGATCTCCTTTTTCGGTTTCCCTTGATCGTTACATTGAGCATAGCAAAGAATTGAGCGATTCAATTCCCGATTCACTGATCTTCTCCGGTGATCTCCCACTCGCAAGGCAAGGCTGAACGAGGAGAGTCCGACCTTGCCAAGGCCCGCCAAACCTAGGGACGGGGCACCTATAAGGAGGTTCGGTAGTCCTTGCCTGTCGATGGTTCGGACATTGCCGAAAGACACTATACGCAGAGCGTCTACCCTCTATTCAATATGCGTATGAAACCTTTGTTCAACAATGCAACAATACCCTTATATTCAACTCGGTAACGCCGGATAATCGCTTTTCATTCATTCGTCCGGCCGTCTCAGCGATGCACCGGCACATTCTTGACAGAGGCAAAGCCCGGCAGTGTGAGCGTGACCGTGTGCACGGATTCGGGCAGCGGCGGCAGTTCTGCGTAGAGCAGTTGCCCCGAGTCGTTCGTCCGCTCGGGGAGTTCGCTGCACACGCAGGCGGTGTCTTCCCCACCGATCGAATTCACCGGCACATATGTGTACGGGTGGTAGACCCGTCCGCCGCCGGCATCGGCCAGGCCCAGGGCCCGGGTGTCCATCAGAGGCGGTCTGGCCAGCTGGAAGGACCCGGTGTCCACCGTGCCGTGGGCCAGGTTCTTCAAGCGCCAGGTCACGCGGGTCTCCTGCGCATCCGTCTGTACACTCACCGCCTCGGCTCCCACCTTGACCGGGCCGCTTGCAGCATCCAGGGTGCCCGCGCCCAGACCTGCCGAATCGGTTTCCTCCTGCGAACCCATGATCTGCTGTGCGGCCTGCTCTGCGGGCAGGGTCCCCGCGGCGCCCGGTGCCCCTGGCGAAGTCGCACCGGACCCGGCACCGCCGGGTGCGCCGTGGGACCCGGCGCCATCACCGCCCGGCGTCGCGCCACCACTGCAAGCGCCGAGCACCGCCGCGGCCCCCAGCGCGATCAGCACCGGGACCACCCGCCCGAGCCGGGACCTCGGCCTACCGGATTCGAACATCACGATCCTCCTTCCGAGGAGAACTCGACGGCAACCCGCCGGTTCTGCTGCCGGCCCTGCTCCGTGTCATTGGAGGCCACGGGGTGTTTCTCCCCCGACCCCGCGGTCTTGAACGTCAGACCGGCCTTGTGTACCTGGGCCCGCAGCGCTTTGACGACGGAGTCCGCCCTATCCTTGGACAGTTTCAGGTTGTGCGAGTCACTGCCCCGATCGTCCGTGTAGCCGGTGACCTGCACCGTTCCAGTGCCTTTGTCCGCCAGCCGCTTGGCCACATCGGCCACCGTCGCCTTTGCATCGGGGCGCAGCGTGGCCTTGTCGGTGTCGAAGAGCACGTCGGAGTTCAGGTCCAACCGGGTCGAGCCGCTGCGTTCGTGTTCGGTCTGCGCCCCGTTGCGACTGTTGCGCACCAGATCCCGGGTGTACTTGCGCGAATCGGCCTTGGCCAGCTGTTGTTGGTCCGGCAGGCGGGGCCAGCCATGACCCAGGGGCACGATGCCTGCGTCGACCGCAGGGGTCGGCGGTGCGGTATCGACGGGCACCCCCGTGATCAGGTTGCCGAAGCCGAACTCGACGGTCACCGTCTTCACGTCCGGCGGCAGGCTGGGCAACACGGCGTAGCCGACCAGGGGCACGGCGGTGCCGTCGTAGCTCGACAGATCGCTCTGGTCGGAACAGGCGCAGGTGTTCTTGCCCATGGCCAGCGGCTGATAACGCTTGAGCCCGGCGCCGTCGATGATCGCGACGGATCTGAAGGCGGTGATGTTGTAGTCCTCGCCCAGACCCGGTCGGCGATCGACCGCGCCCGCTGTCACGCCGGGACCGCCGACCGAGAAGTACACCGCCGTGCCGCCTGGGATCCGGGACACGGAATGGATCGCCCCATGGATGATGGCCCCGTCGGCGTTGCCGTCGGCATGATAGGTGAAGGTGCCGGCCAGCGGCACGGACGCAGTGCCCGGCGCCGTGGCCGAGGCTCCGGCTTGGTCTTCAGGCCCTACCATGTCTTCGGAGGCTGCTTGATCTTCGGAATCGGCCGGCGCCGCGTTCGCCGGTGGGCCGAGGCCGGATATGGTCAGTGCCGACAGCGCCAGCAGACCGACGGCCGACAGGGTCGAGGCCTTTGCGAATTGTCCGGTCCATTTGTGTTCGTCTGTACTTTGGTTCCGTCGTGCGACCACAGAGGTCGCCTCCCCTCGACTCGACATTGAGTGACGGACGCCATACACGGTACTCCGATATCGCAGGAATGGAATGCCTGCGGCCCTGCGACTCCGTATGTGGGCGCAGTGGCTCGCCGTGGTTCAGAAGGGTGGGACGTCGGTGTCGTCAGGGTCGGTGCCTGCATCCGTTGCGTAGGACCCATGAGTGCCCCACGGCATGCCGCCAGAACCCGCAGGGTCTTTGCTCGCAGTACTGGACAGTCCTAAGGAGTTCGGCGGGTCTGGTGGATCGGGTGGGTCCGATTCTGCGTTCCAGTCCGGTGGGGAGAAATCCTCCGGCACCCACACCGGCGGCAAACCCGCAGCGCTCCCCGCAGCACTCACATCCACCAGAGCAGCCGCGAACCGGGAATGGAATAGGGGCCGCTGCTCGATATCGACGTGTCTGGGTGGAATCCACGCCGGCAAACCACCAATCAACTCGGCCCTCCACCCATGCTGGTCATGCCACGTGTGATGGAACCGGCACGCCAAGGTCAGATTCGATACCGTCGTGGGTCCACCAGTGGACCAGGGGATCATATGGTGGGCATCACACCACCCCACCGGCATATCACACCCCGGGAACGTACACCCCCGATCACGAGCAGCAATCAACTCAACCTGCCGCCGCGTAGCAAACCGACTAGCACTGTGCACGGTGACTTCCCGGGTACCCGGCTGGTGGGCCTGGAAATACACAAGCGCACCCGGAGACAAGGACTCCAGATCCTGCAACCCGATGGGACCGGCAGTGGATTCAACCTCCGCCTTCCCCTGCGCATACTCTTCAGCAGTCGCCGTGACCACCAGGGCCATCCCCGCACCCTGCGGACCCGAACCCGCAGCCCGATCAATCAACGTGGCGAACATGTCATGCCGACGTGCCCCATCGGGCCGCTCCCGATACCCAAACGGATGATTCGCTTTCGTCGTGGGCCGGCCATCAACCGTCACCGCGCTAGCCGGCAGGTCCTGAGGTGGCAGGTCACCGGGCGGCACATCAGCTGTCACGGATTCCGCACCGTCGGGCACACCGGTGCCGACTCGCTGAGCCTCCCCGGAGTTCACTTCAGTCGTGTCCTGTCCAGGCTCCTGCCGGTTGGTCAACAAGCCATGCAACTTCCCACCCGTCACCGGATCCAACAACCCCGTCAGATTCCACGCACCATTCCTCCGCGGAGTCACCGTCACATGAAACTCATCAACCAACGGCGGAACCTCCGCGAAACGTCCATCAGGATCCAGGTAGTCCCGAATCCGAGAACCCAACACACGAACCTGGTCCACATCAACACTCGGCACCGTCTGAACCAACAGTCTCTCCGCTGTGGCGTGATGAACATGCCGGACCTGGCGGGGGATCTTCTCGATCTCCCGGATCACCGCCTGCGCCTGATCCACCGACACACCCCCACCAGCCAACGCGTGGGCAACATGGGGGTAGGCCGGTTCCAGACGGGCACCCGTGAAAGACCGGCCGGCACCGATCGCGTGCGCGAACCGCACCCGCCGCCTCGCGGCCGCCCCATCAATCCTCAATAGGCGAGTCAACAGAGCCGGAAGAGTCTTCGCACCATAATCAACAGTGGGCACCTCGTATTCGGCACGCGCCAGAACAACAGCCTCGGTCGAGGTGGTCACGCGGGACAGGTGTTCGATTCCCTTGAGCACCAGGAGCAGGTCGGAAGCGTCAAGGCTGGGATCCGTACCCACACCGGCACCCAGACCAGTGAGGGCCTCGGCCGCAACAGCGAGTTCCGGAGCGATCTCCTGTAGACGCTCCCAATCGTCGGGGGTCAGCAAGGGGTCTGCCGGGCGGGCGAAGGCCTCGGGGTTCTTGTCATCATCGGGGGAACCAGCGCGCGGGAGGGTGGAATCAATGGTCATGTTCTCTTCCCTCCTCATCCGCGCCGGTTTGGAACCTGGACTGGCTGTTTCAAAGCACGCCTGTGCTTGTGGTGTCGGGGAAGACAAGCCATAAAACCTGACGGGACTGCACTGTCCGATTCGGGTTTCCTGACCTACTTCAAGTGTAGCGTGTGTCACTCATGAAGGGAAGGGTTTATTCGAAACTGGTTTCCGATGTTTGCCGAGTAATGGTTGTCTGTTTCGGTGGCAGCAGATGCGCTGGGTGGCAGGGTATGCGCGCGCATCTAGTGCCACCGAACGCAAGTGGTACCACCGAAAGGCGGGCACTCGGCCTGAGGACACATCCGATTCGCGAATACCGCCGACAAGTGATGCCGCCGGCGGCGACTAGGAGGATTTCGCGCCGAACTCGTGGCCGTCTTCGATCAGGGAGCGGAGCCAATCGCTGGTCGCGGACTCCTCCGACTTCACGACCACATGGTGGTTCCACCTGTTCTTGGAGACCTGGGTGACGTCGTGGAAGTGCGGGTCGTCCTTCTTCCGGTCCAGTGTCACATTGAGGTACAGAGTCCCGTCCGCTGTTTGCTGGTAGGCCCACAGCCATAGGAATTTCCGCTTCACAGAGAAACTCAGTTGTGCCTTGAGTTCGCTCTCCACGCCGCCCAATGACTTGGTGTACTCCTCAATGGCCGCAGCGAACCCCTGGGTCCGCGGCATCTCGCCGAACTCGCCGATCATCTTGTTCGAGCCCTCAGCCATCGGCCCCCTCCATAGAAGTGGCGCTGCCACCGGTGCCTCGGATCCCAGACCAGCCGGCAATGTCGCCTCTGCCGTTCTCACTGCTTCCCGCACACACTACCGTGCCGTCGGACCGCAGGCCCAGGGTATGAGTTGACCCGGCCGCGACGGCGACAATGTCCTCCCAGCCTCCGACATCACATTGCCCCCGAGCGTTGTCGCCGACGGCCACCACCCTTCCCGAGGCGCACAACCCCTCAGTGTGGTAGCTCCCGGCAGCGACGGACACGATTTCCCGCCACAGCTGAACCCCCTCTGTCGCCGAGGCGTCTCCGACTGCATCGACCCGACCAGCACGGTCGAGCCCGACGGAGTGCATATACCCAGCAGCGACTGCGATGAGATCCTTCCAGCCCGCCACCGCACACTGTCCTCTGCGGTTGTTGCCGACGGCTACAGCTCCACCATCCGAACGCAGGCCGATCGAATGCCAGTCGCCGCACGACACCGCGACGATGTCCCGCCAGCCGTTCACCTCGCAGGCCCCTTCGGCGGTTCGCCCGGTCGCGAGGACGGTGCCGTCGGCGAGGACGCCCAGGGTGTGGCGCCAACCCGCAGCCACCTGCTGCACGCCTCGCCAATGCGCGACATCGCACTGACCGTCGCCGTTCCAACCGGTTGCCAACACCGTGCCGTCGGCGCGCAGACCGATGGTGTGTGCCTTTCCCGTGTTCACAGCGGTGTGAACATTGCCCACGGCGACGGAGACGATGTCGGTCCACTGATCGACCGCGCATTCCCCGGCCCGGTTGTCACCGACGGCGACCACCGTACCCTCACCGCGCACGGCAACCGAATGCCGTCGCCCGGCGGCAAGTGTGGCCAATGTGGCCGTGGCACCGCGGCTCCTCGCACTCACACCATCAGGATAGGCCCACCCTCACCCCTGCCAGTGGCTGCGGCGGAATGAGAAGTCGGGGCGTTCTTTGGCGAAGAAGGCCGCCTGGCCCTGTTCGATCTCCGTCCGGTAGGCGGCGTCGAGCCAGGCCGGCGGCGCGTCCACCTCGTCGAGCTCCCCCGCCAGGATGGCCTTGGCACCGGTCTGGCTCAGGCTGGACAGTCCGGCGATCCGCTCCGCCAGCTTCCCGGCCGCCTGCAGCGGATCGGCCGCGGTCTCGTGGAAGAAGCCCAGCCGGTCCATCGTGTCGAAGTCGACGATCTTGGCGCTGAGCAGCAGATAGCGCGCCCAGGACTCCCCCAGCACCCGGGCCAGGGACCGAGTGGGCCCTGGCGGGTAGACCAGGCCAAGCTTCGCCGCAGTCACCCCGAAGATCGACCCTGGCGCTGCGATGCGGATATCGCAGGCAGCCGCCAGTTCCGTGCCCCCGCCCACGCAATTTCCCTCGATGGCGGCCAGAGTGGGGGTGCGCGCTGCGGCCAGTGCGGCCTCGGCGGCGGAGTTGAGCTCCCAGAAGTCCGCCAGCGGGACGTTCAGGTCGGCGATATCGGACCCCGCGGAGAAGTGCCCGCCGGCCCCCGTGATGATGAGCGCCGCGATCGAATCGTCGGCGTCCACCCCGGCCACGATCTCCGGCAGGGCGCGCCACATGGGGCGCGAGAGCGCATTGCGCTTATCGGTGCGGTCGATCGTCAGGGTCGCGACCCCGGCAACAATGTCGAAACCGAAGCCGGGCAGGTCGGTGGGACGGTACGGGCTGCTCATATGGAGATCTCCTGTCTGGTCGGATGCGTGATCGGGCCGAGGCCGGGCACAGGTCCGGGCGGGCCTGCGCCCGCCGCGCCGGTGAACCGGGGTGAATGGCACCGGCCCCGCCGGCACCCGCAACAGCGGGCGCCGGCGGGGCCGGTCGGTGCGGGTGGACTCAGCCGCGGTCGGCCGGGACATCCCGCTGGGGCACGCCGTTGTAGGCGGCCAGCGGACGGATCAGGGCGTTGGACGCCTGCTGTTCCATGATGTGCGCGGTCCAGCCGGTGATGCGGCTCATGACGAAGATCGGGGTGAACTGATCCGTGTCGAAGCCCATCAGGTGGTACGCGGGGCCCGAGGGGTAGTCCAGGTTCGGGTAGATCCCCTTACGGCCCACGAAGTCCTCTTCGAAGGTGTTGTAGAGGTCCAGCAGCTCCTTGGCTCCCTTGACTGCGACCATTTCCTCGAAAGCCTTGCGCATGGTGGGAACGCGCGAATCGCCGTTCTTGTACACGCGGTGGCCGAAGCCCATGATCTTTTCCTTGTTGGCCAGCGCCTTGTCGATCCAGGCCGAGGCCTTGTCGGCGGTGCCGACCTCTTCGAGCATCGCCATAACGGCCTCGTTCGCACCACCGTGCAGCGGGCCCTTCAGGGCGCCGACGGCACCGGCGACCGCGGAGTACATGTCCGAGGTCGTCGAGGTGATGACGCGGGCGGTGAACGTCGAAGCGTTGAAGGAGTGCTCCGCGTACAGGATCATCGAGATGTCGAAGCACTTGACGACCTCGTCGGCCGGAACCTCGTCGAAGACCATCTTGAAGAAGTTCGCGGCGTAGCCCAGGTCCTCGGTGGGTGCCACCGGGTCCAGACCGTGACGGCGGCGGTGGTCGATCGCGACGATCGTGGGCAGCTGTGCGTAGAGGCGTTCGGCCTTGGCGCGGTTGGCGTCCTCACCGTCGTATTCCGCTTCCGGATCCCAGGCGCCCAGCCAGGACACCGCCGTCTGCACGACGTGCATCGGGTGGCAGTCCTTGGGCAGCTGCAGGATCAGATCGACCAGCTCGGGTGCGATGGCGCGCTGTGCACGTTCACGGGCCGTGAAGTCCGCCAGCTGGGCCGCGGTCGGCAGCTCGCCGTTCCAGATCAGGTAGGCGACCTCTTCGAACGTGCAGTTCGCCGCCAGGTCCTGTACCGCGTAGCCGCGGTAGGTCAGGGAGTTGGTTTCCTGGACGACCTTGGAGACGGCCGTGTAATCGACGGTGACGCCGGCCAGGCCCTTCTTGATGTCCTCGCTCACTTGTGTCCCTCCTGAGAGAAGTTGAAGACGTGGGAGTCGAATTCGTTATATGCCGCGTAATCGATGGTGTCGTACAGATCCGCGCGAGTCTGCATACCGTCGACCACGTTGATCTGAGTGCCCTCGGACCGGATGGTCTGCAGGCCGCGCTTGATCGCGCCCATCGCGATGCGCAGCGTGGTCACCGGGTAGATGGCCAGCTTGACGCCGGCATTCGCCAGCTGTTCGGTGGTGTACAGATCGCTCTTGCCGAACTCGGTCATATTGGCCAGGATCGGCACGTCCAGGGCGTTCGCCATCTTCTCGAACTCGCCCAGATCGCGCATGGCCTCGGGGAAGATCAGGTCCGCACCGGCGGCCGCATAGGCCTTGGCGCGGTCGATCGCTGCGTCCAGGCCCTCACCGGCGCGGGCGTCGGTCCGGGCGGAGATGACGAAGTTGTCGTCACGGCGGCCGCGCACGGCAGCGGAGATCCGCTTGACCATTTCAGCGGTCGACACGACCTCCTTGCCGTCGAGGTGGCCGCAGCGCTTCGGGTTGACCTGGTCCTCCAGGTGCATCCCGGAGATCCCGGCGTCCTCGAACTCCTGCACGGTACGGGCGACGTTCATCGCCTCGCCCCAGCCGGTGTCGGCGTCGATGAAGGTCGGCAGGTTCGTCACCCGCGCGATGTTGCGCCCGTGATCTGCTACCTCGGTCAGGGTGGTCAGTCCGATATCGGGCAGGCCCTGCGAGGCGGAGAATGCGCCACCGGAGATGTAGACGCCCTCGAAGCCGGTCTGTTCGATCAGTTGTGCGTTGATCGGGTTGATGGCACCGGGGAACTGGACGATCTTATCGCCGGCCAGCAGGGCGCGGAAGTCCGCGCGGCGTTCGGCGGCGGTCCTGGTTGCTCCCAACATCAGAAGATCCCCTTCGAGCCGGAGTGCTTCAGACCTTCCACTGCGAAGGACAGGCCGCGGATGCCGTCCGCATCGAGTTCGCGCAGGTTCTGGGCCAGGTCCAGGAAGCGGTTCTGCTCGGACTCGCTGACGATGCCCTCGGCCAGGGTACGGAACTTCTGGATGTAGTTCTCGCGGCCGAAGGGCCGGGCGCCCAGCGGGTGAGCGTCGGCCACTGCCAGTTCGTCGACCAGCTTCGAGCCGTCCTCGAACTCGATCTCCACGCGACCGCCGAAGGCCATCTCGTTGGGATCGGTCGAGTGGTAACGACGCGTCCACTCGGGGTCTTCCTCGGTGGAGATCTTGTGCCACAGTTCCACGGTGTCCGGACGGGCGGCGCGTTCGGGAGCGTAGGAGCGCTCGTGGTGCCAGCCCTGATCCTGCATGGCCACGGCGAAGATGTACATGATCGAGTGGTCCAGCGTTTCGCGGCTGGCCTTGGGATCCATCTTCTGCGGGTCGTTGGCGCCCGTGCCGATGACGTTGTGCGTGTGGTGCGAGGTGTGGATCGTGATGTGCTTGATCTTGGACAGGTCCTCGATCTCACCGCCGAGCTTGCGGGCCAGGTCGATCAGGGCCTGTGCCTGGTATTCCGCGGAGTGCTCCTTGGTGTAGGAGTCCAGGATCGCACGCTTGGCCTCACCGGCACCGGGCAGGCCCACGGTGTAGTGGGCGTCGGGGCCGTCCAGGATCCAGGCGATGACGCCGTCTTCGCCTTCGTAGATCGGGTTGGGCGAGGTCTCCCCGCGCATCGCGCGGTCCACGGCCTCGACTGCCATCTTGCCCGCGAACGCCGGCGCGTGCGCCTTCCAGGAGGAGATCAGGCCCTTGCGGGACTGACGGGTCGCGGTGGTCACGTGCAGGGCCTGGCCGATCGCCTCGTAGGTGACGTTCGGATCCAGGTGCAGCATGGCGCCCAGGCCGGCGGCGACCGACGGGCCCAGGTGGGCGACGTGGTCGATCTTGTGTTCGTGCAGGCAGATGCCCTTGGCCAGGTCGATCTGGATCTCGTAGCCGGTGGCGATGCCGTTGATCAGGTCAGCGCCGGAGACGCTGCCCAGGTGCTGGGCGACGGCGATCATCGGGGGGATGTTGTCGCCGGGGTGCGAGTACTCCTTGGCCAGGAAGGTGTCGTGGAAGTCGAGTTCGCGCACGGCCACGCCATTTGCGAAGGCGGCCCATTCGGGGGAGATGTGGTCGCTCAGCGGCTGGCCGAAGACGGTCGCACCCGGTTCGAGCTTGTGGGGCAGGGCCTGTTCGCGGGCGTGGGTGGGCGCCTTGCGATTGACGGAGGCGGCGGCGACGGAGGCGTTGTCGATGACACGGTTGACCACCATGTCCGCGACTTCCGATTCGATCGCGACCGGGTCGGCTGCGACCTGGGCGATCTTGTAGGCCAGCTGGTCCTTGCGCTCCAGGTTCTCAGCGCTCTTGTATACCCGGACTTCGTGGTTGATCATGGAGGATGCTCCTATTGTCGACTTTGACCTGATGCCGCGTCCACACCCCAGCCTAACGGTGTGCGCGCCTGGCCGGTAGCCCTGCGGCGCCTGTATGGGGATGCGGGCGACGTGTATCTGCCACCACAAATATATCTTGACATCAAGGTATTTCCCAAACCGTGGGTCCGCCGTTGGTCCGCCCGTGGGTCCAACCACGGGTCCGAACGGCGGACAGCCCGTTCGCCCGAACCGGGGCTCGACCGGACTCCGTCGGCATCGCGTCGAGGCCGCGTAGAGTGGGCCGCGTGAGTATCGAGATCGCCCCCGTGCCCCAGACCGTCATCGACGCCGTGATCGCCCGTGCCCTGGACGAGGACGCCCCCACCGGCGACCTCTCCGCGCAGACCTTCGTCCC
This sequence comes from Brevibacterium moorei, assembly GCF_024580735.1. Taxonomy (GTDB): domain Bacteria; phylum Actinomycetota; class Actinomycetes; order Actinomycetales; family Brevibacteriaceae; genus Brevibacterium; species Brevibacterium moorei. The sequence goes on along the minus strand of NZ_JANIJX010000010.1, from coordinate 48,701 downwards.
CGCCTCCCTGACCACCACGGCCAGGGTCCTCGCCCGCGAACCCGGCGTGATGGCCGGCGGTGCCGTATTCGCCACCGCCATGGAACAGGCGGCCTACCGCACCCAGGCGCCCGGCGCGCCGGCCGGAATCGTCCCGCTGGCAGCGGGCGCCGCCGGCACCGTGTCCGTCCGACAGCTGGTCGCCGAGGGCGCCCCGTTCTCCACCGGAGACGCACTCATCGAGGTCTCCGGCCCCGCCCACGCGGTGCTGCTGGGCGAGCGCACCGGTTTGAACCTGCTGCAACGCCTGTGCGCGATCGCCGCGCTGACCGCGCGCTATGTGGCCGCTGCGAACGCCGGCCGGGCGCAGTCCGACCCGGAGCACGGCACCACGGCACGTCCGGTGCGCGTGGTCGACACCCGCAAGACCACCCCGGGCCTGCGCACCCTGGAGAAGTACGCGGTGCGCGCAGGCGGCGGGCACAATCATCGCGCCGGCCTGTCCGACGCGGTGATGCTCAAGGACAACCACCTGGCCCTCCTGGGCGAGGGCGAGGCGCTGACCGCCGCCCTGCGCGCCGGCAAGGAGAAGCTGGGCCACACCACGCACCTGGAGGTCGAGGTGGATCGTTTCGAGCAGATCGAACCCGTGCTGGCCGCCGGTGTGGACACCATCATGCTGGACAACTTCGGCCCGGCCGAACTGGCCCGCGGCGTGGCCCAGGTGGCCGGGCGCGCCCTGGTCGAGGCCTCGGGCGGGGTGAACCTGGAGACGATCGGGGCGATCGCCGCCAGCGGGGTCGACATCGTCTCCGTCGGCGCGCTGACGCATTCGGTGGTCAACCTGGACCTGGGCCTGGACACCGTCGAGGACGTGCTCACCGTCTGAGCCGACCGCGTTATAGTGGAGGGACAACGACAGGGGAGCGCCACAAGGGGCGCTGAGAGTGCAGTGAACTGCAGACCCTCGAACCTGCTGCGGTTAGGACCGCCGAAGGAAGTCGAGTTCTCTTTCCCCTCCTGATCATCACAGGAGGCGAGCATGACCGATCATGCTGTCCACAATTCCGTGTCCACCCGCAGCACCTTCCGCTGGCGAGTCGTCGACATCGTCACCGCATCCGTGCTCGGCGTGGTGTGCGGACTGATCTTCTGGCTGTGGGCCGCGGCCTGGAGCTTCGTCGAACCGCTGTTCGCATTCTTCCCGCCGGCCTCCGGCCTGCTCAGCGCCGGCTGGGTGCTGGCCGGACCACTTGCCGGACTCATCATCCGCAAACCGGGCGCGGCCCTCTATGCTGAGGTATTGGCCGCCATCGTCGAGGCCACGCTGGGCTCCCACTTCGGCTTCGGCGCGATCATCTCCGGGCTCTGTCAGGGGCTGGGCGCCGAACTCGCGTTCACGGTCCTGGCCTACCGCCGCTTCGGCTTCGGCACCGCGCTGTTCTCCGGCGCGCTGGCCGGCCTGGCCCTGGGCCTGAACGAGAACCTGCTGTACAACACCGAATGGCTGCCCGCGTGGAAGTTGACGTATCTGGGCACGACCGCGGTATCCGGACTGGTGATCGCGGGTGTGCTCATGTGGGCGGCCGTGAGGGCACTGGCACGTACCGGCGCGCTGTCCGCATTCGCAGCGGGCAGGGCGAAACAGGAGGTTTGAGACTGTGAGCGTTGAAGCGACGACCCGGGGCGGCACACCACCGCGCGCCGTGGGGAACCGGCTGAGCTGGCGGGTCGTCGACATCGTCACGGCATCCGTGCTGGCGGTGGTCTGCGGCGTCATCTACTGGATCTGGTCGGCCGGCTGGACCTTCATCACCCCGGCCTTCGCGGCCTTCCCGCCCGGCGACGGGATCCTCTCGGGCACCTGGGTGCTGGCCGGGCCCCTGGCCGGGCTCATCATCCGCAAGCCGGGTGCTGCCCTCTACGCCGAGGTCCTGGCCGCCGTGACCGAGGCCGTGCTGGGCTCCCACTTCGGGTTCTCCATCCTGCTGACCTCCCCCATTCAGGGACTGGCCGCGGAGCTGGCCTTCGCCGTCTTCGCCTACCGCCGCTTCGGCTTCCCGGTCGTGCTGTTCTCCGGATTGCTTACGGGTACGGCGCAGGGCTGCATCGACAATATCGTTCTCTACGCCGAATGGCTGCCCGTGTGGAAGACGTCCAGGATCGCGTTCTGCGCGGTCTCCGGGCTGCTCATGGCCGGCCTGTTCGTGTGGTGGATCGTGCGCGTCCTGGCCCGCGCCGGAGCACTGACCGCATTCGCCGCCGGGCGCGGTGCCGACGAAGCGCCAGGCTCCCGCGGTTCCGCAGCCGAGGCCACTGCCGGTTCCGACCGAACGCGCGCCACCGCGACCGGCGCCCCGACCGGTACCTCGGCCAGCGGCTCCCCCGCACCGGGCGCCTCGGCCGACGGGCAATCCGACGTAACCGACCGGAGACCGGATGACCCCGCCGTCGTCCCTGCCGAGGTCGTGGCCAGGGACTTCTCCTACCGGCACGCCGGCCGCAAACGCGCGGCCTTCTCCCACCTGTCCCTGACGATCCCGGCCGGCCAGAAGGTATTGCTGGCGGGGGCCTCGGGCGCGGGGAAGTCGACTTTCCTGCACGCTCTGGCAGGGGTCCTGCCGGCCGAATCCGGCTACGCCACCGGAGAACTGCTGGTCGCGGGTGCGGCCCCCGACCCGACTCGCGGGACCTGCGGCCTGGTGCTCCAGGACCCCGATTCGCAGGCGGTCATGTCCAAGATCGGCCACGACGTCACCTTCGGGCTGGAGAATCTGCGGGTGCCCGCCGAACAGATCCCCGCCAGGGTCGCCCGCGCCCTTGACCTGGTGGGCCTGGACTATCCGCTGGACCACCCGACCACTGCCCTGTCAGGCGGGCAGAAGCAGCGCCTGGCAATCGCCGGGGTCGTCGCGATGCGCCCTGGCCTGCTGATCCTCGACGAGCCGACCGCCAACCTCGACCCCGAGGCCGCCGTGGCCATCCGCGATGTCATCGTCGACGCCGCCACCGCGACCGGCGCCACCGTGGTGCTGGTCGAACACCGCCTGCCGCTGTGGGCCGAACACGTGGACCGGATCGTGGTGCTCGGCGCCTCGGCCGACGACGCCGAGGGCACCCGGATCATCGCCGACGGATCGCCCAAGGCGGTGCTCGGCGATGAACTGCTGCGCCCGCACCTGCGCGCGGCGGGCCTGTGGCTGCCAGGCGAGGCGGTCGAGGTCCCCGACGACATCCCCGACGGCTCCCTTGGCACCACCGACACCGGGCAGATCGCCGCGGTGGGCGCTGCCGGCCGGGACGCCCCCGGTGGGGACGCCGCAAGCGGTGTGGCCCCCGCACAACCCCTGCTGTCCACCCATGCCCTGCAGGTGGGCCGCGAGTCCCGCGCCGTGGCACGGGTGCCGGGACTCGAGCTGCACCCCGGCACGGTGCTGGCGGTGCGCGGTCCCAACGGCGCCGGCAAGACCACCACCGCACTGACCCTGGCGGGCCTGCTTCCTCCGGTGGCGGGCGATGTCGTGGCCGGTGAGGGCCTGGTGCGCCTGCCCGGTGCCGCGCGGGTTCCGAAGTCCACCCATCCGGGCGAGTGGAGTTCCAAGGAGCTGGTCGAACGGATCGGCATGGTCTTCCAGGAACCCGAACATCAGTTCATGCGGCCCAGCGTGCGCGCCGAACTGGAATACGGCCCGCAGCGGGCGGGCTGGGCCGAAGCCGATGTCGCCGCGCGCACCGCGCAGTTGCTCGACGCGCTGCGCCTGACACCCCTGGCCCAGGCCCACCCCAACACCCTGTCAGGCGGTGAGAAGCGCCGGCTCAGCGTGGCCGCGATGATCGCCGCGCGCCCGCCCGTGCTCATCGTCGACGAGCCGACCTTCGGCCAGGACGCCCTGACCTGGGGCGCGCTGGTGGAGCTGTTCGAGGAGCTGATCGCCGGCGGCACCGCGATCGTCGCCGTCACCCATGATGCGGACTTCGCCACTGCGATCGGCGCGCGCACCGTGCACGTCGACCAGGTGGGGAACGCTGGGAGGCGGGCATGACCTCGGCCCCGGAAACCGACACGGTGCGCACGAGCGCTGCGGACTTCGCGCCCGCCGCGGGCTGGGTCATGCGGATCAACCCGGTGGCCAAGATCGCCGTGATGGCGCTGCTGACCCTGGGCGTGATCCTGAGCATCGACGTGGCCTCGGCCTCGACCATGTTCGTGCTGCAACTGATCGCGCTGCCGTTGATCCGGCTGCGCTGGAAACTTCTGTCGCGCCTCTGGTTCCTGCCCCTGACGGCCCTGTTGGCCGGTTGGGGCACCGCGATCCTGGCAGCCAAGACCGGCACGGTGCTGGTGGACCTGGGGCCGCTGACGATCACCAGCTATTCGGCGTCCATGGGCCTGGCGATTTTCCTGCGCGCCATGTGCATGATGCTGCCGTGCGTGGTGCTGGTGCTCACCATTGACTCCACGGAGTTGGCCGATGCGCTGGTCCAGCTGTGGCACCTGCCCGAACGCGTGGTGCTGGCGGCCCTGGCCGCCAGCCGCCTGCTGGGCCTGTTCGCGGCCGAACTCGACACCCTGCGGATGGCCAGGCGGGCGCGGGGCGCGGCCTTCACCGGGCCCCTGGCCAAGGTCGCAGAGTTCTTCCCGCTGGCCTTCGCCCTGCTGGTCCAGGCGCTGCGGCGCTCGGGGAAGCTGGCGATGGCGATGGAGGGCCGTGCCTTCGGTACCGCGCAGCGGACCTGGTCGCGCAAGTCCCGATTGGTGGGCGCTGACTGGCTGTTCATGACAGTGGCCTTCCTGATGGCCGTGCTGTCGATCGCCACGGCCTTCTGGGCGGGCACCTGGAACCCGATCGTGTGAGGCGAGCCGGGGCCTCGGCCCGTGCGCGGTAGCGGCCCGCCGGGTTCGGGCGGAGCCGCCGCTCAGGGCCACCCGGTGCAGCCCGGGGTGCGGCGCCGGGATTGTGACCGGCGTCGCAACGCGTGGCAGGATGAGGGCATGACGCGTACTGCACTGGATTTCGACGACAACTGGTTCGACCCGGAGGAGCTCGTCGAGTTCCGCCGCCGTCTGCCGATCACCTACGTCAACGCGGTCCCCGTCCAGGTCGACGATATGGGCCGGGTCGAGCGCATCGGCCTGCTGCTGCGCACTCTGGCCAGCGGCAAGCTGGGCCGGGAGATCGTGGGCGGGCGGGTGCGCTACCACGAGTCCCTGCGCACGGCGCTGATGCGCCATGCGGAGAAGGACCTGGGTCCGCTGGCCCTGCCCGAGGTCCCCGCCTCGCTGACCCCGTTCCACGTCGCCGAATACTTCCCCACCGAGGGGATCGGGCGCTACCACGATCCACGCCAGCACGCGGTCGCGCTGTGCTACATCCTGCCGGTGCGCGGGGAATGCGCCCCGCAACAGGACACCCTGAGCCTGGACTGGCTGACTCCGGCCGAGGCCCTGCGCGATGACATCGTCACGGATATGGCAGGCGGCCAGGAGCACATCGTGCGCGCCGCCCTGGCCCACCTGGGCGTGCTGCCCTGAGGATCGGCGTGAGGCAGGGCTGCTGAGAGAGGAGGGCCGCGATGGGCGATGTCCGCATGCAGATCACCCGGCCCGGCATTTCCCTGGCCGAGGCCACCGCACTGGCCCCGCAGGTCCGCGAGTGGCTGCGCTCCGAGGGATTCGCCGACGGGAGCCGGCGATTCGGCGACTGGATGTACGAAGGCAGCTTGGGCGACTACATCGGTCCCTGGATTCTGGGCACTCACGAGGGTCGACTCATCCACGATGTGCCCGTGTGCGTGATCGTGGGCTGGAAGCACTACCTGGCCGAGGCCGGCTATCCGGCCGTCGTCACCGCCTGTACCGCGTGCGGGGCCGCATCGCCGGGCGAGGCGGAGATGGAGCGGGTCTACCGGGACTGGTGGGCTGACCCAGCCGTTTCCCCACGAGTGATCTGTCGGGAATGCGGCCACGGCGAGGCCCTGACCGACCGTGATCTGGAGGACGTCGAGGTCATCGCGCCCCTGGCGATCACCCTGGGCTCCGCAGTAGCTGCAGACCAGATAGTCGATGACATCGCGGAGCGCTTCGGCGGCCACTGGTTCCTCAGCGCCTACCGGCTGTAACCTCCGCGATATATGGCCCGGGTTACCATCGCATATGCCCGAACTCGCCCTCCGCCCCATGACCACCGCCGACTGGCCCGCCGTGCGCTCGATCTACGCCGCCGGCATCGCGACCGGCAACGCCACATTCCAACCGGAACCACCGAGCTGGGAGGACTTCGACGCCGGACACCTGTGCGCTCATCGACTGGTGGCGGTCGAGGAGGCAGACGGAGTGCTCGGCTGGTGTGCCGTATCGCCCACGTCCTCGCGAGCCGTCTATTCCGGGGTCGTGGAGCACTCGGTCTACGTCTCCCCAAGCGCCCAGGGCCGCGGAGTGGGCCGGGAACTTCTGCACGCCCTGCTGGAAACCACCTCGGCCGCGGGTATCTGGACCGTGCAGGGCTCGGTCTTCCCGGAGAACACGGCCAGCCTGGCCCTGCACCGGTCCATGGGCTTCCGCGCGGTGGGCCGCCGCGAGCGCATCGCGCGCATGGACTACGGCCCCTATGCCGGACAGTGGCGCGACACCATCCTCATCGAGCACCGCGTTCGCGCCTAGGCCACCCGGGCACAGGTTCCGCAGCGGCCCTCAGCATGTTCACAGTTTCAGCCCGCGGGAACTCCCAGGCAATCTCTTCCTAGGCTGGTCCCATGCCCAGACTACGCATCGAGATCCCGGCGACCGACCGCGTCGAAGCCAAACGGATCGCAGCCGACTACCAACGGGGAAGACCCCACCGAGGTCTTGAGGAAGAGGTGGAGCAATCCGCCTGGGATCGGGGTCGAACTCCCCTAAGCCGTCCCACCTTCATCGGTCTGACGAATGGGGATCAGCCCCTCTACAAATTCGACATCGAGGTCGAGTCCGTGGTGTGAGCTGACACCGGGCCAGACGCACATTGGATACCATCAATCACGCAAAGCGATGATGAGTAGCGGCAAATGCAATTCGACGACGTCGCGGACAACATCCACGTCGACTCCGAAATACTGGTGGACCAGGATGTTGCGGAACCCGCGAATCTCCGGCCAGGCGATCTCCGGATGTGCATCCGTAATCTCCTGCGGCAGGTGGTTGGCCGCCTCACCGATGATCTGCAGATTCCGCTCTATGGCATCCTCAGCCATGTTGACCAGATCCGGAGAACCACTGTCCAATGCGGCAACATACCGCTGACACCGTTCAACGGCCCCGATGATGTCGGTGATCCGTTCGCCTGGTCCACGGCTCACAGCGGCACTGCGTCCGCGAGCGCCGTCGCGGAGACCGGCCGTTTGAGTAATTGCACGGGAAAGATGTCGATATCGTCTCGGCCGAACAGCAGGCGAGTCTCCTCCATGAGCCCGGATGCTCGCATGAGCAGGTTCCCATCTGCGGGATCCATTTCCACCAGGATGTCGATATCGCTGCCTGAATGCGCGGTGCCGCGGGCCACGGAGCCGAAGAGCAGAGGATTCCTCGCAGAGTACTTCACCAGAAGCGCCTGGAATTCACCGCGGCGCTCTTCTATGAGGCGCCGCAGCGAACAAGTCTCAGGTGTCACGGACATGTCTAAAGAATAACCGCCGCCCGACCGCTTGGACAGAGGGCGGCAGCAGACGCCTCGGGCCCGGGGAATCCGCGATGTGCGGGGTGCCCCGGGCCCGGGATTCGCGCGGCAGCGCTCAGTTATGCAGCAGCGCTCAGCAGTACTGCGCTCAGTCGATCTGCAGTGCTCAGTCGATCTGCAGTTCGCCCATCGGCTCCCAGCCGGTGCCGTCGACCTGGCGGGACACGATCTGCGGCGTGTGCTTCAGGTGCGGGCGCATGGATTCCAGCCCGGCGGCGAAGTGATCGCTGCTGACGTGGGGACCGGCGCCCTCGTCGGTGAAGCACTCGACCAGGTAGTACACGTTCGGCTCTTCGATACTGCGCGACCATTCGAAGAAGTTGTTGCCGTCCTCCGCGCGGGTGGAATCGGTGAACTCCTTGACGATCTGCGGCCAGGCCTCCACGCTTTCGGGCTTGACATCGTATTTGACGACGATGAAGTACATTCGTCCTCCTAGGTATTCGTGCTTCGGTGTTCTGCGGGCGGCATGCCGTCCGCACACCCATCTTCCCCACTATCCGATCACATCGGCGCCCGCCCTGTCACGCCCCGGTTCTCACCGCGCGATAATCCGTCGTGTGCCAGAATCGGGGCATGAGCACAACAGTCGATGAAGACCTCCTGCTTGCCTCCGATCCCGCGTCTGCGCCTGCTCCGACTGCGTCCCCGAGCCCCGAGCCCTGCGGCACCGTGCACCGTGCGATCGCGATCCTCGAAGCGGTGGCCGAGCACGGATCCTCGACGGCCAAGTCGATCTCAGAGCACACCGGCATCCCCGTGCCGACCGTGTACCGGCTGGCCAAGGAGCTGTGCGCCGAGGACTATCTGGTCCACCTGCGCCAGGAGAAGCGCTTCGCCCTTGGCTACCGACTGCACCGCCTGGCCGGGCGCCTGCACGCGGATCTGGGGGTCCGGCCCGCCGTGCGCAGGGAGATCGACCGGCTGCACGCGGCGACCAAGATGGCCGCCTATCTGGCGATCCACCGCGGCAGCGAGTTCGTGGTCGCCTATGTCGCGGACTCCCCCGCCTGTCCGCGCATCAAGCCGATGAAGTTCGGTTTCCGGGAGAACCCGCATGCCACGGCCTTCGGCAAGCTCGGCCTGTCGGATGCGGACTCCGCAGAACGGATTCGGATCCTGGGCCCCGGCCCCCTGCCCAACCTCACCCCCAAGACGCTCACCACCACCACTGCCCTGGACGAGGAACTGGAGCGGGTCGCGACCTCGGGGATCGCCTGGGAGTACGAGGAGTTCTCGCCGGGGACCACGTGTGCTGCCGTCCCGCTGCGCGACGCCGCGGGCACGCTGATCGGCTCTGTGGCCGTTTCCGCGCCCAGCCCGCGCTACCGGGGCCAGCGCACCCACGTGGAGCACCTGTTGCGGGCCGCGGCCGAACGCACCGGCCGGATCTACCGCCTGGGCGCCTGAGCCGGGGCCGAGGTCCCCGCCCGGTGCCGCGGCGCGCTGCCTCGCGCGCAGCGGGTCCGGACTCACGGCGGCCCGGGGCCGCGGCCTCGGCGGAATGAATCTCACCCCGCGATAATGGCGGGTTCCGCGGGCCGCCCGAGCCGTCTAGCCTGGCTGCACAGGTCAACGACGACTCAAGGAGGCAGGCATGTCCGAGTACGGACCACTTCCGTCCAAATATCCCCAGCTCAACCAGATGGAGTTCACTCCGCAGGCCAAGGAGACGCTGGTGCACATCATCCGCACCGCGTTCCCGCACAAGAACTTCCCCGACGGCCCCTACCAGCGGATGGCCGAGAGGATCATCGAAATGGCCGATGAGTCCCGCTGGTTCCGGCTCAAACTGATCCAGGGCGTGCAGACCCTCGATTCACTGGCCGGCGGGTCCTTCACCTCGCTGGCCCCCGATGGCGCCACCGCCGTGCTCAAGCAGGTCGAGCGCACCGAGTTCTTTGGCTTCATCCGCCGTTCCACCGTCCTGGAGATGTACGAGGACGAAGAGGTGTGGCAGGCCCTGGGCTATGAGGGCCCCAGCTTCGATCAGGGCGGCTACATCAATCGCGGCTTCAACGACCTGGACTGGTTGGACGAACCGCGCGTCGAGGAATCGGCCGAGGTCATGCCCGATCTGCGCAACGCCGGGCCGGTGGCCGGCAGTGTCACTGAATCGGATGCGGCGGAGGCCAACAACGCCGGTGGCACGACGGGCTCCGGCGCTAAGACAGAGGGGAAGTGAGTCCGATGGCGAACATCGATCAGAACGAAGAGGCCATCGTCATCATCGGCTCGGGTGCCGGCGGAGGCACCCTGGCCTATGAGCTGACGGCCAAGGGCCTGCCGGTGGTGGTGCTCGAGGCCGGGCCCTATCTGCGCAACGAGGACTACCTGAACCTCGAGTGGGAGGCATTCAACCAGATGGCCTGGCTGGACCCGCGCACCACCTCGGGCAGCTGGCGTGTCGCCCAGGACTTCCCGAACCTGCCCGCCTGGATCGTCAAGGCCGTGGGCGGGACCACCACCCACTGGTCGGGCGCAACACCGCGGTTCAAGGCCCACGAGTTCAAGACCCGCAGCGTCTACGGACACCTCGACGGGGCCAATCTGCTCGACTGGCCGATCAGCCTGGCCGACCTGGAGCCCTATTACGACCGGGCGGAGAAGGCAATGGGCTCAACCCACCGGCACGGCCGTCCACCGTTGCCGGCGAACAACAACTACAAGGTGCTGGCAGGGGGCGCCGAACAGCTCGGCTACAAGCACTATGCGACCGGCCCCTACGCCACGAACGCCGAACCCTATGATGGACGGCCCGCCTCGATCCAGGACGGCTTCAACTTCCAGGGCGATAAGAACAAGTCCAAGTGGTCGACGATGGTCAGGGAGATCCCCCGCGCCCAGGAGACCGGACTGCTGGACCTGCGTCCGGAATCCCAGGCCATCCAGATCACCCACGACTCCTCCGGCCGCGCCGATGCCGTGGTCTATCTGGACTCCGAGGGCAATATGCACAGGCAGGCCGCCAAGCTCGTGTGTCTGGCGGGCAACTCGATCGAGACCCCGCGCCTGCTGCTGATGAGCGCCACTGCGCAGTTCCCCAACGGCCTGGCGAACTCCTCAGGCCAGGTGGGCCGGAACTACATGCGGCACCTGACGGGATCCGTCTATGCCCAGTTCGACAAGCCGGTGAGCATGTATCGGGGCGAGACGATGGCGGGCCTGATCGCCGACGAGTCCGTCCACGATCCCTCGCGCGGATTCGCAGGCGGCTTCTACATGGAGACGATCTCCCTGAGGCCGGCATTCCTGGCGTCCTTCGTGGAGCCGGGTCTGTGGGGTAAGGCCTTCACCGACATCATCGACGCCTACAAGAACACCGCGGGTATGTGGATCGTGGGCGAGGACATGCCGCAGGAGTCCAATGCCGTGACCCTCAACGGATCGGTCCAGGACGCCTTCGGACTACCCGTGCCCAATGTCCACTTCGACGATCACACGAATGATCTGGCGATGCGCGAATACGGTTATCAGCACGCTCAGGCGCTGTATTCCGCCGTGGGGGCGAAGAGTTCGCACCGGACCCCGCCATATCCTTCGACCCACAATCTGGGCACTGCCCGGATGAGTGAGCGGCCCGAGGACGGGGTGGTCGACAAGTGGGGCAGGGCCCACGATGTGCCGAATCTGTTCATCTCCGACGGATCCGTGTTCACCACCTCGGCGGCGGCGAATCCGACGCTGACGATCGTTGCCCTGGCGATCCGGCAGGCCGAATACATCGCCGACCAGCTGAAGTCCGCGGGTATCTGAGCCGGGGCCCTACAGCAGCGAGTGGCGCCCGCCCGCATCGATTCCGACGGGGCGGGCGCCTTCGTCGTCCTCGTCCGGGCCCCGGGCTGCGTCCCCGCCGGCCCGGCCCGGGCGGGCGATGCAGACCAGGAAGTCCGAGTCCGGGCCGAAGGGGTCCAGCTGCCAGGTGGAGAAGCGCTGTTGGATGCCCAGGCCGGCGGCGGACAGGTCGGCGAAGAAGTCCTCGAACTCGTAGCCGCGGCCGGCACCGAAGCCCACCACCAGTTTGCCGTCGTCGGCCAGGCGCAACGCCAGCGAGGCGATCGCCGAGGCCCGGCGCGCGGGGTCCAGGAAGGCCATCACATTGCCGGCGGAGAACACCACGTCGAAGCGGCGGTCCAGCGGACCGTCCGGCTCGACCTCGAGCTTCTCCAGATCGCCCACCAGCCATTCGCCTGCGGGGTAGTCGTCCTGTGCGGCGGCCACCAGCACGGGATCCAGATCGACGCCCACCACGGAATGCCCGGCCGCCAGCAGACTGCGGCTGGCACGGCCGGTGCCGCAGCCGGCGTCCAGGATGGTCGAGCCGCGCTGGGAGATCGCATCGATCAACCGGCCCTCGCCGTCGATGTCGTGACCGGTGCGCTCCAGTTCCTTCCACCGATCGGCGTAGCTCTGCGAGTGCTCCGGGTTGTTCGCGACGATGGCGCGCCAGCGGTTCTTACTCATGGCGCCCAGTTTACTTCCCGTCCCCACCCACGCCCCCTGTTCGTCCACTACTTGACGAAATGGTGAATGGGAGCGCTCCCGCACGATGTTTCCGACATTTCGGTAAGTAGTGGAACTCTGGGGGACGCGGGGCGGGGAGGCGTGTCAGTGGCTCGTGCGATGCTGGGGGCATGGCTAAATCGTCTTCGGTCTATCAGTGCACGGACTGCGGCTACCAGTCCCCCAAATGGCTGGGCCGCTGCCCGCAGTGCCACCAGTGGGGCACGCTGGAGGAGGGGAACTCCACCTCTGCCGCGGTGCGCACGAAGGTGGCCAAACCCGTCCCCGGCAGGCAGGCGCAACGAATCAGCGACATCGATCCGCAGACCGCCACCGCCTGGCCCACCGGAGTGGGCGAACTCGACCGGGTGCTCGGCGGCGGCTTCGTGCCAGGGGCCGTGGTGCTGCTGGCCGGGGAACCTGGCGTGGGCAAGTCCACCCTGCTGCTGGACGTGGCGGCCAGGGCGGCGCGGGCGAAGTCCAAGGTTCTATACGTCACCGGCGAGGAATCGGCAGGGCAGGTGCGGCTACGGGCCGGGCGGATCAATGCGCTGGAGGACAATCTGCTGTTGGCCGCGGAAACGGACTTGGGCACCGTGCTGGGCATGGTGGAGTCCGAAGCCCCCGATCTGCTGGTGGTGGACTCCGTGCAGACCCTCGCATCAGCAGAGGTCGAAGGCGTGCCCGGCGGTGTGACCCAGGTACGGGAAGTGGCGGCGGCCGTCATCCGCACCGCCAAGACACATGCCATTCCCACGGTGCTGGTCGGCCACATCACCAAGGACGGCAACGTCGCCGGCCCCCGCCTGTTGGAGCACCTGGTGGACGTGGTCTGTTCCTTCGAAGGCGACCGACATTCCCGGCTGCGCCTGCTGCGCGCTTTGAAGAACCGCTTCGGCCCCACGGACGAGGTGGGCTGTTTCGATATGACCGAGGGCGGCATCGAAAGCCTGGAGGATCCCTCCGGCCTGTTCCTCAGCCGTTCGGGCAAGGCCGCACCCGGCACCTGCCTGGCCGTCACCCAGGAGGGCCGCCGCCCCCTGGTGGTCGAGGTCCAGGCCCTGGTGGCCGAGGCCGCAGGCGGTTCCCCGCGCCGTACCGTTTCCGGGGTGGACGGTTCCAGGGTGGCGATGAACCTGGCCGTGCTCTCGAAGACCCTGGAGAACTCGACCAAACAGGACGTGTTCGTCTCCACTGTGGGTGGGGCAAAGGTCACGGAACCGGCCACAGACCTGGCGGTGTGCCTGGCCCTGGCTTCGGCGATGGCGAACCGGCCGGTCTACAGCAGGCTGGTGGCCATTGGTGAAATCAGCCTGTCCGGGGAGATCCGCCGGGTCCCCGATGTGGGCCGCAGGCTCTCGGAGGCGGCTCGCCTGGGCATCACCAATGCGGTGGTGGCCAGGGGCAGTCTGGAGAATGTAAAGGCGCCCGCGGGAATGCGCATCAGGGAATGCGAGGATCTGGGGGAGGCCCTGCAAGTGGTGATGCCATAGGGCCGGCCGCCCTGGCCCAGGACTCCCCCGTGCCCAGGATTCCGCCGTGCCTAGGACTCTTTGGCCTTCTCGGTGGACTTCGACGCTTCGACCTTGAAACCGGCCGGCGCGGTCGACTTGTCGCCCAGTTTCACAACCAACTGGTAGTCGCCGGCGGGAACCTCGTCGGCGACCCGATTGCACTTGTCATCAACCGATTCCATATGCCACTCCAGCTTGGCGTCCTTAGACGCACCGGCCGCGAAGGTCGCGGTCTGGTCGTCGACGGTGCCCGTCTGGCAGAAGCGCGAACTCCACACTGTCTTATCGCCCTGCTTGATCTGGAAGTCCTGCTGCTTGACGCCCACGGCGATATTGCAGGATTCCCCGCTGGCGTTCTTCACCGTCAGGGCCATCTTCACCATGCCATCGGGCTTATACGACTTCTTGTCCGTCTTAGCCGACATCTGCACCGCGCCCTCATCGCACATGCCGCTGGCCTCGTCGCCGACGGGAACCGGAGCAGTGGGCGTCGGCGTGGACGCCTCCGTCTCCTGAGCCGCCGCGGCCTGCTGGGCCGGATCGTCCTGCGCGGAGGCCTTGCCCTTCTTCAGGCCGCCGACCAGCAGGCTGATGCCCACGATGAACAGGACGACCACCAGCAGGGTGAGCACGACCAGGGCGATCCTGCGCCTGCGGTAGACTGCCGCGGGCAGTCGCCTGTGCCCCGTGAGATGTGACTGACCTTGTGCAGGGCGCGTACCGGGCCGCGCACCCCCTGGACCATTCGTGGAAGGAGACATATCCCCTTCAGCCTATCCGGCTTAGGGGGTGAGCAGACGATGACACGCTCCACCAACACCCAACTCGGCACCGAACTTCCCCATGTCCCCTCTCCTGTCCTGAAACGTGCACACGGGGCGATCACCTCGTGGTTCGCCGCGCACGCCCGCGACCTGCCATGGCGACGCCCCGGCACCACCGCATGGGGTGTGCTGGTGTCCGAGGTGATGAGCCAGCAGACTCCCATGTCGCGGGTGGCGCCCCGCTGGGAGGCATGGATGGCCCGTTGGCCCGAACCAGCCGACCTGGCCGCGGCCCCCACCGCCGAGGTGCTCAAGATGTGGGACACCCTGGGCTACCCCCGCCGGGCCCTGCGCCTACAGGAGTGCGCCGCCGCCGTCGCGGCCCTGCCCGGGTCCGAGGTACCCGGTGACGTCGACGAACTCCTGGCCCTGCCCGGCATCGGCACCTACACGGCTGCGGCGGTCACTTCCTTCGCCTATGGGCGGCGGGTCGCAGTGCTCGACGTCAACATCCGCAGGGTGCTGGCCAGGGCCTTCCGCGCCCTCGAGCACCCCAAGGCGGCCCTGTCGAAGCGGGAGCAGGCCTGGGCCCTGGAGCTGGTGCCACGCGGGGAAGACGTGCCAGGGCCGCCGGCCCATGTCGCGTGGAACGCGGGACTGATGGAGCTCGGCGCGCTGGTGTGCACCTCGCACAATCCGGACTGTGCTGCCTGCCCGCTGGCCGCCGACTGCACCTGGCTGCGCGCGGGGAGGCCCGCGGCGCCTGCGGCGCACAAGCCCAAGACACAGGCCTGGGCCGGCACTGACCGGCAACTGCGCGGGGCGATCATGGCCGTGCTGCGCCAGGCCGGGCCGGCGCCGGTCCCCGTCGATCTGTTCACCGCTCCGGTGCTCCGCTTCGATCCCACCGCCATGGAGTCCTTCGACGCCGCCGTGCAGAAGGCGATCATGCGGGTGCGGGAACTGGGAAATGAGGAACGAACCTCGGGCCTAATTGCCGATCTGGTCTCCGACGGCCTCGCCCGGGTCTCAGAAAGTGGGATCACACTGCCCTGATACTGGGACAATCGCGATATGAGTGAGACAATCGGGGCATGACAATACTTCGATCCAGAACAGTCACGCACGGTCGCAATATGGCCGGTGCAAGGGCGCTGCTGCGCGCCGCAGGGGTCGATTCGAAGGACTTCGGCAAACCGATCATCGCGGTTGCCAACAGCTTCACCGAATTCGTCCCGGGCCACACCCACCTGCAGCCGGTGGGGCGCATCGTCAGCGACGCCATCAAGGAAGCCGGCGGCATTCCGCGCGAATTCAACACCATCGCCGTCGACGATGGCATCGCGATGGGCCACAACGGCATGCTCTACTCGCTGCCCAGCCGTGAGCTCATCGCCGACGCCGTCGAATACATGGTGGAGGCGCACCGCGCTGACGCCATCGTGTGCATCTCGAACTGCGACAAGATCACCCCGGGCATGTTCATGGCCGCCATGCGCCTGAACATCCCCGTCGTCTTCGTCTCCGGTGGGCCGATGGAGGCCGGCCGGACCACGTTGACCGACGGGTCGATCAAGACGCTGGACCTGATCGACGCGATCAGCGAGGCGGCCAACGACGATGTCTCCGATGAGGATATGAACCTCATCGAGCAGAACGCCTGCCCCACCTGCGGATCCTGCTCGGGCATGTTCACCGCCAACTCGATGAACTGCCTGACCGAGGCCATCGGCCTGTCACTGCCCGGCAACGGCTCGACCCTGGCCACGCACACCGCCCGCCGCGCCCTGTATGAAAAGGCCGGCCAGACGGTCGTGGATCTGTGCCACCGGTACTACGACGAGGGCGACGAATCCGTGCTGCCGCGCAATATCGCCACGCAGAACGCCTTCGACAACGCCATGGCCCTGGACATCGCGATGGGCGGATCGACCAACACGATCCTGCACCTGCTGGCCGCGGCCCAGGAAGGCGGCGTCGACTACGACCTCGAGGACATCGACGAGCGTTCGCGCAACGTCCCGTGCCTGGCCAAGGTCGCACCGAACACCATCAACGGCAAGACCTTCTACGTCGAGGACGTCCACCGGGCAGGCGGCATCCCCGCACTGCTGGGCGAGCTCAACCGCGCGGGCCTGTTGCACCAGGACGTCCACTCGGTCCACTCCCCCAGCCTGAACCAGTGGCTGGACGACTGGGATGTGCGCGGTGGCAAGGCCACCGACGAGGCCTGGCAGCTGTGGCATGCCGCCCCCGGCGGCGTGCGGTCCTCCAAGGCCTTCAGCCAGTCCAATGAGTGGACAGAACTGGATCTGGACGACCAGAACGGCTGCATCCGCGCCTTCCCGCATGCCTACACCAAGGATGGCGGGCTGGGCGTGCTGCGCGGCAACCTGGCTCCCAACGGCGCTGTGGTCAAGACCGCGGGCGTGGACGAATCCATCTGGCACTTCGAGGGCCCGGCCGTGGTCTGCGAATCCCAGGAGGAGGCGGTCCAGAAGATCCTGGACAAGACCGTCAAGGAGGGCGACGTCGTCGTCATCCGCTACGAGGGCCCCAAGGGCGGCCCGGGTATGCAGGAGATGCTGCACCCGACCTCGTTCCTCAAGGGACGCAAGCTGGGCAAGAAGTGCGCACTGATCACCGACGGCCGTTTCTCCGGCGGCACCTCGGGCCTGTCGATCGGCCATATGTCGCCCGAGGCCGCGGCCGGTGGCGATATCGCGCTGATCGAGGACGGGGACCAGATCCTCATCGACATCCCTTCGCGCAAGCTGGAGCTGATGGTCGATGACGCAGAGCTGGACCGCCGTCGCGAGGAGCTCAAGGCCAATGGCGGTTTCAAGCCGAAGAACCGCGACCGCCAGGTCAGCCGGGCGCTGAAGGCCTATGCACTGTTGGCGACCTCGGCCGACAAGGGCGCAGTGCGCAATACGGAGCTGCTGGACGCCTGACCGCTTGGTCGGCGCTGCAATAGTCGCCGATGAGCGCAGGAACGGCCTCGGGCCACGTGGATCACCCGTTATTTCGGGTGGCCCATGTGGCCCGAGGCCGTTTTCGCGCCTTCCGCTCGGTCCGGTCCGAACTGCCCGGCTGCGGTCCCATATCAGCCGGTGCCGGCGATGGTCCGCAGGACGTCCAGATGGGCCCGCCAGCGCTTAAGGCCCTCCGGGCTCAGGGACACCGTGGTGCGCGGCCGCTTGCCCACGAACCCCTTGGACACCCGCACAAACCCATCCTTCTCCAGTTCCGAGATCTGCTTGGACAGTGCGGAATCGCTGATGTGCAGATCGTCCTTGAGGTCCGCGAAGGAACTGCGTTCCACCGCGGCCAGCGCCGCCACCAGGGAGAATCGCACGGGATTGGCCAGAGCGGGTTCCAGGGCGAAACGCGGGTGGGTCCGCTGCGGTCCCTCAGCCTCCCCCTGATTCCGCACGGGCATCAGGCGCCTCCTCGGGATGCGGTTCCACGGGTTCCGTCTATGCGGGGCCGACGCGAGTATCCGGCCTCCGTGGCCACCGCGATGACCAGCAGCGGCAGAAACAGCGGTGCGATCCACAGGAGTGCGGCCTGCGGAACCACCACGAGCCCCAGGATCCACAGCACTGCCCAGCATCCGATGTAGATCGACCAGCGCAGGCCCATCCCGCGGCGCCAGCGCTCCCGGAACAGGAACAGGATCACGATGGCGACTGCGATCCAGGCGAGGAGGAAGATGAGCAGCGTGGTTTCCAGCGACAGCGAGCCCGGCTGCGACACCTCGGAGATGTCGAAGTAGCGGGCCAGCAGGTACAGGGATGCGGCTGCGCACATGATTCCCAGGGAGATCAGCGCTGCGGGGACCGGGGTGGGCGTGTTCCGTTCGGCATCCCCCACCCGGTCCAGCAGTTCTCCGGCCTGCTGTGCGGACAGGGCCCGATCATCTGCGGCTCCCGAGTTCGCGGCCTCCGGGCGGCCACGCCCCACTCCGGCATTTGATTCTGGTTCGCGTTGCATGGCTGGGCTCCTTTGCCTCGTTGCGTGTCTGCGATCTAATGCTTTCCATTAGAGCATTCACTTTCCAACCTGGCAACTACTTTCATGCGGAGAGGTACTTCGCGGTCACGCTCTCCCCGGCAGCATCCGTGGACTTCGCACCGGCGGCCAGCTGCTCCGGGGTACCGGTGGCCACGATCCGGCCGCCGTCGGCACCACCGCCTGGCCCCATATCGATCAGGTGGTCGGCATTGGCGATGACGTCCAGATCGTGCTCGATCACCACGACGGTGGCCCCGCCGTCGATCAACCGCTGCAGCACCCGCAGCAGGGTCTGCACGTCCAAGGGGTGCAGGCCGATCGAGGGTTCGTCGAAGACGAACAGCGCATCGGACTGGTCCCGGCCCACCTCGCCGGCCAGCTTCAGCCTTTGTGCCTCGCCGCCGGACAGAGCGGTGGTCGCCTCGCCCAGGGTCAGATAGCCCAGGCCAAGTTCGACCAGGGTCTCCAACACCCTGGCGGCCTTCTTCAACCCCGGGGTACCGCACAGCGCGGCGGCGGCCTCGCGCACGCTCAGGCCCAGGACCTGCGGCAGGGTGAGCGTCGCGCCGGGCTCGGCGCTGGCACCTCCATCTCCGGCTGCTAACTCCAGGCGCACCCCGTCGGCCCGCGCGCCGTAGCGGGAGCCATGGCACACGGCGCACTCCATGTCGATGTCCGGCAGGAACTGCACGTCCAGGCTCGTCTGCCCGGTGCCGTCGCACTCGCTACAGCGCAACTCGCCGGTGTTGTAGGAGAAGGCCCCCGCTTTCAACCCGGCCGCTTTGGCAGCCGGGGTCTTCGCATAGGCGCGCCGCAGCTCGTCCATCACCCCGGAATATGTCGCCACCGTCGAGCGCACGTTCACCCCGATCGGGCTGGCGTCGACCACATTGACCCGTTTGATGCCCGCGGGGTCGATGTGCGTGACGTGCTCCGGCAAATCACCACCGGCCGCCCGCAGGGCCGGAACCAGGGATTCGAGCACCAGGGTGGTCTTGCCAGAACCGGACACCCCGGTCACCGCGGTCAGCCTGCCGATCGGCACCTCCACATCCAGGGCGTGCACGGTGTGCAGCGGTGCGGTGCCCAGGCTCAGGCTCCCGTGGGCGAACACCTCCCCAGTGGGCACGTACGCGCGCACCCGCTCCGGCGCCTCGGCCCTGATGAATGGTGCGATCCGGGACCGCTCCTCGCACAGCATCTGATCCAACGGACCCTGGGCTACGACCCGGCCGCCCTCGGAGCCGGAGCCGGGGCCGATCTCCAGCAGCCAGTCCGCCTCGCGCAGCACCTGCACATCGTGGTCGACGACGATCACGGAGTTCCCGTCGGCCAGCAGCCGGCGGATCACCTCGAGCAGGCCTCGAATGTTCGATGGGTGCATGCCGATCGAGGGCTCGTCGAGCACATAGAGCACCCCGGTGGTCTCATTGCGCACGGCCCGCGCCAGTTCCGCGCGCTGCCGCTCGCCGGTGGACAGGGTGGACTGGGCGCGGTCGAGGCCCAGGTAGCCCAGCCCCAGGTCCATGAGCATTCCGGCGGTGTCGAGGAACTGTCCGCCGATCCCGGCTGCCATGGCGCGCAGTCCGGGCAGCTCTTCGGCCGCGGGCCGTGGCGCGGTGGACGCGGTGTCTGCGTCACTACCCCCGAACAGCCGCTGGGGCAGGTCCCGGATCCAGGCGGCCGTGCGGGCCAGCGGCCAGGCGCTGACCTGGGCCAGGTCGTACCCGTCGACGTCAATGGCGCGGACCCGCTCGTTGAGCCGGGTGCCGTGGCAGTCGGGGCAGGTCTGGACGGAGAGGAAGCGGTTGATGCGGTTCAGGCCCTTATCGGTCTTGGCCTTGTGCAGGGCTTCGACGACGGTGTCGTGGGCATTGTGGTAGACGGCGTTGAACTGGAAGACCTTGCCGCTCTTCGACGGCACGGTCACCTCCCTGGACACGGCCTCGCCGGCGAACACCAGGTCCCGTTCCCGATCACTCAGCCGGGAGAAGGGCACGTCGGTGCGCACGCCCAGGGCCTGGGCGACCTGCCCCATGACGCGCAGCCCGAACAGCTGCCAGGGAAGCACTGCACCGGCCTCGATCGACGGGGACTCATCGGGGACCAGAGTCGTGTCGTCGACCAGGCGCACGGTCCCGGTACCCGAGCACCCGGGGCAGGCGCCGGCGGAGTTGAAGGCCAGGGCCTCGGCGCCCAGGCCGAAGAAGCGCGCGTCGCACACCGGGCAGACGATCTCGTGTTCGCGGGCCACGTTCGAAGTCGGTGCCACATGGTGGCCGTTCGGGCAGGCCTGGGAGCCGATGCGGGAGAACAGCAGGCGCAGCGCGTTGAGCAGTTCGGTGGAGGTGCCGAAGGTCGAGCGGATGCCGGCCTGGCCGGGGCGCTGGCGCAGGGCCAGGGCCGCCGGCACGTGTCTGACACTGTCAACGGCCGGGCGCGAGGCCTGGGTCAGGCGGCGGCGCGTATAGGTTGACAACGCCTCGAGATAGCGCCGCGAGCCCTCGGCATAGACCACGCCCACGGCCAAGGAGGACTTGCCGGACCCGGAGACCCCGGCCACCGCCACCAGCTTCCCCAGGGGGATGTCGACGTCGATGTCGGCCAGGTTGTGGACCCGGGCCCCACGGACCTCGATGACCTGCGGTTGTTCTGACATGCGGCGGTTCGCTCCCTTCGCTCCGGAGCCCGGCCGAGGCCCGTCCTGAGCCCGTCCGGAGTCACTCCAAGTGGACGATCATCCTCGTATTGCCCAGGGTATTCGGTTTGACCCGAGCCAGGTCCAGGAACTCGGCGGTGCCCTCATCGTGCGAGCGCAGCAGTTCGCCGTAGACATCGGGCGATACGGGTGTGCCCTCGATCGCCTCGAAACCCAGGCCGGCGAAGAAGCTGGTCTCGAATGTCAGGCAGAACACCCGGGACACCCCGATCGCGCGGGCGTCGGCCAGCATCTGGGTGATGAGCGCCCGGCCCACCCCGCGGCGGCGGTAGTCCGGGTTCGTCGCGACCGTGCGGACCTCGGCCAGGTCGGTCCACAGCACGTGCAGGGCGGCACAGGCGACCAGGGTCTCCGTCCCGTCCGCGTGCAGGTCGACGACCAGTTGGAATTCCGGCAGGGCCTCGAAGTAGTTGACGTGGTCCTTCTCCACCAGGATCCGCTGGTCCACCAGCGGGGCGACCAGCGCACGGATCGCTGCGACATCGGCCACGCGGGCGCGGCGGATGTACAGGCCGCCGGGCAGCGGGCGCGGGGCGAAGTGGTCAGCGGAGTCGGTGTCGGCCGTCATGCGTTCATTCTTCCATTCGTCGGCGGTGGTCGTTTGGGGACCGTGGTGGTTCAGGCGAAGACCTCATCGTCCGTGCGCTGCGGGGCCAGGGCCAGACAGACCAGGCTGAGCAGGGACATGGCCACGAGCATGATGATGACGGACCAGATCGAGTGTGTCGCCCCGTACAGGCCGGTGGCCAGCAGTGGGGTCAGGCCCGACCAGATGGCCGCGGCCACGCTGTAGGAGAACGACAGGCTGGTCTGGCGCGATCCCGGTTTGAACATCTGCGACATGATCGCCGAGATGGGTGCCCAGGAGCCGTTGACGGCCACGCGGGTCAGGGCGAAGAGCAGGAAGATCAGCCAGACCGGGCCGGTGGACAGGGTGAGGAACATGGGAATGGACAGGGCGCAGAACGCGAAGAGCGATACGGCCATGGTGCGCTTGCGTCCGATCTTGTCGGCGAACCAACCGATGATCAGGGTGGAGATCAATTCGCAGAAGGACGCCACTGACAGCACGCGCAGGAACAGATTGGCGTCCATATGGATATCGGACAGCTCGCCGGTGGCGTAGCTGGTGGCGAACGTTGTGATGACGTAGTACCCGGCACCGGAGATCGGCGTCAGGCCCACGGCCAACAGCATGGCAGGCCAGTTCTCCTTGATCGCCTGGACCAGGGGCAGTTTCGGCTTGTCGCCCGATGCCGCGCGGGCCGCCAGCTCCTGCTTGAACACCGGGGTCTCCTCGACCGTGCGGCGGACCCAGTAGCCCACGGCGATCAGCACGGCCGACACCAGGAAGGGGATGCGCCAGCCGCCGGATTCCAGGAATTCCGAGCCGTGCATGGTCAGCAGGGCGAAGATGCCCGATGACAGCAGGGCGCCCATCGCATTGCCCACCTGGGGGAAGGCACCGTAGAAGCCCTTGTACTTCTCCGGCGCGTTCTCCACGGCCAGCAGCACGGCGCCGCCCCATTCGCCGCCCACCGCCAGGCCCTGCACGACCCGCAGCAGCACCAACAGGATGGGAGCACCGGCGCCCAGGGTCTCGTAGACGGGCAGACAGCCCACCAGCATCGTGGACACACCCATGATGAGCAGGGTGAGCACCAGGGACTTCTGCCGCCCGATCCGGTCGCCGATGTGGCCGAACACGATCCCGCCCAGGGGCCGGACGAAGTAGCCGACCGCATAGGTGGCGAAGGACGCCAGGACTCCCACGAAGGCGTTCTGTTCGGGGAAGAACAGCTGTGGGAACACCAGCGCGGCGGCGGTCGCGTAGACGTAGAAGTCGTACCACTCGATCGAGGTTCCGACGAACGAGGCGACTCCGGCCTTCATCGCCTTCTTATGGCTGAATTCCGGGGGCCGGGGTGTGGCTACTGGGGCCTGGTTGGTCATAGTTCCTTCGCTGCCGCATCCACTGATGCATAACTTTTAGTAACAGTGGAAAACTATACACCTGAGGTTGCGCCCAGAGCCGCATCGATCCCGGTCAGGGCCATACACAGGGCCCCATCGCGCACGGCACGGTCGCCGGCCTCGGACACCGCGAAGCGCGCGAACTCCGGACTGTGCATGGGAGGACATCCCTCCCCCAGGCCCAGCATCGGATGGATCGCCCTGAACCGGTGGGACACATTGCCCATATCCGTCGACCCGGCCAGCGGCGAGGGCCCCGGCAACGGGCGCCCCAGTTCGGCCGAATGCGCGGCGAAGATCGCCTCGAGCTGTGGATCCGGCACGATGTCCAGATACGGTTTGCCGATCTCCTCGATCTCCACGGTGGCGCCGGCGGCCAGGGCGCCGGCGCGCAGGCAGCGCTGCAGGACCTTGTCGACGGCGGCCAGGGAATCCTGCGTACCGCCGCGGACCATGAACTCGGCTTCCGCCAGAGCGGGGATGACGTTCGAGGCGCTCCCACCCGAGTGCACCGCATAGTGGATCTGCTGGTCGGCCGCCAGCTGCTGACGGTTCAGACCGATCGCGGTGAGCGCCACCGTCAGCGCGTCCAGCGCGTTGACACCCTTCTGCGGGGCCATCGAGGCGTGGGCGGCGCGACCGTGGAAGCGCACCGTGTAGCCGGCGCAAGCGTAGGGCCGCATCCCGGTGGAATCGTGGTCGGCGGGGTGGATCATCATGGCGACCGAGGTCCCGGCGAAGGCGCCGGCGTCCAATAGGTCGATCTTGCCGCCGGTGGTCTCCTCGGCCGGGGTGCCCAGCAGGCGGACGGTGGCGTGCAGTTCGTCCGCCAGCGGGGCCAGGGCCGCGAAGGCGCCGGCGGCCGCTGCGGCGATGATGTTGTGCCCGCAGGCGTGGCCCACTCCGGGCAGCGCATCGTATTCCGCGCAGATGGTGATCCCGAAGTCCCCGGTACCGGCGGTGGCCAGTAGCGCAGTCTCCAGCCCGCCGATGCC
This sequence comes from Brevibacterium moorei, assembly GCF_024580735.1. Taxonomy (GTDB): domain Bacteria; phylum Actinomycetota; class Actinomycetes; order Actinomycetales; family Brevibacteriaceae; genus Brevibacterium; species Brevibacterium moorei. Next base: position 24,524 of record NZ_JANIJX010000010.1, on the reverse strand, counting down.
GGTTGTCACCTGCGTGCCGGGAATACCCCGGGCGAATTCGGCCAGGTGGGCCAGAGCGTGGAACTCCTGCGAACCCGGTTCCGGATCGGCGTGGATGGTGTGGCTCAGGGTCACCAGAGCCGGTTCGATCCCGGTGATGGTCGCCCGGGCTGCTGTGGCCGGGGTGTTCTTCGGGTCGGTATTGCGCGTATCTGCTGGCATGGGTTCATTCTTCCACCGCCGAAACCGCGCCCGGTCGTTGCATCCGAGTGTGATGGGGCTTGCGTTAGGCTGAGGGAAACCTGTTATCGACAACATCGCCAAACACAGAATCCGCAAACAGAATCGCAGACCGCCGATGAATGATCAGACCCAACTCGTGGCCGCACAGATGGCCTACGACAATGAGAAGAAGACCCCCCTCCCCGCATGGCTGCTCTGGCTCTTCCTCGGTTCACTGGGCGCCCACCGCTATTATCTGGGCCGCACGGGCAGCGCCGTCACCATGACGATCCTCTACGCCATCGGCTGGATTCTGATCTGGTTCGTCGGCATCGGCCTGATTTTCTGGATCCCCGTGTGGATCTGGCTGATCATCGACGCCTTCCTCATCAACGGCATCATCAGGGAGGTCAATACGCGCAAGCAGCAGGAGATCTTCCGCCGCTACGGCGTGATGGCCCCGGGCGCCGGCGCCTCGCAGCCCGGCTACGCCTACCCCTCCCCACAGCAGATGCCGGGCGCACCGTCTCAGGGGCAGCTGCCGCAGGGCTACCCCGCAGCACAGAACTACCCCTCGGCTGGGATGCCCTACCCCTCGGCGGGCCAGGCCTATCCCTCGGCACCGGCCTACCCCTCGGCCCCGAATGCGCAGGGCTCGGCGCCCGCACCCCAAGCGCCCTCGGCACCGGCGGCCGGTTCGGCGCCGGTTCAGGGTTCTGCACCGGCGGCCGGCTCTGCCCCGCAGCCGAACGCGGCGCCGTCTGCGCCTCCCGTGTATCCTGCGACCGGTTCCCAGCCCGCCGGCTCCGCTCCGGGCTCGACCCCGGCAGCTCCGCAGTCCCCTTCGGGCCCGCCGGTGTTCGGGTCCGGAAACGCCCAGTGGCCGAACAACAACGTGCCCCCGGCCTCGGGCCCCAACCAATACTGAGCAAACCGCCACTGGGACGGCCGCTGCCGGCACCGCAGCGGTCGTTCCGGCCGCAGCGGCCACACCGCCGCCGAGGCGACACGAAAGGGGCCGGGCAACCAACTTCTTGGTTGCCCGGCCCCTTTCGTACGGTGCGAGGACGGTGCCGGCCCGCGCGGACCGGCACCTGGGCGCTTACTCGCCGGTGACCTCGGCGGAACCGAGTTCGGCGGTCGGCTCCTCGTCCGCGGGAGCGTCCGCACCCACGGCCACCGGAACCCGCTCATTGTCCTTCGCCTCGAAGGTGAACTTCGCGTCGCGGCCCTCGCCCTCGACGTCGACGGACACCGTCTGACCGGAGTGGATCTCATTGAACAGGATCCGCTCGGAAAGCTGGTCCTCGATCTCCTGCTGGATGGTCCGGCGCAGCGGCCGGGCGCCCAGCACGGGGTCGTAACCACGGTCGGCCAGCAGTTCCTTGGCGGCGTCGGAGACGACGATCGACATGGACTGATCGGCCAGGCGCTTGTTCACGCGGTCCAGGAACAGCGAGACGATCTGCAGGATCTCCGGCTTCTGCAGCTGCGGGAAGACGATGGTGTCGTCCACGCGGTTGAGGAACTCGGGACGGAAGTGCTGCTTGAGCTCTTCGTTGACCTTCTGCTTCATCCGGTCGTAGTTCGTGTCCACGTTCTCACCGGACTGGAAGCCCAGGGGTGTGCCGCGGTTGATGTCGCGGGTGCCCAGGTTCGTCGTCATGATGATGATCGTGTTCTTGAAGTCGACCTCGCGGCCCTGCGAATCCGTCAGACGTCCGTCTTCGAGGATCTGCAGCAGCGAGTTGAAGATGTCCGCGTGGGCCTTCTCCACCTCGTCGAACAGGACCACGCTGAAGGGCTTGCGGCGGACCTTTTCGGTCAGCTGGCCGCCCTCTTCGTAGCCCACGTAGCCGGGGGGCGAACCGAATAGACGCGAGACCGTGTGTTTCTCGGAGAACTCGCTCATGTCCAGGCTGATGAGCGAATCCTCATCGCCGAACAGGAACTCCGCCAGCGCCTTGGCCAGCTCGGTCTTGCCGACGCCCGTGGGGCCGGCGAAGATGAACGAACCGGATGGGCGGTTCGGGTCCTTCAGGCCGGCGCGCGTGCGGCGGATGGCCCGCGAGATCGACTTGATCGCCTCGTTCTGCCCGATGACGCGCTTGTGCAGTTCGTCCTCCATGCGCAGCAGGCGCGCGGATTCCTCTTCCGTCAGCTGGAACACCGGGATGCCCGTGGCAGATGCCAGGACTTCCGCGATGAGTTCCTCGTCGACCACGGCGGAGCCCTGGACGCCGTTGCGCCAATCGCGCTCCAGCTTCTCGCGCTCCTCCGTCAGCTGCTTCTCCGCATCGCGGCCCTCGGCTGCCTTCTCGAAGTCCTGGGCGTCGATCGCGGCCTCCTTGCGGTGGCGCGCATCGGCGATCTTCTCGTCCATGGCCTTGAGTTCCGGCGGCTCGGACAGGCGCTGGATGCGCAGCTTGGCGCCGGCCTCGTCGATCAGGTCGATCGCCTTGTCGGGGAGGAACCGGTCGTTGATGTAGCGATCGGACATGTTCACGGCCGCTGCCAGGGCGCCATCGGTGATGGTGACCTTGTGGTGCGCCTCGTACTTGTCGCGCAGGCCCTTGAGGATCTGGATCGCATCGGCCAGCGTGGGTTCGGGTACCTGGATCGGCTGGAAGCGGCGTTCCAGGGCCGCGTCCTTCTCGATGTTCTTGCGGTACTCGTCCAGCGTCGTCGCGCCGATCGTCTGCAGTTCGCCACGGGCCAGCATGGGCTTCAGGATCGAGGCCGCGTCGATCGCGCCCTCGGCCGCGCCCGCGCCCACCAGGGTGTGGATCTCGTCGATGAACAGGATGATGTCCCCGCGGGTGCGGATCTCCTTGAGCACCTTCTTCAGGCGTTCCTCGAAGTCACCGCGGTAGCGGGAGCCGGCCACCAGGGAGCCCAGGTCCAGCGTGTAGAGCTGTTTGTCCTTGAGCGTCTCCGGGACGTCGCCTGCGACGATCGCCTGTGCCAGGCCCTCGACCACTGCGGTCTTGCCGACGCCGGGTTCGCCGATCAGCACGGGGTTGTTCTTGGTGCGCCGCGACAGGATCTGCATCACGCGCAGCATCTGTTCCTTGCGGCCCACGACCGGGTCCAGCTTGCCCTCGCGCGCGGCGGCGGTGAGGTTGCGGCCGAACTGGTCGAGCACCAGCGAGCCCGAGGGCGTGCCCTCTTCGCGACCGCCGGCGGCCACGGGTTCCTTGCCCTGGTAGCCGGAGATCAGCTTGATGACTTCCTGGCGCACCTGGCCCAGGTCCGCGTCGAGCTTGACCAGGACCTGTGCTGCCACGCCCTCGCCCTCGCGGATCAGGCCCAGCAGGATGTGTTCGGTGCCGATGTAGGTGTGGCCCAGCTGCAGCGCTTCGCGCAGGCTCAGCTCCAGCACCTTCTTGGCGCGCGGGGTGAAGGGGATGTGGCCGGTGGGGGCCTGCTGCCCCTCGCCGATGATGTCGACGACCTGTTCGCGGACCTTGTCCAGGGTGATACCCATACCGTCCAGGGCCTTGGCCGCGATTCCCTCGCCCTCGTGGATGAGGCCCAGCAGGATGTGCTCCGTGCCGATGTAGTTGTGCTTCAGAAGCTTGGCTTCTTCCTGCGCCAAGACCACGACGCGACGGGCACGATCTGTAAACCGCTCAAACATGAGCCCTCCTCGAGTCAGTTGAGAGTCCGTTGATTTCTACGACTCTAAACCAGGTGACCCCGGGTTTTATTGCCATTTCGCCCTGGGCCGAAGGCGATTCAGCCAGGGGCGAAATGCAGGGGTGTGAGAGCCCTGCACGAGCCGCGACGCAGCACAGCAGCGGCCATTCCCATGTGGGTTTGCGTTTCAGTTCGACCTCATGCGGGACCGCTGCAGCGCTCACGGCCATCACACACGCGGCTGTCTGGCATCCGCCAATAACCAGAACACGGAGTACAGCACCACCCCGATGGCGGCCAGGGGGACACCCAACGAGCCGAAGGTCGAATATCCGGCCCAGACCGAACCGGCTTCTTCCGACGGCTCGAGCAAGAATCCGATGAGGAAGCTGGCTGCAAGTACTGTCACACTGCCCAGGGCCAGACCCATGATTCCAGCACCCTTTCGCAAAGCACATGAGACTCCTGATCCCAGGAGGCCCGGCACGAGGCAGCCCACGACGTGGAACACCGGATATCCACCAGGCTGGCTGACATCAGCGGCGCCGTCCACCGGGAAGAAGGTCAGGGCAAGAACCCCTGCGATCGTAAACGACAGGCCTCTGAGCATTACCACTACCGAGCTGCTTTCGCAGAAAAGTCATCCATGTCGGGGCCGCACCCGTTTCGCCTGATTGCCTTTCAGACCACCCCAAATCGCCAGCACTTGGCCGATCACGACGGCGAGCAGGGCCAGGCCCAACTCCCACCATCCCTGTGAGGCGCCTCCGCCTTCAAGTGAGGCATCAGCCTGATACCCCAACGCCACGAGGTAAACGCACGCGGCCACGACGCCAACGATTCCGACTCCGGTCACACACAGGCCTACTATCGTCTGCTTATTCACTCTTTACATTCCCTGTCTCTCTTGCTCTTGCGTGCGACACCGTATGGTCGCCTATTCGAAACCGACTCTGGACTTGTAGAGTCCAGTCCAGATAAACCAACCAACAGGGCCGGCGATTGGAACAAACACCACCGCACACACCCAGGCAGAACGAATTAGAATAGAACTTCTTCTTGAACGCGCGATCGATATGAATGCACACACAGCGAGGACCGTGATTGCAAGTGTCAACAATGCGATTAAGATGCCCGAACCACCAGGTTCCAACGGATTCACTTCAACTACTTTCGCTCAAGTATCTACTGGGGTCTAACAGACCTCAGCGCCAGTCTTCTAGATGCAAGCTGCTCCCGTGTCCCCCGATCGGGGGACATTTGGAGCCGCTGCAGGTACGTGCCAAAATCTATCCGTGAGACACCCCAAGCAGGTCCTGCTCAATCCCCACGTTCGCACCATCGCACAGAAGGTCTGGCGGTTCCTCCGGGGCCCGCGCACTGTCGACTTCCCCATTCGGATGGCCATCTTCAGTGAGAGTATTTTCTTTGCCCTGCCCGACAGAGGAGCCGAGTCCGACGATCTTCTCTATGTCGTTCTGAGGTCGGCTCTTCCGCTCTTTATGGTGTTGGCTGCGTTCTGTCCGACTGCGACAGTGATTTTCAGCGCCCTGGGCTACATCATCAGTGTCGCTGTCTATCCCGATTTCCTCTGCAGCTACGACATGCCTCTGTCCCTGGCAGTAGTGGTTTTCGCCAGCCGCGGTCGCTGGGTGTGGACGGCGATTGCCACTGCGGTGACTCTGGCTCTTTACCAGTTTGCGTCAGCGCTGGGAAACCCGGAGTTCGAGGGCCGCATCGACATATACTCGATTGCTATGGCGCTGCTATTCGTCGTAGCAGGCTGGGTCGCCTGGTACATGGACAAGCGAATAGCGGAACTGATCCGAATCAATCGCGAGGAAGCTGCCGCTCATGCGCAGCAGATCGCCGACATGAAAATCGGGATCGCCATCGACACCCATGACACCTTCTCACACGTCCTGTCCGCCCAGGCCGCGATGATTCGCGAACTGGCCGGTGGGGACACGAAAGCCGTTGATCCTCGGCTACTGACTGAGCTGTCCATGATCACAGCCAGGGGCCGCCAGCAACTCTCGCAGATGCTGGCCACACTCAAAGAAGGCGACACGGTCCAGGACCAACCGGCTCAGCTGCGGGCAGAGGTTCACACTGCGCTGGCGTCCATTGCATCGGTAACCCGTACTGCAGGATTCTCCGTACAGATCTCCACCGGCACGATTCCCGAATACTGCAGCACCCCGTTCGCCCAGGCAGTGATCTTCATGGTCCACGAACTCGCAACGAACACCGTCAAGCACGCGGCTGACCATGAACGCTGTCTGATCAGCGTCGGACTCAACGATTCGGCCGGGCGGCACGTGCTTCGCCTGGAGGCCAGTAATCCCACCACCACACAGAGCGAGGCCGCACAGCCCTATACCCTGGCCCAGCGGGCCACCGCTTGGAATGGTGTCTGTTCCGCGTGGGTAGAACCCGGTGGCCTGTTTCGAGTCAGAATCGATCTGCCCGTGCCGAGGAATGACAATGAAATGTCCCCCGATCAAGGGACAAGCGGCAAGCCGATTCGTGCTCAGATGGATACATGCGCATGATCATTTCCATCATCCTCGCCTTATCAACCCATCCGCTACCAGCTTCACGCCAGAAGTACTGCAAGTGACTGCGAAACCAGGCCGGATCGTGGGGCCCGGGCAGCCCATTACCGCCATGGTCGTCGACAACGACGGCTGGGTGCGCCGTGGCGTATCCAATATCCTGGCCGCGGATCCTGAAATCACCGTCCTGGAACCCTGTCGGACCGCGCAGGACGGCATCGACACGTACAAGCGGCACCACCCCAGCGTGGTGCTGATGGACGTGGACTTCGGCCTGGACACGCTCAACGGCATCGACGCCACCGCTGCGATCATGGCCGCCGACCCCTGGGCCAATGTCATGCTGCTGACCACCATTACCCCGGGCCCGGGCCTGGCACGCGCGATCGACGCGGGCGCCCGGGCCACGCTGGACAAGGACATGGACCCCGAATCCATCGTCGCCGCCGTCAAAACCCTGGCCCGCGGCGGCCAGCCCACTGACTTCCACTCCCTGGGCCGTTCGCTGATGGTCAGCATGGACTTCCTCCCGCAGGCCCCCATCGGGATTCCGCCGCTGTCGGATCAGGAGCGCCAGGTGCTCACCTTGCTCTACCGGGGCCAGAACTATCGGCAGATCGCAGAGGAAATGCGTGGGGTTGGAAACGGTGAAGACCTACACCAAGCGCATGATGGCGAAGTTCAATGTGAACAATCAACTGCAGTTGATCACCGCCGGCCTGCGCTACCGCTTCCTCTCCGTCTGAACCGCGCTGCCCCTCCCCTCCCGAAGAACAAAGCGATCCCGGCATTCCACAGCTCTTCTGAGCTGTGGAATGCCGGGATCGCTTTGGCGTTCTACGAGGGACTACCTCAGTGAGCGGCCTTGTAGGCGTCCAGGATCGAGGCCTCGATACGGCCGCGGTCGGACACGTCGTAGCCGTTCTCCTTGGCCCACTTGCGCACCAGCTTGGTGTCAGGACCGGTCTTGTAGGTCGTCACGCCACTGTTGCGGGCGCGACCGGCGGACTGGCGCTGACGCGTCACGCGGCGGCCGGCTGCAATGTACGGGGCCAGGACCTCGCGCAGCTTATCCGCATTCTCCGAGGACAGTTCGATTTCATAATCGCCCTGGTCCACCGAGAAGCTTACAGTTTCCGCCGCCTTGCTGCCGTCCATATCATCGGTCAGGACCAGCTTCATTTCGCGTGCCATGGGCACCGTCCTTTGCTTTGTCTGCTACGTCTGGTTGTCCGGAGGCTTCAGCCGGCGCATCCTGTGCACCGGCGCCTGCATCCATCTGATCGTAGTACTTCTCCATTTCCTTGCGCTCAATACTGTCGGCTTTGATGACGCTGCGCAGAACGTACCAGAAGACCAACCCCACACAGAGCGAAGGAAGAATTACCTTGATGTATTCCATACCCTACCCCAGATCGGCAGCGGATTAAAACAAATCCGGTGATCAGATGACATCAGTTCTCGATCGGCTTGACCAGCGGGAAAAGAATCGTATCGCGGATTCCCAGGCCGGTAATCGCCATGAGCAGGCGGTCCATACCCATACCCATACCGCCGGTGGGCGGCATACCGAATTCCATGGCGGTGAGGAAATCCTCATCCAACCGCATCGCCTCATCATCGCCCTGGGCCGCGTCCTTGGCCTGGGAGACGAAGCGCTCACGCTGGATCACCGGGTCGACCAGCTCCGAATAGCCCGTGGCCAGTTCGAAGCCCCGCACGTACAGGTCCCACTTCTCCACCACGCCGGGCTTGGAGCGGTGTTCGCGTGTCAGAGGCGAGGTATCGACGGGGAAGTCGATGACGAAGGTGGGCGCCCACAGCCGGTCGGAGTAGAAGTGCTCCCACAATTCCTCGACGTATTTGCCGTGCGAACGGAATACCCCGCCCATATCCACATTGTGTTCCGCGGCGATCGCTGCGAGTTCGTCAACCGTGGTCTCCGGGGTCACGGTGTGACCGGATTCCTCCGACAGCGAATCGTACATGCTGACAACGGCCCATTCCCCGCCGAAGTCGTATTCCGTGCCATCGGCCAGAGTCACCTTGTGCGAACCCGTTGCGTCCATTGCGGCGTTTTGAATGAGTTCCTTCGTCAAGGCGCCGATCGACTTGTAATCGCCATAGGCCTGATAGGCCTCCAGCATTGCGAATTCCGGCGAATGCGTGGAATCGGCGCCTTCATTGCGGAAATTGCGGTTGATCTCGAACACGCGTTCAAGACCGCCCACCACTGCCCGCTTCAAATACAGTTCCGGCGCGATGCGCAGGAACAGTTCCATGTCATAGGCATTCATATGCGTGGAGAAGGGCCGAGCCGCGGCTCCCGAGGGAATCACCTGCAGCATGGGGGTTTCGATCTCCATGAAATCGTGTCCCGCGAAGGTGTGGCGCAGGGATTCCATCACCTTGGCGCGCGTCCGCACATTCTCCCGTGCAGCGGGACGCGTGATGAGGTCGACGTAGCGCTGGCGCACCCGCGTCTCCTCACTGAGTTCCGTGTGCATGGTGGGCAGGGGGCGCAGCGACTTGGCGGCCAGTGCCCACTCATCGGCCATCACGGACAGTTCCCCGCGCTTGGAGGCGATGACCCGGCCGTGCAGGAACACGTGATCGCCCAGATCCACGTCCTGCTTCCAAGCGTCCAACCGCTCCTTGCCGACCTCGGCTAGGGACAGCATGCCCTGCAGCCGGGTGCCGTCGCCCTCCTGCAGCGTCACGAAGCACAGCTTGCCGGTGTTGCGCACGAAGACCACACGGCCCGTCACGCCCACCACGTCGTCCGTCTCCTGCCCCGGTTCCAGATCCGGGTGGGCCGCGCGGACCTGGGCCAGCGAATGCGTGCGCCCGACGGAGACCGGATAGGCCTGCTGCCCGGAATCCAACAGGCGCTGGCGCTTCTCCTTGCGGATGCGCAGCTGTTCTGGGTCCAGGTGTTCGGGGGTGTCCGTGGGCACATTCGTGCCGTGCTGGTCGTTCTCAGGCATGGTATAAGGCTACCAGCCGGTCACTCCAGCAAATCTGTGAGCCTGAGCGCCGTCTCGTCGCCGATCGTGCCGTTGGAAAGCGCCCTGGCCACCGTCGCACGCGCCAATGCCCGGTACGTCGAGGCGATGGTCGTCGACCCCTGTGTCACCGCCAGTTCGTCCAGGGCCTGCAGGTGGGCCGCCACAGTGTCCACATCCCCGCGGCTGACCGGACCGGTCAACGCCCTGGGACCGGTCTGCAGGGTGTTCGAGACCGCAGCGTCGACCAGCGAGTGCAGCACCCTGGCGGGGTCCTCGACACCGACTTGACCCAGGATGTCCAGGGCCTGCGCGATGACGACCGAGGTGTGGTTGGCCGCATGGGTGATCGCCGCGTGGTAGAGCGCCCGGTCGGCCTGGGCCACCACGATCGGCTCCGCCCCGATCTCCACGACCAGCGCTTGGCCGATCGGCAGCACCGTCTTGGCGCCGGTGACCGCGATGGTCGCCTGCCGCAGCCGGGGCAGGTCCATCGAGGTGCCCGTGAACGTCAGTGAGGGATGCAGGGCCAGCACGATCGCACCGCCCGCGCGGGCCGGTTCGAGCACCTCGGTGCCGTAGCGGCCGGCGCAGTGCATGACGATCTGTCCGGGCTTGAAGCGACCCAGTTTGGCCAGGCCCGCGACCAGGCCGGGCAGTTCATCGTCGGGAACCGTGAACAGCACGAGTTCGGCGCGTTCGACGATCGTCTCCACGTCCAGCTGCGGCACCTCGGGCAGCATCGCATCCGCTCGGTCGCGGCTGGCCTGGGACCCGGCGGATACTCCGATCACCGCGTGCCCGGCCCCGCGCAGGGCCGCGCCCATGACGACTCCGACCCGGCCCGCGCCCACAATGCCCACGCCCAGGCGGGTCTCGTCCTCGTGGTTCATCCCCGACTCCCCTTCACAGATACTCGTTTCACTTGCATTCCCTCATATACGTGCCCGCCCGTCCATCAGATCGCGGGCCCGTTGGGTGCGCGCGCCCAGGGCCATGAACTTGTTCTGCGCCGAAACCGGGTCCAGGTGCAGAATCCGCGGGTGGATGGGACCGGCGGTCGAATGCAGTTCGATCGTCATCAGGTGGAACCTCCGCTGCAGCGGCCCCTGTTCCAGGCGCAGCGACTGCACCCGGGCGTAGGGGACGAAGTCGACCCAGCGGTGCAGTCTGCCGCCCCGGATCACCTCCATGTGTTCCAGCGGCGCCGAACCGTTGCGCTTATAGGTCAGCGGATCCAGCCAACGGGCCACCGCAGGTGATGCCCCGAAGCCCGTATTGCCGGGCTTGCGGTGGTCGGTCGAATCCATCGCGTCGAAGATGAACTCCCGCGCGTCGGCGCGTCCCGGGTCCGGCAGTGCCAGGCCCAGCAGCATGAGCGCCTGTTCCCTGCTGCCCACCGGCAGCAGCACTGTCTGGATCGACTTGGCATCGGAGACATCGCTGCCCCCGGCGAAGTTGTACTCGACCTTCCACCAGTCCGGGCCGCGCCACAGCAGCGGCTGGCTCACCCGCACCGCCTGGATCCGGTCGAGCGGGATGACGCGGCGGACCGTGGTCGTCAGCCCCGTGGTGATCGTCAGTCCGTCGGCGGTCAGGGCGACAGAGAAGTTCGCGTACTGCAGGCCGGATTTGGCCTGCGCATAGAACACGGAGACGAAAGCGATCACGACCGGTATTGCCGCGCTCAATAAGGCGCCCAGGACCTCACCGCCGGCTATGGACACCGCGATGATCACACCGATTATCACTGCCAGGATGAAGAGGACGCCCACGATCGTGCCCGCGCTCAGCAGTTGGGAGAGCAGTACCTGATGGGCCGGGATCCGCAGCAGCCGGCCGGCGGCGTCGACCCGCGGGTCGACGGTGTAAGCGGCCAGGGCCTCGCGCAGGGTGCCCTCGATGTCCTGGCCGACGGCCTGGCCGGTGTGCGCCAGCCCCGCCAGCAGGCGCGAACCCACCGAAGTGCCGCGCTCCCCCGTCGCGTCGGCCGGTCCGGCGGACTGCGTGGCGCCGGGGAAAGTCTGAGCGCCCGGGGCCGAGGCGCCACCCGGCTGTGCGCCCGCACCCGGGCTAAGGCGCGGGGCAGCGCCCGGAGCCGCACCGGGACCGGTGCCGGGTCCCGGATCCGGAACCGCGGGCCCGCCCGGCCCCGGTCTCGTGCCCTGCGGCTGAGTAGCGCCCTGGGCTGTGCCGACTGCCGGCTGTTCCCCGGCCTTGGCCGCGCGCACCCTGGCGAGCATCTCATCGCGCAGTTCGAAGGCCTCGGCGCGGCGCAGATAGCCGATGGCGATGTTCGAGTTCTTGCCGCCGGCCACATCGAAGTTCAGGGTCGCCAGGCCCACGATCCGCGCCAGCAGCGGCTGGTTGACGTCGATCGCCTGCACCCGGTCCAGCCGGGCGGAGCGCTGTTTCTTCGACAGCACCCCCTGGTGCAGGTAGACGGCGTCACTGCCCAGCCGGAACCGGGTGTACTTCCAGGTCAGCCAGTTGCCGCCCACCACAAGCGCCAGCACCACCACGAGCACGGCCAGGCCGGCCAGCAGGTACAGCGGATTGTCCGCCGCCCAGCGCCAGATCGCCTTGGTGGGCGGTTCATCGTGTTGGAGATAGGCCTCCACCTGGTCCTGGATGAGCTGGTGGGCGTTCGCCACGGCCACCGCCACGATCGCCACGGCGACGATCACGGTGCGCACCACCGGGGTCAGCGGGTGGACGTGGCGCCAGCCGTTGGTATCCGCGTGCTCGGTCATCGTCGATCACAACCCTGCCAGGCGGTGCTCGCCACGGGCTGCCAGCTCATTGCGCAGCGCATCCGCGCGGGCCCTGGTCAAACCGGGGATGACGGCATCGGATTTCGCCGAGGCCGTGTGCAGTTCCACCGTCGCCAGGCCCAGCAGCCGCTCCAGCGGTCCCTGCCCCACATCGACGAACTGCAGCCGGCCCAGGGGCACGATCGTGGTGCGCTGGAACATGATGCCGCGCTGGATCAGTAGGTCGGTCTCGCCCACCCGGAATCCCATCCGGCGCACCTGGCGGGGGATCAGCACGGCCAGCCAGCCGAACAGCACCACGGTGATCAGGGCCTCGGCGGCCACGATCGGCCAGGCCCAGGATTGCCAAACGGCCAGCACGATGGTCGCGGCGATCACCACCAGCGGCAGCAGCAGCCAGCCCGCCAGGCCGATCAGCCGCAGGCCGACCAGGCGACGGCTCAGCGGCTCCAAGTTCTGCTCCTCCCGCTCCAGCGTGTTCACCGGCGGCTCGGAGGGCCTGCCCGGCACCGCAGCAGAGGGATCATAGGGGGAACTGTGGGAGGGCATATTCGTCTCATTCATGCTGGATCGGCCTCCGGACCGCTCAGACCGGTGTCACGACCCTGGGACTCCCGGCGTTTGCGTTCGATCTCCCGGGGGTCGTCCGGGGGCAGGCGGCAGAACCATTCGACGATCAGACCGACGATGAGCAGGACGACGGCCGCCAGGAATGCCGCTGCGTAGGGTATGGCCAGATGCACGCGCAGCACATCGGTGCTGATGAGCAGGTAGAGCAGGTGGCCGCCGTAGAAGCCGGTCAGGATCGCGCCGGCGAAGGCCGCTGCGCGTGCCATGATCGCCACCCGGGCCGCGCGCAGCGGGTCCATCACCTCTTTGCGGTCCCCGTCGTTCCAGCGCTTGATCGGCAGGCCCAGGATCAACAGGACCAGGGAGAGCAGCACCATCCCGCCGATCGCCGGCCACGGTGCCGGGGGCAGTTGGCGTCCGGTCGATTCCAGCACGTAGCACAGGCAGCCACCGGCCACGAGGCCCACGAGTCCCCACAGCACCAGGGAAAGCGGGCGGATCTTGTTCATCGGTCCTTCTCGGGTCCTTCGGGTTATGGTCCTGCGGTCTGTGGTCCTATCAGTTCAGACGGTTCGGTTGAGACGGCGAATGCCCTGACCGGCCAGCTCAGCGGCCCGCCTGGTCACCTCCACGGTAGCAGTGTCGGGGTCGCTCGCATCGGTTCGAGTGATCGCCGCGGCGCGCAGCCGGGCGGCCGGACGCAGTTCGGCCCAGGGGGCCAACACGAAGGCACGGCCCGCGGCCTGCGGGTGTGGCAGGGTCAGCACCGGATCGGAACTCATGATCTGCACCAGCGGGTCGTCGATGTCCTGCGAGGCGTCGGTCACCCGGATCAGGTCGATGTCCAGGGTGCGCGGCCCCCAGTGCACCAGACGGCGCCTGCCGTGGGCCAGTTCGATCCCCTGGCACACCGCCAGGAGTTCGCGCGGGCTCAGGGAGCTGGTCACCAGTGCCGCGGCGTTGACGAAGTCGTCCTGTTCCACTCCGCCGACCGGCGCGGTGGAGTACTTCGAGCTGATGGCCTCGACGCTGATCCGCGGGTGTTCGGCCAGGGCCTCAAGGGCAGCGTCCAGGGTGTCGGCGGAGCTGCCCATATTCGACCCGAGCGACAGCACTGCGCGGATCAACTGGGGGCGAACGGCGCGCCGGGTCCGCTCCACGTGCACGGCCACATCGTCGAAGCTGCGCTGGATCGGGGCGTGCGGTTTGTGGACGGTGACTTCGACGCGTTCGGCCTTCGTCAGGCAGTGTTCGGCGATGGTCCCGGCCAGGGTCTCGATCAGGTCGAAGGGCTCACCCTCGACGATCGCCGCGACCTCCTCCGCCAGGCCGCCGTAGTCCACAGTGTCGGCCAGGTCGTCACTGCCGGCGGCCGGGGCCAGGTCCGCATGCAGCACGACGTCGACGATGAAGTCCTGGCCGTCGCGCTTCTCGTGGTCGAATACGCCGTGGTAGCCGAAGACCTTGAGGCCGGTGAGCTCGATCCGGTCCAGGGGCTGGTTCATCGGGCGGTCCCTTCATCGTGGTGGGAGGTGGTGGGCACCTGATCGCGCCCTGCCAGGTCGATCGCGTGCACCACTGCGGCCGCGATCGCCGAGGCCCTGGGTTCGTGCACGCGCACCGCCCAGGCGCCCGCGCGCGCGGACACGGCTGTGATGGCGGCGGTGGCGGCGTCTCGGTCCGCCTCGCTGACCGAGCCCGGGTCCTGCGGGTCGATCAGCCGGGCCAGGAAGCGTTTGCGGGAGCCTGCGACCAACAGCCGGTAGGGCAATTGGACGAACTCGTCCAGGCCGGCCAGCAGCTGCCAGTTGTGTTCGGCGTGCTTGGCAAACCCCAGTCCAGGATCCAGGATGATCCGCTGCGCCGATACCCCGGCGTCCAGCGCGGCGGTGACGCGTTCGCGCAACTCGGATCGGACTTCGCCGACGACGTCCCGGTAAGTGTAGACGGCGTGTTTATCGCTTAAGTACCCGCGCCAGTGCATGAGCACCAGGTCAACGCCGGACTGGGCCGCCAGGGGCAACATGGCGGGTTCGCTCTGGCCGGAGGAGACGTCGTTGAGGATCGTGGCGCCGGCTTCCAGGGCGGCCGCGCCGGTGGCCGCGCGCATCGTGTCGATGCTGATCACGGCCCCGGCCGCCGCCAGTTCGCGCACGACGGGGACGACCCGGCGGATCTCCTCGTCCGGGTCCACCCGTGCCGCACCCGGCCGGGTCGATTCGCCGCCCACGTCGATGATGTCAGCGCCGCCGGCCATGAGCTCCAGGCCGTGCGCGATCGCCGCTGCCTGGTCGAAGTAGCGACCCCCGTCGGAGAAGGAATCGGGCGTCACATTGAGCACGCCCATGATCTGGGTCCGCCCCGCCGCCGTGGCCGCCTTGCCCGGCTGGGGTGTCGCGGTCGCCTCGCCGGGCCGGGAACCCGTGCTGTCGCCCACCGTCACTTGCCCAGGATCAGGCTCATGGCCTCGGCCCGGCTGGCGGGATCGCGCAGCTGGCCGCGGACGGCCGAGGTGGTGGTCGTGGCGCCGGCCTTCTGCACTCCGCGCATCGACATGCACAGGTGTTCGGCCTCGATCACGACGATCACCCCGCGCGGGTTGAGGTGTTCGACCAGGGCGTTGGCGATCTGGCTGGTCAGGCGCTCCTGGACCTGGGGGCGCCTGGCATAGATCTCCACCAGCCGTGCCAGTTTGGACAGCCCCGTGACATTGCCCTCCTTGCCGGGGATGTAGCCCACATGGGCGACCCCGTGGAAGGGCAGCAGATGGTGTTCGCAGGTCGAGTACATCTCGATATTGCGCACCAGCACCATTTCGTCGTAGCCCACATCGAAGTTCACGCCCAGGACTTCGGAGGCGTCTTGGCTCAGGCCCGCGAACATCTCCTCATAGGCCCTGGCCACCCGGCCGGGGGTGTTGAGGAGCCCATCGCGATCCGGGTCCTCCCCGATCGCGTAGAGGATTTCGCGGACTGCTGCTTCGATGCGGGGCTGATCGACCATGCTGCCTTCTTCGGTTTCGGCTGGGAGGAGTGAACGGGCGGCCGGGTGGCTCAGTGCTGCGGACCCGTGGGGCCCTGGCCCGGTTCACCGGGTTGCCCGGGGTGGCCGGGCTGCTGCGGGCCGGGCTGAGAACCAGGTTCCTGCGGCGGGTACTGCTGACCCGGCTGCGAGGGGTACGGACCTCCCGGGTAGCCCTGCCCCGGCTGCCCTGGGTAGCCCGATCCGGGCTGCGAACCGTAAGGACCCGGCTGACCCGGGTAGCCCGATCCCGGCTGCGAACCGTAGGAGCCCGGGTAACCCTGTCCCGGGTGCCGGCCCTGTCCGCCCTGCGGATTCTGGCCCGGGTGCTGACCGGGCTGGCCCGACTGCGGGCCGTACGGGCCCGGCTGCGAGGGGTAGGGCTGGCCGGCCGAAGGGTACTGCTGCTGTCCCGGGTACTGGCCCGGCTGACCGTGCTGCCCTGGGTACTGGCCCGGCTGGCCCGGTCCGACCGGCGGCAACACCTGGGTGGGCTGATCGCCATAGGGACCCTGCGGGCCCGGATAGGGCTGCCCGGGCCCGGCCTGCGGACCGCCGGCCTGCGGATGATCCGCCGGTCCACCGTTGCCGTCGGGTCCCTCGGAGGCCAGGCCGGACCAACCGCCCAGGTCCACGACCTGGCGTTCCGGAACCTCGATCGGCGGGATGTCGGAGACGGGACGGTCCGGATCGGCCAACCAGATGTCGCGCTTGGGAGCCTTGACGACATCGGCGAAGATGTCGGTCAGCTGGTGCTGGTCCAGGGTCTCCTTCTCCAGCAGCTCGTGGGCCAAGCGGTCGAGCACTGCGCGGTTGGTCGTCAGCGCCCAGTAGGCGTCGGCGTGCGCGGTGTCGATGAGTTCACGGACCTCGGAGTCGATGATGTTCATCGTCTCGTCCGAATAGTGTTCGTCCGCGTTCCGGCCGGCGTAGGGATCGGAGTTCTCATCGCCGATCTTGACCATGCCCACGCGCGAACTCATGCCGTACTGCGTGACCATCTTGCGCGCGGTTCCGGTGGCCTTCTCGATGTCATTGCTGGCACCCGAGGTCGGATCGTGGAACACCAGTTCCTCCGCCACGCGCCCGCCCATCGCATAGGCCAGCTGGTCCAGCAATTCGTTGCGGGTCGTCGAGTACTTGTCCTCATCGGGCATCACCATGGTGTAGCCCAGGGCGCGCCCGCGCGGCAGGATCGTGATCTTGGTGACCGGATCCGTGTTGTTCATCGAGGCAGCCACCAGGGCGTGGCCACCCTCGTGATAGGCGGTGACCAGGCGTTCCTTGTCGTTCATCAGGCGGGTGCGCTTCTGCGGACCGGCGATGACGCGGTCGATCGCCTCGTCGATGATGACATTGGTGATGGCGTGCTGATTGGTCCGCGCCGTGAGCAGCGCGGCCTCGTTGAGCACATTGGCCAGGTCCGCGCCGGTGAACCCGGGGGTCCGTTTGGCGACCATGCCCAGGTCCACGCTGGAGTCCAGGGGCTTGTTCTTCGCATGGACCTCCAGGATGCGCTGGCGGCCCTTCATATCGGGGGCCTCCACCGTGACCTGCCGATCGAAACGGCCCGGCCGCATCAGGGCGGGGTCGAGCACATCGGGGCGGTTGGTCGCCGCGATCAGGATGACGTTCGTGTTCGCGTCGAAACCGTCCATCTCCACCAGCAGCTGGTTGAGGGTCTGTTCGCGTTCGTCGTTGCCGCCGCCCATGCCCACACCGCGCTGTCGACCCACCGCGTCGATCTCGTCGATGAAGATGATGCAGGGGGAATTCTGCTTGGCCTGCTCGAACAGGTCGCGCACACGCGATGCGCCGACACCCACGTACATCTCCACGAAATCCGAACCGGAGATGGAGTAGAACGGGACCCCGGCCTCGCCCGCCACGGCCTTGGCCAGCAGCGTCTTACCGGTACCGGGTGCGCCGTAGAGCAGCACGCCCTTGGGGATCTTCGCCCCGACCGAGGTGAACTTCTTGGGTTCCTGCAGGAATTCCTTGATCTCCTGCAGTTCCTCCAGGGCCTCGTCGACACCGGCCACGTCCTTGAACGTGACGTCCGGGTGCTCCTTGTTGACCAGCTTGGCCTTGGACTTCCCGAAGTTCATGATGCCCTTGCCGGCACCGCCCATCTGGGACAGCAGGAACCAGAAGATCAGACCGATGATGATGAAGGGGATCAGATTGATCAGCAGGCTGGTGACCCACGACTGCTTGGGGACCTCGTCGGTGTAGCCGTTCTCCAGCTTGGCGTCGGAGACCGCCTTGACGACGGTCTCACCGCGTGGTTCGACGTAGAAGAACTGGACCTTCTTGCCGTAGTCCTTCTTGTCGACCTTGAAGTCCTCGTTCAGGGTCATGTCCACGCGCCGGTCGCCGTCGACGACCTTGACCTGTTCGACCTTGCCGTCCTTGAGCAGACTCAGGCCCTGGCTGGTGTCGATGCGTTGGAAACCCCCGCCTGACAGCAGGAGTGTCGCGATGGAGATGACGATGATCGCCAGAATGACCCAGGACAACGGGCCCCTGGCCATCTTCTTCATACGCGCCTGACCGCTGGAGAGCCCGGTCTTGGCGCTCTTGCCACCGGACTTGGAATCGGATGACGGCCCGTCCTGCTTGTCCGGACGGTTCTTATCGGAGTCGGCCATGGGTCCTCTCGGCGACGATGGGATGGTGCGACGGGCAGTCTAGTGCGCGAAGTTTGGTTTCAGCTGTAGACGTGCGGGGCCAGGGTGGCGACGAAGGGCAGGTTGCGGTACTTCTCCGCATAGTCCAGACCGTAGCCCACCACGAATTCGTTCGGCACATCGAAGCCGATGTACTTCACGTCGATATCGACTTTCATGGCGTCTGGCTTGCGCAGCATCGTGCAGATCTCCACCGAGGCGGCCCCGCGCGAGCGCAGATTGGCCAGCAGCCATGACAGGGTCAGGCCGGAGTCGATGATGTCCTCCACGATGAGCACGTGTGCGCCGTGCAGGTCCGTGTCGAGGTCCTTGAGGATGCGCACCACACCAGAGGACTTCGTGCCGGAGCCGTAGGAGGACACCGCCATCCAGTCCATGGTGATGTGCGAGTGCAGGGCCCTGGCCAGGTCCGCGATGACCATGACGGCGCCCTTGAGCACGCCGACCATCAGGATGTCGCGCCCCTGGTAGTCGTGGTCGATCTGCGCGGCCATTTCCGTCAGCCGATGTTTCAGCTGTGCTTCCGTCACGAGGACGTGTTCGATGTCGGTGCCCAGATCCTGCTGATCCACGGTGCCTCTTCCCCTTCGATGCCTTTGCGATTGCGCTCTTCTCAGCTTACCGTGTGAGCACTGACACGGGTCATGCGCAGTGCGCCGCGCTCCGTGTCCGGTCCGCGCACCCGGGACACTGACACCCCCGGCGGGACCGATACCGCGCCGTGGCGCACCCGCATGAGCAGTTCGTCTACGGCCAGGACGTGCCGGTGGGTCACCTCCTGGCGGGCGCCGGCGGCGGCCAGCCAGTCGCGGATGATCCGATGGCGCAGCGCCGCCGGTTCGGCCGAGGCCGCGGCCGGCAGATCACCCGGTAGTCCCCCCGGGTGCCCGGACGGTTTGCCGGCCGGGTCCGCGCCCAAGCGGTGCGCGGCCTCGGCCGCCTGGGATTCCAGCAGGTCCGAATCGGCCGCCAACTGGTCTGCGGTCCTGGCCAGAGCGCGTGCGATGCCCGGGCCCAACTCCCGTTCGAGCAGTGGCAGCACGGTGCGCCTGGCGCGGACCCTGGCATAGTGCGGGTCCTCATTCATCGGGTCGTCCCAGACCTGCACGCCCTGGGCCAGGCAGGCCGCACGGGTGACGCTGCGCGCGCATCCCAGCAGCGGCCGCCACACGGTGCCCGTGACCGGCCGCATCCCCGCCAGGCTGCGAGCACCCGCGCCACGGGCCAGGCCCAACAGCACGGTCTCGGCCTGATCGTCCAGGGTGTGCGCGGTGAGCACGGCGAGCGCACCCAGTTCTAGCCGGCGCGCCTCCAGGGCGGAGTAGCGGGCGGTCCGGGCCGCAGCCTCGAGCCCGGCGGGGTCGTCCGCCGCCACTGTGACGCGCGCCCCGGTGGCCTCCAGGCCCCAGGCGCGCAGCCGGGCGACCACGCCGGCGGTGTGCGCGGCCGAGCCGGATTGCAGGCCGTGGTCGACGACCACCGCGGCGAAGCGCAGGGGCGGGCGCGTGGGCCCCGGCCGTTTGGACGAGTTCTGCAAGAAGGCCGCGGCGGTAGCCAGTGCCATGGAGTCCGCACCACCGGAGACGCCCAGCAGGAAGGTGTGGCCGGGGTGCTCGCCGGGCTCGGCCCCAGAGGGCTCCGGCAGGTGCGAGGCGAGGAATTCGCGCAGCCGGCGGCGCACCTCGGCGGTGGCGGGGTCAAGACGCGGGCGGGCCGGGGTGGCGGGCGCCCCGACCAGGTCCCGCCGCTCGGTGGATCCGTCAGCGGCGGGCATGGGGCGCTGCTCGGCCGGCCCGCCGGCCACACCCTCAGCCCAGGACACGGGCGACCCACTCCCCCGGGGCTGCGATCTCGGACGGGCTCGGCAGCGCCTGGGGGGATTCCCAGACGGCGGCCAGTCCCGCATGGCCCACCCGGCCGGTCACCCCGCGCACGAAGCGGGCACCCGAACGGTACTGTTCCATTTTCTCCGCCAGTCCCAGGGCCCGGGCCACGATCGCACCGAAGCCCGCCCCGGAATCGTCCCTGCGGGTGTCGAAGCGCGCGCGGATCTGCGCCACGCTGGGGATGACGCGTGGGCCCACAGCGTCCATCACGACGTCCGCGTGGCCCTCGAGCAGGCTCATAATGGCGGTGATCCGCTCCAGTTTCTCCCGTTGGGCGGGGGTGGAGACGATGTCGAGCAGGCTGCCATGGCCGGTGATCGTGCGTACCACCGCACGGATCGTGTCGAGGACACCGGGCGATTCGTCCTCGGCGGACACCGCGAGCTCCACGATCAGCCCCTCCAGGTATTCGCGCAGCCAGGGTGCGGCCGCGAACTGCACCTGGTGGGTGGATTCGTGCAGGGCCACCCACAGCCGGAAGTCCCGGGGCACAACCTGCAGCCGCTGCTCGTTCGCCGCGACGTTCGGGGCGACCAGTAGCAGATGGCCGCGGGAGCCGAAGGGCAGGTACTGTCCCAGCACCCGGGGCGCCAGTACCGACAGCGCGGCACCCAGTTCCGCGGCCGCGCCCAGGTCGTCGAGCCCCTGCAGGCGCGGATGGGCGACGGGGTCCTGCGCCAGGGTGCGGCCGGCCTGGACCAGATCGTCAAGCCCGCGTTCGGTCCCGACAGCCGCCAGCAGGCCGCCCAGCCCCGCCGTGGCCTCGATATTCGCCTTGGCCCAGCCCAGGCGGTCGACGACCAGTGCGGGGCCCTGTCCGGCCAGGGCACGCCGAGCCCGGGTGTCGGCCCCGGGTGCCAGCCGCATAACGCCGAGCACCAGGTCGGGAGCAGTCTGCGCGGCATTGCGCAGATCCGCGACCAGGGCCCGGGTCGCATAGCGGCTCAGCCGGGGCCCGGCCGGGGTCAGTTCGCGCACGGTGCGCAGTGCCGGGTGGAGCCGGTCCTCACCGCCCTTGTGCGAGCGCACTCAGCTGCACCCGCAGTCGGCCAGTTTGGTGACATTGGCGTCGTAGAGCTTGCGTACCGCATCGGCGGAGCCCGGCTTGATCCCGTCGGCCATGAATGCGAATGCCAGGAGCCTGCCGTCCTTGGTCACGACAGTGCCGGCCAGCGAGGTCACGGTGGACAGGGTGCCGGTCTTGGCGCTGACCTTGCCCGCCCCGTCCTTACTGGCCGGATCCCGGTAGCGTTCGGCCAGCGTGCCCGACAGTCCGCCCACCGGCAGACTCGGAATGAGCTGGGACAGGTCGCCCCGGCTGGTCGCGACGGTGCGTACCACATCGGCCATTTCGTGTGGGCTGATCCGGTTGGAGTAGTCCAGGCCGGAGGTGTCGCCCAGGTGAATCGAACCGGTTTCCACCTTCAGCTGCGTCAGCGCTGCGATGACTCCGGCCGGTCCTGCGTCGATCGAGTCGCCCTTGCCCATCTTCTTCGCGACCTCGACGCCCAGCACCTCCGCCATGACATTGTCACTGTTCTCCAGCATGTACCTGGTCTGTTCGGCCACGCTGGCGCTGGCGACAGCGGCGACCCGTTCGGCACCCTGCGGGGCTTTCTGGGGCTTGGCAGTGGTCGTCGCGATGCCGTGGCCGTCCAGTGCCGCAGTGAAGGCCTTGAGGGCGGGGGCCACCGGATCGGACATGCGCGGGGCGTGTTCCCCCTGGCCAGTCTTGCCGGCGGAGAGCATGAGCGGGGTGATCGGGTTGATCGCGCCAGTGGCGATGTCCGCGCGCGACCAGGCGGAGGAGAACCGCTGGCCGGAGTAGCGCGAGAGGTCGACCGATACGCTCGCCTTCTTCACACCCTGTTCCTTCAGCTGTGCGGCTGTCTGCTCGGCCAGGTCGGCCAGTCCCGCACGGCCCATCACGGATCCCGCATCGGATGCCCCTGCGCCCAGCATGACGTCCCCGCCGGCCACCAGGTAGAGGTGCGGTTGCCCGCCCGAGGCGCCTGCCGCCTCGGCCGCGGAAGTCGCCTCGGCCGCGGGGCCACCGGCCAGCTCCACACTGGTCGTGAACCTCGTCTCCCCGCCCAGCACGCCCAGGGCGGCCGTGCCCGTGAGTACCTTGGTGACCGAGGCGGGCGTCTTCTGAGAGTCCGCCGCGGTGGAGTACAGGACCTTCCCGCTCAGTGCATCGCGGACCTCGGCGCCGAACTTACCGGTCATCGCCTTGTCCGACTTCATCCCTCCGAGCAACCTGGCCAGATTCTCCGGCACCGGGGCGTCATCGGCCAGCGCGCGGGGAGCTGCGACCTTGTCGATGCCCGGGGTCGGTTCGGGCAGGGGATCGAGCAGCAGGGCCGGCTGGGTCGTCAGGGGGCCGGGCAGAATGTCGTAGGCGTCACCGGCGCCATAGGCGGCACCCACGATGACGACCGCGGCAGCACCCCAGGCGCAGGCCCGCAGAATCGGATGGCGCCGCTTTCCGCTCTGCCTCTTCGTCACTCTTCAGTCCTCTCAGGTACCCGGCTGCGTCGACTCCGGATCGGCTCTGTATCGACTCGCCGACATCCTTCTCTATGCTAGAGGAGTATGCCCGCCGCCGGCGCATCCGCTCGTGGGCGGAGGGCATCGAGACGATCCAACGAACAGACAGATAGGACTCGAGGCACTCATGGAACTCCTTGCCACGATCGAAATCCCCGCGGGCTCGCGGAACAAGTACGAAGTCGACCACGAAACCGGCCGCGTCAAGCTGGACCGCTACCTCTACACTTCCATGGCCTACCCCACGGACTACGGCTACTTCGAGGGCACCCTGGGCGAGGACGGCGACCCGCTCGACGTACTGGTGATCCTGCACGAGTCGGTATTCCCCGGCTGCCAGGTCGACGCCCGCCCCATCGGCGTGTTCAAGATGGAGGACGAAGCCGGCGGCGACGACAAGATCCTGGCCGTCCTCGGCGGAGACAAGCGCTTCGAGGACATCGTCGACGTCAAGGACATCGCGCAGCATCAGCTCGACGCCATCGAGCACTTCTTCGTCCACTACAAGGACCTGGAGCCGGGCAAGTTCGTCAAGGGCTCGACCTGGGCCGGCCGCGAAGATGCCGAGCGCATCGTGAACGAGTCGATCGAGCGCGCCAAGACCGAAGGCCACTGAGCCCTCCAGGCCGCCGAGGTTCCCGAGGCCGGGTGCCCACAACCGGCCGGGTGGCTCCACTCATGCAAGTGTGGCTCGATAACTCATGTGGTTTCGAGCCACGCGAGCATGAGTGGAGCCACCCGCGCATAGAGGTAGATATTAGGTCTGCCTAAGTCTCCTTTTTCTGTGCTCTATGCCACGCTGGAGACATGCTCCGCCTCGATCATGTTTCGTTCGCCGCTCAGCCGGACGGCTGTGCCGCGACCGCCGAGCGGATCGCCGAGCAGCTGGGGATCAAACCCTATGACGGCGGCCTGCATCCGCGCTTCGGCACGCGTAATATGATCTTCCCCCTGGACGACGGCCACTACCTCGAAGTGGTCGAGGCCCTCGAACACCCGGCCGCCCAGATCACGCCCTTCGGCCAGGCCGTCAGAGCACAGTCGGCTCGAGGCGGCGGCTGGATGGGCTGGTGCGTCGCCGTGGACGACACCGATTCGGTCTCCGAACGCCTCGAGCGCCCCTGGGTGCCCGGCAACCGCACACCCGAGGGCGGCGAGGAGCTTCACTGGAAGCAGATCGGAGTCAAGGGCCTGATCGCCGATCCGCAGCTGCCGTACTTCATCCACTGGGACTCCCCCGCCGAACAGCACCCCTCGGCGCGCATCCGTCTGGCGGTAGCCAAAACCGCCATCATCGCACTGGCCATCGCGGGCTCCCGTGACCGGCTGCGCAACTGGCTGGGTTCGCAGGATCCCAAGCCCATCCCGGAGATCAGCATCGACTGGACCGCGCCGGACGGCCTGCCCGGCATCGAATACGTGACCTTCCAGACCGCCCGCGGCGAAGTCGTCATCTAAACAACGGTGTCGTCTACGGCCATCGGAACGGCACCGTACCGTTCACCCGTTACCTTTTTAGTAGCCCTGGTTCGTGACAGGATCAGGACTGCTGGCCCGTCGGGCCCGGCATGACTTATGCCCCCAGTCATTGATGATCCGGGGGGTGTTGTCACCGGGTTCCGATAGGCAT
>NZ_JANIJX010000001.1 GCF_024580735.1 Brevibacterium moorei | reverse complement strand
AAGCGGAGTGATTCGTGGAGCTGACTGGTACTAATACACCGTTCACTCACCCAAACAACACGACTCGGTGCGACTGTGGTTTTGTAGGGGTGTGTGGTGGGTTGGGTAACACGAGTTACAACAACGAGCGTAAGAGTATGCATGGCCCCTGTGTGGGGTTGGTGTTCACGTCTACTAGTTTCACTGCACGATCCAGTGACGTACACGTATGGTGTGTGTTGTTCTGTGGTTTTGCGGTGGTGAGAGCGTTGGGGAAACGCCCGGTCCCTTTCCGAACCCGGAAGCTAAGCCCGATTGCGCTGATGGTACTGCATGCGGGAGTGTGTGGGAGAGTAGGTCACCGCCGCATTTTTTTTGAATATCTGATGGTCTTCTGGCTTGTAGCCACCCCGTGTGGGTGTGCTCGCTGGGGGACCATCAGTGCATTCACGGGGGTGTTTTTCGGGGTGTGGTTTCACTCGTGCACTGGTGGTGGTAGGACGCGTGTGTTTTGCTGCCACACGTGCACGAGTGGAGCCACACCCCGGTAGAGGTGAACGGTGGTTCAGAACTCCTGGTAGCGGCGGGGGTCCTGGTCCTTCAAACGGCCGTCGGGCCGGCCCAGTGCGGTGATCGCTTCTACCTCTGCCGGAGTGAGCTCGACTTGTGCGGCTGCGAGATTCTCCGCTTGGCGCGAGGAGTTAGCCGACTTCGGGAGTGGCAGCGATCCAATCGCCAGATGCCATGCAAGGAGGATTTGTGTGGGCGTGGCGCCGTGTGCCGTGGCCGCAGCGACCACCGGAGCCGCTGACTTGAGGTCGTTTCCCCGCCCCACCGGTGACCACGCCTCTGTGATGATTCCGTGGTCGGCGTTCCACCGCAGCTCGTCGACCTGAGGGAAGTACGGATGCAGCTCGATCTGATTGACTGCGGGCAGCACGCCCGTTTCACGTTGTAGCCGCTCGATGTGTTCCGGCAGGAAGTTGGAGACTCCGATGTGCTTGACGAGCCCGCGTTCCTGCGCGCTGATGAGTCCTTGCCAAGCCTGGACGTAGAGGTCTTCGAGCGGGTTGGGCCAGTGAATCAGGTAGAGGTCGATGTGGTCCAAGCCCGTGCGCATGACCGATTCCTCGACGGTGTACTCCACCTGGTCCCGTGCATGGTGGCGCCCGGGGAGTTTCGAGGTCACGATGATCTGGTCGCGTGGTACCTGGCTGGCACGGATGGCGCGTCCGATCGCGCCCTCGTTCTCGTAGTTGAACGCCGAGTCGAGAAGGCGGTATCCGTTCTCCAACGCCGAGATCACCGCGCGGGCGCCTTGGCTGCCTCGCAGCTTGTATGTTCCGAGTCCGATCTCCGGTAGTTCTAGGCCGTCATGAGCCCGCATGCGCTTCGTCCTTTCGCTGGGATCCGGTTCTACGTCTATCCTAGACAGGTGGCCGTAGATTCGTCCGGGTCCACTGCAGGACCCGGCCCAGGAACAAGTTCACCGAGTGTCGTCTTCTTCACCGGTGCTGGTATCAGCACGGCCGCAGGCATTCCCGATTTCCGCGGTCCCGCCGGGGTGTGGACGTGCGATCCCGATGCTGAGCGGACTTCGACCCTGTCGCTTTATTTATCGGACGAGGCCGTGCGGCGGGCCGCCTGGCAGCGTATTGCGGCCTCGCCTGTGTGGGAGGCGGAACCGACCGCCGTTCATCGCGCGATCGCCTCTGAACTCGTCCGTGATCCCCGCGCCGTGGTCATCACACAGAATACCGATGGCCTTCACCAACTGGCCGGCGTCCCGGCCGACCGGATCATTGAAGTGCACGGCAACGTCCGGTACTGGCGCTGCGAATCCTGTGCCGCAACCGGCGATATGATGGACATGGTCATGCGTGTTCGCGCGGGTTCCGTTGATCCCCGCTGCCCGGAGTGCGGCGGAATCGTCAGGGCCCGCACGATTCTGTTCGGCGAGGCCCTCGACGCCGAGGTGGTGGATCTGGCCTTCGAACTGGCCGGCGGGTGCAGGGTCCTCTTGGCACTGGGTACATCCCTTACCGTTGCGCCGATCGCCGAGCTTGTCCCGACCGCAGTCCGCGCCGGGGCCAGAACCGCTATCGTCAATGCTCAGCCGACGCCGTTCGACTCCCTTGTCTCGACCGTGGTGCGTGGCAATGTTCAGACTGAGCTGGCCGGCCTGCTTTCGGCTTCGCAGTAGTACTTGCGAGCGGGAGCGTGCGGTCGAGTTCTGCGGTGGAATTGGCCACATCGGGGGAATAGGCCGGGTTCGGGTGAGGGCAGGCGGGCTCGGAGCAACTAGAATAGGTAGAACCCGGGTTCGGGTCCGCGAGCATTAGCTCCCCAAGGGCCGCAGGGACAACGGGAAGTCAGCAGTCCAATAGGGAGTAGCGTGCCGAAGTCAGACGATCGCCGGTCATACGGAGACGGACAATCACAGAACAGGGGCCGGGGTCAGCGCCGCGGTGACGGCCCGAAGAAGTACAACCGTTCCGATAACCGGGGAGATCGCTCGTTCGACCGGCGGGGTGAGGACAGGCGGGATCGCCGGGACGGCCGTCCGTCCGGTGACGGGCGTCGCTACTCGGACAATAGGCGCGGCGGTTCGGAAGGTCGTGCTGAAGGACGCCGCGATTTCGATCGCCGGGGCTCCCAAAGGCGTGATGATCGCGGATTCGGGACGGCGCGTGACAACGGCGGCTACCGTGATGACAAGCGCGGCGGCTACCGCGCGGATGATCGGCGCACCGATCAGAGGAACAGCGGCGGCGAAGAACGCCGTTTCGACCGTGATCGGAAGTTCTCCGGCGACAGGCGTGACGACCGTCGTGGTGGGGGCCGCGGGTTCTCCGGCGACCGCCGAGACGAGCGGCGCGATAATCGTCGCGACGGTGACCGTCGCGATACTCGATTCCAGCGCGACGACCGGCGCAATGGCGCGGACCGGCGTAATGAGCGCTTCGACGACCGCCGTGGTGGCGACCGGCGGCGTGACGATCGGCCCCGTTTCGACGGCGATCGCCGTTTCGACGACCGTCGGAACAAGCGTGAGGGCTTCGAACGCCGCGACGACTTCCGCGGCGACCGCCGTAACGGCTCCGGCCGTGGACCGCGTCGCTTCGACGGCGATCGCAGGCACGATGATCGGCGCCATGATGATCGCAGAGGCAATGATCGCCGTTTCGACGACCGGCGCGGCAATGACCGCGATTACCGCGGTCGCGGGGACGACCGGCGGTTCGATGACCGCCGCAACAATCAGCACGACCGCGGCGATGACCGGCGCGGTAACGGCGGCGAGGGCCGTCGTTTCGACGACCGGCGCAAGCACGACGGTCGATTCGACCGCGGCAACCAGGACCGACGCGATGACCGGCGCGGCCGGGATTTCAAGGAGCGTGGTCCCCGCTCGAATGGCCCGCGCAATCGTGATGACTGGAAGCGCGGGGACAAACAGCACTTCGAGGATCGCCCGCACAAGCCCAAACGGATCGAACCGGATCTGCCCGAGGACATCACCGGTCGTGAACTCTCCGGCGAGGTTCGCGCACAGCTGCGCCCGCTGGCCAAGGACAACGCCGAGGTTGTCGCGCGGCAGCTGGTCGCCGCCGGTCGGCTCATCGACAGCGACCCCGAGGCCGCACGCGAGTTCGCCCAGGCGGCTGTCAACCGTGCTGGTCGGATCGGCGTGGTCCGCGAGGCGCTTGGCCTGGTCGCCTATGAACTCGACGATTACGACACCGCGCTGCGAGAACTGCGTACGCACCGTCGGATCACCGGATCCAATGACAACCTGGCCCTGATCCTGGACTGCGAGCGTGGACGGAAGAACCCGGCGAAGGCCCTTGAACTGTTCGAGGAGATCGACCGTTCCACACTCAGTGATGAGGAATGGGTGGAATGTGTGATCGTCGCCGCCGGCGCACACACCGACGCGGGGAACATGCAGGGTGCCAGGGACCTGATCGAGGCCCAGGGGTTCACCGGTCACAAGCCGGCGGCCATCGTTCGCCTGCTGTCGGCGTACAGCGATCTGCTGCGCATGACCGGTGAGCGCGAAGTGGCCGATAAGTACGAGGAGCTGGCCCGCCGCACCGCTAGGTCCAACGCGGTCGTCTTCGGCGACGAGGAGATCGACCCGAACGAGGGCATCGAGATCTTCACCGTCGAGGAAGAACCAGAGGAAGAGGAAGTCGCAGAGCTCGCGCAGGCCGAAGACGAGCCCGCGAATGAGCAGGGCGCTGATGCCGCGATCGTGCGGGCTGAATCAACACAGGCGGAGACCACCGGGGCTGAGCCGGCAAGTGCTGAGACCGAAGCCGTGGTCGAGGCGAAACAGTCGGACTCGGAGCCATCTTCCCCGACGCCGGAACAAGCCGATTCGCAGGCCGGGCCCGAGGTCGCCTCGCCTTCAACCTCCTTCGCCCAGGAGGTCGAAGACGAGGTCGACGAGATCCTGCGCGAAGCGGGCCTGACCGAGGACTGATTCGCTAAGGGCCCCGGCCCTGGACCTACGGAGTTGAACTACCGGTGATCACTCGCTCTGCCCTCGAACCCGACTTGGTCATGCTCGATCTCGACGGGGTCGTCTATCACGGTGCACGCGCCGTCGTCGGAGCCGTGCCGGCACTGCGCGATTTCGCCCGCCGCGGTTTGCCCTACGCGTTCCTGACGAACAACGCCTCCAGATCTCCTGAGACGGTGGCCGAGCAGATCGCGGAGTTCGGCGTGCCCGTGCACCCGGCCCAGGTGCGCACCTCGGCCCAGGCCGTGGCGCAGGCTCTGGCCCAGCGCCTGCCGGTGGGGGACTCGGTCGCCGTCTTCGGTGCCCCTGCCCTGGCCGAGGCCGTGGCCGGGGCGGGACTGCGGGCCGTACAGCCGCCGGAGCTGCCGCCGGAGGCGCGGCTTTTAGAACAACCGCCGGCTGCGATCGCCATGGGGTACAGCGCACAATTACGTGCCGGGGACCTGTGCGCCGCCATTTCGTGTGTCCGCGCTGGATCGGGTTTCTGGGCGACGAACCCCGACCCCTCGGTACCGGGTGAACACGGCGTCTATCCGGGTAACGGAACCTTCGTCGACATCGTCGAGCGTTTCACCGGGGTCCCGGCGCGGATCGCGGGCAAACCCGCGCCCTTCCTACCTCAGCAGGTCATCTCCGAATACCGTGCGCAGCGCCCTGTCATGGTCGGGGACAGATGCTCGACGGATATCGCAGCCGGTCGAGCAGCCGGCTGTCTGAGTGTTCTGGTACTCACCGGCATCGACGATGTGCACGTTGCGCTGCAGGCGCCGGCGGAGCAGCGGCCCGATAGGATTGTGGCGGACCTGCGGGATCTGCTACGCCCCCTGCCCGCAGTCGAGGTGTCCGGTGACACGGCTGCCTGCGGCAGTTCCAGTGCCCGGCTGGTCGCCGGTCGGATCGAAGCGCGGGGACCGGCCGAGGGCGCCGTACAGGCGGCTTTGGCCCTGAGCCGAGCACGTGGTGGGCTTCCACTGGATCCGGGAAACCTGCCACGGCGCTTCACAGCGGAGGAGCTTCATGACGAATGATCATATGCGGACCCGGACGGAACCCGCTGACCGGGACTCCACCGGCGGGGGGCCCTGGCGGGCCGAACTCGCCGAGTTGGCCGTGTCCCAGGATCCCAGGGCTCTGGTGCGCGGCGCCCATGGACTGATGGATCGTCTGGAAGCGGAGCTGAAAGAGCTGTGAGTGCTCTCAGACTCGACTCTGCGCTGGTCGAGCGCGGACTGAGCACTTCGCGCAATCGCGCAGCGCGGGAAATCGCCGCCGGCAATGTGCTCGTCGACGGCAGCAGGATCGTCAAACCGGCGCACCGCGTCGACGGAACAAGCCGGATCGAGCTGCTGGCCGAGGATCCGTGGGTGGCACGGAGTGCGCACAAGCTGTTGGGTGCGATCGAGGCCTTCCACTTGGACTCGCGGATCGCCGGACGGATCTGCCTGGACGCCGGCGCTTCGACCGGTGGTTTCACCCAGGTGCTCCTGCACCACGGAGCCCGCCTGGTTCACGCGGTTGACGTCGGACACGATCAGCTGCACCCCAAGCTGCGCGCCGATGCGCGCGTGCACGAACTCTCCGGTCACAACCTGCGCGAAATGACACCGGACTGGTTGGGTACAGACCAGCCGGTGGACCTGGTCTGCGCCGATGTGTCCTTCATCTCCCTGACCCTGCTGATCGCCCCGCTGCTGGGTGTCCTGGCCGCCGACGGCCGGATGGTGCTCATGGTCAAACCACAGTTCGAGGCCGGGCGGGGCGCCCTGGACAAACACGGCGTGGTGACCGACCCGCGGCGGCGCGCCCAGGCAGTGGCACAGGTGGCCGAAGCGGTGTTCGCTGCCGGTGGCGCGGTGGCCGGATGGGCGCCCTCGCCGCTCCCGGGGCCCGCTGGGAATAGGGAGTATTTTCTCCTAGTGGCACCTCATTCACTAGGATCGCAGGATGAGGAACCCGCGCGCATAGCCCGCGCCATCGTGAAGGAGGGATAGTGGACCGCAGCATCGTATTGGCCCTGCACCCGCATCGGGAGGCGGCCCGCAGAGCGGCTCTGACCGTAGCGACGATGCTTCAACGCGAAGGCATCACACCGGTCATGTTGGCCGGCGAGCACGCGGCCCTGATCAGCTACACCGGCCCGATCGACACCCACATCCATGTGGTCCCCGACGATTACATGTCGGGCACACACGGTGATTCGGAACTCGTCATGGTGCTCGGCGGGGACGGCACCATGTTGCGCGCCGCCCGCCATTTCCATACCTCGCAGGTTCCGATTATGGGTATCAACCTGGGGCACATCGGCTTCCTGGCCGAGTCGGAGCGCAAGGATCTCAAAACGGCCGTGCACCGGGCTGCGAACCGCGAATACACCGTCGAGGCGCGGATGGCCGTGGACATCACGGTCAGTCACGGCGACGAGGTGATCCACCAGGACTGGGCGCTCAACGAGGTCACTCTGGAGAAGAACCGGGAGACCGCCATGATCGAGGTGGTCGTCGGCGTCGACGCCCGCCCTGTGTCGTCCTTCGGTTGCGATGGCGTCATCCTGGCCACGCCGACCGGTTCGACGGCCTATGCCTTCTCCGCCGGTGGCCCGATCGTGTGGCCGGAAGTCGAGGCACTGCTCATGGTGCCGATCAGCGCCCACGCGCTGTTCGCCAAACCGCTGGTAGTCTCCCCGTCATCGCGGCTGGGCGTTGAATACCTCGATCGGCGCCCGGCGGTGCGGGCCAGTCTGTGGTGCGATGGCACGCACACCTTCGATGTTCAGCCGGGCAGCAGGCTCGAGGCGGTCCGCTCCGCGGCCCCCGTCCACTTCGCCCGGTTGAACCTGGGACCGTTCACCGACCGCCTGGTCGGCAAGTTCCAACTGCCCGTTGCCGGCTGGCGTGGGCCCCAGGACGCAGCATGATCCAATCACTGGGGATCGACAACCTGGGCGTCATCACCCACACGGAGGTCGAGGTGGGCCCCGGCCTGACGGTGGTCACGGGGGAGACCGGTGCCGGTAAGACGATGTTCGTCACCGCATTGGGCCTGCTGATCGGCGGGCGAGCCGACTCGCACGCAGTGCGGGCCGGGGCGAAGCGCGCCGTCGTCGAGGGCGTCTTCGACATCACCGGGATGGACTCGGTGCGGGAGCGGGTCGCCGACGCCGGCGGCGAGGCAGACGACGAGTTGATCGTCAGTCGCCAGATCGTGCCGGGGGGCCGGGGCAGGGCCACAGCGGGAGGCCGTACGGTGCCGATGGGAGTACTGGCCGAGGTGGGCCAGGAACTGGTCAGCATGCACGGTCAGACCGAACAGCTGCGGCTGAAGTCCACGGCCAGGCAGCGCGAACTGCTCGACGGCTTCGGCGGTCGGGAGCTCGCCGGGCTGCTCGCGGATTACCGTGCCGCCTATGCCCAGTGGCGGGATCTGCGGGCAGAGGACGAACGCCTGCGGGAGACCTCGGTCGAGAGGGCCGGACGCATCAACTTCCTGGAATCCGCCCTCGAGGCCATCGACGCGGTGCGCCCGGCCCCTGGCGAGGACGCCGAACTCAAAGCCCTGGCGGCCAAGCTCGCCGCGGCGGAATCCCTCAAACAGGCGGTCGGAACGGCCCACGCGTCTCTGGTGGGCGACGACTTCGCCGAAACGGAGAACGTCTCCGACCTGCTCGGACGGGTGGCTGCGGACCTGGAACGGGCGGCCGCCGATGATGAGGTACTGGGTGAGCCGGCGGCACAGGCCACCGATCTGGCGATTCGGGCGGCCGATCTGGGCGCGGAACTCAGTGCCTACCTCCAGGGCTTCGACGACCTGGAGGGCGCGTCCCTGCAGGAAACGGAGGAGCGCAGGGCGCAACTGGGATCCCTGGCCGCCTACGGCCCCGATGTCGAGGCGGTTCTGGAATTCGAGGAGCGGGCGGGTCGCGAACTGTTGGACCTGCGCGGTGGCGATGAGTGCCTGGGACTCATGCAGGAACGCCTGAACGCGGCGGAGGAGGCTCTGCGCACCGCCGCGGACTCTCTGCACGAGGCCCGGGTGAAGGCCGCGGGGGAGTTCTCCGTCTCTGTGTCGGAGGAACTGCGTGCCCTGTCCATGCCGAAGGCGAAGGTCGGCTTCGCGGTCGAGCCGTGCGAACCGGCGGCGCACGGAGCCGACCAGATCAACCTGTGGTTCACCGCCCACGAGGCACAGGCCCCCGGGGAGATCGGCCGGCTGGCCTCCGGTGGCGAGCTCTCGCGGGTGATGTTGGCGATCGAGGTCGTCACCGCGCGCAGGGTGCACTTCCCGACCTTCGTCTTCGACGAGGTCGATGCGGGAGTCGGCGGAGCCGCTGCGATCGAGATCGGCCGTCGTCTGGCGCGCTTGTCCGTCGGCAGGCAGGTGATAGTCGTCACCCATCTGGCGCAGGTCGCGGCCTGGGCCGACAACCACATCACGGTGCGCAAGGAGGACGGCGAAGACGGTGCGGTCTCCGGGATCACCCGGCTCGACGGGGCCGAAAGGGAAGCCGAACTGGCCAGGATGTTGGGTGGGATGAGCGAATCGCAGGCAGCCCAGGCGCATGTGGTCGAGCTCATATCGCAGGCTGAAGAGGGCAAGTCGGCCTTCTAGGACATGGCAGAATAGAGCAATCATGACGGAGCAAGAGACAAACCGCCGGAGCGCGGAATTCGACGATGCCGTCGCCGAATTCTCCCAGGCAGTGACGGAGACGACCGACGATGTCGCGGCAATCCTCGACCGTGATATCCCCCTGCCGCCGGAGCTTTCGGTCGAGGGCACGGACCGCCACTTCCTCATCGTCTCCCAGGGCAGCCACTATAAGGAAGACCTGGCGATGCTGGGCAATTACATCCGTGAGTACAAACCGGTACTGGTGGGTGTCGGCGGCGGTGCGGACGCGCTGGTCGAGCTGGGCTACAAACCCGACCTGATCGTCGGCAATCTGGACGCCCCCGGGGAGTCCGCGATCGTCACCGGCGCCCAACTGGTCATCCATTCCACCCCCGAGCACCCCGGCAACGGTGCGGCCCGACTCGATCACCTGGACCTGCCGTACACGACCTTCGAGCTGCGCGGCAACGACGAGGACGCGGCCTTCGTCATC
The DNA here is from genome assembly GCF_024580735.1 of Brevibacterium moorei. Lineage (GTDB taxonomy): Bacteria > Actinomycetota > Actinomycetes > Actinomycetales > Brevibacteriaceae > Brevibacterium > Brevibacterium moorei. The sequence continues at coordinate 347,078 of NZ_JANIJX010000001.1, read as the reverse complement.
GCCGATGGCCTGGGTGCCCAGCTGATCGTCGCAGTGGGTTCGAACGACACCGCCACCGAGCTGCTCAAGCAGGAGCGCCGCGACATCGCCTCGACCCTGTTGACGCGCATGCGGGTGAGCACGAAACTCATCGATGCCAAGGGACTGGGCCTGATCTACCACCGGCGCATCGGCGTCTGGCCCCTTGTGTTTCTGCTCGTCGCCGGCCTCCTCGCACTGGTGGCGGCACTGGCCGTGACAACCGCCGGACAGACCGTACTGGGCCTCATCGGCGCGCAGTTCGACGGTCTGTTCGGATGGATCCGCTCGCTTTTCACCGGCACCTCCACAGCGGCGCTGAGCGCGCTGCACCTCGTGCGTCTCTAAGGGAGAAACAGTCTTGGTTGATTTCCGCTACCACCTCGTCTCACTCGTCTCCGTGTTCATGGCCCTGGCCGTGGGCATTGTGCTGGGCGCAGGCCCCCTCAAGGCCCCCATCGGGGATTCGCTGCAAAGCCAGGTCGACTCCCTGCGCACCGACCGCGACAAGCTGCGGCAGGACGGGGAAGTCAAGGACACGCACCTCAAAGACGATTCAGATTTCATCATCGCCTCGGCCCCGCGCCTGCTCAAGGGCACGCTCAAGGGCAAGACGATCGCGCTGGTGCGCACCCAGGGCGTTGATTCCAAGCTCGTCGACGCCCTGGAGAACCGACTGGGCGAGGCCGGGGCCAAAGTGGTCCAGGCGATGACTCTGACGGACAAGACGCTTGACGAGCAGGCGGCGACGGACTTGACCGGGCAGCTGCACACGCTCGATTCGAGCCTGCCGGACGATGCCGCCCAGGCGGTGCCCCAGGCGATGGCAAGGGCCGTGGGCTTCGGTTCGGGCAGCGCCAAGTCGGTCGATGCCAATAAGGCCGCGGAGCTGCAGAAGGCGCTGGGCAACGCCGGCCTGATCCGTGCGGGAGACACGGCCAAGGCCAACGGTGTCCTGGTGGTTCTGCCCCAGCAGGACACTGCAGGCTCGGAGGAGTCCTCGGCCGCGCTCGACGTGGGCGACGGCGCCGATCTGAGCGTCGATGTGGCAAGCCTGCTGCCCAGCGTGGCGGCAGCACCCGAACGCGGCGATCAGGACGGACAACTGGCGACCCTGCGCAGCAAGGAACAGCGGTTGACCACCGTCGATTCGCTCGGGCAGGCGACCGGCCCCGTGATCGTGTCCCTGGCGCTGGCCGATGTGCTCGGCGGCGGGCGGGCGGGAGCATACGGATTCGGCACCCAGGCATCCCGCCTGGCGCCGGGTTTCGGCCGCTGACCGCAACAGCGCGGTGCCCGGACACGGACTCGGGGGTCGGACCGACCGGCCGGGCCCGGGCCGGGCGGCCGCGGACTAGAATGGGCGACAAAGCAACTGCGTCGAAGGGAACTCCCGTGTCCGAAACCGAAATCGAGCTTGCCAGATCCACCAGGATCCTGCACATCCTCACGGAGTCCGACTCGGTCTTCGCGGAATCCGCCCTCATTGCGATTTCGGCACAGGCCGCACAGGGACTGCACGTGGCAGTCGCCGCCCGCCCCGAGGTGCTCGACGCCTTGGGGCTGATCGAATCGGGCACCCTGCGGTTGATCGAACTGCCGGTCCACAGTCAGGCCCACCCTGCCGACCCGAAGGCGGCCTTCGCCCTGCACAAGCTCTACCGGCACATTGATTTGGTACACGCACATGGCCTGCACGCCGCGGCACTGGCGGGCCTGGGCCTGACCGGCCTGCCGAAGTCCATGCGCCCCGTCATCGTGGACACCGTGGGCAATGAACGTGGATCCGATCGGTTCTCGGCTTCACAGCGCAGGTTCATCGGACGTACCGCGACCCGCGTGTTGGGTTCCAACGCCGCAGTGGTCGAGGAGTTCGCAGCCGCCGTGCCGGAGGCCACCAGGGCACCGTTGGCCCGCCCCGACGTGATCCGCAACCTGGCGCCGGCCCATTCTTCGCGGACCGTGCGCAAGCAGCTGGGGATCGCTTCCGATGTGGTGTTGGTCGCCAGCCCCGTGGCCCTGGTCGACGGGGATGTGCTGACGACGATCGCGGAGGCCGCGTTGCGTCTGCCGGCAGCCCGCGCCGATCGTCGCTGGGCGTTCGTCTTCACCGGCACGGGCCCGGCCCGCACCACCCTGGAGACCGAGATCGCCGGCCGGGCCGAGCACGTGTACGTGGCCTCGCCCTCGCAGGCGGTCGACGTGCTGGCCGCGGCCGAGGTCGTGGTGGCGGCCGAGCAGATGTCTACGGTGGACGCAGCGGGCGTCATGCAGCTGCGCCGCCCCGTCGTCTTCGTCGGCGCCGATGAAGACGCGGCGGCTTACGGCCAGACCGCGGTACGGGTCCCGGCCACCGACACCGGTGCGCTGCTGCACGGAATCGAGTTCTATGCGGACCGTCCCACGATCCGCACGCAGATGGCCTTCGCCGCAGCGGACCGGGTGCTGGCTACCACAGATGTGGCGCAGATCCCCGCTCGTGTCGAAGCCGACTACAGCCTGGCCCTTGAGGCCGGGGTCCGCTGACGATAGGATTGAATCCCGTGGTAAATCGAATCTCAAACAACGGCCAGACGCCTGTGCGTCACATCTTCGTTACCGGCGGGGTCGTCTCCTCCCTGGGCAAGGGCCTGACGGCATCATCTCTGGGCCACCTGTTGCGGCAGCGGGGCATCAAGGTCGTCATGCAGAAGCTGGATCCCTACCTGAATGTGGATCCCGGCACCATGAACCCGTTCCAGCACGGCGAGGTCTTCGTCACCGACGACGGTGCGGAGACCGATCTGGACATCGGGCACTATGAACGTTTCCTCGACATCAATCTGGATGGTGGCGCGAACGTCACCACCGGTCAGGTCTACTCCACGGTCATCGCCAAGGAACGGCGCGGCGCCTACCTGGGCGACACCGTGCAGGTCATCCCGCACATCACCGATGAGATCAAGTCGCGGATGCGGGCCCAGGCCAATCGGGAGGACGGGAACACCCCTGACGTCATCATCACGGAGATCGGCGGCACCGTCGGCGATATCGAATCGCAGCCCTTCTTGGAGGCCGCACGGCAGGTCCGTATGGACCTGGGCCGGGAGAACGTGTTCTTCATCCACGTCAGCCTGGTGCCCTATATTGCGCCCTCGGGAGAGCTGAAGACCAAGCCGACCCAGCACTCGGTGGCCGCCCTGCGCTCGATCGGTATCACCCCCGATGCGATCGTGCTGCGCTCGGATCGGGAACTGCCCGACAGCATCCGGGCCAAGATCGCAGGCTCCTGCGACGTCGATCTGGACGCGGTGGTCTCCTGTGTCGACGCGCCCAGCATCTACGACATCCCGAAGGTCCTCCACAACGGCGGCCTGGACGTCTATGCCATCCGCAAGCTCAACCTGCCCTTCCGCGACGTCGATTGGGAACAGTGGGACCGGGTGCTCGAACGCGTGCACTTCCCCAAGCACCACCTGACGGTGGGCCTGGTCGGAAAGTACATCGACTTGCCCGACGCCTACCTGTCGGTGACGGAGGCGCTGCGCCACGGTGGTTTCGCCAATGATGCGAAGGTCTCCATCAAGTGGATCGCCTCCGATACCTGCCGGACCCCCGAGGGAGCGGCGGAGGCGCTGGAAGACGTGGACGCGATCTGCGTACCCGGCGGCTTCGGCATCCGTGGCATCGAGGGCAAGCTGGGCGCGCTGCAGTTCGCCCGCGAACACCAGGTGCCGACCCTTGGCCTGTGCCTGGGACTGCAGTGCATGGTGATCGAATACGCCCGCGACGTGCTGGGCATCGAGGGTGCTTCCTCGACGGAGTTCGACCCGGAGACGGCAGAACCGGTCATCGCCACGATGGAGGAACAGCAGTCCTACGTCTCCGGTGAAGGAGACCTGGGCGGGACCATGCGGCTGGGACTGTACGAGGCCAAACTGGCGGAGGACTCCATCGTCGCCGAGGTCTATGGATCCACCAGCGTGCACGAACGTCACCGTCACCGCTACGAGGTCAACAACGCCTACCGGGATCGTCTCGAAGCCGCTGGTCTGCGGATCTCGGGTACCTCGCCCTCGGACGAACTGGTGGAGTTCGTGGAACTGCCCAAGGAGTCCCACCCCTACTACGTCTCCACCCAGGCGCACCCAGAGCTGCGTAGCCGGCCCACCCGACCGCACCCGCTGTTCGCGGGTCTGGTCAAGGCCGGGCTGGAGCAGAAGGGGATCTGAATCGCGATGACCGAGTTGCGTGATGAGCTCGAAGCCGCTCCCGTGGTGGAATCCCGGATCGCCTATCCCGGCGTCATCTGGGATATCCGCTCGGAGACCTTCACCCTGCCCGAGGCCCCGCGGCCGATGTGCAGGGAGTTCACCGCGCACACCTCGGCCGTGGCGATCGCCGCAGTCGACGCCCAGGACCGGATTCTGCTGATTCGGCAGTACCGCCATCCGGTCCTGGCCAGGGAATGGGAGATCCCCGCCGGCCTACTCGACCAGGCCGGCGAGTCGGGCCGCCCCGCGGCGGCCCGCGAACTGTTCGAAGAGGCGGATCTGCGCGCCGCAGAATGGTCGGTGCTGGCAGACCAGTACACCACTCCGGGCAGTTCCTCGGAGGTCCTGCGGATCTTCCTGGCCCGCGGCCTGTCCGCCGTGCCCCAGGAGGAACGGCACGCGCGCGAGGACGAGGAACTCGGCATTGAGAAGCGCTGGGTCGATCTGTCCGATGCCGCTGCGGCCGTGAGCGCCGGTGGTATCCTCAACGCCACCTGCCAGTTGGCCGTCCTGCACGCCGAAAGGGCAAGGGCCGCCGGCTGGACCGGACTGCGGCCGGGGGATGCGCCCTGGCCCAGTCTGGAGCATATCCGGGCGGCCGGTCACGCCCGTATTCCCCGGGGCTGAGGTCTGCGGCTATGAGCCCTCGGCCGCCGGCACGCCATGCTGCGGCACTTCTGCCAGATGATCTGCCGCCACGCCTGCGCGAGGCGGCGGCCGCCTATTTGACCCACATCGGGTTGGAGCGCGGTCTCACGCGCAACACGGTGGACGCCTATGCGCGCGATCTGGCGCGGTACCTGGCGAGTCTTGCGGCCCGGGGGATCACCGAACCCGCGACTATCACCGCGGAGCACATCCGGGCCTTCAGTGCCGAACTCGCCGCAGCCGGGCTGGCGGTGCGCAGCCGTGGTCGTATCATCGTCGCCCTGCGCCGCTTCCACTTCTTCCTGGCAGCCGAGGGGATCAGCCCGGCCGACCCCAGTGCCGAAATCACTCCGCCGACGGATGCCTCCCGCCTGCCCAAGGCCCTCCGGCTGGACCAGGTCGAGGCCCTGTTGGCGACGGCGGAGGGCGACGAGCCCGCGACGCTGCGTGCGGCCGCCCTGCTGGAGTTCCTCTATGCCACCGGTGCGCGGATCTCGGAGGCCGTCGGCCTGGACCTCGACGACCTCGACCTCGATGCCAGAATCGTCAGACTCTACGGCAAGGGGAACAAAGAACGCCTGGTGCCCATCGGGTCGCACGCGGTAGCGGCGCTGGGGCGCTATCTGGTCAGCGGCCGGCCCCGCTTGACCCCGGCCGGTGGGGCCAGCGGGGTGGATGTCGCGGCAGTGTTCCGCAATGCGCGTGGCACCCGGTTGTCCCGGCAGTCGGCCTGGGCCATCGTCAAACGAGCTGCGGACCTGGCCGGATTGGGTCACGAGGTCACAGCCCACTCGCTGCGCCACTCCTTCGCCACGCACCTGCTCGAAGGCGGTGCCGACATTCGGATCGTGCAGGAACTGTTGGGGCACGCCTCTGTGACCACTACGCAGATCTATACTCGGGTGACGGCCGCGAATCTGCGCGAGGTCTACGCTTCGACCCATCCCCGGGCACACTGAATTCTATACCACACCCGTGTAGTCATATGCTGGCGCGACACGGCCTCCACCGCTGCTAAGGTAGAGGCACAGTCGTAGGGAAGGTGAGTAGTGACGAGTCAGCATGGAACACTCGACGCACCGGTGTCCGAACTGGGCCCCACCGGTCGTCCGATCACCGAATTCCCCATTCCCACACCATTGGGCCAGCACGGTCCGGCGCGGATCATCGCGATGGTCAATCAGAAGGGCGGGGTCGGTAAGACCACCTCGTCGATCAACCTGGGTGCGGCACTGGCGGACTACGGCCGCCGGGTCCTGTTGGTGGACTTCGACCCGCAGGGCGCCCTGTCCGTGGGCTTCGGCATCAACCCCAACGCCCTGGATCTCAGCGTGTACAACATGCTGATGCAACCGCGGATGGACCCGCACGACGTCGTCCATCACACCGCGTATGCGAATATCGACGTGCTGCCGGCCAATATCGACCTGTCCGCCGCAGAGGTCCAGCTGGTCGGCGAGGTCGCCCGCGAACAGGTGCTGGCCCGTTCGCTCTCGAAGCTGGCGGGGGAGTATGATGTGGTGCTCATCGACTGCCAGCCCTCGCTGGGCCTGTTGACCGTCAATGCGCTGACCGCGGCGCATGGCGTCATCATCCCCCTGGAGACCGAGTTCTTTGCGCTGCGCGGTGTCGCACTGTTGGTGGAGACGATCGAGAAGGTTCAGGACCGTCTCAACCCGGTCCTGCAAATCGACGGAATCCTGGCCACGATGTACGACGGTCGCACCCTGCATTCGCGCGAGGTCATCGCCCGCGTGGTCGAGGCCTTCGGGGACAAGGTGTTCGAAACCGTGATCGCACGCACCGTGAAGTTCCCCGATGCCTCGGTTGCGGCGGAGCCCATCACCGCATTCGCACCCAAACACGCGGGTGCCGAGGCCTACCGCCGGTTGGCCAGGGAACTCATCTCCCGTGGGGGCGCCCCCTGAGTACCCACATCAACGCCCGACAGCGGCACGGTGGAGAGAGGCCGGAGGTCCCCGCACAGGGGGGAGCCTCCGGCTTCTCCGTGGTGCTGGAGAATTTCTCCGGACCCTTCGACGTGCTGCTGGGGCTCATCGCCAAACACCGGCTGGACCTCACCGAGATATCCCTGGCCCGCGTGACCGACGAATTCCTCGCATATGTCGCAGCTCTGAGATCCAACGGCGCAGCGGGTCTGGAGGAACTGTCGAACTTTCTCGTCGTCGCATCCACCCTGCTCGACCTCAAAACCAGCCGCCTGCTGCCGGTGCGGCCGGGGGAAGCCGAAGTGGATCTCGAACTGCTCGAAGCACGCGATCTGTTGTTCGCCCGCCTGCTGCAGTATCGGGCCTATAAGACGGTCTCCGGGATGTTCGGTCACAGGTTGAGCGAACAGGGTCGCAGCGTGGCACGGGACGTGGAGCTCGAAGAGCGGTTCCACGGGCTGTTGCCACCGCTGGTCCTCGATCTCACTCCGGCCGACCTGGCGGCGATGTGCACTGCGGTGTACGAACGTGCCCAGGCACCGATACCGGTCGTCGAGGTCGACCACGTCCACCGCCCGCGGATCAGCCTGGCCGAACAACGCCGGTGGATGCTGGTGAAACTGGCAGAGGGGCCTACGAGCTTCTCGGGACTCACTGCGGGTCGGCCGAATCTGGTGGTGGTCGTCCGCTTCCTGATCCTGCTCGAACTTTTCAAAGCGGGAATGGTCGAACTGGCGCAGCCTGAGCCGCTGGGGGACCTGCGGGTCCTGCCCACAGCAGCGCTGCTGGAACCGGACACTCACAACGGGCGATCCGGAGAGGATGAGGAGGGAACCGGTGAATGATCCGAGCGCTGTGGACCCCGCCCTGGACACCGCGCTGGAGGCGGTGCTCATGGTGGCCAGGGAGCCCCTGGCCGAGGACCGCCTGGCCGAGGGGCTGGGAGCCACCGCCGGGGAAGTGGCCCGTGCTTTGCGACGGCTGGCAGCAGACTATGATGGTCAGGTGCCCGGCGCTCGCCGCCGGGGCTTCGAACTGCGGTGCGTGGCAGGAGGCTGGCGCATCTACTCCCGGGCCGACCAGGCGGAGAACGTCGCGGAATTCCTGACCGCCGGGCAAACCGCCAGACTCAGCCAGGCGGCACTGGAGACCTTGGCGGTCGTCGCATATCGTCAGCCGGTGTCGCGGCCGCGAATCGCGGCGATCCGCGGGGTCAACGTCGATGGGGTGATGCGCACCCTGTTGTTGCGCGGACTCGTCGAGGAGGCCGATGTGGAACCGGTCACCGGCGCACGACGCTACACCACCTCGGCGACCTTCCTCGAAATGCTGGGGATCGGCGGCCTGGACGAATTACCCGATATCGCACCATTCCTACCGGAGGCCGCAGACGCGGAAACCGGCGAGACTTTGAGAGAATAGAACCATGAGCTACAGCGACCCCCGATCTCCCGGCCACAAGTCGAAACGGCCGACCCGCAAGCAGCGCGCGCAGAGGACCCCGGCGCCGGACCGCGACGTGCACGCGGCCGGCGGTGAGCGACTGCAGAAGGTGCTTGCAGCAGCGGGCCTGGGCTCGCGCCGGTCCTGCGAACAGCTGATCACCGACGGCAGGGTGATGGTCGACGGCCAGCAGGTGCGTGAACTCGGTGTGCGGATCGATCCGCAGAAGCAGTCGGTGACCGTCGATGGGATGCCGATCGTCACGGCGCAGGGGAAGGTCTACCTGGCACTGAACAAACCCGCCAAGGTGATGACGACGATGAACGATCCGGAGGGTAGGCGCGACCTCAACGATTTCCTCCGGGGTCGTGAGGAGCGGTTGTTCCACGTGGGCCGGCTGGACTACGACACCGAGGGCCTGCTGTTGCTGACCAACGACGGGGAACTGGCCAACCGCCTCACCCATCCGCGCTACGGTATCCGCAAAACCTACCTGGCCGAGGTCAGGGGCCAGGTGGCCCGTGACGTCGGAAAGCGCCTCAAGCAGGGCATTGAGCTCGAGGACGGGCTGGCCCATGCCGATGAGTTCAAGGTCGTCGATTCGCTACCGGGCTACAGCCTGGTCGAGATCACGCTGCACGAGGGCCGCAATCGGATCGTGCGCCGCATGCTCGAAGAAGTCGGCTATCCGGTGCTGCGCCTGGTGCGCATCAAGTTCGGACCGATCGACCTCGCCGAGCAGCGGCAGGGCAAGCTCCGCGACCTGCGGCCGGACGAACTGGCCGCGCTGTTCGAAGCCGTAGGCCTGTGAGGGTCCATATCATCGGCACCGGGCTCCTCGGCGCCTCCCTGGGCCTGGCCCTGCGCGCAGCGGGCCATACCGTCACCCTGGCCGATGCCTCGCCCGTGGCCGCTCGGCTGGCCGCCGACATCGGCGCGGGCACCGTGGACACCCCGGCCGACCCGCAGGTGGTGGTGGTCGCCGCGCCTCCGGACGTCGTGGCCGGAATCGTCCTGCGGGCACTGCACGATTGGCCCGCGGCGACGGTGACCGATGTCGCGAGCGTCAAAGGCGGGATCCTCGCCCAGGTCGCGGCCGGTGCCCACGACCACGAACTCGACCGCTACATCGGCTCCCACCCGATGGCAGGGCGGGAGAAGTCGGGGGCGATCGCCGCACGCGAGGACCTGTTCCGTGCCCGGCCCTGGGTGGTGTGCTCGGACGAGGACACCCCGCCGGAACGTTTGGCTCAGATCGTCGCCCTGGCCCAGGACGTCGGGGGAGCAGTGGTCCATCTGGACCCGGACTTCCACGATTCCTCGGTGGCCCGGGTCTCCCATGCCCCACAGGTCGTGGCCAGCCTGCTGGCCGCACAGCTCAAGGAGATGCCGGAGGACGGTGTGGCCCTCGCGGGGCAGGGCCTGCGCGACACCACGCGGATCGCAGAATCCGATCCGGGCCTGTGGACGCAGATCCTGGCCGGCAATGCGGAGGAGGTCCGCCGGGTGCTTGCCGGGTTGCGCCGCGACCTGGACGCGGTGATCGGGGCACTGGATTTGGGACCGGGCTCCCTGCGGGTACTCGCGGGCGCCCTGGCCGCAGGTAATGAGGGCCGCGCGCGGATCCCGGGTAAGCACGGATCCGGTCCGGTGCACTATGCCGAGGTCACCGTGTTCCTCGACGACGCGCCGGGAACGCTCGGCCGGTTGTTCAACGACATCGGCGAGCTGGGCATCAACGTCGAGGACATCCGCATGGACCATGCGACGGGCGTTAAGCTGGGATCGGTGGACGTGGCGGTGCTGCCGGCTCGTGCGCTCGAGCTCGTGCACGGGCTATCTGCCCGCGGCTGGTGGGTCCCGGAGACCGCGGGTGCCCAGGCGGCCGAAGAGACAACGACAGACAACAGCGCCGGAGACCTCGGCGATGATACGAACAGTGGGGAACAATGACCGTCATTGGAATCGATGGCCCGTCCGGAGTCGGCAAGTCGAGCGTGTCGCGGGAAGTCGCACAGCGCCTGGGCTACGGCTATCTGGACACCGGCGCGATGTACAGGGCGATGGCCTGGCTGTGCCTCAATCGCGGTGTGGAGGATCCACAGGACGTCGTGGAGCAGGTGCGCGGTGTGGATCTGGAGATCTCCACCGACCCCGCCGACCGCAGCGTCCTCGTCGACGGTGTGGACGTGACCGAGGAGATCCGCTCTGAAGATGTTTCGCAGAATGTGCAGTTGGTCTCGGCAGTACCCGAGGCCCGCGCCGACCTGATCGACATGCAGCGCCGGATCATCGCACGGACCACCCCCGGGATCGTCGCGGAGGGCCGTGACATCACGACCGTCGTGGCCCCGGACGCCCCGGTGCGCATCCTGATGACCGCACGGGAGGACGTGCGCATCGCACGGCGGGCCACGGAGATCCACGGCGGAGCCGATGCGCAGAGCACCGCTGCCACCCGTTCGCAGATCGCCGATCGCGATGCGAAGGACTCCCAGACGACCAGTTTCCTCTCCGCCGCAGACGGCGTGACGACATTGGACACCTCCGATATCGACTTCCCGACTGTTGTCGAGGCGGTCCTGGACCTGGTACGGAAGGCCGAGGCCAAGTGAGCGAGAACAACGAACCGGTCGCCCGGAGGCGCGTGGACGCCCAGGCGGACGCGGATTTCAAACCGGCCAACGAGGACGATCGGCTGGTCGAACGACTCGCCGAGATCGGTGACGAGGAAGCCCAGCAGCGCGCGGACTCGCTACGCGCGAGCCTGGCCGACTACGACCTGGACGACGAGGACCGCCTGCTGCTGCAGGAACTGACCAGTGGGGAGATCCCCGCCGGTGAGACCGGCGCCCCTCCCGTGCTGGCGATCGTGGGCAGACCGAACGTTGGAAAATCCACCCTGATCAACCGAATCCTGGGTCGGCGTGAGGCGGTCGTCGAGGATGTGCCCGGGGTGACCAGGGACCGGGTGAGCTACCACGCGGAGTGGAACGGCCGCAAGATCACCCTGGTCGACACCGGCGGTTGGGACATCGATGTGCGCGGTATGGCCTCGCGGATCGCCGAACAGTCCGAGATCGCCGTCGAGCTGGCCGATGCGGTCGTGCTCGTCGTCGATTCGCGCACCGGGGTGACCGCGACCGAGGAGCACATCGTCAAGATGCTGCGGCGGGCCAAGAAGCCGATCATCCTGGCCGCGAACAAGGTCGACGACGAACGTGGCGAACTGGCGGCGGCGGAACTCTGGGCCCTGGGCCTGGGGGAGCCGCACCCGGTCTCGGCAGTGCACGGGCGCGGCGTGGCCGACTTGCTCGACGAGGTGCTCACGGTCCTACCCGAGTACTCACGTGTCGAACAGATGGTCGAGGAGGGCGGACCACGGCGGGTGGCGCTGGTCGGACGGCCGAATGTCGGCAAGTCCTCCCTGCTCAACCGCTTGGCCGGCTCCCAGCGCGTGATCGTCGAGGACTTCGCCGGCACGACCCGCGATCCGGTCGACGAACTGGTCGAGCTCGGCGGGCGCCAGTGGCGCTTCGTCGACACCGCGGGGATCCGCAAACGTGCCAGGCAGGCCTCGGGCGCGGACTTCTACGCGGCCCTGCGCACCCAGACCGCGATCGAGCGCGCCGAAGTCGCGGTAGTCCTGTTGGAGGCCAACGAGACGCTGAGCGAACAGGACGTGCGGATCATCAAGACCGTCACGGAGTCCGGCCGGGCCCTGGTCCTGGCGTTCAACAAATGGGACCTGACGGACGAGGAACGCAGATGGAACCTGGGCAGGGAAATCGAAAAGGACCTGGCCCATGTGGACTGGGCGCCCCGGGTCAACCTGTCTGCGGCCACCGGTCGTCACTCCGACCGTCTGGTTCCGGCGATGGACCGGGCCCTGGCCGGCTGGGATTCCCGGATTCCGACCGGCCGGTTCAACGCCTTCCTCGGCGAACTGGTCGCGGCCAACCCACATCCGCTGCGCGGCGGTAAGCAGCCGCGCATCCTGTTCGGCACCCAGGTGTCCAACCGACCGCCCAAATTCGTGCTGTTCACCACGGGCTTCCTGGACCCCGGCTACCGCCGTTTCATCACGCGCCGCCTGCGCGAGACCTTCGACTTCACCGGCACGCCCATCGAACTGTCGATGCGGATCAGGGAGAAGAGGAAGCGCAAATGAACCGTACCGCCGGTTCGTCCGAGCAGCCCGCCGTCACCGGGACCACCGGTGGCGGCGGGCTGCCGCGTTTCCTGGCCGTCGTCCTGGCTCTGGCGGCCTTCGCCTTCAGCATGCAGTTCATCCAGGGTCTCAATTCGATTCTGGCCCCACTGTTCCTGGCACTGAACCTCGTCATCGTGGTCTACCCGCTACAGCGCTGGTTGGTCCGACTGAGGGTGCCGGCGTTCCTGGCAGCGGCAGTGACGATCGTGCTGGTCCTGGTGCTCATCATCGGATTCTTCGGCCTGACGGCCTGGTCCCTGGCCGAACTCGTCCTGGTCATCCCCAAGTACTCGGTGAAGATCGGGGCGCTGTACACGGATGCGCTGCACGGCCTGAACGAGTTGGGTCTGACACCGGATGTGCTGGCCCAACAGCTCAGCGGTTTCAGCGTGTCGAATCTGTTGAACACCGTGATGTCCCTGCTCTCGAACGTCTCCCTGATCGCCACGGCGCTGACCACCGCGGTGATGGCGGTGTTCTTCCTCGGGATGGATTCGATGACCCTGCCACTGCGGATGCGCTTGGCCGGTCGGATGCGCCCGGGGTTCACCCGGTCGCTGACCGACTTCGGCAACGGTGTGCGGCGCTATTGGATCGTCTCCACGGTTTTCGGCCTGATCGTCGCAGTGCTCGATGTCATCGCGCTCATCATCATCGGTGTGCCCCTGGCATTCGTGTGGGGCGTACTGGCCTTCTTGACGAACTACATCCCGAATATCGGCTTCGTCATCGGCCTCGTGCCGCCGGCTCTGATGGCCGTGGTCAGCGGGGACTGGTGGGACGCGTTGTGGGTCGTCGTGTCCTATTGCGTGCTCAACTTCGTTATCCAGTCGATCATCCAGCCGAAGTTCACCGGCGAGTCCGTAGGAGTCTCACCCTTCATCTCATTCCTGTCCCTGCTGTTCTGGTATTGGGTACTCGGCTGGCTGGGCGCTCTGCTGGCGCTGCCGGCGACCCTGTTGGTCAAGGCCTTGTTGGTCGATGCGGATCCCGCTTCCAGATGGGTCAACACGTTCATCGCCTCGAGTCCGTCCACCGGACAGCCGGCTCCGGAACCGGGGGAGGGGTCGAAGCGCGTGCCGGGGATTGCGGGCGGGCGCAGGTCGCGTACGGTAGTCGATACGACGTTCGTCAACGAGAAGGAGTGAGATCATGGCGGAGATCATCGAGATCCATCCGGTCAACCCGCAGCCACGGCAGATCACCCGCGTCGCCGAGGCCCTGCGCGCCGGGGCGCTCATCGCCTATCCGACAGACTCCAGTTACGCGCTGGGCACTGGGCTCGGCAATAAGGAGGGCATCGAGCGCATCATCCGCATCCGACAGCTGGGCAAGAAGCACAACTTCACCGTGATGTGCCACGATTTCGCCCAGCTGGGCCAGTTCGTCATCGTCGACAATGCCGCGTTCCGTACGATCAAGGCGGTCACCCCGGGGCCCTACACCTTCATCCTCAAGGGCACGAAGGAAGTCCCCAGGGCCATGCTGCAGCCCAAGAAGCATACGGTGGGCGCACGGATTCCCCTGAATCCGGTGGCTTTGGACTTGGTGGCGGAGATGGGGGAGCCGATCCTGTCGTCGACGCTGTTGCTGCCCGGCGACGAGGAGCCCCCGGCCGAGGCCTGGCAGATCGAGGAGCGGATCGGCCACGAGGTGGACATCATCGTCGATGCCGGGGTCGCCGGCACCGATCCGAGTACGGTCGTCGATTTCACCTCCGGCGCTCCCGAGGTCACCCGCGTGGGCGCCGGTGATATCTCACCGTTCGCCTGAGCTCGATCCGGGTCCGCACGCGCCGGTGCCCCCGCCGTTCAAGGCGGGGGCACCGGCGCGTGCGGCATTATCCGGGATTCAACCCCAGGGCCCGCAGCCAGATGTCGCTGAGCTCCTCGGCCAGGTTTCGAGCCCCTGCCCGTCCCCGGTAGGTGTCGAGTTCGTGGCCCTGTACGTAGACGTAGTTGCAGGTGCGCGAGACCATCAGAGACAGCGCCCTGGCCGTGGAGTCCGGTTCGATCATCGCAGACACCAGGCCCAGCCGGATCAGCTCACGGATCGTCTGCGCATTGCGGGCGAAGAGCGCCAGCGCCCTGGCCGCTCGCATCGCACGGATCGACTCGTCCACCAGAGAGGCCTCGTCGATGATCCGGTGGACGTCGGCGTGGCTCCGGTAGGACTCGACGTACACCCGGTTCCCGTGCCGGATCCGGTCCAACGGCCGACCCTCGTGGACGTCCCTGGCTCCGCGTGGGTCAAGGGAGTCGGCGTATGACTCGGCGATGATCTGGGCGAGCAGTTCCTCTCTGTTGTCGAAGTAGATGTAGAACGTTCCCGCGGCCACGCCCGCGTGTTCGGTGATGTCGGAGAGCTTGGACTCCAAGTACCCGTGCTGGTAGAAGACCTCCCGGGCGGAGTCGATGAGCGTCCGGCGGGTTCGCTGCCCGCGATCGCTCAGTTCCTCCGGTGTGCGTCTGGTCCTGGCCGGCTCCGCGGGGTACACCCGCGGGCGGCCCCCGGCCGTCCCCATCGGATCACAGGCCCAGGTAGGCCGCTTGGACTTCGGGGTTGACCAGCAGATCCGCCGCATCGCCGGAGAGCACGACCCTGCCCTCGGAGAGGACGTAGCCGCGGTGTGCGATCGACAGGGCGGCACGGGCGTTCTGCTCGCTGAGCAGCACGCCGATCCCGTTGCCGTTGATCTGTGCGACCGCCTCCAGGACCTGGTCGACGACGATGGGGGCCAGGCCCATCGAGGGCTCGTCGAGGATCAGCAGCGATGGATCGCTGACCAGCGCTCGGCCGATCGCCACCATCTGCTGCTGCCCGCCGGAGAGCGAACCGGCCGGCTGCGCGGCCTTCTCCTTGAGGATCGGGAACAGTTCGTAGACCTCGCCGAGGATGCGCTCGGTCTTCTGCTTGTCGCGGTGCGGATACGAGCCCAGGCGTAGGTTCTTCTCCACCGACATCTTCGGGAAGAGGTGGCGGCCCTCGGGACACTGGGCGATGCCACTGCGCACGACCTTATTGGCCTTGAGCCGGTGCAGCTGTGCGCCCTCGTAGGTGATCGAGCCGGAACGGGCCCGCAGCAGCCCCGAAATCGTGCGGAACAGAGTGCTCTTACCCGCACCATTGGCCCCCAGGATCACGGTCAGTTCCCCCGGATTGGCCGTGATGGACACATCGTGGAGCACATTGACGGCGTCATAGCCGGCACTGACGTTGTCGACACTGAGCATCTCAGCCCTCCTGTTCATTCTGCGCGGCCGGAACGGTCGCCTCGTCGACGTCCGCCGAGGAACCCAGATAGGCGCGGATCACATCCGGGTTCGAGCGGATCTGGGCTGGTTCACCGATCGCCAACTGCTGCCCGTTCTCCATGACGAGGATTTTGTCGGCCAGGCTCATGATCATGGACATTTTGTGTTCGACCAAGAGTACGGAGATGCCGCGGGGGACCAGGGAACGGATCAGTTCGCCGAATTCTGCAGTCTCCTCCTCCGGGATACCACCGGCGGGCTCGTCGAGCAGGATGAGTTCGGGGTCGGTGGCCAGGGCCATCGCCATCGCAGTGCGTTTCTGCACTTCCTGGGGGACCTGGCCCGCCACATCGTCCTTGTAATCGAGGATGCCGCAGAAGTCCAGGGCCTCGAGCGCCTTGTCCTCGTTGAGCTCGGCCTCGCGGCGGTGGCGTGGAGTGTTGAGCACGGCGTCGAAGACATTCGACTTCGAACGCACGATCCGGCCGGCCAGGACGTTCTCCAGAATCGTCGTATCGTCGAACAGATGCGTCGTCTGGAAGGTCCTGGCGATGCCATCGGCCACAGTGCGGTGTGGGGAGGTGTGTGTGATGTCCTCCCCCTTGAAGGTCACGGTCCCGGAGGTGGGACGGTAGAACCCGTGGATCAGATTGAAGAAGGTGGACTTGCCGGCGCCGTTGGGGCCGATGACTGCCGTGATCTGGCCCTCCTCGACGTCCAGATCCACGTCCTTGACTGCGTCCAGGCCGCCGAAGCGCTTACCCAGACCGCGTACTTCGAGCAGCATCACTGCACCTCCTGAGTCTCTGTGTTTCGAGTCGAGTCGCCGGTCGCGGCTGCGGCCGTCCGCCGGGCGGCGGCCTCGGCCTGGCGTTTACGGGCCCTGCGCTTGTCCAGCCATCCGCCCAGGTAGCCCACGATGCCACGCGGGGCGAAGATCACCAGGGCGATGATGATGGGGCCGACCAGGATGAACCGGTAGGCCTGGAAGTCCTGGAACAGCTCGAAGATGAACGTCACGATCAGGGTGCCGATCAGTGGGCCGGCCACCGTTCCCAGTCCGCCGACGAGGATGAACATGAGCATCTCGAAGGTCTTGTCGACCATGGCCGAATCCGGGCCGATGAAACCGATGACGCTGGCGTAGAGACCGCCGCCCAGACCCGCCAGAGCCGTGGAAGCGGCGAATGCCAGCTGCTTGTTCACACCGACGTTAACACCGATCGCATCGGCCAGGTCCTCGGAGGTCCTGATGGAGATGAGGGTACGGCCCACCGAGGACCGGCGGATCGCCCAGGTCACGTAGACGATGAGCGCCAGAATCGCGAATACCAGGTAGAACAGCGGGATGGGGTCGGTGAAGTCGATGACCCCGCCACCCTCGGGCAGCTTGACGTTGTTCACGCCAGTGTGGGCATGCGTCACCGATTCCCACCGGCTGACGATGAGGTAGATGATGAAGCCGATGGCCATCGTGAAGATGGCGAAGTACTCGTCCTTGGTCCGCAGGGCGATGAGCCCGCACAGGTAGCCGAGGATCGCGGCGACGAGCACCCCGGCGATCAGCGCCGGCCAGAACGGCCAGTCGTAATCGGTGGTCAGCAGGCCCACGGTGTAGGCGCCGACCCCGAAGAACCCGCCCTGGGCCAGGGACAGCAGGCCGGTGAATCCCAGCAGGATGTTCATGCCGTAGACGGCGATCGCGGTGCACAGGGCGCCGGTGAACAACCGCATCACGTAGTTTTCATTGCCGAAGACGATGGGCACCAGGGCCAGGGCGATGAGGATCGCCCAGGTGCCCCAGACCCGGGGGTTGTGCAATGCCAGTTTCAGCGCGTTCATCGTTGCACCGCCTTTGCGAACAGGCCGGTGGGTTTGATCGCCAGAACCGCCACCAGGACGATGAAGGCGATCGCCTCGCCGACACCGGCGGAGATGTAGGTGGAGGTCATTGTCTCGGCGACGGCCAGCACGAAGCTGCCGACGATGGCGCCGGGCAGGGAGCCCAGTCCGCCGAGGATGATGATGGCGAAGACCTTGAGGTCCAGAGCCGAGCCCATGGTGGGCGAGAGCAGATTGATCGGCGCCACCAGTCCGGCGGCGATGGTCGCCAGCAGGGCGGATAGGCCCAGGGTCAGCATCGAGACCATCGACGGGTTGATGCCCACCAGTGACGAGCCGGTGCGGTCCTGTTCGATCGCCTCGATCGTCTGACCCTGCAGGGTGCGCTTGATGAACCAGGTCAGGATGACCAGGACGACGACGGCCACCAGGATGATGACCAGGCGCTGCACGGAGATCTGCGCGCCGGCGATGGAGACGTTCCCGGTCAGGGGCGAGTCCATTCGCCGGAAGTCGGCGCCCCAGATGGCCTGGGCGACGGCTTGGAAGAAGAACATCGCACCGACCGCGGCGATCATGTAATGGGTGTGTGGGGCGTTGCGCAGTGGATTGAACACCAGGCGTTCCATCAGCACGCCCAGGAAGAACATGATGATGGCGGAGATGCCGATGGCCGCGAAATACGGTACGCCCACGGTTGTCAGGAAGAAGTAGGTGACATAGGCGCCGAGCATGTAGATCGAGCCGTGGGCCAGGTTCGGGATGCGCAGCACACCGAAGACCAGGGTCAGGCCGATCGCGGCCAGACAGTACACGCCGCCGAGTGCCAGGCCGTTGAAGAGTTGCTGGATGAAGAGTGTCATGGGTGCCTCACTTATCCGGTAGGACCGGCACGGTGAACAGTTTGTACTCGCCCTTGTCGTCCAAGTAGGCCGACTCGATCTCCTTGCTGCTCAATCGCCCCTCTGCGGTCATCTCCGTCGGGAAGATGGAGACGTGGAAGGACTCATCGGTCTGGGTGATCGCGTTCTTGAGCGATTCGCGCAGCTTCTCGGCGTCGGTGCTCGTTCCCGCGTCCTCCATCGCCTTGGCGAACAGCCCGACGAACTGGAAGGTGAAGGCCGATTCGGTGGTGGCGACCTTGTCCTTGCCCGCCTTGGCGGCGAAGTCCTCGAGGAACTTCTCCGTGCCGGATTCGGTCATGGTCTTCACCGGGGCGACGCCGATCGAATTGTGCAGGTTGTCTTCCTTGGTCACGGTGGCCATCTCATCGAGTTTGGCCTGGTCCATCACGAAGAAGCTGCCCTTGAAGCCCTGCTTGCGGGCCTCCTCCATGATCAGTGCGGTGGGCTGGGAGGGCCCTCCGACGAAGATCGTGTCGGGTTTTTCGGCCAGGGCCTTGGACACGGGCCCCGCGAAGTCGGAGACCGTCGCATAGTCCAGGCTGTTGTCGGCGCCCACGCTGCCCCCTGCATCGGCCCAGGCCTTCTTGACCACGGTCGTCCACTGCTGACCGTACTCGCTCTGGGTGCCGAGCAGTGAGAGCTTCTTGGCTCCCATGGACATCGCCTTCTTGGTGAAGGGCTCGGCATAGGAGTTGAAGTTGGGGGTGCCGAAGACCGTCAGCGGGTTGCCGGTCGTGAAGATCTCCGGATCCGAGGTGTAGGCGCCGATGAGGAACTTGGAACGGCCGTTGTTGACCTGCTGCATGGCCTTGATGGCACCGGCGTTGGGGGAGAAGACGATCGCCGCCTTGTCCTGATCGGCCAGGCGCTGGGCGTTGGTCGCGGCTGTGGAGGGGACGTACTTGTCGTCGAGCGACTTCAGTTCGAGCTTGACGTCCTTGCCGTCGATCTTCAGGCCCATGTCGTTGACCTTGTCCACGCCCATTTCCAGGCCGATCTTGACGTTCTCGCCGTAGGCTGCGCCGCCACCGGACAGCGGGCCGGTGTAGCCGATCACGACGGTGTCGCCGCTTGAACCGGCACCGCTACCGCCACAGGCGGCCAGGCCGAGGCCCAGCGCCGCCATGGTGGTCAGTGACAGTGTTGTGCGCAGCAGGGCGCGTGGTGTCTTCTTCATGACTGCTCCATTGCATCTGAGAAGGAGGAAAGGGTGGTCGGGCTACTTGGAATCGTCGGCCTGCGGGACCTCGACGGTCTGGTACTTCCCCGACTTGTCGAGGAACGATGCGTCGAGGGTGTCTGCCATCAGGTGACCGGCATCGGTGACCTTGGTAGCAGGGGTCTGGACGTAGAAGGACTTGTCGACCTGGGTGACGGCCTCGGACATCTTCTCGCGGATCTTGTCCGGATCGCTGGTCGTTCCGGCCAGCTCCATCGCCTTGACGAAGACCGGCACCGCCGAGTAATGCAGGGCCGATTCGCTGGTGGCGACCTTCTTGCCTTCGGTCTTGGTCTTGAAGGCGGCCAGGAAGTCCTTGGTGCCGGGCTCGTCGTATTCCTCTACGGGCCGCACGCCCACGGAGTCGTAGAGGTTCTTCTCGTCGGTGATGGTGGCCATCTCATTGAGTTTGGCCTGGTCCATCACGAAGAAGGAGCCCTTGAAGCCCTGCTTGCGGGCCTCTTCCATGATCAGTGCGGTGGGCTGGGAGGGGCCGCCGACGAAGATCGTGTCGGGTTTTTCGGCCAGGGCCTTGGAGACGGGGCCGGCGAAGTCGGAGACCGTCGCGTAGTCCACGCTGTTGTCCTTGCCGACGGTGCCACCGGCTGTGCTCCAGGCCGTCTTGACCTCGGCGGTCCATTGCTGGCCGTATTCGCTCTGGGTGCCCAGCAGCGAGATCTTCTTCGCGCCCTCGTCCATCAGCTTCTTGGTGAAGGGTTCGGCGTAGGACTTGAAGTTCGGGGGGATCATGATGGTCAGGGGATTGTCGTGCTGGACGATTTCGGGATCGGAGGTGTAACCGCCGATGAGGAACTTGGAGCGGCCGTTGTTGACCTGCTGCATGGCCTTGATGGCTCCGGCGTTGGGGGAGAAGACCACAGCTGCCTTGTCCTGATCCGCCAGGCGCTGTGAGTTGGTCGCCGCGGTGGAGGGAACGTACTTGTCGTCGAGCGACTTCAGCTCGATCTTGACGTCCTTGCCGTCGATCTTCACGCCGGCTTCGTTGATCTTGTCCACGGACATTTCCAGGCCGATTTTGACGTTTTCGCCGTAGGAGGCGCCGCCGCCGGAGAGCGGACCGGTGTAGCCCAGGACGACGGTGTCGGAACCGGATCCGGACCCGCTACCGCCACAGGCGGCCAGGCCCAGGCCCAGTGCGGCCATGGTGGTCAGGGACAGGGTCGTGCGCAGCAGGGCGCGCGGGGTTTTCTTCATAATTGCTCCATTGCGTTTGAGAATGGGAATGGGTTGGAAGGTTGGCTACTTGGAGTCGTCGACCTGTGGAACCTCGAAGGGCTGGTATTTCCCCGCCTTGTCGTAGTAGGCGGCGTCGAGCTTGTCCGAGAGGAGGTGGCCGGCATCGGAGATGCTTGTCCACGGAGTCTGTACCTCATAGGACTTGTCGGCCTGTTTCAGGGCCTCCGGCATCGCCTCGCGGATCTTGTCGGGATCGCTCGAGGTTCCGGAGATCTCCATTGCCTTGACGAAGATTGGCAGTGCCGAATAGTTCAGCGCCGACTCACTCGTGGCGACCTTGTCCATGCCGGCCCTTGCGGTATAGGTCTTAAGGAATTCTTCGGTCCCGGTCTCCTGATAGTCCGACACCGGTCGGACACCTACGGAATCCCGGAAGTTCTCCATTTTGGCAACAGTGCCCATTTCGTCGAGCTTGGCCTGGTCCATCAGGAAGAAGCTGCCATTGAAGCCCTGCTTGCGGGCTTCTTCGGCAATCAGCGCAGTGGGTTGGCTGGGTCCGCCCAGGAAGATCGCATCGGGCTTTTCGGCCAGTGCTTTGGATACCGGGCCCGCGAAGTCGGACACTGTGGCGTAATCGACGCTGTTGTCTTTACCGACGGTCCCACCGGCCTCGGTCCATGCGGACTTCGCGTCCGTAGTCCACTGCTGCCCGTATTCGCTCTGGGTACCCAACAGGGCCAGCTTCTCCGCTCCGTCGGCGCGCAGTTTCTTGGCGAACGCCTGCGCATAGGACGCGAAGTTCGGCGGTGTCATCACGGTTAGTCCATTGCCGCTTTGGATGATTGCGGGATCCGAAGTATAGGCGGAAATGAGGAACTTCGAGCGGCCGTCGTTGACCTGCTGCATTGCCTTGATAGCACCGGCGTTGGGGGTGAAGATCACCGCGGCCTTGTCCTGATCGGCCAGGCGCTGTGCATTGGTTGCAGCGGTCGAGGGGACGTACTTGTCGTCCAAGGCCTTGAGAGTGACGGTGACCTTCTTGCCGTCGATTTCCACCCCGGACTCGTTGACTTTGTCCACTGCCATTTCCAGGCCCGTTTTGATGTTCTCACCGAATGCCGCAGCGCCTCCGGACAGGGAAGCCGTCAGGCCGATTACCACGCTATCGTCGGATTCCGTGTCTGCGGAACCGCCACAGGCGCTGAGACCTGCGACCAGGCCACACGTGGTGGCGGCGGCCAATAGCGCACGGATCGGGCGAGTGGTTGAGCGGGGCATCTTTTCTCCTTTGAAAAGCGATCCGGCGGGGTTGCCGGTTCGGTGTCCGCGGTGTGGACCCGGTTGTCCACAACCAATATGAAACGGGTTTCACATTGGGCTCTCAGCAATCTCAGCACAGTAGCGATGTCTTGTCAATCACATTTCCATGCCTCCTTCGATCGCCTGGAGTGCGAGAGCCCGGCGGGACTTGAAGAGTTAATGAACAAACGTTTGCTCAGGCTTGAAATTCACGTGCGCTTAGGGCCAGAATGGCAGGGACAGACCGGCTCAACGAGGAGCCGGAGACCAACGAACCGGGAGGACGCACATGGATGTGCACTCGAAGACCGCCGTCGTCACCGGTGCCGCCGGTGGGATAGGATCCGCAATCGCCCGCGCCCTGACGCAGCGCGGTGCCCGGGTCATGCTGGCGGACCTGGATCCCCGTGTGCAGGAGATCGCGGCCGAACTCGGCCAGCGGGCCTGGTCCGGAGACTGCACCAGCACTCAGGGCATTGCGGAGCTGATCGAAGCCACCCGCGCCGAACTCGGCGAGGTCGATCTTTACTTCGCCAATGCCGGAATCATCGGACCCCAGGACCTCGGCGAAGACGAATCCGACTGGGACCTGATCATCGACGTCAATCTGCGAGCCCATATCCGCGCGGCCAAGGCCCTGGTGCCCGGCTGGGCGGACGGTAGGGGCGGGCACTTCGTGGCCACCGCATCGGCTGCCGGGCTGCTCACCCAGATCGGCCAGGCCGGCTACTCGGTGACCAAGCACGCGGCCGTCGGTTTCGCCGAATGGCTCTCGATCACCTACGGTGATCGGGGAGTCGGTGTGACCTGTCTGTGCCCGATGGGCGTGAACACCGCGATGCTCCACGGCGCGGACAACACCGAGGACTCGTTGGACGCGGCGGCCCAGTCCGCAGTGACCTCGGCCGGCCGCGTGCTCGAGCCGGACGAAGTGGCCACCTGTGTCCTGGCGGCCGTCGAATCCGGAACCTTCCTGGCCCTGCCCCACCCGGAGGTACTCGAGATGTACCGGATGAAGGGCTCCGACTACGACCGCTGGCTGCGCGGAATGCGCCGCTATCAGAGCAAACTGCTGGCCGGCACCCGCTGAGCCTGCACATTTTCACCAGGAATGCACGACACAAGGGAGTGACAGTGAACAACCTCTTCGAACAGACCGCTCGTGGCCAGGAATACTATGACAGGGTAAAGGCCTTCATGGACGAATTCGTCTACCCCGCCGAACCCGTCTACCGGCGGCAGATGGCCGAGGCCGCCAGCCCCCATACGCAGCCGCAGATCCTCGAGGACCTCAAGGCCAAGGCCAAGGAGGCGGGGCTGTGGAACCTGTTCCACCCCCACGCGGAATGGGGTCCGGGTCTGACCAACCTGGAGTACGCGCCGCTGGCCGAACTGATGGGCCGCTCGGGTGGTCTGGGGCCCGAGGTCTTCAACTGCAATGCCCCCGACACCGGCAATATGGAGGTGCTCACCCTTTTCGGGACTGATGAGCACAAGGAGAAGTACCTGCGCCCGCTGCTCGACGGCACCATGGCTTCGGGCTTCGCGATGACCGAACCGGCAGTGGCCAGCGCCGATGCCACGAACATCGAGATGGTCATGAAGAAGGACGGCGACGAGTACATCCTCGAGGGCCGCAAGTGGTTCACCTCGAACGCTCTGCACCCCAATTGCCAGGTGCTCATCGTGATGGGCAAGACCGATCCCAATGCGGAGAAGCATCGCCAGCAGTCCATGATGGTCGTGCCGATCGACGCCCCGGGGGTCACCGTGGTGCGCAATCTCCCGGTGTTCGGCTACGAGGACCGGGAGGGTCACGCGGAGATCATCTTCGATCAGGTGCGGGTGCCTGCCAAGGACGTCCTCAAGGGCGAGGGCGAGGGCTTCGCGATCAGCCAGGCCCGGCTGGGGCCCGGCCGCATCCACCACTGCATGCGCGCCATCGGCGCCGCCGAGCGCGCGCTCGAGCTCATGTGCAAGCGCGCAGAGGAGCGGGTGGCCTTCGGGTCCAAGCTCTCGGAGAAGGCGAACATTCAGGATTGGATCGCGGAATCGCGCATCGCCATCGACCAGGCCCGGCTGCTGACCCTGCAGGCGGCGTACCTGATGGATACCGTGGGCAACAAGGTGGCCCGTACGCTGATCTCGGAGATCAAGGTCGCGGCACCGGAAATGGCACTCAAGGTCATCGACCGGGCCATCCAGGTGCACGGCGGCGGCGGCGTTACGAACGACTTCCCCCTGGCGGAGATGTATGCGCATGTGCGCACTCTGCGCCTGGCGGACGGACCGGACGAGGTGCACAAGATGACCATCGCCCGGCACGAACTCAAGAAATACCGTAAGTGATTCGACCGACAGGTCGTGAAGGAGACAAGAATGACCCAGCGTACCGCAATCGTCACCGGCGGGGCCCGTGGAATCGGCGCGGCCATCTCGAAGCGCCTGGCCAAGGACGGACTGGCCGTCGCCGTCGTCGACATCCGTGAGGAGGACACCCGCGGCGTCGTCGAGGAGATCAACGCCGCAGGCGGCCAGGCGATCGGCATCGGCGCCGACATCACCGACGAGGCCGCCGCCAATGCGGCGGTGGAGAAGATCGCCGAGGAACTCGGTGCGCCGACCGTGCTGATCAACAACGCCGGTATCATCCGCGACCATATGCTGTTCAAGATGCCGCTGGCGGACTTCCAGAAGGTTCTGGCCGTTCACCTCGAGGGCAACTTCATCATGACGAAGGCCGCGCAGAAGTACATGGTCCAGGAGAACTTCGGCCGGATCATCTCGATGTCCTCGACCTCGGCGCTGGGCAACCGCGGCCAGGCCAACTACTCGGCGGCCAAGGCGGGCATCCAGGGCCTGACGAAGACCTATGCGATCGAACTCGGCCGCTACGGCGTGACCGCCAATGCGATCGCCCCCGGGTTCATCGAGACCGATATGACCAAGGCCACCGCGGAATCCGTCGGGGTGTCCTTCGAGGAGTTCACCAAGGCCGCCGCCGCGCAGATCGACGTGCGCCGTACCGGCAAGCCCGAGGACATCGCGCACACCGCCTCGTTCCTGGCCAGCGAGGGCGCGGGCTTCGTCTCCGGGCAGGTCATCTACGTCGCCGGCGGCCCGAAGAACTGATCGGCCCCGCCGGGCAGCCGACGCAATCGAAAGAGGAACAATGACCGATGCAGTGATCGTCTCCACCGCACGCACGCCGATTGGCAAAGCGTACCGTGGGGCCTTCAACAACACCCAGTCCCAGGAACTCGCCGGCCACGCGATCGCCAATGCGGTCAAGCGGGCGGGGCTGGAAGGCGGCGAGATCGAGGACGTCGTCTTCGGCGCCGCCGTCCAACAGGGCGCGCAGTCCATGAACTTCGGCCGGCAGGCGGCGCTGCGCGCCGGGCTGCCCGTGACGGTCGCCGGCCAGACCGTCGACCGGCAGTGCGCCTCGGGTCTGATGGCGATCTCGATCGCCGCCAAGCAGATCATCGCCGACGGGATGGACATCGCCGTCGGCGGTGGCGCCGAATCCATCTCCCTGGTGCAGAACGAACACCAGAACACCTTCCGCGCGAAGGACCCGTGGCTGAGCGAGAACCATCCGGGACTCTACCTGCCGATGCTCAACACGGCCGAGGTCGTCGCCGAACGCTATGGCGTCACCCGCGAGGCGCAGGACGCGTATTCGCTGGAGAGCCAGCGGCGCACCGCAGCCGCGCAGGAAGCCGGCCGCTTCGACGCGGAGATCGTGCCGCTGACCGCGACGAAGCTCGTCATGGACAAGGCGACCAAGGAGGTCTCCGAGGAGACGGTCACGCTGGGCAAGGACGAGGGCAATCGCCCTTCGACCACGCTCGAGGGCCTGTCCTCACTGCAGCCGGTGCTGGCCCCCGGAGTGGCCTCGGCGAACCCGTCGATCACCGCGGGCAACGCCTCGCAGCTGTCCGACGGCGCCTCGGCTGCGGTGCTGATGAGCGACGCCGAGGCCTCGCGCCGGGGCCTCGAACCGCTGGGCATCTACCGCGGCATCGCGGTGGCCGGCTGTGAGCCGGACGAGATGGGCATCGGCCCGGTCTTCGCTGTGCCGAAGCTGCTCAAGCGCCACGGGCTGACCGTCGACGACATCGATCTGTGGGAGCTCAACGAGGCATTCGCGGTGCAGACCCTGTACTGTCGTGACCGCCTGGGCATCGACCCGGAGAAGTACAACGTCAACGGCGGCGCCATCTCGATCGGCCACCCCTACGGCATGTCGGGCGCCCGGATGGTCGGGCACGCCCTCATCGAGGGTAAGCGCCGCGGTGCCAAGTACGTCGTCGTCACGATGTGCATCGGCGGCGGACAGGGCGCGGCCGGCCTGTTCGAAGTGGCCTGACCGAGCCCGAACTCATCGGTTGGAGCGTGCCCGGGGCCAAGCGCCCCGGGCACGCTCGTCTATGGAGAAAGTGAACGGAAGAAGTATCGATGGCACCCGAAAACCGACCCTGGTTGAACACCCTGGCCCGCGAACCGCGCTATTTGCGCGAGCTGGAGCCCACGACGATCCCCGCGTTACTTCAACGCGCACTGGCGGAGGCGGGGGAGTCGACCGCGGTGGAGTACTTCGGGTGGACCTGCAGTTGGCGCGAACTCGACGAACACGCTCAGGCTACCGCGGCGTACCTGGCCGAACGCGGCTTCGGGCCCGGCGATGCACTGGGGATCTATCTGCAGAACGTGCCCCACTATTATTTCGCCGCTCTGGCGGCCTGGCGGCTCGGCGGGGTGGTGGTGCCGCTGAATCCGATGTACCGCGACGAACTGGCCCATGTCTTCGCGGATGCTTCGGTCAAGGCCCTGGTGGTTTCGGCTGCGGCGTACAACGACCGGGTCAAGGACTATGCTGCGGACCTCGACATCGTCATCACCTGCAATGATCGGGGCCTGGTGGAGCTCGAATCGGAACGCGTCTTCGGATCGTTCCCGTCCCATATCGAAACCGACAGGGACGAACTGCTCGATGTGATCGAACGCCACCGCGGAGCCCGCGTCGACCAGGCACCGGTCACCGTGGACACCCCGGCGCTCTACGGTTACACCTCGGGAACCTCCGGCAAGTCCAAGGGCGCGGTGCTCACCCACGGGAACCTGAGTGTCAATGCGGTGATCAACCGCGAATTCCAGGGCTATCGACCACCGTTCACCTTCTTCACCCTGGCCCCGGTGTTCCACATCACCGGTCTGGTCACCCAGTTCCTGGCCAATATCGCCGTCGGGGGCACCCTGGCGATGAACTACCGTTTCGAGGCCTCGACGACCCTGGAGATCTTCCGGCGGACGCGTCCGAACTACATGGCCGGTCCCGCCACCGCCTATATGGCGTTGCTGGCCCACCCCGACTTCCACGGGGACGACTTCTCGTCCTTCGACCAGATCATGTCGGGCGGAGCCCCGCTGCCCGCGGCCATCCTCGCGAAGTTCGAGGAGCGCACTGGCCGCTACATCGGCCAGGGCTACGGGCTCACAGAGACCAGCGCGCAGTGCGCGGTGGTACCCAAGGGCTTCCGTGCCCCGGTCGACGAGGAGTCGGGGAACCTGTCCTGCGGGCTGCCGATCGCCAGCGTCGACTTGCGGATCCTGGATGAGGACGGCCGCGAAGTCCCCCAGGGCGAGGTGGGCGAGGTCTGCGTGTCAGGGCCCATGGTCACCGGCGCATACCTGAACAACCCGGAGGCGACGGCGCGCGACATCCCCGCCGGAATGCTGCACACCGGGGACGTGGGCTACCTCGACGCCGCGGGCTGGCTGTTCATCGTCGACCGGATGAAGGACATGATCAACGCCTCGGGCTTCAAGGTGTGGCCGCGCGAGGTGGAGGACGCGCTGTATCTGCTGCCCGAGGTGCTCGAGGCCGCCGTGGTGGGCGTGCCCGATGAGTACAGGGGTGAGAGCGTCGTCGCCTATCTCACGCTGAAGCCGGGCCGCAGCCTCACCGAGGCCGATGTCATCGCCCATGCGCGCAAACATCTGGCCGCGTTCAAGGCCCCGCATCGGGTCGTCATCGCCGAGGCGCTGCCCAAGACGGCATCAGGCAAGATCCTGCGCCGTGAATTGCGCGACCAGGCGAGCGGGCGGGAGGACGAAACGTCCAGGTGAGCAGTGGTCCCGCGTTGAATGAACGAACGTTCGGGATATTATGAAGAAGTGACCGGCGGCACAGCCCGTCGGCGCCGGAACACGATGAAGTGGAGGACACCGATGTCACTTTCGACCGATCGCCCCTGGGTGACGACGCTCTCGAGTGAGCCGAAGTACATCCAGCCCCTGGAACCGACCACAGTGCCCGAACTCCTGGCCGCCGCAGTGGCCACGGCACCGGAGGCTCCCGCCGTGAAGTATTACGGGTGGGAGGCCACCTGGGCCCAGATCGACGAGCAGGCCGGCGCCCTCGCGGCGTACCTGGCCGAACGTGGCTTCGGGCCCGGCGACGTGCTCGGCATCTATCTGCAGAACGTGCCGCACTACTACGTGGCGGCCCTGGCCACATGGAAACTCGGCGGGGTGGTGGTGCCGCTGAATCCGATGTACCGCGACGAACTGGCCCATGTCTTCGCGGATGCTTCGGTCAAGGCGCTGGTGGTTTCGGCTGCGGCGTACAACGACCGGGTCAAGGACTATGCTGCGGACCTCGACATCGTCATCACCTGCAACGATCGCGACCTGGTGCAGGTGGAGGCCGAACGCATCTTCGGCGCCTTCCCCGCGCAGATCCCAACCGGGCGCCCCGATCTGTCCGACATCGTCAAGGAGTACTCCGGCCGCAGCGTTCAGCAGGCTCCGGTGACGCGGGAGTCCCCTGCGATCTACGGCTACACCTCGGGAACCTCCGGCAAGTCCAAGGGCGCCGTCCTGACCCACGGGAACCTGACGGTCAACGCGATCATGAGCCGGGACATGATGGACTACGGTCCCGGCAATGTGATGTTCACCCTGGCGCCGGTCTTCCACATCACGGGCTTCGTCTGCCAGTTCCTGGCCAATATCGCCTGCCGCTCCGCACTGTCGATGAACTACCGGTTCGATCCGGTGACCTCGCTGGAGATCTTCCGCCGTGACCGCCCGAACTACATGGCCGGCCCGGCCACCGCATTCATGGCGCTGCTGGCCGTGCCGGGATTCGAGGCCGCGGACTTCGAGTCCTTCGATCAGATCATGTCCGGCGGCGCGCCCCTGCCCGAGGCGATCGTTGCGAAGTTCGAGGAGCGCACCGGCTACTACATCAGCCAGGGCTACGGGCTCACAGAGACCAGCGCGCAGTGCGCCCTGGTGCCCAATGGCTTCCGCGCCCCGGTCGACGAGGAGTCGGGGAACCTGTCCTGCGGGCTGCCCCTGGCCTCGGTGACGGTTTCGATCCTCGACGACGAGGGACACGAGCTGGCGGCCGGGGAAGTGGGAGAGGTCTGTGTGTCGGGGCCCATGGTCACCCACGAGTACCTGGGCAATCCGGAGGCCACGGCGCGCGACATCCCCGGCGGATTGCTGCACACCGGCGATGTGGGCTACCTCGACGCCGAGGGCTGGCTGTTCATCGTCGACCGGAAGAAGGACATGATCAACGCCTCGGGCTTCAAGGTGTGGCCGCGCGAGGTGGAGGACGCCCTCTACCTGATGCCCCAGGTGCTCGAGGCCGCCGTGGTGGGCGTGCCCGACGAGTACCGCGGTGAGAACGTCGTGGCCTATGTGACCAGGCAGCCGGGCAGTGAACTGAGCGAGGCCGATGTCATCGCCCACGCGCGCAAACACCTGGCTGCATTCAAAGCACCGCACCGGGTCGTGATCATCGACGAGATGCCCAAGACCGCATCGGGCAAGGTACTGCGGCGCGAACTACGCGCCACAGCCCGTGAGACGGCCGAAGCGGCGCGGACCGCCGCCGGCGCAGAAGACTGAGACGAATACTCGAAGGAGAGTGGAACATATGGTGGGCAATGGGGAATGGTCGAAAGCGGCCGCGGAACTGGAAGCGCTGCGGACACTGCGCCCGGCCTCGGTCCCGGGGGAGATACCACGCGCCGACTACGAGCGGCCGCTGAACGAATTCCTCATCAGGTGGGCCGAAGAGCGGCCGCACACCACCGCGATCCACTTCTACGGCCGCGACATCGACTATGCCGAACTCGAGGAGCTGGTCGCAGCTGCCGCGGGCTGGTTGCGCGGCCAGGGCGTGGCCGCCGGCGACCGGGTGGGCGTGTTCATGAGCAACTGCCCGCAGTTCATCATCGCGCTCCTGGCGATTCTGCGCCTGGGCGCGGTGCACCTGCCGATCAACCCGATGTTCCAGGCGCGCGAACTGGCACACGAACTGCGCGACGCAACCCCGCGGGTCGTGATCGCGCAGGCGGAATTCCAGCCTCTCATCGAACGCGTCCTGGCAGACCCCGAAGCCGGCGTCGACGCCGATCTCACGGTGGCCTACACCCAGTTGGCCGACACACTGACGGGACCCGCTGTGCCCGCCGCGCCGTTTGCCGCCGCCAGTGGGGACCTGCCCAGTGACTGGGCGGACATCGTCTCCCATTCTCCGGCCGCCCCGGCCGAGGTGGATCCGACCGCCCTGGCGGTGCTCAACTACACCGGCGGGACGACGGGTCTGCCCAAGGGCTGTGAACACACGCAGGCCCATATGGTCTACTCGGGCCTCAAATCGCACGCCGGCCGTGGACATGTGCCCGGCACCGACGCCGAACCCGAGGTGATCCTGGGCTTCCAGCCGATCTTCTGGATCGCGGGGGAGGACTTCGCAATCCTGTCCCCGCTGGTCGACGGCTCGACCCTGGTGTTGATGAGCCGCTGGCATCCGGGTGTGGCCCTCGAACTCATCGCCGCGCAGCGGGTTTCCACCCTGATCGGCCTGGGCGACAGCTACTGGGAACTGCTGGAGGAGCCCGGCTGTACGGCCCAGACGCTGGAGAGCCTGCGCGACTGCACGGCGATCAGTTTCGTGCGCAAGCTCGACCGGGACCTGCGCACGGCCTGGCGGGAGGTCTCCGGGACGACACTGCGGGAGGCCTCCTACGGAATGACCGAGACGCACACGGCCGACACGTCGACCCTGGGCCTGCAGGACGGGGACATGGACCTGGCCAAGGAACCCGTGTACTGCGGATTCCCCGTGCCCGGCACGCGGATCGTCGTCGTCGACGCCGATCTGAACCCGGTTCCGGTGGGCGAATCCGGCCAGATCATCGTGAGCTCCCCCTCGGTGATGACCGGCTACTACCGCCGGCCCGAGGCCACCCGCGACTCCCTGGTCGACGGCTGGCTGCTCACCGGCGACACCGGACGCTTCGACGAGCACGGGGCGCTGACCTATTTGGCGCGGACCAAGGAGATGATCAAGGTCAACGGGATGAGTGTTTTCCCCGCCGAAGTCGAAACGCTGCTCAAGGCCCATCCTGCGATCGAGACCGTCGCCGTTGCCCCGCGCGCGGACGAGCGCAAGGGCCAGGTGCCCGTGGCCTTCACCATCCTGACGGCGGGCTCCGCCGCCACCGCCGAGGAGCTGCGCACATGGGCGCTGGAGCAGATGGCCCGTTACAAGGTCCCGGAGTTCGTCTTCGTCGAGGCGATGCCGATGACGGCCACGGGCAAGATCCGCAAGGTCGAACTGTTGGAGAGCCTGGAGAAGTGACGCACGTGAACCGAGCCCCCGTCCTGTTGGTCGCCAACCGCGGGGAGATCGCCGTGCGCATTATGCGCACCGCCCGTGATCTGGGCATGACAACCGTCGCCATCCACCCCGCCGATGACGCGGACAGCCTGCACGTGAGCCTGGCCGACCGGGCGGTCGAACTGCCGGGCCTGGGAGCAGGGGCCTACCTGGACATCGCCGGACTGGCGGCCGTGATCGGCCGCGTGGGCGCCGATTACGTCCACCCCGGTTACGGATTCCTGTCCGAATCCGCAGAGTTCGCCAGGGCGGTCGCCGCCGCCGGCGCCGTATTCGTCGGTCCCCGCCCGGCGGCGATCGAAGCCGTCGGCGATAAGGACAGGGCGAAGACACTGGCCGCAGGACTGGGGATCAACACGATACCGGCCACCGGCGTGCTGGCGGGGCCCGAACAGGCCAGGGCCTTCCAACGTGAGGCCGGGGGCCCGATCGCACTCAAGGCAGTCGCCGGCGGCGGGGGCCGGGGGATCGTGCCGATCGGCCCCGCCGATGATGTCGACGCCCTGTTCGCCAGGGCCGCCGCCGAGGCCGCGGCGGGCTTCGGCGACGAGCGGCTACTGGCCGAACGCTGGCTCACCGGCACCCGCCACATCGAGGTCCAGGCGCTGGGCACAGCCGAGGGGATCAGGATCCTGGGCGATCGGGACTGCTCCCTGCAGCGCCGCCGCCAGAAATTCCTCGAGATCGCCCCGGCTACGGTGCCCACGGATATCCGGACGGCGATCCACGCGGCCGCAGGCACCCTGCTGGAGGCGATCGACTACACCCAGCTGGCCACCGTCGAATTCCTGGTGACCGACGACGACTGGTTCTTCCTCGAAGTCAACCCGCGCATCCAGGTCGAGCACACGGTGACGGAGGAGGTGCTGGGCATCGACCTGGTGGCCGCCCAGCTGCGTCTGGCCCAGGGACTGGAGATGTCCGCTCTGCCGGACGGGCAGCCGACGGGACGGACATCGGTGCAGGCGCGGATCACCGCCGAGCGGATGAGCGCTGACGGCACGGTCCACCCGGCGACGGGCACTCTGGCATCAGCCGACTTCCCCCTGGACCGGCATGTGCGAGTCGACACCTGGGTGCGTTCGGGTACCCGGATCGGCGCGAGCTACGACACCCTGCTGGCCAAGCTCATCGTCACGGCCGATGACTTGGAGACGGCCGTGGCCCGACTGGACCGGGCACTGCTGGAGACCCGCATCACGGGGGTGGAGACGAACATCGGCCTGCAGCGCGCGGTCATCGCCGCGGGCCTGCCCGGCCACGCGGATACCGGCACCTTCGATGCGCGCAGCGCCGAACTCCTCGCCTCGATCCCGGAGACCGGAACGGGGCCCGATGCGGCGCCGGCCAAGGCCACAGAGGCGCCCGCGGTCGAGCTGGCCGTGGACGAGACCCCGGTACCCGCCCCACTCTCGGGTACCGTCGTCTCGCTCGAGGCCAGGCCTGGCGAGTTGGGCCTCATCGAGGCGATGAAGATGCACCATGCGATTCCCGCCCCACCCCACACCGCGGCGCGCGCCCTGGTGGCAATCGGCGACACCGTGACCGAGGGCCAGCCCGTGTTCGCGATCGTTGCGGGCAATACCGACCGGACGGGGGCTGCGAGCACCGAGCTGGTCGACCACCCGGCAGTGGCAGAGGCCGTGGCCAGGCACGCGGGAACAAGTGATGAGGCACACCCGGCCGACGTGGAGAAGATCCATCGCCGGGGTCGGCGCACGGCCAGGGAGAATCTGGCCGAACTGGTGGTCCCCGGCACGTTCGTCGAATACGGCGGCCTTGCGATCGCCGCCCAGCGGGCCAGGCGCTCGCACGCCGATCTGATCGACCGGACCCGCGGGGACGGGCTGGTCGGCGGGATCGGCACAGTGCGCACGGACCGTGGGGACGTCCGCGCGGTCGTCATGAGCTACGACTACACGGTGCTGGCCGGCACCCAGGGAGCGCGCAACCACGCCAAAACCGACAGACTCCTCCACGTGGCAGGGGACACCGGCCTGCCCATCGTCTTCTTCTGCGAGGGCGGCGGCGGGCGGCCCGGCGACACCGACATCCCTCCGGGCCCCCAGCTCAACGTCGGGACGTTCGCCGCGCTCGCGGGCCTGCGCGGGCGGGTGCCGCTGATCGCGATCGCCTCGGGCCGCTGTTTCGCCGGCAACGCGGCGCTGGCGGGAGTGTGCGATGTGATCATCGCAACGGAGGACCTCA
The DNA here is from genome assembly GCF_024580735.1 of Brevibacterium moorei. Taxonomy (GTDB): domain Bacteria; phylum Actinomycetota; class Actinomycetes; order Actinomycetales; family Brevibacteriaceae; genus Brevibacterium; species Brevibacterium moorei. Next base: position 312,924 of record NZ_JANIJX010000001.1, on the reverse strand, counting down.
ACCTGGGAATGGGCGGCCCGGCGATGATCTCCGGTGGCGGCCTGGGCGACTACCGGCCCGAGGACGTCGGCCCCGTCCGCGTGCACCGTGATTCGGGAGCCGTCGACCTGGTCGTCCCCGGCGACGCCGAGGCCGTGGCTGCCACCCGTGACTACCTGGCCATGTTCGCCGCAGGCGGAGCGGGTGAGGGAGCCGCTGCGGGTGGGCAGGAGGACGCCACCGGTGGAACCGAGCCGGCTGCGCCCGATAGGGCCGCAATCCTACGGGCAGCGGTGCCGGCCGACCGGCTACGTGCCTTCGATATGCGCTCCCTGCTGCGCCATGTCTTCGACGACACCGGTTTCACCGAGTTGCGCTCAGGTGCCCGCGGCGGGGCGATCTGCGGTTTCGCGCGGATCGACGGCGCTCCCGTCGGGTTCGTCGCCAATGACAATCGGCACCTGGGCGGGGCCATCGACGTGGACACCGCGCGGAATCTGACCCAGCACCTGCGCCTCGTCGAGTCCTATGGCCTGCCGCTGGTGGCCTTCATCGACACCCCCGGCTTCATGGTCGGACCCGAAGCCGAGCGGGAGCCCGGCGTGCGCGCCTTCGGCGACCTGTTCTGCGCCGGCGCCGCGCTGACAGTGCCCACCGGCTCCGTGGTGATCCGCAAGGCCTACGGGCTCGGGGCGATGGCGATGAGCTTCGGCTCGCTGCACGAGACCCGTTTCACCGTAGCCTGGCCCTCCGGCGAACTGGGCCCGATGGGGCTCGAGGGCGCGGTGCGCCTGGGGTTCTCCAAGGAGCTGGCCGCGGTGCCGGAAGGCGAGGAACGCGATGCGCTGTTCACCCGGCTGCTCGACCGCCTCTATGAGCAGGGCCGGGCCATGTCGGCGGCCGAGACCTTCGACATCGACGACGTCATCGACCCTGCGGACACGCGGGCGTGGCTGGGCCTGTTGCACGATGAGCGGGGTAGCCGGATCCGGTCCTGAGCGGTCCGCCTAGGATGGGACATCGTGCACTCACGCGATAAACAGATCATCGCCCTGGCGCTGCCCGCCCTGGGCGCCCTGGCGGCCGAACCGGTCTTCCTGTTGGCGGACACCGCGATGGTCGGCCATCTGGGACCGGAGGCCCTCGCCGCGCTGGCCCTGGCGGGGGCCCTGCTGCAGACGGTGCTGGGTCTCATGGTCTTCCTCGCCTACGCCACCACGCCGCGGGTCGCGCGCTTCCTGGGCTCGGGCGATCGACCGGGGGCGATCGGCGCTGGGATCGACGGGATGTGGTTGGCTGCCGCCACCTCGGTCATTCTGGTGGCGGCCGGCCTGCCCCTGCTCGACACGGCACTGGGCTGGTTCAACCCGACCGCCGAGGTCGCGGCCCTGGCCCGGGAGTACTTGACGATCTCCTGGTGGGGCCTGCCGTTCATGCTCATCGTGATCGCCGGCACCGGGCTGCTGCGCGGGCTGCAGAACACGAAGGTGCCGTTGGCCATCGCGGCGGGTGGTTTCGCCGTCAACATCGCACTCAACGCCCTGTTCATCTACGGCCTCGACCTCGGTGTGGCGGGCTCGGCGCTGGGCACCGTGTGCGCACAGGGACTCATGTGCCTGACCTATGCGTGGATCGCGGTGCTGGCGGCCCGGCATTACGGTGCCAGGCTGCGGCCGGATTTCCATGGGGTCTTCCACGCCGCGCGGATGTCGGGCTGGCTGCTGCTGCGCAACGCCTCGCTGCGGGCCGCCATCCTGGTGCTGGTCGCCCTTGCCGCAGCTCAGGGGACCGTGCAGCTGGCGGCGGTGCAGGTCGCCCAGACGCTGTTCAACAGCCTGGCCATGGTGCTGGACTCACTGGCGATCGCCGGGCAGGCGCTCATCGGCCTGGAGCTGGGGCGCAGGCGGCGCGCCGAGGTCCACGCCGTGCACCGGCGCCTGATCGGCTGGGGTGTGGGTTTCGGCACCATCACGGGCGTCGTCATGGCCTGTCTGTCGCCTTGGCTTCCGGCGCTGTTCACCTCGGACGAGCACGTCCGGCCCGCATTGACGGTCCTGATCCTGGTGCTGGCCGCAAGCCTGCCGCTGGGCGGCTATGTGTTCACCCTCGACGGGGTGCTGATGGGCGCTGAGGATTCCCGCTATCTGGCCCTGGCACAGCTGGGCGCATTCCTGGGATTCGCCCTGCTGTGCTGGCTGGGGCACCTCGCCGGCTGGGGTACCTGGGGCCTGTGGGCCTGCTTCTGCTGGGGCTTCCTGGCCTTCCGTGGGATCGGCCTGGGCCTGCGGATGCGCGGCGATGCCTGGATCGAACGCGCAGAGGCCCGCGGCTAGACTGCCGCGGGCCCCTGCGCGCCGGTGATCAGGAGGGTCGGCGGGGGAGGATGACGTCCTGGTAGACCGCCTCGCCCATCGGGCGGTAGTCGCTCTTCGGGTCGTACCACTCGTCGAAGTCCGCTGTCGTGCCCTTGTCGGAGTAGCCGAGTTCCTTGGCCTTGGCCGTCCACTTCCTGGCGGCCGCCTCGACCCGTTCGGCCAGATCGTCGCCGGCGATACCGGACTCGGCGATCTTCTTGCGGTTCTCCGAGTTGAAGGCCGCCACGTCCTTCTGCAGTGCATCATCGAAGCGTTCGATCTTGCCGCCTGCCTTCTTCGCGGCCGTCACGGCTGCCGCATTGCCGCCGATGCCGGTCTGCAGCTGTCCATGGAAGTGCTCGGCGTAGACGTCGAAGATGATCTGCCGGTAGCCCAGGGGCAGCTCGGCGAACTTCTTGCCGGCGACCAGGGAGCTGGCGCTGCGGGAGATCGACGTGTCGGTCATATAGCCGATATTGGGGGCGACCTCGAACAGCCCGCCCTCGGCCGCGGTGACCAGCTGCGCCAGCGAACAGTCCACGGTGCCCCGCTGCATGGCCTCGAAGGCCTCGGTGTATTCCATGGAGACGGGGGAGGCGCCGATTCGGCTCATCAAGCCACTCTGCGCCTTCGAGGCGATGCGGACCTGCCTGCCCGGATAGTCGGATTCGGAGACCCCGGTCTTCGTGCAAACCGAGTAGTAGCCGCCCGAGGCGATGAAGGGGGCGATCGGGTAGACGCTCTGATCCTCGTATTCCTGGAGTACCTGAGGAGTGTTCCAGGCGACATCGACGCCCACGGCGTTCGTGATCATCTCCCCGGTGTAGGGCGAGGACGGAAGCCCACCGAGGGCCTCGCCCACGGCATTGGTGGCGGGGAACTCCGCGGGTTGGTAGACCGGCAGCGCCAGTGCCAGGTCCACGCGCCCGTCGGACAGGGCGTCGAACAGTTCGGAATAGCCGGCGATGGCCTGTCCCCACACCGTGTCGACCTTGATCTTCCCGCCCGAGCGCTCCTCGATGGCCGCGGCCAGGACGTTGCCCGAGGGGGCCTGGATGGAAGCCGCGGACGCCGCCGAGGGCTGGAAGGTCAGTTCCACCTCGGGCAGGTCGGCCAGTGCCGCGTCGATGGTCGCCTGGTCGGCGCCAGGCGCATAGCCTCCGCCTCCACCGCCGGCCAGTCCTCCGGAGGTGCCGCCTGCCACGGATCCGGCACAAGCGCTCAGGGCCAGGCTCACGACGCCGGCTATGAGGGGGAGGCCGAGTGTGCGGAGGCGGCTGCGGCCTGGTTTCATGGGGTTCTGCCTTTCGGAAGGGGACTTGCTGATCACTGGGCGCCTCCTGCGCGTTCGAGCAGAGCGGGGAGCCAGTCGGTCATCTGGGGAACCGCGATCATCAGGACGAGGAACAGGACCGCAACGGGCAGGAACCAGGTCAGGGAGACGAAGACGTCCTTGAGCGTGATGGTCTGGCCCAGGTTCACCGCGGGGTTCTTGGTGATGTTGTGCACGATGAAGGACAGGATGCCCACGGGCGGGGTGATCATACCGAGTTCGCCCAGTAGAACGACGAACACTCCGAACCACAGGGGATTGACATCCATGGCGGACAGGGTGGGCAGCAGGATCGGAACGGTCAGCAGCATCATCGACATGGTGTCGAAGAACATGCCCATCACCAGGTAGAGCAGCACCAGGATGAGCAGGAAGGCGAAGCGGGAGAGGCCCAGCCCCGTGATGTACGAGGTGATGGCAGGGGCCAGTCCGGTGATCGCCAGGAGCTTGGTCAGCATCTCGGCGCCGATCATGATGAAGAAGATCGAGGCGGTGGCCGAGACCGTGTTCATGGCGGCTACTGCCACCTTGCCCAGCGGTTTGTCCTTACGGGTGTGGATGAGGGTCAGGATCATCGCGGTGCACGCGGCCGCGGCACCGGCCTCGGTCGGGGTGAAGGCACCGGAGAACATACCGCCGAACAGGACCAGCATGATGACGGGGAAGCCCCAGATCTCCCCGAGCGAGGAGAAGCGCTCCTTCCACGTGGCGGTGGAGCCCCCGGCGGCACCGGGCCGTCTGCCGACCAGGGAGGGCTTGACGAAACCGATGAGCAGGATGAACAGCGCGAAGGTCACGGCGATGAGGATGCCGGGTACCGCGCCGGCCATGAGCTGGGGGCCGACGGGAACCGATGCGATACCGGCGAAGACCACGAGCAGGATCGACGGGGGGATGAGCGCCCCGGGCAGACCCGCGACGATGACCGTGCCCACCGCCATGCGCTTGTCGTATCCGGCCTTGAGCATTTCGGGGATGCCGGTGCGGCCCAGGGTGTAGGTCATGCCGATGGTCGATCCCGAGACCGAGGCCAGGCCGGCTCCGGCTGCCGTGGTGCCGATGCCGATGCCGCCCGGCAGCCAGGAGAACCAGCGGTCTGTGGCGCGGTAGATCTTCGCCGCCATCCCCGACTGGGCCAGCAGCATGCCCATGAAGATGAACATGGGCAGGACCGAGTAAGACCATTTCGAGACGGTGTGGAAGGGTGCGGTGGCCAGGATGTTGACGGTCGCCGGGATGCCGGAGAGGCCGTAGACGCCGATGACCGATGGAATGGCCAGGCTCAGGGCGACGGGGACGGACATGAACATGAGCACCAGCATCATGGCCAGGCACCACAGTCCGGCCACGGGGCCAGTGGGGGAGAGGAAGAAGCCGATGAGGGTGACGGTGAGCAGGACCAGGCAGACGGCGAAGCCGGTGCCGCGTGGTCTGCCACGGCGGTGCGCCCTGGGCAGGAGGGTGGTCGGGCCGGTGCCGGTTCCGGCGGTGCCTGTAGTGGTTGACCGGTCGGCTGGGCTCGCCGTGGTCGTTGCGTCGGGGTTCATAGGGACCTCGGATTCGTACGTGTTGGGATCAGAGCGCCGATTCGGCGGGGTCGACGGTGGCGCTCGCAGTGCGGTGGACGGGAACGAAGACGTCGAGGACGTAGCACAGCGTCATGACGAGGAACACCAGGGGGACCAGGAAGTACACCGGCCAGGTCGTGATCTCGGTGACCCCGGCGGTGGCGCCGATCGTCATCTTCTCGATCGCCTCCCGGAGGCCGAACACCATCAGGCCGGCGCTGAGCAGCCCTCCGGCACATGCGGCGAAGATCTGGCAGGCCCGGGCGGAGGTGGGGCCGAGCCGCTCGGTCAGCAGAGTGACCGTGATGTGTTCGCGTTGCAGGTGGGCCGCGGGGATGCCCAGCAGCGCGATCGCCGGCAACCACCAGAAGGACACGATCTCATTGGTGCCGTAGAGGGGAGCGGAGAAGAGGAACCGGGACAGGGCGTGGGCGATGACGTGGAGCATCATCGCGACCACCGCGATGGCCGTCAACGCGGACAGGATCCGGTTGAGGATGGAATGGGCCTGCTGCATATGAAGCCGCCTTTGCCTTCATGAGGGATGGGATGGTCTGGGGGTGGGAACGGGATCGGCGATGATCCCACTGGATCGAAAGGTGCAGGAGAGCGGAGTCACCTACAATGCATCAGAGTATAGAAAATGCATTTTATGTGCAAGAAGTATGTTTCTGTGTTTCTTCAGGATGTTAGATGCCTGCTCATAAGCGACTACAGTTGCAGACATGGTGAAGATCCTCCCCGTAGACCCGAGCCCGGCCGGCGGCGAGTCGCTGGCACCGTTCCTCGCCGCCAGCGCGAACTGGTCGCTGGACCGTCCCGAACTCACCGCCGCGCAGGCCCTGCGCGATCCACAGCTGTCCGGTTATCTGGCCGGCTGGGGGCGGCCGGGAGATATCGGGGTGCTGGCCGTCGCGGACGACGGTACGGGGGTGCTCGGCGCTGCCTGGGCGCGTATTTTCCCTGCGGCCGAGGCCGGTGCGGGCTTCGTCTCCGAGACGATTCCCGAACTCCTGGTAGCGGTCGATCGGGACAGTCAGGGCTCCGGCCTGGGTACTCGGCTGTTGCATGCGCTGTTCGGGCTGCTGCGCTATAACGGTGCCACCGGGGTGTCGGCCGGTGTCGCACAGACCAACTCGGCCATCGGCCTGTTCGCCCGCCTGGGGTTCCGCGAGGTCGGCACGGGAGAGGGCATCGCGATCCTGCTCAAGGACCTGTGCGCCTGAATCGGCTACTGCGGTAGCAGTCGCTGGACGCTGCGCCTGCCCAGCAGGAACCAGATGATACCGATCGACAGCAATCCCTGGATCGTATTGACGACCACCCCGTGGGGCACGAAGACCAGCACCAACAGGGGCAGAACCAGTGCCTGGAGACAGTAGGCAGTCAACGACATGGTGCCGAAGGGCAGTAGGAGCCAGCCCAGGTACTTCTCCAACGGAGTGCGCAGGATGTGGAACAGGGCCAAAAAGCCCGCGAACCACAGGAAGGCCAGAGCCACGCGGCCCGGCATCGTCGGGTTGTTCGAGAAGAAATCGGCGGTGGCGGGCTGGAACCACTGGTAGAAATCCCACAGGCCGATGCGATCCCAGAACCCGGGAGCGTGCACCGTCAGCCCGCTCAGGCTGGTCGTCGTGACGAGCAGGACGACAAGGGTCCAGCCGAAACCGGTCTTCAACCCGGCGCGCCCGCGCAGCCAGGCGCGCACGTCCTCGAACCGATAGCCCATGAGTGCGGCTCCGAAGAAGTACAGCTGCCACTGCAGTTCCGCATCGGGGATCTCCTGGAGGAAACTCAGCGCGTAGACGGCCACGCTGAGCAGGGCGGCCAGCCAGGCCAGGCGCCGGCGGACGAACCACAGGAAGATCGGGGTGACGGCCAGCATGACCGCGTACAGGCGCAGGAAGTAGATCCAGTCGTTGAACGCGTCCATGGTGACCAGATGGCGCAACAGGGCGAACGGAGTCGCCAGCTGGTCCTCGGTCGGCAGCTTGGGCAGGCGGCCATCCCCGCCGACCAACAGGGTGAAGCCGATGATCGCCAAGGAGATGCCGATGCCCCACAGGTAGAGCTTCAGGGCCCGGCGCAGAAGCACCACGGTGAGTTCGCGCAGGGGTTTGGTCCGGCCCTTGTAGGCGCGGATATAGCCGATGAGGAAGCCAGAGACCAGGAAGAAGCCCTCGGCGGCCGAACCCCATAACAGGCCCTTGCCGCTGAGTAGGTACAAAGGCGAGGGCCACATCTGCAGGTGGTCGAGGATGATGACGATGACGAAGAACCCGCGCAGCAGGTCGAGCTCCACGATCCGCCTGCGCACGGGTGAAGCGGGCTGTGGGTCCGGTGGGGTGCCGCCCGCTGCACTGTTCGCCTTGTCGTTCATCATCTCCATGGTAAAGGTAACGGTTGGGTAACACTGGCAGCGGGCTGTCTGCGGGCTGTGGTGGTGGGGCGGGATATCCTTGAAGCGTGTACGAAGCCACAGCCCCCGCCCTCGCCCGCGCCCAGTCCCTGATCCGCTCGATCCCCGATCACCCCGAGCCCGGCATCGTGTTCCGCGACGTGATGCCGCTGTTGGCCGACGGCCCCGCCCTGCACGCCACGGCAGCCGCACTCATCGCCCCGTTCGCCGATTCCTTCGACGCGATTGCCGGCGTGGAGGCCCGCGGGTTCCTGCTGGCCGGCGTGGCGGCCGGACTGTGCGGGTGCGGTCTGGTCCCGATCCGCAAGGCCGGCAAACTTCCCCGGCCGGCCGGGCACCAGGAGTACACGCTCGAATACGGCAGCGCAACCATCGAAATGCAGACGGATCTGCCCGCCGGTTCGCGCATTCTGCTCATCGACGATGTATTGGCCACCGGCGGCACTCTGCGCGCCAGCCGTGAGTTACTGCAGAGGCTGGGATACGTGCACGCGGGGACCGCGGTGCTCTTCGAGATCGCGGACCTGGGCGGGCGGGCGCGCCTGGCCGACAACACCCTGCACACGGTGTTCAGCGCCTGAGAGATCGCCGTGTAGAGGTGTGATGGGACCCACTACTATGGACGCATGAGCGATCCAAAGGCGGACACCGCCGTGCACTTCGACCCCATCCCACCGACCCCGGACAGCCCCGCCGGCCCCCTGCGACACACGACCGAGGGCCCCGTGCGCGGGCTGGCACAGGGGGCGACGGACGCCTGGTACGGGATCCCCTTCGCCGCCCCGCCGGTGGGCGAGCTGCGGTTCCGCAGGCCGGTCCCGCCCGCAATGCGCACGACCGTATTCACTGCGGATTCCTGGGGTCCCGCTCCCGTCCAGACTCCCAGGCCGGAGGCCTTCGGCGGAGTGGGCGAGAACCCGGAGATGGACGAGGACTGTCTGACCCTGACGATCGTCACCCCGCACACGGAATCACACGGGCCCCTGCCCGTGCTCGTGTGGATCTACGGCGGTGCCTTCGCCATCGGCGTCAATCGCAACTACGACGCCAGGGTGCTGGCCGAACGCACCGGCTGTGTCGTGGTCAGCCCCAACTACCGGGTGGGGCCCTTCGGCTTCATCGACTTCAGTGCCCTGTCCGGCCCCGAGCACGTCTTCGAGTCAAATGTCGGCCTCTACGATCAGATCCGTGCCCTGGACTGGGTACGCGAGAACATCGCGGCCTTCGGCGGAGATCCCGCAGCGGTCACGGTGTTCGGCGAATCGGCCGGAGCCATGTCCGTGCTCGCCCTGATGGCCATGCCCGACGCCCACGGGCTGTTCCACCGGGCGATAGCCCAATCCCCGGCCCCGGCCTCCATGCTCTCGGTCGAACAGGCCGGCCGGTGGGCAGAAGTGCTGCTGGACGACCTCGCCACGGATCAGACGAGCAGTGCCGAGCGCGCCCAGCGCCTGGCCCGGGCCTCGGCCGCCGAGCTCCTGCAGGCCTTCGAGGCCCTGAACGAACAGGCCCCCGAGCTGGCGCCGGGACTGATGATCTGCGGACCCGTGGTCGACGGGGAGTCGCTGCCGAGCGCACCGCTGGCGGCACTGGCCGATGGGAGTGCGGCGGCGGTGCCACTGCTCATCGGCACGAACGACAACGAGGGCACCCTGTTCGCCATCGGAGCGCAGGCCGGGGGAGGGGAGACGATTCCGGTGCTGCCCGAGACCCTCGAGCGCGTCTTCGCCGCGGCACCCGGCTGGCCCGAGGTCCTCGCGGCCTACCCCGACTACCCCCGCGACGCGCCCCGACTCGGCGGTGACGCGGTCTTCTGGTACCCCACGGTGTGCGCGGCGGAACTGCACGCGCGCCACAACCCGGTCTGGCTCTACCGTTTCGACTATGTCTCGGAAGACCCCCGGTTCGGTGCCTTCGGGGCGACCCACGGAGCCGAGATCCCCCACGTCTTCGGGCGCTCGCGGGCCACGGTCATGGCAGAGGGGGACTCCGCCGGCGACAGCCGTGATGCGCGGTTCTCCGCCCGGATGATGGACCTCTGGGGCTCCTTCGCGCGGACCGGGCAGCCAGGTGGCGACTGGCCCGGCTTCGACGAGCGCGAACGCCGCACGTTGATCCTCGATGCGCAGCCGCGGGTGGAGTCCGATCCCCGCTCCGCCCGGCGCGCCGCCCTGGCGGCCTATGTACAGGGAGCCACCGGGGACTAGGCCCGGCCGTCGGCCGAGTGGGCGGCCAATTCGTCGTCGACGACGGCGGACTTGGCCGCCCGGAAGCCCAAGAGGGCCAGGACCAGTCCCAGGATGATGAGGACCACCAGAATCGGCGTCCAGCCGCCGATCGCACCGTGGACGGTGCCGACCAGGAACGGTCCCGCGGCCGCCAGCAGATAGCCCACCGGCTGCGCGAACCCGGACAGCCGCGCGGTGACCATGGGGTCGCGGGTGCGCGCTGTGATCAGGCTCAGCGCGGTGGGGAAGCACAGGCCACCCAGGCCCAACAGCAGCGCCCAGGCCAGCCAACCGGCAGCCGGCGCCACCAGGATGCCCGCATAGCCGGCCGTCATCAGCAGGGCGAACAGGACCGTGAATGGCCACAGATTCTTCGCCCGCGCGGTGATCGTCGGCATCACCAGACCGCCCAGGATCTGCATGAAGCCCGTGATCGCCAGCGCGAGCGAGGCCTGGGATGCCGAAGCGCCACCGTCACCGAGCATTGTGGGCAGCCAGCCCATCTGGATATAGGCATTCATCGACTGCAGACCGAAGAACAGCATGATGGCCACGGCCGTCGGCGACTTCCAGATGCGGGTGTGGGCGGCCCTGTCCGTTGCAGTCGCCGGTGGCAGGTCGTAGCCGGCCCTGGGCCAGACGAAGACCCACACGAGCAATTGGACGGCTCCGGCGATCGCCCATACGGCCAGTCCCCAGCGCCAACCGTCGGCGCGGGCCCCGAACGGCAGCGCAGTCAGCGGGGCGATCGTCGAGCCCACGCCCAACAGCGTCGAATACACGGTCATGAGCGCCACGGTGCGGACCCCGCCGTGACGCTTGATGAAGGCCGGCAGCAGCACATTGCCAACGGCGATGCCGATGACGCACAGTCCGGTCAGGAACACGAACGACCAGATGCCGCATACCCAGGGCCGCAGTGCCAGTCCCACCAGCTCGATCAGCATGCCCAGGGTCAACGCGCCGGTCAGACCGGTCCGCCGTGCGATCGGAACCGCCAGCACTCCGAATACCGCGAAGCACAGGCCAGGCAGCGCGGTGAGCAGTCCGGCCAGAGTGGGGGTGCCGCCCAGCTCGCCCACCGCCTGATCCAACACCGCTCCCAAGGAGGCCACAGCGGGCCGGAGATTGAACGCCGCAACGAACACGGCGATGGCCACCAGGCCGGCGGGTACCAGAGGGGACAGAGGATCCTGCCGGCCCAGCGGCGGGCGTGCGGCAGGAGGGACAGCGGCGTCATTGCGTTTCATCACTTCGCCAAGTTATCAAGCCATCGAACCGCGCGGACACCCAGTCCACGTCCGGCAGCTGCCGGGCGTGGTCTAAGCTCACAGACATGACGATGACGCCACAGCCCAGTTCCACCCGGACTCCCACGCCCCAGACCTCCGACGAGGGCCCGCATGCGGCGGACCCCGCCGACCTGGCCCACCGTCGGCGCAGGGTCAAGGGCATCGTCAATCTGCGCGACCTGGGCTCCATCCCCGTCGCCGGAGGACGCATCGCATCGGGTCTGCTCTACCGTTCGGCCGGGCTGAACAGGCTGCGCCCGGAATCCTTCGCAGACTTCACCGCCCTGGGCATCGAACGAGTCTACGATCTACGGACCGGCCCGGAGCGCGACCACGCCCCGGATAAGCACCCGGCCGGGGTCAGCCTGAGCGTATGCGATGTCCTGGCCGACAGCGAACACTCCGCGGCAGCCCACACCGGATCGGCCTCCCAGGACCCAGCGCAGGTCGCCCGCTTTCTGCGCGCCCAACCGGAGGGCGCCTACCTCAAACGGTCGTACCGCGACTTCGTGATCCTGCCCAGTGCCAGGCGCGCCTACCGCGAGCTGTTCACCGCGCTCGCCGCACCGGAAGCCGGCGGGGCGGCCCTGTTCCACTGCACGGCGGGCAAGGACCGGACCGGCTGGGCGGCGGCCTCGCTCCTGCTCCTGCTGGGCGCGGACCCCGATGACGTCCTCGCCGACTACCTGGCCACGAACGTGGACTACCTGCCCAGGCAGGAGGGGTACCTGGAGCGCGCCGAGGCCCAGGGCATCCCGCGCGATCTGCTACTGCCCATGCTCGAGGTCAGACCGGAGTACCTGGAGACCTCACTGGCCCAGGTGCGCCAGGACTTCGGCGGAATCCGCGGCTACTTCGTCGATGGGCTCGGACTGGCAGACGACACGCTGGAACGGCTGGGGGAGCGCTTCGTGTCCTAGCCAGGCGGGCCCGGGCACTCAGCGTTCGACCAGTACTCCGTCGGAGTCGGCCCAGACGTGCTTGCCCGGAGTGAACAGCACCCCGTCGATGGTCACGGGCACGTCGACCTCGCCGGCGCCGTCCTTGGCCGACTTGCGGGGATTCGATCCGAGCGCCTTGAGTCCCAAGTCGAGCGCGCCGATCTGGGCGCGGTCGCGGATTGCCCCGTTGACGATCACCCCTGCCCAGCCGTTGGCCGCTGCCGCGGCTGCGATGAGATCGCCGACCAGGGCCGATTCCAATGCGCCGCCGCCGTCGACCACCAGCACGGCGCCATCGCCGGGGGTGTTGAGGACCTGCTTGACCAGCGCGTTGTCACGGTGGCAGCGCACCGTGCGCACCGGACCGTCGAAACTGGAACGTCCTCCGATCGATGCCAGTTGCAGGGACAGGGAATCGAGTTCTTCGCCGCGCAGATCGTATAGGTCGGCAGTCGTCATGCTCATGTGTGACAGGTTACAGGCCCGCCCTGGCACGGTCCGGCCGGCGATAGGATGGTCCGGTGCCATCTCCACGCCTCATTGCCACAGACCTCGACGGAACCCTGCTCGATCCCAGCGGACATGTCAGTCCGCGGACCAGGGCGGCCCTGGACGCCGCACGGGCGGCCGGTGTCCCCGTGGTGCCCGTGACCGCCCGCAACCCCAATGGACTACGGGCGATCGGCGCGGAAACCGGCTTCGATTCCTGGGCCCTGTGCGGCAATGGGGCCTACGGCCTCGACCTGGCCACCGGCCGTGTCCTGTACACGGTCGAGGCCGCCCCCGAAATCCTCACCCCGTTCGCCACCGCCCTGTCCAGCCGGGTCCCCGGCGTGGTCTTCGGCGCGATCAGGGACGCCGGCGAAGGATTCGTAGCCGAGCCCGGTTATGCCGCACTGTCGAGTTTCGACGATCACAAACGCGATCCGCACACGATGCACGGTTCCACCCGGGCCGAGGTGGTGGGTGCCGCCAGCCTCAAACTGGTCTTCCGCCACGCCACGGTCTCCACCGCCGAGCTGTTCGCAGCTGCCAGGGGGCTGGGACTGAGCGGTTTCGAGATGACCCTGTCGGGCGCGCCCTTCGTCGAGCTCATGGCCGCCGGAGTGACCAAGGCCAGCGGCCTCGACCGGCTGTGCGCCCACCTGGGAATCAACCGCAGCGACGTCGTGGCCTTCGGTGACGGTCTCAACGATGTCGACATGCTGGCCTGGGCCGGCACAGGCTACGCGGTCGCCAACGCGGGCGAGGCCGTGCGGGCAGCGGCAGACCTCGTGGCGCCGTCGAACGCCGAGGACGGATTCGCCGCGATCGTGGAGGACCTGCTGGCCTGATCCTGCAGGCTCCCGACTCCGCGTCGTCGCTGCGGAGCCGGGGCTCAGGCCCGGGTGGCGATGAGGAACCCCAGATAGACCGCATAGGCGGCGATGAAGAGGAACCCCTCCGTCCGTGAGATCCGTCGGCCGGTGAGGAAGACCGGAATGCACAGTACGGCGACGGCAACCATGATCGGGATGTCGAGGCTCACCAGAGTGGGGTCGATGTGCACGGTCCCCGGGGTCACGAGCAAAGAGACACCCAGGACCAGGGTCAGGTTGAACGTCGAGGAACCGATCAGGTTGCCGATGGCGATATCGCGCTCGCCGCGGATCGTCGAGAGCAGGGTTGTGGCCAATTCCGGGGCACTGGTGCCGATCGCCACGATCGTCAGGCCGATGAAGGCGTCGGAGACCCCCGCTGCACGTGCCAGTTCCTCTGCTCCACCCACCAGCCAATCGGCGCCCTTGACGATGACGAACAGTCCGATGGCCAGCAACACCAGCTGGCCGGGCAGGTACCAGCGGCCGGCGTTCGTCGTCCGTGTCCGTGCAGCGGTGGGGATAGCCTTGTCGCCCGGTGCCGCCGGGACCAGGGGCACCGGGCCGGTGCGGGCATCGAGGCCGGCGGAGACCTCGGCCTCCGTATGTGCGATTTCGGGCCCTGCGCCGGCGGCCCGCTGCCGGCGGACATAGACGATGAGCAGGGCTGTGTAGGCCAGGGCCGAGGCGAAGAGGACCGCCCCGTCGAACGTGCTCAGGGTGCCGTCGGCGGCCAGTGCCCAGAACAGCAGCGAGGCCACGACGATCGTGGGCAGGTCCAGCCGCAGGGTCTGCCTGTCCAGGGGCAGGGGGAGCAGAGCAGCGGACAGCCCCAGGAGCAGCAGGATGTTGACGACGTTCGTACCAGCGATATTGCCGATCGCCAGGGATCCGGTGCCCGCGTGGATCGCATCGATCCCCACGGCCAGTTCGGGGGCCGACGTGCCGATGGACACGACGGTCAGTCCGATGACGATGGGCGGGATGCCCAGGCGGGATGCGATCTTCGAGCCAGAGCGCACGACGAGTTCGGCACCGCCGATCAGGGCGATGAGGCCGATGAGCAGGCTGAGGATCGGGGCGATCATGGTATCGAGCCTACTGGGGTCCCGGGACGTGGGGAGGAGAGTCCGAAGAACGTTTTCCGGCGTCTTGGGATTCGAGCAGAGTGCGCAGATCCGCGATCTCCGCGCGCAGGGCCTCGACCTGGGCCCCGGTGGCGTGTTCGGCGGCCGTCGTGGCCCGGTTGGTCTCCGCGGACACGCGTTCGACGATCCACGATGACAGGGTCGCCGTCACGGTTCCGATCAGGGCGATGCCCCCGACCATCAGGCCCGCGGCGATGATGCGGCCGGCGGTGGTCACGGGGATGAACTCGCCGTAGCCCACGGTCGTCATGGTCTCGAATGCCCACCACAGGGCCTGGCCGAAGGTGTCGATCGTACCGTGGCCGTTCTCCGCGTCGAGCACTGCGAGCGCGGCGATCAGGATCGTCAGCAGGGAGGCCCCCACGGTGTAGGCGAGGACCCGGCCGCGCAGCATGTTCCCTGCCCCGCGTTGGATTAGGGAGAGCACGGTGAGGAAGCGCATCAGTCGCAGGGGTCGGAACATCGGCAGGGCGACGATGAGCAGGTCGAGCAGGTGCCGGGCGAACCACCGCAGGCGGTGTTCGGCCAGGCACAGGCACACCAGGTAGTCGAGTGCGAACAACAGCCACGTCACTCGGATGGCGAGCTCCGCACCAGCCGTGATCTGCGGATGGGCCTTGTCGATCACCTGCAGGGCATAGGCGATGAGGAAGACGAGGGCCGCCGCCATCAGGGGCCATTCGGTGAAGCGCTGCCAGCGGGCCAGGCGGGATCCGTACATGCGTCCATCGTATGGCCGGTGTCCGGTCGGGTTCTGAAGGGTGTGGCGAGTGGCGCCTCGCAGTGCGATGGATAGTTTGTTGAGGCTATCCGGTGAATATGAATGACGTTCCAGCTGCGGCTTTGACGGATCCGGAACCCGATGCGGGGCAGGTCGCCCTGCAGGATGAACTATCGGACTATCTGAGTGGGCACACCACCGTCGGAGCACCCGCCGGGTACTACATCCACGGCCCTGCGGGGCGGGGCAAGACCTGGCTGGCGGGGCGGGCGTTCGCTGCCGCACCGGTGCCCGATGATGCCAAGGTGCGCATCCACTTCCATTCCTTCTTCGAGCGGATGCAGCGTGGACTGGCCGGGCGGGGCAGCAGCCGCAGTGCCATCGAACAGACGGTGGACGCGCTGCTCGACGGCATCCGGTTGTGTTTCTTCGACGAGCTGCACATCCACGATCCGGGTGGGGCGTCGTTGCTCAATCACCTCTTGGCGGAATTGGTGGACCGCTCGGTTCCGACGCTCATCACCTCCAACTACGAACCGGAGGGACTCCTGCCGCACCGGCTCTACCACCATGTGGCAGTGCCGGGCATCCGGACGATCAGGGGGAACTTCGAGGTCCGTCTGCTCGACGGGGGAGTGGACTATCGGCGTCCCGGCTCAGGCTCCGAGCGCTTCGCCCGCGGATCCTGGATCGTTGCGCCCGCTGGGCACGGCGGCGTCGCAGAGCTGGCCGCCGCCGGTCTGCGCGCCCCGACCGGGGAGGAGGCGACATCCGTGCTCAAGGCGCACCACGCTTTGCGCGCCAGGGCCGTGCGCGGACGGGAGGTCTGGTTCGACTTCGCGGATCTGCTGGAGGTCGGCAGTGTCAGTGGGGACTATCTCGAGTTGGCCCGACGGTTCGACGCCTGGGTCGTCACCGGGGTGCCGGCGGTCTCCGGAATGAGCAGAAATGCGCGCAAGCGCCTGGTGGATCTGCTCGATGTGCTCGTCGATGCTGATCGGATGCTGACGGTGGTGGCCAGTGTGCCGCGGACTGAGTTCGTCGACATGGAGCGGGCGCTGCCGGCAGATATGTTCCGGGCTCAGAGCCGGCTCGCCATGCTGCGCGAACAGCCCGCGGAGGGCATGCGCGCGGCGGCGGTGGAGGGTCGACTCCGGCCCGGAAAACGTGGAGCCGGGCGGCTCAGCTGAAGGAGGGCTGCCCGGTCCATGAGGTCAGGCCGCCGTCCACCGGCAGAGTCACCCCGGTGATGAAGGAGGCGTCGGGAGAGGCGAGGAAGGCCGCTGCCGCTGCGATCTCGCTGGGCTGGGCCACCCGGCCCAGGGGGATCGAGGTGGCATAGGCCTCGCGGACCTCGGGCTTGGAGTCGAGTACCGGCTGCAGGGCGGGGGTGGCCACCGGCCCAGGGGCGACGGCGTTGACGCGGACTCCGGAGTGGCCGTAGTCGACGGCCATCGAGCGGGTCAGATTGATGACCGCGCCCTTGGCGGCGTTATAGGCGGCCATCGCAGGATCCCCACCCATCCCGGAGATCGAGGCGGTGGAGACGATCGAACCGTGGGAGGCGATGAGGTGGGGCAGCGCCGCGCGGGCGGTGTGGAAGACGCCGCCCAGGTCGATCGACATGATGCGGTTCCAACCCGCATCGTCGGTTTCCGTCACACTGCCGAACAGGCCGATGCCGGCATTGGCGACGAGTACGTCGAGGCGCCCGTGCTCCTGGGCGATTCCGTCGATTGCCGCTGTCACGGCTGCGGGGTCGGAGACATCGAGGATGATCGTGTGGAAGCGTCCGGCCAGTTCCGCATCCAGCCCGCCGGTGAAGCCGTCGATATTGGCCTGTGAGACATCGGCGGCGACGACGGTGGCACCTTCGGCCAGGAAGCGGCTGGATTCCGCGGCTCCGATTCCGGAGACGCCCCCGGTGATGAAGACGACCTTGTCCTGGAAGCGAGGCGTATGTGTCATGGTTTCCCCTGTTCTCCGTAAATGCTGCGTACGCAGCTGTTAACCACGGGGCGGATGAGGAAATTCCTGGATCAGAGGGCACAAAAAACCCGACATCGGAAACCGATGTCGGGTGATTTTGTCGGGTTGACAGGATTTGAACCTGCGACCCCCTGACCCCCAGTCAGGTGCGCTACCAAGCTGCGCCACAACCCGTTGCATGCCGTTTCTCATTGGCTGAGCAACGTTGATAACTCTATACCGACTCTGCGGCCGAATGCAAAACGGAATCGGTCGTAGGGGGATTTTGTGGCACATCCCACTCATCCCACACAAGGTGGTAGGTTTGTGGCAGTCGGACGGGCGGGCGTGGGACACGCAGACGACCATCGCGGGTTCCGACGTGGAGTCCGCGGTGCCGTTATGCTTGTGTTATCAACCCGTTCACGGGCTGCACGTACTACTTATGTCAGGAGACACAATGGCCACCTTGGAGTATCCGGCCGCACTCCGGTATTCGCGCGATCACGAATGGGCCGCGGGGACCGATGGTGACGGAGCCGTGCGCGTGGGGATCACCGCGTTCGCACAGGATTCCCTCGGTGACGTGGTCTTCGTCGAGGCCCCCGCTGTGGGTGATTCCGTCACGGCCGGTGAACAGTGCGGTGAGGTCGAAAGCACCAAGAGCGTCTCGGATCTGATCTCGCCGGTCACCGGGACCGTCGTCGAGGTCAACGAATCCCTAGGCGACAGTCCGGAAGTCATCAACTCCGACCCGTATGGTGAGGGATGGATCTTCACCGTCTCGCTCGAAGGAGACGGGGCCTTGGGCGATCTACTCGACTCCGCGGCGTATGCGGATTTCGTTGCGAATGAGGTGGCATGATGTCGCAGAACACTCCCGATGGTCGGCCCAACCCGGCGCCGGCGACTTCGGCTCAGCAGGTCCAGGCGACTGGCGCACAGGGACAGACGGTACCCGGTGTGGTGAACCCGCAGACGGGTGAGATCCATCCCGTGTCGAACCTGGAGCACATTGAGGACTCAGACGCCCTTTTGGTCGTGGTCTCCGGCCCCGACGCCGGCGCCCAGATCCTATTGGACACGGATACCATCACGGTGGGTCGCAGCCCCAACGCCGACATCTTCCTCGACGATGTGACGGTCTCGCGTAACCATGCGGAATTCGTTCGCACCCCCTCCGGGTTCATCCTGCGCGATGTCGGCTCGCTCAACGGCACCTATGTGGGTCGGCAGTTGATCGATTCGATCGAACTGCAGAACGGCGCGGACGTGCAGATCGGCAAGTTCCGGATGGTCTTCCAGCAGCGACCGCGCCAGAACTGACCAGCGGGCGTCCCCGGGGCGTCCGGCACCAAGGTTTCGCAGAACAGGGGATCATGTCCGATATCCAGCTCGAAGTAGTGGGTGTGCGGGTGGAGATGCCGGCCAATCAGCCGATCCTCCTCCTCAAGGCGGCCCATGCCCCGCGCTTCCTGCCGATTTGGATCGGCACGGCGGAGGCCCAGGCCGTCAGCATCGTGCTGCGCGGGCTCGAACCGCCCCGGCCGTTGAGCCACAATCTCATGCTCGAGATCTTCCGGGCCTACGACGATGCACCCGAGCGAGTGGTGATCACGGCTCAGGAACAGCACGTGTTCCACGCCGCCATCCACACCAGTATGGGCAAGGTCCTCGACGCGCGGCCCTCGGACGCCGTTCCCCTGGCCCTCCTGGCCCAGTGTCCTGTCTATACCACGGGCGACCTCCTGGACTCCGCCGGCATCGACGCCCCGCAGCCGGATGAGGAGGAAGTCGCCCAGTTCAGGGACTTCCTCGACCACGTGTCTCCGGAGGATTTCGAGAATGGAGACGGCTGAGGCCGTCCGCACCGGGCACCCGGTGCCACACCCAGGGGCGGGGGCGGGTTCGCATTGTGAACCGCCCCCGCCCCTCGTCATGCAGACCGCTACATTGAATGGCGGTACACCAACCCGGTCGACGGAGATCCGCCGGCCGCATCTACAGAGGAGCACGCGCGTGAACCTGGATTCGCGGCAATACACGCAAGTGGACGGCGATGCGACCGCCACAGAAGAGACCATCGCAGGGCTCGACGCCTGGCGCGCGATGAATCCCCTGCAGCAGCCCACCTATCTCGACGAAGAGGAACTCGCCGGAGTCCGCACGCAGTTGAGCGCCCTGCCCCCGCTGATCTTCGCGGGCGAGGCCGACCGCCTCAAGGCGCAAATCGGCCAGGCGGCCGCCGGCAACGCCTTCCTGCTGGCCGGCGGGGACTGCGCGGAGGCCTTCGAAGACGCGACCGCCGACAAGATCCGCCGTCGCGTCCAGACGGTCCTGCAGATGGCAGCGGTGCTGACCTACGGTGGTTCGATGCCCGTGGTCAAGATGGGCCGGATGGCCGGCCAGTTCGCCAAGCCCCGCTCGGCCGACACCGAGACCCGCGACGGTGTGACCCTGCCCAGCTACCGCGGCGATATCGTCAACAACCACGCGTTCACCGCCGAAGCCAGGCGGCACGATCCGCACCGGCTGCTGCGCGCCTACCAGACCTCGGCGGCCACGCTCAATCTCATCCGGGCCTTCACCACTGGCGGTTTCGCCGATCTGCGCAGGGTCCACTCCTGGAACAGGGGCTTCCTGGCCTCGAACACCAACTACCAGCGCTATGAGGCGATCGCCGGCGAGATCGACGGTGCGCTGAAGTTCATGGAGGCCTGCGGGGCGGACTTCTCCACCCTGGCCACCACCGAGTTCTTCGCCTCCCATGAGGCCCTGTTGCTGGAGTACGAACGGGCACTGACCCGGATCGACTCGCGCACGGGGGAACCCTACGATGTGTCGGGACATTTCCTGTGGATCGGCGAGCGGACCCGGCAGCCGGATTCGGCGCACGTGGACTTCCTGTCCCGAGTGAAGAACCCGATCGGGGTGAAACTGGGTCCCACCGCAACCGCCGACGAGGTCCGGTTCCTGGCCGACAAGCTCGATCCCGAACACGAACCGGGCCGCCTGACCTTCATCACCCGAATGGGTGCCGGTGCCATCAGGGAGCGCCTGCCGAAGCTGTTGATGCAGGTCGCAGGTGACCTGCCGCAGGTCGCCTGGGTCTCCGATCCGATGCACGGGAACACGATCACCTCGAACACGGGCTACAAGACCCGCCGATTCGAGGACGTGATGGACGAGGTCGCCGGATTCTTCGATTCGCACCGCGAGGCCGGCACCGTCCCGGCGGGTCTGCACATCGAGCTGACCGGTGACGATGTCACCGAGGTGCTCGGCGGCGGGGCACAGATCGACGAAGAGGGCCTGCGCCGCAGGTACGAGACCCTGGTCGATCCGCGGTTGAACCACGATCAGTCCTTGGAGATGGCCTTCCAGGTCGCCGAGAGCCTGCGCGCCCACCGCCAGGGATGAGCCCGGCCCCGGGCGAGGATTCCGGGCGGCGGGAGTCGTCGCAGAACAGGCAGGGGGTATGAGCGGAGGCAATCCGCCCATACCCCCTGCCCGTTACTTTTCGTCCTTCTTCCCGGACTTCGCGTCCGGCTTCTTCTTCTCGGGCTTCTTGTCCGTGGCGGAATCCTTGGACTTCTCCGCCTTCTTGCCCTTGGACACCCGGAGCAGGATCAGATCGTCCTTGTCCTTGCGGCTGCCCGGCCTGGGGTAGGAATTGACCACATCGCCCTTTTTCACGGTATCGCTGTAGACATCGTCGCGCCCCACTCGGAAGCCCAGCCGTGTCAGCTTGCCCATTGCGGCCTTGAAGGACATCCCGGCCACCTCGGGCACTGCGACGGGCTCCTCGCCCTTGGACACCGTCACACTGATCTTGGTCCCCGGTTTGAGCGTGGTCCCGGCTTCGGTGCGCTGTGAGATCACCGTGTCCTTGTCCACGGAGGAGGAGTACGTACGCGAGACCTTCCCCAGTGCCAGTCCGGCCTTCTTCAGTTTCTTCTGTGCGGCCGACTGTCCCAGTCCGGTGACGTCGGGGACCTTGACGGGTTTGGGACCATCGGAGACGACCAGGAGCACAGCGGACCCCGGCGCCACGGACTTACCCCCGCCGGGCTCGCTGTCGACCACCCTGCCCTTGGCGACCTTGGCGTTATAGCGCTTCTGCGTGCTGGTGCGCAGTCCCACCTGCCGCAACGACTGCTGGGCGACCGTCAGTTCGGCGCCGGCGGCGATGTGCGGCACGGTTGTCATGGGTGGGGTGGTGGTGGCCTCTGCAGTGGGCGCCTGCTCGTCGCCGCGACCGTGTGCCACACTGGCGATCGCGCCCCAGGTTCCGAGCACCAGGACCAGTGCGGCGGCCACCAGGGCCACCAGGCCCTTACGTCGCCTCCGGTAGATCGGACCGCTGGGCACCGCACCGGTGCCTGACTGTTCGGCGGCCGCAGCCGGTTCTGACCGCGCGGTGGGGGTCCCGGCTGCTGCAGCACCGACTTCGGCTTCGCCGACCGGCGCACTCGGGGCGCGCTGTGCCCGCTCGGTCGGTGCGGGCGACTCCGTTCGCACCGGCGCCGGTGGCACGGGTGTCGGCTGTGCGGCGGTGCCGGGCGCTGACGTCTCCACCACCTCGCGGGCGGGATGAGCGCCGGCGGCCGGTGCGCTGGTGCGCGGTTGGCTGCCCTGGACCTGCCCGCCGGGGGCGATCCGCCTGGCGGCTGCACTGGTCTGGGGACCCGTGGAACGCGAGGTGCGCTGCGCCGCGGCACGGGCGCGCTCCGCGGCCACGGATCGGGTGGAGGGCCCCGTCGCATGGGTTCGGCCGTGAACGGAACCGGATGCTTCGGCTGCGGGTCCTGCGCCCAGGTCCAGCTGCCTGTCGGTCAGTCGGGCGCGCAGCTCTCCCAGGGCCGCCCGGACCGTCGTGGCGGAGTCCGGGCGGTCGGCCCTGTCCGGCGCGGTCAGCCAGAGGACGATCTCGTCGAGGCCGGAGTGCAGACCTGGGACCAGCACGCTGGGTGCCGGCACCCGGTCGTGGACGTGCCGATAGGCGACCTGGATCGGTACCTCGTCGGTATACGGCTGGGTGCCCGTGAGCATCTCGTAGAGCATGATGCCGACGGTGTAGAGATCGGTGCGCTCATCGGCCCCGGTGCGGGTGACGAGCTCCGGGGCCACATAGCCGACGGTCCCGATCAGCGTCTTGGTCGTCGTCTCGGTCGTCACCGCACGGGCCAGGCCGAAGTCCGTGAGCTTGATCTGCCCGTCGGTGCCCAGGAGCACATTGTCCGGCTTGAGGTCACGGTGGATCATCCCGGCGCCGTGCACGGCTTCGAGTGCGGCGAGGATGGAGTCGGTCACGACGATCGCCTGACGTGGGGTCAGGGTCCCCGTGCGTTTGAGCTCTTGGCGTAGGGTGACCGACTCCAAGTACTCCATCACGAGGTAGACGACGGCGCCATCGCGGCCCTGGTCGGTGACGCGGATCAGATTCGGGCTGTGCAGGCGCGAGGCGTTGGCGGCCTCCCGCTCGAAGCGCTCGACGAAGCTCTGATCGGCTGCCAGATGCGCGTGCATGACCTTGACGCCCACAGTCGAACCCGTGCGTAGATCGGTGCCACGGTAGACCATGGCCATTCCGCCGCGGGCCACCGCCGCATCGATTCGGTAGCGGTCGTTGAGGATATCGCCGAGCAGCTGATCGCGCAGTTGCTTCACAGACTCTCACCGTCCGCGGGCGTGCTCAGAATGGGCGCGGTCATCACGGGCCCGGACGGAACCGCGTGCAGCCAGGTGTTCTGCCGCTTCAGCCGGTCCCTGGCGATCTGCACACCGCGGACAAAGGCGCGGGTGTCATCGGCCATCCCGTGTTCGGCCACACTGGCCGCGCCCTGATAGTAGGCGGCCAGTGCGAGCTTCTCATCGGGCGCACCCGCCAGCACGTGGTGCAGGATCGCCAGACCCGCGGTGATGTTGTCGAGGGGGTCGAGGATGTTCAGCTGCCGCCCGCACAGACTGCCGGCCCAATCCCCGGCGGCCGGGGTGACCTGCATGATGCCAAGCGCGTTGACCGGCGCCACGGTGTGGTGGCGCAGCCCCGATTCCTGAGAGGCCACCGCAATCGCCAGATCCGCGGGGACTTCGAAATCGGGTGCAAGGCGGGCGATAGTCTCCCTGACCCACTGTTTGTCCGGCTGGGGTTCGGCCAGCAGCAGGGACTTGTTGATCCGGGCCGCGCGGAGCACCCTGGCCGGATAGGGCCGTCCGCCGACGCTCTCGGGAACGCTGGGCAAGTGCTCTGGCACCCGTGGGGCGATTCGCGATGAGCTGGCGCCGGTGCCCGTGAGGCTGAGCACCTCCCCGGTGACCAGGAGGTCTGCCTCGCCCAGCGCATTGGCCCGCCGCAGCACCTCCCGGCTGATCCGATGGGCAGCTGCGATCGAGGCCAGGGTATCGCCCGGCCGGACCCGGTAACCCGCGGGGTCGGCAGGGGCGTCGTTCTTCTCCGGCAGTGACAGGATCTGTCCCGGCCGCACATAGACCGGCCCGTGCAGGTCGTTGAGTTCGATCAGCGCCGGGGCGGAAACGCCGTGTCGTGCGGCGATGCTCAGGACATCGTCGTCGGTGCGCACCCGATAGGTCCGGCCACCGTGGCTGACCGGCACGGCGGCAGTGGTAGTGCCGCGCGTGAAACCGGGGCAATCGTCGGGCTGCTGGGGAATATCGATCTCCGGTACCGCAGTCGAGGCGGCCGGCTCGTCGGTCGGGCCCCCGTCCGGCTGCCCGTGGGCCGTGGCCGACTGCGCGGTGGGGACCTCCCCGGTCGTCTGGACATGGGCCATCATGAGCGGCGCGTGCGCATCGGTGCCACCACCGGGGCGGCTGGATCCGGCCGTCCTGGTCGGCCTACGGCGAATGAAGCTCATGTGACCTGCAGTTCTAAGGGGAAGTGACGCCTTTAGCCCCTTCAGACTACTGCCTGAGCCCACAGCCCACGGAGCGGGCCCACCGGTTCGGCGTGTCGCAATGCGGCTCCGCCGAGTACCCTTAAGGGGTGAGTAGTGCAGAGGAAAAAGTAGACGGATGGCTGACATACTCCCAGGTGGGCGAACTCATGGGGGAATCCGTGAATCGTGTGCGCCGGCTGGTGGAGGACAGGACGCTGGTCGCGCTCAAGCGCGGTAAGCCCAAGGAGTACTACGTGCCGGAGCTGTTCATGGACGGCTCGGCGCCGTTGGGCTCGTTGCGGGGAACGCTCATCACCCTGGGTGATTCGGGCTTCAGCGACGAGGAGGCGGTCGTGTGGTTGTTCACCGATGATCCGTCCCTGCCCGGGCGACCGATCGATGCGCTGCGCGCCGGCCGAAAGACCGAGGTCCGCCGCAGGGCCCAGGCGCTGGCCTTCTAACCGGACCGACCCACAGGGCACGGGAGGGGCTCAGACCTCGCGGCGGACCAGTTGCCGTGCGTATGTGCGCAGCAGCCGGTCGTCCGCGGGGTCGAGTCCCAGTAGGTCGAGTGCGGCCATCGCGGAATCGTATTCCGCATCGATCCGAGCCTCGAGCGCCCCCAGCGCACCGGAGTCCCGCAACAGCGCGGTCATCCGGGACAGCTCCTGCGGTGTGAGATCCGATCCGCCCAGCCGTGCGAGGAACCAGTCGGACTCCTGCCGGTCCAGGGCCTCGAGTGCCAGGCCCACCAAGACGGTCTTCTTACCCTCCACCAGGTCATCGCCGGCGGGCTTGCCCGTCACGGCAGGGTCTCCGAAGATGCCCAGCACGTCGTCGCGCATCTGGAACGCCCGGCCCAGCGGAAGACCGAAGCCGCTGAGCCCCTCGAGCAGTTCCGCCGGGGCGCCCGCCAGCGCCGCGCCGAGGACGAAGGGCTGTTCGACCGAGTACTTGGCGGACTTGAGCGTGAGCACCTCCAGTGCGGCGGCCTCGATATCGGCAGCGGCCACCGGCGTGGCCTCCAGGCGTAGGTCAAGGTACTGCCCCAGCATGACCTCCTGGCGGAACTCATCGTGAGCGGCCAGGACCCTCGCATCGCCCAGGGTGGGCAGTCCGGATGCCGCATAGAGCTGTTCGCTCAGGCTCAGGCACAGATCCCCGGCGATCACGGCGGCGGATACCCCGTAGCGTTCGGAGGAGCCGCCGGCCCCGGCCGCACGGTGTTCGGAGCGGAACTCCGCGTGCACGGCGGGCATGCCCCTGCGGGTCTCCGAACCGTCGATGATGTCGTCGTGGATGAGCGCGGCGGCATGGAAGAGCTCCACGGAAGCCGCGATTCGCTCGATGCCGGGCGTCGTGGCGCTCGACCCCTGCCCGATTTCGAAACCCCACCAGGTGGCCAGGGCCCGCGTCCGTTTTCCCCCGGCAGTCATCCGCACGATCGGCTCCATCAACCGGGGTGCATGCGAGGACAGGGCCCGCAGCGCATTCGCACGCTCCTCCATCACCTGGTCAATGGCCGCGTTGACGGCGGAGACGATCTTCACGGCCGGACTCAGCATGCGGTATTCAGCTCCTTGGCGGGTGTATCGGGTGGTGTGCGGGGTGCGCACCGATTCCCCAGCCTACCGGTTTAGGTTGGTGGCATGAGCAGGAAGCAGTTGGCGCGCAGCGGCGGGGACCTGCGTGCCCTGGGAACGGACGACACCGGATGTGTGATCCTGCATTTGGACATGGATTCCTTCTTCGTCTCCGTCGAATTGCTGGCCCGTCCGGAACTGGTCGGCCTGCCCGTCATCGTGGGCGGCCGGTCCGGCCGCGGGGTGGTGACCTCGGCCAGTTACGAGGCGCGTGAGTACGGTGTGCACGCGGCGATGCCGATGGCCAGGGCGATCCGCCTGTGTCCCATGGCCCACGTCATAGAGCCATCCCATGGGAAGTACCGGGAGTACTCCAGGGCTGTGTTCGACGTCGTGTCCGAAGTCACTCCGGATGTCGCCCAGGTCAGCGTGGACGAGGCCTATATCGACGTGTCAGGGGCAATCCGCCGGCTGGGGTCGCCTGCGCGCATCGCCTGGGAACTGCGCCGCAGGATCAGAGCTGTGACCGGGCTCAATGCATCGGTGGGCATCGCCACGACCATGGTCGTGGCGAAGATGGCATCGGCCCGCGCGAAGCCCAATGGCCAATTGGTCGTGCCACTCGACCAGGTCTCCGCGTTCACCGCACCCATGCCGGTCGAAGCACTGCCTGGGGTGGGCGGGCGGACCCAGCAGATACTGGCCGGCTACGGTATCACGACGATCGGCCGCCTGGCCGAATGCGATCCCGGATGGGCCCAGCGCGTGCTGGGCTCGGCGGGTCGGACCCTGGTCGGATACGCCCGGGGGCACGATGAGCGCACCGTGCACATGCGGGCGAAGGACCATTCGATCAGCGCGGAGCACACCTTCGAGCAGGACGTCTACGATCCCACGGTGCTGGTGCGCGAACTGCTGCGGCTGGCCGATACGGTGGCCTCGCGTCTGCGGGCCGAGGGCAAGGTCGCATCGGGGGTCGGCCTGAAGTACCGCACGGGCGAGTTCAAAACCTCCAGTCGCCAGGTCACCCTGCCCGCGCCCAGCGATGTGGCCGCGGAACTGCACCGGGCTCTGCTGCCGAGCCTGCGGGCCCTGCACACGGCGAACCGGGACGGGGTGCGCCTGCTGGGGTTACGGGCCGGAGGCCTGCTCGACGCGCAGATCGCAGGGCGCCAGGAGACGCTGTTCGACCCCGAGGCGGAACCGGCGTCCGGGCAGGCGGCGTCCATGCGTCCGGGCCGGGCGGCGCCCGGGGCCAACAGGCAGGCCGAGGTGGCGGCGGATCTGGTGCGCAAGCGTTTCGGCAGGGCGGCGATCGCCCCGGCTTCCTTACTGGGGCGGGACCCGGAGATGTCCGAGAGCACCGGGGAATCCCGGAGCGGGGAGGGGAGCGAATGAGGGAATTTGCACAGAGGAGGATCGCAATATCCTGCGAATGTTGGGTGACTGCGTTAGAAAGGTCACCCCGGCTAGTCGCCGGGTGCGACAACGACTAGAATGACAGGAGTTTTCAAACAGGCCTGTAGGGGGTTCGGGATGCCACTTTCTGATCACGAGCAAGAACTGCTCGACGAACTGGAGAAGCAGCTGTACCGCGAGGACCCTCGGTTCGTCCAGCACATCTCCGCAGCGCCGAAGGAGGCGGGCGGTTCGCTGAGTGCGAAGCACTTCGTCGCCGGTGTGCTCGTCCTGGTCGCCGGGGTCGCCATCGCGGTCGGTTCGTTGTTCTCCTTGCCGGCGCCGTGGAACGTCGTCGTCGGCGTGCTGGGCTTCGCGATCATGGTGTTCGGGGGTTATTGGGCGGTGACCGGAACGAAACGGGGCCCGGCACAGACCACCGGTTCCGGTGCCTCCAAGCCGGCCAAGCCGGCCGGCAGCGCCGGGGGCTTCATGAAGAACATGGAGGACCGCTGGGACAAGCGCCAGGAACGCTGACCACGGGATTCGTCCGGTTCTGGGGCCCTACCCGCTGAAACCGGGCGAAGGCCGGGGCTTCATTCCAAGCGCGGACCGCCGCAACACCAGAAAGGTGTTGCGGCGGTCCGCGCTTTTCCGCCGTTTCCCACGCCCCCGTCTGCGGCCCGTCACAGCCGCAGCCATTCCGCCCGGAAGCGGGTGGGCCAACCGGCGGCACTGCGCAGGCCAGCCCTGACTCCTGCCACCGCAACACGAGCAGTCGAGCGGTCCATGACCTTCTCAGCGCTGTCCCTGCCATAGCGGGAGACCTCCACCGCGGCACCGATCCGTTCGACCGCGCGGGTTGCAGCTTGGTCGCTCCCGGTCAGGTCGCACAGGATACCTGTGGCACCGGCTACCGTACCCGCAGGGTCCGCCGGCCGGCCATAATCGGCGAGGAGGGCCATCAACTCGCTCCACACGGCCTCCGGGTCGACGGGATCGCGCAGGCGGCGCGCCCGCCGGATACTGCGGATGGTCCGCGGTGCCAGCACCAGGACCAACAGCACCAGCACCGCGGCCAGGCAGGGGAGCAGCCACGCTGGGAGCCCGGCAGAAGTGTCCGGTTCGGCCGCCTCGGCGGGTCCGGTGGAGTCGGCGGGTCCGGCCTCCTCGGTCACTGCGGGGGCGGACTCATCCCCACCGGCGGACTCGCTGGCCTGCGCGGTGGGTGTTGGGGTGGCTTCGTCCCGTTGCCCCGTGTCCCCGGGTTGGGCCCCGGTCCACGGTGGGGGAGTCTCCCCGGTGCCCGGAGTCGGTTCGAACCGGACCCAGCCGGAACCGGGGAAGTACAGTTCCGGCCAGGCGTGGGCGTTGCGGTCGGTGATGGTGTAGGAACCGTCGTCGTCGGGCTGCCCGGGCGTGTAACCCACGGCGATCCTGGCCGGAATGCCCTCGACCCGCGCCAACACGGCCATCGTCGCGGAGAACTGCACACAGTAGCCACGCTTATCGCGCAGGAAGTCCGCAATGGCCGAATCGCTGGCCTGGGCCGGAGCATCGAGGGAATAGGTGAAGTCGTCCGAGCGCAGGTACGCCTGGATTCGGGCGGCCTTCTCCCAGGCGGAGTCCGCGCCCTTGGTCACTCGCGTGGCCGTTCTGGTGACGGATTCCGGCAGTGAATCGGGCAGGGACAGTTCACTGGCGAACCGGGTGCGGTCCGCGGTGCCCGCGGCGGCCAGCTCCTGCGGCTCGGGGGTGGCGGTCCGGGAGTCCACCGTATAGGTCTGATCGGCGCGCAGCCCGGTGTGTCCCACGATGGCAAGGGTCTTCGGATCGTAGATCCAGTCCTCCCCTGCGCCCTCCACGGCCACGGGGGAGTAGACGGTCGGCAGGTAGTTTCCGGTCAGGGCCCGTACTGTGAACGTCGTGCGGGATGCCGTGGTTTGCCCGGCCGGTGTCGATTCCGGTTCGGGCAGCCCCGCTGTCACCGCATTGTCGTTGCGCAGGGTGAAGTCCTCGGGCGACCAGGTGCGCCCGTCGAAGTCGGCCACAGCGGTCATCCGCACGGGCTCGGGGGTCTTGGCGTCGGTCGTATAGTTCAGCAGCGGGGTGTCGTCCTGTCGTGCCAGATCCTTGCGCAGGTCGAGGAAGGGGTTGGCGACCTTGAGATCGCCGGTGCCCAGCCTGTTGCGGTGGGTATCGGGGACATCGGGCAGTAGAATCGGCAGGCCCACGCCCAGCAGCAGAGCCAGGGCTCCGGCTCCCAGCGCTGTCAGCGGCACGCGGATGCGCCCCACATATCCGGTCAACAGCACGAGGACGAAGGCGACGCCCGCGCCGACGAAGTGCCAGGTTGAGACCAGCCCGCCCGCGAGGAAGACCGGGACCAGCCATGCCAGGAGGACGATGAAGGCGGCGGGTTTCGGGACGCGCAGGTCGGTGGCACACCAGTCGAGCACGATGACGAGGACTGCGAAGCCCAGCACGACCATGGTCGTGAACCCCGCAGTCGTGGCGGTCGGCGCAACGGTGTGGAAGACCTGTTCGCGGCCCTCGGAGATCTGGTCGACAACGGCCCCGTAGGCGGCGGGCCCCGGCAGGATCCCGCCGGCCAGTAGATGGGGCGTGCACAGATAGGGCAGGGCCACAAGCGCCACCACGAGCTGCACGAGAGGGGCCAGCCGCAGTCGGGCCACAGCGGGTATGAGACGGACGAGGCCACCACTGACGACGATGAGCCCCACCATGATCAGTGCGGGGGAGCGCCAGCCGGGATCGGAGAAGATCGCGCCGGTGGGCAGGACCGCAAGGCCTGCGGCACAGAGGACGAGCAGGCAGCGCAGCAGCGTTTCGACGGCACGGTTCACCGGCCCCACCTCCGATCCAGATGCCACGGCAGGACCGGAGCATCGACCTCGCCCAGCCGGGTGGCGTCGATGTGTCCGGTGAGGTCGGCCGTGGACCACACCTGACAGGAGGTCTGTCTGGGCAACCACTGCGCGAAGTGATCGTGCGCGGTGGGGGAGTCAGAGAGGACGAGGATGCGTTCGGGTGCCGGGCGGCCTGCACCCCCGCACAGTTCCGCCGGCCAGTCCTCGAGCCCGCGCGGCTCCCACAGGGCCAGGAACCGGTCGAACGCTGCCTCTTCGCCGGGGGCGAATTCGTGGATGGGGCCGTCGGAGTCCGTGGCGACGGCGGTCACGGCCACCCCCGTGTTCAGCAGCGTTCTGCCGAGTGCGGCGAATTGGGCGAGCACCGCCTCGGTGGCCGGGTCGGCATGGGACAGGTCGAAAGCGGCGGTCAGCAGGGGGTCCTCCTCCCTGGCCTCGACCCGCACCATGAGCTCGCCGGTCCGGGCGCTCGAGGTCCAGTGGACATGGCGCAGATCATCGCCGGGCACGTATTCGCGGGTATGGAAGTCGCGGCCTCCTGTGCCGCGGGTCAACCGGGCGCCGTGGGATACCGCGGGGTCACCACCGAAGGTGGCGGGGGCGTGGACGGCGAGGTCTGCGGGTGCGACTGCCACCTCGAAGGGGCCCGCGAGGCGTGCCGATCGTGTGACCAGGCCGAAGGCGCCGGAGAACACCGTGGAGATCCTGCGCAATCCCGAGGCTCCACGGTGCAGGGGATGGAACTCGGCGTCGACGGCCGCCCACCCCCGTCCGGCCAGACCCGGGACACCCGCGCTTAGCTGCGCGCCGAAGCCCTTGACCGGCTCGAGGGCGAGGACGAAGGCGGGCGCGGGCAGTGGCAGGGGGTTGTGCACATGGACGCGGATGTGGGCGGTCGAGCCCGCGCGCACGACCGGAGGGGAGGACGCCGACCCGACGAGTTCGGCTTCGGCGGTCACGCGTCCGGCCAACAGCCAGACGCCGAGTCCAGAGCAGACGACGAGTCCCAGCAGCAGGATGCCCAGGGGCAACAGGCCCGGTAGACCGAATCGATAGGCTGCGATGATGCAGGCGATACCCAGCGCGGTGAAGACGATTCCGGATGTGCTCAGGCGCATCGTAGCCTCAGCCCTCGACGGGAACGGTCGCGACCAGGTGCGAGACGAATTCCGAGGCGGCCCTGGCGTCTCGACTGCGCATCACCAGGCGGTGCGCCAACACCGGCTCGGCCAGGGACTGTACATCGTCGGGGGTGACGAAGTCGCGGCCGGCCAACACCGCATGGGCCTGGGCCGCATGGAGGAGCTGTTGGCCGGCCCGCGGTGATGCGCCCAGCAGGACGTCCCCGCCGCGCCGAGTGGCCGCCAGCAGGGAAACGACGTAGCCGCGCAGTGCCGGGGAGGTGTGGAGCAGACGCACCGCCTCACGGGCGGCGACCAGGTCGTCGAGCGCTGCCACTGGAGCCAGTGAGTCGAGCGCGCGGTGGGCGCTGCCCCCGCCCAACATCTCGACTTCCTCCTGGGCATCCGGATATCCCATCGAGGTGCGGATCATGAAACGGTCGCGCTGTGCCTCCGGCAGGGCGTAGGTGCCCTCCATATCGATCGGATTCTGGGTGGCGACGACCATGAAGGGGTCGGGCATCAGGTAGGTCGTGCCGTCGATCGAGGCCTGGCCCTCCGCCATGCACTCGAGCATTGCGGACTGCGTCTTGGGCGAGGCCCGGTTGATCTCGTCGGCGATGACGATATTGGAGAACACCGCTCCTGGTCGGAACTCGAAGTGCCGGGTCTCCTGATTGAAAAGATTGACGCCCAGGACGTCCGAGGGCAGCAGGTCGGGGGTGAACTGGATCCGCCTGACGGTTCCACCGACCGATCGGCCCAGGGCCTTGGCGACCAGGGTCTTGCCCACGCCGGGCACATCCTCCAGGAGCAGGTGTCCTCCCGCGAACAGGGCGATGACGCTCAGTGTCACCGCCCTGTCCTTGCCGGTGACGACTTGGGCCATTCTGGTCCGGATACCGCGGGCCAGGTCTGTCAGCCCCGCGGTATCGACGGTGGTGTTGGGATCAGCGCTCATGGGCCCGATCCTCCCATATCGGCCTGGGGAAGTGCCTGGACGCTGCCGGAGGCCCGATCCCACGGCCCTCCTCCACTTTCCACCAAAGTGGTGCCCCACCGGCTCGGCCCTGCCGCGCAAGAGGGCCGGAAGAGCCCTGAGAATACACGATCTGCGGTGCGCGGCGCGCGGGCGGTCCACCGGCCACCACCTCGTCTGACCTGGGGAGATGATGCATAACACGCCCGCCTGAGGGTGAATCGGGGGGATCGTGGTGGGAAGTGGAGTAGAGTGGAGCCAATCGGAGCGACAGGGAGTTCCGAGAGGGGTGAGACGGCATGTTCTTGGGTACGCATATGCAGCGGCTCGACGACAAGGGCCGGCTCATTCTGCCCGCCAAGTTCCGCAGGGAGCTGGCGGACGGGCTGGTCATCACCCGTGGGCAGGAACGCTGTCTCACACTGTTCTCCGCGGGGGAGTTCGAGTCCGTCCACCAGAGAATGCGGCAGGCTCCGATGACCAGTAAGGAGGCACGTGATTACCTGCGTGTGTTTCTATCCGGTGCAGCGGCAGAACAGCTGGACAAGCAGGGCCGGTTCACGGTTCCGCAGATCCTGCGCAGGTATGCGTCGCTCGGCCGCGATATCGCGGTGATCGGGGTGGGCGATCACGCCGAGATCTGGGATGCGCCCACCTGGGAGGCCTACCTGGCCTCTTCGGAGGACGGCTTCGCGGACAGAACAGACGAGGTGATACCCGGCGTCTTCTGAGGTTGCTGGATCCAGATCCTTGCCCGCCCGCAGGGTTTTGGGGTACTTCCCCGGTCCCAAAGCCCACGGTGGTCCTGACTCACTTCCCCGGTGGCAGGCCCGACCGAACGGGCGGTCAAGGTTCTGGACGCAGCAGCACCGGTGTACGCCGGTTGGAAGACGATACGAGGTTATGGAAGGGAACGGAATGACCGATGACGCCGCCTACCCGCATGTCCCCGTCCTCCTGGACCGCTGTGTGGAGCTTCTCACGGTGGGCATCGATGCGGTCCGCGCGACCGGCTCGGTGCCC
The DNA here is from genome assembly GCF_024580735.1 of Brevibacterium moorei. Taxonomy (GTDB): domain Bacteria; phylum Actinomycetota; class Actinomycetes; order Actinomycetales; family Brevibacteriaceae; genus Brevibacterium; species Brevibacterium moorei. Next base: position 279,721 of record NZ_JANIJX010000001.1, on the reverse strand, counting down.
TGCGTGCTCGACCTGACCCTGGGCATGGGGGGACACAGCGAGGGAATCCTCGCCTCAGCCCCGGACGTCCGGGTCATCGGCATCGACCGTGACGAACATGCGATCGCCATCGCGTCCCGCCGCCTGGCCGGGTTCGAAGACCGCTTCACGGCCGTCCACGCCGATGACGATGAACTGCCCGCGGTCCTGGAATCCCTGGGGGTCGGCGCCCTGGCCGGCGCCCTGTTCGATCTGGGTGTGTCCTCTCTGCAGCTCGACGACGACGAACGCGGGTTCTCCTATGCCCGCGATACCGCACTGGACATGCGAATGGACAGGACCAACCCGCTGACCGCGGCGGAGGTCCTCAATACCTACCCCGAGGCCGAGCTGCGGCGGATCCTGCGCGAATACGGCGAGGAGCGCCAGGCGGCGCGCATCGCGCGGGTGGTCGTCGCGGACCGGGTCCAGCGGCCCTGGACGTCGACTGCGCAACTGGCGGAGATGCTCACCCGGGTCATCCCCGAACCGGCTGGCAAGCGCAAGCGCTCTCATCCCGCGAAGCGGACCTTCCAGGCCCTGCGCATCGAGGTCAACGATGAGCTGGGCATCCTCGAGCGCGCTCTGCCCGCGGCCCTCGATGCGTTGGCGATCGGCGGAGTCGCGGTGGTGGAGTCCTATCAGTCACTCGAGGACACGATCGTCAAACGGGTCTTCCGCGCCGGGACCACGACACAGGCGCCTCCGGACCTGCCGGTCGTCCCGGAATCGATGAAACCGTGGCTTGAGGAGATCGTGCGCGGTGCGCAGAAGGCCGATACCGCCGAAATCGAAGCCAATCCTCGAGCAGCGAGCGTGCGGCTGCGCGCAGTGGCCAAGACCGCGGAGCGTCGTTCATGAGCCAGGCGACGCAGACCCGGAGACGAACCGAGGGACCCCATGCGCCACGGCTGCGGCTGATAGTCCCGCAGATCGCCCGGCGCCGGGTGCCCACCCCATTCATCGTGGTGGCGATTCTGCTGCTGGGCCTGTTCGGCTCCCTTGTGGCCAATATCTACATCGCCCATACGAGTTTCAAGGCCGAGGAACTGCAGAAGACGAACACCCGGCTGGTGGAAGACCGCAACCGGCTCTCGGAGGACATCTCGTATCGGTCGAGCCCGCAGAACATCGAACGCGCGGCCAAAGCACAGGGCCTGGTCCGCGATGTCAATCCACGCTATCTGTACCTGTCCACCGGTGAAGTCGAACAGAACCCGGTCGTCCCGCCGGTGGCGGACAGGACCACCAAAGTCCCGGGTCCCAGAGCTGACACCCGCGAGGACGTCAGACCCAATCTGCGATCGAATGACCGGCTTCCCGCGGTCGGCACAGACGATTCGGATCTGCCGGCTCCGGCGATCCGGAATCCACGATGAACGACGACGGTAACGAGGGGGACCCAAGGGATGGCTCCACAGTCCCGGAACCCGGGCAACCGGTCCGATAGGTCGCGCGGTGGGCGCGCGGGCGCTCAGCGGCCAAAGGCCGGATCCGATCGACAGCGGACCGGCCAGGCCGGTGATGCACGGAGTGCTCGGCAGACGTCGACCGGCGCCGCGGGCACACCATCGCGTGCGACTTCCCGCGGCCGGGGTGCACCATCCAAACAGCGGTCCTCGGGTTCGAAGGCCGCCGGACGCAAAGCACCGGCGCAGCAGGCCCCCAAACGTCCTGCGGGCCCGCGGCGTCCCGCCCCGGTACGCGCGCCCGCGGATCCGCGGCGCCGTGTGCTGTGGATCCTGATCGCGGTGCTGTGCATTCTGGCGCTGCTGACGTGGAAGCTCTTCACCATCCAGGGGATGGATACGGCCGCCCTGGCACAGAAGGCGCTGGCCAGCCGGCTGTCCGTCAAACCCATCCCGGCCCATCGCGGCGTGATTCTGGGATCCGACGGGCGGGTGCTGGCCGACAACGCCGACCGGTACCGGCTGGTGGCCGACCAGGTCAACGTCAAGGGGTACGAGAAGAAGAACCGCGATGCCAAGGGCAAGGTCGTCTCGACCGAGCCCCTGGGCGCCTGGGGTGCTGCCAAGGCGTTGGCGGGCCCCCTCCAGACCGATGCCGGCATTCTGTACAAGCGGCTCGACGGTGACAGGCGCTGGTCGCCTATCGCCGACGGGCTGACCTCCGAGGTGTGGAACAGGATCGACGCGCTGCACATCCCCGGGTTGACGGTCGAACAGTACTCGGTGCGGACCTATCCCGATGGCGCTCTGGCGGGCAACATCGTGGGATTCGTCGGCTCCGATGGCGCGCCCCTGGCCGGGCTGGAGCTGCAGTACCGCGATATGCTCGCCGGCGTGGACGGCGAGCAGCGCTATGAGCGCGGCCGCTCCGGCGACGAGATCCCACTGGGGGAGAACCAGAACGTCCCGGCCGTCGACGGCACCGGGGTGCGGACCACCCTCAACCTGCCCATCCAGTACTACGCGCAGAAGGCGATCGCCCAGGCGGTCAAGGAACGCCAGGCCGAATGGGGCACCGTGACGATGTTCGAGGCGAAGACGGGCCGGATCATAGCCGCGGCGGAGGCGCCGAGCGTAGATCCGAACAATCCGGGCAGGGTAGGGTCCGACGATCGTGGCTCGCGGATCTTCAACGCCTCGTTCGAACCGGGTTCCACCGCCAAGATGGTTACCGCGGCGGCTCTGCTCGAAGAGGGCAAGGTCACTCCGGAGACCCGGTTCACCGTGCCGTACAAGTGGAAGGCCCCCAACGACGAGGAGTTCAAGGATTCGCATGAGCACAAGACCGAGAAACTGACGTTCGCGGGCATCATGATGGACTCTTCGAACACCGGAACCGTGATGGCCGGTCAGCAGCTGAGCGAGCAGCAGCGCTACGACTATCTACACCGCTTCGGGTTCGGGACGAAGAGCGCGCTGGCCTTCCCGGGTCAGGCCTCGGGCATTCTGCGCAAGCCGTCCGCCTGGGACGGCCGTACCAAGTACACTGTGCTGTTCGGCCAGGGCGTGGCGAGTACCTCGCTGCAGAACGCCGAGGTGATCGCGACGATCGCCAATGGGGGCAAGAAAATGGTTCCGCAGCTGGTCAGCGGCACGGTCGACGACGACGGAAAGGTCACCGAGATCGCACCGAAGGTGGAATCCCAGGTGATCAGCGAGAAGTCCGCCGACTCGCTCATGCGGATCCTCGAGTCGGTGGTTGCCGACGGCACCGGCGAGGCCGGCAAGATTCCGGGCTACCGGGTGGCCGGGAAGACGGGTACGGCCCAGGCGCCGACCGAGGACGGTTCCGGCTACAAGGGCTATACGGCCAGCTTCGCCGGAGCCGTGCCGGCGGAGGACCCGCAACTGGCGGTATCGGTGACACTGCAGCGGCCCAAGAAGGGCTACTACGGCGGAACCGCCGCCGCTCCGGTATTCTCGGACGTCGCGGGCTATGCCCTGCGTCAGCTGGGGGTACCCCCGTCGACGAGCAAACCCGAACTGCCCAAGAGGAAGTGGAAATAGCACATGCGCTTAAGCGAACTGCCGCTCGGCCCGGCCGAGGTGCGCGGGCCGGACACGGTCGATGTCACCGGGGTGTCCCTGGACTCGCGCAGTGTGGCCCCGGGGTGGATGTACGCGGCCCTGCCCGGCGCGAACGTCCACGGTGCGGTCTTCGTCGCCGATCTCTTCACCGCGGGGGTGCGCTGCATCCTCACCGATTCCGCCGGGCTGGACATCATCGAGGCGGCCGGGGAGGTCCCCGCCGATGCCACCATCGTGTGCGTGGGGGATCCCCGGGCACGCCTGGGGGCGATCGCCGCGGCGGTCTACGGCACCGAACCAGGACGACCGACCCTGCTGGGCGTCACCGGGACCAATGGCAAGACCACGACGACCTTCCTGCTCGAGGCCCTGCTCGCCGCCATCGACGGACCGCGCACCACCGGGGTCATCGGGACCGTCGCCACCCGTATCGCAGGGGATTCCGTGCCCGCTGTGCGGACCACTCCGGAAGCTCCCGATCTGCACCGGCTGTTCGCCGACATGCGCAGCGCCGGTGTGCGCACCTGTGCGATGGAGGTCTCCTCCCACGCCCTGGTGCAGCACCGGGTCGACGGGGCGCACTTCGCAGTAGCAGGATTCACCAATCTGACTCAGGACCACCTCGACTTCCACAAGACGATGGAAGCCTACTTCGAGGCAAAGGCGCAGCTGTTCACCCCGGAATTCGCCGACCGCGGAGTGATCTACCTGGCCGACGCCTGGGCTCAGCGCCTGGCGGACACCGCGCCGATCCCGCTGCTCACGGTCTCGGCGGACCCGGATGACGCCCCCGATGTACTGCTGGTGGCCGGGACGGCGGGCCGGTTCGAACTCCACGGTGCGCCGTTCGAGCCAATCGGCGGGGTCCTGGCGGCACACAGCCCGCTGCCGGGGGACTTCAACACCGCGAACACCGCGCTGGCCCTGACGATGCTGGCCGCCTGCGGATGGCCGGTGGAGGAGTTGGCCCGGGTCGCTCCCACGTTCACCGCAACGGTCCCCGGCCGGATGGAGGTCATCCGGCAGCGCGGCCCGTTGGCCGTCGTCGACTACTCCCATACCCCCGATGCCCTGGTCAAGGCGCTCTCGGGTCTGCGGGCGGATCATCCGGAGGGCCCCCTGGTCATCGTGTGCGGTGCGGGCGGAGCGCGCGACCAGGGCAAGCGGCCCAAAATGGGTGCCGCAGCCGCACAATATGCGGATGTGGTGATCATCACCGATGACAATCCCCGCACGGAGGACCCCTCCGAGATCCGTGGCGCGGTTCGCGCCGGTGCCGAGGACTACGTGGCGTGCCACCCGGCGCGCACCGTTGAAATCCGCGAGATCGCGGACCGCCGGGCCGCCATCCTAGCCGGGGTGGAGGCAGCCGGAACCGCCGGAGCACTGCTGGTGGCGGGCAAGGGGCATGAGACCGGCCAAGAGGTCAACGGAGTGAAACATCACTTCGACGACCGTGAAGAGACCCGCAAGGCGCTGCCCAAGGCGAACTTGGGTACCGAACCGAGTATTGTTTTGAAGTGATATGAAGGAATTTTCTGCGCTCGAAATAGCAACCGCCATCGGCGGCCAACTGCACGCGATCGCCGGCTCGACCCCGCTGTCGGGCGGCGTCGTGACCGACTCGCGCGAGGTGACCCCCGGAGACATCTACGTGGCCCGCAAGGGGGAGAACGTCGACGGGATCGAATTCGCGCCCGCGGCCCGGACCGCCGGGGCGGCGCTCATCATCGCCGAGGCGATCCCCAGCGTCGACGGCGAGATCCTGCCCAGCATCGTCGTATCCGACGCCACCGAGGCGTTGGGCCGGCTGGCCGGGTACAACGTCACGGCGCTGCGGGAGGCCGGGGAGCTGACCGTCGTGGCGATCACCGGCAGCGCCGGCAAGACGACGGTCAAGGACTTGGTCGGTGACCTGCTCAGCGCACAGGGTGAGACGATCTGGCCGCCGAACTCCTTCAACAACGAGGTCGGGGTGCCGCTGACCGCGCTGCGCGCCACGCCCGATACGCGCTTCCTGGTCCTCGAGATGGGTGCCCGGTCGATCGGCAACCTCGCCTATCTGACCTCGTTGATCCGGCCCGATATCGCCGTGGAACTCAATGTGGGTTCGGCCCATGCCGGGGTCTTCGGCTCGATCGAGAACACGGCGCGGGCCAAGAGTGAACTCGTCGCCTCGCTGATCGCGGGTGGAACGGCCGTGCTCAATGCCGACGACCAGCGGGTCGCCGCCATGACCTCGGTGCTGGCCGAAGGGGTGGAGACCGCCTGGTTCTCCACCTCGGGGGTGACGGATAAGACCCCGTTGATTTGGGCGGAGGACGTCACCACCCACGCTTCGGGGCGTACCAGCTTCACCCTGCACCTACCGCAGGAGGAGCCCGCCGCGGTCGAATTGGCACTGTTGGGCTCCCACCACGTCGCCAATGCCCTGGCCGCCGCGAGTGTGGCGTGGCTGTGCGGCGTTGGCGCGCGGACCATCGTGTCCACCCTGTCCACCTCGGGCGCCGCCAGCCGCTGGCGGATGGAGCTCGTCGACAACCCCAACGGTGTCACGGTCCTCAACGACGCCTACAACGCGAACCCCGAATCCATGCGCGCGGCGTTGAAGACGCTGGCCGCGATGGGCAGGGGGGATGAGGACAACCCACCGCGGCGCACCATCGCGGTGCTCGGCGAAATGCTCGAGCTCGGTGACGAGTCGCGTCAAGCGCACTCGGACATCGGCGAGCTCGTCGTCCGGCTCAACATCTCGAAGACCATCGCCGTCGGCGATGGGGCCAAGCCGATCTACCAGTCGGCCAACCTCGAGGGCTCCTGGGGCTCGGAGGCAGCATGGGTTCCCACCGTCACGGAGGCCAGGGAAATGCTCCAGCACGAACTCAAGGCGGGGGACATCGTCTTGTTCAAATCATCGCGTGACGCCGGCCTGCGCTTCCTCGGCGATGAGATCTCGGGGGTGTCCGGCGCATGATCGCCGTAGTCGTGGCCAGCGTTCTGGCCTTCCTCTTCACGATCTTCGGGACCCCGGCGTTCATCCGGGTGCTCGTCAAACGCGGCTACGGTCAGTTCGTCCGCGATGACGGTCCCAAGACCCACCTGGTCAAGCGCGGCACCCCGACCATGGGCGGGGTGGTGATCATCGCCTCGGCCGTGGTCGCCTACTTCCTGGCGCACCTCGTGACCATGTCCGCGCCCACGCCCTCGGGCATGTTGGTGCTGTGGCTGGCAGTCGGCCTGGCCGGCGTCGGCTTCCTCGACGACTACAAGAAGATCGCGAAGAAGAACTCCCTGGGCCTGAGTCCGAAGGCGAAGATCGCGGGGCAGGGCTTCGTCGGCATCACCTTCGCCATCGGCGCGCTGCTGTTCCCGAACGAATACGGCCGCACCCCCGCCTCGTCGGCCATCTCCTTCGTTCGCGATCTACCGATCGACCTGGCCTTCACCGGTGCGGCGATCGTGACCTTCATCCTGTTCATCCTGTGGGCCAACCTCATCGTCACGGCGGTGTCCAATGCCGTGAACCTGACCGATGGGCTCGACGGCCTGGCAGCCGGTTCGGCCGTCGTCGTCTTCCTGGGCTATGTCGTGATCAGTCTGTGGCAGTCGGTGAAGAACTGCGACCTGATGAGCCACGCCGAGGCCGGCTGCTACATCGTGCGCGATCCTCGCGACTTGGCGATGGTCGGTGCGGTCATGGCCGCCTCGTGCATCGGCTTCCTGTGGTGGAATGCCGCCCCTGCGAAGATCTTCATGGGCGATACCGGTTCCCTGGCCATCGGCGGTGCGATTGCGGGGTTGGCGGTCATGAGCCGCACCGAGATCCTGCTTGTCGTGATGGGCGGCCTGTTCGTCATCATCACCCTGTCGGTCATGCTCCAGGTCGGATCATACAAGCTCACGGGCAAACGGATCTTCCGGATGGCACCCCTGCAGCACCATTTCGAGCTCAAGGGCTGGGCCGAGGTGACGATCGTGATCCGCTTCTGGATCATCGCCGCCTGCTTCGTGGTGCTGGCCGTCGGGCTGTTCTACGCGGATTGGCTGGCTCGTTATGGCCGTTGAGCTGGTACCCGCGGGGGCGACTCCGGTGCCCTACCCCCTGGCCGAGCGGATCCCGGAGATCCTGGTGGGCCCGGATTCCGATCTCGACGGTCTGCGCGTCGTCGTCACGGGGCTTGGCGTGTCGGGGTATCCGATGGCCGTTCACCTGGCGGAACGCGGCGCCCGCGTGATCGTCGTCGACGGCGACACCCAACGCGATCTGAGTGAGCACATCCGGATCCTGGAGGTCTTCGACGTCGATATCCGGCGCGGTGTCGAGCACACGCGGACTCTGCCGGACTTCGACGGGCTCCCGCCTCAGCTGGTCTGCACCTCCCCGGGGTGGCGGCCCGATCAGCCGCTGTTGCTGGCGGCGCGCGCCGCCGGTGTCCCCGTGATCGGCGAGGTCGAGCTGGCCTGGCGGGTGCGCGGTGCGAACCAGGCGCCGTGGCTGGTCGTCACCGGCACCAACGGCAAGACCACGACCACGAGCCTGCTGGCCGCGATGCTGACCGCCGGGGGCTGCGAGGCCCGGGCCTGTGGCAATATCGGGGCGCCCCTGCTCGAAGCGGTCCTCGACCCGACCGCCGAGGTCCTGGCGATCGAACTCTCGAGCTTCCAACTGCACTGGGAACACTCCATGTGCGCGCATTCGGCGGTGGTGCTCAATCTTGCCGAGGACCACCTCGACTGGCACGGTGGCCTGGCCGCCTACGGCGCCGATAAGGCCAAGGTCTATGCCAATGTGGGCCACACCGCCGTCTACAACACCGCCGATCCGGCCACCCTGCACATGGTCGAGCAGGCCGAGGTGCTGCCCGGTGCCAGGGCGGTGGGCTTCACCGTCGGGGCACCCCTGGTCGGCCAGATAGGTCTGATCGAGGACATCCTCGTCGACCGGGCATTCACCCCGCACCGCTATTCGGCCGCAGCCGAGCTGGCAACGCTCGACGACGTGTCGGTGGCCCTCGGGGTCCCGGCCGACCATCTGGCACCGCACCATGTGGCCAATGTAGCGGCCGCCGCCGCATTGGCCCGCTCGTTCGGCGTCGAGCCCGCGGCCGTACGCGCCGGCCTGCTGGCCCACCATCCGGGGGACCACCGTGGCACCGTTGTGGGTACCGTCGACGGTGTGGCATTCATCGATGACTCGAAGGCGACCAATCCGCACGCGGCGGCCGCCGACCTCGCTGCGCGCGAGCGTCTGGTGTGGGTCGCCGGGGGACTGGCCAAGGGCGCGGACATGCACGACCTGGTGGCCGAGCACGCGGCCAGGCTGGCCGGCGTGGTGCTGATCGGCCGCGATCCGGCGCCCTTCGCCTCGGCCCTGGCCGAGAACGCACCCCGGGTCCCGGTCGTGCGCATCGATCCGGCGTCCCTGCCGGCGGATCCCGCGGATCCGGCCGCCAGGGGAACAGAGGTGATGCGCGCCGCCGTGCGCGCGGGCGCACAACTGGCAGGGCCCGGAATACCCGTCGTGCTGGCGCCGGCGGCGGCGAGTATGGACCAGTTCCTGAACTATGCGACCCGCGGCGACCTGTTCGCCGCAGCCGTGCGGGACCTGGAGGACTGAGCGGTGGCCTCCGGCACCCGTACTACGGCCCGGGGCACCGGTTCGGATTCGGCCCTGCGCCGTTTTATGAACCGGGCCCGGGTCGTCCTCGACCTGCCCCTGGCCACGTATTACATCCTGTTGCTCTCCGTGGTGACGCTGACCGGCTTGGGCCTGGTGATGGTGCTCTCGGCTTCGTCGATCAGCTTCTACGATGGCCGGGAGATCTCCTCGTTCTCCCTGTTCTTCAAACAGGCGGGATTCGCAGCAGGCGGCTTCGCGCTGCTCTTCCTCGCCTCCCGCCTGCCCAGCCGCTTCTTCTCCGCCGCAGCGCCCATTCTGCTGGTGGCCGCACTGGCCTTCCAGGCCCTACCGCTGATCCCAGCGCTGGGAGCCAGCGTGGGCGGAAACACCGGTTGGATCCGGATCGGCCCGCTGCAGGCGCAGCCCGTCGAGATCTCGAAACTCGCCATGGCCCTGTTCCTCGGACACTTCATGGCCGATCCCAAACGCGATTTCTACCGCTTCGGCCATGTGCTCCCGGGATTTGCCGCGCTGGCTGCGATGGTGGCCATCGTCTTGGCCGGAAAGGACCTTGGGTCCTGCATGATCCTGCTCGCGGTGATCCTGGCGACCCTGTTCGTCGGCGGTCTGCCCTGGCGCTGGCTGACCTCGCTGGTGAGCATCGCAGGGGTCCTGGTCGCCGTGTACGTCGTCGCCAACGACAACCGGCTGGGCCGGATCGAAGCCCTGTTCGCGCGGGGTTCGGGCGCCACCGACGCCGATTCGCAGTTCAGCCAGCACTGGCAGACCGACCACGGTCTCTACGCCCTGGCCTCCGGTGGCTGGTTCGGCACGGGTCTGGGCGGCAGCAGGGAGAAGTGGTCGTGGCTGCCAGAGGCGCACAACGACTTCATCTTCGCGATCATCGGCGAGGAGCTGGGTTTCTTCGGCTCCCTCATCGTGCTCCTGCTGTTCGCCCTGCTGGCCTATGGCTGCGTGAGACTGATCCTGCGCTCAACCGATCGCTTCGTCCAGGCCGCCACCGGTGGCATCTTCATGTGGTTCCTGGGACAGGCGGCGGTCAACCTGCTGGTCGTCACCGGTGTACTGCCCGTCATCGGCGTGCCACTGCCCTTCGTGTCATATGGCGGGTCCTCCCTCATCTCCACCCTGTTGGCCAGCGGTATCCTGCTGTCCTTCGCCCGCGCGGAACCCGGCGCAGCCGATGCGCTGCGCGCCCAGGGCACGCGCCTGCGTGCCTCCCTGTCGTTCTTCGCCCGTACCCCAGCCAGAAAGAAGTGATCTGACAATCGTGGTCTCAGTCCTGTTCGCCGGTGGCGGCACCACCGGCCATATCTCGCCCATGCTCGCAATAGCCAGGGAGCTGGTGCGGCGTGTGCCCAACGCCTCCGTGACCATGCTCGGCACCCCGGAGGGTTTGGAGACCCGCCTGGTCCCGCAGGCCGGATTCCCGCTGGAGACCATCGAGAAGGTGCCCGCGCCGCGCAAGCTCGGCGGTGCTGCGCTGCGCTTCCCGAAGCGCTTCAGCCACGCTGTGAAATCGGTCATCGGCATCATCGATGCGAACGATGTCGACGTGGTCGTCGGTGTGGGCGGCTACGTCGCCACACCCGCCTATCTGGCCGCCCGCAAACGTCACCTGCCGATCGTCATCCACGAGGCCAACGCGGTTCCCGGAATGGCCAACAAACTGGGGGCGAAGTTGACGGATTCGGCCAATATCGGCTTCACCTTCCCCGGCACACCCCTGGCCGGGCACGCCGTCGGCATGCCGATGCGCCCGGAGATCGAGGCCGCCGACAGGCATGAGTCGGCGGCCGTGGCAGAGGCCCGTACCCGCCTGGGCCTGCGTCCCGACCTGCCCACCGTCGTCATCACGGGCGGGTCCCTGGGAGCGGCGGCCATCAACGAGGCATGCGCTGCGGCCCACGCGTCCTTCACCGCAGCCGGGCTGCAGGTCCTGCACGTGACGGGAGCCGGCAAGGGCGAAGCGGTGCGCGCCGCGGCCGCCGGCGACCCCGCCTACCATGTCGTGGACTATGTCGATGGAATGGAGAACGCCTACTTGGCGGCCTCATTGATCGTGTGTAGATCCGGCGCGGGAACAGTGGCCGAGGTCACCACCGTCGGACTGCCCGCCGTCTACGTACCGCTGCCAATCGGCAACGGCGAGCAGGCGAAGAACGCCGCCGGACCGGTGGCAGCGGGCGGGGCGAGGCTGATCGACAACAGTGCCTTCAACGAGGATTTCGTCCGTGACGCAGTGGTGCCCCTGGCAGCCGATTCCGCCGCCCTGGCAGGGATGGAGGCCGCACTGGCGGCCATGGACTTCCCACGGCACGCGGACCGTGCCATGGTCGCGACCATCGCCCGTACCGCGGGCCTGACACTCGAAGGAGACGCATGAACCATGCACTCGACGTCGATCAGAATCAGGGGCCGGTGATTCCGGCCGAAGACCTGGGCCGGGTGCACTTCATCGGAATCGGCGGGGCCGGCATGTCCGGCATCGCCCGGGTCATGCTCGACCGCGGCATCACCGTCTCCGGCTCTGACGCTAAGGACTCATCCGTTGTCGCCGCTCTGCGCGCGCAGGGGGCGACCGTCTACATCGGCCATGCCGCCGAGCACATCGCCGGCGCGGACACAGTCGTCGTGTCCACGGCCATCCGCGAGTCGAACCCGGAGCTGGCGGCAGCCCGTGCCGCGGGTATCCGGGTCGTCCACCGGTCCCGGGCCCTGGCCGGTCTGATGGTGGGCAGGCGGGCCGTCGCGATCGCAGGGACGCACGGCAAGACCACCACGACCTCGATGACCACGGTGGCCCTGCAGTCGGCAGGGGCGGACCCGTCCTTCGTCATCGGCGGTGTGCTCAGCGCGACCGGGACGAACGCGCACGCCGGCTCGGGCGATGTGTTCGTGGCAGAAGCCGACGAATCCGACGGCTCGTTCCTGCTCTACGACCCGGTGATCGGGGTGATCACGAACGCCGAACCAGATCACCTGGACTTCTACGGCAGTTGGGAGAGGGTACGGGCGGCGTTCGTGGAGTTCTCCGCCAACGTCACGGCCGATTCCGGGGTGCTCATCGCCTGCGCCGACGATCCCGGCGCGGCCGGGATCGCAGAGGCCGCGGCCGCGGCCGGCGGCCGGGTCGTCACCTACGGACAGTCCGAGCACGCCTCGGCCCGGGTGGTCGAGCTGAGTCACGATGCGCAGGGCGCTACTTTCTCGGTGGCCTACGGCGGGCGGGTTCTCGGGCCCGTCTCCCTGGGCCAGCCGGGTCTGCACAATGTGCTCAACGCGACGGCGGCGCTCCTCGTGGCAGTCGAACTGGGGCTCGATGACGAACGCGCAGAAGCCGGCCTGATGGGCTTCTCGGGGACCCGACGGCGATTCGATCTGCGGGGAACCGCGAACGGCGTACGGGTTTTCGACGACTACGCCCACCACCCGACCGAACTGACCGCGGTATTGCGGGCGGCCAGGGAGATCGTCGCCGAGGACCGGCAAGTGCACGTGATCTTCCAGCCCCACCTGTTCAGCCGGACACGGGCCTTCAAACACGAGTTCGGCCAGGCCCTGGGCCTGGCCGACGATGTGGCGGTACTCGACGTCTATCCCGCACGTGAGGATCCGATCCCCGGGGTGACCGGTGACCTCATCGCCGCCGAGGTCCCCCTGCCGGAGGACAAGGTGGCCTTTCTGCCGGCTTTCCGCGACGCCGTTCCCTATATGGCCGGCAGGGTCCGTCCCGGGGACATCGTCATCACCGCCGGGGCCGGTGATGTCACCATGCTGGGGCCCGAGCTGTTGGTGGCACTGGGCACGGGCGAGTCGGTACCGAGCCGGGCCGCGACGGAGTCCTGACCCCGATGGGCCAGGGCAATGAGACTGCCGATCTCACCGAGGTCATCGCCACCCGCAGGGCCAGGCGGTCCCGTCCGTGGTGGATTACGGGCACAGTGCTCGTCGTCGTGCTCGGCTGCGGTCTGCTGGGCTGGTTCACCCCGGCGCTGGCGCTGCAGTCGGTCACGGTCACGGGCGCCAGTCTGACGGACGCGGGGGCGGTCGAGCAGGCGGTACTCCAGGACCATCGGGGAACGCCGTTGCCGCGCCTGCGCCTGGGTGCAATATCCGCGCAGCTGCACGAGCGGTTTCCCAAAACGTCCGAAGTGCGCCTGCGCTGGTCGGGCCCGCGCAGTCTGACGGTCGTCATCGTCGACCGGCAGCCCGCGCTGGCAGTGGCCCAGGGCAAACGGTGGCAGCGCTTCGACGAGTCCGGCAACGCCATCGACACGGTGAACCGGAAACCGGAACTGCCGCTCCTGCAGGCCGAGGGCACGGCGCCGGCGGAGAGCGTGCGCTCGGCCGTCGAACTCATCACCGGCCTGGACGACGCAGCGGCGCAGCGGGTGCGCACGATCCGTACGGATCGCTCGGGCACTCTATCGATCGTCTACGCCGCGACGGGGGAGGAACTGGCAGACCGCAGCACCTCGGCCACCGCGTCCGCCGCGCCTTCGGCCACACAGACCCAGCGGGCCCAGCCCGGGCGAGATGTCACGATCGTATTCGGGACCTCCGCGGATGTGCAGCGGAAGTTCCGCATCGCCCGCGCCCTCCTGCCAACGGGGGCGCAGCGGATCGACGTGAGCCTGCCCGAGAGACCAGTGACCGGCTGAACCCGCGGCATCCAGCCTCCGGGCGCGTCGGCGGCGGCGGGCGCGACGTTATAACCTGGGGCGGAAACGATTAAAGCGCCGCGACACTCCGGGCAGGTTCTTGCACCGGTGCGTCGGACACAATAACGTCATGGCAAAGGCCGTATCCCGGACGTCCCGCCCGTTGAACAGGTCTGCCGGACACTAGAGCATCGAAAGAGGAACCGACTTGGCTGAATTCCCGCAATCCGGAGCCGACATCAAGGTCGCCGGTACCGGCGGCGGTGGTGTGAACGCGGTCCAGCGCATGATCGAGGTCGGTCTGCGTGGAGTCGAGTTCATCGCCATCAACACCGATGCCCAGGCGTTGCTGCTATCGGAAGCTGACACCAAACTGGAGATCGGCCGCGATCTGACCCGCGGTCTGGGCGCCGGTGCCGACCCGGAGATCGGCCGGAAGGCCGCCGAGGACTCCGAAGACGCGATCAAGGAAGCGCTCGACGGTGCGGATATGGTCTTCGTCACCGCCGGTGAGGGCGGTGGTACCGGGACCGGTGCGGCCCCGGTGGTCGCCAGGATCGCGAAGTCCCTGGGCGCGCTGACGATCGGCGTGGTGACGCGACCGTTCACCTTCGAGGGCCGGCGCCGGTCGGCGCAGGCGGAATCGGGTATCGCCGCGCTGCGCGAAGAAGTCGATACCCTCATCGTCATCCCCAACGACCGTCTGTTGTCGATCTCGGATCGCAATGTCACGGTAATGGAGGCGTTCCAGTCCGCCGACGAGGTCCTACGCTCCGGTGTCCAGGGCATCACCGATCTGATCTCCACCCCCGGGATGATCAACCTGGACTTCGCCGATGTGAAGTCCGTGATGCAGGGCGCCGGTACCGCGTTGATGGGCATCGGTTCCGCAGTCGGCGACGACCGGGCGGTGCAGGCCGCGGAGTCCGCGATCGCATCGCCTCTGCTGGAGGCCAGCATCGAGGGTGCGCACGGGGTGCTGTTGTCGATCCAGGGTGGACCGGATCTGGGTCTGTTCGAGGTCAACGAGGCCGCTCGCCTGGTGCAGGAGGCAGCCCACCCGGAGGCCAATATCATCTTCGGTACGGTCATCGACCCGAACCTCGGCGACGAATGCCGGATCACGGTGATCGCAGCCGGCTTCGACAACAACGACAACACCATCAAATCGGTCCCGGCCGAACCCGCGGTTTCGACACCGGCGCCCGAGCCCAAGCAGTCCGCCGACACCGGGGCCGAACAGATCGCCCCTGTGACTCCGTTGCCGCAGCGCCAGCCTGCCGATGTGCCGGTCGAATTGCCGGAGGAACAGCGTACCTACAACGGGCGCGACGACATCGACGTGCCCGACTTCCTCAAGTAGGAGCGCGCGATGCTCGGTGGCAGGTTCGTGATTCCGGGGCGGTCGGTGGACGCACATGTGGCGTTCACCGACCGCCGCGGCGGTTTCAGCGAGGGCCCCTTTAGCAGCTTCAATCTGGCCCGGCACGTCGGAGACGTCGATTCGGCTGTGACGGCCAATCGGGCGGCTCTGGGGTCCGTGCTGGGGCTGCAGGCGGATCGGCTGAGCTTTACCTCACAGGTTCACGGCACCCGGGTCCACATGGTGGACCTCGACTCGTCAAGTGCCTCGGTGCCGGCCACGGTGGTCGAGGCCGACGCCCAGGTCACCGGTGAGGAACGGGTGGGCCTGGTCGTGATGGTCGCCGACTGCACCCCGGTGGTCCTGGCCGATCCCGACGCGGGCCTGGTGGCCGTAGCACATGCGGGACGGCGGGGCATGGCGGACGGAGTGGTCGGAGCGGTCCTCGAGGCCATGGAGCGCCGTGGCGCCACCCGGGTCTCGGCCATCGTCGGTCCGTCGATTTGTGGGCGCTGCTACGAGGTGCCCGACGAGCTGCGTCATGAGGTCGCCGCGCTCCATCCCGTGGCAGGGGCCATCACCTGGTCGGGCACCCCCGCACTCGATGTCTCCGCAGGAGTGGTCTCCCAGCTGGCGGACCGCGGGGTGCGCATCGTCCATTGGGACCGCAGCTGCACCTTCGAGGACCCGGATCTGTTCTCGTATCGCAGGGATGGCGCCACCGGCCGATTCGCCGGAATCGGCTGGCTGGCACCCCACCCGGATTGAGTCCGCGGTTGGCACACCTTGCGACACGCCTACGGATTACCGGGGCGTGTCGTTTGCATTGGGATAGTTTCGTAGGTGACAGCAGGGGGCCGAAGGGCCCGGTGGAGATCAGGAGAAAGCTATGTCTGCCTTCAAGAAGATCGGCAACTACTTCGGATTCGGTGAAGAGGGGTATGAGCAGGATGACGCCTACACTCCACGCGACCGCGACTACGATGAGCCGGCCTACGAATCGGGACCGCCGGAGGACGAACTGATGGACGAACCCCAGATCGATGCGGCGGTCACCCCGATTCGCGCCTCGATGCGACCCGTGGAGACGACACCCGTGGAACCCGTACACCGGATTCAGACCATTCATCCCCGCAGCTACAACGACGCCGTTGCCATCGGCGAGGCCTTCCGCGCGGGGATCCCCGTGATCATCAACCTCAGCGCCATGGACGATGTGAACTCCAAGCGCCTTGTCGACTTCGCGGCCGGACTGACCTTCGGCCTGCACGGTAATCTCGAGAAGGTGACGACCTCAGTGTTCCTTCTCACGCCCGAGGACTACGAGGTGGCCAACGGTACG
This sequence comes from Brevibacterium moorei, assembly GCF_024580735.1. Lineage (GTDB taxonomy): Bacteria > Actinomycetota > Actinomycetes > Actinomycetales > Brevibacteriaceae > Brevibacterium > Brevibacterium moorei. The sequence continues at coordinate 263,196 of NZ_JANIJX010000001.1, read as the reverse complement.
GAGCCCGAACGGGAGCAGAAGGGTTTCTTCAACCAGAGCTGAGAGTTTCGTCTCCACCGCTGACCGACCGGCAGGCTACCATGGGGTGGTCTGCCGGTCGCTGTATGACCGGTGGCGAGAACTACGACGGAAGGCGTCATAACACGTGGGCATCGTCCTCTACATCCTGGGTTTCGCACTCAATCTCTACGGGTTCGTTCTGCTGGCCCGTGTCGTCATCGACCTGATCCAGGTCTTCGCCCGTGATTGGCGGCCGAGGGGCTTCCTGCTGGTGGTCTGCGAACTCGTCTATTCCCTGACTGATCCGCCCATCAATCTGCTGCGCAGGATCATCCCCCCGCTGCGGTTGGGCACCGTCGCCCTTGACCTGGGCTTCATCGTCCTGTATATGGTTGTGCAATTCCTCTCCGCGCTGCTGCTCAATGCGGGCCGGGCCATGATCGCCCTGGGCTGAAGTTCTCAGCGTTCTGTGCCTATGATGGACTCGTTGCAGGACCGCTGCTTCACGTCGTTTAATGTGATTGGCTGCAAGACAAGAACAACGGTCGTGCTGTACAGTGATGAAATTGTTAGGCATCTGCACTGACGTGCAGGGCAGTGGACTATTACTCAACCGAAGGTGGCCTCATGGCGCTTACGCCTGAAGACGTAGTGAACAAGCGGTTCCAGCACGTCAAGTTCCGCGAAGGATACGACCAGGACGAGGTCGACGATTTCCTCGACGAGGTCGTCGTCGAACTGCGTCGGCTCTATCAGGAGAACGACTCGCTGCGGCAGAAGCTCTCGGAAGCCGAGGCCAAGGCAGCCGAGCTCCAGAAGGACGGCGGAAAGGCCGCAGCGGCGCCTGCTGCGCCCAAGGTTGAGGATCCGCAGGCGACACAGGCGATGCCCGCGGCCAAGCCCGTCGAAGAGCCGAAGAAGGAAGCCGCACCGGCTTCGCCGGTCGTGGCCCCGCAGGCCCCGGCGGCGGCTCCAGCGGCCACGGCCCCGGCCAAGCCGGCTCCGGAACCGGCCAAGGAGGCCAAGGAGGAGCCGAAGGAAGAGGCCAAGTCGCAGCCTGCCAAGGCGGCAGAACCGAAGCAGGCAGAGGCTCCTGCACCGGCGGCGAACGCCGGCGGCGATGCAGCCGGGCTCATCGCACTGGCGCAGAAGGTCCACGACGAGCATGTGGCAGAGGGTAAGAAGACCCGTGACAAGCTCATCGCGGATGCTAAGACGGAGGCCTCCGGCATCGTCACGGCCGCGGAGAAGAAGCGCGACGATACGCTCAACCAGCTGGAGACCCAGAAGTCGAACCTCGAACGTGAGCTCGACGTGCTGCAGAACTTCGAGCGCCAGTACCGGACGCGTTTGAAGAGCTACCTGAGCGATCAGCTACGCGAACTGGAGAACTCCAGCTCCCTGGCCCCGGAGACCCTGGGCCAGGCGGGTAACGCAAAGCACTCGCTCTGACCTGTTCCAGGTTCTGGTTCGCAGGCGGGGCCGTCCTTCCCGAGGGAGGGGCGGCCCCGCCTGTATGGTTCACGGGGAGCGCACCGGTAGACTTGGGTGAGTGGTGGTAGACAAACAAGACGGCGCCCGGATCGGGCGTCCACGGATCTGGCTGTTCGCGGTGGCCCTGCTGGTGGTGCTGGCCGACCAGGCGACGAAGGCCCTGGCCGTCGCATTCCTGGCGGGGCGACCCAGAGTGCCGGTGCTCGGCGATCTGGCCGGGCTGACGTTCCTGCGCAACCCGGGTGCGGCACTGGGGCTGGGTTCGAACACGACCTGGCTGTTCGCGGTCATTGCGATCATCGTGTTCGCGGCCATCCTCATCTCGGTCCGCCGCCTGCGCTCGGTCACGTGGGGCGCGGGCCTGGGCCTGTTGTTGGGCGGACTGGTCGGTAATCTGATCGATCGGCTGTTCCGCGCACCCGGTGTCTTCCACGGGGCCGTCGTGGATTTCATCGATCTGTACTTCTTCGTGTGCAATGTCGCCGATATCGCCATCACGGGGGCAGCGGTCCTCATCATCATCGCGAGTCTCAAGGGGATCCCGTTCGGGGTCGCCACGCACTCCGATCACGCGCAGCAGGAGGTAGATCCGGTATGACGGAACGTTCTTTTCTGGTCCCCGACGGACTCGAGGGGGAGCGCGTCGATGCGGCTCTGAGCCGCCTGTTGGGGTTGTCCCGGACCGCGGTCGCCCAGATCGCACAGGCCGGGGGGATCGTCGTCGATGGCCGCCCTGCGGGCAAGTCGGACCGGCTGAGCTCCGGGGTGCGCATCGACGTGGAACTGCCAGAACCGAAGCCGGCCCCGCGCATTGTGGCCGAGCCGGTTCCGGGCATGCGGGTGATCTACGACGATGACGCCTTCGTCGTCGTCGACAAACCGGTGGGCGTCGCGGCACATGCTGCAGCCGGTTGGCACGGTCCCACCGTGATCGGCGGCTTGGCCGCCGCGGGATACCACATCGCCACCTCGGGTGCGCCCGAACGACAGGGGATCGTGCACCGACTCGACGTCGGGACCTCGGGTGTGATGGTCGTGGCCAAGGGCGAACACGCCTATTCCGTGCTCAAACACGCCTTCAAGGAGCGCACGGTCTCGAAGACCTACCATGCGCTGGTCCAGGGGCTGCCCGATCCGGTGATCGGCACGATCGAGGCCCCGATCGGGCGCAATCCGCGGCGCGACGGGCTCTATGCGGTGCGCACTGACGGCAAGCATGCGGTGACCCACTATGAACTGTTGGAGGCCTTTCGCTCTGCGAGCCTGCTCGAAGTGCACCTGGAAACCGGTCGGACCCACCAGATCCGTGTGCACATGTCGGCGACCAAGCACCCGTGCTGTGGCGATCTGCCCTATGGGGCCGATCCGGTGTTGGCCGCCCGCCTGGGATTGAACCGCCAGTGGCTACACGCCGTCCGGCTCGGTTTCACCCACCCGGAGACCGGGGAGTGGGTCGAATTCGAAAGCGAATATCCCGCGGACCTGCGACACGCCCTCGACGTGCTGCGCGATCCGCGGGCCTGATTTCTGCGAGGGGAAAATGGCAGACGATTTCGTCCACCTGCACGTCCATACGGAATACTCCATGCTGGACGGGGCCGCCCGCCTGGGCGACCTGATGAAGGCCGCCAATGAAATGGGCATGAAGGCCATGGCGACCACCGACCACGGTTATCTGTTCGGTGCCTTCGACTTCTGGAAACAGGCGACGGCCGCCGGGATCAAACCGATCATCGGGGTTGAGGCCTATGTCACCCCCGGTACCGCGCGCGGGGACAAGACCCGTGTGAAATGGCGGACCGATGAGTCCCAGCGCGGCGATGACGTCTCCGGCGGCGGCGCGTACACCCATATGACGCTGCTGTCGAAGAACAACACGGGTATGCACAATCTGTTCAAGGCCTCATCCCTGGCCTCCTTGGATTCGGTGTTCGCCAAATGGCCCAGGATCGACCGCGAACTGCTCGACACCTACAGTGAGGGGCTGATCGCCACGACAGGCTGCCCCTCGGGTGAGGTGCAGACCCGCCTGCGCCTGGGCCAGTACGAGGAGGCGCGCAAGGCGGCCGGGACGTACAGGGAGATCTTCGGGGCGGAGAACTACTTCTGCGAGATCATGGACCACGGGATCTCGATTGAACGCCGCGTGATGGGCGATCTGATCCGCCTGGCCCGTGAGCTGGACCTGCCCCTGGTGGCCACGAACGATCTGCACTACACCCACGAATCCGACGCCAAGGCGCACGAGGCCCTGCTGGCGATCCAGTCGGGCTCCAAGCTGATCGAGCCGACCTATGACCAGGGCGGTTCGCGCTTCGCCTTCAACGGGTCGGGCTACTATCTGAAGTCTCCGGCGGAGATGCGCGCGCTGTTCAAGGATTTCCCCGAAGCCTGCGACAATACCCTGCGAATCGCTGAGATGTGCGAGGTGTCCTTCGACACCACCGCCAACTACATGCCGAAGTTCCCCTGCCCACCGGGTGAGGACGAGACCTCATGGTTGATCAAAGAGGTCGATAAGGGCATGCACTACCGATTCCCGGACGGTGTGCCCGAGGACGCCAGGAAACAGGCCGACTACGAACTCGACGTCATCATCCAGATGGGATTCCCCGGTTACTTCCTGGTAGTCGCGGACTTCATCAACTGGTCGAAGGACAACGGGATCAGGGTGGGACCCGGCCGCGGTTCCGGTGCCGGATCCATGGTCGCCTATGCGATGCGCATTACGGAGCTCAACCCGCTCGAGCACGGCCTGTTCTTCGAACGGTTCCTCAACCCCGATCGCATTTCGATGCCCGACTTCGACGTGGACTTCGACGATCGGCGGCGCACCGAGGCGATCGATTATGTGACCCGGCGCTACGGCGCGGATTACGTCGCCCAGATCGTGACCTTCGGTACGATCAAGACGAAACAGGCCCTCAAGGACTCGGCCCGGGTGTTGGGCAAGCCCTTCAGCCTGGGCGAACGCCTGACGAAGGCCCTGCCCCCGGCGGACCAGGCCAAAGACATCCCGCTGAAGAACATCATCACCCCGGACGCGCCGCGCTACAACGAGGCGGGGGAATTCCGGGAGCTGTTGGAGACCGAACCGGAGGCCCGCGAGGTCTTCGATACGGCGCTGGGCCTGGAGGGCCTGAAGCGGCAGTGGGGTGTGCACGCAGCGGGGGTCATCATGTCCTCGGCGCCCGTCGACAGTGTCATCCCGATCATGCGCCGCTTCCAGGACGGCCAGGTGATCACCCAGTTCGAATACCCGATCGCCGAGGGCCTGGGCCTGATCAAGATGGACTTCCTGGGGTTGCGCAACCTCACGATCATCTCCGACGCCCTGTCCAACATCAAGCTCAACAGGGATTTCGACCTCGATCTGGAACATCTGCCGCTGGACGACCGGCCCTCTTACGAGCTGCTGGGCCGTGGCGATACGATCGGGGTCTTCCAGCTCGACGGCGGCGGGCTGCAGGCCCTGCTGCGGCTGATGAAGCCGGACAACTTCGACGACATCTCGGCGACCATCGCCCTGTACCGGCCCGGCCCGATGGGTGCGGATTCGCATACGAACTTCGCCCTGCGCAAGAACGGGCGCCAGGAGATCACTCCGATCCATCCGGAACTGGAGGAAGCGCTCAAGGACATTCTGGCGGAGTCGCACGGTCTGATCATCTACCAGGAGCAGGTGATGCAGATTGCGCAGAGGGTGGCCGGCTATTCCCTGGGCCAGGCCGATCTGTTGCGCCGCGCCATGGGTAAGAAGAAGAAGTCGATTCTGGACAAGGAATTCGGCCCCTTCTCCGAGGGGATGAAGGAACACGGCTACTCGATGGAGGCGGTCCAGGCCCTGTGGGACATTCTGGTGCCGTTCAGCCAGTACGCCTTCAACAAGGCCCATTCTGCAGCCTATGGGCTGGTCTCGTACTGGACCGCCTACCTCAAGTGCCACTATCCGGCCGAGTACATGGCGGCCCTGTTGACGAGTGTGGGAGACAACAAGGACAAGCTGGCGCTGTATCTCAACGAGTGCCGCAAGATGCACATCACGGTGCTCCAGCCCGATGTCAACGAATCCCAGCAGAACTTCGCCGCAGTCGGCGAGGACATCCGCTTCGGGATGGGCGCGGTGCGCAATGTCGGCTCCCACGTCGTCGAGGGAATCCGCCAGGCACGTGAGGAGAAGGGCGCGTTCACCAGCTTCTCGGACTTCCTGGACAAGGTGCCGCAGAACGTGTGCAATAAGCGCACCATCGAATCGCTCATCAAAGCAGGTGGGTTCGACTCGCTGGGTCATACCCGCCGTTCGCTCGTGGAGATCCACGAAGAGGCCGTCGATTCCGTCATCGGAGTCAAACGGCAGGAGGCCGCCGGACAGTTCGATCTGTTCGCCGGCCTCGGTGACGATGACGAGGACGAGGCCAACGCCTTCAGCGTTCCGGTGCCCGACCGTCCGGAGTGGGACAAGAAGGAGAAGCTGGCGTTCGAACGCGAGATGATCGGCCTCTACGTCTCCGACCACCCGCTCAATGGGCTCGAGGGCGTGCTGAGCCAGGAGGCGGATCTGCCGATCGTCGATCTGATGAACCCGGAGAACCACCGGCCCGACGGCTCCACCGTCAAGGTCTGCGGGATGATCACGACCCTGCAACGCCGCGTTTCGAAGAACTCGGGCAAGCCCTATGCGATCGTCACCGTCGAAGACCTCGAGGCCTCGATCGACATCATGTTCTTCGGCGATGTCTACGAGCCGGTTGCCAGCCTGCTGCAAAACGACCTGGTCATCACCGTCACCGGCGTCATCAGGAAATCGGATGAGCGCCCAACGGAGCTCATGGCGCGCTCCATGACGATTCCCGATGTCACCGATCCGGCCGATCGGCCCCTGTACGTGTCACTGCCCTTGGAACGCTGCACCCCGCAACTGGTGGAGCGCCTGGGCGATGTGCTGCGCGCCAACTCCGGTCCCACCGAGGTGCTGTTGAACCTGACCCAGCCGGGGCGGCGCACCGTGATGAGGCTGGACCGATCGGTCAGGGTGACCCCCGGCCCCAGCCTGTTCGGGGACCTCAAAGCACTGCTCGGCCCCCGCTGTTTGAGCACCCACGGCGGCCAGGGCGCCGCATAGAAAGGTAGACGATGTACGAGCTGAGACGAATCGATCTGCGCGGTATGCGCCTGGACCGGGCCACCCTGCGCCGGCATCTGCCGCGCGCCCAGGAGACCGGGCAAGCGGCCGCACAGGCGGTGCGGGGGACTCTGGACCGGGTCGCAGCCGAGGGCCGGGCGGCCGTACTCGACTTCACGGAGCGGTTCGACGGGGTCCGACCCAGCGCCCTGCGAGTCGCCGGGCAGCACATCGAGGCGGCGGTCGCCGGGCTCGACCCGGCGATCCGTTCCGCCCTGCGCGAGTCGATTCGACGCGCGCGGATCGTGGCGGAGGCCGATAGGCGGACAGCCGTGACGAGCGAGCTGGGGCCGGACTCGACGGTGACGACCCGGTGGCTGCCGGTGGATCGTGTGGGTCTCTATGTGCCCGGCGGTCTGGCCGTCTACCCCTCGACGGTTGTGATGAACGTGGTGCCGGCCCAGGCCGCCGGTGTCGGATCGCTGGCCATCGCCTCGCCACCGCAGGCCGATACCGGGTTGCCACACCCGACGGTGCTCGCAGCCGCAGGGCTGCTCGGGGTGGACGAGGTCTGGGCGATCGGCGGCGCCCAGGCCATCGCAGCGCTGACCTACGGGTTCTCCGACGGTGAGGAACTCGAACCCGTAGACCTGATCACGGGGCCGGGCAACGCCTATGTCGCCGCGGCCAAGGCCCAGGTCCAGGGGACTGTCGGCATCGATGCGGTGGCCGGTCCCACGGAGATCATCGTGTTCGCCGATTCCACCGCCGATCCGCGTTATGTGGCGGCCGACATGATCAGCCAGGCCGAACACGATCCGAATGCCGCGGCCGTGCTGGTCACCGCGGAGGAATCCGTGGCAGCGGCCGTCTCCGCGCATATCGCGGAGCAGGCACCGGCGGCTCGGCACGCCGACCGGATCGCCCAGGCGCTGGCCGGCAGCCAGTCTGCGATCGTCCTGACCGACGACAGGGAAGCCGCCCTGACGGTTCTCAATGCCTACGCCGGCGAGCACGTCGAGCTACAGGTCGCCGATGCGGCTGCGGCCGCCGTGGCGCTGCGCAACGGCGGTTCGGTCTTCATCGGCCCGTATTCCCCCGTGGCCCTGGGCGATTACTGCTCCGGGTCGAACCACGTTCTGCCCACCATGGGCACGGCGGCGTTCTCCTCGGCACTGGGAGTGCAGTCGTTCCTCAAGGGCAGCCAGATCATCGATTACTCCCGGGCCGGTCTGGAGCAGGTCGCGGCCGGCATCGAGGCCCTGGCGGAGGCGGAGAACCTACCCGCACACGGCAGGGCCGTGTCAATCCGGTTCGCCTGAGAGGGCGAACCGCCAGCAACGAGTCAAGCAACCTACCCAAGTGAGGGACCATGCGCTGCCCATTCTGCCGCCACCCCGATTCCCGTGTCGTCGATTCCCGCACGACCGATGACGGCGGGTCGATCCGCAGGCGCCGGCAGTGTCCGAAATGCGGGCGACGGTTCACCACGATCGAGGCGACCAGCCTATCGGTCATCAAGCGCTCGGGCGTGACCGAGGAGTTCTCCCGTCAGAAGGTCGTCGCAGGAGTCCGCAAGGCATGCCAAGGGCGGCCCGTGAGCGAAGACGACCTGGCGAAGCTCGCACAGCGCGTCGAGGAGAAGATCCGCTCCCGTGGAATCGCGGAGATCGAAGCCGATGAGGTGGGCCTGGCGATCCTGGAGCCCCTGAGGGAACTGGACAATGTCGCCTATCTGCGCTTCGCAAGTGTTTATAAGGGCTTCGACTCACTGGAGGACTTCGAAGCGGAGATCGCAGGGCTGCGCCACGATCATGAGCTGCGCTCGGCCGAGGGTGAACAGAGCGCGAATGCGGAAACATCCTGAAATGTATGTATGATGGTGCTGTGCACGTGACGTGCACCCGCCGCGGGCGGCATCGGAGGGGAAGCCGACGCCGCCCGCGGTTTTTCACGCCGCGAGCGCTGCGCTGGTGAAGCCGACTTCGTCGAGTACCGACTCAGCGGTGTCGAGGATGCCCAGTCGGGCAGTCGAGCGGCTCAGCGCGACATAGAGTTCGCCGACCCCGGAGACGTCTCCTGACGGGGCGATGAGTCCCGGTTCGACGATGACGACGGAATCGAACTCCAGTCCCTTGGCCGCGGTGGGGTCGAGGACCGCCACCGTATGGTCCAGGCCGCTGGTGCCCATCCCGTAGTCGAGTCCGCTGCCGGTGAGCGCCTCCTCGACCCGCCGCAGATGGACGGCAGGGACGATAAGAGCCACCTTGCCGCCGGATACGGCCGCTGTCTCGGCGGCGATGAGTTCGGGCAGACGATGGGCGATCGCCGCGATGTCGGGCAACCGCAGCCGCCATGGATCGGACTCACCCCGGCGAACCGGGGTGGGCAGGCTCAGCTGCGGGAAGAAGTGCCGCAGTAGCGCGTTTGCGGGTTCGAGGATCCGGCCCGGGGTGCGGTAGGAGACCGTGAGCTCGACGAGCTCGAAGCGCTTTCCCACATGGGGCGAGAGGACACTGCTCCAGGTCCGGTCGACGTCGACGTGTCTGGCCTGGGCCAGGTCGCCCACCAGAGTCGCCGATTTCGACGGCACACGGCGGAACAACAACCGCAGTTGCATGGGGGAGAGCTCCTGGGCCTCATCGGCCACCAGATGTCCGAAGGCCCATTCGCGGTCCTCGAGCGCGCGTTCGGCTACGGTGCCGCGGTCGGTGGACTCGCGCTGCCTGGCTGCCAGCTGGGACGCGGACAGCCAGGCGCCGGTGCCGGTGTTCTCCAGCACCGCGGCGGCGTATTCGTCCTCGTCCCCGCCACCGGTCCGCCGCGGAGGGGTATAAGTGCCGATGAGTTCCGCGATCTCGTCGAGCAGCGGTACGTCTTCGACGGTAATGGGTGCTCCCGATTCCCGACGGATCAGAGCCATTTCCGTGAGTTCGAGGATGCCGTCGGCGGCAGCGACGAGCTTCGCCGGTTTGCTCAGCAGCGCATCGAGCACCCCACGGGGCGTCAGGGGCAGCCAGCACAGGTTGATGGCGATCTTGACCGCCTGCGACATGCGCAGATCGTCGTAAATCTCCTGGCGCTTCTCCGCGCTCAACTCGCCCAGGGACTTCGGCGCGGCCAGCTGACCGGCCAGGGCGTCGACGACGGCGGAGGCGAAGACGTCACGGGACTCGTTGTGGTGGATCGAGTGGAAGCGGGCGGCGCGCATTGCCGAGCGGACGATCTTCGGCGTCAGCGACACCGACTTGCGCCCGACAGCCAGACGCTGTGGTTCGCGCGGGACGCGCTCATATCCCGCGACGGCGCGCTCGATGACCTCGACCATGCGCAGATCGCCTTTGACGCGCGAGGCCCTGGGCGCGTCCAGTAGTGTCGTGTCCACTCCGGGGTAGAGCTGGCCCGGGGTCAGGAGGACGGCGCCGGTCTCGCCCAGGCTGGGCAGGACCTGCTCGATGTAACGGAGGAACGTGGGGGAGGGGCCCACGATGAGCACGCCGGAGTTCTCGATCCGCTTGCGGTGCTGGTAGAGCAGATAAGCGGCGCGGTGCAGGGCGACGGCCGTCTTTCCCGTACCGGGGCCGCCCTGCACGACCACGACGCGGTCCAGCGGCTTGCGGATGATCGCATCCTGTTCGGCCTGGATCGTCGCGACGATATCGGACATGCGCCCGGTCCGGCCGGCTTCGAGCGCGGCGATCAGCGCACCCTCGCCCTGCAGGTGGGTGCCACCGGTGGCGGCCAGCGCTTGGGCGTTGAGGACATCGTCCTCGATGCTGACCACCCGTCGTGAGCGCGTGCCCAGGTGGCGGCGCAACACGATGTCTCCCGGGTCCACCGCGGTGGCCCGATAGAACGGCTCGCTGGCGGGTGCCCGCCAGTCCATCAGCAACTGTCGATGCTGGGCATCGGAGATACCGATGCGTCCGATATAGGTCGTCGTGGAATCGAGGGTGTCGATCCGGCCGAAGCACAGACCCTCCTCGGCTCCGCGCAACCGCAGCAGCTGGTCTTCGTACAGGGTGGCGAAGGCGTCGCGCTCACTGCGGTTCTGCCTATTGCCCCCGACCTCTGTGATGCGTACCTTGGCCAGTTCGCGCGTGGCCTCGGCCCGCAGTTCGTCGACCCGGGAGTACAGCTTGTCCAGATTGTGCTGTTCGAGCTCACGTTCGTTGTTTTCGCCCACCATTGCCCTTTCCAATCGGCCTACAAGTCTATCCTGTGGGTCAAGGGGGCGGTGGAGCGTTCCAACTGTTTCAGTTCGCCCTGTTTCAGTTCGCGCCGCAGTATCGGTCCAGGTCCCCTCCGGTGAGAACGGCGGCCTGGGCCGGCCCCCTGCGCAGGGCCTTGGCAATCGCGATCAGATCGGGTTCCTCCATGGTGGCCAGCGCCACTACGTTGCCCCACCTGCGGCCCCTGATCTGTCCGGGATCGGCTGCCAGTGCGACGTGGGCGAAGCGGGAGCGCATTCGCAGGACCTCGGAGCGCAGGGCATCGTGTGGGGGCCGGTCCGCGATGTTCGCCAGGTAGACGCCGGTCGGCTTGAGTGCGCGGGCGCATGCGGAGAAGAAGGCGTCGTCGGCCAGGGCAGGGGGTGTGGTGTCCCCTGCGAAGGCGTCTCGGACGACCACATCGAGGCTGCCGGGGGCGAACGTCGCGATCTCCGCGGCCCCGTCGCCCGGGCGCAGCGCCAGGCGGGGTGCCCGGGGCAGGTCGAACCATTCGCGGACCAGAGTCAGTAGTTTCGCATCGATGTCGACCGCCGTCTGCCTGGCCTGTGGATAACGGGCGGCGGCCCAACGCGGCAGGGCGCATGCGGCCGCGCCGATATGGACCATCCTGGGGTGGTCTGTGCCCAGTTGGACCTCCAGAATGCGCGACATCCAGTCGAGGTATTCGAAGTCGAGTCGGGTCGGCTCCCCGATGGTCACGGGTGAGGAGGGGACGCCGTTGACCCAGAGTACCCAGCTGTTGGGCTCGCCCGCGACCGGCTCAAGTCGCGCGGTACCGGTGTCGATGTCGAATTCTCTGATGTCCTGTGTCCGTGTGCGCTTGCGTCCCATGGGTGAAAGCCTACCGACCGTGTGGCACAGGTTGGTCGACCGGCGCATCAGCACCTGTGGACACCGGGCCGGGAATCCACAGGCCCTGGGAGGGCTATGGCCAGGCGGTGGCCGACGGGGGACGGTATGGGTATGGAAACCCATGATGCAGTCATCCGCAGCCAGGCCGATATCGTCGGCGCCATCCCCCACATCCTGGGCTACGAGCCGGAGGACAGCCTGGTTCTGGCCGCCGTCGTCGGCACGACGGGGCGCTCCCGACTGGGACCCGTGATGCGCCTGGATATGGACTTCGTCCAGGCCGACCGGATCCGCGGGCGGGACTACGGCCGGATCGTCGAACTGTTGGAATCGGGCCCGGACATCGTCGAGGTGATTCCCGTTCTGTTCAGCGAGGACGTGGCCCGGGCGTATGGCGGCGACGATGGGCCCTTGGAGTCTCCGAGGCTGTTCGCCCATTTCGCCCGTCCCATTCAGGGGCTGTGCGATGAGCTCGTGCGCTCCGGTTATGAGGTCTACTCACCCCTGTGGGTCGGGGCGGAGCACATCGGCTCGCTGCTCCCGCCGGGTATCCTGCAGACCCGGCAGGCGGCCCGCAGCAGTACGGCGGCAACCGAGATGATCGTACGCGGTTCCCAGGCGGGGCGGACCTTCGATGATGTCGTGGCCCTGCCGCCGCCGGATTCGGATCTGCTGGAGGACCTCGCACACTGGCGCGCGGTGCGGCCGGAACCACCGGAGCTGTTGGAGGCGCTGGTGGCACAATTGGGACGGCTGGCCACCGCCCTGGCGAAAGGGGGAGAAGTCCGGGAGCCGACCGGGTTCGTGTCCGCACAGGTGGTGTTGGCGGTCGAATGGATGGTTTCTACCAAGGTCACCCGTGACGGACTGGAGATGTTGCTGTGCCTGGACCACCCCGATCTGCCGGTGCAGGAGCTGGCGGGCCTGGACGGGGTCGAACTGCTGGCCCGCGGCCTACCCGTGTTCGCCTCTCACACGGCCGCTGCGCACCTGCCAGGGCTCTCAGCCCGAAAGCCCGACGCGGTACGGCTGTCAGCTGCGGTCGAAATCTTGCGGACGGTGCTGGTGCACTGTCGTGAATCCGCCGTCCCGCGGGTCCTGGGTGTCATCGCCTGGTTCGAATGGGCCAGGGGAGCAGGGTCCTTCGCAGACCACTATGCGGCCCTGGCGTTGCGGGCGGACCCGGGGGAATCCCTGGCCCGGTTGGTGTCCACTGCGGTCCAGGCCGGCCTGAGTCCGTGTTGGATGAGTCCGGGGAAGTGGAACCGTCGTATATGAGACTCCTCACATGCTGACTGGGGAGGAGTGTGGCAGGAGTCCCGGAAATCCGGGCGGAGCCGATTCGCGGGCGTGGGAATATCGTGGCAGAATGCGGTGTTGACCCGGTTGCGTCCCGCGACAGGCAGGCCTATGTCCAGAAGCCCCGCGGAACTCGACCAGGGTCTTCGTGTTTCCCGAACGCACAGGGACCGTCCGCAGAAAAGTTGAAAGGTGCACTCTTGCCGACCAAGAAGGATTCGAGCGCTGCAGCCGAAACCACCGCCACCGTGAAGGCGCCCGCAAAGAAGTCCACCACGACCAAGGCGGCGGGTACCGCAGAGAAGGCACCCGCAGCGAAGAAGACGACAACGCGCAGGACCACGACGAAGTCGACTGCGGGCAAGACCACGGCCAAGTCGACTGCGGGCAAGACCGCGGCCAAGTCGACTAAGACGACGACCAAGGCGAAGTCGACCACACGCAAGACCACCAAGACCGCAGCGGGGAAGTCCACGACCGCGAAGGGCGGCAGGGGGCGGCGTAAGAAGGACGATCTGGACTTGGTCGAGCTCGCTCCCACTGTCGAGGCGGAGCCGGAAGGTGTGCCCGACGAGAAGACCGAGACGAAGAACGCCGTCGAAGCACGACGCAATCAGTCGGTGAAGGACAAGGGCGGATTCGTCGTCTCCGACGCCGACGACGACGATCAGCCGGCCCAGCAGGTTGCCACGGCAGGGGCCACGGCGGACCCTGTCAAGGACTACCTCAAGCAGATCGGCAAGGTTGCGCTGCTCAATGCGGCGGAAGAGGTCGACCTGGCCAAGCGGATCGAAGCGGGAATGTACGCCGAGCATCTGCTGGGCGAGGGCAAGGTCACCGAGGCCCGCGATCAGCGCGACTACAAGTGGATCATCCACGACGGCCGGATCGCCAAGAACCACCTGCTGGAGGCCAATCTGCGACTGGTCGTTTCGCTGGCCAAACGCTATACGGGTCGCGGCATGCTGTTCCTGGATCTGATCCAGGAGGGCAATCTGGGCCTGATCCGCGCAGTGGAGAAGTTCGACTACACCAAGGGCTTCAAGTTCTCCACCTACGCCACCTGGTGGATCCGCCAGGCGATCACCCGTGCGATGGCCGATCAGGCCAGGACGATCCGCATCCCCGTGCACATGGTCGAGGTCATCAACAAGCTCGCCCGCGTGCAGCGTCAGATGCTGCAGGACCTGGGGCGCGAACCCACTCCCGAAGAGCTGGCCAAGGAACTCGATATGACGCCAGAACGCGTCGTCGAGGTGCAGAAGTACGGACGTGAGCCGATCTCATTACACACCCCGCTGGGTGAGGACGGCGATTCGGAGTTCGGCGATCTGATCGAGGACTCGGAGGCAGTGGTCCCCGCTGACTCGGTCAGCTTCACCCTGTTGCAGGAGCAGCTGCACTCGGTCCTGGACACGCTTTCCGAGCGCGAGGCCGGTGTCGTTTCGATGCGCTTCGGACTCAACGACGGGCAGCCCAAGACCCTCGACGAGATCGGCAAGGTCTACGGGGTGACCCGTGAGCGGATCCGCCAGATCGAGTCGAAGACCATGGCCAAGCTGCGCCACCCATCCCGCTCGCAGGTGCTGCGGGACTACCTGGACTGAGTGAGCCGGCGCACCGGCGATGCGGCCCCGGAACTTTCAGGAGTTCCGGGGCCGTCTGCTGTTCGGAGTCGAATTCAACGAGTCTGGATGACGGAGAACGCCGCGTTCTGATTGTCGATGAACTGTCCGATCCGTCCAAAGGCGGTATCCGCCGGCCGGGCCAACAGTGCACCGCCGGCCGACTCCACTAGGCGAGCTGTGTGGTCGACGTCGTCGACTGCGATGTAGCTGCGCCAATGGGAGGGGATACGGGCACCGGCGATGTCGAGCATCCCGGCCTGGGCCCCCGGGTCCGGCAACGAGATCTCCTGATACTTCGAACTGTTCGGATCCGATGAGGGCGTGAACGTCCAGCCAAAGACCGAGGAATAGAACGGGGCGACGGAGGCATCCTGGGTCTGAAGCTGGAAGAGCGCTGCCGCGCCCGGTCCGTGATAGCCGTCGAAGCCCAGATCATCGGGGTACTCCAGCACCCCGAAGCCGGTTCCGGTGGGATCTGCCAGCAGTGCGATGGTGGCGCCGTCGGTAGGTAGGGGCATGGCCGCGAAGACCTGGCCCTTGGCAGTCGTCGTCCGTTCGAGGAAATCGGCGGTGTCCGCGACCCTGAAGTACACGGACCAGAAGGCGGGCTGCCCCTCCGGGGCCTCACTCGGTTGCGGGCTGATGCCGGCGACCGGATGGCCCGCCACCTCGGCCCGGTGGCCCATGCCCATGATCCCCGGGATGGAGAATTCCCAGCCGAACACCGTGCCGTAGAAGTCGATTGCGGCCTGCGGGTCGGGCGCACTCAGCTCGATCCAGCATGGTTGATTGGGTAGCAGTGCCGGCATGGGTCATCCTCCAACGGTGTGGACACTCTGGCGGCGTCCAATTCAACTTTCCGGGCCAACTCTACCCGCGCTACCGGTCGGCCAGGAATTCCGCTGTGCCGGCGGTCAGGGCGTGTGCATAGCGCAGGCGCCCGGCCGCGGTGGTCATTGTCTTGGCCTCCTGTGGGTTGCGCATCTCCGCGCACTCGACGATGACGGCGGGAACTCGGGCGTTCTCCAGCCCGGCCAGATCCGTGCGGATCGATACGGCGTCCTTGCCATATGCCCGGTTGGGTGTGAATCCCTGGGCCTTGAGTGCCTTCACCATGGACGTCGCCAGCCGTCGGTTGGCCTTCGCATTCTTCCCCGACGGACTGGCGATGACGTGGAAGCCCTTCGTCCTGGTGGAGTCGCTGCCGTTGGCGTGCACGCTGACCAGCACATCGGCTCCATCGGCGAAACGGCCGCGGCGGTCCACGCAGGGTCCCACACCGGTGTCGTTCTTGCGTGAGAGCTTCACGGTCGCACCCGCATCGCGCAACTGGGTGCGTACGAGCTGCGCGACCTGCCAGTTGAATCGATGCTCGGAATAGCCGGCGTCGGTCGCGGTGCCGGTGGTATTGCACGGTTTCGTTCCCCCGCGTCCGTCGGGGACGGGGGCGTTGGCCCGCGCCGGGTGTTTGGCGTTACCGCCGTTGTGGCCGGGGTCCAGCGCCACCGTAGCCTGGTTCAGCGCCTCCCGCTGGGCCGCGGTGAGCTCGGAGTCGTTCGGACCCGGCACGGCCGTCGGGGCGGAGCCCGTGCGCGCACTCGGTCCGATGAGGCCCGTGCCGGAGCTGCTCGGGGA
Source organism: Brevibacterium moorei (assembly GCF_024580735.1). GTDB lineage: Bacteria > Actinomycetota > Actinomycetes > Actinomycetales > Brevibacteriaceae > Brevibacterium > Brevibacterium moorei. Next base: position 246,934 of record NZ_JANIJX010000001.1, on the reverse strand, counting down.
GGCGGTGGGCTCGGACGAGGTACCCGTCGGGCTGCAGGCTGAGGCCGTGAGGACCAGGGCCATAAGGGCGGCGGAGGTGATGAGTCGGCGCATGGTGTCATACTAGCGGGCCCGCTACGGGCTATCGAACACGTATACGTATAAAATGGGGGCACTGCTGTCAATGAGAGGGAAGACTGTGGCGACCAAAGCGGGGGAGTCCTACGGGGCCAGGCAGCTCCAGGTGCTTGAAGGCCTGGATGCGGTGCGCAAGCGTCCTGGCATGTACATCGGCTCAACGGACTCACGGGGTCTGATGCACTGCCTGTGGGAAATCATCGACAACTCCGTTGACGAGGCACTGGCCGGATACGGAACCGATATCGACATCACGCTGCATCCGGATTCCTCGGTCACGGTGGCCGACCACGGTAGGGGCATCCCGGTCGACGTCGAGCCGAAGACGGGCCTGAGCGGCGTGGAACTCGTGATGACGAAGCTGCATGCCGGCGGTAAGTTCGGCGGCGGTTCGTACGCCGCGGTCGGCGGACTGCACGGCGTGGGGGCTTCGGTCGTCAATGCCCTGTCCGCACGGCTGGACGTCCGTGTGACTCGTGGTTCGAAGGTGTACCAGTTGTCCTTCAAACGCGGCCACCCCGGCCGCTTCGAGGATTCCGCCGGAGTCTCGCCGGAGAACCCGTTCACCCCGTTCACCGGAGTTGCCGAACTCGCTGTGGTGGGCAAGGCCAAGCGCGGTGTCACGGGAACGGAGATCCGCTACTGGGCGGACCGGCAGATCTTCCTCGCCGATGCGGCCTTCGACTACACCGGCCTGATAGATCGTGCCAGGCAAACGGCATTCCTGGTCCCCGGGCTCCGCCTGCGGATCGTGGACCGGTCGGGCCGCGGAGTGGATGCCGAGGGTGTTCCGATCGCCGAACGCACAGAGGATTTCCGCTTCGACGGGGGCATTTCGGCATTCGTGGACTATCTGTCTCACGGTGCCGCACTGACCGATGTGTGGCGGCTGCAGGGCGAATCGACGTTCACCGAAACCGTGCCGGTGCTGGGTCCCGACGGCGATATGGTGTCCACCGACGTCGAAAGGGATGTGCGTGTGGACGTGGCGTTGCGCTGGTCGAACGACTACGACACCAGGGTCAAGAGCTTCGTCAACATCATCGCGACGCCGAAGGGCGGTACGCATGTGGCGGGGTTCGAGTCGGCCCTGCTGAAGACCGTGCGGAAAGCCGTCGAGGCCAATGCCCGCAAGCTCAAGGTCGGCAAGGACAAGGTGGAGAAGGACGACGTGCTGGCCGGACTGACCGCGGTCGTCACGGTAGCTCTGGCCGAGCCCCAGTTCGAGGGCCAGACCAAGGAGGTGCTGGGCACCGCCGCGGTCAGGCAGATCGTCGCGAAGACCGTCGAACGCGAACTGAGTGCGCTCTTGGATTCCACAAAGGGTCCTGAACGCAAGCAGGCGGGGACTCTGCTGGAGAAGGTGGTCGCAGAGATGAAGGCGCGGATCTCCGCGCGCACCCACAAGGAGAACCAACGCCGGAAGACGGCCCTGGAATCCTCATCCCTGCCGGCCAAGCTCTACGATTGCCGGGCCACCGATGTGAAGGCCTCGGAACTGTTCATCGTCGAGGGCGATTCCGCCATGGGAACGGCCAGGGCTGCCCGCAATTCGGAGAACCAGGCCCTGTTCCCGATCCGCGGCAAGATACTCAACGTCCAGAAGGCCAGCGTGGCCGATATGCTCGGCAATGCCGAATGCGCGGCGCTCATCCAGGTGGTGGGAGCCGGTTCGGGGCGCACCTTCGAACTTGCGCAGGCACGCTACGGCAAGGTCATCATCATGACGGATGCGGACGTCGACGGCGCGCACATCCGAACTCTGCTGCTGACGCTGTTCTTCCGCTATATGCGGCCGTTGGTCGAAGCCGGACGGGTGTTTGCGGCGGTACCTCCGCTGCACCGGGTCGAGATCGTCAACCGGGGCAAGGCCAACGATGTGGAGTACACGTATTCGGAGGCCGAACTACATTCGCTGATCAAGAAGCTCGACAAGCGGGGCAAGTCCTATAAGACACCGCAGCGCTATAAGGGCCTGGGGGAAATGGACGCCGACCAACTGGCGGAGACCACGATGGAGCCCCAGCATCGGCTGCTGCGCCGGGTGACGATGGCCGATGCGGAAGCCGCGGAGAAGACCTTCGGACTGCTGATGGGCTCCGAGGTCGCACCGCGCAAGCAGTTCATCGTCTCCGGTGCCGCAGTGCTCGACGCCGAGCGCATCGACGCCTGATCCGACTCAGACCCCGGCGGTGGAAGCGCGCAGCCTGCGCACCCTGATCAGGGTCAGGGCATCGCTGGTCTCACCGGGGTGGACTCCCGCGGTCAGGTCGATCGCTTCGGCCAGGACCTCGTCGCCGACCAATGCCCTGGCTCTGTCGTCTGCCATCAACTCGATGAGAGTGGAGACCGCCGACAGCGCGGTAGCCGTGGCGGGCAGCAGGGGCAGGGCGCGGTGCCAGGCCGCAAAGGGCATGACGAACAGATCGTGGTGGTAGCGCAGATGTGACATCTCGTGGGCGACCACGGCGTGGCGTTGTGCATCGTCGAGCCGTTCGATCAGCCCGGTGGACAGGACCGTGGTGCCCTCGCCCGGCACGCAGTACGCCATGGGGACGTCCGAGCGCAACACTCGGGTTCCGGGGTCCCGGGTGGAGGGACTGGTCAACAGTCCGACGAGGTCGGCGTGTTTGCGGCGGGCCCGCCTGCCGTTGACGTACTGGGTCGCAAGACAGTACAGGAGTCGGGTCAGGATGCCCAGGGCCAGCAGGAGGAGCAGCCACTGCCACCAGGACAGGGAGGCGATGATGTGGCTGTCGGTCAGCCCGTCCGAGGTGGCCTGGCGCAGTGTGTGCAGCGAGGGGGCCAGGGCGAGCATGGAAACGGCCGCGATGAGCGAGATGCCACCGGAGAGCCCCAACAACTGCCAGAGGGCCATAAGCACGGCTGGCCGATGGGCCAGCGTGGCGCGCGCCATGGCACTGGGAAACGGCCATGCCAGGGCAATGGCCAGAACGGCCAGGCAGATGCCGATGATGGTAAAGGTCATCATGGGATGTGCCTGGCCTTCGACCGGTGCGGAATGCGGGTGTTCAGGAAGCCGCGCTGTTGGCCAACAGCTGTGTGAGGAACTTGGTGTCCGAGGGGGACACGGTACCCAGGAAGCGGGCGAGGACCGCCTGGCGGTTCGGGGCCTGCTCGAGGACTTCGTTCATCAGGTCGGCCATGTGCTCTTCGGGCGTCGAGGTGGAGGAGTACAGGTGCGGGCGCGAATTGGTGGTGCGCTGCACAAAACCCTTCTTCTCCAGGCGGGTCAGCACTGTGTGCACGGTGGTAAGCGCGAGACCACGATCGGACAGTGCGGACCGCAGATCCGCCGCTGACATGCCGGCCGGACTGTCCCATAGACAGTCCATCACGCTACGTTCCAATTCACCGAGACTTGCCACTTGCGATGCCGTCCTTTCCCCACGGTGCCGCGGAGACATCCGCTAAGCATCTACCCATTGTAGTCGGGCGGTGTCCGGTTTCCAAGCGCACAATGCTACGCCTGTCAAGTTTCACTACGTGCGGTAGAACCTCGGAGGTGCCGGCAGGGGGCTGTGGAAGTGTCCTGGCGCGCACAATGTGAGGAAAGTTACCCTGAAGCGAGCGCTCCCGATGTGCCCGACGTCGGGGCAGCGACTATTCTACGGAGTGTAGAAATACGTGCGCCGCATTGCCGTCGTCAGGGCATCACCGTCGCGGCGCCGAAAGGAACGGCTTATCGTGGACCCTGTACTCGTAGGCAGATGGCAGTTCGGCATCACGACCGTCTACCACTTCTGGATGGTTCCCCTGACACTCGGTCTGGGCTTGCTCGTCGCGATCCTGCAGACCATGTACCACCGCACCGGGAACGAGGCGTGGCTGCGCGCCACCAAGTTCTGGGGCAAGCTCTACCTGATCAACTTCATCATGGGCGTGGCCACCGGCATCGTGCAGGAATTCCAGTTCGGCATGGCCTGGAGTGAGTACTCCCGCTATGTGGGCGACGTCTTCGGTGCGCCACTGGCGATGGAAGCACTCGTCGCCTTCTTCCTGGAATCGACCATGCTGGGCTTGTGGATCTTCGGGTGGAACCGGCTGGGCCGCAAACTCCACCTGGGCGTGCTCTGGGCCGCGGTCATCGGCTCCTGGCTCTCCGCCTACTTCATCATCGTCGCCAATTCGTGGATGCAGCACCCGGTGGGCGTCGAGGTCGTCGACGGACGGCCCAAGATGACCGATGTCTGGGCCGTGCTGACCAACAACACGGCGCTGGCGGCCTACGCCCACACCCTGTGCGGCGCCGTGGCAGTGGGTGCGGCCTTCCTGCTGGGCATCTCCTGGTACCACCTGTGGCGCCGCCGCCACGATGGGATCGACACCGTCGACGCCTCTGGGCATGTGGTCGTGGGAGCCGCTACCGACGTTCCCGGCCGGGACAAGACGGACTACCGGGTCTGGATCACCTCCTTGCGCATCGGTGCCTGGGCGGCCATCATCGCCTTCGCCGGGGTCGCATTGACCGGTGATATCCAGGGCAAACTGATGTACCATCAACAGCCGATGAAGATGGCCTCGGCCGAGGCCGCCTGTCATGATGGCACGACCTTCTCCGTGCTCACCGTCGGGGACCTCAACTCGAACAAGTGCGAGGACGTCACCCCGCTCATCGAGATCCCGGGCCTGCTGTCCTTCCTGGCCCATAGCAATTTCACCTCGGATGTGCCCGGCGTGAACTCGCTGATCCCCGAATACCAGGACAAGTACGGGACCACCCTGCCCCAGGACGCCAAGTACGGAGATCACTCCGGCCAGCAGGTGAACTACCAGCCGCTGATGATTGTCACCTATTGGGGCTTCCGCCTGATGATCGGCTTCGGAGGCCTGGCCTTCCTCGGTGCGGCCTACGCCCTGTGGGCCACCCGCAAGGGCACGGTGCCCGACGGCTGGTTCTGGCACCGCCTGGCACTCTGGGGGATCGCCGCGCCCTTCATCGCCAACTCCGCCGGCTGGGTGTTCACCGAAATGGGCCGCCAACCCTTCGTCGTCGCACCGAACCCGGACAACCCGGCGGGGGCGGATTCCGTCATGCTGTTCACCGCAGCCGCCTCGAGTCCCTCGGTCTCTGCCGGTGAGATGTTGTTCTCGCTCATCAGCCTGACCCTGCTCTACGGGGTGCTGATGGTCTTCGAACTGCGATTGCTCATCAAATACATCCGCGGCGGGGTGGCCTCGGCGATGCCGGAACTCGACACCGTCAACGTCAAACCCACCGTCGAATCCAAGAATGACGACGTCCTGTCGTTCGCCTACTGAGGGAGCTGGAGATGGAATTCCTTCCGACAATCTGGTTCGCCCTGATCGCAGTCCTGTGGTTCGGCTACCTCTTCCTCGAGGGGTTCGACCTGGGCGTGGGCATGTTGCTCAAGGGCTTCGCCCGCGATGAGCGCGAACGCCGTGTGCTGCTCAACAGCATCGGCCCGGTCTGGGATGGCAACCAGGTGTGGTTGCTGACTGCGGGTGGCGCGACCTTCGCGGCCTTCCCCCTGTGGTACGCCAGTCTGTTCTCCGCGCTCTACCTGCCGCTGACCCTGGCCCTGTTGGGCCTGATCGTGCGCGCCGTCGCAATCGAATACCGGGGCAAGGGCCACAGCGAGGCATGGCGCACCGGATGGACCTGGTGCCTGGCCGCGGGCTCCACGGTCGCGGCCTTCTGTGTCGGCGCGATGCTGGCCGTGACCACCACCGGACTGCCCCTGAACGCCAACGGGGACGATACCGGTGGACCCTTCTCCTGGCTCAATGTCTACGCGGTGGTCGGTGGCCTGGGCGTCGTGGGCTTCTCGCTGCTGCACGGACTCGTGTGGATCGCGTTGAAGACCGACGGACCGCTGCGTCTGCGCGCCCGTGCGCTGGCCGGGACCTGGGGTCCCGTGTGCGCGGTGCCACTGGTCGCATGGGCGGTCATAGTGCAGGTCAAGTCCGGCACTCCGCTGAGCTGGATCCTGCTGGTCGTGGCCGCGTTGGGCCTGGCCGCCGCTTGGTGGGCGGTGCGTCTGGGCCGGGAACTGTCGGCGTTCGTCTGCCAGGGACTGTTCCTCGCAGCCGGGGTCGCCGCGATCTTCACCGCGGTGTTCCCCGTCGTACTCCCATCGACAGTCGACCCCCGGTTCGACCTGACTGCCGGCTCGGCGTCCTCCTCGCCGTACACCCTGGCGGTGATGTTGGTTGTGGCCGCGGTGTTCGTCCCGATCGTGTTGATCTACCAGAGCTGGTCCTACAGCCATTGGACCACCCGGCTGACCGCAGCGCACATTCCGGAGGCCCATCTGGTCCCCGTGGCGATCAGGGGCGCGGGCGCTACGGCGCAGCCGGCTGCTGGTGCGCTCCGACTGTTGGCCGCGGACACCGACGGAAAGCACTGAGCCAATGAGCTCCGCCTCGCCCCTGGCCCCCGCCCGCTCCACCGCCGGCGGGGCCAGGGCGCTCTACCTGCTCGGGTTGTTGTCCGTTCTCAAGGCCGTGGGCCTCGTGTTGGTGGCGGAGGCGATTGCACGCTCGGTGATCGGTCTGGCCGCCGGATCCGTCGACCCCGAACCGGTCTGGTTGGGTGCTGTCGGCGCGCTGATCCGCGGTGTGGCGCTCTGGCTGACCCGCGTCGTCGGAGCCCGCGCAGCGGTGGCTGCGAAAGCGGAGCTGCGCGCGGGTCTGCTGCGGCGGGCGACCGCCGGGACGGGGGACGACCAACGACTGTCCGACGGGGCGCTGGCGGTGACCGCCACCCGGTCCCTCGACGACTTGGACGACTACTTCACCTCCGTGCTACCCGCGCTGACGGGGTCTCTGGCCATTCCACTGCTCATCGGTGTGCGCATCCTGCTGGCCGACTGGGTCTCGGCGGCGGTCCTCCTGGTGACCCTGCCACTGGTGCCCGTGTTCATGGTCCTCATCGGAAAATACACGGCTGATCGCGTCTCGGATGCGACCCATGCGCTCGATCAGCTCTCGACCCACCTGGTCGAACTGGCGCGGGGCCTGCCGGTACTCATCGGGCTGGGCCGGGCCAATGCGCAGGAGCGGGCACTGCGCAGGGTCTCCGAGGACTACCGGGCGACCACGATGCAGACGCTGCGGGTCGCCTTCCTGTCGGCCCTGGCCCTCGAACTGATCGCGACGATCTCCGTGGCCCTTGTAGCCGTCTTCATCGGAGTCCGACTGGTCGCCGGTGAGATGGAGCTCGCGGACGGCCTGCTGGCGCTCATCCTGGCACCCGAGTGCTTCCTCCCGCTGCGCCAGCTGGGCGCGGCCTTCCACGCCTCGGAGAACGGACTGGCAGCCTACCACCGGACCCGGGAACTGACGGACCAGCCGGTGGTCGAGCCGTGTGGCGCACCGGCCGCCGGCGCGGATACGGCATTGGAAATCCGGTCGCTCACGGTGACCTATCCCGGCCGGCCCCGGCCCGTGTGCGCCCCGGTGGACCTGTCGGTCCCCGGACCGGGGCTGACGGTTCTGGCGGGGGAGTCGGGCAGCGGCAAGACCACCCTGTTGGGTGTGCTCGGCGGCGGTGTTCGCGCTCAGGACGGGGTCGAGATCTCAGGTCGGATCACCGGGGTGCCGCGGCGGATCGCCCAGGCGGTTCAGACCCCCCGTACCTATGCGGACACGGTGGGTGGGGAACTGGCTCTGTACTGTGCCCCGGAGTGGGCCGGGGAGGTGCCGGCCGAACGAATCGAGTGGCTGAGCCAACGTGCGCTGGAACGGGCCGGGCTCGACGTCGAACCCGGCCGTGCCTGCGCTGCCCTGAGCCCGGGAGAGCTGCGCCGTCTGGCGCTGGCCCGCGCCTTCGCCCAGGTCGAGCTGGGCGCGGACCTGTTGTTGCTCGACGAACCGACGGCACACCTCGACGCGAACAGCGCCGGGCGGGTCAGGAGGAGCGTCGAGGAGATCGCGCTGACCATCCCCGTCATCGTGGCCAGCCATGATCGTAAGCTTCTGGCGTGCGGGCAGCGCGTCGAGCTGCACCCCGCCGATCCCACTGGGCATATGGGGTGGAGTGGCTCAGCGGGAACCGTCTCCGGCGAAGTGGCCACTGTGGCTCCGAGCGTCGCCGTTCGGGTTCCTCTGCCGGCTGTGGAGACAGCCCCTGGGACGCACCGGGAATCTGCCGGGGAGCCGACCACGGCCGAGTCCGCCGTGCCCGAGGTGCCGCTCGAGCGTTTGCTCGCCCGCCTGGCGCGGGTCGCGAACGTGGGCAGCGGCCGGTTCTGGTTGGCCGCCCTGTGCGGTGTCTGCGCCATCGCCGCGGGCTCCGCCCTGACCGGTGTCTCGGCCTGGCTGATCGTCTACGCGGCGGATCGTCCGCCCATCATGTATCTGATGGTTGCGATCGTCGGCGTCCGTTTCTTCGGCCTGTCACGTTCGGCATTCACCTATGCCAAACAGCTCAACCTGCACGATGCGGTCCTGGCCGGGCTCGGAGCCTTGCGCGTGCGCATCTGGCACGGCTTCGCCGGCAGGGGCACCGCCGACAGGTCGCTGTTACGCGGGGACATCGCGCTGCGGCGGTTGGTCGGCGATGTGGACGATGTCCGCGACTTGGCACCGCGGGTGGTCCTGCCGCCGCTGGTCGCACTGGTCGTCGCAGTGGCCGCCGTCGTCGCCCTGCTGCTCATCAGCCCGCACGCCGGCCTGATCGCCTGCCTCGGGCTGGTGTGCATGCTCGTGTTCGCCCCCGCGATCACCCTGTGGGCGGACCGCCGTGCCAGTCGAGCGCGTCTGCGCATCCGGTCGGCAGTGCTCCAGCGGGTTACCTCCCTGCTCGCAGCCCGCGCGGACCTGCGGGCCGGTGGTGTGGCCGAGCGGGCAGTCGAGCGCGTCCTCGCGGAGGATCACAGAGCCCGCGCGGCAGAGGTCAGGGCGGTTCGCGCGACCGGACTCGGGGAGGGGCTGGTGACAGCGGCGGGCGTGGCGACGAGCGTTGCCATGATCGCCGGTCTGGGACCGGATGTGGCAGCGGGCGCCCTGAGCCCGGCACTGTTCGCCGTGACCGTGCTGCTGCCCTTGTCGCTCATCGACTGTGCGCTCGAGGCCCTGAGCGCCATTCAGCAGTGGCCGGCTCTGGCGGCCGGTCTGGCCGGTCTGGAGGAATTGGACGGCCGGCCGGTGGAGGAGGATCCACCAGAAAGCCGTCCGGAGAGCCTCGGCCGGCACTTGGAGCTGGACGATATCAGCACGTCGTGGGGCGCGACCGAGGTGTTCGAACACCTGAACCTGCAGGCCCGTCCCGGTCGGTGGACTGCCCTGACCGGTCCGTCCGGCTCGGGTAAGACGACGGCCCTCTCGGTCATCCTGAGATTTCTCGACCCCACGGCCGGACGCTACCGGATCGACGGCCTCGACGCCCTGCGATTGGATGCCCGGGAACTCTCGGGGACCATCGCATGGTGCCCGCAGGAAGCGCACGTCTTCGATTCCAGCCTGCGCGCGAACCTGTTGTTGGCCCGTCCGGTGGAACAGGCCCCCGATGACGACCGGCTGCGGGAAGTGCTGGCCGGAGTCGGCCTGACGGATCTGGTGGACCAGATCGGGTTGGACGGGCGCATCGGGTCTGCGGGCTCGGCCCTCTCCGGCGGTCAGCGACAGCGTCTGGCGGTGGCGCGCACCCTGCTCACCGGAGCTCCGGTCGTCGTGCTCGACGAACCCACTGCACACCTGGATGCGGCGACCTCTGCAACGGTACTGAAGGACCTGCGTGAGAGCCTGGCCGAGCGCACTGTCATCGACGTCACGCACGACCCGACCGAGATCGCAGCCGAGGACCTGGTGGTGCGGCTGCCCGCCCGCGCTTAGTCCTTCTTCGGTCCGAACATGATGTCATCCCAGCTGGGGATCGAGGAACGGCCCTTGCGCCGCACCTCACCCGTCCCCGGCTCATCGGCGGAGGCGCCGGTGGTGGAATCGTCCTTCCGCCCGTCGTCGGCCGGCAGGGGCAGAACCCCGTCGTCGGCTGCGTCGTCGGGGCGGGAGAGCGCGGTGTGCGCCCCGTCGGGTGCATCGGGGCCGGTCGGCTCATCGGGCACGGAGCGCAATCGCCCCTGCGCCTCCGTCGGCTGTGCGGCCGCCTTGGCGCGGCGCTTGCGCAAGCTCTCGAGGATCCGACCGGTCTCGGCCTGATTGTCCAGGGTCTCCCTGGTCAGGATCGGCTCCGTTGGGATCGCGGTGTACTCCGGCCGCAGGCGTTGCTGTCCGCGCTGCTCGACGGGGGCCTCGGCGCCGGGTCGGTCGGCTTGGAACGAACCGAGGGTCGGAATCGGCCCGGAATCGGTCGGCCCGGAGTCCGAGAGCCAGCCGGCCTCCTCATCGAGGGGGGTGACGGTTCCCCGTTCGTACTTCCACGCTGCACTCAGCGCAGTCTCTGCTGCGGTGAAGGACAGCTGTATGTGCCAGCTGCCCCCGGAGTTCTTCCAGGCGTCCCACCGGAGGGAGTCGGATGGGACCTCGCGCAGGGCGAGGCGTTCGGCGGCCAGCTCGGCCAAGGGCTTGGGTCCGCCATCGGAGCCGGTGTCGGGATAGATCGGCACCTGGCCGGCCAAATGGGCGATATGTGCGCGCTCGGCCAGGACCGGATGCTCATAACGGCGGACGTACTCGAGATCGGCTCCGGTGGCCTCCACCACGTCTTCGGCGCTCATACCCGAACGCACGAGCGCCTGGATGTTGCGCGGCCGGACCGGTTCACCGGCCTTGGCCCCGGCCAACTGGGCCCTGGCCCGTCCGATCAGCGCGTAGAGTTCATCGGTGAGTTCGAGCCGGTATTCGCCGCCCGCGTCGTCGGTCAGGATGATGGCACGACCGCTTGACGCGATGGCGTGCAGTGTCAAATCGGTCATATGGGTACCTTTCCTTCCATCTCCAAGAGTGTCATGTGTCCGGCGGATCCGCGCGGCATTCGCCGGGCGAGTCGCCGATCGGCCCGATCGATCACGTTTCGGGACGCCGCGTTCCACACCTGGTCGTCGAGCGCGGTGACCGGGTGCGCTGGGTACAGTAGGGGTATGACCGAATCCTTACTGAGTCCCTACGACGCCGTTGTACTGGTGTCCTTCGGAGGGCCCGAGAAGCCCGACGACGTCCTCCCGTTCCTCAAGAACGTGACCCGTGGTCGGGGAATTCCCGATGCGCGGCTGGAGGTCGTGGGAGCGCATTACTACGGATTCGGCGGTAAGTCGCCGATCAACGACCAGAATCGGGCCCTGTTGGCTGCGCTGCGGGCCGAACTGGACTCCCGCTCCATCTCCACTCCGCTATTGTGGGGCAACCGGAATTGGGAGCCGTATCTGCCCGATGCGCTGCGCGAACACTCGCGGGCCACCGGCGCGAAGCGCTACCTGGCGATTCTGACCAGTGCATACTCCTCCTATTCGAGCGTCTGGCAGTACTACGACTACTTCGCCAAGACCCGCGAGGAACTGGCCTCCGAGGGCATCGAGGTCGAGATCGACGCGATTCGCCAATACTTCAACCATCCCGGTTTCGCCGACACCGAGGTCGACATCGTGCGCTCGGGGTTGGCCGCTCTGGACCGGCAGGTGGGCGGACTCGACCCGCAGCACCACCGCCTGCTCTACGTCACGCACTCGATCCCCGACCCGATGGAGGCCGAATCGGAGACCCGGTCGCACGGCTATCTGCATCAGCACGAGGAGCTCATCGACTACGTGGCCGAACAGCTGTCCGACGAATTGACGCTGCCGACCGAGCTGGTCTTCTGTTCGCGTTCCGGCGCCCCCGGCAGCCCGTGGCTGGAACCCGATATCAACGATCGGCTGCGCGAGCTCTCCGCACAGGGCGTCACCGGCGTCGTAGCGGTGCCGATCGGCTTCGTGTCCGACCATATGGAGGTCAAATACGACCTCGACACGGAGGCCGCCCAGACCGCTGCGGAGTTGGGCCTGGACTACCACCGTGCTGCCACGGTCTCGACCTCTCCCGGGTTCGTTGCGGGCCTGGTCGACCTGCTGGAGGAGCGCGCGGCCCAGGCCTCGGGGAAGAGCCCGGAAAGGCCTGCCGTGACTCCACAGGGTCCATTGGACGGCGGTGACGGCGAGCCCTGGCGCGCAGCCTGAAGAGGGCATCGGAAAGCGAGGGGGCCGGTCCCGCACCTTGAGTGCGGGACCGGCCCCCTCGCATTTTGTCGATCAGGCCTCTTCGACAATGGGGATCGCACCCGTTTCGACGGCCAGCACGTGGCGCATCTGCGAGGTGTCGACATCGTTGTCATCGGCCAGGCCGACGAGGGACCCGAGTTCTTCGAGCAGGGCCTCGGCCTTGAAATCGTCGTCGGCGGCGCGGGCGTCCGCGAGCATCTGGCGTAGATCGGTTACCCTGTTGTCGAGTTCGGTTTCGAATTGGCTCATCGTCACTCCTTTCAGGGTCGGATACCCCGGCCGGGGTATCCGGAGGCAGGGCGGAAATCGCCGGTTCGGCGATGTCCTCCAGTCTAGAAACCGCGCTTGCGAATACTCTGTGAGCAACGTCATATATCGGATGGGCATAAATTTTTGCGCAAAGTGTTCGAACGGTAGACAATGCTTGAGACGTCGAAACGATATCCCTTGTATGTACACCAAATGAACTCGCGGAGTGTGGTCTCTTATGGCAACAGATTACGATCAGCCTCGGAAGCAGGACGAGGACGTCAACAGTGATTCGCTAGAGGAGCTGAAGGCGCAGCGCAATCAGAAGCAGGCCAGCCAGGTCGATGAGGACGAGACCGCGGTAGCCGACAGCTACGAGCTGCCGGGTGCCGACCTGTCCAACGAGGAACTCTCGGTGCGTGTTCTGCCGAAGCAGAACGACGAATTCACCTGCATGGAGTGCTTCCTGGTGCGGCATCGTTCGCAGCTGGCCAGTGACGATGGCGGTGTGCTCGTGTGCACCGACTGCGCCGGCTGAGCCGATACCGGAACGATATGGTCCGTTCCATGGATGTGTAAAGGAGCCCGGATCCCCGCAGGGGGATCCGGGCTCCTTGTCCATGTCCCCGATGCTCTCAGGCGGTCGGCGATCCGGAGTTGATTGCGGCGGCCAAGGCCTCCGGATCACGACTGGAGACGATCCAGTACGGCGTCGGGTCCGCCGGATCATCCAGTTCCACGCGAACCGCGGTGCGGATCCAAGGGCGGATGAAGATGAATGCGCGCGCGTCCAGACCGGGGCCACACTCCCACCTGGTCTTCTCCCGGTCCAGGGCGGTGGCCGTGCCCACCAACCTGCGGTCGATATGGGCGGGGCCCGCGTACAGCGCATCCGGGGTGACGATCACCGTCGGCGAGAGCCGGGCCAGTCCGAAGAAGACCAGGATGCAGATGACGATGGGCACCAGGAGCCCGCCCAGGGGCCAGACCGGCAGGACGATGAGTGAGGTCATGCCGGAAATCAGCGCCGCGACGATCCACCAGGTCACAGGTGGGAAGGCACGGTCACGATACAGGACGCCGGAGGCGGACGTGGGAACGTTTGACATACGTCGATTCTCCCACATCGGTCCTTCCGGGCTTGGGCACAGGCAGCGGCGGCGGTAGAGTGGCCAGCCGTGGAACACGTTACGAACGTCATGCTCAAGCAGATCGACAAGGGTCTGCCCTGCCCCGCATACGAACACGTCGGCGATGCGGGCGCCGACCTATATTCGACGGAGGACTTCACCCTGCAGCCGTTTGAGCGGCGCACGGTGGGAACGGGCATCGCGATCGCGTTGCCCGCCGGGCTGGCCGGTTTCGTCCACCCGCGCTCGGGACTGTCGTCGAAGCGGGGCGTGACGGTCGTCAATTCCCCCGGCACGATCGACTCCGGTTATCGCGGCGAGATCAAGGTGCCGCTGATCAATCTGGACCCGGTGGAGGCCGTGAGCATCACCCGCGGCGATCGCATCGCCCAGCTGGTGGTCCAGCCCGTCGTCCGCGTCGACTTCACCCCGGTCGACTGCCTGGACGATTCCCAGCGCGGTACCGGCGGTTTCGGTTCCACCGGCGGATTCGATATGGGAGACTGAAAAGCGGACCGCACCGGTCCGCAGGCGAGGAAAGAAGGACGCAGTGGGACTCTTCGATCGGTTCCGGAAGAAGCACGAGGAATCGCAGGAGCCGTCGAACGCGGCGGCGGGGGCACAGGAGGCGGATGACACCGCGGGGTCGTCCGAGCCGGTCCCGGCAGAGCAGGAGACCCCTGCGGAGGACGAGGAGTTCGCCAAGCAGGCTCCGCGCGACCGGTCCGAGAACGGGCCGTGGGACGCCGCAGAGGATGCCCTGGACGGCAATCGGATCGATTTGGGCGCCCTACGGATCCCGGTGGTCGACGGACTGCAGTTCCAGCTGGAGACCGCCGAGGACGAGCAGACGATCATGGCGGCTTCGGTTGTCTACGGTGAGGGCAAGATGCAACTGCAGGCCTTTGCCGCGCCCAAGACCGAAGGGCTGTGGGGCGAGGTCAGGGCTTCACTGATCGAGGGCATCACGGCCTCGGGCGGTAAGGCCAGGGAGGCGTTCGGCGAGCACGGCTACGAGATCGTCGCGGGTGTGCCTGTGGCCGACCGCTCCGGACGGGCGCATCTGCATCCGGCCCGGTTCCTGGGAGTCGACGGGCCCCGCTGGTTCCTGCGCGCAGTGCTCACCGACGCTGCGGCGACCGATGACGAGGCGGCCGAGCTGTTCCTCAAGATCTTCCGCGGCACCATCGTCGAGCGTGGCGACCAGGCGATGCCCCCGCGCGAGGTGCTGCTCCTGTCGGCCCCCAGGGTCGACGACGGTGAGGGTGAGGTACAGGACGCCGATGAGGACCCCAATCCGTTCGCCCGCGGTCCCGAGATCGCCGAGGTCAGATGACCCCTGGGCGGTCTGGCGACACTTCGATCGCCGGGCTGCGGGACAGACAGCGGGCCACGGTGATCGGCGATATCGTCGCCGTCACCCGGTCGGTGCCCGGCTCGCGCCCGCGCCTGGATCTCGACGTCGACGACGGGACGGGAACCGTGGCCGTGCGGTTCCTCGGCCAACGTGAGGTGCCGGGGCTGTTCCCCGGGCGGCGGGTGGTCATCACCGGTCGTTTCGCCGATGTGGGCGCCGGCGGTCTCATCGTGTTCAATCCCGTATATCGTCTGCTGAACCGGTCAGCAGCCCCAGCAGAGGGGCCTCATCGTCGGGTGGGCAGACGAAGAACAACTCATCACCGGTGACCAGCTGAACGTCGGGTCCAGGGACGATGGCCTTGGAACTGCGCACGATAGCCACGAGTGCGGTGTCCCCGGGCCAGCGCAGCTGCCCGATCCGCTGCCCCGCCACCGGGTCGGTGGTGGCGACGGTGAATTCCATCAGCCCGGTCCGGCCCCGGTCCAGGTTCATCAACCGCACCAGTCCGCCCACCTCGACGGCCTCCTCGACCAATGCTGTCATCAGCCGTGGAGTGGATACCGCCACATCGACGCCCCAGTTGTCGTCGAACAGCCATTCATTGCGGGGATTGTTCACCCGGGCCACGGTGCGCGGCACCGCGAATTCCGTCTTCGCCAGCAGGCTGAGAACCAGATTCGTCTTATCGTCGCCGGTTGCGGCGACCACCACATCGGCGGTGTCGAGCCGGGCTTCGGACAGCCCGGTCAGTTCACAGGCGTCCGAGCGCAGCCAGGTGGCACCTGGCACCCGGTCGCGGCGGATGGCATCCTTGTTCCGGTCGATCAGCTGGACCTCGTGGTGTTTTTCCAGCAGCTCTCTGGCCACCGACCGACCGACCGAGCCGGCGCCGGCAATCACAACGCGCATCGTCTTCCCCTTGTTTCGGCGGAGCGCTCACGGCGCACCGTCACTCCTCGTCGTCTCGCGGTGGGCGGTCCAGTACCCGGGTGATCTCCGGCAGCCCGGAGCGTTCACAGCTCAGATGCACCTGATCGCCCTGCTGGACCAGATCGTCGGGTCCCGGCAGCATTCCATCGCCGAGGCGTGTGACGAAAGCCACCCGTGCCCGCACGGCGGTTTCGATCTCCTTGAATGGTCGGGCGACCCAGGCCGGGTGCAGATGCACCTGGGCGATCACGATGCGCCCCGAGGGGTCGCGGTACTCGCTGACCGAGTCGGAGGGGATGAGGCGGCGCATCATCTGATCGGCCGTCCACCGAACGGTGGCGACGGTGGGGATGCCCAGGCGCTCGAACACCTGGGCGCGGTGCGGATCGTAGATCCGGGCCGCCACATTGGCCACTCCGAATGTCTCCCTGGCCACCCGGGCGGCCAGGATATTCGAGTTGTCCCCGCTGGAGACGGCCGCGAAGGCGTATGCATCGCCGGTGCGCGCACGCGAGAGGGCGTCGCGGTCGAAACCGATCCCTGTGACGGTTGAGCCGGAGAAGTCCTTGCCCAAGCGCGTGAAGGCATCGGGGTCACGGTCCACCACGGCCACCGTATGGCCGTTCTTGTCCAGGGTGCGCGCCAGCAGCGCCCCGACCCGCCCGCATCCCATGATGACGAAGTGCACGAGGTCCCTCCAGGCCCGGAAACCCCGGGAGTGCTCTACGATGGCTGTCGTGGCAAGCAGTATTTCTGATGCCGTCAAAAGACTACTCGTTGGGCGGCCGTTTCGCAGCGACAGTTACCGTGTCCAGGCCCTGCCCAAGCGCATCGCCATGCCGGTCTTCGCCTCCGACATGCTCTCATCCGTGGCCTATGCCCCCGATGAGATCCTGCTGGGTCTGGCGGTGGCTGGCATGGCCGGACTGCACCTGGGGCCGTGGGTGGGCGTGGGCGTCGGTGTGGTCATCGTCCTATTGGTGCTGTGCTATCGGCAGAACCTGCGTGCCTATCCCGATGGCGGTGGGGACTACGAGGTGGCCGCGAAGAATCTGGGGCGCGGCCCCTCCCTGTTCGTCGCCTCGGCCCTGCTGGTCGACTACACGCTCACCCTGGCGGTTTCGATGGCGGTCTTCGCGGCCTATCTGGCCGCGGCCTGGCCCGTGCTGGCGCCGCATACCGTGTGGATCGCGGTGGCCGGTATCGCGCTGGTGACACTGCTGGGCCTGCGCGGCTGGCGCTCCCGCCGGAAACTTCTGGCCGCCCCCACCTATCTGTTCATCGCGGCGGTTGGGTTGACCCTGATCGTCGGTGCGATCCGGGTTCTCTCCGGGGACCCCCCGAGCACCGCCAGCTCGCAGCTGCACATCGCCGATCCCGCTGACCCCGGCGCCCAACTGACGGGGATCGGCCTGCTGGTGCTCTTCCTGCGGTCCTTCGCCTCGGGGTCGGTGGCGCTGGCGGGGGTGGAGACCGTCGCAACGGCGGTCCCCAGTTTCCGCAAGCCGCGCGGGCGCAACGCCGGCAACACCCTGTTGTTGACCGGGGTGCTCTCGATCGTGCTGTTGGTGGGACTGACGTGGCTGGCCGGGGTGACCGGTGTCAAATACGTCGAGCGGCCGGAACAGGCGCTGCTACGCGCCGATGGCACGCCGGTGGGCGACTACGCCCAGGACCCCGTGCTGGGGCAGCTGGCACTGGGCGTCTTCGACTTCGCGCCGGCGCTGGGCTATTGCGTGATCATCATCGCAGCACTGGTACTGCTGGCGGCGGCCAACACCTCGGTCGAGGGCTTTCCCGGTCTGGCCTCTCGGCTGGCGCGTGACGGCTTCCTGCCGCGCCAGCTCGCCCAGCGCGGGGACCGAATGACCCTGTCCAATGGCATCCTGTTGCTGGCCGGCGCCGCCGTGGTGCTGGTCGTGGCCACAGGGGCGGAGCCGACCCGGTTGGTGCAGATGTACCTGGTCGGAGTGTTCTTCTCCTTCGCGATCGGGCAGCTGGGCATGGTGCGCCACTGGACGGTCAGGGTGCGCCGGATGGTGTCCTCGCCGGCGCGCACCCGGATGCTGGCCGCGCGCCTGGTGGCAGGATTCTCCCTGGTCGTGGTCGGCGCGGTGCTGCTCATCGTGGTGGTCACCAAGTTCACCCACGGCGCCTGGCTGGCGCTTGTGGCGATGGTGGTGCTCTCGCTCATCATGGGCGCTGTGCGCAGGCACTACCAGCGGGTCGATTCGGAGTTGGCGGCGGCGCCCGACGATCCCGCTCAGCGCCTGCCGCCGAACACCCACGCGGTGGTCGTGGTCACGGAGATCCACAAGCCGACGCTGCGCGCGCTGTCCTTCGCCCGCGCCACCCGGCCGACGTTCATCGGAGCGATCACGGTGGCCGTAGACGAGGACGCGGCGGCTCAACTGCAGCGCCGGTGGGACGAGATGGAGCTGCCGGTCCCATTGACCATCCTGGCCTCGCCCTACCGGGCCCTGGTGCGCCCGGTGCTGGGCCACATCGCGCGGATCCGCCGTGACAATCCGGAGGATCTGGTGATCGTGTTCATCCCACAGTTCATCCTGGGCCGGTGGTGGGAGCACCTGCTGCACAATCAGACCGTGTTGAGATTGAAATCACGCCTGCTCATCGTGCCCAATGTGGTGGTGGCGACCGTGCCGTGGCGTCTGCAGTCGTTCACCGCGGGTCCGGACGCGTATATTGAACCCTTGCGCCCTGCGCGCGATCAGTCGGAGACCACATGGGGAGACCAGATATGAACGAGCGCCCGCAGCTCGGAGACGAACTCGAATTACAGGTCCTGCGACCCGCCGCCGGCGGGGAGTCGGTGGCGACGGGGGAGTACGGCACGGTGTTCGTCACTGGCACCCTGCCCGGCGAGACCGTGCGGGCCAGGATCACCGAGGTCAAGCCGCGTTTCGCCAGGGCCGCAACCGTCGAGGCGCTCGACGCCGCTGCAGCACGGGTACCCGATCGCCGGGTGGCCTGGGGTGCCGAGGGCGTGGGAGGCGTCGAATTCGCCCACGTCGACTTGGCGACCTCCCGAGACCTCAAGGCCCAGGCGGCCCGGGATCAGCTTGCCCGCATCGGCGGGATCGAAACCGAGCTGAGCGTGGCTCCCGCACCCCTGGAGGCCACCGGGGGACAGGACGCCGGACAGGCCTGGCGGACACGTGTCCAACTGGCGGTGCGCCCCGACGGGCGCCCCGGGATGTACCGCGCGGGCACGCACGACGTCGTCGACGTCGACCGGCTGCCCTTGGCGGTCGGGGAACTGGACGCCCTGGGGGTCCAACACGGCGTCTTCCCCGGTGTGTCCCGGATCGAGCTGGCAGCCGGCACCGGGTGCGGGACGATCGTGGCGACCGGTCGGCCCTCTGCACAGGCAACCGCGGCGCTGCGCTCGATCGCCGAGGCCTCGGGCTTCAGCCTGTTAGTAGCTTCCTCCCACGGCAGGGTGGCGGGCGCGGGACGGCGCCAGCGCGGTGGCAAACAGGTTCGGGCCCGGCGCCCGAAGCCGGGTTCGGATACCGCCCAGGGTGCTATCACCCTGGGGGAGACGACACTGCTCCAGCGGGTTGCCGCCAGTGATTTCCGGGTTAGCGCCCAGGGTTTCTGGCAGGTCCACCGGGATGCCGCCGAGGTGCTCTCGGACCGGGTGCTCTCACGCATCGACGGTACCGACAGCGTGCTCGACCTGTACTGCGGTGCAGGCCTGTTCTCCCTGCGTGCGGCGCATGAACTCGGTGTGCCGGTGATCGGGCTGGAGGGCTCGGCGCGTGCCGTCGAGGACGCCAGGGCGAATGCGCAGCGACTGCTGGGCGCGGGCAGCACCGGCGCCGAATTCGGCACCGCCCGGATCGAGCGGCTGACCGAGTTGCCCGGTGCCGACACCGTGATCGTCGACCCGCCGCGGGCCGGCTTGGGCCAGAAAGTGGTCGACCTGATCTCCGGAACCGGAGCCGGACGGCTGCTCTACGTCTCCTGCGATCCCGGCACCTTCGCCCGCGATGCGAAGAACCTGCTGGAGCGCGGCTGGCGGCTGGAGACCGTTGAGGGGCACGATCTGTTCCCACTGACGGCGCATGTGGAATTTTTCAGTGAATTTGTTCGCTAATTCCCTCAGGGCGCGCCAGCTTGAGGCTCACCACGCCGATGCGGGATGGTAGAGCCGAAACCCTCGCAATCCCCTAGAATCCGCGCCGTTCATTCTGTGATCCGCAGTGGCGGGCCGGGCCCGAATGGGCTAGAATTTATCTTGATGTCAAGATAGTTTAGGCCAGCGGATTGTGACCTAAATAGGATCTTGGATAACCGATCAGGAGAGTGACGATGAGCAACGTCGATAGCTTCAAAGCCAAGAGCACTCTTGAGGTCGGAAGCAACAGCTATGAGATCTACCGCCTCGATGCGGTGGACGGCTCGCAGAAGCTTCCGTACAGCCTCAAGGTACTCCTGGAGAACCTGCTGCGCACCGAAGATGGTGCGAATATCACGGCAGACCACATCAAGGCCCTGGCCGACTGGGATCCCAGCGCGGAACCCAGCGTCGAAATCCAGTTCACGCCCGCCCGCGTCGTCATGCAGGACTTCACCGGCGTGCCCTGCATCGTCGACCTGGCTACGATGCGCGAAGCCGTGAAGGACATGGGCGGCGATCCGACCAAGATCAACCCGCTGGCACCGGCCGAACTGGTCATCGACCACTCGGTGCAGATCGACTCCTTCGGTTCCGAGGACTCGATCAAGCGCAATATGGACATCGAATACCAGCGCAACGGGGAACGCTACCAGTTCCTGCGCTGGGGCCAGACCGCCTTCGACGACTTCAAGGTCGTTCCCCCGGGCATGGGCATCGTTCACCAGGTCAACATCGAGCACCTGGCCCGCGTGGTCATGGCCCGTGAGACCGACGGTGTCATGCGCGCCTACCCCGACACCCTGGTCGGCACCGACTCGCACACCACGATGGTCAACGGCCTGGGCGTGCTCGGCTGGGGCGTCGGCGGCATCGAAGCCGAGGCCGCCATGCTGGGCCAGCCCGTGTCGATGCTGATCCCGCGCGTGGTCGGCTTCAAGCTGACCGGTTCGATCCCCTCGGGCGTGACCGCCACCGACGTCGTGCTGACCATCACGGACATGCTGCGCCAGCACGGCGTGGTCGGCAAGTTCGTGGAGTTCTACGGCCAGGGCGTGGGCGAGGTCCCGCTGGCCAACCGTGCGACGATCGGCAATATGAGCCCCGAGTTCGGTTCGACCGCTGCGATCTTCCCGATCGACGACGTCACCCTGGACTACCTGCGCCTGACCGGCCGCTCCGACGAGCAGGTCGCCCTGGTGGAGAAGTACACCAAGGAACAGGGCCTGTGGCACGATCCGTCTGTCGAGGTCGACTACTCGGAGTACCTGGAACTGGACCTGGGCACCGTCGTCCCCTCGATCTCCGGGCCCAAGCGCCCTCAGGACCGGATCGAGCTGACCGACGCCAAGGCACAGTTCGAAAAGGACATCCACAACTACGCCAAGCCGGGCGAGGAGGCGAAGGAAGCAGACGTCGCGATGGGCGATGGACGCAACTTCGCACTGAAGAACGGCGCCGTGGCGATCGCCTCGATCACCTCGTGCACCAACACCTCGAACCCCTCGGTGATGATGGCCGCAGGCCTCTTGGCACGTAAGGCCAATAAGCTGGGCCTGAAGACCAAGCCGTGGGTCAAGACCTCGATCGCACCCGGATCGCGCGTCGTCAGCGAATACTACGACAAGGCCGGCCTGATTCCGGACCTCGAAGCGCTGAACTTCTACGTGGTCGGCTACGGCTGCGCGACCTGCATCGGCAACTCCGGCCCGCTGGAGAACGAGATCTCGCAGTCCATCCAGGACAACGACCTCTCCGTGACCGCAGTGCTTTCGGGCAACCGCAACTTCGAGGGCCGCATCAGCCCCGACGTCAAGATGAACTACCTGGCCTCCCCGCCGCTGGTCATCGCCTATGCGCTGGCCGGCACGATGGACTTCGACTTCGATAACCAGCCCCTGGGACAGGATTCCGAGGGCAAGGACGTCTATCTCAAGGACATCTGGCCCTCGCCGGAGGAAGTCCAGGAGGTCATCGACTCCTCGATCGACACCGCCATGTTCGACAAGGAATACGGCACGATCTTCGACGGTGACGAGCGCTGGCAGTCCCTGCCCACGCCCGAGGGCAAGACCTTCGAGTGGGACGAGAACTCCACCTATGTGCGCAAGCCCACCTACTTCGACGGCATGCCCGCGGAACCGGAGCCCGTCTCCGACATCAGCGGCGCCCGCGTGCTGCTGAAGCTGGGCGACTCGGTGACCACCGACCACATCTCGCCCGCAGGTTCCTTCAAGGCCGACACCCCGGCCGGCAAGTACCTGGTCGAGCACGGCGTCGAGCGCAAGGACTTCAACTCCTACGGCTCGCGACGCGGTAACCACGAGGTCATGATCCGCGGCACCTTCGCCAACATCCGCCTGGCCAATCAGCTGCTGGACGGTGTGCAGGGCGGCTTCACCCGCGACTTCACCCTCGAAGGCGGCCCGCAGACCACGGTCTTCGACGCCTCGCAGAACTACCAGGCCGCCGGCATTCCGCTGGTTGTCCTCGGTGGCAAGGAATACGGCACCGGCTCCTCGCGTGACTGGGCCGCCAAGGGCACCAAGTTGCTCGGTGTGGGCGCCGTCATTGCCCAGAGCTTCGAGCGGATCCACCGCTCGAACCTCATCGGCATGGGCGTCGTCCCGCTGCAGTTCCCGGCAGGCGAATCCGCCGAGACCCTGGGCCTGGACGGCACGGAGACCTTCGATATCGCCGGTCTGACGGAGCTGAACAACGGGACCACCCCGAAGACCGTCAAGGTCACCGCAACCGCGGCCGACGGTTCCACCACGGAGTTCGACGCGGTCGTGCGCATCGACACCCCCGGGGAGGCCGACTACTACCGTAACGGCGGCATCCTGCAGTACGTGCTGCGTTCGCTCGTGAAGTGATCGTTCGGTAGCATCGCTACGGCGCGGGGCCGGAGGGACATCATGTCCCTCCGGCCCCGCGCCGTTTCCGGCATACTGTGATCATGCCGCAGGCGTATCGCAGATCTGAGACAGGGCTGCGACACGCTTGCGATCAACCGGCGAACCATTCCCCATAACGTGGTTCATGAGCCGATCGGACCCCGATCACTCCCGACTACCGAGGAGCCTCCCATGAAAGCCCGCAAGCCCCTGATCCTGTCCGCCGCTCTGTCCGCCGTCGCACTCTCCCTGAGCGCCTGCATGACCGTCGACCAGCGCGGCTCCCAGTCGGCCGACTCCGCCCCACCGGGCGGCGACGACACGGCGGCGTCAGCTCCGGCAGCTGGGACCACGACGGGCGAACTCCCCGCCGCGAGCACTTTCGGAGCCGCGGTCACCTCCCGCACGGGTTGTGCCGGTGGCAGCATTGACATCGGCGAGACCGACGCGGTGGTCGAACTGATCGAACACTGCGCGAACGTCACCGTCTCGGCCGCCGACGCCGTCGTCCTGGCCCCGCACGGGATCGGTGCGCTGATCATCACCGGTGCCGGGAACTCTGTGGCCACGTCCGCAGTCGAGTCGGTGAACATGTCCGGCTCGGATAACACCGTGGCCTATGCGGGTCCCGCTCCGCAGACCAGCGGCGACGGAGTCGACAACACGGTCTCGACCACGCCCCTGCAAGGCTGAGGCCGGTGGACACCGGGGGCACCAGGATCCTCCTGGTCGACGACGATCCGGCGATCAGGGACAGCGTCGGATCCTTCCTGCAGCGCGCCGGGTTCGCCGTTTTCTGCGCTGCGGATGGACTCGAGGCCCTGGCCCAGCTGGCCGCGGGCCAGGGCTCCGGGCCCGCCGTGGTCGTCTCCGACGTCATGATGCCCGGCCTCGACGGCCGCGAACTGCTGCGGCGGATGCGCGCGGCCGGGATCTGGACTCCGGTCCTCCTGCTGACCCGGGTGGGCCAGGCCGCTGAACGCTCCGCGGCACTCGACGAAGGCGCAGACGACTATCTGAACAAGCCCTTCGAACCCCAGGAGTTGGCCTCGCGCATCCGGGCGCTGGTGCGGCGCAGCCGGCCTGCACCGGGGCCCGTGGCCGATGTGCTGGTGGCCGGCCCCCGCTCCACGGGGGAGGTCAGGCTCGAACGGGAAGGCCGGCGGGTCTTCCTGGGGCCCGCGGAGGTCTCCTTGACACCGCGGGCCTTCGCTCTGCTCGACTTCTTCATGATGCACCCGGACGAGACCCACAGTCGGGAAACCCTGCTCGAGCGGGTCTGGGGATTCGAATCCGTCGTCGCCTCGCGCGCCGTCGACCACCGGATCGCCGAACTGCGCCGCGTGCTGCACGAGGACGCCTCCGACCCCACTCTGATCCGCACGGTGCCGGGTGGCTACCGGCTGATCGCAGCGGTGCGCCGTGGCTGAGCGCCGAGGCCTGCGGATCGGTGACTGGACGGCCCTGCTCCTGGTCTGCGCACTGCTTACCAGCGGGATTCTCGTATGGCTGCTGGCGCCGTCGACCTGGCTGTCGGCCTCGGCCCCACTGGGCGCCGTGATCGGAGGAGCCGGGGTGCTTGTGCTCTGCGCATACACCGCCCTGGCGATCGCGGGGAGGCGTGCGGCGACGCGGCTCGACCGGGCGCGCGCGGCCGAGCGCGAGGCCGCGGCCCAGGCGCGCCGCAGGTTCCTCTCCCGGCTCGACCACGAGCTGAAGAACCCCGTGACGGTGGTGCGCTCCCTGGCGGCCGAACGGGCCGAACGCGATCCGGCGTGGGCCGGGGTGCGCGGCCAGGCCGACCGGATGGCGCGCCTGGTCGGGGATCTGCGCGCGCTGGCCGAACTCGAGGAGACACCCCTGGCGGTCGAACCGGTCGATCCGGGCCTGTTGATCCGCGAAGCAGTCGAGGACCTCGCCGAGGAGACGGGCACCGGCCCCCGCGCCCGGATCTCGATCCAGCTGCCATCGGCGCCCTGGCCCCTGCCGCTGTGTCCTGGCGACCCGGACCTGCTGCGCCTGGCGATCGGCAACCTCGTGAGCAATGCCGTGAAGTACACGGATGTGGGGCAGAGGGTCGAGGTGCGCGGCAGCGAGGCCGACGGCTGGGTGGTCATCGAGGTTGCGGACACCGGCCGGGGCATCCCCGCCGCCGAGGTCGCGACGGTCTTCGAAGAGCTGGGCAGGGCTTCGAATGCGCTCGATCGCCCCGGCTCCGGGGTCGGCCTGGCCCTGGTGCGGGTGATCGTCGCGCGCCACGGCGGCACCGTCTCCCTGCGCTCACGGCTGGGGGAGGGCACCAGCGTCCGCCTGGCCCTGCCATTGCCCACCGGGCACTGAGCTGAGCGTCGGCTCATAACCGGCCCTGGCAGGACGAGGATAGGATGGACGCGGCTCGTATTCGGCGGGTCGTGACCGTGCAAGGAGGCCGCCCATTCTTTCCGATATCGCCTCTCCACAGGACCTCAAACGCCTGGACCCGGCCGAATGCGAGGTACTGGCCAAGGAGATCCGCGACGTGCTGGTCGACACCGTCGCACGCACCGGCGGGCACCTGGGCCCCAACCTCGGGGTCGTGGAACTCACCCTGGCCCTGCACCGCACCTTCGACTCACCGCGGGACACCCTGCTGTTCGACGTGGGCCACCAGGCCTACGTCCACAAGCTGCTGACCGGCCGGGCTGAGCGCTTCGAGACCCTGCGACAATTCGGCGGGCTCTCCGGCTACCCCAGCCGTGCCGAAAGCGACCACGATGTGCTCGAGCACTCGCACGCCTCGGCCGCGCTGTCCTGGGCCGACGGGATCGCGAAGGCCCACCAA
Organism: Brevibacterium moorei; assembly: GCF_024580735.1. GTDB lineage: Bacteria > Actinomycetota > Actinomycetes > Actinomycetales > Brevibacteriaceae > Brevibacterium > Brevibacterium moorei. The sequence goes on along the minus strand of NZ_JANIJX010000001.1, from coordinate 221,149 downwards.
TTGCGCGGGGAGTCCGAGCGCTACGTCGTCGTGGTGATCGGTGACGGGGCATTGACAGGGGGTATGGCCTGGGAAGCGCTGAACACGATCGCAGCGGATAAATCGGTACCCGCCCGGCGTCTGATCATCGTCGTCAACGACAACGGTCGCTCCTATTCGCCCACCGTCGGTGGCTTCGCCGAACACCTCGACGCGCTGCGCACCTCGAACGCCTATGAACAGCTACTGGACTGGGGTAAGGAGGCGCTGCACCATTCGGGAATCCCCGGACGCGCCGCCTATACCGCGATGCACGGGATGAAGCGCGGACTCAAGGACATGTTCTCCGCCCCCGAGGCCGGGATGTTCGCGGACCTGGGCATCAAGTACATGGGGCCGATCGACGGCCACGACCAGTTCGCCCTGGAGAAGGCGCTGGAGCGGGCCAAGGGCTACACCCAGGGGCCCGTCATCGTGCACGCACTGACCGAGAAGGGCCACGGCTACGGCCCGGCCGTGGCCGATGAGGCCGATCAGTTCCACTCGGTGGGCGTGATCGACCCGGTAACCGGCCGGGCCCAGCCCAGCACCGGCACCTCCTACACCCAGGTGTTCGGCCAGGAGATCCTCGAGATCGCCCGGCGCCGCGAGGATATCGTGGCGATCACCGCGGCGATGCTGGACCCGGTCGGGCTGCGCCCCTTCGCCACCGAGTTCCCCGAGCGGGTATTCGACGTCGGCATCGCCGAACAGCACGCGGTGGCCTCTGCCGCAGGCCTTGCCTACGGCGGCCTGCACCCGGTCGTGGCCGTCTACGCGACGTTCCTCAACCGCGCCTTCGACCAGCTGCTGATGGACGTGGCCCTGCACCGGCAGGCAGTGACCATCGTGCTCGACCGGGCGGGGATCACCGGCCCGGACGGGGCCAGCCACCACGGCGTGTGGGACATGGCGCTGGCCCGGATCGTGCCAGGCCTGCGCCTGGCCGCCCCGCGCGACGCCGAACGCCTGCGGGAGGAACTGAACGAGGCGGTGACCATCGAGGACGGGCCGTCCATCGTGCGCTTCGCCAAGGGCACTGTCGGTCGGGAGATCGTCGCGCTGCACCGCGACGCCTGTGGCGTCGACACCCTGGCCGAGGTCCCCGCCGGCCTGGCCGCCGATGTCTACATCGTGTCCGTCGGCGCCCTGGCCGACCGGGCGCTGGCCGTGCACGCCCGGCTGGCGGAAGCCGGAATCGGGGCCAGTGTGGTCGACCCCCGCTGGGTTCTGCCCGTCCCGGCCCCGGTCGTGGCAGATGGGGCCGCACACCGTTTGGTCGTGGTGATCGAGGATGGGGTCAAACTAGGCGGCATCGGCACACAGGTGCGCCAGGACCTGCGCGATGAGGAGCACCGCACGGGGGTGCTCGAACTCGGGGTGCCGCACGAATTCCTCCCGCACGGCACCCGTGAGGAGATCCTCGAGCTGGCCGGCCTCGACGTCGAGACCATGGTGCGCCGGATCACCGGCCACCTGGCCGGCACCGACTGAAGCCCGGTGCCGACTAGAGGTTCGCCAATGCCCTCGCCAGCGGGTCCGCTGCGTACTCGATCTGCCAGGGCCTGGCGGCATGCGCGGCCAGGAAATCGGCGATGAAGGCCCCATCGCCGATGCTCGGCAGGCCTGCCAGCTCCTTGAGGATCTTGGGCGCCAGGACGATTTCCCTGGGCATGTCGAGCTCCGCCGCGACGTGCCCCAGAGAGGCCCGCAGCGCCTCGAGCCGGGCCTTGACCAGGTCCTTGTCGACCCGGGGCCCGGCCTTGGCATCGGCCTTGCGACCCGGCATGGAGGACTCGGGCAGTTTATCGGCGGCCTTGAGCACGGAGTAGAACTCCCTGGCATCCGCGGGAGTCGGGCCCTTGCCCGGTAGGTGCAGGATGTCGGAGGGGGAACGGACATGGCCTGCGGCGATGGCCACGAGCTTCTTATCGGGCACCACCCGCCCCGGTGCCACATCGCGGTCCTCGGCCAAATCGTCGCGCAGCGCCCACATCGCGCGCACCCGGCCCAGTTGTCTGCGCGACTTCAGCGCACCCAGACCGTGCACCCGGCGCCAGGGCTCGGCGTAGACCTTCGGTTCGAAGGTCTTGAGATGGGCGAACTCCTGGACGGCGAAGCCGTCCTTGCCCGCAGCGCGCAGCCGCTGCCACAGCAGCTCCTCGAGCTGGGGCAGTAGCTCAACATCGAGAGCTGCATAGGCCAGCCAGTCGTGCGGCAGGGGCCGGTGGGACCAGTCCACGGCCGAATGCTCCTTGGCCAGGCGCACGCCCAGCAGGCCACCGACCACGCTGGCCAACCCGATCCGCTCGAAGTTCAGCAGCTGGGCGGCCAGTTCGGTGTCGAAGAGCGCATCGGGGTGCATTCCGCGCTCGGCCAGGCACGGCAGATCCTGGGTGGCGGCGTGCAGGATCCATTCGACCCCATCCAGGGCACGGGAGACCTCGCGCAGATCCGGCAGGGCCTCTGGGTCGACGAGCACGATGCCCGCGCCAGCGCGTTTGAGCTGGATCAGGAAGGCGCGCTGGCCGTAGCGGATCCCCGAGGCGCGCTCCGCATCGAGGCCCACGGGGCCGGACCCGGACCGCAGAGCCGCGACGGCGGTGGCGAGTGCAGCGGGCGTGTCGACGACCTCGGGTACGCCGGCCTCGGGTTCGGCCAGCAGCGGCAGGGCCTCAAGCGAATCGTCGGACTGGGGGTTGCTCATGGGCGGTTGCTCCCTGGGAAGGCGCTGACGCCCTCGGGTAGTGGTGGAAGGCCTGCGACCGTGCAGAGCAGGTCGAGCCAGGCGTCGATGTGGTCCGCGACGTCCTCCGGGGCGGCGAGGATGGGAGTCCAGGACGCGCGCAGTTCGAGATCGCGGGTGTCGGGTCTTTCGGCCAGGATGCCGAAGCTCTCGGCGAGCACCCGGGTGGTCTGCCCGCCCACGCGCTCGACGGTGGCGTGGTGTCGGTTCAACGCCTCGGTCAGCCAGGACCAGGCGACTGGGCCCAACAGGACCTCCTCTGCCATCTCGGGCTCGAGTTCGGACCGGATGTAGGTCACGATCCGGAATTCGCCGCCCCACTCACGGGGGGCCGAGGCATCGTAGAGCAGGGCCATCCGGCCCGTGCCGATGACAGCCGGAACGGCCCCGCCGGATACGCGGGCACTCAGCGCTGCCGCCCAGGGGGCCAGCCCGCCGGGTGCGGAAACCTCCTCGAGGGTCACCGGGCCGGCGCTGCCGGCCTGTGCCAGAGCCCGATGAGCGCGCTCGAACGGCTCCGGGATTCTTCTCAGCTGCATGGGTTGGTCCACTCTGCAACTGTAAGACCTGGCCGCGGACCCCGTGCGTCCGGCTCGCCGACCGCACGGTGTGGCGTCATATGACTCACACGCCCGCCGGGGCGGCGGGGTGGGAATATGTTGATGTCGAGACGTGTTGTCTTCGAAGATCTACGGAAGGAAGAACCATGGCAGTTGAGCCCGCGGCATTCAAGCACGCATTCGGACACCACCCGGCGGGGGTCGCGGTGATCTCTGCGGCGGGCCCGGACGGACCCGCCGGACTGACGGTGTCCTCGGTCGCCAGCGTTTCCGTCAATCCGCCTGCTCTGCTGTTCTCCCTGAGCACCAGCCGGGGCTCGGCCTCGAAGATCCTGGCCGCGGACAGCTTCGTGGTCAACCTGCTGGGAGCAGACCAACTGCCCATCGCCCAGTCCTTCGCCAAGCCGGGCGCTCCGCGGTTCACCACGGAGCAGGGCTGGAGCACCCTGCCGACGGGCGAGCCGGTCCTGTCCGGGGTGCACGCCGCACTGCGCTGTACGCCGTTCGAGAAGGTCGCGATCGGGAACTCGACGTGCATCGTCGCCCGTGTCGAGGACGTCGTCGTCGACGCGGCAGGGGACCCATTGGTCTATATGGACCGTGGTTTCTACACCCTGGACGCCGAACACGTGATCGGCTGACCATCCGCCGGATGAGATCTTCAAGGTCACACCGCGATACCGTCCGCGGCGGGCAACCGGATTTGAGACGATAGGGCATATGGTTTCCACTCTTGTGCGCGCCGCACGTTCCCAGGACGTCGACTTCACCCCGGTCTGGTTCATGCGCCAGGCCGGCCGGTCCCTGCCCGAATACCGCGAGCTGCGCCGCGGCAATGCAATGCTCGAGGCCTGCCGGACCCCGGACCTCGTCACCGAGATCACCCTCCAGCCGGTCCGTCGGCACGGCGTGGACGCGGCCATCTTCTTCTCCGATATCGTCGTGCCCCTGCAGGCCGCGGGGGTGGGCGTCGAGATCAAACCGGGCGTCGGGCCCGTCATCGACCACCCCGTGCGCTCGCGGGCCGATCTGGACCGGCTGCCGGAGCTGAGCGCCGAACACTTCGCGGACATCACCGAGTCCGTCACCCGGATCACAGCAGAACTGGGCGAGACCCCGCTGATCGGTTTCGCCGGTGCGCCGTTCACGGTCGCCAGCTACCTGATCGAGGGCGGGCCGAGCAAGAACCACGAGAAGACCAAGGCGATGATGCTGGGCGATCCGGCCCTGTTCCACGACATCCTGGAACGCCTGGCCGGCTATTCCGCGACTTTCATCGGGGTGCAGCTGGCCGCGGGGGCCTCCGCCTTCCAGCTGTTCGACTCCTGGGCGGGCTACCTGGGACCCGACGACTACATCGGCTCCGTGCTCGAGCACTCCACCGCGGTTTTCGAGGCCCTGCGGCCCTACGACGTCCCCGGCTTCCACTTCGGCGTGCAGACCGGCGAACTGCTCGAACCGATGTCGCGGGCGGGCTCCGATGTCATGGGCGTGGACTTCCGGGTCCGGCTGGCCGACGCATCTGCGCGTGTGCAGCCGGGCCAGGCGCTGCAGGGCAACCTCGACCCCGCTCTGCTGTTCGCTCCCTGGGAAGTGCTGCGCCCGCGCATCGCCGATATCGTCAAGGCCGGCCTGGACCACGGCGGCCACGTGTTCAATCTGGGCCACGGCGTCCTGCCGAACACCGATCCGGCAGTGCCGGGCCTCATCGTCGACGAGGTCCATCGGGTCAGCGCGGAACTCATCGCAGCCCGCAGGGCGGGGGAGGCCGCATGAGCGCGCCCGCCGATTTCATCATCGTCGGCGCGGGGATCTCCGGACTCGTCACCGCCTGGCGCCTGCACACGGCCCAGCCGTCCGCCCGCATCCGCGTCATCGAACGGCGTGTTCGACTGGGCGGCTGCCTCAAGCGCGATGAGCTGGGCGGCTACGCCGGACTCGGCGCCGATGTGGGCGCCGAGGCCAGCCTCTACGTCCGCCCGGAAACCCGCGCCCTGGCCGCGGAGCTGGATCTGGAACCGGTCTATCCGGACCGGTCCCAGCACTCACAGCTGTTCGTCGGAGGGCGTCTGCATGAGATGCCGGCCGGCACTCTGATGGGGGTGCCGGGCGATCCGCAGTCGCTGCACGGGATCCTCAGCGAGCCCGAAATCGAGCGCGTGGCCCACGAACAGCTCACCGATCCGGTGGCAGGCGACGTGGCCGTCGGAGAGTTCCTCGCCGCCCGCCTGGGCGATGCGGTCGTCGATAAACTCATCGATCCGTTGCTCGGCGGCGTGTACTCCGGCCGCTGCCGCGACCTGTCCATGGCCGCCACCGTGCCCGCCCTGCTGCCGGCTGCCAATACCGGCGCCGGAGTCCTTGAGACGGTCAGGCAGACCCTGGCCCGGCGCACCGCGACCCGCGGCGCAAACGTTCCCGGCACCCAGACCGCCGACGCCCCACCGACCTTCATGAGCCTGCCGGGTGGTATCAACGGACTCGTGGACGCCCTGGCGACCCGGCTGCGCGGCGCCGGAGTCGAACTGCTGACCGCCACTGAGGTCGAACAGATCGCCCGGAGTGAGAACGGCTGGTCCGTGACGACGGCAGGCGGGCACCCCATGAGCGCAGCCAACCTGGTCCTGGCGGTGCCGGCCTATGCGGCGGCCGGGCTGCTGCGGGCCATGGACGAACCGGCGGCCGAACGCATCGCGGGCAGGCTCGGCGCCATCCCCTATGCGAATTCGGCACTGGTGAACACGGTGCTGTGCCTGGACGGGGAACTGACGGGTTCGGGCTTCCTGGTGCCGCCGGCGGAACCGGCCTTCATCAAGGCCTCGACCTTCGCCTCGAACAAGTGGCCGTGGCTGCGCGATTCCCTGCCCGAGGGGCTGGCGGTGGTGCGGATGAGCATCGGGCGCTACGGCGATCCGGCCTCGGCCTGGTCCGAGCTGTCCGATGCGGAACTGATCGACCGCGCAGTGGCCGACTGGTCGCGGATCACTGGGCGCCACGACGAACTGGTCCACGCCGGCGTCCAACGCTGGAACCAGGCCCTGCCACAGTATCTGCCCGGACATCTGGAACGCATAGCGGAACTCGACGCTGACCTGGCCGGCATCCCCGGCCTGGGACTGGTCGGCTCGGCCTTCGACGGGGTCGGCATCCCGGCCTGCATCAAGCGCGCCACCACCGAGGCCGCCCGGCTGAGCGCCTGAGGCCCCGCTCCACATCGACTTCATTGCAATCCGACGAGGAAAGGAACACCCCATGGCCGATTTCAAGGCCCCGACGCCCGAACAGATCGAGCAGGCCAACACCGACATCCGCTATGTCGCCTACACCGTCTTCCAGGCTGTCGGGGAGATCGGCGACGCCGACCGCGCAGCCCTGGTCGCCGAAGTCAGGAACGGACTCGACGCGCTGGCCGAGCGCGGACTGGTGGTCCGCGGCACCTATGATGTGTCCGTCACCAGGGCAGACGCCGACCTCATGATCTGGTGGCACGCCCCCAGTGTCGAACTGCTCCAGGAGGCCAACTCCATTCTCCGCAAGTCCGATCTGGGCGCCGTGCTCGAACCCGTGTGGTCGGTCGTCGGCATGCACCGGCCCGCGGAGTTCAACAAGTCCCACGTCCCGGCCTTCCTGACGGACCCGGAACCCAATCCGTACCTGTGCGTCTACCCGTTCGTACGCTCCTACGACTGGTACCTGCTGGATCCCGCCGAACGCAGCACCATGCTGCGCGACCACGGAATCGCGGCAGCCGGCTACAAGGACATCAAGGCCAACACCATCGCCAGCTTCGGCCTGGGCGACTACGAATGGCTGCTGGCCTTCGAGGCCGAGAGCCTGGACCGCATCGTCGATCTGATGCGCGATCTGCGGGCCACCGAGGCCCGCCGCCACGTCCGCGAGGAGATCCCGTTCTTCACCGGTCCCCTCAAGCCGCTCGAGGACATCGTCACCGGTTGGCGCTGAGCCGCCCGCAGCAGACTCCGGCGGTTTCGGCCCAGCAACAACAGCGCCGCCGCACCCCGATAAGGGGTGCGGCGGCGCTGTTCGGCGTGGAGGAGCCGGTTCAGCCGCGGGGCCTGCGCATCGGCAGATGCGGGATGCCGTCCTCGATGAACTCGTCACCGGAGACCGTGAAACCGAAGGTTTCGTAGAACCCCCGCAGATGGGACTGCCCGTTGAGTGTCAGCACGGTCTCGGGTCCGAACCGGGCCACCAGGGAGCGCATCAGCGTCGAGCCCAGGCGCTTGCCGCGGATGCCCGGATCGGTCACGACCCGTCCGATACTGCGCGAGGCGGGTTCGCCGGCCGGACCGTCGATGAAACCCGCCGGCAGGACGCGGGCATAGGCGGCCGGCATCGCGCACAGGCCGGCCGGCGCGCCGTGCGAATCGACCATCGGCCGGACCTCGGGTAGGCCGAAGGCGGGTGCCGGGATGAACGCGTGGATGGTGTCAGGCAGCATATCCACGCCGTCCAGGTCCAGGAAGACGCAGTCCTGTTCGACGACGAAGACCTGGCTGCGCAGCTGCAGCAGCCCGTAGAGCTCGGTGCCGGTGAGCTCGGGGAAGGCCCGGGTGATCAGGTGTTGGGCGGAGGCCGCGACGCCGGCGGCGGATTCGGTTGCGGGCTCAGTCGTCATTCTTCGTCCTCCGGTGGTGTGGCGGCGGCCGGGCCGGTCGCCTCGTCGAGCACCAGGCTGATCGAGTTGATGCAGTAACGGTCATCGGTCGGCGTGCCGTAGCCCTCGCCATGGAAGACGTGTCCCAGGTGTGACCCGCAGTTCGCACAGCGCACCTCGACGCGTTCCATGCCCATGGACTCATCGCGGATGTAGACGACCGTCTCGCGGGCCAGGGGCGCGAAGAACGCGGGCCAGCCGCAGTGGGCGGGGAACTTCGTATCGGATGAGAACAGTGCGGCATCACAGGCCCTGCACCGGTAGGTGCCACGGGTGAAGACCTCGGTGTACTGGCCGGTGTACGGCCGTTCGGTCGCTCCCTGGCGCAGCACCGCGTATTCGTCCGGAGCGAGTATCTGCTGCCACTGCACCTCGCTGCGGGTGTCCGCCGGTGTGCCGGCCTGCTTGTCCATGAGTCCACTTCCTATTCGAAATCGGTGTGCCGCTGAGTCCAACACCACATGCGGTGGCGCAATTCCCCAGCGTACCGGTCGCGCCTGCTGTCGGGGCCCGGTTCCGATGGATACGATAGAGGCACGAGGAGAGGGAAGCGGGTTATGGCAACGAGCGTGAAGACCGGGATCGTGCGGACCGGGCTGTTGGCCCTCGGGCTGGGTGCAGGGGCCGCTGCGGTGGTGTCCATTGCCTCATCGGGCCTGGCGGCCTATTTCGCCCGCCGGATCGTCATCCCCGAACTGGCGCCGGAGAAAGTGGAGATCCTCCACGTCTCCGGTCTGGGTGACGATATGCGGGTGCAGCTCTCGGCGACAGAGGAGACCCTGGCGCCCGGTGTGTACGGGCTGTTCTTCGACGCCGGCCACGGCCATGCCAGGATCGGCGCGATCGAGGAATACGATCCCGTCTCCCGGACCGTTTCGCGGCGCGTGCTCGGCATCGACTCGGGCGACCTGCGCAGCGCCAGGTGGGGCCGGATGAGCGGCACCGTGTACTCCCACCCCGATGTGCTCGACCTGCCCTACGCCGAAGTGCAGATCGAAAGCGATGCGGGTGTCCTGCCGACCTGGTACCTGCCCACCAACGCCGGGGAACCGCGCGACACCTGGGCGATCCTCGTCCACGGGCGCGGTGGCACCAGAGCCGAGGGGCTGCGCGCGGCACCCGTGCTCGATCAGCTGGGCATCCCCGCCCTGGCGATGTCGTATCGCAATGACGCGGAGCTGCGCACGGGCACGGGACAGCGCTACGGACTCGGCGACACCGAGTGGCGCGACGTCGATGCCGCGATCGCCTATGCCCTGGACAACGGGGCCAAGCGCGTTGTGCTGATCGGCTGGTCGATGGGCGGGGCCATCGTGTTCCAGGCCGCCGCCCGTGGTGCCCACCGCGAGGACATCGCGGCGCTGATTCTGGACGGTCCGGTCGTCGACTGGTACGACGTGCTCGACCACCAGGCGAAGGAGAACTTCCTGCCCACGCCCATCGCCCGCTTGACCCTGGCGATGATCACCCGCCCCTGGGCGCGTCGGATCACCGGCCTGGACACCCCGGTGAACCTGGACCGCCTGGACTGGGTCAAGCGGGCCAGGGAACTGGACAAAGAGGTCCTGCTGATCCATTCCGATGACGACGAGTTCGTGCCGTCGGGGCCCTCGCACGCGCTGGCCCGGGTGCGGTCCGACCTGGTCACCATGCCCTCCTACGCAGGAGCCAGGCACACCAAGGAGTACAACGTCGATCCCGAGCGCTGGAACGACGATGTCGCGAACTTCTTGGAGACCCGGGTCCTCTAGTCCAGTCCGAAGCGGCAGATCAGACCTGCGGCGTCGCCGATGAGGGACCGCGGCACCGTGGGTACCGCTCGGGGCAGTCGGGTATCGCCCAGGATGCTCTGGGCGGGAGCCCCGAGCAGCAGAGGGGAGACTGTCAGGCACAGTTCGTCGACAGCGCGCTGGGCCACCCACTGGCCCAGCAGGCCCGGCCCTCCCTCGGTCAGGACGCGGGTCAGACCGCGCTCGCGCAGATCAGCCAGGACCTGTGCCGGTTCCACGGGGCAGGTGTGGGAGATGACGTGGTCGTCCCCGAAGGCCGCGCGCAGGTCCCGCAGGATCCCCGTAGTCGCGGTGGGTCCCGTGTGCACGATGACGGGGGAGGTCCCGGCCGAATCGAGCCGGTCGATGTCGACGCGCCCGGAGTCGGAGACGATGACCAGAGTGGGGCACGGTTCCTGCCCGCGGCCCGCCCTGGCCGCTGCGAAGGCGGGCTTGGCGCTGAGTCGGGTATAGCGTTCGGCGCGCACTGTGCCGGCGCCCACCACCACTGCCGAGGCCAGGGCCCGGAGTACGGAGAAGACCCGCTTATCCGCCGGCGTGGAAATGGTGCCGGAAAGGCCGTCGGCGCCGGAGATGCGTCCGTCGACGGTCGCGACCATATTCGCCTGCACCCGGAGGCCCGGCGTGTGTTCGCCGAAGGCGCCGGAGTCGTAGAGCCCGCTGAGCAGTGGTTCGCCGACGGCCGGCGGGATGGCGCCGGCGGGGAGGTGCCCGGTGGCGTCGAACAACATATGCAGAGGAGCGGCGGCGCTCATTTCGCGATGTCCGGGGCGGCGCCCATGATGATCTGGGGTGAAGCCTGCGGATCGAGCTGGCGCAGGACCCACTTGAGATCGGCCCGTTTGAGTGTCACACAGCCGTGGGTGCCGTCGTCGTGGTCCAGGTGCAACCAGATGCCGCCGCCCTTGTCCCACCCCTGGGGTCGGGTCTTTTCGTTCGGCGAGACTCCGGTCTTGCGGTTGTAGTTGATGGCCAGCACATAGTCGAAGACATTGGCATAGCGCGGTCCGTAGGCGCCGGCCGCCCCGTTCTTCAGGCTGCGGTCCCGGGTATAGGGCATCTTCGTCCCGGGGTCGGGCAGGTAGCCGCCGGCATCGGTCAACGCGAACACCCCAGCTGGAGTCCGCAGGTCACCCTCCCGCTTCTTGCTCGTGTCTGTCCAGCCCTTGACCGCATTGTGCCCCTTGAATGACCGTTCTTCCCTCCAACGGCCGTCGTCCAGGGTGTAGAAGGCGATCCGGGCGTCGTCGTCGCCCGTTTTGGGGGTCGAGGCGATCAGGACCTGGGTGGTGTCCGCCGGTAGGTCCGCCATATGCTGCGGGCCGACTCCTGGCAGCGCCGGAGTGGCCGAGCCCGCTTGTGAGCGCTCCTCGGCGCTGGGGGATGCCTTCGGAAGGGGAGTCGCCCTGCGCACCTGGGGCGCCGGCAGGTCGTCGGGGGAGCGGACGGTGGGTGCGGCGAGATCGGCTGCGGCGGCCGGACCCGACACGGCGGTGGCGCCCGCGAGGACGCACGCGGCCAGTGCTACTCCGGAGAATGTGTGCACGTGCTTGAACCTCATGACCCCATTTTGTCATGGACCGGGTCGGGCCGGGGCACTGACGGTATCATCGGGCGAGCCGGAGGACTCGGTAGAATGACCCATATGAGTCAAGCGCCCAATTCCCCCCGTCCATCGCAGCCCCAGGACTCGGGACAGCAGTCGGGGTACCTGAACTTCAATTCTCCGGCCGCGGCCGGGGAACCGACACAGGCGCTGCCCCGGACGGATCCGGCGGAGCCCGCAGTGGGATCGCAGGGCCGTCCCGGGTGGGCGGATGCTGTGCCCGCAGCCCGCTACGAGGTACCCCAACGGCCCCCACAGCAGCCCGAGGGACAGTGGCCCGGCCCGCAGTATCCCGCACCGGCTCAGCCGGCGGGGCCCGGCGGCCCGGTGCCGCCGGGTGGTGGTACGCCGACCGGTGGCTCCGGTGGACCGCAGAAGAGGCGGCTGCCCGGTTTCGCAATCGCCCTGATCGCCCTGGCCGCTGTGGTGGTGCTCGGCGTCGTCGGTTTCATCGCAGTCGACTCCCTGGGCTCTGCCCGCGGTTCGGATTCCGCGGGCACCGCCCCCAGCGCGCAGGCCCCGGCAGCCGGTGACGACGAGAACGCGGGGCAGTCCGATGAGGGCGGCCTCGGTGCGCCGGACGAGGGGCAGGACGTCGACAAGCCGGCGGACCTGACGAGTTTCCACTCTCCCAGCGGGAACATCACCTGCGAGATCGGGGATTCCTACGCCCGCTGTCTGATCAACACCGTGCAGTTCACCCCGGATGAAGCGCCCGAACAGTGCCAGGCCGCCAACTACGGCAAAGTGCTCGTCGCCACCGACGCCGAGGTCGGATTCAACTGCCACGACACCTCCATGCCCTCGGGCGGATCCGAACTCGGCTATGACGACTCGATCACGAAATCCGGGATGAAGTGCACCTCCTCGCAGACGGGTGTCTCCTGCTACGCCACCGAATCGGGCAGGGGATTCTCGGTGGCCCAGGCCGGGATCGGCTGGAAGCGCTGAGGCCGGACGTTTTCCCACAATGTGACACGGATTGTCGATCGGTGTCGGGCGGGTCTACGGTTGGAGTATGACATTTCGGGGCATGCTCCTCCTTAGTTGCCGCGGTGAGGCCTGAAAGAGGCCGGATCCTCACCGCGGAGTCTGCGCTGCCGGTCGCTTCCGGCCCCCAATGGGGTCGCCAGACATTTTCCAAGGATTTCTAAGGAGTCATCCCGTGGTCGATTTACAGAAGCCCAGCCCCATGCCCTTCAAGAAGTACAAGTCGTACTTCGACCGGATTCAGCTGGACATGCACGATCGCACCTGGCCGGACAAGCGACTGAACAAGGCCCCACGCTGGCTGTCGACCGACCTGCGCGACGGTAATCAGGCGCTCATCGATCCCATGACGACCGAACGCAAGCGCAAGATGTTCGATCTGCTGGTCAAGCTGGGATTCAAGGAGATCGAGGTCGGATTCCCCGCCGCCAGCCAGCCCGATTTCGACTTCGTCCGCCAGATCATCGAAGAGGACGCGATCCCCGACGATGTCCGCATCTCGGTGCTGACCCAAGCCCGCGAAGACCTGATCGAGCGCACGGTGGAATCCCTGGTGGGCGCCAAGAACCCCACCGTCCACATGTACAACGCCACCGCACCCGTGTTCCGCAAGGTGGTCTTCGGCTTCGACGGGGACGGTTACGATCAGACCCGCGACATCGCACTGCGCGGAACCCAGGCCGTGATGAAGCACGCGGAATCCCTGCTGTCGGATGCGAACTTCGGCTACCAGTACTCCCCGGAGATCTGGGTCGATACGGAACCGGAGTTCGCGCTCGACGTCGTGGGCAATGTGCTGGACATGTGGCAGCCGACCGCCGGTCGCGAGACCGTCGTCAACCTGCCGGCCACCGTTGAGCGCGGCACCCCGAACACCTATGCCGACCATGTCGAGTGGTTCTGCCGCAATATGCCCTACCGCGACGATGTGGCGGTCTCGCTGCACCCGCACAATGACCGCGGGACAGGGGTCGCCGCTGCGGAGCTGGGCATGATGGCAGGCGCCGATCGCGTCGAAGGCTGCCTGTTCGGCAACGGTGAGCGCACGGGCAATCTGGACCTGGTGACGGTCGCGATGAACCTGTACACGCAGGGAGTCGACCCGGAACTGGACTTCAGCGATATCAACGAGGTCATCCACACCGTCGAATACTGCAACCAGATCGGGGTCCATGAACGCCACCCCTACGGCGGTGATCTGGTCTTCACCTCGTTCTCCGGTTCGCACCAGGACGCGATCAACAAAGCATTCGCCGACCGTGAGGCGCGTGCGGCCGCAGCCGGTATCCCGATCGCCGAGATGGAATGGGATATGCCCTATCTGCCGGTGGACCCGAAGGACTTGGGGCGCAGCTACGAGGCGATCATCCGTGTCAATTCGCAGTCCGGCAAGGGTGGCGTGACCTATCTGATGCACAGCGAGTTCGGCCTGGACATGCCACGGCGCATGCAGGTGGAATTCTCCAAGGTGGTCCAGGGCCATACGGAATCCGGCGGCGAGGTCACAGCCCCGGCCCTGTGGAAGCTGTTCAGCGACGAATACCTGCCCGCGGACGAGCAGGACAACCGCTGGGGCAGGTTCAGGGCGCTGGCGCTGCGCACCGAATCGACGCACGAGGACGACACCGAATCGGGTAGGAATCGGGAGATCCTGCAGGTCGACATGCTCGTCGACGGGCAGGAACGCACCTTCGAGGGCCGTGGCACCGGTCCGATCAGCGCGATGGTCAACATCCTCAACGACAACTTCGACCTGGACATCCGCCTGCAGGACTACACCGAACACGCGGTGGGTACCGGCGCCGACACCCAGGGCGCGGCCTATATCGAACTGGCCGTGGGCGACCGGGTGCTGTGGGGCGCCGGGATCCACGAGAACACCACGAAGGCCTCGCTGAAGGCCATCATCTCCGCGGTCAACCGCGCGGAACGCGAAGGGGCCTGAAGCCTCCCGGACCCGCACTGACATGGGGCTGCACACCACGGTGTGCAGCCCCATGTCAGTGCGGGGGAGGATAATGTCCCATGATGAAGTACTACAGGGATACCGGCCTCGTCCTGACCACACAGAAACTGGGGGAGGCCGACCGCATCGTCAGCGTGCTGACCCGCGACCACGGCCTCGTACGGGCCGTGGCCAAGGGCGTGCGCAAGACGAAGAGCCGGTTCGGTTCGCGCCTCGAGCCCTTTATGCTCGTGGACCTACAGTGCCATATCGGCCGCAACCTCGATACCGTCACCCAGGTCGAGCTGATCGAGCCCTTCGGCCGTGCCATCGTGGCCGATTACGACACCTACCAGGCGGCCTGTGTGCTCGCGGAGACGGCACTGCGACTCACGGAGACGGAACCGCGTCCCCGCAACCAGTACCTGTTGGCGGTATCGGCGGTGCGCTCCCTGTGCAAGGGTGAACACGCCCCCCGGCTGTCCCTGGACGCCTACCTGTTGCGGGCCGTGGCGATCGCCGGTTGGGCCCCCAGCCTCATCGACTGTGCCGTCTGCGGGGCGCCAGGGCCCCACCGCGCTTTCTCCCCGGCGGCCGGCGGTGCCCTGTGTCCGGACTGCCGGGCCGGCGCGCAGCACGGAGTGCTGCTGCCGGGTTCCGATGTGCTGGTCCACCTCGGCGCGCTGCTGGCAGGTGACTGGGCCACTGCGGACGGCTCCGATATGGGCACAGCCGTGCAGGGATCCCGTGTCGTCTCGGCGCATGTGCAGTGGCATCTGGAACGCCATGTGCGCTCCCTGGGGTTGCTGGAACAGGGGCGCAGCAGGGTGGGCCGGGACATCCTCGACCTGGCTGCGAGTCGGACGGATACACTGGCCGGGTGAAGAAATCCTATCCGGCCCCACCACCCCATCCCTCCGGAGCCCGGCCCCCGCGCATCCCCGCGAAGTTCGTGCCGCGTCATGTGGCCGTTGTGATGGACGGCAACGGCCGCTGGGCCAATGACCGGGGGCTGCCCAGAACCGAGGGCCACAGGGCCGGCGAGGCGAGCCTGCTCGACGTCATCCACGGCGCCATCGAGATCGGCGTCGACTACCTGTCCGCCTATGCCTTCTCCACGGAGAACTGGAAGCGCTCACCCGAAGAGGTCCGTTTCCTCATGGGCTTCAACCGCGATGTCATCCACCGGCGCCGGGACGAGCTCAACGAACTGGGTGTGCGCATCGTCTGGGCCGGCCGGCGGGGCCGACTGTGGTCCTCGGTGATCAGGGAACTGGAATATGCACAGGAGACGACCAAGCACAATACCGGCCTGACTCTGCAATTCTGCGTGAACTACGGAGGACGTTCGGAGATCGTCGACGCCGTCAACGCGATCGCCGCCGACGTCGCCGCTGGCAGGCTGAAACCGGGCAAGATCACCGACCGCTCCGTGGCCGCCCGCCTGTATGCCCCCGAGGTCCCGGATGTGGACCTGTTCCTGCGGTCCTCGGGGGAACAGCGCACATCGAACTTCCTGCTGTGGCAGTCGGCCTATGCTGAAATGGTCTTCCAGGACGTGCTCTGGCCCGATGTCGACCGGCGCACGCTGTGGGCGGCGATCGAGGAGTACGCCAGGCGCGACCGCCGGTTCGGCGCCGCAGTGGACAGGCCGGGGAAAGCCTGAGACTCAGCTCGACTGGTCCTTCTGCCTCATCAGGTCAAGGGCGATCATCGCGCCGATGATGGCCACCCGGTCGCGCGGGCGGACATCGGGCCGGAAGTTCAACACATAGCGGTCGCGGCCCAGCAGGGTATTGCCCACGCCCGCCCATTGTCGAGAGGTCCGGGCGATCTCCACCCCATCCGCAGTGATACCGAAGCCGAAGTCGAAGATATCGGCGGCCTGCACCTGCAGTAGGGGGCCGTCTACGACCTGCACATCGATCTTCTTCATGAAGAAGGTGAACCGACGCACGATATCGGCCAGGGGAGCGCCTGCGGTGTCGCGCAGTTCCCAGCGGTCGCGGCCGAAGGTGACGAGATCCTTGATGCCCAACAGATAGCCACCGTCGGCGTCGAACAGCTGGAATTCGCGGGAGCCCATGAAGAAGCGCTTGGCACCGGACCCGATGGTGTGCACACGGCCCACCTGCACGCCCTGGGGATTCACAATGCCGAAATCATTGCTCATGAACCCCGTGACCTGCTGCATCACAAGTGTGTTCTGCTGCAGCAGGGGTCGTGCGGGTGGGCCGTCTGGTGAGGTCATGGCCTCATTGTGTCAGACCGGACTCAGTACTTGCGGCCGTTCTTCTTAAAACCGCCGCCATCGCGCTTGCCGCCCTGGAAGTCCCGGTTGCCGCGACCACCGCGGTCGTAGCCGCGTGAGCCACGGTCGTAACCGCCACGGTCGTCGCGGCGGAAGTCCCGCTCGCCCCGGTCGCTCTTGAACGAGCGGCCCTCACCGGGTCCGCGATCGCCCGTGCGCTTCTTGAACGGGCGGCCCGGGCGGCCCGCGTCCACCCGCAGGTCGATCCGGCGGTTCTGGATGCGGGTGTTCTCCAGCCGGTCGAACACGTTCTGGCCCAGGTCCTCGGGCAGATCGACCAGTGTGTGGTTCGAGCGGATGTCGATGTGGCCGATCTGGCCGGAGCCCAGTCCTCCCTCATTGGCGATCGCGCCGACGATCGCCCCGGGGGAGACCCGGTCGTTGCGGCCCACCGCGATCCGGTAGGTCCGCATGCCGGGCCGCGGCCCGCGGTCACGGCCGCCCCGCTCGCCGCCGCGGTCACGGTCCTTGCGTCCGCGCGGTTCCGGCAGAGGTTCGGCGGTGAGCTTCTCCCCGTCGAGCACCAGCACGGCCAGTGCAGCGGCGATCTCCCGAGCGTCCACATCGTGTTCGCGCTCGAAGGCCTCGATCACGGGGCGCACCTCGGTGAGATCCTGAGTGGTCAGGGCGTCGTTGATCCGGGTCTTGAACTTCTCGACGCGGGTGTTGGTCAGTTCTTCGACCGTCGGCAGGACCAACGGTTCGACCTTCTGCCTGGTGGCCTTCTCGATCTGGCGCAACATCCGATCCTCACGCGGGGTGACGAACAGGATCGCCTCGCCGGAGCGCCCGGCGCGGCCGGTCCGGCCGATCCGGTGAACATAGGATTCGGTGTCGTGGGGCACGTCGTAGTTCACGACCAGCGAGATTCGCTCCACGTCGAGGCCACGGGCTGCGACGTCGGTTGCGACGAGGATGTCGATCTTGCCGTCGCGCAGTTGCTCGACGGTGCGCTCACGGGCCTGCTGGGGGATGTCGCCGTTGATGGCCGAGGCTCGGAAGCCCCTGGCGCGCAGTTTCTCAGCCAGCTCCTCGGTCTCCTGCTTGGTGCGCACGAACATGATGATGCCGTCGTATTCCTCGACCTCGAGGATCCGGGTCAGGGCGTCGAGCTTGTGGCTGTGCATCACCGTCAGGTAGCGCTGGCGGATGTTCGCCCCGGTCGTCGTCTTCGACTTGACCCTGACCTCGGCGGGATCGTTGAGGTACTGCCCTGCGATCCGGTGGATCGAGCGGGGCATCGTGGCGGAGAACAGCGCGACCTGGGTGTCCTCGGGCTTCTGGTCGAAGATCTCCTCGATGTCCTCCTGGAAGCCCATCTTGAGCATCTCATCGGCCTCGTCGAGCACCAGGTGGCGCAGGGCGCCCAAACGCAGGGATCCCTTCTTCAGGTGGTCGATGACACGGCCGGGTGTGCCGACGACGACCTGGGCGCCGCGCTTGAGGCCCGCCAGCTGCGGGCCGTAGGACTGACCACCGTAGATCGGCAGGACCGAGAAATCGGCCAGATGGTTCGCGAAGCTGGTCAGGGCCTCAGCCACCTGGAGTGCGAGCTCACGGGTGGGGGCCAGGATCAGGCCGCGCGGACCCTCGGGCGAGGGACCCTGCTTGGCCAAGTCGGACAGCAGGGGCAGAGCGAACGCGGCGGTCTTGCCGGTGCCGGTCTGTGCCAGGCCGATGACGTCGCGGCCGTCGAGCAGCAGCGGAATCGTCTCCTCCTGGATCGCGGAGGGGGTTTCGTACCCGAGGTCCTCGACCGCGCGCTGAATGGGCGCGGCCAGGTCGAAATCGGCGAACCGGGTGCCGGCCTCGGGGGTGGTGGTTTCCGCGGTGTCCGGGATTTCGGGCGCGGCTGTTTCCGTGGTGTTCATGAAGAACCCTTCGTCAGGCGTTGAACGCATCACACACTTGGTCGCAGTGAACTGGATTGGCGACCGACCTTAAATCACCTACAGGCCGGCGTGCACTCATCAACGCACAAGGGGCCTTTATATCGGAACAGCCGGATGATCCGGTCGCGCAAGGGGCGACGGCTTCGAAACGACGGGGTTCCCGGGATAGGTTTGGGTGCTCCGATAAGTCTACACGGGGCCCTGCGCCGATGGGCCCCGTTCGGGGGCGTTCTAACTCACAGTGGGTTCTTCGGTAGGCTTGGGGAGAACCTGCGTGCGGCCAGCCAGGCCGCAGCGTGACATGAGGAGAAATTCGTGGCATCGAAGTTGGATTCCGTCATCACCCTGGCGAAGCGGCGTGGCTTCGTCTTCCAGGCGGGGGAGATCTACGGCGGTTCCCGGTCCGCGTGGGACTACGGCCCATTGGGCGTCGAGCTCAAGGAGAACATCAAGGCGAACTGGTGGCAGACCTTCGTGCGCGGGCGCGCCGATATGGTCGGCCTGGACTCCTCGGTCATTCTGCCCAAGGAGGTGTGGCAGGCCTCCGGGCACGTCGAGACCTTCGTCGATCCGCTGGTCGAATCCCTGCACACCCACAAGCGCTACCGCGCCGACCACCTGCTCGAGGCCTATGAGGCCAAGCACGGTCATCCGCCGGTCAACGGTCTGGCCGACATCAATGATCCGGAGACCGGCCAGCCCGGCGCCTGGACCGAACCTCAGCAGTTCTCCGGCCTGATGAAGACCTTCCTGGGCGCCGTCGACGACGGGTCCGGCCTGGCCTACCTGCGTCCGGAGACCGCCCAGGGCATCTTCGTGAACTTCAACAACGTGGTCACCTCGGCCCGGAAGAAGCCCCCGTTCGGCATCGGCCAGATCGGCAAGGCGTTCCGCAATGAGATCACCCCGGGTAACTTCATCTTCCGCACCCGCGAATTCGAGCAGATGGAGATCGAGTTCTTCACCAAGCCCGATGAGGCCGAGCAGTACTTCAAGGAATGGGTCGAGGCCTGCTGGGCGTGGTTCGTGGATCTGGGCATCGACCCGGAGCACATGCGCCGTTTCGACGTTCCGAAGGAGGACCGCGCCCATTATTCGGCTGGCACCATCGACATCGAATACGATTTCGGATTCCAGGGCAACTCCTGGGGTGAGCTGATGGGTGTGGCCAACCGGACCGACTTCGATCTGAACAATCACTCCCAGGCCTCCGGTGCCAAGCTGCAGTACTTCGACCAGCAGGCCAATGAGCGCTACACCCCGTACGTGATCGAGCCCTCCTTCGGCCTGACCCGTTCGATGATGGCCTTCCTCGTCGACGCCTACACGGAGGACGAGGCGCCGAACACCAAGGGCGGCGTCGACAAGCGTGTGCTGCTCAAACTCGATCCGCGCCTGGCTCCCGTCAAGGCCGCGGTGTTGCCGCTGTCGCGTAATGAGAGGCTCTCCCCGCAGGCCAAGGAGCTGGCCGCGCGCCTGCGCCGGCGCTGGAACGTCGACTTCGACGACGCGGGCGCGATTGGCCGCCGGTACCGCCGGCAAGATGAGATCGGCACCCCGTACTGCATCACCTTCGACTTCGATTCGCTCGACGATGCGGCTGTGACGATTCGCAAGCGCGATGATATGAGTCAGGAGCGCGTTCCCCTGGACCGTGTCGAGGCATATCTGGCAGCCGGCCTGGGCTGCTGAGCGGGCGCCACGCTGCAGCGGGCCCCGGTATCCCATAGCGGGATACCGGGGCCCGCTGTGTCTGTGCCCGGCCTGCACGCGACCTGTACTCCAACTGTAAAATCCGTCACACGTGGTTTAGTATCAGTGTCATGGACCACACCCCCACCAGTGATCAGGATTCCCGCCCCGTCCTTGTGAGCATCGACCACGTTGAGAAGTACTACGGCGATTTCCATGCCCTGACCGACATCAACCTCGACATCCATGTCGGCGAGGTGGTGGTGGTGATCGGGCCCTCGGGGTCGGGCAAGTCCACCCTGTGCCGGACGATCAACCGGCTCGAGACGATCGAGTCGGGCACGATTTCCGTTGATGGTGCGCCTCTGCCGGCCGAGGGCGCGGCGTTGGCGAATCTGCGCTCGGAGGTCGGCATGGTCTTCCAGTCGTTCAATCTGTTCGCGCATATGACGATTCTGGAGAACGTGACCCTGGGTCCGATCCGGGTGCGCCGGCTGTCGAAGGCACAGGCCGAGGCCGAGGCGATGGAGTTGTTGGCCAGGGTGGGGGTGGATCATCAGGCGCAGAAGTATCCCGCGCAGCTCTCCGGTGGGCAGCAGCAGCGTGTGGCGATTGCGCGGTCTTTGGCGATGAAGCCGAAGGTGATGCTCTTCGATGAGCCGACCTCGGCTTTGGATCCGGAGATGATCAACGAGGTCCTCGATGTGATGGTGGGCCTGGCCAAGGAGGGGATGACGATGGTGGTGGTGACCCATGAGATGGGGTTCGCGCGCAAGGCCGCGGATCGGGTGGTGTTCATGGCCGATGGGCAGATCGTGGAGGTGGGCACGCCCGAGGAGTTCTTCACCAATCCTCGCTCGGAGCGTGCGCAGACGTTCTTGGCCCAGATCCTCGGCCACTGATCGGCCCGACCCCGTCCCGCAACCGATTCCAATGAAGGAGAAACAGATGAAACGCCTGAGTACAATCATCGCCGGAACCGCCATCGCCCTGCTGGGTTTGAGCGCCTGCGGCCAGTCCGGCACCCCCGATGCCGGCGGCGCATCCGGCTCCGCGGCCGCCCCCACCTATACAGTCGCCGACGACGTCAAGCTGGACGGATCGAAGACCTGGGAAGCTGCGAAGAAGGCGGGCAAACTGAAGATCGGGGTGAAGAAGGACCAGCCCGGCCTGGGCAATGTCACTCCCGGGTCGGACGTGCCGGCCGGTTTCGACATCGAGATGGGCAAGATGATCGGCGCGTCCCTGGGCTTCGGACCCGATCAGATCGACTGGGTCGAGACCGTTTCGGCGAATCGCGAACCCTTCCTGCAGAACAAGAAGGTCGATCTGGTGATCGCGACCTATACGATCAACGACGAGCGCAAGAAGGTCGTCGACTTCGCGGGTCCCTACTACGTCGCGGGCCAGGATTTGCTGGTCCAGGCCGATTCCGACATCGCCGGGCCCGAATCCCTCGACGGCAAGAAGGTCTGCTCGGTCGACGGCTCGACCCCGGCTCAGCGAATCAAATCCGACTACCCCAAGGCGCAGCTGGTCACCTACGACACGTACTCCAAGTGTGTGACGGATCTGGAGAGTGGATCGGTGGACGCGGTGACGACCGACGACGCGATCCTGCGCGGCTATGCGGCGCAGTCCGACGGCAAGTTCAAGGTCGTGGGCAAGCCCTTCTCCGAGGAGCCCTACGGGGTGGGCCTGCCAAAGGGCGACAGTGCACTGCGCGGTGCCGTCAACGATGCGATCGAGAAGTCCGAGGACGACGGGGTCTGGAAGCAGGCATTCGAGGCGACCCTGGGCTCCACCGACGGAGTGGAGATGCCCAAGGTGGACCGGTACTGAGGCCCACTGCCCAACCTGAACCGTCCCCGGCCGGCCGAGCATGCTCTCCGGCCGGCCGGGGACGGCCCCTTTCCGTAATCGACACCGAAGGTCAGACGTGAACACTGCAGCACTATTCGACCTCTTCGCCTCGGGTGTGTGGGGAACCGTCAAGTTCTTCCTTATCACCGCCGTCGGCGCTCTGCTCGGCGGTACGGTACTCGCCGCCATGCGGGTCTCTCCGACCCCGGTCCTGCGCGCGGCCTCCGCAGCCTATGTCAACGTCGTCCGCAATACGCCGTTGACCCTGGTCATGTTCTTCTGCGTCTTCGGGTTGCCGTTCCTGGAGATCCGCGCCAGCAAGGACGCGGGGATCAATTCCTTCTTCATGGCGACGGTGGCGCTGATCGCCTACACCTCGTGCTTCGTGGCCGAAACCCTGCGCTCGGGGATCTCCACGGTGCCGGTGGGCCAGGCCGAGGCCGCGCGGTCGATCGGGTTGAAATTCGGCCAGACGCTGCGCTTCGTGGTCCTGCCCCAGGCGTTTCGCACCGTTATCCCGCCGCTGGGCAGTGTGCTTATCGCGATGTTGAAGAACACCTCGATCGCCTCGGGGTTCAACAACCGCGAACTCATCTCCGCGATGCGCGGGGCGATCGAGCTGCGCGGCGATCTGACCATCGTGATCCTGCTGGCCACCGCCGTCTCCTATCTGCTGCTCTCGCTCATCCTGGGCAGACTGTTCACGTATCTGGAAAGGAAGTGGGTGATCGTACGATGAGCGCCCCCACCACCGTGCTGTTCGACGCGCCCGGGCCCAAGGGCCGGCGCAACAACGTCATCCTGTCGATCGTGTCCGCACTGGCCATCCTGGGGATCATCGCCTATATCGTCTACCGGTTCGGTGCGGCGGGCCAGTTGACCGGCGCCAAGTGGAGCCCCTTCACCTATTCGGTGATCCAGGCGGCACTGCTCAAGGGTCTGTGGTCGACGATCAAGGCGGCGGTCATCGCGACTCTGCTGGCCCTGGTCATCGGCGTGGTCTTCGCCCTGCTGCGGCTATCCGGCCGGGCCTGGATCCGGGTGCCCGCGACCGCGTTGCTGGAGTTCTTCCGCGGCGTGCCGGTGTTGCTGCTCATCTTCGCGCTGTACCTGATGTTCTCCACCACTCCGTTCGTCGCCGTCGTCGGCGGTCTGGCGCTGTACAACGGCATGGTGCTCGCGGAGATCATCCGGGCCGGAATCGTCGCGGTCCCACGCGGGCAGCGGGAGGCGGCCATGTCGATCGGCCTGCGCGATTCCCAGACAATGCGCCTGGTGCTCATGCCGCAGGCCTTCCGCGCGATGATGCCCACGATCGTCGCCCAGGTGGTCGTCCTGCTCAAGGACTCGGCGTTGGGCTATATCGTGACCTATCAGGACCTGCTCTACCAGGTCAACCAGATCGGGCGGAACTATCAGAACCTGCTGCCGACCTTCATCGTCGGCGCGGTCCTGTTCATCATTCTCAACATGCTCATCGCGGGCCTGGCCAGTTGGCTTGAACGCCGTCTGCAGCGCAAGACGGCGGCCAAGACCGAAAGCGCCAAGGGCACAGCGGTGCGCTGAGCACGGCGCGAACGACGCGGCCCCGGTACGCCTGAAGTTCAGGCGTACCGGGGCCGCGCTGTCCCACCGGCGCTCAGTAGGCCTTCTGCCGCTGGGCTACGACGAGGTGGATGAGCGCGGTGCGTCCTTCGGCGATCGTCGCAAAGGCGGTGTCGAGTGCGGCGGGCAGGTCGGCATTGTGCTCGATGCGGATCCCGACGGCGCCGTAGGCCTCGGCCAGCTTGGCGAAGTCAGGATTGTGCAGCTGAGTCCCGGAGACCCGGTGCGGATACTCGCGTTCCTGGTGGGTGCGGATCGTGCCGTACTCCTGGTTGTCCATGAGCACGACCAGCGGGTGGGCACCGTACTGGGAAGCCGTTGCCAGTTCCTGCCCGTTCATCAGGAACTCCCCATCGCCGGCGATCGAGATCACCTGGCGCTCGGGATACAGCAGGGAGGCGGCCACGGCCGAGGGGATCGAATACCCCATGGAGCCATTGCGCGCCGAGATCATCGAGGCGTAGCCGCGGGTCGGGAAATACCGGTGTGCCCAGTTGGTGTGCTCGCCGGCACCGAAGGTGACCATCGCATCGGCGTCCAGGCGCGGCACCAGGTGCGCCATCAGGGCGTCCATGGTCGCCGGCCCCGCGGTCGAGGCATCGGGCAGGGAGGCGAAGACCTGCTGTTCGGCGCGCAGCCCCGAGGTCCATTCCCGCCAGGAGTTCTGGACCGGCAGGTCCATCCTGACCAGATCGCGGACGAAGGAGGCCGGCTTGGCGACGATCTGCTTGGTCACCGGGCCCGACCGACCGCGCAGCGCCGGGTCGATGGTGACGATGAAGTTCTCCTTGTCCCAGGCCTGCCGGTTGCGGAACCCGTCGGTCACGACGTCACCGGGAACCGTGCCGACGAAGACCAACAGGTCCGAGTCGTCCAAGAGCCGCCTGGTCTGCTTGGGCCGGCCGTAGCCCAGCGGACCGACATAGCTGGGGGAGTCGAAGGGGACCGTGCCCTCACAGCGCCATTCGGCGGCCGCCGGCAGATTGTGGGTTTCGAGCCAGGCGGTGAAGTCCTGTGCGGTGTCCGTATCCCAATCGTTGCCGCCGAAGACGAACAGGGGCCGCTCGGCCCTGGACAGGGAGGCATTGAGTGCCTTCCAGTCATCCACGGTCATTCCGCCCTCGGCCACCGGGATGGTGGGGTGGATGACTCCGTCGTTGCCCATCCGCAGAATGTCCTCGGGGACGCCGACGACCACCGGTCCCGGCCGTCCCGACTGCGCTGCGAACATAGCCTCGGCAACGATCTCGCTGGCGCGCTCCGGATGGTCCAGGACCATCACGCGCTTGGCGCCGGTCTCGAACCAGGCCTTCGGATCGAATTCCTGGAAGGCCTCCTTCTCCCGGTGTTCGAAGGGGATGAGCCCGACGAAGAGCACCATGGCGGTCGAATCCTGCCAGGCGGTGTGCAGGCCCACATGAGCGTTCGCGGCCCCGGGGCCCCTGGTGACCATCGCCACCCCGGGGGTGTCTGTGAGCTTGCCGACGGCCTCCGCCATATAGGCCGCTCCTCCCTCGTGCCGGCACACAACCGCTTCGATCGAGGAGTCGTAGAGCCCATCGAGCATGTCGAGGTAGCTTTCGCCGGGGACGACAAAGACGCGCTCGACTCCGTGGGCCTCGAGGGCCTTGATCATCATGTGGCCGGCCGAGATCCGGTCGGACGTGGTCAGCGCAGAGGGTGCGCTTGTCATAGGGACTCCTTGCTAAAAGGGATATGCGGCGGAGGATTTCGATCAATCTACGTTCGTCTCGCCGACCGCTCACGGCGCCGTCCGAATGCTGGTACGGCGATTCATCCGCATACTAAGACGGGCATTTGACGCGCGGTGGATAATGGGGGTGTGACCACCTCGTATCAGACCATCGAAGCATCCTCCGGGGCCGCCGCGCCCGGACGGCAACCGGCCTTGCGCATCGGGAACATCGAGCTGAGCTCTCCCGTCGTCCTGGCACCAATGGCCGGCATCACCAATACCGCTTTCCGCAGGCTGTGTCGGGAGTACGGAGCCGGCCTCTACGTCACCGAAATGGTCACGACCCGCGCCCTGGTCGAACGCAATCCCAAGACGATGCGGATGATCCACCACGAGCCCTTCGAAACCCCGCGCTCGATTCAGCTCTACGGAGTCGATGCGAAGACCATCGGCCAGGCGGTGCGGCTGGTCGTCGAGGAGGACAGGGCCGACCACATCGACCTGAACTTCGGCTGCCCGGTCCCCAAGGTCACCCGCAAGGGCGGCGGGTCCGCCCTGCCGTGGAAGCTCGACCTGTTCACCGATATCGTCACCACGGCCGTGCGCGAGGCCTCCCGCCGCGATGTACCGGTGACCGTCAAGATGCGCAAGGGAATCGACGCGGACCATCTGACCTACCTGGAGGCCGGCCCGATCGCCGCCGAGGCCGGGGTCGCGGCCATCACCCTGCACGGGCGGACCACCGCCGACCTGTACTCCGGCCACGCCGACTGGGAGGCGATCGCACGCCTCAAGGACCTCATCGGCGACCGGGTGCCGGTCCTGGGCAATGGCGATATCTTCGCCGCCGAGGACGCCCGGGCGATGATGGCCGAAACCGGTTGCGATGGCGTCGTGGTGGGCCGCGGCTGCATGGGCCGACCCTGGCTGTTCGGCGATCTGGCCTATGCCCTGCGCGGTTCCGAACAGCGGATCCGCCCCGATCTGCGGATGGTCGCCGAGACCGTCTACCGGCACGGCGTCTACCTGATGGAGCACTACCAGGACGAATTCATGGGAGTGCGCGATCTGCGCAAGCACATCGCCTGGTACTTCAAGGGCTACCCGGTCGGTGGGGAGCTGCGCTCGCAGCTGGCCAAGGTGTCCTCGCTGGACGAGCTGCGCGGCCTGTTGCAGCGCCTCGACCTCGATGCCCCCTATCCGGGTGCCGACGCCGAGGGTTCGCGCGGGCGGACCTCGCGGGCGAAGAAGCCGCACCTGCCCGAAGGATGGCTGGACTCCCGGACCCTGCACGAGGAGCACCGGGCCGACCTGGCCGAGGCCGAACTCGACGTTTCGGGGGGCTGAGGGATGACCGCGATGCCGGGCGCCCTGCCCCAGGGCGTGGCGGGCTACAGCCTTGACGACCGGGCGCGCTGGGTCCACGAACCGCAGAAGAGTCCGCGCCGCTCCGCGTTCCAACGGGACCGGGCGCGCGTCCTGCACTCCTCGGGCCTGCGTCGGCTGGGCGCGAAGACCCAGGTGGTCTCGCCGGGCAGTGACGACTTCGTGCGCACCCGCCTGACCCATTCACTCGAGGTGGCACAGGTGGGCCGCGAACTCGCCCGCTACCTGGGCAGCGATCCCGATGTCGTCGACGCCGCCTGCCTGGCCCACGACCTGGGACACCCGCCCTTCGGCCACAACGGCGAAGCGGTGCTCGACGAGATCGCCCGCGACATCGGCGGATTCGAGGGCAATGCGCAGACGCTGCGCGTTCTCTCCCGGCTCGAACCCAAGGTGCTCGGCTCCGGCGGCCGGCCCGCCGGCCTCAACCTGACGCGCGCCACCCTCGACGCGTGCATCAAATATCCCTGGCCGCGCTCCGCGGCGCCCACGCCGGATACCGCCAGTGCGACGATCAGGAAGTTCGGCGTCTACGCCGACGATCGGGAGGTCTTCGACTTCGTCCGCGCGGGGCGCGACGATGGGCGCAGGTGCATCGAGGCCCAGTTGATGGATCTGGCCGACGACATCTCCTATTCGGTGCACGACGTCGAGGACGCGATCAACTCGGGCTTCCTCGACCTGGACGCCTACCGCAACGATCATGCCCTGGCCGGTCTGCTCGACATCACCAGGCAGTGGTATCTGCCCCAGATCGAGGACGCCCCACTGCTGGCGGCGCTCGAACGGCTGCGCGCGCAACCGTATTGGCCCCACGGCGAGTTCGACGGCTCCCGCCGCGCCCAGGCAGCGCTCAAGCATATGACCAGCCAGCTGATCGGACGGTTCGCCGGTGCCGCGGAGGCCGCGACCCACGCGGTCTACGGCTGGGAGCCGCTGGGCCGCTACGACGGCCGGCTGATCGTTCCAGACGACACCAGGATCGAGATCGCGGTGCTCAAGGGGCTGGCCACCGTGACCGTCATGGTCGCCCAGGACCGCCTGCGGCTGCAGCGGATCCAGGCACGGGTCATCGGGCAGCTGTGCGAGTACTTCGCGGAGCGCCCGGAGGCGATGGACAGGATGTTCTTCCTCGACCATCGGGACGCCGCGGACGACGCCGGGCGGCTGCGGGTGGTCGTCGACCAGGTGGCGACCCTGACCGATCATTCGGCCTGGGCGCACTACCACACGATGCAGAACGACACCGGCAGCCTGTTGTGAGCCGCGCCGGGGCGCGGTGGGGTCTGCGGGGAATGGAACGGGGCGCGCGAGCGCGGAAGGAGTGCACATGCCGGGATTGATCCGGCGCGAGGACATCGACGAGGTCCGCGCCCGCACGCGCATCGACGAGGTGGTCGGTGACCATGTGAGCCTGCGCAGCGGGGGTGTCGACTCGCTCAAGGGGCTGTGCCCGTTCCACGATGAGCGCACCCCGAGCTTCCACGTGCGCCCCAGTATGGGCCTGTACCACTGCTTTGGGTGCGGGGAGTCCGGTGATGTGTTCACCTTCCTGCAGAAGGTCGAGGGCCTGAGCTTCACCGAGTCGGTCGAACGGCTGGCCGAGAAGGCCGGACTGCAGCTGACCTATGAGGATGGCAAGGGTCCCGACCGGCGCGAACAGGGGAGCAGGCAGCGCCTGATCGACATGCACCAGGTCGCCGCGGACTTCTTCCGGGAGAACCTGGGGGCACCCCAGGCCGAACCCGGCCGGGCCTATCTCAGCGAGCGCGGTTTCGACCTGACCGCCTGCCAGACCTACGGGGTGGGCTTCGCCCTGCCCGGCTGGGACAATCTGACCCGGCACCTATCCGGGCGCGGTTTCACCACCGACGATATGCTCAAGGCCGGTCTGGTGGTCCAGGGCAAGCGGGGGGTCTACGATCGGTTCCGCGGTCGTCTGACCTGGCCGATCCGCGATGTCTCCGGCCGGGTCATCGGTTTCGGCGCCCGGCGGATCCTGCCCGACGATCAGGGTCCGAAATACCTCAACACCCCGGAGACCCCCCTCTATCACAAGAACCAGGTCCTCTACGGGCTCGACCTGGCCAAGAAGTCGATCGCCAAGACCAAGCGCGTGGTCATCGTCGAGGGCTACACCGATGTGATGGCGGCCCAGTTGGCCGGTGTGACCCAGGCTGTGGCGACCTGCGGTACCGCCTTCGGCGAGGAGCACGTGAAGATCGTCCGGCGGCTGATGGGCGATGACGCTAGCGCCCACGGCGAGGTGATCTTCACCTTCGACGGTGATGAGGCCGGGCGCAATGCCGCTCTCAAGGCATTCAAGGAGGACCAGAAGTTCGTCTCGCAGACCTTTGTCGCCATCACCCCCGGTGGGATGGATCCGTGCGAGCTGCGGATGGCCCAGGGCGATGCCGCCGTGCGGGAGCTGGTCGACGGTCGCAGGCCCCTGGTCGAGTTCGCCATCACCTCGGTGGTGGACACCTTCGACATCGGCACGGTCGAGGGCAGGGTGGGTGCGATCCGGGCTGCTGCGCCGATGGTGGCGGGTCTGCGCGATGCTGCGCTGCGCCCGGGCTATGAGCGCTTCGTCGCCGGATATCTCGGCGTGGACACCGCGGAGGTCGCCAGGGCGGTGCGGGCCGCGCGGTCCCGCAGGCACGGCTCACCCGGCCGTTCGGAACCGGAACGGCACCGCCCGGTCGAGCCGACCCCGGCAGCTGCCCCCGGGTCTTCGCCCGGTTCGGTGTCCCAGACGATCGCGGCCTATGCCGAGGAACTGTCCCCGGCCGATGCCACCGCTCTCCGGGTCGAGCGCGGGGCCCTGCAAGTGGCCCTGCAACGCCCGGAGTTCGTCAACGCCCGACTGTTCGACGCCTTGAGCCCCGACACCTTCCGCGATCCGCGGCTGCGGGCGGTGCACCGGGCGATGGTGTCCTGCGGTGGGATCTCCCGGGCGATCGCGGTGGGGCCGGCCTGGCCGGAGGCCGTGATGCAATCGGCCGGAGAGGACCTGCGGCCCCTGGTGGGCGAACTCGCGGTATCCCCGCTGCCGGCGCAGGGGGAGGACGGGGTCGAACGCTACGCCAGGGGGATCGTCGCCCGGCTGTTCGACAACGACATGGTGCGGATCTCCGGTTTGCTGCACTCGCGGCTGCAGCGCACCGACCCGGCCGATGCCGCCACCAGTGCGAAACTGCTCGAACAGCTCACAGTGCTCGAGGTGCAGCGCTCCCGGCTGCGGCAGCAGATGTGATCCGACCGGCCATGTGACCAGGGTGTATATGTGATCTGCCTTTAAAACTTGCACGGTCTGCAGATTTGCGCTTGCTGCAAACTTGCATACCGTGCATAATGATCTGGTGACTACAGAACCCCGTTATCCTTCCGAGCCGGAGGACTGTGGCGAATCACTGCGTGAGCGCAAGACCCGCGAACGTCGCCACGCCATCCACGCCGCAGCCGTCGACCTGGTCGGCGATGCCGGCCTCGACGCGGTGACGATCGCACAGATCGCCGAGCGCGCCGAGGTCTCCAAGCGGACCTTCTTCAACTACTTTCCGTCGAAGGAGGCCGCGATCCTCGACCAGGGGGATCACGAATCCGACGGCAGTGAGCTGCGTGCCTTCATCCGCGACTTCCAACCGCGCCGGGACGACCTGGCCGAGGACATCGCCCACGTGGTGCGCCACGCCTTCGAATTCGTCGGACCCGCCTCGGCGACCCGCCCGCGGGTCCGTGCACTGCTGGTGCAGTACCCGCAGCTGGTCCTGCTGAACATGGAGGCCGTGCGCCGCTTCGACGAGGACATCGTGGCCGGCGTACGCGACAGGATCAAGACCCGCGGGATCGAACCGGCCGACGAGGCACGGGCGGACCGTCTGGCCCGGATGCTCACCCTGCTGTGCACCGTGCCCCTGCAACACGCTTTCAGATCCGCGAAGGTCGAACTCGACCGTGAACTGAATCAAGAGGAGATGGACTCGGCCTTCGAAGAATCCGTGGCCATGTTCAAAACCGTCATCGAAAGGATGAAATGAGTACCCCAGAGTCAACTGCCCGGAGGGCGCAGGCGCGGCACTCGCACCCGGGCGACGGTGAGATGAGCCAGTCCGGCATCATCCTGCTGTTCGTGGGCCTGATGATCGCGATGCTCATGTTCTCGCTCAACCAGACCATGTTGGGCACCGCGCTGCCGACCATCGTGGGCGAACTCAACGGCGTGGATCAGATGCTGTGGGTCTCCACGGCCTTCATGCTGGCCTCGACGATCATGATGCCGATCTACGGCAAGCTCTCCGATATGTTCAACCGGAAGTACATCTTCATCGCGGCCATTGTGGTGTTCCTGGCCGGGTCGATCGTGGCCTTCTTCGCCCACAACATGGCACTGTTGATCCTGGGCCGTGTGCTCCAGGGGATCGGTGGCGGTGGCCTGATGATCCTCTCGCAGTCGATCATCGCCGCTGTCGTGCCTGCCCGACAGCGTGGTAAGTACATGGGCATCATGGGCGCGAACTTCGCGGTGTCCTCCGTCGCCGGCCCCCTGATCGGCGGCTGGATCACCGAGGGCCCCGGCTGGCGGTGGAACTTCGCGTTGATGATCCCGTTGGGCATTCTGGCGCTGATCTCGGCGATCATCTTCCTCAAGGTTCCGCACCTGAACCACGGGCGCAAAGACCGCAAGCTCGACATCGCCGGTATGGTGCTCATCGCCGAGTTCACTTCGGCGCTGATCCTGGCCACGGCCTGGGGCGGCCACCAGTACGAATGGACTGACCCGGTCATCGTCACCCTGCTGGGCGTGGCAGTCGCCAGCGCAGTCGTCTTCGTGTTCGTGGAGAACGCGGTGGACAACCCGATCATCCCGATGAGCCTGTTCACGGACCGGAACTTCGTGCTGTGCACCATCTCCGGCATCTTCGTGGGTATCGGCATGTTCGGCGCCCTGTCCTATCTGCCGACCTTCCTGCAGATGGTCCACGGCATCGCCCCGACGCCCGCCGGCCTGATGATGGTGCCGATGAACGGTGTGATGCTGCCGGTGTCGATCATCGTGGGCTTCCTCGTGTCCAAGACCGGCCGTTACAAGTTCTACCCCGTTATCGGCCTGGCCCTGGTGGGCGTCGCCCTGGTCCTGTTGGGCACCGTCACCGCCGACCAGAACGCCTGGGTGATGATCGGCTATCTGTGTGTGATGGGTCTGGGCCTTGGCCTGGGCATGCAGACCCTGGTGCTGATCGTGCAGAACTCGTTCCCGGTGAGCATGGTCGGTACCGCGACCGCCTCGAACAACTTCTTCCGTCAGATCGGCGCGACCCTGGGGATGTCGGTGATCGGCTCGCTGTTCACCAACCGGCTGACGAACAACCTCAGCGACGGGCTCAAACAGTTGGGACCCGAGGCCGCCAAGGCCATGTCCGGTGGCGGGGCGAACTCGTTGACCCCTGACTTCGTCAAGACCCTGGCCAATCCTGTCCACGATATGATCACCCACGCCTACGCCGATGCGCTGGTCCCGGTGTTCATGTGGGTCAGCCCGACAGCCTTCATCGGTGCGATCATCCTGCTGTGGGTCAAGGAGAAGGCGCTGGCGACGAAGATCGTCCAGGATACGCCCGAAGCCCACCGGGAGATCCTCGATACGAATACGATGGCGGTGGTGGGCGACGGGCCCGCCACAGCCGACGCAATCGAGGAGGCACTGCATGACGCAGACGCCACAGAAGCCAACCCCGGAGACGGTCCTGACCATCGTGCAGGATCCCCAGCTGCAGAGGTCACCGCGCCTAGCGGGCCTAAGCACTGAGGTGCGCTGGGCGCACGCGGACAATCTGGCCGCGCTGCTGCCCGGCACCGAGGTGCTCTTCATCCGCAGCCCACGGGCCGCCCGCGAGCTCCCCGAGCTCGTGGACACGGCCGGTGGGCTGCGCTGGATTCACACCGGCTCAGCCGGAGTCGATCACCTGGGCGATCCCCGGATCGCAGCGCTGGGGGCGGCCGTGACGAATGCCAGGGGAGTGTTCGACGAGCCGATGGCCGAATGGGTGCTGTCCCACCTGTTCGCCCATGTCAAGGAGCATGCACGGTTCGCCCGACAGCAGGCCGCCCACGAGTGGGCCTACCGACCCACCGGAATGCTCGCGGGAACGTCGGCGCTGATCGTGGGAGTGGGCTCGATCGGGCGCGCGATCGCCAGGGCGCTGCGCGCGGTGGGGGTCTCCTGTTCCGGCGCCGGCACCCACGCCAGGGCGGGCGATGCGGAATTCGAGACCATCGTCGATTCCGCCCGATTGGCCGAGCACGTCGGTGCATACGACTGGATCATCGACATTGCCCCACTGACCGGGGCGACCCGTGGACTCATCGACTCCCGGGTGCTGGAGGCCTGTGCGCCACACGCGGTACTGGTCAATCTGGGCAGGGGGGCGTCCGTGGTCACCGATGACCTCGTCGGTGCGCTTGAGGCGGGAACCATTGCCGGGGCCATCCTCGATGTCACCGATCCGGAGCCGCTGCCGGCCGACCACCCGCTGTGGGACGCGCCCGGGGTCGTTATCACACCGCACATGAGCGGTGACCTGCGTGATTCCGAGGAGCGCGTGAACGACCAGTTCATCGAGAACTGGGAGCGCTTCCAGACCGGTGGGGAATTGCTCAACCCCGTCGATGTGGCCCGCGGCTACGCCCGGGCGTGATCCCCGGGACATGCGCAGGGGGCGCGGCGCCGACACGGGGGCGGCGCCCCCTGCGCATCTCTTAGCTCAGCCCAGTGCAGGGAAGGCCGGGGCCGCTGCCCCGGTCATCTGCGCGGCGATGCGCACAACCTGGCAGGAGTAGCCGAACTCGTTGTCATACCACACGTAGAGAACCGCGCGGTTGCCCTCGACGATCGTGGCCAGGCCGTCGACGACACCCGCCCGCCGGGACCCGACGAAGTCGGTGGACACAACCTCCGGGGAGGCGATGTAGTCGACCTGGTTGCGCAGCCGCGAGTTCAGTGAGACCTGGCGCAGGAAGTCGTTGAGGTCATCTGCGGTGGTCTCCTTGGCCAGGTTGAGGTTCAGCACGGCCATTGACACGTCCGGGGTGGGGACGCGGATCGAATTGCCGGTGAGCTTGCCGGCCAGTTCCGGCAGCGCCTTGGCAACCGCGGTGGCGGCACCGGTCTCCGTGAGCACCATATTGAGCCCGGCTGCGCGGCCGCGGCGCTCCTTCTTGTGGAAGTTGTCGACCAGGTTCTGGTCGTTGGTGTATGAGTGGACGGTCTCCATGTGCCCGTTGACCACGCCGAATTCGTCGTTGACGACCTTGAGCACCGGGGTGATGGCGTTCGTGGTGCAGGAGGCCGCGGACAGGATCGTGTCGGTATCGGTGATCGAATCGTTGTTGACGCCGAAGACGATGTTCTTCAGCGCGCCCTTGCCAGGTGCCGTCAGCAGCACCTTCGCAGCGCCCGGGCACTGCAGGTGCTTGGACAGGCCGGCCTCGTCGCGCCACTTACCGGTGTTGTCGATGACGAGGGCGTCCTCGATGCCGTAGGCGGTGTAGTCGACCGTCGATGGATCGTTGGAGTAGATGACCTGGATCAGCACGCCGTTGGCCAGGATCGTCTCGGCTTCCTCGTCGACGACGATGTTGCCGTCGAACTTGCCGTGGATCGAATCGCGGCGCAGCAGGGAGGCGCGCTTGATGATGTCGTCATCGCTGTTGCGGCGGACCACAACGGCGCGCAGGCGCATACCGGAATTGCCCGCCCGGTCGATCAGGATGCGGGCCAGCAGTCGGCCGATCCGACCGAAGCCGTAGAGCACGACATCGCGGGGGGCACCGGCGGCGGTGTGAGCGCCGACGACGGGGGCGAGCTCGGAGCGCAGGTAGTCGGCGAGTTCACCGCCGGTGGTGCGGAAGCCCGCTGCCAGACGGCCCAGGTCGATCCGGGCCGCGCCCAGGTCCAAGGTCTCGAGTACTTCGGCGATGGCCAGCGTCTCGCCCAGGTCCAGATCGGTTGTATCGAAGTGTCGGGCGTATCGGTGTGCCTTGATGATGCCGGTGACCGACTTGTTCAGCAGGCTCCGACCGTACACGGTCAGCAGAACCTCGTTGTTCCGGTGCAGGCGGCCCACGATCGGCAGCAGCTGCTCCGCTGCGTCCTGTTTGGCGGTCCACTCCTGCATCTTCGCTGTGGCGAGATCACTCACGGGTCAGTCCCTTTCGTTGGGTTGAGGATGCGTCGGGCCCATTCTACGTGGAGTGGAAGCGGGTTTCGGCCCCAGGTGCTCCGCTCAGCGCCTGCCGGGGATGTGACTTTGACTGCTTTTGCGGATCCGATACAGGCCGGTGAAGGCGAGCGCCAGCATTCCGCTGCCCAGGCTGAGAGCGGCGACTGCCTCGGTCGAGCGCCGCAGCCGACCGGGCGTCCCCTGCGTCGGAGCGATGGCGGGGGCGGTGGCGGGAACCTCGGCGACGATTGTGGGCCCGTCGATTCCGGTGCCCATCCACGCCGCGATCACCAGCATGATCCGGGCGAACACGTTCAGAACGGCCATGATCGCGATCACCGGGCCGAACAGGGCCGCAGTGGGCGAAGAGGAGAACGCCCCGATCAGTACGGTGGCCAGGTTGATCAGCACGGTCAGCGCGACGGCTCCCAGGGCCGAGCCGATCATCCGGGTGCGCATGGGCACCGGCCGGGCCGGCAACAGGGTGAAGATGAACAAGAACAGGGTCCAGGCGGCGGCCAGTGAGATGAGCAGCCCAGCCGGGGTCACCACGCCGTAGAACCAGCCGGGCAGCGCGGCCCGGTCGATGATCCACGTCGCCAGCCCGGTGCCGAGAACGGTGGCGGCGACTGTCAGGGCCGCCCCGATGAGGATGCCCACCAGGGTCAGGGTGTTGGTCAGGAAACGGCGGACGAACGACTCCTTCGGAATGTCATCCATGTTCGGAGTCAGCTGGGCGCGCACGGCGTCCTTGACATTGCCGATGAAACCCTGACTCGTGTACAGCGCCGAGACGATGCCCAGGATGCCCACCCCGGCCCAATTGGACAGGTAGGAGTGCAACAGGTCGACCAGCTTATCCTGGCCCGGCACCAGCCTGCCGATCCAGTCCTCGACAACGGGAATGAACTCGGGGCGGGCCACATCGAGGACGAACCCCAGGGCGGCGAAGGCGAACATGAGCATCGGCAGTACCGCCAGGATCAGGAAGTAGGTGATCGCGGCGGCGAACTGATTGCCCAGCCGGGCCGAGTACCTGCTCATGGTGTCGCGGATGTGGACGATGCCAGGTCTGTGCGTGATTTGCCGGGATCTGCGCTGCAGATCGGACTCCTCGGCCAGCAGGCTGCTGATGCGGGTATCCATGTGGTCTGGTCTCCTCTCGGGCGCCGGCGGGACCGGAGCCGATGTGGCCGGTGCGCTCTCAGCCGCGGTGCTGTTTGTGCTTCTTCGCCCGCGCGGTGGGGGACTCGCCGGAATCGTAGATCCGATCGGGGGCGCCGACCAACAGGGGATCGGGGGTCAGAGCCACCTCCGGGTCCTTGTCCGGGTAGTCGTAGAGGCCGAGCACATGGCGCATCGCCTCGAGCCTGGCCCTCTTCTTGTCATTCGACTTGACCACAGTCCACGGCGCATAGTCGGTATCGGTGCCCTGGAACATCGCCTCCTTGGCGGCGGTGTACGCATCCCACTTGTCCAGGCTGGCCAGATCGGTCGGTGAGAGC
Source organism: Brevibacterium moorei (assembly GCF_024580735.1). Taxonomy (GTDB): domain Bacteria; phylum Actinomycetota; class Actinomycetes; order Actinomycetales; family Brevibacteriaceae; genus Brevibacterium; species Brevibacterium moorei. The sequence continues at coordinate 184,644 of NZ_JANIJX010000001.1, read as the reverse complement.
TTCCATTGCTTGACCGGATCGGTCAGTCTGTCGCCGAACCGGCGCAGCTGTTCCTCCCGGCCCACGGAAAACCAGAACTTCACCAGTGTGATGCCCGAACGCACGAGCAACCGCTCGAACCGCGGCGTCTCCCACATGAACTCCTCGTACTGCTCATCGGTGCAATACCCCATGACGCGCTCCACCCCGGCCCTGTTGTACCAGGACCGGTCGAACAGCACCATCTCGCCCCCGGCCGGCAGATGCGCGACATAGCGCTGGAAGTACCACTGGGTGAGCTCGCGCTCCGTGGGCTTCTCCAGGGCCACAACCCGTGCGCCGCGGGGGTTGAGGTGCTCGGTGAAGCGCTTGATCGCCCCGCCCTTGCCCGCGGCGTCGCGGCCCTCGAAGATCAGCACGAGCTTCTGGCCGGTCTCCTTGACCCATGCCTGCAGCTTGAGCAACTCGATCTGCAGCAGTCGCTTCTGCGCCTCGTAGTCCGCCCGCGAGAGCTTCTTGTCGTAGGGGTAATCTTGTTTCCAGGCGGCCGCCTCCGAATCACCCCGCAGGCTGTCCGCAAGCGCCTGGGCCTGCGCCCGCCGTTGTTCGTCCTGGGGATCCTCGATCCGCTCCACGTGCTGTTTACCGCCGGTTTCGCTCATGCTGCCAGTCTATGGGAACTCAATCCCGTGCACCGCCGTTTCTTCACCGTCGAATAGGAGGGGACACCCGTGCCCACACGATCCGCTGCCCGATTCCTCGGCCCGATCATGATCTGGCCGGAAAGGCTGCTGCGCCTCGACGTCGAGGCGGCGCTGCGGGCGGCACTGTGCGTCACCGTGCCACTGTTGGTCCTGCTGGCACTGGGACGGATGGACCTGGCAGCGTATGTCTCCTTCGCGGCCTTCACCTCCCTCTACGGCCGCTATGAGACCTACAAGCACCGCACCGGCACCCTGCTGGTCGCAGCCGGGATGCTGTCGGCGTGTATCCTGGCCGGCCTGCTGTACTCGGCGTTCGGCACCGCGGCTACGGGTCCGCGCCTCGGCGGGGTACCCCTGGTCTTCGTGCTCATCCTCGTCGTGGTCTCCGGCGTCGGCATGCTCCTGTCGGCGGTGATGAACTGGGTGCCCTACGGTTCCATCTTCTTCGTCTTCGCGTTCTCCGTCGTCTCCTCCGTGCCGGTTGCCCCCGGGCAGGTTCTCAGCAGGTTCCTGGTATCACTGGGCTGCTGCCTGTTCTGCCTGTTCATCGGCCTCTCCGGGGGACTCGTCAGGGCGCTCGACGAACACAACCGGGTGGCCAGAGGGGACCTGCACGTGCCGGGGCGCAATCTGGGTGCGCTGCGCAACCGCGCGGTCTGGGCCTCGGCCGGAACGACCGCCGGGGCCGTGGCGGTGGCCACCCTGGCCGTTGCCGGCCTGGGCCTGGGACATGCCTACTGGGCGGCCTGCGCAGTGTGCACGACCATGCCGCGGCCCGGACAGCCCCTGAGCCTCTCGCGGATCGCCCACCGCGTCATCGGCACGGCGGGAGGGGTCCTGGTCACCGCCGGGATCCTCGTGTTCGAGCCCCCGGTGTGGATGTGCATTGTGGTCGTCGGCATCGCCCAGCTCCTCGCCGAACTCTTCGTCGGCCAGGTCTACTGGCTGGCGATGTTCTTCGTCACCCCACTGGCACTGGTATCGAGTCAGCTGTCGGCGCACTATCCCGTGCACCGGATGCTCCCGGAGCGCTTCACCGACACGCTGGTCGGCGGCCTGGTCGTGCTGGCCCTTCTCCTGGTCTCCCGGCTGGCCCGCAAGCGGCGGGGGGCTCAGGCCGGACGCGGCGTGGAATAGAGCGCTTCGAGCTCTGCGGCGAAGTCCTGCAGCACGACCGGCCGCTTGACCGACTGCTTGGCGGACAGATAACCCGCGGCCTCGGTCAACTCCACCGGCACGATGCGGAACGCCCGAATGCCCTCGGCACGGGAGACCCGCGCATTCGCCCGGTCCACCGCGGCCTGGATCGAGGCACGCACCGCCGGATGCGCCGCTGCCCGGTCCAATGACAGCGGTGGCAGACCGTGGGCCTCCAACCAACCCGGCAGCATCTCCGGATCGAGGAAGATCAGAGCCCCGACGAATTTCCGCTGCTCACCCACGACGACCGGCTGGCCCACCAGGGGATGGCGGCGAATCACGTCCTCCAAGGGCGCCGGGGCCACATTCTTCCCTCCCGAGGTCACAATGAGTTCCTTCTTCCGCCCCGTAATCGACAGATAGCCCTCCTCATCCAGCGAGCCGAGATCGCCGGTGGCCAGCCAATCGCCGCGGAATGTCGCCGCCGTGGCCTCGGGATTGTTCAAATAGCCCGAGAACACCGGCGGGCCCTGGACCAGGACCTCCCCGTCGCCGGCCACCGCCACCGCACATCCGGGCAGGGGCACCCCGACCGTGCCGATGCGCGAGGCACCCGGTCGGTTGACCGTCACGGGCGCGGTCGTCTCCGTGAGCCCATAGCCCTCGAGTACCCTGACACCGATCCCCGAGAAGAAATGACCCAGGTGCTCGCCCAACGGCCCACCACCGGAGATCGCATACTCCGCCCTGCCGCCGAGCACCGCGCGCAGCCTGGCGTAGACCAGCCGGTCGAACAACGCATGGCGCAGGCGCAGCCCCCAGGGGACCCGGCCGGCATCAGCGGCGCGCGAATACGCCACCGCGGTGATCTCGGCCAGGGTGAAGATCCTGCCCTGACCGCCGGACTGCGCCTTCGCCCTGGCCGCGTTGAAGACCTTCTCGAAGACCCGCGGCACACCCAAGACGAAGGTCGGACGGAACACCGCAAGGGACTCGGTCAACCTGCCCAAGTCGTGCTGATGGCCCAACACCACGCCCTCACAGATCGAGATGACCTGAATGAACCGGGCGAACACATGGGCCGTGGGGATGAACAGCAGGCACCGGGCACCCGGTGCGAGTACCTCGGGCATGGACCGGGACGCCGCCTGCGCGGTGAGCACGAAATTCGCGTGGGTCAACAGGCACCCCTTGGCCCTTCCCGTCGTGCCCGAGGTGTAGATGATCGTCGCCACATCCTGCGGCCCCACCCGGCGCCGCTGCGCGTCGAGCGCAGTGTCGGTGACGGACCGCCCCGCCCGGTGCAACTGCGCCAGGGAGTCCTCGTCGTCCCACATATGGACCGGCAGCCCGGCGGCGGCGGGCACCCCGGCCAGCACCTCGCGGTGCCCGGCATCGGCGACCAGCATGAGCGCGGGCCTGGCATCGGCGAGCATCCATTCGATCTGCTCGGCGCTCGCGGTGTCGTAGAACGGGATGCTGGTGGCACCGGCGAACCAGATCGCGAAGTCCGCGACGGCCCAGCGGTAACTGCTCGGGCCGAAGATCCCCACGCGGGAACCCGGGCCGATACCCGCCGCCACCAGGCCCTTGGCCACTGCGATGACATCGGCGTGGAATTCCGCGCGGGTGATGGCCTCCTCCGTCCGTTCGTGCACGATGCTCAGCGCATGGGCATCGGGGTCGGCGGCCAGTGCGCGCAGAAAGCAGTCGGTGATCGTCGAGGTGTCATCGGGGGAGTAGGTCGCTGGGGTGGCGGACTGACGCATCCATCCGGTCATGGGATCTCCTTTGAAAACGGCCGGCGCTTGGACCCATCGTACGTGCTCGGGCCCCGGGAGGTCGCCGGGCGCCGGTGACAGCGCGATAGAATGATCCGGTATCTTTCCCGGATCTCCCACCGTGGGACGTCCGGATGTGCACGATCCATTGGAAAGGACCCCCATGACTTCTGCCGCCGAGCAGGCACAGTTCCGCTACGACGCTGAGCTGGCGGGCACCCTCGAGCTCAAATGGCAGGACGCCTGGGAGGCCGAGGGCACCTACGCCTCACCCAATCCGGTCGGCGACCTGGCCGACAGTCCCCGTGATTACAGTGCCGAGGACCGCGAGCCGGTGTACCTCATGGACATGTTCCCCTACCCCTCCGGCAAGGGACTGCATGTGGGCCATCCACTGGGTTATGTCGCCACCGATGTCTACGCCCGCTATCAGCGGATGTTGGGCAAGAACGTCATGCACGCCCTGGGCTACGACGCCTTCGGCCTGCCGGCGGAGCAGTTCGCGGTGCAGACCGGGCAGCACCCACGGATCACCACGGAGGAGAACATCGCGAATATGCGCAGGCAGCTGCGCAGGCTGGGGCTGGGCCACGACGCCCGCCGGACCTTCGCGACGACGGACTCGGAATTCGTCAAGTGGACCCAGTGGATCTTCCTGCAGATCTTCAACTCCTGGTACGATCCGCAGGCCGCCGACGGCCGCGGCGCCGCCCGGCCGATCGCCGATCTGATCGCCCAGTTCGCCACGGGCGAGCGCGCCACGGGCCTGGGTGACTGGCGTGCGCTCACCCCGACGCAGCAGGAACGGGTGCTGCAGGACTACCGGCTGGCCTACGTCTCCGAATCGCCGGTCAACTGGTGCCCGGGTCTGGGCACGGTGCTGGCCAATGAGGAGGTCACCGCCGAGGGGCGCAGTGAACGTGGGAACTTCCCGGTGTTCACCCGCAAGCTCAAGCAGTGGAATATGCGCATCACCGCGTACGCAGACAGGCTGGCGGATGACCTGGACCGGGTCGACTGGCCGGAGGCGGTGAAGAACATGCAGCGCAACTGGATCGGCCGCTCGACGGGCGCCTATCTGGACTTCCTGGTCTCCGACGCCTCCGGCGCCGCCCTGGGCGAGGACGCGATCCGCGTGTACACCACCCGCCCCGATACGATCTTCGGTGGCATGTTCCTGGTGCTCAGCCCCGAACACCCCGACGTGCACCGTTTCACCGCCGCCGCCTGGCCGGCGGACACCGATTCCCGGTGGACCGACGGGGCACAGACGCCGGGCGAGGCGGTGACCGCCTATCAGCGAGCGGCAGCGGCGAAGACCTCGGTGCAGCGCCAGGAGGAGAAGACGAAGACCGGCGTATTCACCGGCACCTATGTCGCCAATCCCGCCACGGGCCGGGCGATGCCGGTGTTCGTCGCCGATTACGTGCTGATGGGCTACGGCACCGGTGCCGTCTACGGCGTGCCGGCCGAGGACCAGCGCGACTGGGACTTCGCCAAGGCCTTCGGCCTGCCCTATGTGCGCACCGTTGCACCGGGCGCCGAGCACGATGAGGACGCCCCCTATACGGGCGCGGGTGAGAAGATCAACTCGGCGAACGCCGAAATCGATCTCAACGGACTCGACATCGCCACTGCCAAGGAACGCGTCCTCGCCTGGTTGGGCGCCAAGGGGCAGGCGCAGGAGACGAAGCAGTACCGGCTGCGCGACTGGCTCTTCTCCCGCCAGCGCTACTGGGGCGAACCCTTCCCGATCGTCTACGACGAAGAGGGCACCCCGCACGCCCTGCCGGCGGACATGCTGCCTGTGGACCTGCCGGAGGTCGATAACTTCTCGCCGCGCACCTTCGCAGCCGACGACGTCGACTCCGAACCGGAGCCCCCGTTGGGCCGGGCCCAGGAATGGGTGAACGTGACCCTGGACCTGGGCGACGGGCCCAAGCGGTACCGCCGGGAGACGAACACAATGCCCAACTGGGCCGGCTCCTCCTGGTACCAGCTGCGCTACGCCGATCCGCACAACGACCGGGCGCTGGTCGATCCGATCAACGAGGCCTACTGGCTGGGGCCGCGCACCCCCGGTGCCTCGGGCGGCGCGGATCTGTACGTCGGCGGAGTCGAACACGCGGTGCTGCACCTGCTGTACTCCCGGTTCTGGCACAAGGTGCTGTTCGACCTGGGCTACGTATCGTCCTTCGAACCGTTCCACAAGCTGATCAACCAGGGCTACATCCAGGCCTATGCGTTCACCGACGCCCGCGGCGTCTACGTTCCGGCCGCCGAGGTCACCGAACGGACCGGGGCCGACGGCACCTCGACGTTCTGGTACCAGGGCGAGCAGGTCGCGCGCGAATACGGCAAAATGGGCAAGTCGCTGAAGAACATGGTGACCCCGGATGAGATGTACGACGACTACGGCGCGGACACCTTCCGCGTCTACGAGATGTCGATGGGCCCGCTGGAGGACTCCAGGGCCTGGGAGACCCGCGCGGTCGTCGGTGCACAGCGTTTCCTGCAGCGCGTATGGCGCCTGGCCGTCGACGAATCCACCGGTGCGTCCCTGGTCTCGGAGGAGCCGGCGGACGAGGCGACCCGCAAGGTCTTGCACGCGACGATCAAGGGCGTTCGCGAGGATATGGACGCCTTCCGGTTCAATACCGTCGTGGCCAAGCTGATCGTGCTGGTCAACCATCTGACCAAGGCGGGCAGCGCCCCGCGCGAGGCGCTGGAACCGCTGATCACCATGCTCGGTCCGCTGGCCCCGCACCTGGCGGAAGAGCTGTGGCATCGGCTGGGACATGCGGACACGGTCGTGTATGCGCCGTACCCCGTCTACGATGAGGCCTACCTGGTCGCCGAGACCGTGACCGCCGTGGTCCAGGTCAAGGGCAAGGTACGCGATCGGCTCGAGGTGTCTCCGGATATCAGCGCCGAGGAACTCGAAGCGCTGGCCCTGGAGTCCAAGGGCGCGCTGCGGGCCCTGGCCGGTGCCGGGGTGCGCAAGGTGATCGTGCGCGCACCGAAGCTGGTCAACATCGTTCCAGAGGCCTGATCGGCTGCACGTTCACAGGGGCACCGCCGGCGGGACTATGCCTGCCGGGGGTGCCCCTGCTGCGTAGATGAACAGAGGATGAACACTTCCTGTGCCAAAGATCACAGCATGGGAAACATTTGGGATACAGAACGCGGATATCGTAAGAGCATGAGTTTTTCCGCAGCAGAGATCCGCTCGCTGTTGGGTGTCCGGCCCCGGATAGATCCGGCGCTCGAGGTGGCGCACCGCGTGCAGTTCCTCGTCGAGTACTGCCTGACGACCGGTGCACGGGGCTTCGTCGTCGGCGTCTCCGGCGGGCAGGACTCCGCCCTGACCGGACGTCTGTGCCAGCTGGCCGCAGAAGAATTGCGCAGGCGCGGCGAAGACGCCGCTCTCCTGGCGGTCCGCCTGCCCTACCGGGTCCAGGCCGATGAGGACGACGCGCGCACCGCCCTGGACTTCATCCGGCCCGACCAGCAGCTGGCATTCAACGTCGCAGGCGCCGTCGACGGACTGTCCGCCGAGTTCGCGGATAGCGTGGGCACGGCCATGAGCGATTTCACCAAGGGCAATGTCAAGGCCAGAATGCGCATGGTGGCGCTCTACGCACTGGCCGGCGAGCACAACCTCCTGGTCGTGGGCACAGGGCATGCCGCCGAGGCGGTGACAGGCTTCTTCACGAAGCACGGTGACGGTGGATCCGACGTCAGCCCGCTCGCGGGCCTGGACAAACGCCAGGGTCGCAGCCTGCTCGAGCACCTGGGCGCCCCGGAGCGCCTGTGGGTCAAGGAACCCACCGGCGATCTGCTCGACGGTGCCCCTGGTCAGCCCGATGAGGAGGCCCTGGGCCTGACCTATGCGCAGATCGACGACTTCCTCGAAGGCGCCCCCGTGGCCGATGCGGTCACCGAGGCCCTTGAAATCAGGTTCCAGAACACGGTGCACAAACGCCGCCCCCCGGTGTGTCCGGGGGACAACTGGTGGATCAGGTTCTAGAGGACCTCGGCTTCCAGAGCGGCGGTCTCGAAGGCCTGTCGCGCAGCGAGAAAATCACCGGCCAGATCCGCCCCGCGGGTCCGCACCTGCGCGAACTCCCGCCACCCGCCATCGCGTTGATCACCGGGGATGAGCTCGAGTCCGTCCTCGGTCGACTTCGTCTGCTTGTCGATCCACGCCAAGAGTGCCGCCGAACACCGATAGAGTTCCATGAACGCCGCGTGCAGCGCGTGCGTGCTGAACGCCGTCTTCGTGTAATCGTCGACCAGGGTGCGCACCGGGGCCAGCTCTGCCGTCGTGAAGCCCGAGGGACCCGATTGGATCCGCAGGTGCTCGATGATCCCGCCGCTAGTCGGCAGCAGCCCCAGAATCTCCCGGGCCGGGGCCTGATCCATCTGTTCGTCGTCCTCCGGTGAGCTGACGGCCGTCAACCCGCCGATCTGCGCGCGTGCCGTGGCCAGCTCGGTGTGCAGATCGTCGATCTTGGCCTGTGTCCTGCGCCATTCGCCTGCCAAGGCGAATAGACCGGCCAGGAGCAGCAGCGCCAGTACCAGGAGGAACAACCAGGCCCAGGAGTGCAGCCCGGGAATGAGGGCCACGACGACGCCCGCTATGCCGAGTACACCGGACACGGCCGCAGTCGGGGAATTGACGAGGTAATCCAAGAGGGTCTTCACCCCACCAGCGTATCCAAGGAACGACGCGCAGCCGTGCCCGGCCTGCCGTAAAGCCGGGGAATTCCGGACTAGGCTGGGCACCATGCAGAAACTGGGATTGGTCGTCGACTCGACAGCCCGCCTGAGCGAGGAACAGGTGGAGACCTTCACCGCAGAGCTCGACGGGCGCCTGCGCATAGTGGACCTGACCGTTGCCGTGGCCGGAGTCGAGCGCCCGGACCGGCAGTGGAGCGCCCACGACATCACGACCGCGATGGCCTCGGGGGCCCGCGTGACGACGTCGCAGCCTCCTGCGGCGGCCTTCGCACAGGCATACCGCGAACTCGTGCGAGCCGGATCCGAGGCCATCGTCGTGCTCACTCTCTCGGCCAGGCTCTCCGGCACCCATACGGCCGCGAGCAGCACCACCGGCGCCGCCGGCGAGGTCCCCGTCGTCGTGGTGGACTCGCAGACCGCCGCGGCCGGTCTGGCCGGAGCCGTGGCGATTGCGGTGGCCGGTCGACACACCGGGGCCTCCGTGTTGGAACGAACCCTGCGCGATTGGTGTGCGGAGGAGACGAGCGCCTACTTCGTGCCCGCTTCGCTTGAGTACCTGCGAGCCGGCGGGCGGATCGGCCGGGCGGCCAGTCTGCTGGGCCGGGCGCTGTCCATCGTGCCCGTCCTGACCCTGGACGCCGGCGAAGTCACCCCGTTGGCCCGGGTACGCACCAGTTCCCGGGCGATCGCCCGCCTGGTGGACTCGGCCGTCGGGCGGGCGCGCGAACTCGCCGCAGGCGGTGGCCGAATCGAATGCGTCCTCCTGCACGCGGAGGCGAGTGCAGCAGAGGCCGGTGCGGGCTTCACCCGGCTGCGCGAGCTTGTGGACGAAGCCGAACTCCCGACAGGCACGCGCGTGCGCGAGGAGATCCTGTCCACCGTCATCACCGCCCATGTGGGGCCGGGAACCACCGGGATCATCGTCCAGACCCTGCCCTGAGCACCGGACCCGCCGCAGGTCACAGGAGGGTGCAACAGCGCATCACCGGACTGTTGACAACTCCCTGGCGTCCACAGGCGCACCGGGCGTCCTGGCGGGCCGGAATCCGCGGATCTAGCGTTGCGGCATGTCACGATCGCCCGAAGACCGCATCTCCAGCCTGCTGGGCCGCACCCGCCGCGATGGTTGGGACCCGGCCGACGAGGATCCGGAACTCGCGGACCTCCTGCCCGCCACCCGCCCCGTCCCCAGCCGTCGGGTGCTCCTCCTCATCGGCGCGCTGGTCCTCGCCGCCGTCATCGGGCTGCTCCTGTTGCGGTACCTCAACGCCCCGCCACAGACCACTACGGAGGCGCCGGCCCCGATCGTGACCTCCACTGCCGGGCCCACGGCCGACCGGGCCGGTGCCGTGACCGTCCACATCGTCGGCGAGGTGGCCCGGCCCGGTGTGGTCGAACTGGCTGCCGGGGCGCGCGTGGCCGAAGCCCTGCGGGCCTGCGGAGGGATGACGAAGAAAGCCGATGAGGCCTCCATCAACCAGGCCCGCATCCTCGTGGACGGGGAACAGATCGTCGTCACACCCCGCGGGTCGCCGCCGACCGGCCGTGCGGAGAACAGCGCGGTGTCCGGAACGCAGAACAACAGTAGCGTCGACATCAACAAAGCGGGAGCAGCGGAGCTCGAGGCGCTCCCCGGCATCGGACCCGTGACCGCCGCAGCGATCGTCGCCCACCGCGAGGAACACGGCCCCTTCACGAGTGTGGACCAACTCACCGAGGTCTCCGGCATCGGTCAGAAGACAGTCGAGGGGCTCAAGGACCGCGCCCGGATATGAGACGGCGTCACGCACCCCGGGACCCTGACTCCGCCGGCGGACGGCTGAGCGCGGCGCTCCTGCACAGGGCGGCCACCTGGCGCCTCCTGGTGGCTACCGTGGCCGCCTGGTCGGCGGCGGCAGTACCGGGGAACCCCCGCCACACCGCTCTGCTCGCCGTGGTCTGTGCGATCCTGGCCGCGCTCGCACTCCGCCGGCGGCGGACCCGTCCGGCGGCGTGGGCGGCCTCCACCTGTTTGCTGGCGTCGCTGGCCGCGGGTCTCGTCGCGGCCCACCTGCTCGCCATGCCGACAGGTGACGACCACTACCGGGGCGCGGCCCTCATCGTGTCCGACCCCGTGCAGACGCCCGGCGGTATGCACCGGGGATCGGTTCACACCCCGCGTGGTTCACTGGAGATTCTGAGCCGTGCCGGACTCCCGCCGGCGGGCAGCCGCATCATGCTCGACGCCGACCTGAAGACAGCCGGGCCGCGCATTACGGCATTCACCGACAGCCGGCCCGCCACCCTCGGTCCGCCCGGTGCTCCCTGGCGTCTGCGCGCGCACCTGCGCAGTTTCCTGGCGGATGCCGCGGGTACCGGGCACGCGGGCACCCGCCTGCTGCCTGGCCTCGTGATCGGCGATACCGCTGCGGTCGACGAACTGCTGGCCGAACAGATGAAGATCGTCTCCTTGAGCCATGTTATGGCCGTCAGCGGGGCCAACATCACCCTCATCACGGTTACCGCGGTCTGGGTCCTACGCCACCTGACCCGGCGCAGGGGCGCGATTCTGGCCGTCTCCACTGCCATCGGCCTGGCCTACGTCTTCATCGTCGGACCGGAACCATCGGCCCTCCGCGCGGCCGCCATGGGGTTGGCCGGCACCCTGGCCCTGGCCCGGAAGACCGGCCGCAATACCCCTGCCGTGCTCTGCACCGCCCTGCTCGTCCTCGTCATCGTCGCTCCACAACTGGCCGTCAGCGCGGGCTTCATCCTCTCCGCTGCTGCCACCGCGGGCCTGATCGTGCTGGGCCGGCCCGTTACGGACGCCCTGCGCCGGGCCCGCCTGCCGCTTCCGGTTGCCGCGGCACTGGCCGTTCCACTGTGCGCGCAGATAGCGGTGCTGCCGGTGCTCGTGGCCCTGGGTTCGGCACCCAGTGCATGGTCGGTCGTGGCAAATCTGCTGGCGGGGCCCGCGGTGGCCCCTGCGACCATTCTGGGGCTCGGCGCGCTGGTCTGCGGCCTCGGTTCCGGTGTGCTGCCTGGCATCGACTGGTGTGGGTGGGCGCTGGCCCAGTTGGGCGCATTGCCGTCCTGGTGGATCGCCGAACTCGCTCGGATCGGTGCGGAGCTGCCAGGGGCCGTGCTGCCCTGGCCGGCGGGTCCCCTGGGCCTGGCACTGGCCGGACTGATCACTGCGGCCTTCGCCGCAGCCTGTCTCCGCAGGCTGCGGCTGTGGCGTTGGAGCCTGCCCGTGGCAGCGGCGGCGCTGGTTGCCGGCCTGGTGCTCCCGCTGGCGCCCCGGGCCCAGCTCGGACACTGGACGGTGGCAGTCTGCGATGTCGGTCAGGGCAGCGCCACCGCGGTCTCGTTGGGCCCCGGCCGGGTTCTGTTGATCGACACCGGGCGCGACCCCGCCGCAGTCGACTCCTGCTTGCGCGATTTGCGGGCCGAGCACGTCTGGGTCGCCCTCTCACATTTCGATGCGGATCACGTGCAGGGGCTGTCGGGCGCGGTCAGGGGGCGTACGGTGGAAGCACTGTGGATCAGCGCGCCCCTGGCCGACGATGACCGCGCCCGCCGTGCCGAGGCGATCACCGGACGGTCGGCACAGCCGTTGCGCGCCGGTGCCGCGTTCTCGCTGCCCGGTACCGAGGTATCCTGGCGGGTCCTGTGGCCGCGTCCCGACAGCACCGTCCCGGCAGCCGACGGCCGGGTGGCCGACGGGAACGCCGAGTCCCTGGTCTTCCTGATCATGGTGGCCGACCGCACCGTACTGGTCCCCGGCGATATCGGAGCCGCTCAACAGCGTCGTCTCGCCGGCACCTTCGGGCGGGTGGACGTCCTCATCGCCCCACACCACGGATCGGCCGATATTGATCCGGGTTTCTTCGCTGGGGCGGGTCCGGCCGCCGGCGTGGTCTCGGTGGGGGAGAACCGCTACGGCCATCCGACCCGGGCCGCGCTGGAGGCCTTCGGACAGGTTCCGGTGCTGCGCACCGACGTGTGCGGCACGATCGTCCTCGATGTCGACGGTGGCCTGCGGGGAACCCGTGGTTGTGGGGGATGACGGGCGTGTCCGGCCATGGCACTACGCTTGGGTATGTGGCAGCGAAGAATGCGAGATCCGCGAAGAAATCGAACCTGATTCCCTGGCAGAAGGCGAAGCCGGCGCCCGTGATCCTGATCTCAGGTCCGGAAGCGGTGCTGGTGCGCAAAGCTCAGGACCGTCTGGTGGGCGCCGTGCGCAAACAGGGGGATTTCGAGACGACCCGGCTGGATGCGGCCAGGTGCGAACGCGGGGATCTGCTGCAGGCCTGTGCGCCCTCGCTGTTCTCCGCGGACAAGCTCGTCATCGTCGACAATCTGGCGGGGATGTCGGACGCGTTCCTGACCGACGCCCTGGCCTATCTCGACGATGTCAACGAGGACGCGGTGCTCATCCTCAAACACTCCGGTGGCAACCGTGGGGCGAAGCTCACGAAGGCCCTGGAACGTGCCGGGTATCCCGCCGTCGACGCGTTGGCGGTCAAGACGGAGAAGGACAAACACGACTTCGCGGCCAGGGAGTTCACCAGGGCCGGGCGCAAGATCGACCCCCAGGCGCTCGAGGCCCTGCTGGTGGCCACCGGATCCGACCTGAGCGAACTGGACGCCGGGATCGACCAGTTGGTGGCCGATACCGATGGCGTCATCACGACCGAACTGGTCGATAAATACTACGGCGGGCGGGTGGAGGCCACGGGGTTCAAGGTCGCCGATGCCACGGTGGCCGGCCACACCGCCGAAGCCCTGACCCTGGTGCGCCACGCCCTGGCCACCGGCACAGATGCCGTGCCGATCGTCGCCGCGGTAGCGCTCAAACTGCGTCAGTTGGCGAAGGTCCAGGGGCTCAGCGGTTCGGTGGGGGAGAACGCGGCGGAACTGAAGATGGCGCCCTGGCAGATCGATCGGGCCAAGCGGGACCTGCGCTCGTGGAACCAAGTGGCGCTGGGGGAGGCGATCCTGCATGCGGCAGCCGCCGACGAAGCCGTCAAGGGCGGTGGTCGCGACCCCGTGTATGCGGTCGAACGGCTGGTGTTCAGGGTCTCCCAGCTGGCGCGGACCCGACGGTGAAACCACATCGGCGCCGTCACCCGAGGTGACGGCGCCGATGGTCTCCAGGGGTCGAACCCCCATGGGCCGAACAGCTGTTCAGCGGATCAACGATCAGAGGGCGTTGACCTGCTTGGCCAGCTTCGACTTGTGGTTGGCCGCATTGTTCTTGTGCAGCACACCCTTGGAAACGGCCTTGTCCAGCTTGCGCGAAGCAACCTGGAGAGTGGCCTGTGCCTCGTCCTTCTTACCGGCAGTGATGTTCTCACGGACGGCGCGGATGGCGGAACGGACCTCGCTGCGCACGGACTTGTTGCGCAGGCGGGCCTTTTCGTTCGTGCGGATCCGCTTCATCTGGGACTTGATATTTGCCAATTTAGTACCTTTGCTTATCGGCTTACATTTGGTCGTGAGGGCTCCCGGACGACTGCGCGGGCCCGCTGCGGGGAAACACAACGGCCCCAGACGTACCGGGGTGATTCCGCCCGACCACGGCGAGACACACGCCTTGGCGGATACACAATCACCTATTCTACATGGCGGACCGGCTGCGCAGGGCTCAGCGGATGTGCTGTGCGCGACTAGCGCCGCGGCCGCTCATTCGATGTTCTTGGCAACCAGCGAGTAGAGCTCCATCGGGAGGATGGCGCCCTCCCTGCGCACCCCGGATGGACTGATCCGGATGATCCGATCGAGCCGGATCTCCGAAGGCCGCCGCTGCGCGTCCCAATCGCCCGCGCCCACATTGAGCCAGCGGGCGTTGCGGGTCTCGTCGATGTCGCCGACCCCGCCGGGCACGTGGTCCTTGCTCGAGAGCATGAGGCCCAGCAGCCAGCGTCCGTCGTGGCCGACGATCAACACCGGACGGTCCTTGCCCTGTCCAGGGTCCTCTTCGAAGGGCACCCAGGCCCACACGACCTCGCCGGGATCGGCGTCGCCGTCCAGGTCGGGGGCGTACTGGGGCTTGACCGTACCGGTGAAATCACCAGGGTAGCCCCCGGACGGGCGGTGCGGGAAGCCCTGTTTGGGAGCGGAGCGCTGCGCGGTCCGACCACTCTGATAATCCTCGCGCCCGGTGACCGCGGGGGTAGTCCGTCCTGTGTTCTGCTGCGCGGCGCGCGGGGGCTTGGAACTGGTGTCCCCACGGGTGTCCTTGTCGGTGTCGCGAGCGGGTCCGGTGAGCAGGCCCGCGACGCTTTGGCGGGTCTTCGGATCCTCGAGCGCCTTCCTGGCGAGCTTGACGCCCTCCTTGGCCCCGGCGCGCAGCAGTCGATTCCCTAGCTTCTTCCAATCCATGTCCTCAAGGTTATGTGTGCGCACCCGGTTCGTGAAACAATGGGATGTCCCATCGAGTAAAGGAATGAACGCCACATGCCCCAGGTGAGTGAGGCGTCAGCCGCGCGAATTCGCGTCGCCGCCACGCCCAGCGAACTGATTCGCAATTTCTGCATCATCGCCCATATCGATCACGGGAAGTCGACCCTGGCCGACCGGATGTTGCAGATCACCGGCGTCGTCAAGCCCCGCGATATGCGCGCGCAGTACCTGGACCGGATGGACATCGAACGTGAACGCGGCATCACGATCAAATCCCAAGCCGTTCGCATGCCATGGGAGGTCGACGGCACCCCGTACGCGCTGAACATGATCGACACCCCCGGTCACGTCGACTTCACCTATGAGGTCTCCCGCTCGTTGGCCGCCTGCGAGGGCACTCTGCTGCTGGTCGACGCGGCACAGGGTATCGAGGCCCAGACCCTGGCGAATCTGTATCTGGCGCTGGAGAACGATCTGGCGATCATCCCCGTGCTCAACAAGATCGACCTGCCGGCGGCGCAGCCGGAGAAGTACGCGGAGGAACTGGCCAATCTGATCGGCTGCGAGCCCGAGGACTGCCTGCGCGTGTCCGGTAAGACCGGCGAGGGCGTGGACGCGGTGCTCGACAAGATCGTCGGCGAGGTCCCCGCGCCGGTGGGCGACCCCGATGCGCCGGCCCGGGCGATGATCTTCGACTCCGTCTACGACACCTACCGCGGGGTCGTCACCTACGTCCGCGTGGTCGATGGCAAGTTGGCCCCGCGCGAGAAGATCGAAATGCTCTCCACCGGCGCCACCCACGAACTGCTGGAGATCGGCGCCTCGACCCCGGAGCCTCACCCCTCGGATGGACTGGGCGTGGGCGAGGTCGGTTACCTCATCACCGGCGTCAAGGACGTCCGCCAGTCCCGCGTGGGCGATACCGTGACGAATGCGCGCAAGCCCGCAGAAGAGGCCCTCGGCGGCTACCGGGATCCCAAACCGATGGTGTTCTCCGGGTTGTTCCCGATCGACGGTTCGGACTATCCGGACCTGCGCGATGCCCTTGACAAGCTCAAGCTCAACGATGCCGCCCTGGTCTACGAACCGGAGACCTCGGCCGCCCTGGGCTTCGGCTTCCGCTGTGGTTTCCTGGGCCTGCTGCACCTGGAGATCATCCGGGAGCGGCTGGAGCGGGAATTCGGCCTCGACCTCATCGCCACGGCCCCATCCGTGGTCTATCAGGTGACGCTGGAGGACGGCAGTGCCCGCGAGGTCACGAACCCCAGCGAGTATCCCGACGGCAAGATCAAAGAGGTCCGCGAACCCATGGTCAAGGCCACGATCCTGACCCCCAGCGAGTTCGTGGGCGCCGTGATGGAGCTGTGTCAGTCCAAGCGCGGACAGATGCAGGGGATGGACTACCTGTCCGAGGACCGTGTCGAATTGCGCTACCGGATGCCGCTGGCCGAAATCGTCTTCGACTTCTTCGACCAGCTCAAATCCCGGACCAAGGGCTACGCCTCGCTGGACTACAACGACGACGGCCAGGCCGCAGCGGACCTGGTGAAGGTCGACATCCTGCTGCACGGGGACGCAGTGGACGCGTTCTCCGCGATCGTGCACAAGGACAAGGCCTATGCCTACGGGGTGGAGATGGCCGGGAAGCTGCGCGGCCTGATCCCGCGCCAGCAGTTCGAAGTGCCGATCCAGGCGGCCATCGGCTCGCGCATCATCGCGCGCGAGACCATCAGGGCTATGCGCAAGGACGTGCTCTCGAAGTGCTACGGCGGCGATATCAGCCGTAAGCGCAAGCTGTTGGAGAAGCAGAAGGCGGGCAAGAAGCGGATGAAGATGGTGGGTTCCGTCGAGGTCCCGCAGGAGGCCTTCATCGCAGCCCTGTCCTCCGATGGCGGCGGCTCCAAGGACGGCAAGGGCAAGGACAAGTAGGGTGCCGGCCCAGCCCATCGGCGACATCCCGCCGCTCACGGGCGCTCTGCCCGCCGGCGTGGCACAGGGCAGTGCACAACGGACCTGGAGCGCCTACGTCCACGTGCCCTACTGCCGCGTGCGCTGCGGGTACTGCGATTTCAACACCTATACCTCGACGGATCTGGGCCCCGGTGCGAACCGGGAGGACTTCCGGGCGGGGATCGCCGCGGAAATGGACCTTGCCGCAGGAGTGCTCAACCGGGCGGGGGTGGCGAGGCGGCCCCTGGACACCGTGTTCTTCGGCGGCGGCACGCCCACCCTGCTGGCGGCCGAGGTGCTGGCCGGCGTGCTGCAGAACCTGCAGGAGCGCTGGCCCCTGGCCGCCGGGGCCGAGGTCACCACCGAGGCCAACCCCGACACCCTGACACCTGCGTACATCGACACCCTGGCCGCCGCGGGTTTCACCCGGATCTCCCTGGGCATGCAATCGGCGGTGCCGCACGTGCTGGAGACCCTGGATCGGACCCACGATCCGCGGCGCATTCCCGAGGTCGTGCAGTGGATCAAGGCCGCCGGCCTGCAGGTCAGCCTCGACCTGATCTACGGCACCCCGGGGGAGTCACTGGAAGACTGGCGGCGCTCTGTGGAAGTCGCCCTGGCCAACGAGCCCGACCATATTTCGGCGTACTCGCTGATCGTGGAGCCCGGCACCAAGATGGGGTCGCAGGTGCGCCGTGGAGAACTCCCGATGCCCGATGAGGACGATCTGGCCGATAAGTACGAACTGGCGGACGCGCTGTTCGCGGCCGCTGGACTGCACTGGTACGAGGTCAGCAATTTTTCTACTGGCCCGGATACCCGCTGCAGGCACAACCTCGCCTATTGGCAGGAGGGCGACTGGTGGGGGTTCGGCGCCGGCGCCCATTCGCATGTGGGCGGCACCCGATTCTGGAACGCGAAGCATCCGCGTGCCTGGGCGGCCCGGCTGGCAGCGGGCCAGTCCCCGGCAGTGGGCCGGGAAGTCCTCGGACCGGACACCCGGGAAGTCGAGCGGATCATGCTGGCAGCGCGGATCGAACATGGCCTGCGGCGCGATTCGCTGCCGGATGGGGCCACGGCGTACCTGAACCGGTTCGAGCGGATGGGTCTGTTGGAGGACGATCCGATCTGGTTCGCGCCCACTGTCTCCGGGCGCCTGATGGCCGACTACATGGTCAGGGAATTGAGCGATCTGCTGATCTGAACGCCATGCGGCGGCCCCGGCACAGAACACCGAGGGCCCCGGAGTGATTACTCCGGGGCCCTCGGTTGCGCAGGTGCGGCTCACACTCGCGGTGCGTTCACTTGATGAACTGGATGGTCATGGGGTAACGGTATCCCTGGCCCTTGTTGGCGGCAACAGCCTGCAGAATGCCGAAGACGATCTGCACGATTGCTGTTGCGAAGTAGAGAATCCCACCGATGCCGAATGTGACCACTGTGATGATGGAGATTGCAGCATTGGCAATGACAATGGTGATCCCGAAATTCAGCGCCTGCCTGCTGTGTTCCCTGACGAATGCTGACTCATCTTTCTTTACAAGGAAGAGGATGAGGGGCACGATCCAGCCGGTCAACAATTGTCCGATCCCAACCCACAGGCTTGTGGTGCGATCGTTCGGGCTGGCCCGCCAGAAGGCCTCGGAGCCCTCGCCGTAGACGCCCTCGGGCAACTGGGTCGAGGCCTGCGGGCCGGTGAAGGGCTGCTGGCCCGGCTGGTAGTAGGACTGGGCGCCGGGCTGTCCATAGCCCGGCTGGCCGTAGTTCTGTTGCGGATTCTGGGCGTAATCCGGGTTCTGCCCGTATCCCTGTCCGTAGTTCTGTCCGAGAGCGTTCTGCTCGGGCTGTTCGTTGTGGGGGTCCTGACTCATGGTCTTCCTCCTCGAATCGGCTGCGGGACGGTGTCGTACTGAGCACACCCTACCCGGCGCACCACGCCGGGTACCACATGGGGTTTGGCAAATCCGGCGCTACGAGTGCTATTCAAAGCCTTTTCCAAGGTCGGGGCGCGTGTTCAGGAGTGCCCGACTGTGACGAAGTCGATGAGTTCCTCGACCCGGCCGGACAGCGCGGGATCGACATCTCCCATGGTGCTCACACTGCGCAGGATCCTCGCCCAGGCCCTGGCCGTATCGCGGTGGTCGGCGTGGGGCCAGCCGATCCGGGCCAGGGTGCCCAGTTTCCAGTCCTCGCCCCTGGGGACCTCGGGCCAGGCCCGGATGCCGACCACCGCGGGTTTGACGGCGGCCCAGATGTCGATGAACGGGTGACCGATGATGTGGACGCTGCCGGAGTAGGCGCGGTGGGACATGACCTCGGCGGCGATTCTGGACTCCTTCGAGCCGCTGACCACGTGGTCGGCCAGCACTCCGACCCGGTGCTGCGCATCGGGCCGGAACTCGGCGAGCCGCTCGGCGAGCACGTCGAGGCCGCCCAGGGGTTCGACGACCACGCCCTCATAGCGCAGGTCCTCGCCCCAGATCTTCTCCACCAGTTCGGCATCGTGCTTTCCCTCGACCCAGATCCGGCTGGGCCTGGCCACACGGGCGGGGCTCTCGGGTACTGCGATCGACCCGGAGGCGGTCCGCCCCGGAGGGGGCCCCGCCTGGGTCCGGCGCGCTCCCGGTGCGCCATCGGCACCGATCCTGTATTCGGGTCCCCTGTGCTTGGGCCGGGTTAATTCGACCGGACGGCCGTCGATCCAGAAGCCTGCGCCCAGTTCGAAGGCGCGCCGCGTGCCCATGCGGTCCTCGAGCACCACGGAGAAGCCCCCGGGGGCTTTCTGCACCTGCAGTATCGCGCCGACGAAACCGGTGGCGACCTCCTCGACGACCAGGCCGGGGTCGGCGGGCACCTTTTGGGAACTCGGCCTGCGGTGGGCGCTGCGGCCTCCGGAGAGCACATCGCGGCCATAGGGATCGGTGAATGTCACCCCACCAATCTAGCTCGGTTCCCCGTTCGGGTGTGGGAGCCACCCGATGTGAGCGACGATATTTTGGCCCGCAGGGTCCGCGGCGTAGAATTGGCACTCCGGGTGTTCGAGTGCCAATGTGGGGGACGCAGCCGCCGACACCGTGTCAGTTGAGGAGGGGCCGTGAACGACGACCGCAGGAATCGGGTATTGCGGGCGATCATCGAGGACTACGTGGCGACCAATGAACCGGTGGGCTCGAAGGCGCTGGTGGACCGGCACGGGTTGAGGGTGTCCCCGGCCACTATTCGCAATGACATGGCAGCGCTCGAACAGGACGGTCTGATCGCCCAGCCCCACACCTCGGCCGGCCGGATTCCCACCGATAAGGGCTACCGCGTGTTCGTCGACAGACTCGACGACGTCAAGCCCCTGTCGACGGCCGAACGCCGTGCCATCTCCCGGGTTCTCCAGGCACCGGTCGACATCGACGATATGCTCGAGCGCACCGTTCGGCTGCTCTCGGGGCTGACCCACCAGGTCGCGCTCGTCCAGTACCCGACGGCCTCGCAGACCCGGGTGCGCCACGTCGAACTGGTCGAATTGACTCCGGGCCGCCTGCTGGCGGTCCTCATCACGGATTCCGGCCAGGTCGAACAGCGCGTGGTCGACTTGGGCGATGACGTGGTGCCGGTGGATCCCACGGCTCTGCGCGATGGTGTCAATCGGGCGCTGCGCGGGGTCCGGCTGGCCCGGATCGACACAGCCCTGGACGACCTCCAGGTGCCCGCCGAGCACGCAGCGGCCGGCGCCCGGCTCGCCGAGGTGCTCAAGGACCTGGCCCGACTCGGCAGGCAGGACCGTCTGTTGATGGCGGGCACCGCCAACCTGGCGCGCGCCGGCGGCGAGTTCTTCTCGCAGATCGCCCCGCTGCTCGACGCCTTCGAGGAGCAGGTCGTGCTCCTGCGGCTGCTGTCCTCGATGGCCCAGGATTCCGAACCCGTGGCGGTGCGGATCGGTCATGAGAACGACCTGGAGTCCTTCTCCTCGACCTCCGTGATCGCCAGTCCCTATGGGGGGCCGGAAGCCGGGGCCAGGCTGGCGGTGCTCGGCCCCACCAGAATGGATTACCCGACCACGATGGCCGCGGTGCGCGCGGTCGCCAAGTACGTATCCGTGATCCTGTCCGACTAGGCGGGCGCGGAGACAAGCATCCGATACGACTCAAGACGAAGGAAACACGTGAGCGATCACTATGAGACCTTGGGCGTGGCGCGCGACGCGGCGCCCGAGGAGATCAAGAAGGCCTACCGGAAGTTGGCGCGCAAGCTCCACCCGGACGTCAACCCCGGACACGAAGAGGAGTTCAAACAGGTCTCCGTGGCCTACGAGGTGCTCTCCGATCCGGTCAAGCGCAGCAACTACGATAACGGCGGTGGCGAGTACGGCCAGGCGGCCGGTGGTTTCGGCGGCGCCGGCTTCGGGGGCTTCGGCGATATCTTCGAGACCTTCTTCGGTGGGGGAGCAGGAGCCGGCCGTGGCCCGATCCCGCGCGCGCAGCGCGGTCAGGACGCCCTGGTCGACCTGCAGATCGACCTGCGCACCGCGGTGTTCGGGGGGACCGAGGAACTGTCGATTTCGACCGCGGCCCGGTGCGAGACCTGCGACGGCTCCGGCTGCCGCCCCGGTACCGACTACGACACCTGCTCGCTGTGCCACGGGCAGGGCTCCGTGCGCCAGACGACCCGCACCCTGCTGGGCAATATGGTGACGAACCAGCCGTGCTCGAACTGCCAGGGTTTCGGCACCGTGATCCCCGATCCGTGCAATTCCTGCCATGGCGAGGGCCGTGTGCGCACCGAGCGCACGCTCAGCGTCAAGATCCCCGGTGGAGTCCGCGAGGGCACCCGGATCCTGTTGACCGGGCAGGGCGAGGTCGGGCCATGGGGCGGCCCCGCGGCGGATCTGCACCTGGAGGTCGCCGTCGCCGAGGACCCCGTGTTCAGCCGTGATGGCGATAATCTGCGCGCTACCCTGCGGGTGCCGATGACGGCAGCGGCCCTGGGCACAAGCGTCACGGTGGACACCTTCGACGGGCCGCGCGAGGTCGACATCGAGGCCGGCACCCAATCGGGCACGCAGACCCGGCTGGCCGGCCTGGGCGCAACCCGGCTGCGCCGTAACAGCCGCGGCGATCTGGTCCTGACGATTCTGGTGCAGACTCCGCAGAAGGTCACCGAGGAACAGCGGGAGCTGCTCGAGCGCCTCGCCGGAATGCGCGGCGAGCACGATGCCTCCGGCCTGGTCGATGCCAGTGCCGAGAAGCACGCCAAGGGCCCCTTCTCCCGCCTGCGCGACAAGTTCGCCGGACGCTGAGGCGCGCACATGACAGCTCCCGTTTTCCTGTCGACCTTCGCCCAGCCGGGCGCCGTCGGCGATCTGCTGGGTTTCGGCCCGGAAGTGGCCGGCCATGCCGTGCGCGTGCGCAAACTCGGCCCCGGCGCTGAGGTGGACATCATCGACGGCGCCGGTCTGCGGTTGAGCGGAGTCATCGAGACCGCGAGCCCGGAGGCACTGAGCCTGCGGGTTCGCACCTGTGTGCAGGAGCCCGCCCCGCGCCCCGCACTGGTCCTGGTCCAGGCCCTGGCCAAGGGCGACCGCGATCTGGCCGGGATCGAGGCCGCCTGCGAGGTCGGCGTCGACGAGGTCGTGCCGTGGGCGGCCCAGCGCTCGATCGTCGACTGGCCGGCGAAGAAGGCCGCGAAGTCCCATGCGAAGTGGCTCAACACTCTCCGGGCGGCCACCCTGCAGGCCCGCCGGTCCAGGGTCCCCGTTCTGCACGACTTGGTCCGTGGCACCTCGCTGGCCGGCAAGCTGGGGCCCGGCGATGCCTGCATCGTGCTGCACGAAACAGCGCAGGAGCACCTGCCGCGGGTATTGGCACAGTTGCCCGAGGACCTGGAGAGGATCGTCTTCGTCGTCGGACCCGAGGGCGGGATCTCCGATGCCGAGCTCGCCGCGCTGCAGGCGGCCGGAGCCCGGCCGGCGCTGCTGGGCACGACGATTCTGCGGGCCTCGACCGCAGGACCCGTCGCACTCGGCATCGCCCAGGTCGCCCTGGGCCGTTGGGCATGATTCCGGGCGTGGCCGGGACCGGTAGACTGGGCGCGGAATCCGGCGGGCTCATCAGGAAGGACAACCCCCTGCACACTCAGTCAGCAGACACGACCCCCAGCACCACGGAGACTCCGGCCGAGGCCGTCACGGTGCGCATGAGCATCGGAGCCCAGGTCGACCCCGTCGCGATGTTCGGTCCAGCAGATGCGGGACTGCGTCGCCTCGAGGCCCTGGCCGGCGACACCCGGTTCCATGTCCGTGGCCATGACGTGACCGTCACCGGATCGCAGGCGAATGTCGACGCAGCGGTCCGCGTCCTGGGTGAAATGCGCAAACTCGCGGCGGCGGGCCAGCCGAACGATCCGGAGACCGTGGAACGCCTATGGGGCGAGCCCGCGGCAGGCGCCGACGTCCTGGGGGCGAACATCCTGTCCCACCGGGGCACGTCGATCAGGCCCAAGACCTTCGGCCAGCACCAGTACGTCAATGCGATCCGGAACCACACGATCACCTTCGGCACCGGCCCGGCCGGTACCGGGAAGACATATCTGGCCATGGCCATGGCCGTCACCGCTCTGCAGCACCGTGAGGTGGCGCGGATCATCCTGACCAGGCCGGCCGTCGAGGCGGGGGAGCACCTGGGCTTCCTGCCCGGTTCCCTGGACGAGAAGATCGACCCCTATGTGCGGCCGCTCTACGATGCACTGCACAATATGATCGATCCCGACCACATCAAGACGCTGTTGGACACCGGGGTCATCGAAGTGGCGCCCCTGGCCTATATGCGAGGGCGCACCCTCAACGACGCCTTCATCATCCTCGATGAGGCACAGAACACCACCTTCGAACAGATGAAGATGTTCCTGACCCGGCTGGGCCTCAATTCGACGATGGTGATCACGGGCGACACCTCGCAGGTCGACCTGCCGGGCGGCACCCGCTCTGGGCTGCGCGCGGCCGGCGACATCCTCTCCGGCGTCGATGACATCGCCTTCATGGAACTGACCAGCAAGGACGTCGTGCGCCACCGCCTGGTGACGGCGATCGTGGACGCCTACGACCACTGGACGCTGGCGCACACGCCGGGGGAGAACCATCCGCGCAACAAGGGGAGAAGAAGCCGATGAGCATCGAGCTGGCCAATGAGACCGATTCCGCGGTTGACCTCGACGAGGTCCACCGGCTGTGCACGCATGTGCTGGCGCAGATGCGGATCAATCCGCTGGTGGACGTCTCGGTGACCTTCATCGGCGATGCGGCGATGGCCGATCTGCACATGCGCTGGATGGATCTGCCCGGCACCACCGATGTGATGTCGTTCCCGATGGACGAGCTGCGGCCCGGCGAACAGGGCGAGGGAGTGCTGGGCGATATCGTCATCGATCCCGAGGTGGCGCGCCGGCAGGCGCTGGCCGCCGGGCACTCGACGATGGACGAGATCCTTCTGCTGACCGTTCACGGGATGCTGCACCTGATGGGGTTTGACCACGCGCAGCCGCAGGAGAAGGCGGAGATGTTCGGGTATCAGCGTCAACTGCTGTTGACCTGGTTCGCCGAACGCGAACCCGGCCGGACCTCGATTCCGGAACCCACGGAGGACTAGGTGACGATCCTCTGGTTCTTCCTGGCGGCGCTGGGCGCGCTGGGCCTGGCGGCCTGCCTGGCGGCGGTCGACGCCGCGCTCTCCGTGGTCAGCCATCATGAGATCTCCGACCTGGCCGCCGAGGGCAGCCGGGCCGCCGACCGGACCCTGCGGATCCTCGGCGACCTGCCAACCCACCTCAATGTGCTCATCTTCACCCGGATGCTCTTCGAGGCCGGGGCCACGGTGTTCATCGTCTATGGCTACACGGGTGCATTCGGGCAGGCCTGGGAGGTGATGCTGGCCAGCGTGCTGACCGCTGCGATCGCGGTGTTCGTGATCTCCGGGGTCTCGCCGCGCACGATCGGCCGGCGCCGCTCGACGCAGGTCAGCCTCGCCCTGTCCGGAGTCGTCTTCGGACTCCGCCGGGCGCTGGGGCCTGTGGCCAGGGTGTTCGTGTGGCTGGGCAATATGCTCACCCCCGATCGGGTCTATCGTGACGGTCCCTTCGTCTCGGAGTCCCAGCTGCGCGATCTGGTCGACCGGGCGAGTGCCGGAAACGTCATCGAGGACGATGAACGCGACATGATCGAAAGCGTGTTCAATCTGGGCGACACCAGGGCCTACAAGGTGATGGTGCCGCGCACCGACCTGGTCGTGCTCGACGCCGAAACGCCGCTGCGCAGGGCGCTGAGCCTGTTCCTGCGCTCGGGCTTCTCCCGGATCCCGGTGATTGGCGAGGATATGGACGATGTGCGCGGGGTGCTCTACCTCAAGGACGTGGTCAGGCGCGTCCACGTCCATCCCGAGGACGATGCCGAGCCGGCCTGGATGCTGGCCAGGCAGGTCCCCTTCGTCCCGGACACGGTCGCCGTCGACGCGCTGCTGCACCGGATGCAGGCCGAGAGCCGGCACGTGGTGGTCGTCGTCGACGAATACGGCGGTACCGCCGGGGTCGTGACCATCGAGGACATCGTCGAGGAGATCTTCGGCGAGATCGACGACGAGTACGACCATCAGGATGCCGACATCGAAGAGCTCGAACCCGGGACCTTCCGCGTTTCCGTGCGCATGCAGATCGAGGACCTGGCCGACTTCTTCGACGTCCGCATCGATCAGGAGGACGTCAGCACGGTCGGCGGCCTGCTCACGACGCTCATCGGGCTGGTGCCGATCGCCGGATCCACGGCGCAGATCGCCGGTCTGCGGATCACCGCCGAGGCCGGACAGGGCAGACGCCACCGCGTCGAACACGTCATCATCACCCGTGTGGGACCTCCGGCCGCACACACCGAGGAAGGACAACACCAATGAGCCTATTCGCCGAAGTCCCCGAGGGCTTCCGGGCCGGCTTCGCCTGTTTCGTCGGACGGCCCAATACGGGCAAGTCGACCCTGACGAATGCCCTGGTCGGCGCCAAGGTGGCCATCACCTCGGCCAAACCGCAGACCACCAGGCACACGATCCGCGGGATCGTCCACCGGCCGGATCATCAGACCGTATTGGTGGACACGCCAGGGCTGCACAAACCACGGACCCTGTTGGGGGCCAGGCTCAACGACCTGGTGGCCATGACGTTGTCCGAGGTCGATGTCATCGGGTTCTGCCTGCCGGCCGATGAGAAGATCGGCCCCGGCGATCGCTATATCGCAGCGGAGTTGAAGAAGGTGGCCGGGCGCACCCCGGTGGTCGCGTTGGTGACCAAGACCGACAAGGTCTCGCGGGAGGAGGTCGGCGCAGCACTGCTGGCCGTCGGTGAACTCTACGACTTCGCCGACATCGTCCCGGTCTCGGCCGTGGGCGACTTCCAGGTCGATACCGTCGATCGGGTGCTGTCCGAACACCTGCCGGACAGCCCGCCACTGTACCCCGACGGGGACCTGACCGATGAACCCGAATCCGTGCTCGTGGCCGAGCTGGTCAGGGAGGCCGCCCTCGAAGGGGTACGCGACGAATTGCCGCACTCCCTGGCTGTGCAGGTCGAGGAGATGGGCCCGCGCGAGGGCAGGCCCCAGGACCGCCCCCTGTGGGACGTGCACGTGAATCTCTATGTGGAGCGCGACAGCCAGAAGGCCATCATCATCGGTCGGCGGGGCACACGGCTCAAGCAGATCGGGTCACAGGCGCGCTCGGAGATCGAGGCGATCCTGGGCACGCCGATCTATCTGGACCTCCACGTCAAGGTCGCCAAGGACTGGCAGCGGGATCCCAAACAGCTGGGCCGTCTGGGCTTTGACTTCTCCTAGCGGATCCGGTGGTCGGGCCCCCGGCTACACTGGTTGCTTGTGAGTTCTACGACTGTGCACCTGATCGACCGTAATCCCCGGGTCAGCCCGGACGAACTGGTGGCGGGGCTGGTGCCCCCGCCGCAGTTCGAGAACGTCTCCTTCGACTCCTACCGACCGGACCCGACGCAGCCGAGTCAGAGCGCTGCGCGGGACAAGCTGAGCGATTTCACCGGTGCCGGCGCGAAGCGCCCCGGCCTGCTGGGCCGGCTCTTCGGCGGTAAGAAGGCCCCGGCCGTTCGCGGGGTGTACCTCGACGGCGGCTATGGTGTGGGCAAGACCCACCTGCTGGCCTCGGCCTGGCACGCCAACGACAAGCCGGCTGCCTTCGGTACCTTCGTCGAGTACACGAACCTGATCGGCGCCCTGGGATTCCAGCAGGCGAAGACCGTGTTGTCTGGGATGCGATTGGTGTGCATCGACGAGTTCGAACTCGACGATCCGGGTGACACCATGATGATGACCCGCCTGATGCGGGAGATCGCCGATGCCGGGGTCAAGATCATCGCGACCTCCAACACCCTGCCCGGTGCGCTGGGGGAGGGACGGTTCGCAGCCCAGGACTTCCTACGCGAGATCCAGGCGATGGCCGATCAGTTCGAAATCCTCTCGATCGACGGCGATGATTACCGCCACCGTGGCGCACCCACCCCGCCCGAACCCCTGGATGCGCAGGGCCTGTCCGACTATGTCGGCACGGTCGACGGCGAGGTCGCGGTCGACGATTTCGAGGCGCTGTTGGAACACCTGCGACAGGTCCATCCATCACGGTACGGGCGTATGCTCGGCACCGTCACGGCTGCGGCCTGGTCGAATGTCGCCACGATCCCCAGTCAGGATGTCGCACTGCGCTTCGTGGCACTGGTGGACCGGATGTACGACCGCGCCGTGGAGATCAAGAACACGGGAGCCCGGCTGGATGCGGTTTTCACCCCCGAGATGCTGGCCGGCGGATACAAGAAGAAGTACCTGCGCTGCCTTTCGCGCCTGACTGCGCTGGCCAACGCGGAGTCCTGAACACGCGGGGTCGGCTCACCGGTACTCAGTCGAGCAGGGTGAGGTGGGCCAGCCGGGCGGGGACCCAATCGGGGATCCCCGCCAGGCGCAGCACACCCCAGACACAGGCGCACACGCACACGCACGTGGCGGTGCCGATCAGCAGACCCACCCAACGGGGTTGGGCTGCCAACCAGCGCGTCCAGACATGGAGCTTCAGGCGCGCCCAGCACAGCAACCGGTGCGCCCAGGCGAACTCGCTGGCGATGACCGCGATGCCGCAGAAGACCACGAGCCAGCCGGGTCCGGGCAGTGGGACCATGATGAGGCCGGCGACGATGACGAGTGCCCCCACCACACCGACGCTGACACGGTAGACCCGCGAGACGTGTCGGTTGGAGTGGATCCGGCGCCGGGTGCGCAGCGCATGCAGGCGGGTGACGCGGAACCACTGGGCCCGTGTGGCCGGCACACCGCGCGTGGGGCGCGCCGCGGTGGGGGAAGCCGGTGCCGGTACGCGGGTGTCCGCAGGGGGGATGACCGGGCGGGTGGTCGCCTCATCGGTGCTCATAGTCGGCAGTTTACTGGTCCACGGTCGTGGTTTCCCGGGAATCCGGTGGACGGTCGATGAGATCCTGCGCGTTGAATGCCCACCCTTCGGCATCTCTGTGATCAGGGTCATGTCCACACGATTTGGCATGTGCGGATACCGTCGTATAGAGTTTAATTTCGTTGCGAGGCAAGCCGAAAGGCGGCCGGAACGACATGCGGATGTGGCTCAGTTGGTAGAGCATCACCTTGCCAAGGTGAGGGTCGCGGGTTCGAGTCCCGTCATCCGCTCGGTTGCCCTACGGTGTAACATGGGCGCGATTGGCGCAGCGGTAGCGCGCTTCCCTGACACGGAAGAGGTCACTGGTTCGATCCCAGTATCGCGCACGGTGAAGAGATTCACTGTGATAATAGAATATGCATGATTCGATCATGCGCGATTGGCGCAGGGGTAGCGCGCTTCCTTCACACGGAAGAGGTCACTGGTTCGATCCCAGTATCGCGCACGATGGTGTCGGAAGTCATCGACGCCAGTGTGAACAGTGCGGATGTGGCTCAGTTGGTAGAGCATCACCTTGCCAAGGTGAGGGTCGCGGGTTCGAGTCCCGTCATCCGCTCGCGTGGGGTTCAAACCCCGGGCACAATCATGCGGATGTGGCTCAGTTGGTAGAGCATCACCTTGCCAAGGTGAGGGTCGCGGGTTCGAGTCCCGTCATCCGCTCGCGTGCCGGAGTTTCAGACTCTTGGTAGTGGGTTCGCAACCCAACCTGGTGGCGTGGCCGAGAGGCGAGGCAGCGGCCTGCAAAGCCGTATACACGGGTTCGAATCCCGTCGCCACCTCGTAACAACTGAATAGCTCGTCATGAGCGCGATTGGCGCAGCGGTAGCGCGCTTCCCTGACACGGAAGAGGTCACTGGTTCGATCCCAGTATCGCGCACACACAGTGTGCTCAGTCAAGCGGTCCTACGGGGCCGCTTTTTTGTATGTTCGCCCGGTTCGTGGGCCCCCGAACGCAGTCGGGTAGGGTAGTGGTGCATCGTCCGCGATCCCGGTGGCCCCTTGATCGGCGCGGCATCCCTACCAGGTTCTTGTAGACGAGGAAGTATTCGATGAGTCAGCCTTACGATCCCAATCAGCCCAACCCGTATGGGGTGCCGCAGGGCAGCGGTCCGACGGATCCGTACGCGGGACAGAGCAGCCCGTATGGGCAACCGCAGGCGGACTACGGAACTCAGGCGTATGGCACCACCGGCGATTATCAGGGCGGTAATTACGGGGGAGGGGACTATCCGCCGTATGGTCCGACCGGTTACCCCGGAGGTCCGCAGGGCCCGCAGGCGGGTTCGGAGAAGAACGGCGTCGGCCTCTGGGCGATGATCCTGGGCCTCGTCGGCATCCTCATCTGGTTGGCCGGCGTGGTCGGTCTGATCCTGGGCTGCATCGGCCTGAAGAATGTCAAGAACGGTACGGCGAACAACCGGGGACAGGCGCTGACGGGTGTTATCGCGGGCGCCATCACCACGGTGCTGGGCCTACTGGGTACCATTGTGCTGATCGTGGGCGTGGTCGTGGGACTCGGCGCTGCGAGCAAGGCCGAGGAGTGCAGCAACGAACCCGGCCACTACTGGTCGAGCTCGGAGAACACCTGCAAGGAGTCCACCGCCGACGGTTACGGTCAGCCGACACAGGCCCCGGCCGCCGCCCCCGGTGGGGAGGACGATCAGGCAACGGCGCCCGCTGCGCAGCCGGCCCCCGGCGACGACGCGGTGGAAGCCGAAAACGGCACCGCCGAATTGGCCAAGGGCGTCAGCATGTCGGTCAAACTGTCCTCCTTCACCGCAAGCCAGTCGGCGCAACCGCAGGACATTGCGGGCAAGCAGGTGACCCTGGCGACGGTGACGCTCAAGAACACCACCAGCAGCACGTACAAGCCCTCCTTCCCGATCGCGAAGTGCAGTTATGGCGGTAAGGAGTGCAAGGCTGTCACCGACTTCAAGGACGGTGAACTGATCAGCCAGCTGAGCTTCACCAAGGAGGTCGCGGCCGGCCAATCCCGTACTTTCGAGGTTGCCTATACGGTTCCGGCCGATCAGCAGAAGGACGTAGCGCTGGAGTATCGGTTCGTCGGCGGTGCCGATGGCAGCAAAACCCTGAAGTTCACCTTCGCCGGCTGAGATGACCGGCAGGGGTGAGACTCCGGTGGCCGGAGTGATTCGTGGGCTGCTCGGGCTGGCGGGCCTGGCAACGGCCCTGGCCGCGGGCTGGGGTATTGCGACGAGTCGGTTCGATGCCCTGGTCATCGGCTTGGGGGCCGCAGCCGTGGTGCTGGGGACACTGGCCGGGGTCGGCCGGGGCCGGCGTACCGCGTGGGTGGCTGGGTTGACGGCCCTGTCGGTGGGGCTGGGCTGCCTGACCATGGTCGGCCAGGTGGGGTTGTCCATGGCGGGGATGTTCGGTCATGAGGTCCCCGGGTACCATTTCAACGCCGCTCATAAACGGCTGGGTACCGATGAGGCCGACGAGCCACGGGCGGAACCCTCGCCCACTGCACAGGGGACTCGTCCGCAGACGGGGATCGACTTCCCGCAGGACGCACATCGGGCACACCTGAACTCGGGTGTGACCTTGCGCACGGCGGTCCGTGCGGAGTCCGCTCCGGACGACGCCCAGCCTGGGAAATATGCGGGTAAGACCGTCGCGATGGTCTACGTGCGCATCGTCAACGACTCGAAGCGCTCCTATTCCCCCGGCTATCCCGCAATGTACTGCCGTGCCGCAGGGGAACACTGCTATGACGTGTACTCGGAAGCCATGGCGCTCTCCGGCGTCGAACCCTTCAACGAATCGATCGCCCCCGGCAAGTCGAAGACCTTCCGAATGGCCTACGCGGTGCCCAAAAAAGCGATCGGTTCCCTGGACCTGCGGCTGACCTTCGACGGTGCCCGCGACAATCCCTACCGCGTGCGCGGATAGAATCGACGTATCCATTAGAGTCCGACTCTCATCACCTAGGAGTACATCCGTGTCAGAAGTCATGTACCTTGACGACAATCCCATTCCGTTCGTAGAGGGAATGACGGGCACAACGGTGTTCGAGGATCGTCGGGATGTTGTGGCGATCATGCTCAACGGGGCGCCGGCCGATCTGAACAGGGAACTGTCCGTCGGCGACCATATCGCCCCCATCACCCTGGCCGACCAGGCCGGACTCGACATCCTGCGCCACTCCACCGGACACGCGGTGGCCCAGGCCGTGCAGGAACTGTTCCCGGGCACTAAACTGGGAATCGGGCCCTACATCACCGACGGCTTCTACTTCGACTTCCAGGTGGAGAACCCCTTCACCCCCGAAGACCTCAAGAAGATCGAGAAGCGGGTGGCGCGGATCGTCAAGGAGGGCCAGACCTTCAACCGCGTCGTGGTCGATGAAGCTGAGGCCCGTCGCAGGATGGCCGATGAGCCGTTCAAACTGGAACTCATCACCGACAAGGGCCATGGGAACGATGAGTCCTCGGTGGAGGTCGGCGGTGCCGAGCTGACCGTCTACGAGAACCGCAACCGCAAGGGCGAAGTCGTCTGGCAGGATCTGTGCCGTGGCCCGCACCTGCCCTCGACGAAGTACATCGGCAACGGCTTCGCCGTCACCAAGTCCTCGGCCGCCTACTGGCGCGGTGACCAGGACAATGCGAGCCTCCAGCGGATCTACGGTACGGCCTGGGCGACCAAGGACGAACTCAAGGCCTACCAGGACCGGATCAAGGAGGCCGAGCGCCGCGACCACCGTAAGTTGGGCGCTGAACTCGACCTGTTCTCCTTCCCGGAGGAACTGGGATCGGGGCTGCCCGTCTTCCACCCCAAGGGCGGGGTGATCAAACGTGAGATGGAGGACTACGTCCGCCGCAGGCACATCGAAGAGGGCTTCGAATACGTCGGCACCCCGCACATCTCGAAGGAGACTCTGTTCTACACCTCGGGGCATCTGCCCTACTACGGTGAGGACATGTTCCCAGCCCTGCCGGTCGACGAAGTGCTCGGTGAGAACGGCGAGGTCCTCAAGAAGGGCACACCGTACCGGCTCAAGGCGATGAACTGCCCGATGCACAACCTCATCTACCGGTCGCGTGGGCGCTCGTATCGGGAACTGCCGCTGCGCCTGTTCGAATTCGGCACTGTCTATCGCAATGAGGCCTCGGGGGTGGTGCACGGACTGACCCGCGTCCGGGCGCTGACCCAGGACGACTCACACTCCTACGTCACCCAGGAGGGCGCGGCCGATGAGATCCGTCATCTGCTGAACTTCGTGTTCAGCCTGTTGCGCGACTTCGGCCTCGACGACTTCTACCTCGAGCTGTCCACCCGCGATGAGGACGGGAAGAAGAAGGACAAGTTCATCGGTTCGGACGAGCAGTGGCGTGAGGCCACCGAGACCCTGGAGAAGGTGGCGCGCGAATCCGGCCTCGAATTGGTCCCGGATCCGGGCGGCGCGGCTTTCTACGGTCCCAAGATCTCCGTCCAGGCCCGAGACGCGATCGGCCGCACCTGGCAGATGTCCACCGTCCAGCTGGACTTCAACCAGCCTGAGCGCTTCGGCCTGGAATATCAGGCGGCCGACGGCACCCGCAAACAGCCGGTGATGATCCACTCCGCGAAGTTCGGCTCGATCGAACGGTTCCTCGGGGTGCTGACCGAGCACTATGCCGGGGCCTTCCCCGTCTGGCTCTCGCCGGTACAGGCGACCCTGGTGCCGGTGGCAGAGGAATTCCTGGACTACGCACAGGAGATCGCCGCCCGCCTGCGCGATGCAGGGGTGCGCGTCGAGGTCGACGATTCCGACGACCGCTTCCCCAAGAAGATCCGCAACGCCAGCAAGTCGAAGGTGCCCTACACGCTGATCGTCGGCGGCGAGGACCGTGACGCGGGAGCCGTTTCATTCCGGTTCCGCGATGGCAGCCAGGACAACGGGGTGCCAGTGGATGCGGCAGTGGCCCGAATCCGCGAGGCCATCGAGACCAAGGCCCAGGTATGACGGTCCGCGATGGGGCCGGCAACGTAATGCCCGAACCCGAGGCGGCTGCAGGGTTCCCCGGGGAGCCGGACGGCCTGCAACGCCTCTGGACCCCGCATCGGATGGTCTACATCGGTGGGCAGGACAAGCCGAAGGATGCAACCGAACATCAATGCCCGTTCTGTGCGGGACCGGCCCACAGTGACGAGGAGTCGCTCATCGTGGCACGTGGTGAGACGGTTTTCGCGATCCTCAACCTGTATCCGTACAACCCGGGTCATCTCCTCATCTGTCCGTATCGCCACGTCGCCGATTACCCGGATCTGACGGAGGCCGAAACCCTCGAGCTGGCGCATTTCACGCAGCACGCGATGCGGATGATCAGGCACGTGTCCGGGCCCGACGGTTTCAACATCGGGATCAACCAGGGTGAGGCCGGCGGAGCCGGAATCGCCGCCCATCTGCACCAGCACCTGGTGCCGCGCTGGAGCGGGGACGCCAATTTCCTGCCCATCGTCGCCCACACCAAGGCTCTGCCGCAGGTCCACGGGCAGGTGCGGGAACTCTATTCGAGCGCATGGAAGGAAGTCGCCTGAGATGACACCAGAGGACATCGACGCGGTCCACCAGCTGGCCGACCCGGTGGCGTGGGGGCAGCGTGTGCTGTTCACCCTGCGCCGGCCCCAGACGGCCCAGGACGCCTATACCGGCCAGGTCTTCGCCACCGATGGAGCGGTCACCCGGCGCATCAGCCACGGGTTCAACGATTCGCACCTGCGTTCGTGTGCCGGTGGCTTCGCCCTACTGCGCGCAGCCCGCGGTGGCGTGGCCCAGCTGCACATCGGCGAACACCCTGGTGCCACCAGGGTGCTGACGAACGTGGATCTGGGCGTGGACGATTTCGCGGTGTCCCCGAACGGTGACTCCGCCCTGGTCCTGGCCCGGATCCCGGAGGAGGGCCGCTACGGCACCGATCCTGAGGTTTCGGCCGATGCCGAGGCGCCGCGCCGGATCACCCACCCGCAGTACCTGCACAATGGGCTGGGGTACTTCCGCGACAGGGGCACCGTGGTATTCGAAATCGCGATCCCCGAGGCCGGCGTCGAACCCGTCGGGGTGGACGGCATCGACTCCTACCCGGTGCCCGAGGTCCTGCCGGAACTGCCGGGGGACACCTCGGATCCGCAGTACTCCCCGTCGGGTCTGATCCGTTCGGCGGTGGCCGGCCGGCACGATGACATCGATGAGGTCGATCTGCGCGACACCGTGTGGGTGTACACGGCAGAGGGTCCCAGGGCCCTTGAGATTCCCGAGTCCCTGGCAGTGCACAGCCACCGTTGGATCGACGACACGCGTTGTGTGCTCGTCGCCCAGGACTTCACGGATGGACCGACCGATTTCATCGCCCAGCTCTCCGGGGTCTACGTCCACGACACCGCCACGGGCGCCACCGAGCGCTTGACCGATGCCGCGAGCGTCGACGCCGCTGGTGGCCTGCTGCAGCTCGTCGATGGGAGAGTGTACTTCGGGGTCGTCACCGACGGCGCGATCCGACTGACGGCACTCGAACTGGACGCAGTAGGGCCCGCGACCCTGCGCGATCTGCACTTCCTGACCCCGGCGGACGCGGTGGTCTCCGGGTTCGCCTTCGCCGCCGACGGATCGCTGGTGTTCACGGCGGCTGTCCCGGACTCCTTCGGCGAACTCTTCCGAGTGCCCGCAGCCGCCCTCGACGCCGAGTCCGCCACAGGTGCCGGCATCGCCCCTGAGGCTCTGACGGACTTCGGCGGCGTGCCCGATGCGGTGGTGCCCGAGGCGATCAAGGCGGACGGAAGTGGCGGGGAGGTGCACGGCTGGGTAGCAGTGCCCCGGGGTCCTGGTCCGCACCCGGTGATCTTGAACATCCACGGCGGTCCCTTCTCCCAGTACACCCATGCGCTGTTCGACGAGACCCAGGTACTGGTGGCGGCGGGTTACGCCGTCGTGTACTCCAACCCACGCGGGTCCAATGGCAGGGGCCGGGACTGGGGGCTGGCGGTCAAGGGCGATATGGCAGAGCCCGCCGCCGCCGATGTGCTGGCAGTGCTCGACACCGCGCTGGCGGCACATCCGGAGCTCGACGGGACCCGGATCGGTGTGCAGGGCGGTTCATACGGCGGCTACCTGACCGCGATGCTCATCGGCTCGCAGGAGGGCACGAGGTTCTCGGCGGCGATCGTCGAACGCGGCTACCTCGTGCCGGGTTCGTTCTACGGAACCAGCGACATCGGCCGCTACTTCACGGATGAGTACACGGGCCCGGCGGCCGAGGACATCGCGCGCCAGTCGCCGATCGAGCGGGCGGCCCTGGTCCGGATACCCACCCTGGTGATGCACTCGGAGCGGGACCTGCGGTGCCCGCTGGAACAGGGCCAGCAGTACTATGCGGCACTGCGCCGGGCCGGTGTTCCGGCCGAGTTCCTGATCTTCCCGGGCGAGAACCACGAATTGTCCAGGGCGGGCCGGCCCAGGCACCGGGTGCAGCGCTTCGAGGCGGTCCTGGAGTGGTGGTCGAAGCACCTGCCGGTGGCCTGAGGCGGTTTTCCGGTAACAAGGGGCGGGCCCGTGGAGATCATCTCCACGGGCCCGCCCCTTGTGCTGCGAGCGTTCCGGTTCAGTCCTGCTCGGCCGCCGGAGCGCGCCCGGGCAGATAGGGCGAGGGTTCGGGCCCGTTGTGTCGGCGGGCTTGCACGGCCAGGATGATCAGGCCCAGGGCGATCGCACCCAGTGCCGCCCACACGTTCGTGCGAATGCCCAGGTAGAACTGACTGGGATCGATCCGGATGTTCTCCCAGACCGTGCGCCCGGCGCCATACCAGATGAGGTAGACGGCGAACAGCCGGCCCCACTGGAAGTAGACCCTGCGGCCCAACCACAACAGCACCACGACGCCGAGGGCGTTCCACAGCACTTCGTAGAGGAACGTGGGATGGAACAGGGTTCCCGCGGGGGTGCCCGCCGGAATGGCGGGATTTCCCGCCGCGATTTCGAGTCCCCAGGGCACGGTGGTGGGGCGTCCGAACAGCTCTTGATTGAACCAATTGCCGAAGCGTCCGCAGGCCTGCGCGAGGATCAACCCCGGAGCCAGGGCATCGGCCACGGCGGTGAATCGCAGGCCGGTCTGGCGGCAGCCGATGAACACGCCCAGGGCCCCGCCCAAGAGGGCACCGAAAATCGCGATGCCGCCCTCCCAGATCGCCCACACCGAGCCGTACTCGGTGATGTTCCAGGGGTTGCGCCCCGGTCCGAAGTAGTCGCCGAAATGGCTGAGCACGTGGTAGACGCGGGCGCACACGATGGCCAGGGGGATCGCCCATACCGCGACGTCGACGATCTGCCAGTCCTGGGTCCCACGGGCCCGCAGCCGTCGGTCGGTCAACCACAGCGCCACAATGATGCCCACGAGGATGCACAGCGCGTAGAAGTGGATGGTCAGCGGTCCCAGCTGGAAGGAGGATACACTCGGCGATGGGATTGACGCCAGGAGCTGGATATCGGTGGTCGATGGCATGGTGACCAGTCTATGACCGGCGTCGATGGGATGCCGCATTCACGCTCGGCACGCCGAGCGGGTATGCTCGATCGGGTCACCCTTGATAGGAATCCGGGGAGATCGGGACGAGACGAAGGCAGGAAATGAGCGAACTCACCGTCCGCCAGGCGGCGCGCGTCATCGTGGTCAACCCTGCTGCGCAGGTCTTCATGATCCACGTGCGCGACATCTACGACCCCACCCGGACGTGGTGGGAGACCCCGGGCGGGGGCGCCGAACTGGGGGAGGACCCCCGGCGGACAGCGGTACGCGAACTGGCCGAGGAGACCGGCATCGAGTGCGAGCCGATGGAATTGACCGGCCCGCTGGCCAGTCACCGGGCCAGCATCACGCTCTCCGACGGCGTCCACATCCAGGATGAGGTGTTCTACGGACTCCTCTGCAGTGACGATGAGGACCTCGACAACGCACTGCGCACAGACCTGGAGAAGAAGGCGATCCTGGAGACCGCCTGGCTCGACCTGGACGCCGTGGTCGTCGGACCCGAGGGGACCTCGGCCGTCGGGGTGATGCGGCCTGTGGCCGTTGGCGAACTGGCCCGGTTGGTAGTGGCGGGCCTCGTCCCGGACATGCCGCTGCGGCTGCGCAACGGGCGCCTGTAATATAAATCGTTGGAAGAGGTCGACGCCGCCTAGCGGCGTCGCATTATCGGTGAAGAGGAGCAAATCCCGTGTCAGGTCACTCCAAGTGGGCCACCACCAAGCACAAGAAAGCGGCCATCGATGCCAAGCGCGGCAAGCTGTTCGCCAAGCTGATCAAGAACATCGAGGTCGCGGCCAGGAATGGCGGACCGGACCCCGCTGGCAACCCGACTCTCTTCGACGCCGTGCAGAAGGCCAAGAAGAACTCGGTTCCCGCCGATAACATCGATCGCGCGGTCAAGCGCGGCGGTGGCCTCGACGGCTCGGGCGTCGACTACGAGACGATCATGTACGAGGGCTATGCCCAGGGCGGTGTGGCCCTGCTGATCGAATGTCTGACCGATAACCGCAACCGTGCCGCAGCCGAGGTGCGTGTGGCCGTGACCCGCAACGGCGGGAACATGGCCGACCCCGGTTCGGTCGCCTACAACTTCGCACGCAAGGGCGTCGTCGTGGTCTCGCAGGACAACGCAGACGAGGACGCGATCCTCGAGGCGACCCTGGACGCGGGAGCCGAAGAGGTCAAGGACAACGGCGATACCTTCGAGGTGATCTCCGAGGCCACTGATCTGGTCGCAGTGCGCTCTGCCCTGCAGGACGCCGGGATCGACTACGAGAGTGCCGACGCCGCCTTCGTGCCCAACCTCGAGGTCCCGTTGGACGCGGAGACCGCGGCCAAGGTGTTCAAGCTCATCGATGCGCTCGAGGACAGCGACGATGTGCAGAACGTCTACACCAACGCCGATGTCTCCGATGAGGTCATGGCGCAGTTGGAAGAATCCGACTAGGCCGCCGTCGTGCGCATCCTCGGTGTCGACCCCGGGCTCACCCGCTGTGGGCTCGGGGTCGTCGAGTCCAGTCGGGCGCACCAGCCACGGATGGTGGCGGTGGGTGTGGCCAGGACCCCCGCCTCGGACGCGGTGGACGTCCGCCTGGGCCGCATCGCCGAGGTGTTCGACACCTGGCTCGACGACTACCGTCCCGATGTCGTCAGCATCGAGCGGGTGTTCGCCCGCAACGACGTGTCGACCATCATGGGCACGGCACAGGCCTCCGGACTGACCATGGGACTGGCCGCCCGCCGCGGCATCCCCGTAGCCATGCACACACCCTCCGAGGTCAAGGCCGCGATCACCGGCAACGGCAGGGCCGATAAGCGGCAGATGACCACCATGGTCACGAAGATCCTCCGGCTCGACGCCCCACCGAAGCCCGCGGACGCCGCGGACGCCCTGGCCATCGCTATCTGCCACCTGTGGCGCGGGGCGACCGCGGCCACCTCGACCCCGGGCCCCACCAAGGACCTACTGGCCCGCCAGGCGGCCGGCAGGCAGGGCTCGGGCCTGACCCGGGCACAGGAACAGTGGGCGGCGGCGATCCGGAGGAATCGCTGAGCCGGACCTGCCGTGCGTGCGCTAGGCTAGGGAGAAATCGTACATCTGTTCCCACATAAGCCCTTCCACGGAGAAGCACTGTGCTCACCTATCTTGCAGGGACCGTCCACGCGGTCACGACCGACACACTGACGCTCGTGACCTACGGCGTCGGTCGTGAAGTTCACATCACCCCAGCCTTTGCACTGCAGACCAGACCGGGAATGGAGCTGGCGCTGCACACGATCCTGGTGGTGCGCGAGGACTCCCTGACGCTGTTCGGCTTCCCCACACCCGACGAGAAATCGGTTTTCGAAGTCCTCACCGGTATCTCGGGGGTGGGCCCCAAACTGGCGCTGGCGGTGCTCGGCGTGCTGGGGCCGGCCGAACTGAGCACCGCGGTCTCCGCCGGCGACGAGGCCGCTCTGACCCGGGTGCCGGGTATCGGCAAGAAGGTCGCGGCCCGGATGATGCTGGAGCTGGGCAACCGGCTCGACCGATTGCCGGCGGCCGCTGCTGCGGGGGCCCCCGTGCACACCGCCGCGGACGACGAGGTCGTGCTGGCCCTGACCGGGCTCGGCTGGAAGGAAGCGGAAGCGCTCGACGTCGTCTCCGCGGTGCGCGCAGATCTGCCCGAGGCCTCCGTACCGGTTCTGCTCAAGGCCAGTCTGCGGGTTCTGGGGGGCCGCCAGTGACCGACGGCTACGAAATCGACTTCGGTTCGGACGACCCGACCGGCGCGGAACTCGAGCGCCTGATGGGCACCGGTGCCGGAGCCCAGGAGCGGGCTCAGGAAGCTGCTCTGCGGCCGAAGGGGCTCGCGGAATTCGTCGGGCAGCCACTGGTGCGCGAACAGCTCTCCCTCGTCCTCGATGCAGCCAGGGCCAGGGGCAGGACGCCGGACCATGTGTTGCTCTCGGGGCCGCCCGGACTGGGCAAGACCACACTGGCGATGATCATCGCTGCCGAAATGGGCGCGCAGATCCGGATCACCTCGGGCCCGGCGATCCAGCACGCCGGCGATCTTGCGGCGATCCTGTCCTCGCTGGAGGAGGGCGAGGTCCTGTTCATCGACGAGATCCACAGGATGTCGCGTTCGGCCGAGGAAATGCTCTACGTCGCGATGGAGGACTTCCGCGTCGACGTCATCGTCGGCAAGGGCCCCGGCGCCACCGCGATCCCGCTCGAACTTCCGCCGTTCACGCTGGTCGGCGCGACCACCAGGTCGGGGCTGCTGCCGGCGCCGCTGCGCGACCGCTTCGGGTTCACCGGGCACCTGGACTTCTACTCCGATGAGGATCTCGAAAGGGTCCTCGTCCGCTCGGCGCAGATGATCGGCATCGAGGCCAGGCCGGCCGGCCTGGTCGAGATCGCGATGCGCTCCCGCGGTACCCCGCGCATCGCCAACAGGCTGCTGCGGCGGGTGCGCGACTGGGCGCAGGTGCGCGGCAGCGGAGTCGTGGACAAACACGCGGCGCAGGAGGCGCTGAAGGTATATGAGGTCGACGAACGGGGACTCGACCGGCTCGACCGCTCCGTTCTGCGGGTCCTATGCCGCCGATTCAACGGCGGTCCGGTGGGACTGTCCACCCTCGCCGTATCGGTGGGGGAGGAGGCCGAGACCGTCGAAGAGGTCGCCGAGCCCTTCCTTGTTCGCGAAGGGCTGATATCGCGGACGCCACGCGGCCGGATCGCCACCCGCGAGGCCTGGGCGCACTTGGGCCTGACTCCGCCGGAGGAGCGGGTGGACTGATTCCGGGGCCGCGGGATTGGTCATCCTTAGGTGGTCCCAACTAGACTAGCGACCGATCTGCCCATTCTCTGAAAGGTCGTACCTCCGTGGATCCCAGCATGATTCTGATCGTCGTCGTCGCGGCGATGCTCATCTTCTTCATGTTCAGCAACAAGAAGAAACAGAAGGCCCGCGCCGAACAGATGAAGAACGATCTGGTCCCCGGCGCCTCGGTGATGACCAGTTCCGGTATCTACGGCACCGTCGTGTCCGTCGACGAAGCCGATAACAAGGTCACCATCGAATCGGGGCCCGGCACCATCCTGGTCTTCCACAAGCAGGCCATCGGCCAGGTGCAGGCCGCTCAGGCCGACCCGGCGCCGGCAGAGCCCGCGTCCGACGAACCGGCAGAGTCCGCAGCGGACTCCGAGTCCCCGCGTATCACCGACGCCGAACTCGACGCGATGAACGCGGCCAAGCGCGAATCGCCCGAACAGGACTCCGACTCCCAGCAGGGGAAGGACTCCGCCGACAAGGACAAGGACTGAATCAGGTCCTCCCACCCACACCGCGTCGGGCTCCTGGTCTGAAAGCGCGGTGCTCC
Organism: Brevibacterium moorei; assembly: GCF_024580735.1. Classification (GTDB taxonomy): domain Bacteria; phylum Actinomycetota; class Actinomycetes; order Actinomycetales; family Brevibacteriaceae; genus Brevibacterium; species Brevibacterium moorei. The sequence continues at coordinate 143,569 of NZ_JANIJX010000001.1, read as the reverse complement.
CAATCGAAAGAACTTCCGTGTCATCTTCAGAGAACAAGCCCCGGCCCGGGCTGCGTTTTACGTGGCTGATCGTCATCACGGCGATCGTGGCCGCGATTATCGCCGCCGGGTCCATCTGGGGCAAGGCGAGTTGGACTCCCAACCTCGCACTCGACCTCGAGGGCGGAACCTCGATCATCCTCGAACCACAGCTGGACGAAGGCGCCAAGATCTCCAAGGAGCAGCTGCAGCAGGCTGTGGCGATCATCCGGCAGCGTGTCGACTCGACGGGTGTATCGGAGGCCGAGATCAGCACGCAGGGCGATCAGAACATCGTCGTCAACCTGCCTGGCAACCCCGATAAGCAGACCCGCGGTCTGGTCCGGTCCTCGGCTCAGCTGGCCTTCCGCCGCGTCGCGGCCGTCGGCGCCCCGCAACCCGCAGGGCAGGAGTCGGCGAGTCCGAGCGAGTCGAAATCGCCGGAGATGACCGATGAACAGAAGAAGAAGCTCGAGGATCTGCTGGGCAAGCAGTCGGAGACCGGCAAGGCCGGCGGTACGGTGTCCAAACAGGCCGCCTCCGCGGCTCCGGCCGGCGGGCCGAGCGCCTCGCCCACGGCCAAACAGCAGGACTCCACCGAGGCACAGAAGATTCCGCGCTTCGATCCGGCAGCCGATCAGTCCTGGGCCAGCGAGAAAATCCAGAAGCAATTCGCCGAACTGGACTGCACGAATCCGGAGAACCGGACTGGTGGCAAGCGCTTGAACCCCGATCAGCCGGTCGTGGCGTGTTCCAAGGACGGACAGGAGAAGTACGTCTTGGGCCCGGTAGAGCTCGACGGCTCGCATGTCAAGGACGCCAGTTTCGGTTACGAGACTTCCTCCTCGGGCCAGCAGACGAACAATCTGGCCGTGTCCATGGAGTTCGACGGAACCGGCCGTGACGTCTTCGGCAAGGTGACCAGTGCCATCACCGGTCAGCAGCAGCCCTACAACCAGTTCGCCATCACCCTCGACGGGCTGGTGCTCACGGCACCCGTCTCACAGTCGGCCGTGACCGATGGGCGGGCGCAGATCACCGGCAGCTTCACGCAGGAGGAGGCCGAGACCCTGGCCAACCAGCTGAAGAACGGTGCACTGCCGATCAGCTTCCAGGTCCAGTCCGAGGAGCAGATCTCCCCGACCCTGGGTTCGGAATACCTCTCGAAGGGCCTGCTCGCTGGCGGTATCGGCCTGTTGTTGGTCATCGTGTACTCGCTGTTCCAGTACCGCGCCCTGGCCTCGGTGACGGTCAGTTCCCTGGTCGTCGCTGGAATCCTGACCTATCTGCTCCTGCTGTTCGTATCGTGGCGGTACGGTTATCGGCTGTCCCTGGCCGGCGTCGCCGGCATCATCGTGGGTATCGGCATGACCGCCGACTCGTTCATCGTCTACTTCGAACGTGTCCGAGATGAATTGCGCGACGGCAGACCTCTGAAATCCGCGGTGGAGGTCGGCTGGTCGCGTGCGGGCCGGACGATCTACGCGTCCAAGGCGGTCAACATGCTCGCAGCCGTCATTCTTTACATCCTGGCAGTCGGCTCGGTGCGTGGCTTCGCCTTCACCCTGGGTCTGACAGTCATCGTCGACGTGCTCGTCGTCGTCCTGTTCACCCATCCGATGCTGCAGGCCCTGGCGCGCACGGAGTTCTTCGGCAACGGCCACCCCATGTCCGGGATGGATCCGCGGTTGCTCGGGGTCAAGCCCGCTGCCTACCGCGGTGCCCTCGGCCTGGATTTGGAACGTGCGAAGGAGAAGTCGAAGAAGGGCAAGTCCTTCAAGGAGGCGAAGAGGCGGCAGGCCCGGACCGACCGGAAGGCCGAGGACGGGATGTCGATCGCCGAACGCAAGGCCGCTTTGAAGTCGGGAGAGGACGAGTAAGTGAAACGCTTCTTCGAATGGGGCAACAGGCTCCACACCGGTGAATCGTCCATCCCGTTCGTCGGGAAGTCCAAACTGTGGTTGACGATCGCGGCCGTGCTGACCGTCCTGTCGATCCTGGTCCCCGTCTTCGGCGGGTTCAACCTGGGCATCGACTTCCGCGGCGGATCCCAGTTCCAGGTCGACCACGTGGCCACCGACAAGGTCGACGCGGCCTCACAGGCGGTGACCGATGCGGTGGGCGCTGCGAATCCCTCCGTGGTCCCGACGACCAATGACACCCTCAAGATCGAGACCGACCAGCTCAGCGATGAGCAGATGCAGCAGGTCAGGGACTCGCTCGTGAGCCATCTGCAGGTCGACAACTCCGATGTCACATCGAACTTCATCGGCCCGCAGTGGGGCGCGGACGTCACCCAGAAGATGGCGCGTGCGCTCATCATCTTCGTGGCCCTGGCGATGGTGTTCATGGCGATCTACTTCCGCACCTGGAAGATGTCATTGGCGGCGATCCTGGGCCTGGTGTTCGTCATGGTCCTGACCATGGGGATCTACTCGGCCACCGGCTTCGAGGTCACCCCGGAGGCGGTGATCGGCTTCCTCACGGTCTTGAGCTTCTCGCTGTACGACACGGTGGTGGTCTTCGACAAGATCAGGGAGACGACCCAGGACTTCGGGAGTGCAAAGGACAGGACATTCTCCGAATTGGTGAACCTGGGCATCAACCAGACCACTGTGCGCTCGATCAACACCACGATCATCGCGGCCCTGCCGATCGGCGCGATCCTGTTCATCGGCGTGTTCCTGCTCGGCGCGGGCACGCTGACGGATATTTCGCTGTCACTGTTCGTGGGCACCGTGGTCGCTGCGGCCTCGACACTGTTCGTCGCCTCTCCGCTGTACGCGGTACTGCGTTCCACGGAGAAGAAGGTCAAGGAGCAGGAGGCCAGAGTGCTCGAGGCCCGCCCTGCGGCTTGAGCACGAAGTTCCTTGTAGTATTGAACCACCGGTGAGTCCGCTCACCGGTGGTTCTTTTATTCGCGTGGAACCCGCAGGTGTTCCCAGGGAGGGTGACGGGTCATGAGCGATCAGGCGAAGAGCACCAACAAGCGCCAGCGGGGCCTGTCCCGATTGGCGTTCTGGACGGCGCGCAGCCAGAATTCGCCGCAGTTCCCCCCGGCCCTGGGGCCCCTGCTGCAGGCGCTGGAGAAGAACCACCCGAAGGCCGATCCGGACATCGTCCTGCGGGCCTATCGGGTGGCGGAGAAATGGCATCGCGGCCAGACCCGCAAGAGCGGTGATCCCTACATCACGCATCCGGTTGCGGTTGCGACCATCCTGGCCGAAATCGGCATGACCCCGGTGACCCTGGCCGCAGCCCTGCTGCACGATACGGTCGAGGACACCGGGTACAGCCTGGAGGACCTGCGCACTGACTTCGGCGATGAGATAGCGCTGATGGTCGACGGGGTCACGAAGCTGGACAAGATCCAATACGGGGCTGCGGCCCAGTCCGAGACCGTGCGGAAGATGATCGTGGCGATGAGTCAGGACATCAGGGTGCTGGTCATCAAGCTGGCCGACCGGCTCCACAATGCACGCACATGGAAGTACGTACCGGCTTCCTCAAGTGAGCGCAAGGCCAGGGAGACCCTGGAGATCTTCGCCCCGCTGGCGCACCGCCTGGGGATGAACACGATCAAATGGGAACTCGAGGACCTGTCGTTCCAAGTGCTCTATCCCAAGGTCTACGACGAGATCGTCAGACTGGTCGCCGAGCGGACCCCGGAACGCGAGAAGTACCTGGGCATCGTGTCCAAGGACCTGGGCGATGTGCTTCACGGAGCGCAGATCGATGCGACCATCACCGGCCGGCCGAAGCACTACTATTCCATCTACCAGAAGATGGTGGTGCGCGGGCACGAGTTCGGCGACATCTACGACCTTGTCGGTGTGCGCGTGCTGGTCTCGACGGTCAACGAGTGCTACGGGGTGCTCGGGCTGGTCCACGCCAAGTGGACGCCGGTGCCGGGGCGGTTCAAGGACTATATCGCGGTCCCGAAGTTCAACATGTACCAGAGCCTGCACACCACCGTGATCGGCCCGTACGGCAAGCCGGTGGAGATCCAGATCAGAACCTATGAAATGGACACCAGGGCGGAATACGGGGTGGCCGCGCACTGGCGCTACAAGGACCGGGCAAAGGCGACGGCCGCGGGATCCGGCACCGGCGGGCGGACCGTCAAGGTGGCGGACTCCGGAGAACTCGACCAGGTCAACTGGCTGCGCCAGATCATGGACTGGCAGCAGGAGACCGAGGACCCCGACGAGTTCCTGGACAACCTGCGTTACCAGGTACGCAGCCAGGAGGTCTACGCCTTCACCCCGCAGGGCGACATCATCACGCTGCCACAGCATTCGACGCCGGTCGACTTCGCCTATTCCGTACACACGGAGGTCGGGCACAAGACGATGGGCGCCAGGGTCAACGGCCGGCTGGTGCCGCTGGATACAGAGCTGAACAACGGTGACGTCGTCGAGGTCTTCACCTCGAAGGACGAACACGCCGGTCCCAGCCGTGACTGGTTGACCTTCGTCGCCAGTCCCAGGGCACGCAACAAGATCCGACAGTGGTTCTCCAAGGAGCGCAGGGAGGAGGCCATCGACAACGGGCGCGACCAGCTGGCCCGGGCGATGCGCCGTCACCATATCAGTGCCGAGAAGCTGATGAAGAACGAGACCCTGGAGCTCGTCGCCGCAGAACAGCACCTGCCGGACGTCGATTCGCTCTACGCCTCGATCGGCAATGGGAACGTCTCGGCTGCGCACATCGTCGATCTACTGGCCAAACACGTCCAGGGCGAACAGGCCGAACCGGAGCCCGCCCCGGTGATCGCACAGAACAAGACGGGCAGGTCCTCCGGGCACCACTCCTCGACCGAGGGCGTGCGCGTCAAGGGGATGGACGACATCCTGGTGAAGTTGGCGCGCTGCTGCACCCCGGTGCCCGGCGATGACGTCATCGGCTTCGTCACCCGCGGCAGTGGAGTATCGGTTCATCGCAAGGACTGTAAGAACATGGCCTCACTCGAACGCCAGCCCGAGCGGTTGGTGGAGGTCGAATGGACGGGGCAGTCGCACGGACTCTACCTCGTGCAGATACAAGTCGAGGCGCTCGATCGTGCCGGTCTGCTCTCCGATATCACGAAGGCGCTCAGTGACTACCATGTCAACATCCTTTCGGCCTCCGTGGCGACCAGCCGCGCCAGGGTTGCACAGTCTCGTTTCGTCTTCGAGATAGGGGACTCCACCCACCTGGGCAGCGTGCTCTCGGCGGTACGGCAGGTGGACGGCGTGTTCGACGTCTACCGGATCACCGGCTGAGTCGGCGGGGTCACAGCTCGACGAGTTCCAGCGCCCGGCGCAGCACGGTGATCCCGGAGCGGCGGTAGAGCCCGTCAACGTATTCGCCGAAGGCCAGTCGGTCGGCGCGGCCCACATCGACGAGCAATGTGGTGATCGCCGCCGCCAGCCGCGCGGGGTCCCGCGTCTCGATCGCCATGGCCTCGTCGAACAGGGTACGGGCTCCAGTCGTCACCGGCACCGCTGCGGGGCGGGAGACGTCGAAGGGGCCCAAGGTGCGTTCGAAGGTGTGAGCGGCATAGTTCCCGCGCAGTCTGCGGCGTTTGAGGGTCGTCAGGTGCACGGTGACCGGGCTGCGCCCGGAGCCCCACCAGACCCAGTGCGCGGTGGCGTGGGAATAGGCGGTGTCGGCCAGTTGGGGCGGGCCGAGCGCGGCCGCCCGCAGCCGCGGCCCGGCGGGGGCGTCGGCGGCGACCCAGCAGTCCTCGGTCAGCTGGACGAGCAGTCCGTCGAGGGCCAGTGAGCGCAGGGTATCGCGGTCGACGTCGGCAGTCGGCCGCAACAGCCCGTCGACGGGGGCTGATTCTTCGCAGGTGGACATGAGGAAAGCCTGGCAGCTCATTGGCCACCAGGCCAGACCCCCGGGGGAATCTGTGGATAACCGGCCCGGAGCCCACCGCTGCGGGCCGGTTATCCACAGATGTCTGATGCCTTAGTCGGAGAACTCCTCGGCAGTGCGGGCCAACTGCTCATACCATTTACGCTTCGTCTCGAGCTCCTCGCCGGCCTTGGCGATGCGCTTCTGATCGCCTGCGGCCTCGGCGGCGTCGAGCTTGGCCTGCAACTCGTCGAGCTGATCGGTCAGCTGGGAGAGCACTCCGCTGGTCCGTGCCCGGGTCTCCGGGTTGGTCTTGCGCCAGCGCTCGTCCTCTGCTGCGGACAGTGCCGACTCGACCTCGCGCAGACCGTTCTCCATCCGGCTGATATCGGCGCGCGGGACCCGGCCCGCGTCCTCCCACTCGTCCTGGATCTTCCGCAGGGCTTGCTTGGTTGAATCGATGTCGGTGATCGGCAGGAGGGCCCTGGCGCGTTCGAGCAGAGCCTCCTTGACCACCAGGTTGTCCGCATAGCCGGCGTCGATCGCATCGTTCTCGGCCTTGCGCGCGGCGAAGAAGACATCCTGTGCGGCCCTGAAGCGGGCCCACAGGGCGTCGTCGTCCTTGCGGCCCGCCCGCGGGGTGGCCTTCCACTTGTCCATCAGGTCGCGGAACCGCCCTGCGGTCTCGCGCCAATCGGTGGAACCGGAGAGCTCCTCGGCCTGGGCGACCAGCTTCTCCTTCAGCCGCTTGCCCTCGGCATTGTGGGCGTCCAGCTCGGCGAAGAACTCCTTGCGGCGCCGGTCGAACCCGTTGCGGGCCTTCGCGAAGCGTCCCCACAGTTCCTGATCCTCCGACCGCGGCAGGCGCGGGCTGGCGGCCTGCACCTCCTTCCAGCGCGCGAACAGTTCCCGCATCCGGGCGCCGGACTGCTTCCACTGGACCCTGGCGGAATCCTGGGCGGCGATCCGCTCCGCCTCGTCCACGATCTCCCGGCGGCGCAGACGGCCCTCCTCGCGCCTTGCCTCGGTCTCCTGCTGGGCCGCGGCGGCAGCGGTGTCGGCACGTGCGGCGAGCTGTTGGAGGCGCTCGTCGAGTCCGGCCAGGTCCCCGACCACGTCCGCGCCGGCCAGGGCCTCGCGCTGGGCGGCGGCGGAACGCCGGATCGCATCGGCGGGCGCACCGGCGGCCAGGCGCTGGCCCAGCAGCTCCGCCGCGTCGACCAGGTCGAGGTACTTGTTGGCGAAGTACTCCAGGGCGCCTGCGGCATCGGCGTCGGGGTACTGTCCCACAGGGCGTTCGCCCTCGGCCGTCCGGACGAAAACCGTCTGCGCTTCATCGACCCGGCCGAAGGCGGTGGCGGCGGCCAGCTCTGCGCTGCGGTCGCGGTGCTCGGTCGCCGGCACCGGCGCCAGCGCCGAGGGCTTCGGGCCCGGGCGGGGGCCTGGTTTCGGAACGGGATGGTTCGAATCAGTCATGGAGATTCCCTGTCTGTCGTCGGTCGAATCACACGGATCACTCGACTATGCGGTTGAAGTACCCCCACAGCTTAGCCGTTGTGGTCCGGGGCAGGGCCAATCCGTCCACTGCGCCCGCCTCGTGGATAGAATCGGGCTATGCGCGTTTTGACCACTGTCGCCCCGTTTCTGGGCGTCAACTGCTATGTCGTCTCCGCCGCAGAATCGCAGGAGTGCGTGTTGATCGACGCGGGCCTCGGCGGCGCGGAAGGGGTACGCGCCCAGGTTGAGGCCGCGGGCCTGCACCCGGTGGCGGTATTGCTGACCCATGGACATCCCGACCACGTGCTGGGACTGCCCGCATACCTTGAGTCCTGGGACGTACCGGTCTACCTGGCCGCCGCGGACCACTACCGGCTGGCCGATCCCGCGGCCACGATGACCGGTGACTTCGCCGCGGTGGTGGCACGCGCCGTGCCCGATTGGCCGGCGCCGGTGGCGCGGGCACTGCCGGAGCGGCTCAGCCTGGCGGGGCTCGACTTCGACTTCACGGTGTTGCCCGGGCACACGGAGGGTTCCACACTGATCGCCGCGGGCCTGCCGGACACGGGGGAGACGGTGTACTTCTCCGGCGATATCCTGTTCGCCGGTTCGGTGGGACGCACCGACCTGCCGGGCGGCAGTGCGCGTGCCATGGTCGACAGCCTTGCGGTACTGCGCGGTCTGCCCGACGGTGCCGTCCATCCCGGCCACGGGCCGGCCACGACGATGGCCCGCGAACAGGCCGGCAATCCCTTCCTGAAATGATAGAGATCCATTAACCACCCCAACCCGCCCCGGCGGGCATCACACTAGGAGTGAAGCACTCATGGCACAGGCGGCCAAACTCTCCGGCTTTCCAGAATGGCTTCCAGCCGATCAGATCGTCCAGGAACGGCTGCTCGATCATCTGCGCCATGTCTTCGAGCTCAACGGCTACGCCGGAATCCAGACCCGCGCGGTCGAACCGCTGACGGCACTGGCCAAGGACGGGGAGATCGACAAGGAGATCTTCGCGGTGCGCCGGCTGCACGCCGAGGGCGAGGAGAAGAACCCCCTGGGCCTGCACTTCGACCTGACGGTGCCGCTGTCGCGCTATGTGGTGGAGAACGCGGGACATCTGGACTTCCCGTTCAAGCGCTATCAGATTCAACCCGTCTGGCGCGGCGAGCGTCCCCAGGAGGGCCGCTACCGAGAATTCATTCAGGCCGATATCGACGTCATCGGCGATGGGACCCTGCCGGACCACTACGAGGTCGAGGTCCCGCTGGTGATGCTGCAGGCCTTCGAGGCGCTTGGGGAACTGGGTATCCCGCCGGTGCGGATCCTGGCGAACAACCGCAAGCTGCTGGAGGGCTTCGCCCGTGGGATCGGGCTGAGCGACATCACCGCAGTGCTGCGCTGCATCGACAAGTACGACAAGATCGGCCCGGCCGCGGTGGGCGAACTCCTGGCCGCAGAGGCAGGGGCGAGCCCCGCCCAGCAGCGGGCGTGCCTGGCCCTGGCTGAGATCGAGGCGACGGACGCCGGATTCGCGGACCGCGTCACCGCGCTGGGGGTTCACGACGACCTGCTCGACCAGGGACTCGAAGCCCTGGTCAAACTGCTCGATGCGGCCAATGAGCTGGCCCCGGGCAAGGTCGTCGCCCAGCTGAAGATCGCCCGCGGTCTGGACTACTACACCGGCACCGTCTACGAGACCCAGCTGATCGGACACGAGGGCCTGGGCTCCGTGGCCTCCGGTGGACGCTATGACGCCCTGGCCAAAACGGACAAGAAGGTCTATCCGGGCGTGGGCATGTCCCTGGGCGTCTCCCGCCTGCTCTCGCGCTTCATCGGCCGCAACCAGGCGCTGCGGGCCACCCGGTCCGTGCCGACCGCCGTGCTGGTGGCCGTCACCGCAGAATCCCACCGGGCCGATGCGAACCGGGTCGCCGCCGTGCTGCGCTCCCGCGGGATCGCCACCGACGTGGCGCCGAGTGCCGCGAAGTTCGGCAAACAGATCAAGTTCGCCGATAAGCGCGGTATCCCGTTCGTCTGGTTCCTCGACGGAGAGACCGGGAACGAGGTCAAGGACATCCGCACCGGCGTGCAGGCGCCGGCCGATCCGGAGATCTGGGCGCCGGGCGCAGACGACCTGTGGCCCCGAGTCGTCAATCCCGCGGCCGGAGCCTGAGGTCCGGGCCGTCGGGGACCTGCGACTAGACTTAGTCGCTGTATCGCGAACTCTTGTGCAAGAGTCGAACTACCAAGGAGACTGATCAGTGCTACGCACGCATGAGGCAGGCAGCCTGCGGCTGTCGGATGCCGGAACCACCATCACCCTGGCCGGCTGGGTGGACCGCCGCCGCGACCACGGTGGGGTCGCCTTCATCGACTTGCGCGACGCCTCCGGCATCGTCCAGGTCGTCGTGCGCGAGGACGTCGCGGACAAGCTGCGCAATGAGACCGTCGTGCAGGTCACCGGAACCGTGGCCCAGCGGCCCGAGGGCAACGCCAACCCGGACCTGGCCACCGGCGATGTGGAGATCGTCGACACCGAGGTCAAAGTCCTGGCCGAGGCCGCGCCCCTGCCCTTCCAGGTCTCCGAACATGCCGAGGACGCCGGCCAGGTCGGCGAGGAGACGCGGCTGAAGTACCGTTACCTGGATCTGCGTCGGAAGGGCCAGGCCGCGAACCTGCGCCTGCGCTCCGAGGCGAACCGGGCGGCCAGGACGGTCCTCGAGGCCCACCGCTTCACGGAGATCGAGACCCCGACGCTGACCCGCTCCACCCCCGAGGGCGCCCGCGACTTCCTGGTTCCGGCGCGTCTGCGCCCCGGCAACTGGTATGCGCTGCCGCAGTCCCCGCAGCTGTTCAAGCAGCTGCTCCAGGTGGCCGGGATGGAACGCTACTACCAGATCGCCCGCTGCTACCGCGATGAGGACTTCCGAGCGGATCGCCAGCCGGAATTCACCCAGCTCGACATCGAGGCCTCGTTCGTCGATCAGGACGACATCATCGCCCTGGCCGAAGACGTCCTCAAGGCCGTGTGGAAGCTCATCGGCTACGACATCACGACGCCGATCGCCCGGATGACGTACAAGGACGCAATGGAGAAGTACGGTTCGGACAAGCCGGACCTGCGCTTCGGCCTGGAGCTGACCGATCTGACCGAATACTTCAAGGACACGCCGTTCCGCGTGTTCCAGGCGCCCTATGTGGGCGCGGTCGTCTACCCGGGTGGGGCCTCGCTGCCGCGTCGGCAGTTCGATGCCTGGCAGGACTGGGCCAAGCAGCGCGGAGCCAAGGGCCTGGCCTATGTACAGGTCCAGGCCGATGGCACGCTGGGCGGACCGGTGGCCAAGAACATCTCGGAGGACGAGAAGGCCGGACTGGCCGCAGCGGTGGGCGCCGTCCCCGGCGATGCGATCTTCTTCGCAGCGGACAAGCCCAAGGCCGCCCGCGCCCTGCTGGGTTCAGCCCGCAATGAGATCGCCGCGCGCTCCGGCCTGATCGATGAGAACGCCTGGGCCTTCGTCTGGGTCGTCGACGCTCCGCTGTTCGAACCCGCAGAAGAGGCGGTGGCAGCGGGCGATGTGGCCGTGGGCGCCGGCAAATGGACCGCGGTGCACCACGCCTTCACCTCGCCCAAGCCGGAATTCCTCGACACCTTCGACACGGATCCGGGTTCCGCGCTGGCCTACGCCTACGACATCGTGTGCAACGGCAATGAGATCGGCGGCGGTTCCATCCGTATTCACCGCCCGGACATCCAGGAGCGCGTGTTCAAGGTGATGGGCATCTCCGAGGCCGAGGCGCGTGAGAAGTTCGGCTTCCTGCTCGACGCCTTCGCCTTCGGCGCCCCGCCGCACGGCGGCATCGCCTTCGGGTGGGACCGCATCGTCTCGCTGCTGACCCACTCCGATTCGATTCGCGACGTCATCGCCTTCCCGAAGTCCGGTGGCGGCTACGACCCGCTGACCGATGCACCCGGTGCGATCACCGAGCACCAGCGCAAGGAAGCCGGCGTGGACTACGTCGCAGAAGAAGAGGACTGACACCCATCGTGGCGGACCTGTTCAACCAGGAGGCCGGGGACGACGAATCGCCGTCCCCGGCCTTCGCCGGCTCCGGATCCGCACTGGACCCGCTGGCGGTGCGGATGCGCCCGCGGACCATGGACGAGGTGGTCGGCCAGGAACACCTGACGTTCCCCGGTTCACCACTGCAGCAGTTGGCCGGCGCACAGGCCGGTTCGAAGGCGGGCGCGTCCTCCGTGATCCTGTGGGGTCCGCCGGGCGTGGGCAAGACCACCCTGGCGCACGTCATCTCCCATGCCGGGGACCGGCGCTTCGTGGAGCTCTCCGCGATCACAGCCGGGGTCAAGGACGTGCGCCGCGTGGTGGAGAACGCGCGCAACGAACGGGACCTGCACGGGCGCACCACTGTGCTGTTCCTCGATGAGATCCACCGGTTCTCCAAGGCGCAACAGGATGCCCTGCTGCCGGCCGTGGAGAACCGTCTGGTGGTGTTGGTGGCGGCGACCACCGAGAATCCGTCCTTCTCCGTGATCGCACCCCTGGTCTCCCGCTCGCTGGTGCTCACACTCAAACCCCTGACGCCCGAGGACATCTCCCACCTGCTCGAGCACGCGGTGTCAAGCGACCGGGGACTGGCCGGCGGTTTCGTCCTCGAGGACGAGGCCAGGGAGCACATCGTGGCGATCGCCGGGGGAGACGCGCGCCGGTCCCTGACCGTGCTCGAGGCCGCTGCGGCGATCGCCCAGGCGCGGACCAAGGGGGAGGGGACCCCCGTCATCACGGCGGCCTTCACCGCCGAGGCGGCGGACCAGGCGATGGTCCGCTACGACCGGGCAGGGGATCAGCACTACGACGTGATCAGTGCCTTCATCAAGTCGATTCGCGGCTCGGATCCGGATGCCGCGTTGCACTATCTGGCCAGGATGATCGTCGCCGGTGAGGACCCGCGCTTCATCGCCAGACGGATCGTGATCTCGGCGGCCGAGGACATCGGCATGGCGGATCCGCAGGCGCTGACCCTGGCCGTTGCCGCGCAGACCGCCGTGGAGCGCATCGGCATGCCCGAGGGCAGGATCCCCCTGGCCGAGGCCGTGGTCTACCTGGCGGCCGCACCGAAATCCAATGCCTCGTACACCGGTATCAACGAGGCCATCGCCGATGTCAAAGCGGGCAAGGCGGGGGAGGTCCCAGCTCATCTGCGCGATGCGCACTATCCGGGGGCTGCGGCCCTGGGACACGGGGACGGATACAAATACTCCCACGACTACCCCTTCTCGATCTCACCGCAGGACTATCTGCCGGAGTCCCTGGAAGCCGCTCGCTACTATCGGCCGACGGGCAACGGGGCGGAGAGGAACATGGCCGAGCGCCTGCGCCATATCGAGGCGAGACGCAAACCACAGGGGTGAGGCGGCTTGCAGGGGTCCGGGTGCGGTAGAGTTGTCTACTGCTGTGCCTGCACCTTAAAGGCGGCCTTGCCCGGTTGACTCGAGCCGGACCATTGCCTTCCCACCCTGGGAAACAGCCGCTTGGACGCCGGCCGAGCCCAGTACTCGCGGATTCCCGTGGAGCACAGGCGTCGAAGCTCAATGCACATACGAAAGGTAGACATCACATGTCTCATGCAACGCGTTCGCGCCGTCAGGTCCGCCTGTCGCGCGCCCTCGGCATTGCCCTGACCCCGAAGGCCGAAAAGTACTTCGAGCGTCGTCCGTACCCGCCCGGCGAGCACGGCCGTGCCCGTCGTCGCAACGACTCGGACTACTCGATCCGCCTGAAGGAGAAGCAGCGTCTGCGCGCCCAGTACGGCATCCGCGAGGCCCAGCTGCTCAAGGTCTACAAGGAAGCCCACCGCCAGCCGGGCATGACCGGTGAAAACCTGGTCGAGCTGCTCGAAATGCGTCTGGACGCCCTGGTCCTGCGTGCCGGCTTCGCCCGCACCATCGCCCAGGCCCGCCAGTTCGTCGTGCACCGTCACATCTGCGTCGACGGCCAGCGCGTGGACCGCCCCTCCTTCCGCGTGAAGGAAGGCCAGACCATCTCCGTGCACACCCGCTCGGCCGATATGGATCCGTTCCAGGTCGCCGCCGCCGGTGCGCACCGCGATGTGCTGCCCGCGGTCCCCGGTTACCTGAACGTGAACCTCGAAGCCCTGCAGGCCACGCTGCTGCGTCGGCCCAAGCGTGAAGAGGTCCCCGTGACCTGCGACGTCCAGCTGGTCGTCGAGCACTACTCGCGCTGATCGCCGCGCACAGGTAGCGTCACCCCGCCCCGGCACCCACTGTGGTGTCGGGGCGGTCGTGTCATCCCGTAGAATCGATCGGGTGTTGACACAGTGTCCGCGCAGCCGGTCCCACGGCGCTCGGGCGCACCCCCTGCTAAGAAAACCGGAAGGTTGGGAATGAAGACCGCTGAAATCAAGCGTCGTTGGCTGAAATTCTTCGAATCCAAGGGACACACCGTCGTGCCCAGTGCGTCGGTCATCAGCCCGGAGCCCTCGGTCCTGTTCACCATCGCCGGTATGGTCCCCTTCATCCCCTACCTGTCCGGCCGCGAACCCGCGCCCTATCCGCGTGCGACGAGCGTGCAGAAGTGCGTGCGCACCGGCGATATCGAAGAGGTGGGTAAGACAACCCGGCACGGCACGTTCTTCCAGATGAACGGCAACTTCAGCTTCGGCGACTACTTCAAGCGCGAGGCGATCCAGTACGCCTGGGAGCTGTTGTCGACTCCCGAGGCCGATGGCGGCCTGGGCTTCGATCCCGAACGGCTGTGGGTCACCGTCCACCACGAGGACGAAGAGTCCATCGGGATCTGGCTCGAGGAGTCGGAGATCCCGATCGAGCGGATCCAGAAGCGCGGAAACGCCGACAACTTCTGGCACACGGGCCAGCCCGGTCCCGGTGGGTACTGCTCGGAGATCTACTTCGACCGCGGGCCCGCCTATGGAGCCGAGGGCGGCCCGGAGGCCGATGAGGACCGCTACATCGAGATCTGGAACCTCGTGTTCACGGAGTTCGAGCTCTCGGCCGTGCGGACCAAGGTCGACTTCGACATCGCGGGGGAACTGCCCGCGAAGAACATCGACACCGGCATGGGGCTGGAGCGCGTCGCCTTCCTCAAACAGGGCGTGGAGAACATGTACGAGATCGACGAGGTCTATCCCGTGCTCGCGGCGGCCTGCGAACTGGCCGGCAAGACCTACGGCGCCGATCACGACGACGATGTGCGCATGCGCGTGGTCGCCGACCACATCCGTTCCTCTCTCATCATCATCGGCGACGGGGTCCGCCCCTCGAACGAGGGTCGCGGTTACATTCTGCGCCGCCTGCTGCGCCGGGCGGTGCGCGCGATGCGCCTGCTGGGTGTGAGCGAACCCGTCCTGCCCGTGCTGCTGCCCGTTTCACGCGATGCCATGGCCGAGTCCTATCCGGAACTGGCGACCGACTTCGAGCGGATCTCGCGGGTCGCCTATGCTGAGGAGAAGGCCTTCCGGCGCACGCTGGAATCGGGCACCGAGCTGTTGAATAAGTCGGTGGCACACCTACACGGCGGACACGAGCTCTCCGGCGAGGTGGCCTTCGCCCTGCACGATACCCACGGGTTCCCGATCGACCTGACCCTGGAGATGGCCCACGAACAGGGCGTCGAGGTCGACGAGGCGGGCTTCCGGACCCTGATGGAGCAGCAGCGACAGCGTGCCAAGGCCGATGCCAAATCGAAGAAGGGCGGCCACGCCGACGTCACGGCATTCAGCGAACTGCTCGACGGCGGGGCGACGGAGTTCGTCGGCTACGACACCCTGGAATCGGGCGCCACGGTGCGTGGCCTGGTCTCCGCTGGGCAGTTCGTCGACGTCGCCCGGCCCGGGGACACCGTGGACCTGGTGCTCGACACCACCCCGTTCTACGCCGAGGCCGGCGGCCAGCGCGCGGACGTCGGGTTGATCTCCGGTGATGGCTTCACCGCCCGTGTGACCGATGTGCAGAGCCCCGTCAAGGGCCTGCGCGCCCACAAGGTCGAGGTGCTCGAGGGCGAGCTGCGCGCCGGCGGCGACGTCTTGGCCGCGGTGGATCCGGCCCATCGCTTCGCCTCCGCGCAGGCGCATTCGGCGACCCACCTGGTCCATGCGGCACTCAGGGAGATCCTGGGGCCCAATGCCGTCCAGGCGGGCTCGCTGAACCAGCCCGGTTATATGCGCTTCGACTTCTCCTTCCCCGATGCGCTTTCGGCGGCTGCCAGGGCCGAGATCGAGGACGCGGCCAATGTCGCCGTCCGCGACAATCTGGAAGTCGACTACCAGTACATGCCCTTCGAGGAGGCCAAGAAGTCCGGTGCGATGGCGCTGTTCGGTGAGCGCTACCCGGAAATCGTGCGCGTGGTGAACATCGGCGGGCCGTTCTCGCGTGAGCTGTGCGCCGGCACCCATGTGGGCCTGACCAGTGAGATCGGGCCGATCTCCGTGATCGCCGAATCCTCCGTGGGATCGGGTACCAGGCGAATCGAGGCGAGCGTCGGTCTGCAGGCCTTCCGCGATCTGGCCAAGGAACGCACGATTCTGTCCTCGGTCTCGGAGATGCTGCGCGTGCCGGGCGCGGACGTCCCCGCCAGGGTCGCGGGACTCCTGGAGCGGATCAAGGAGACCGAACGCGAACTGGCGAAGCTCAACTCCGAACGGGTCCTGGGCCAGGCGGCCTCCGCCGTCGCCTCCATCCGCGAGGTGGCCGGCATCCGGTTCTCCGGTACGGATCTGGGGGCCGTGTCCAATGCAGGTGACGTACGCGCCTTCGTCCTCGATGTGCGCGGACGCCTGGGCGCCGAACCAGCGGTGATCGCCGGGATCGGCGATGCCGCTGGCAAGCCCGCGGTCGTCGTCGCGGTCAACGATGCGGCGCAGGCGCTGGGTCTGCGGGCCGGCGAGTTGGTGCGGGCCGCCTCTGCGGTCCTCGGCGGAGGCGGTGGCGGCAAGCCCGATATCGCCCAGGGCGGCGGCAGCGACTACGGCCGCGCCGCTGCGGCTCTGGAGGAGATCGCCCGCCTGGCCGGATCTCATTCGTGAGTTTCCGCAGGGGCAGACGTCTGGGCATCGACGTCGGCAGCGTACGCGTCGGGGTCGCCTACTGCGACCCCGACGGGATTCTCGCCACCCCGCTGGCGACGGTCTACCGGCGCGATGGGGACGAACGCGCGCTGCGGGAGATCCGCGATCTCATTAACGAAGTCGAACCTATCGAAATCGTCTGTGGTAAGCCGAAGACCCTGCGCGGGCAGGAGGGCAAGTCGGCGGCGACGGCCCTTGAATTCACCCGACTGATAGCGGAAACCTCGGGTGTTCCGATCCGCCTGTTCGACGAGCGCTTCACCACTACGGAGGCCCACCGCATGCTACAGTCGGCGGGCAGGAATTCCCGGCAGCGGCGCGAGCGCGTCGACGCTGTGGCCGCCGTCGTCATCCTGCAATCGGCACTCGAGGCCGAGAAGACCACGGGATCGCCCGCAGGCGATCCGCTGCCGCACGAAAGCCAGCCACCTGGGGGAGACCACTTGTGACACTGCACGAAGAGTTCGCCCAGTTCGGTGAGGAGACCCGGACTTCCCGCAGGGCCAGAGAGCGCCGCAGGAAGTTCCGACGTCGCCGGATGGTCGCGATCATCGTCGTCGCGGCGGTCCTGCTGCTCGGCGGCGGGGTGTTCGCTGTCTTCACCGCCAAGGGCGCCTTCGGCGAGGTATTCGGTTCGAACGCAGACTACGAGGGCAGTGGAACCGGTGAAGTCGTCGTGACGATCGAACAGGGGACCTCTGCCCGGGCCGTGGCCAATCAGCTCGTCGACCAGGAGGTCATTCAGGCCGCCCGACCGTTCCTCAAACTGGTCGAGGAACGCGACTTCACGATCCAGGCGGGCACCTTCCGGATGCACAAGCAGATGAGTTCGGCCGCAGCGCTGGACCTGCTGCAGAAGGGGCAGGCCGCCAATCGGGTGACCGTGGCCGAGGGGCAGACGATCAAGCAGATCAAGCCGAAGATGGTCGCGGCCGGGCTGGACGCCGACGACGTCGACGCCGCCATCGACGACAAATCGCCGAGGGACTACGGACTCGAGATCAAGGCCCCCAGCTTGGAGGGATACCTGTTCCCTGCGACATATGACGTGCAGAAGGACAGCTCGGCCACTGCGATGGTCCAGGATATGGTCGATCGCACGAAGGGCGAGTTCAATGAACTGGCGATCAACAACGATGACGCCAATCGTCTGTTGACCCTGGGCAGCCTGGTCCAGGTCGAATCGAATGAGGATCCGGCGACCCAGGCCAAGGTGGCGCGCGTCTTCCTCAACCGGATGGGCAAGGCCAGTGAGACCCGCGGTCTCTTGCAGTCCGATGCGACGGTCGCCTACATCTTCGGCGCCAGGGGCGATCTGACGACCACCTCCAAGGAGCGCGCGAGCAAGAACCCGTACAACACCTATGTGCACAAGGGACTGCCGCCGGGTCCGATCGGCAGTCCCGGCCGCTCGGCGCTGCTGGCGGCCAAGCGGCCGGCCACCGGTGACTGGCAGTACTTCGTGGCGACCGATCCGGATGCCGGCGAGGTCAAGTTCGCCAAGACCTACAAAGAGCACCAGGCGAACGTCAAGGAGTACCAGGCCTGGCTGCGCGAACACAACAGTCAGTCTCCCGGCGCGGGGTCCGGAGCGGACGGCTCGGATGGCTGAGGCCCGGCATCGCGCCGCTGTGCTCGGCTCGCCGATCGCCCATTCCCTGTCCCCGCTGCTGCACACCGCGGCATATGCCGCGCTGGGAATGGACGACTGGTCCTACGACCGCAGGGAGACCACTGCGGACGAACTCGAGGGCGTGCTGCTGGGGGCCGATTCGCACATCGCGGGCTACTCGGCGACCATGCCGTTGAAGGAGGAACTCGTCAGGCTCGCCGCCGTCCACGGCTGGGACGTAGACGAGACCGCAGCCCTGACCGGGGTCGCGAACACCTGGGTCGGCGGCAGTCGTCCGCGCATTCTCAACACCGATGTGCAGGGGATCGTCGGTGCCCTGGCCGAGGCCGGAATCCAGCCGGGCCGTGTCGCCATCGTGGGCACCGGGGCAACGGCCCGTTCGGCTGCCCTGGCGGCGCGCCTGGCCGGCGGGCGGGATTTCGCAGTCTACGGGCGCAACCCCCGCAGGACTTCTGCGCTGGCGGACTTCCTGCACAGCCTGGGCGCAGCCGAGGTCACCACGGAGCCGATCGCGCAGCTGCAGCCGGGTGCCGCCGACCTGGTGATCTCCACTCTGCCCGCAGGGGTGCTGACGGCCGACACCTGGCATTGGCCGGCCCGGCTGCCGGAATCCACCGCGGTGCTCGACGTGGCCTATGCCGTGGGCTCGCTCGATCTCACGGGGATGTTCACCGAGCGCGGGGCCCGTGGCCTGGCGGGCACCCGGATGCTCGTCCACCAGGCAGTCGCCCAGTTCCAGGCCTTTCGCGAGGCCGCGGGCCTGCCGGCCGGGGACGCCACTGCGATTCGGACGGCGATGGACGCCGCCGGCGCCCGGCGCACGGTCTGAGATGACGACCCTGCCGGGGTCGGCCGGCGCCGTGTCGGTGTGCGTTTCGCTCATCGTGGCCCTGGCGATCGGGTGGCGCCTGCCCCGGCTGCTGGCCGACCCCGCGCACACCCTGCGGGTGCGCACCGCGGGACGGACGTATCTGCTCGGCGCCGTCGCCCTGGGACCGCTGCTGTCCCTGCTCGTGACGTGGGCCCTGTCCACCGGTATGGAATCCACCACTGCCACTCGCACCTGCCTCGTGTTGATCCTGGGGGTGCTGGCCGGCGCCACCGGGTGGCTCTTCCTGATCGACGCGCGGGTCCACCGCCTGCCCAATCGGATCGTCGGACCTCTGGCGATCCTGGTCCTGGTCACAGCGGTAGCGGCCTGGCAGGCCGCCCCCGGCCTGAGCCTGCGGATGCTGGCTGGGGCGGTGGGGCTGGGCCTGTTCTTCGCGTTCATCGCCGTCCTGGGCCGGTTGCTGGCCGGTGAGTCGATGGGCCTCGGCGACGTCAAACTCGCCGTGCCGCTGGGCGCGCTGGCCGCGGGGGTCGAGCCGTGGGCACCCCTGACCGCGCTGGTCGTGATGAATGTCTCCGCCCTCGTCTTCCTGCTCTACCGCTGGGTGCGCACCCGCACCCGCCCCGGCGGAAGCCTGGCGTACGGCCCCCATATGCTGATCGGCACGTGGACGGCGGTCCTGGCCGGTGCCCCGCTTTTGTAGACTCATAAGCATGTTGAGATGGCTGAGTGCAGGAGAGTCCCACGGTGAGGCTCTGATCGGAATCATCGAGGGGCTGCCGGCGCACGTGCCCGTGACCACCGAGGACATCCAGACGGCTTTGGCCCGTCGCCGGCTGGGCTACGGACGCGGAGCGCGGATGAAGTTCGAGGCCGACGCGGTGCGGATGCTCGGCGGGGTGCGCCACGGTGAGACCCTCGGTTCGCCGATCGCCATCGAGGTCGGCAACACCGAGTGGCCCAAATGGCAGGAGGTGATGAGCGCCGATCCGGTACCCGCCGAGGTGCTGGCCGAGCAGGCGCGCAATGCGCCGCTGACCCGGCCGCGGCCCGGTCATGCCGACTTGGTCGGGATGCTCAAGTACGGCTGGGACGAAGCCCGCCCGATTCTGGAACGCGCCTCGGCCAGGGAAACCGCGATGCGGGTGGCGCTGGCCGCTGTGGCGCAGCGGTTCTTGGCCGAGCTGGGCATCACGGTGCTCTCGCACACCGTGGCCATCGGCCCCGTTGACGGAGGACGGGACCTGCCGCGGCCGAGGATCGCCGACGTCCCGGCGCTCGATGCGGATCCCGTGCGCTGCTTCGACTCCGAACTCTCCGCACGGATGATCGAGGAAATCGACGCAACGAAGAAGGCGGGGGACACCGTCGGCGGGGTCGTCGAGGTCATCGCAGACGGCCTGCCGATCGGCCTGGGTTCGCATATCCAATGGGACCGCAGGCTCGACTCCCGCCTGGCCGGAGCCCTGATGGGCATCCAGGCGATCAAGGGCGTGGAGATCGGCGACGGCTTCGACACGACGCGCCGACGCGGTTCCGCCGCCCACGACGAAATCCTGGTCGACGGCGGTGGCCTGGCCCGTTCGAGCAACCGTGCCGGTGGCACCGAGGGCGGGATGTCGACCGGCGAGCGACTCATCGTGCGAGCCGGAATGAAGCCCATCGCCACCGTCCCCCGCGCCCTGCGCACGGTCGATGTGAGCACGGGGGAGGCCGCGAAGGCGAATCACCAGCGCTCCGATGTGTGTGCGGTCCCGGCCGCCGGCGTCGTGGCCGAGGCGATGGTCGCCCTGGTCCTCGCCGAAGCCGTGATGGAGAAGTTCGGCGGCGACTCGGTGGCCGAGGTCTCCCGGAACCTCGACTCCTACCGCGCTTCCCTCGACCCCAGGCTGCTGGGTTCGTGATGGTACCACCGGAGGAGGGGCCCCTGCCGCGCCCGGCCGCACCGGTGGACCCGCTGCCGGCCGCCGGGGCCAGACTGGCGCTGATCGGTCCGCCGACCGCGGGGAAGTCGACGATCGGCCGGCTGTTGGCCGATCGGCTCGACATCCCGTTGATCGACACGGATCAGCGGATCGTCGACCGCTATGGCCCGATCCAGGAGATCTTCACCGAGCGCGGCGAGGCCCGGTTCCGGGAGATCGAACGCGAGGTGGTCCGCCGGGCCCTGCGCGGCCTGCTCGACGGACCCGGGGTCGTTTCCCTGGGCGGCGGGGCCATTCTGAACCCGGGCACTCGCGCACAGCTGAAGCACCCGGCGATCAAGGTCGTCAACATCGTCATCGATGCACAGACCGCCCTGGAACGGCTGGGCGGTTCGCGCCGGCCACTGCTCGACGACGCCGCGGACAGGCTGCAGGCCTTCGAACGGCTGCAGGCCGAGCGTGCGCCCCTGTACCGCTCGGTCGCGACGCTGAGCGTTTCGGCCACGAACGATCCGCCCTCGACGATCGTCAACCGAATCGTCGACATCGTCGCCGGGATGCAACGGGCCGAGGATCTCAAACGCTACGGGGACCTCGGCGCTGCCGCCGGGGTGCCATTGGAAGGGTCGGCCGAGCCGACCGGGGAAGAGGACTGAACTCATGAGCGAAACCATCCAGATCGACGTGCATGCCGAGCGGGACTATCCCGTGCGGATCGGCCACGGATTGCTCGGGCAGCTGCCCGAGCTCCTGGGCGCCCGGGTCAAGAAGGTGCTCGTCATCCACCCGCGCGCCCTGCGGACCACCGGTGAGGTCGTGCGCGATGACCTCGAGGCGGCGGGATTCGAGGCACTGGCCGCCGAGATCCCCGATGCCGAGGAGGCCAAGCACGTCCAGGTGGCCGCGTTCTGCTGGCAGATCCTGGGGCAGTCGGACTTCACCCGCTCGGACGCGATCGTCGCCGTCGGCGGAGGAGCCGTGACCGATCTGGGCGGGTTCGTCGCGGCCAGCTGGCTGCGCGGCATCCGCTATGTCAACATCCCGACCACGGTGCTGGGCATGCTGGACGCGGCGGTCGGAGGCAAGACCGCGATCAACACCGCCGAGGGCAAGAACCTGGTGGGCTTCTTCCATTCGCCCGCGGGCGTTCTGGCCGATCTGGACACCCTGGCCACCCTGCCGGATCACGAACTGTTCACCGGGCTGGCCGAAGCCGTCAAGTGCGGCTTCATCGCCGACCCCGTCATCCTTGATCTGCTCGAAGGGCACAGTCTCGAGCAGATCAAGGATCCGCACGGGCCCGTGCTGGCAGAAGTGGTGCGCCGTGCGATTGCGGTCAAGGCCGCCATCGTCGGGGAGGACTTCAAAGAATCCGGTCGGCGCGAATTCCTCAACTTCGGACATACGCTGGCGCACGCGATCGAGCGGCAGGAGCGCTATCAGTGGCGCCACGGGGCCGCCGTGGCCGTCGGTATGGTCTTCGCGGCCGAACTGAGCACCCTGACGAAGAACCTCGACCCCGCGCTCGTCGACCGGCTGCGTGCGCTGTTGGAACATCTGGGGCTGCCCACGGGCTACCGTGGGGACAAATGGCCGCAGCTGTTGGAGACCATGCGGCGGGACAAGAAGTCCCGCGGTTCGCTCATGCGCTTCATCGTGCTCGAAGACCTGGGCAGGCCGAAACTGCTGGAGAACCCGGACCCCAGCCTGCTGTTCACCGCGTATCAGACGATTGGGATTGACGCCCCGGCGCGGCGACTGTAAAACAGTTGCTAGACTTGAGCGGATTGTCTTTCCGAATCCTACCCACTAGACAAAGGGAAAATCTGTGGCAACGACCAACGATTTGAAGAACGGCCTGGTTCTCAACCTGGACAACCAGCTGTGGCAGGTGCTGGAGTTCCAGCACGTCAAGCCCGGTAAGGGACCGGCCTTCGTGCGCACCAAGATCAAGAACGTGCTCTCGGGCAAGATCATCGACCGCACCTTCAACGCCGGTACCAAGGTCGAAACCGCAACCGTCGACCGCCGTGACATGCAGTACCTGTACAACGACGGTACCGACTACGTCTTCATGGACGCCAAGGACTACGACCAGGTCAACCTGAGCCCGGAGCTGGTCGGGGATGCGGCCAACTTCATGCTGGAGAACCAGATCGTGCAGGTGTCCTTCCACGAGGGCACCCCGCTGGCCATCGAACTGCCCGCCGCGGTGGAACTGGTCATCTCCCACACCGAGCCCGGCCTGCAGGGCGACCGCTCCACCGGTGGATCGAAGCCGGCGACGCTGGAGACCGGATATGAAATCCAGGTGCCGCTGTTCCTCGAAGAGGGCACTAAGGTCCGCGTCGACACCCGTTCGGGTGACTACCTGGGGCGCGTCAAGGAGTGAGTTCGCGCAGCAGGGCCCGCCGCCGGGCACTCGAGATCCTCTTCGAGTCCGAACAGCGGGCAATGGACGAAGCAGAGCTGACACAGCTGCGGTCGCACGACCCCGATTACCCGATGAAGCCCTATGCGGTCGAAATCGTCGACGGGGTGGTCAGCCACCGCGATGAGATCGACGAACTCATCGCGACGCACGCGCAGGGCTGGGAACTCGACCGACTGCCGGCGGTGGACCGGGCCCTGTTGCGGATGGGCCTGTGGGAGATCCTGTTCAACGATTCCGTGGATGCCAAGACCGCGATCGACGAAGCGGTGTCCCTGGCCAGGCAGTATTCGACGGATGACTCCCCGAAGTTCATCAACGGCGTGCTCGACCGGATCCGCAAGCTGGAGGCCTGAGCCGCCATGGTCGAACTGCGCGACTGCGATGCGATGGTCTTCGACTGCGATGGAGTGCTGGTCGATTCGGAGACCATCGCCAATGAGGTGCTCAGGGAGGTGATCGGTGAGCTGGGCTGGGCGATGAGCCAGGACCAGGCACACCGGACCTTCGTCGGACACGCTCTGCCCGACACCGTGAAGATCGTCACCGAGCACTTCGCAGCGCAGGGAGACCGGCCGGACGCCTCCTGGGTTGAAACCTACCGGGCCCGCCGCGATGCCGAGCTGGCCGCGCGGCTGAGTCCCATGCACGGCGTGGCGGGGATGCTCGCCGCGGCCCTGCGCCGGTTCAAGGGGAGGGTCGGGGTGGCTTCGAACTCCCCGCGGGGCAAACTCGATATGCAATTGCGTCGGACGGCCCTGGACGAGGTGTTCCATGCGGCCCATGTGTTCAGCGGGATGGACATGCCGCAGCCGAAGCCGGCTCCGGATGTCTATCGTGCGGCCGCGGCCTCCTTCGACCCGCCCAGTCGACGGTTCGCGGTCCTGGAGGACTCTCCCTCGGGCGTTAAGGCCGGCGTCGCCGCCGGCGGCTACGTGATCGGTCTGTCCACGGTTTTCTCCGGGGCGGATCTGCGTGCCGCCGGAGCACATCGGGTGGTGGCCTCGCTGCCGGACGCGGCCGAGCTGCTGCGTCCTTGAGCCCCCTCCCAGTGGCGCTGGGCTATGGGATCGGACACACGTGTGTCCGGGGATGCCCCGGGCACACCGGGACCTCGCTATAGTAGAGGCGTATCTACTCCTTTAAGCACCGTCCCGTGAGGCGGAGAAGGGGGACGCATGCGCACACGAACCGTGCTCGACGAGACCGAGATCTCGCGGGCCATCACACGCATCGCCCACGAAATCGTGGAAAACAACAAGGGTGCCCAGGGCCTGCTGATCCTGGGAATCCCCACCCGCGGGGTCCCGCTGGCCCACCGGCTGGCCGAGCGGATCGCCCAGATCGAGCCCACGGTGGAAGCCACCGAACTCGTCGGCAGCCTCGACGTCACGATGTATCGTGACGATCTGCGCACGGGCCGGCTGCGCGCCCCCGAACCCACCTCGATCCCCGGGAGCATCGACGGTCGCACAGTCGTCCTGGTCGACGACGTGCTCTACTCCGGCAGGACCATCCGCGCGGCACTCGACGCCCTGACCGATATCGGTCGGCCAGCCGCGGTGCGCCTGGCGGTCCTGGTCGACCGCGGCCACCGGGCCCTGCCGATCCGCGCCGATCACGTGGGCAAGAACCTGCCGACCTCGACCGACGAACGGGTCTCGGTGACCCTACAGGAGATCGACGGAGCCGATTCGGTGATCATCACAGGGGGTGCCGCCTGATGCGTCATCTGCTGTCGACCAAAGATCTCAGCCGCGCCGAGGCCGTCGAACTGCTCGACATCGCCGAGGAGATGTCTGCCGCCCAGGCCCGTGAGATCAAGAAACTTCCCGTACTGCGCGGCCGCACAGTGGTCAACCTGTTCTACGAGGACTCGACCCGCACGCGGATGTCCTTCGAAGCCGCCGCCAAACGGCTCTCCGCCGATGTCATCAACTTCTCGGCCAAGGGCTCCTCGGTGTCCAAGGGCGAGAGCCTGCAGGACACCGCGCAGACGCTCGCCGCGATCGGTGCAGACGCAGTTGTCATCCGCCACCCCGGATCCGGCGCCCCGCACCGGCTGGCGGCCAGCGACTGGATCGACCTGCCCATCCTCAACGCAGGTGACGGTACGCATGAACACCCCACCCAGGCACTACTGGACTCCTTCACCCTGCGCCGCGTCCTGACCGGCGCGCCGGCCTCCGGGCCGTTGTCCGCAGGGTCCGGGACGCGGGGAACCGACCTGGCCGGTGCCAGGATCGCGATCGTCGGCGACGTTCTGCATTCGCGTGTCGCCCGCTCGAATGTGCACCTGCTGGTCACCCTGGGGGCCCGAGTAACCCTCATCGCCCCGCCCACCTTGCTGCCCTGGGGCGTGGAATCCTGGCCCGTCGAGATCTACTACGACTTCGACCAGGCGCTGGCCGAACGTGATTTCGACGCGGTGATGATGCTGCGCGTCCAGCTGGAGCGCATGCACGCGGCGTTCTTCCCCAACCCGCGCGAATATTCGCGGATGTGGGGTCTGACCCCGAGCCGGTACGCCGACCTGGGGGAACACACGGCGATTATGCACCCCGGGCCCATGAACCGGGGATTCGAGATCTGCGCAGTGGCAGCCGACTCGCCCCGCGCGGTGGTGCGCGACCAGGTCGCCAACGGCGTGTCCGTGCGCATGGCGGCACTGTACAAACTTCTGACCGGCCGGGGCCCCGACCCCGCCGCAGTCGTCAACCCGATGGAGGAGCCACACGCATGAGCAGCACACTGATCCGCGGTGCGTCCGTACTCGGAGGCGCCGCACGTGATCTCTTGATCGTCGACGGCCGCCTGAGCGAACCGACGCCCGAGGCCTCGAAATCGGCCGATACCGTCGTCGAGGCGGCCGGCCTGGTCGCCCTGCCCGGCCTGGTCGACATGCACACGCATCTGCGCGAGCCGGGCAAGGAAGACGCTGAGACCGTGCTGACCGGCTCGCAGTCCGCCGCACGCGGCGGCTACACGGCCGTCCACGCGATGGCCAACACCCAGCCGGTCGCCGATTCCGCCGGGGTGGTCGAACAGGTATGGCGGCTGGGCCGCTCCGCCGGGTTCACGGAGGTCCGTCCGGTGGGCGCTGTAACACTGGGCCAGGACGGCGCCCAGCTGGCCGAACTCGGCGCCATGGCCGCGAGCGCGGCACAGGTGCGGATGTTCTCCGATGACGGCAAGTGCGTTTCGGACTCCCAGCTGATGCGCCGCGCGCTGGAATACGTGAAGTCCTTCGACGGGATCATCGCCCAGCACTCCCAGGATCCCCGGCTGACGGAGGACGCGCAGATGAACGAGGGCGTCGTCTCTGCCGAGCTGGGCCTGCCGGGGTGGCCCGCGGTGGCGGAGGAGGCGATCATCGCCCGCGACGTCCTGCTGGCCGAACACGTCGGTTCCCGCCTGCACGTCTGCCACCTCTCGACCGCCGGGTCCGTGGACATCGTCCGCTGGGCCAAGGCCCGCGGGGTGCGGGTGACCGCGGAGGTCACCCCGCACCACCTGATGCTGACCGATGAGCTGGTTCGCAGCTATGACCCCGTCTACAAGGTCAACCCGCCACTGCGCACCCAACGCGATGTCGATGCCGTGCGCGCCGGCTTGGCCGATGGGACGATCGACGTGATCGGCACCGACCACGCACCGCATCCGGCCGAACACAAGTGTTCGGAATGGACCGCCGCGGCGATGGGCATGGTCGGGATGGAGACCGCTCTGCCGATCGTGGTCGAGGCCATGGCCGACTACGACTTCGGCTGGGAGGACGTCGCCAGGGTGATGAGTACCCGGCCGGCCCAGATCACCGGTCTCACCGCGCACGGTTCACTGGCCGTCGGGCAGCCCGCCAACCTTGTTCTGGTGGATCCGCGGGCCCCGCACCGGATCGATCCGGCCGGCCACGCGACGCTGGGCCGGAACAATCCGTTCAAGGGCGTGGAGGTCTCCACCCGGATCGTCGACACCTTCCTCTACGGGACCAGGGTCGTCGCCGACGGGCAGTTGGCACAGCCGCATCCGGCTGCCGGGGACGGCGCATGGATCGCCTGACCCCGAGCATCGTCATCCTGATCGTCGTCGTCGGCGTCTTCGGCCTCATGTACTGGGGCTGGCGGGGTCGGCAGCACCGGCAGGCGGGGATCGCAGCGCCGGCTGCGCCGCCGGCCGGCTACACCGCCGAGCTGACCCCGGTGCCCGGCATGTACGTCGCCACCACACACGCGGGGGAGAACCTGGAGCGGATCAATGTGCACGCCCTGGGGGTGCGGACGAACGGTGCCCTGTTCGTCGGCGACCAGGGCGTGGCGATCGAGCGCGAGGGCGCCGATGACATCTTCATCCCCGCGGCCGCCGTGGAACAGGCACATGCCGGATCGGGCATGATCGGCAAATTCGTCGAGCGCGACGGCCTCATCATCATCCGCTGGAATCTGGGAGGGACCCGTGTCGACACCGGTTTCCGGCCCAGGGAACACGCACAGACCAAGCCCGCGATCGCCGCGGTAGACGAACTGATTGGACATCACGCATGAGCTTATTGGACCGCCCCAAGGCAATCCTCGTCTTAGAGGACGGCACGACGTTCGCCGGACACGCCTATGGCGCTACCGGCCGTGGGCTGGGCGAGGCCGTCTTCGTCACCGCGATGACCGGTTATCAGGAGACGCTGACCGATCCGTCCTACCACCGACAGGTGGTCGTGCAGACTGCTCCGCACATCGGCAACACCGGGGTCAACGACGTCGACGACGAATCGCTGAAGTACTGGGTCGCCGGTTACGTCGTACGTGATGCCGCCCGGATCTCTTCGAACTGGCGCGCCACCGAGGACCTCGAGGCCCGGCTGCGCAGGCTGGACATCGTCGGGATCCAGGATGTCGACACCCGCGCACTGACCCTGCACCTGCGCGAGGCCGGCGCGATGCGCGTCGGCATCTTCTCGGGTGAGGACGCCGGCCGCCCGGTCGGCGAGCTGCTCACGATCGTGCGCGAGACCCCGGCGATGACCGGCGCTCAGCTGGCCGACGAGGTCTCCACCGACGAGCCGTACATCGTCGAAGCGGTGGGACCCAAGAAGTTCACGGTCGCGGCCTACGACCTCGGGATCAAGGCCATGACCCCGCAGCAGCTGGCAGAACGCGGCATCGAGGTCCACGTGGTGCCGGCGGACTACCCCTTCGAGAAGCTGCAGGAGCTGGGCCCCGACGGGGTGTTCTTCTCCAACGGACCCGGTGACCCGGAGACGGCCACCGCGCAGATCGAGGTGCTGACCGAGGTGCTGGCCCATCGTATCCCGTTCTTCGGCATCTGCTTCGGCAACCAGCTGCTGGGCAGGGCCCTGGGCTTCGGCACCTACAAATTGCGCTTCGGCCACCGCGGCGTCAACCAGCCGGTGCTCGACACCGCCACCGGGCGCGTCGAGATCACCGCACAGAACCACGGCTTCGCGGTCGACGCGCCCCTGCACGAGGTCGTCACCGCACCGGCGAACGCCGATTTCGGGCGGGTCGAGGTCAGCCACATCGGGCTCAACGACGATGTGGTGGAGGGCCTGCGCTGCCTTGACATCCCGGCCTTCTCGGTCCAGTTCCACCCCGAGTCCGCGGCCGGCCCGCACGATTCGCGCGGCCTGTTCGACCGCTTCGTCGACCTCATGACCACCACCGCCAAGACCGCGGCCGAATAAGGAGTTTTTTCTTGCCCATTCGTAAAGATCTGCACTCGGTCATGGTGATCGGCTCCGGGCCCATCGTCATCGGCCAGGCCTGCGAGTTCGACTACTCCGGAACCCAGGCGTGCCGCGTCCTCAAACAGGAGGGCCTGCGCGTTATCCTGGTCAACTCCAATCCCGCCACGATCATGACGGACCCGGAAGTCGCCGATGCGACCTATGTCGAGCCGATCGACCCCGAGGTGATCGAGAAGATCATCGCCAAGGAGCGGCCCGACGCCCTGCTGCCCACGCTCGGCGGCCAGACCGCGCTCAACGCTGCGATCAACCTGTTCGAAGCCGGCACTTTGGAAAAGTACGACGTCGAACTCATCGGCGCCGACGTCGACGCGATCAACCGCGGCGAGGACCGGCAGAAGTTCAAGGAGATCGTCGAGGGCATCGGCGCCGAGGTCGCCCGTTCGCGCATCTGCCACACCATGGAGGACTGCCTGGCGGCCGCCGGTGATCTGGGGTATCCGATGGTGGTCCGGCCGTCCTTCACCATGGGCGGTCTGGGCTCGGGCATGGCCTACAACGAATCCGATCTGCGCCGGATCGCCGGCGACGGCCTGCACGACTCCCTGACCACCGAAGTGCTGCTCGAAGAGAGCATCCTGGGGTGGAAGGAATACGAGCTCGAACTCATGCGCGACCGCAATGACAATGTGGTCGTCATCTGCTCGATCGAGAACATCGACCCCGTCGGCGTGCACACCGGCGACTCCATGACGGTCGCCCCGGCACTGACCCTGACGGACCGCGAATACCAGAAACTGCGCGATATCGGTATCGCCGTCATCCGCGAGGTCGGCGTCGACACCGGCGGCTGCAACATCCAGTACGCGATCGACCCGGACACGGGCCGCATCGTCGTCATCGAGATGAACCCCAGGGTCTCCCGTTCATCGGCCCTGGCGTCGAAGGCCACGGGTTACCCGATCGCCAAGATCGCGGCCCGCCTGGCAGTCGGCTATACGCTCGACGAGGTCAAGAACGACATCACCGAGGTCACCCCGGCCAGCTTCGAGCCGACCCTGGACTACGTCGTGGTGAAGATCCCGCGCTTCGCCTTCGAGAAGTTCCCCGCAGCCGATGAGACGCTGACGACGACCATGAAGTCCGTTGGCGAGGCGATGGCCCTGGGGCGCAACTTCACCACGGCCTTCCAGAAGGCCCAGCGCTCTCTTGAGCAGAAGGGCTCGGAGTTCCGCTTCGACATCCGCTTCGACCTGGCAGATCCCGCGGTGCGCGCCGATGTCGTGCGCAAGCTGGGACATTCGACGACGACCCGCATCCAGACGGTGCAGCGCGCACTGCTCTCCGGCATGACGGTGCCCGAGGTTCATGAGGCCTGTGATATCGACCCGTGGTTCCTCGACCAGATCCAGTTGATCAACGAGGTCGCCGGCGAAATCGCACAGGCGGACGAACTGACCCGCGAGGTCATCGAGCTGGGCAAGAACCACGGTTTCTCTGACCGGCAGATCGCCGCCCTGCGCAATCTGGACGAAGCGGTGGTCACCGGGGTGCGCCATGCGCTGGGTCTGCGCCCGGTGTTCAAGTCCGTCGACACCTGCGCCGGCGAGTTCGCCGCCCACACGCCCTATCACTACTCCAGCTATGACGCCACCAGCGAGGTCGCCCCGCGCGAGCACGAGGCCGTCATCATCCTGGGTTCGGGACCCAACCGGATCGGGCAGGGCATCGAGTTCGACTACTCCTGTGTCCACGCCACCATGGCACTGCGGGATGCGGGCTATGAGACGATCATGGTCAACTGCAATCCGGAGACCGTGTCGACCGACTACGACACCGCCGACCGCCTGTACTTCGAACCGCTGACCTTCGAGGACGTGATGGAGGTCTACCACGCGGAGTCGCAGGCAGGGCCCGTCGCCGGCATCGTGTGCACCCTGGGCGGGCAGACCCCGCTGGGTCTGGCCTCCCGGCTCAAGGCCGCGGGTGTGACGGTGCTGGGCACTCAGCCCGAGGCCATCGACCTGGCCGAGGACCGCGGAGAATTCGGCCGGGTGCTCGACGAGGGCGGACTGCTGGCGCCCAAGCACGGCACTGCCACGACCTATGCCCAGGCGGAGCGGATCGCCCTGGAGATCGGCTATCCCGTGCTGGTGCGCCCCTCCTATGTGCTCGGTGGGCGCGGTATGCAAATCGTCTACTCGACCGAGCAGCTGAAGTCGTATATGGAGTCGGCCACCGAGGTCTCGGCCGATCGGCCCGTGCTGGTCGACCGGTTCCTCGAGGACGCGATCGAGATCGACGTGGACGCCCTGTTCGACGGCACCGACCTCTACATCGGCGGCATCATGGAGCACATCGAGGAAGCCGGCATCCACTCCGGCGACTCCTCGTGCACCCTGCCCTCGATCACCCTGGGGGAGCACGTGCTCGAACGCGTGCGGCACGCCACCCGGGTCATCGCGGAGGGCACGGGGGTGCGCGGTCTGCTCAACATCCAGTTCGCCGTGGCAGCCGACGTCCTCTACGTCATCGAGGCGAATCCGCGTGCCTCGCGCACGGTGCCCTTCGTCTCGAAGTCCACCGGGCATCCGCTGGCGAAGGCCGCGGCACTCATCGCGATCGGCGGCTCGATCGCCGATCTGCGGGGTACTGTGCTGGCCGTCGAATCCGATGGTTCGCACCTGCCGCTGGACCACCCGATCTCGGTGAAGGAGGCGGTCCTGCCCTTCCGCCGGTTCCGCACGGTCGACGGTAAGGTCGTCGACTCGATCCTGGGGCCGGAGATGCGCTCGACCGGTGAGGTCATGGGCATTGCCCCGACCTTCCCCGTCGCCTTCGCCAAGGGCCAGCTGGCTGCCAGCTCCAAGTTGCCGACCAGTGGCCGCGTGTTCGTCTCCGTGGCGGACCGGGAGAAGCGCTCGACGGTGCTGCCGGTCAAACAGCTGGTCGACATGAGCTTCGAGATCGTCGCCACCTCCGGCACCGCCGCGGTGCTCTCCCGCTATGGCATTCCGAGTCAGACGCTGGCCAAGTGGCACGATGCAGGTGAGGCCGAGCGGACGATCCTCGATGAGATCGAGGAGGGCCAGATCGACCTCGTTGTCAATGTGCCGGCCGGCCGGGCGGAGCGCGCCGACGGCTACGAGATCCGTGCGGCCGCCGTCGCGGCGGCCCTGCCGCTGATGACGACCGTCGCGGAGTTCTCCGCAGCGGTCACCGCGATCGAGGCCTCCCAGGCGGGCGACTTCGACGTGCGGTCCCTGCAGGATTGGGGCTTCAACTGAGATGACCGATATCGATTTCGCCGCGGCCTGGCCCGCGGCCGTGGCTGCCTCGCCGCTGTGTGTGGGGATCGATCCCCACCCGGCCTCCCTGGCCGCTTGGGGGCTGCCGGACACCGCGGCCGGGGCCGGGGCCTTCGCCGACGTCCTGGTGGACGCTTGCATCGGGCGCGTTGGCCTGCTCAAACCGCAGTCGGCGCTGTTCGAACGCTTCGGCTCCGCCGGGATCGCCGAGCTCGAGCGGATCCAGGCCAGGATCCGGGCGGCCGGGATGCTCAGCGTGCTCGACGCCAAACGCGGCGATATCGGTTCGACGATGGCCGGCTACGCGGATGCCTATCTGCGCCAGGGAGCTCCGTTGGCCTGCGATGCACTGACGGTCTCGCCCTATCTGGGCATGGACTCCCTGGAACCGGCCTTCGCCGTGGCCAGGGAGACGGGTGCAGGCCTGTTCGTGCTCGCCCTGACCTCGAACCCGCGGGCGGAGGTATTCCAGCACGCCCGTACTGCCTCGGGCGCCTCCGTGGCGGCCGAGGTGGTGGCCAGGGTCCATGCGGAGAACGAGAAGTCGGGTCGGGCGCAGTTCGGCCTGGTGGTCGGTGCGACCATCGGTTCGGCCGCGCGCCGGCTGGACATCGACTTGGGGGAGTTCAACGGACCGATCCTCAGCCCCGGAGTGGGCGCCCAGGGAGCCGGCCCGGCAGAACTCGACGAGGTCTTCGGCCGTTCCTGGAAGGAGGGCCGGGTGCTCGTCAACGTCTCGCGCGGTGTCTCGCAGGCTGGTCCGGAGCCGGCCCGCATTGTGGACCGGATTGCACAAGTGAGCGCTTCGTTGGCTTAGGATGGCGCTATCCCCGCTATTCCCCGATCCAATGAAGGACTGACATGGCACTTGCACCCCTCACCGATGAACAGCGCAGAGCCGCCCTCGACAAGGCCTTCGCCGCCCGCCAGGCACGGGCCGATGTCAAGACGGATCTGAAGTCGGGCAGGCTGCGCCTGGGCGAAGTGCTCGGGCGGGCCGGCGGCGATGACGCGCTGTCGAAGATGCGGGTGTACGATCTTCTGCGTTCCCTTCCCGGAGTGGGCGATCGCCGTGCGGTGGTCCTCATGGAAGAAGTGGGGATCGCCCAGTCCCGCCGGTTGCGTGGTCTGGGCAAACATCAGAAGGCAGCACTATTGGAGAAATTCGGCGAGTAGTGGATAACAGACTGACAGTCCTGGCAGGGCCCACCGCAGTGGGCAAGGGTACCGTGAGCGCCTATATCAGGGAACATTTCCCCGAGGTGTACTTTTCGGTCTCGGCGACGACCCGCGACCCCCGGCCCGGTGAGGTCGACGGTGTCCACTACTGGTTCGTCTCCGATGAGGAGTTCGACCGGATGATCGCCGACGGTGGACTGTTGGAGTATGCGACGGTGCACGGGCGCAACCGCTATGGGACGCCCTCTGCGCCACTGGACGAGGCACTGGCACAGGGCCGTTCGCCCCTGTTGGAGATCGATTTGCAGGGCGCCAGGCAGGTCAAACTGCGGCGCCCCGATGCGCGGTATGTCTTCCTCGCCCCGCCCAGCTGGGACGAACTCGTCCGTCGGCTGGTGGGCCGTGGTACGGAGGGCCCGGAGGAACGGGCCAGGCGCCTGGAAACGGCGCAGACCGAATTGGCAGCTGAATCCGAGTTCGATCACACCATCGTCAACCACGATGTTTCCACTGCCGCTCGCGAACTAGTAGAATTGATGGGTATCCCGAACCAGCGGGAGCGCGCAACACAACTTGAAGATGGAGAATGAGTGTCTGTTCAGCCTGAGGGCGTAACCAATCCGCCGATCGACGATCTGCTCAAGCGGGTGGACTCGAAGTACGAACTCGTGATCGAATCCTCGCGTCGTGCCCGCCAGATCAATGCCTACTACGCCCAGCTGCAGGACGGCATGCTGGAGAACGTCGGTCCGCTGGTCACCCCGGAACCCAATGAGAAGCCGTTGTCGATCGCGCTGCGCGAGATCGACGAGGGCAAGGTGCAGATGCGGGAGGCCACTGAGGCCGACTTCGCCGCCCCGGTCGTCCCCGAGGTCCCGGAAGTCGGCATCGACGACCTCCCCGACTTCGAACAGCCGTGAGAAGCCTCACGCTGAGATGAAAATCGTGCTCGGCGTAGGCGGCGGAATCGCCGCCTACAAGGCGTGTCAGGTGCTCCGTGATCTCACAGAGGCCGGTCACAGCGTCCGTGTCGTTCCGACGGCCAATGCGCTCGAATTCGTCGGCGCCGCCACCTGGGAGGCACTCAGTGGCCATCCCGTGGCGACCTCCGTGTTCGTGCGGGTCGACGAGGTCGAGCACGTGAGGATCGGACAAGACGCCGACCTCGTGTTGATCGCCCCCGCCACCGCCGACCTGCTGGCCAGAATCAGGGCCGGACGGGCCGACGATCTGCTCACCGCCACATTGCTGGCGACCCGGGCCCCGGTGGTGCTGGCACCGGCCATGCACACGGAGATGTGGCTCAATCCGGCGACGGTGGACAATGTGGCAGTGCTGCGCTCACGCGGCGTGCACGTGCTCGACCCCGCCTCCGGCAGGCTCACCGGCAAGGACTCCGGTCCCGGTCGGCTGCCGGAGCCGGCGGACATTGTGGAGTTCGCCCTGGCCGCCGCCGGCGGGCAGGACGCGCCCGGCGTGCTGAGCGGTCGGCGGGTCCTCGTCAGCGCCGGCGGTACCCGTGAGGCGCTGGATCCCGTGCGGTTCCTCGGCAACAGATCCTCGGGCAAGCAGGGTATCGCCTTTGCACGCGCAGCCCGGGCGGCCGGTGCCGCGGTCGAACTCGTGGCCGCGAACATCGACGCGGCCCTGCTGGCCGAACTGCCCGATGACATCGGCGTGACGCCGGTCGAATCGACTGCCGAACTGC
Source organism: Brevibacterium moorei (assembly GCF_024580735.1). Taxonomy (GTDB): domain Bacteria; phylum Actinomycetota; class Actinomycetes; order Actinomycetales; family Brevibacteriaceae; genus Brevibacterium; species Brevibacterium moorei. Next base: position 108,379 of record NZ_JANIJX010000001.1, on the reverse strand, counting down.
GCAGCGCGATGTTGGACTCCCAATCCGGGTCCGACCTGCTCATCATGGCCGCCGCGGTGGCCGACTACCGGCCCGCCACCCGGGCCGAGCACAAGATGAAGAAGGACGGCGACGACGGGCTGACCCTGCGACTGGTGCAGAATCCCGATGTGCTGCGCGAACTCGTCGCCGCCAAGACCGCTGCCGGCCTTGACCAGAAGATCATCGGCTTCGCCGCCGAAACCGGATCCGCCGAGGTTTCGGCGCTCGAATACGCCAGGCGGAAGTTCCTGCGCAAGGGTGCCGACTTCCTGGTGTTCAACGACGTTTCGGCAGGCCGCGCATTCGGAACCGACGGCAACTCAGTCGTGCTCTTCGGCCAGGGGGAAGCGGGCCAGCCCGTCGAACTGGGCCACTTCAGCGGTGACAAACTCAACGTTGCACAGGAAGTCGTTTCCGCCGTGTGTCCCACGGTGACCGGATAGACTTCAGTTCCGTGACTGCGAATAACCTACGACTCTTCACCTCGGAATCCGTCACCGAGGGCCATCCCGATAAGATCTGCGATCAGATCTCCGATGCCGTGCTCGACGCCCTGCTGGCACAGGACCCCGACGCCCGCGTCGCCGTTGAGACGATGGTCACCACGGGACTCGTGCACGTGGCCGGCGAGGTGACCACCGAGGGGTATGCGGATGTCGCTTCCCTGGTGCGCGGGATCATCACCGAGATCGGCTACGACTCCTCCGAAAAGGGTTTCGACGGTCACAGCTGCGGCGTCTCCGTGTCCATCGGCTCCCAGTCGAGCGATATCTCCGACGGGGTCACGACCTCATTGGAACACCGGCTCGGCGATGATACAGACGATGAGAACGCCCGCCTGGGCGCGGGGGATCAGGGCCTGATGTTCGGCTACGCCGACAACTCCACGCCCGAACTCATGCCGCTGCCCATCCATCTGGCCCACCGGCTGTCCGAACGCCTGACCGAAGTGCGCAAGAACGGCACACTGCCCTATCTGCGGCCCGACGGCAAGACCCAGGTGACCATCGGCTACGACGGCGACACACCGGTGACCGTGGACACCGTCGTCCTGTCGACGCAGCATTCGCCCGACGTCACCCAGGCCCAACTGGCCAGGGACGTCCGCACGCATGTGATCGATCCGCTGCTGGCGGAGTCGGGCCTGGACCTGGCCGAAACGAAATACCTCATCAACCCATCGGGCCGCTTCATCGTCGGTGGTCCGATGGGTGACGCCGGCCTGACGGGCCGGAAGATCATCGTCGACACCTACGGCGGATACGCCAGGCACGGCGGTGGCGCCTTCTCCGGTAAGGACCCTTCGAAGGTCGACCGGTCGGGAGCCTATGCGATGCGCTGGGTGGCCAAGAACGTGGTCGCCGCAGGCCTGGCCGATCGGGTCGAAGTACAGGTGGCCTACGCCATCGGCAAGGCAGAGCCGGTGGGGCTCTATGTGGAGGCCTTCGGCACCGAACACGTTCCGGTGGCCACCATCACCGCTGCGATCGAGCACGAATTCGACCTGCGCCCTGCGGCGATCATCAAGGCCCTCGATCTGAAACGACCGATCTACCGGCGCACGGCCAGCTACGGGCATTTCGGTCGTGAACTGCCCGGCTTCACCTGGGAACGCACCGACCGCGCCGTGCGTCTCGCGGCATTCTGTGGGCTGTCGGCCGCGCACTGACACGGGGCTGGGGCCCCGGCCCCGTGTCAGTGCCCTACGGATAGACTGCGGGCGTGTCCGAACAACTGAGGCTGGGTGACCAGGCAGATCCGATAGAGGAGGTCTCGGAGCTGCTCGGCCCGCAGCCGCCGAAGCTACGCGGGGCGGTGCAGCCGGCGGCCACGAATCCCGTCGCCCGGGTGCTGGTGGAGACGGTCCACCCGCACCTGGCCCACGCCTTCGACTACGGCGTACCCGCACAGTTCGACGCCGAGGCCCGGCCAGGGGTCCGGGTGCGGGTGCGCTTCGCAGGGCGCCTGGTCTCCGGCTTCATCCTGGCCAGGGTGGCGACGACCGAACATGTCGGCGAACTGGCACCGCTGCAGCGCGTCGTCTCGGCCCTGCCGGTCCTGCGCGAGGACCTGCTGGCGCTGACCAGGGCGATCGCCACCCGCTACGCCGGGACCCTGCCCGATGTGTTGCGCCTGGCCATTCCGCCACGCCACGCGGCAGCGGAGAAAGCGGTCCTGGCCCGCCCGGAAGGGGTTGACGAGGAAGCCCTGCGGAGCGCCTGCACCGCTTTGGAGGAGCGGGAATCGGCGGCGGCACTGTCCCATCCCGATCCGGCGCCGCCGGCTTGGGAGGATTACCTCGAGGCCCTCGAAGCCTATGTCGGTCCGGCCTCCGGCGCCCCGGCGAACGGGGATACGGCCCAGCCGGCTGCCGGCGCCGGCCCGCGTGCGGCCTATTGCGTGATGCCGGGGGCCACACCGGGAACGGGCTGGGCCAGGGCGGGTCTGCAGGCCGCACAGACCGTCCTGGCCGCCGGCCGCAGCGTCCTGTGGCTGGTGCCCGATGCCAGGGAGCTCGCCGAACTCGAACGCCATCTGGCTGGCCTGGGCGGGATCCACTGTGTGCTCACCGCCGAACAGGGCCCCCATGCACGCTGGTCGGCCTGGGTCAGCGCACTGACCGGCCGGACCAGGTTGGTCATCGGCACCAGGACCGCGGCCTTCGCCCCGCTGTCCGACCTGGGCCTGATCATCTGCTTCGACGACGACAACGACTCCTACCAGGAGCAGCGCGCCCCATACCCCCATGCCCGCGCCATCGTGCTCGAACGCGTCCGCGCAGCCGGTTGTGCCCTGCTGTTCCTGGACTACTCCCGCTCGGTCGCAGTGGCCCAACTGGTATCGACAGGGTGGATAGGAGACGTGCACACGCCGCGCGATCTGCGGCGCAGCCAGGCGCCCCTGGTGTTCCAGCCGCCCCCGGCCAGGTCCCTGGCCGACTTCAGCAATCTGCCCGAACGCGCTTTCGAGATCACCCGGGCGGCCCTTGCGGGGGGCCGCCACCGGGAGGCCGTCGGTCCCGTCCTCGTCCAGGTCCCACGCGTGGGATACGCCCCGGTCGTCGCCTGCGACACCTGCTATGAAATCATCCGCTGCCCCGCCTGCTCACGGCCCCTGGCCGCAGCGGGGCCGGGCGGGCCGTTCGCCTGCCGCGCGTGCGGTTTCCGTGCAGACCGGATGCGCTGTGCCAACTGTGGCGGCACCCGGCTGCGCAGCGTCGTCCACGGCCTCGACGCCGTGCGCCGGCAACTGGGCAGGGCCTTCCCCGGAACCCGGGTGCTGGCCTCGGGCGGGGGAGCCGTCCTGGCCCGCATCGACCCCGACCGCGTCATCGTGGTCGCAACCACCGGTGCCGAGCCCTACGTCGAGGACGGTTATGCGGCAGCGGTACTGCTGGACTCCCTGTGGCCGGGCCCCAGCCTGCGCTCGGCCGACCGGGCCATCGCCAGGCGGATGCGGGCCCTGTCCCTGGTGCGCGGTGCCCACCTGGGCGGTCGGGCCCTGGTACTCGACGACGACCCGAACCTGCTGCGGGTCCTGACCCGCTACGAACCCGTCGAGTGGGCCGCGCACGAGGCCACGCAGCGCAGCGGGCTGGGTCTGCCCCCGGCGGTGCGCACCATGCGGATCTCCGGGTCCCGTGAGGCCTGCGAGGCGCTGCTGGCCGAATTGCGCCGCTATGGGGAACCGACGGTACTACTCAACGACTTCGACCCGCCCGGGCTGACACTGGGGATGAGCCTGGTCGAGGCACCGGCGCTGACCGAGGCGGCAGCCGCATGGATCTCCAGCAGGTCACTGGCCAGAGCCGAACTCCCCGGCGTCAGGGTGGACGCCCCCGACGCCCTGTGAAAACGGGGCGCGGGAACCGGGCTCGGAACCTCCACGATAGAATCCCAGGGTGAGAATCCTGTTCGCCGGAACCCCCGAAGCCGCTGTCCCGTCCTTGCAGGCCCTGGTGGGCTCGCGCCACGAAGTCGTGGCCGTGCTGACCCGACCGGACAAACCGGTGGGCCGCAAACGCGTGCTCACCCCCAGCCCGGTCAAGGCCGCCGCTGTGGAAGCCGGCCTGACCGTCTTGGAAGCGGACAGGCTGCGCTGGGAGATCATCGAGGACATCGCAGCCCTGGCCGTGGATGCGGTGGCAGTGGTCGCCTATGGCGCGCTGGCCGGTCCGCGCTCCCTGGCGGCGGTCCCCGGCGGCTGGTTCAACCTGCATTTCTCGCTTTTGCCGGACTACCGGGGCGCCGCCCCCGTGCAGCGGGCCATCATGGACGGTCTGAGCACGTCCGGGGCGACCGTGTTCCGACTCGATGCGGGCCTGGACACAGGCGACATCATCGCCCAGGAAGAGTACCCCCTGGGCACCATGACCGCAGGGGAGGCCCTGGCGGACTTCGCCGAGCGCGGTGCCGGGCTGCTGGTGCGCGCCTTCGACGAGCTGGCCGCCGGAACCGCACGGTTCCGGCCACAGCCGGCCGACGGCAGCCAGGCGCCCAAACTGACCCAGGCCGACGGCTACCTCAACCTGGGCGAGCCCGCATCGGCGCTGGCCGCCCGCGCCCGCGGGGTGACGCCGGCACCGGGGGCCTGGTGCCTGCTTGAGGGCAAGAAGACGAAACTCGCCGGCGCCTCGTGTGCTCCCACAAGCGGGCTGGCACCGGGGGAGACCGCCCCGGACGGTTCGGCGCTGCTCATCGGCACCGCGGACGGCAGCCTGCGAGTGCAGCGCGTCCAGCCCTTCGGGAAGCCGATGATGGCCGCCGCGGACTTCCTCCGGGGCCATCCCCATGCCAGATTCGCCGCCACGGACTGGACCACCGCACAGCAGGAGAGCAGCCGATGAACAATAGGAATCACACAACCGCCCTCCGCGGAGGCGGGACGACCCGCCGGACGGCCGTGGCAGACGCGCGGACCGTGGCCTGGGACGTCCTCATCGAGGTGGAGAAGGAAGACGCCTATGCCAATCTGCTGCTGCCGCGCCGTCTCAAACACGCCCGACTCAGCCCGGCCGACGCCGCTCTGGCCACCGAATTGACCTACGGTACCCTGCGGGGCCAGGGCTTCTACGACGCCGTGATCGAATCCGCGGCCGGACGCACCATGAGCTCCATGGAACCCGTTGTGCGCACCGCACTGCGGCTGGGTGCCCACCAGATCCTGAGCATGCGGATCGCCGACCACGCGGCGGTCGGGGAAACCGTGGCAATCGTCAAACGACGCCTGCCCAGGGCCACCGGCATCGTCAACGCGGTACTGCGCCGGGTGAGCGAACGCACCCGCGAGGACTGGCTGACACTGGTATCCACCTCGCTCGACGAGATGGGTCGCCTGGCCCTGGAATACTCTCATCCGGCCTGGATCGTCCGAGCACTGCGGCAGGCTCTGCACGCCCACGGCAGGGACCGGGCCGAACTCGCCGAGCTGCTGGCTGCGGACAATGCGCCGGCGGCCGTCGACCTCGTCGCCCTACCCGGGCTCGCCGACCGCGCCGAGCTGGCTCGCAGGGTCGGGACACCCACCCGGCTGAGCCCCCTGGGAGTTGAACTGTCCCACGGCAACCCGCTCGATGTCCCCGAGGTCGCGGAGGGGACTGCACGGGTCCAGGACGAGGGGTCCCAGCTGGTCGCCCTGGCACTGCTGGCGGCGCCCGCCCCGGCGGATACCGCAGGGGCCAGCTGGTACGACATGTGTGCCGGCCCCGGCGGCAAGACCTCGGTGATCGGGTCGCGGGCCGCCGAGCTCGGCCGCGTCGTCGTCGCCTCCGATGCCTCCAAGCACAGGGCCGAACTCGTCCGCGATTCCACCCGCGCGCTGCGCGGGACCGTCAAGACCGTCAACGCCGACGGACGCGAGTTCGCCCGCAAGCACCCAGGCGAGTTCGCCCGCGTGCTCGTCGACGCGCCGTGCACGGGACTGGGCGCTCTGCGCCGGCGTCCCGAGGCCCGCTGGCGGCGGCGGCCGGCCGATATCGCCGGGCTGGGGCCCCTGCAGCGGGAACTGCTGGAAGCCGCTTGGGAGGCCACCGCCGTCGGGGGAGTCGTGGCCTATTCCACCTGCTCCCCGCACGCGGCGGAGACCACCGTCGTACTCGAAGACGCCCTGCGCGTCCTGCCCGGCGCCCGACTGCTCGACGCGGCCGATGTCCTGGCCCGGGTCACAGGTGCCGCAGCCGGCGAATTCGCCTCAGCGTCCCTGGCAGGCGGCAGGGCCGCCCAACTATGGCCGCACCTCCACGGCACCGATGGAATGTTCTTGGCGCTCATCGCCAAAGACGCCTGATACCCGAACACCTCCAGGAAAGGCCCCGCAATGGGAATCCAGATCAATCCCAGCATTCTGAACTCCGATTTCTCCGACCTGCGCGGCGAGCTCGCGGCGATCTCCACCGCCGATATGGCCCACGTCGACGTGATGGACAACCACTTCGTGCCGAACCTGACCTTCGGCCCGCCGGTGGTCGAACGCATTATCGCGGCCAGCCCGATCCCGGTCGACGCGCACCTGATGATCACCGATGCCGATGTCAACGCTCCTGTGTATGCGGAGCTGGGTTGCGCCTCGGTGACCTTTCACGCGGAGGCCGCGGCCGCCCCCGTGCGGCTGGCCCGAGAGCTGCGCCGACTGGGCGCGCGGGCCTCGATCGCACTCAAGCCGGCGACGCCGGTCGAACCGTTCATCGATCTGCTGGGGGAGTTCGACCAGGTCCTCATCATGACAGTCGAACCGGGATTCGGCGGACAGAAGTTCCTCGACGTGTGCCTGCCGAAGATCCGCAGGCTGCGCAAGGCGATCAGCGCTGCCGGCCTGCAGATCGGCCTGCAGGTCGACGGGGGTGTCTCAACCGGTACGATCGACCGCGTCGTCGAGGCCGGCGCCGATGTGCTCGTGGCAGGCTCCGCCGTCTACGGGGCCGATGACAGGGCCGCGGCGATAGCAGGGCTGCGCGCGGCGGCAGAACACGCCGCGCACAGCTGATTCGGAACCCTCAGTAACCGGAGAAGCTGGTGTTGCTCGAGGTGAAAGCCACCTCACCGACATTGCCGCCGGTCACGTCGACCCGGGCGTCGAAGTCCAGGGTGAACGACGATGAGGAGTCGTATTCGGATTCCGCATCGTTGTTCGGATAGGTCGCCTGGCCGTCGAGCCCGCGCACCGAGGCCGTCACGGTGTTCCCGCTGCGACGCATCTCGTAATCAGGCAGCCCGTTGATCGACCACTGGTTGACCTGATCGACGCCGCTGCGGATCTCCTCGCCGGCCGGCACGGGCTTGCCCGCCAGCGCCCAGTCCGTGGCGGTCATCTCCTGGGGACAGCCCTTGGGCCGGCCGGCATGGGATTTCATGCACTCGCGCAGCCGGTCGTTGACAGCCGTCTCGACGTCGGCGCGCAGCGCATCGTCGATCTCGGTGCTCTCGGAATCGTCCTGTGCGGCGTCGTCGTCTGGCGCCGCAGCGGAATCCGAGTGGGCGCCGGCCGCCGGCTGGGCCGCCTGCGGCTTCCGGTCGCCGTGGCCGAACAGGTAGCCCAGTCCGCTGGCGATCAGCACGACCGCCACGAGCGCGAAGACCCCGATCAGCAGCAGGCGCTTGCGCTTCGCCCTCTGCTCGTCCTCCGGTGGGCTGGGCGGAGCCGGCAGCGGGCCAGGCAGCGGCGCGGCACCGAGGCCGGGGATGACCATGGTCTCCGGTTCGGGAGCCGGCCGGGGAGCCTGGGGCACACCGTAGCGGCCGCTGACGTAGTCGTCGGCGGGGCCGCTGCCCGGTGCACCGGTCGACCATTGGGGATTGGACCCCTGCGTGGGGAACTGGGGTGGCTGGGACATATGGAGCCTTCCGTCATGCCGTGATTCGTGATGGGGCCGATGCTCCCACAGCATATCCCGCGAAAGTCGCAGTAGCGCCCGGGTTCCGGTCCGCGATACGCCCGCCTTTGCAAACGCGGTACATTGATCCGGTGGAAATCCTCACCTGGCTCAACGCCCCGCTGTTTCACCTCCTGGGCAAGCCCGTGCCCGTCTCCGACTTCTTCGGCAACATCCTGGCACTGGCCACCGTGTGGCTGGCCCTGCGCCGGAATCTGTGGTCCTGGCCCGTGCAGATCATCGGATCGGTACTCCTGTTCTGCGCCTCGATCTCCGCGCATCTGGGTGGTAATGCCTCCCGCCAGGTCGTCATCGTCATCGCCGCGGTCTGGGGCTGGTCGCGCTGGAGGAAATCACGTGAGGATACCGGGGAGGTCGTCATCAGGTGGGCAGGCTGGGGTGAGCGGATCGGCCTGCTGGCGGCCCTGGTGGTCGGCACCGCGGCCTTCGGATTCGTCCTGGCCTGGGGCGGTTGGTCGTGGAATCCGTATCCCGACGCCTACATCTTCATCGGCTCCCTGGTCGCCATGTACGCACAGGGCCGGGCGATCGTCGAATTCTGGTTCGTCTGGCTGGCCGTGGACCTGGTGGGCATCCCGCTGGCGGTCATGGGCGGGCTGGTCTTCTCCGGAGCCGTCTACCTGCTGTTCTTCATCATGGTCATCGTCGGTATCAGGGACTGGGCCAAGCGGACACACCAGACCATCAGCCACCCGGCGGTCCCGGCTCAGGAAGTGGGCCGGGACTGAATCCGGGCACGCACTGTACTACCCTGAAAGCGTGAAAACCTTCGACGAACTGTTCGCGGAACTGGCGACAAAGGCAAAAGAACGTCCGGCGGGCTCGAAAACCGTCGCAGAGCTCGACCAGGGCGTCCACCATATCGGCAAGAAGATCGTCGAGGAGGCCGCCGAAGTGTGGATGGCCGCGGAATACGAGACCGATGAGGAACTCGCCGGCGAGGTCTCCCAGGCCCTCTACCATCTGCAGGTCATCCTGTTGGCCCGTGGGCTGACCCTCGAAGACGTCTACCGGGTGCTCTGACCCGCCGAGCCGTCCAGTCCCAGACCCACCGGGCCGATCCCCGCCCGGTTCCTCACACCGAAAGGCCACCCATGCTGCGAGTCGCAGTGCCCAATAAGGGCACCCTGTCAGAATCGGCCACCGAGATGCTGCGCGAGGCCGGCTATTCCCTGCGCAAGAGCTCCAAGACCCTGGTCCACGTCGATTCGCGCAACGACATCGAGTTCTTCTATCTGCGGCCCCGCGATATCGCGATCTACATCGGCAGGGGAGTGCTGGACATCGGCATCACCGGCCGCGATCTGCTGGCCGAGTCGCGGGCCGACGCCACGGAGGTCCTGCCCCTGGGGTTCGGCAAGTCCTGGTTCCGTTACGCGGGGCCCGAGGGCCGCTTCTCCGACCCGGTTCAATTGGCCGGTAAGCGCATTGCCACGAGCTATCCCGAACTCGTTCGCGCCGACCTCGACAAGCGGGGGATCGCAGCCGATATCGTCACCCTCGACGGGGCAGTCGAGGTCTCGATCCAGCTGGGCGTGGCCGATGCGATCGCCGATGTGGTCCAGACCGGCACCACGCTGCGCACGGCCGGATTGGAGATCTTCGGCGAGGAGCTGCTGGCCTCGGAGGGGATCCTGATTTCCCACGGAGAACCCGCCCCGGCCGCGCAGACCCTGCTGCGGCGGATGGAATCGGTGATGGTCGCCCGCGCCTTCGTGCTCGTCGACTACAACGTCCAGGCGGACCGCCTGGCAGAGGTCACCGAGATCACCCCCGGCCTGGAGAGCCCCACCATCATGCCCCTGGAGGAGGACGGCTGGGTGGCGGCCAGGGCCATGGTGCGCGCCGACGACGTCCACGCGGTGATGGACCGGCTCTACGATCTGGGTGCCCGCGCGATCCTGGTGAGTTCCATCGGTGCCTGCCGCATCTAAGCCGCTACTGAGCGTGCGCCCGCGCATCGTGCGCACGCTCACCGTGATCCTGGCGCCGGCGACGACGCTGGCGTTCGCCGCGCTGTCGATCTACCTCGAGACGATCGGCTGGCGCAGCTGGCACGTCTTCGACATCGTCTGGATGAACTACCTGGGACTCGCCTTCGGACTCATCATCTGGCGCCTTGGGGCGATCCGGGTGCGCGCATATCCCGATGGGCTGCACGTGCGCAACCTCTTCTCCTCCAGGACCGTCCCCTGGACCGCCATCGTCGGCGTGCACATGCACCCGGCCGGGACCTCGCCCTGGGCGGTCCTCGACCTGGGCGACGGCACCACCTTCGCCCTGCACGCGATCCAGGTATCGGAGGGCGAACGGGCACAGGAGGCCTGCCGGGAGTTGCGTAGACTCGTGGATGTCCACGGGAGACCCTGACAACCGATTCACAGAAGGAGACACAATGCCGGACACACAGCCCACCGGGGCGCCTGGCCTGCCGCTGAGCGGCTACACCGTCGTCGACCTGTCCCGCGCCCTCGCGGGACCGCACGGCGGCCAGATCTTCGGCGACCTGGGCGCGCGCGTCATCAAGGTCGAGAATCCCAAGGGTGGTGACGACACGCGTCGTTGGGGGCCCCCGTTCGTCGGCCCCGAGGACGATCCGCAGGCCACCTACTTCTTCTCCTGCAACCGCAACAAGGAGTCGATCGCCCTCGACCTGAAGAGCGATGACGGCCACAGCACCCTGACGGAGCTGATCAAGCGCGCCGATGTGCTGATCGAGAACTTCCGCGGCGGCGTACTCGACCGGCTGGGCTTCTCCACCGCGCACTGCATGGAACTCAACCCGCGGCTGGTCATCGTCTCCATCACCGGCTTCGGCCACGACGGCCCCGAGGCCGCGCGCGCCGGCTACGACCAGATCGCCCAGGGTGAGGCCGGCCTGATGTCGGTGACCGGCCCCGGGCCTGAGGACATGCAGCGGGTGGGCGTGCCGATCGCCGATCTGCTCGGCGGCATCCACGGCGTGCTCGGTGCCCTGGCCGCCCTGCTCGAACGCGAGCGCACCGGCCGCGGCAAGATCGTGCGGACCTCGCTGATCGCGGGCATCGTGGGCGTTCAGGCATTCCAGGGGACCCGCGCGACGATCGCCGGGGAGACCCCCGAACCGCAGGGCAACCACCATCCCTCGCTGGCCCCCTACGGGCTGTTCCGCTGCGCCGACGGAGCTGTGCAGATCTCGGTCGGCAATGAGAACCTGTGGGCCAAGTTCTGCGCCGCCTTCGACCTCGACCCACAGGCCGAGGGCATGACGGGCAACGCCGAGCGCGTGGCCAATCGCCAAGCCGTGATCGAGGTCGTGGAGTCCGCCTTCGCCTCCTGGAACGCGGCGGATCTGCTGGCCAAGCTGGGCGAAGCGGGGATCCCCGCCGGTACCGTGCGCACCATTCCGGAGGTCTACGAGTGGGAGCAGGCGCTGTCCCAGCACCTCAAGGTCACGGTCGACCACCCGGTCCTCGGCGAGGTCGCGCTGCCCGGTTCGCCGCTGCGCTTCTTCGACGTCGAAGACGGCGCCGAGGTCGAAACCACTCGGCTGGCGCACACCGCCCCGCCGTTGCTCGATGCCAATGCCCAGGCGATCCGCAGCTGGCTCGACGCCTGATCCGGCAGTAACCACCCCGAACCCCTAGGAGGCACGCAGATGGCACAGCGCCTGAGCGCCCGAGAGCTCATCACAGAGGTCGTCGACGACGGCAGCTTCATCAGCTGGGACACCGCCCCGGTGACCCCGGCCGCCGGGATCAGCGAGTCCTATGCCGCGGATCTGGCCGAGGCCCGCCGCAAGTCCGGCGAGGACGAGGCGGTGCTCACCGGCGAGGGCCTGCTCGACGGGCGCCGGGTGGCGCTGGTCGTCTGCGAGTTCAAGTTCCTGGCCGGTTCGATCGGCGTGGCGGCGGCCGAACGCCTCGTCACGGCGATCGAACGGGCCACGGCGGAGGGGCTGCCGCTGTTGGCCGGCCCAGCCTCCGGGGGGACGCGGATGCAGGAGGGCACACTGGCCTTCCTGTCCATGGTCAAGATCACCACGGCGGTCAAAGCCCACCGCGCCGCCGGACTGCCCTTCCTCGTCTACCTGCGCCACCCCACCACCGGCGGGGTGTTCGCCTCCTGGGGCTCGCTGGGCCACTTCACCGCGGCGGAGCCGGGAGCCCTCATCGGGTTCCTGGGGCCACGCGTATACGAAGAGCTCTACGGTGAGAAGTTCCCCGAGAACGTGCAGAAGGCGGAGAACCTGTTCCGCAAGGGACTCGTCGACGCCGTGCTCAGCCCCGACCGGCTGGGCGCCTACGCCTCGCGGGCACTCGACGTGCTGTTGGCCAGCCAGGAGGTTCCGGCGCCGGTTGCGGAACCGGACACCGCACCGGATCCCGGCGCACCAGCCGCCTCCGCCTGGGACGTCATCACGGCCTCCCGCAATCCCGAGCGGCCCGGGGTCCGCGATCTGCTGCGCATGGCGGCAGACAACGTCCTGCCGCTCAACGGCACCGGCCAGGGCGAGAAGGACCGGGGCCTGCTGCTGGCCCTGGCGAAGTTCGGCGACGCCCCGTGCATCGTGCTCGGCCAGGACCGGTACCGGCAGAACTCGCGCTCTCCCATGGGCCCTGCGGCCCTGCGCGAAGCCCGGCGCGGCATGGCGATCGCAGAGGAGCTCAAAGTACCGCTGGTGACCGTCATCGACACGCCCGGCGCGGCCCTGTCGCAGAGTGCGGAGGAAGGCGGCCTGGCAGGGGAGATCGCCCGGTCGCTGGGCGACCTCGTGACGCTCAAGGCACCCACCGTCTCCGTGATCCTCGGCGAGGGCTCCGGCGGTGGAGCCCTGGCCCTGATCCCGGCCGACCGGGTCATCACCGCACAGAACGGCTGGCTCTCCCCGCTGCCGCCGGAGGGGGCCTCGGCCATCGTCCACCGCGACACCGCGCACGCGGCCGAAATGGCGGAGGCCCAGCAGGTCCAGGCCGATAGGCTGCTGGCCAATGGAATCGTCGATCGGATCGTCGCGGAACGCCCCGATGCCGCAGCCGAGCCGCGCGAGTTCGTGCAGCGGATCGCACAGACCTTGGAGTACGAACTGATCGAACTGATGCGGATCAACCCCGCGCGGCGCTTCTTCCAGCGCGTTGAGCGCTACCGCGGGCTGGGGTTGTAATGCCGGCGGTACGGGTCATCCCGTGCTTGGACGTCGATGCCGGACGCGTCGTCAAGGGAGTGAACTTCCAGGGCCTGCGCGATGCCGGGGATCCCGTCGAACTGGCCAGGCGCTACGGCACCGAGGGCGCCGATGAACTGACCTTCCTCGACGTCACGGCCTCCTCGGCCGATCGCAGCCCGACCCTCGACATCGTCGCCCGTTGCGCCGAACAGGTATTCATCCCGCTGACCGTCGGCGGCGGCGTGCGCAGCGTGGCCGATGTCGACAGGCTGCTGCGGGCCGGCGCCGACAAAGTCGGGATCAACACCGCGGCCTTGGCCCGTCCGGCCCTGCTCACCGAGGTCTCCCGCCGGTTCGGAGACCAGGTCATCGTGCTCTCCGCCGATGTCCGCCGTGTGCCGGCGGGCGCTGCGCCGACCGCCAGCGGCTTCGAGGTCACGACGCACGGCGGGCGCACCGGCACGGGGCGCGACGCGCTCGAGTGGATCGCCCGGGCCGCCGAACTGGGGGCGGGCGAAATCCTGCTCAACAGTATGGACGCCGATGGCACGAAGGCCGGTTTCGACCTGGAGCTGATCCGCGCCGCCCGTGCCAGGGTCGACATCCCGCTCATCGCCTCGGGTGGCGCCGGGCGGATCGAACACTTCGCCCCCGCAGTCCACGCGGGGGCCGACGCCGTCCTGGCGGCCAGCGTCTTCCACTACGGCGATATGACGATTGCAGCGGTCAAGGACGCGCTGCGGGCAGAGGGGATCGAGGTCAGATGAACACTGTGGGGGAGTCCGGCCCGGACCCGGAGGCATTCGACCCGGAGTCGTTGACCTACAACTCGGCCGGCCTGCTGCCGGCAGTGGTGCAGGAGGCGGGCACCCGCGACGTGCTGATGTTGGCCTGGATGGACGCCGAGGCCCTGCGCCGGACCCTGGCCACCCGCCGGGCGACCTACTGGTCGCGCTCCCGCGGCGAGTACTGGGTCAAGGGGGAGACCTCGGGACACGTCCAACACGTGCGCCGGATCAGCGTCGACTGCGATGGCGACACCGTACTGCTCGAAGTGGAGCAGACGGGCGCGGCCTGCCACACCGGCACGGCCACCTGCTTCACGGGGAGGCGTATCGATGCGGATCACGCCTGATCTCGAGGGTTTTCGGGCCAGCGGGCGGGAGCACCGAGTCGTGCCCGTCTACACCACGGTGCTGGCCGATTCGGAGACCCCTCTGAGCATTTACCGGCGCATCGCGCACGGCCGGCCCGGCGGATTCCTGCTGGAGTCGGCCCAGCACGGCGCCTGGAGCCGGTACTCCTTCATCGGCCGGAACCCGGTGGCCACGCTGACGGCCGACGCCGGCGGTGAACTCGTCTGGCTGGGCACGGTGCCCACCGGCGCGCCGACGTCCGGGGACCCGGTCGCCGCCGCCGACGAGCTGCTGCGCGTGCTGCGCAGCGAGCCACATCCGGATCTGCCGCCGATGATCTCCTCCCTGGTCGGGTATCTGGGCTGGGATGCGGTACGGCGCTTCGAGCGCTTGGGACCGGGGCCCGCCGCCGATGCCCCGATGCCGCTGTTGAGCCTGTCGATTCCCGGAGACGTGGTCATCTTCGACCACTACACCTCCGAGCTGACACTGGTGGCCAATGTCATCAACGTCGACGGGCTGGACACCGGCATCGAGGCAGCCCACGCCGGCGGCGTCGAACGTCTGCACGGACTGTTGGACGATCTGCGGGCACCGCTGCCGGCGAGCATCTCCCAGTGGAGCCCGGCGGACCCGGTCGTGACCACGACGACCACCCACGCAGACTACCTGGACTCCGTGCGCGAGGCCCAGCGCCGGATCGTCGACGGTGACATCTTCCAGGTCGTCATCGGTCAGCGCTTCACCACGGAGTGCCCCGCCGATCCCCTGGAGGTCTATCGTGCCCTGCGCCGGACCAATCCCAGCCCGTATATGTACCTGATGGACATCCCCGTGCCCGATGGGCCGTCGCTGGCGGTCGTCGGTTCCTCTCCCGAGGCGCTGGTGACCGTTGCCGACGGCCTGTTGTCGACCCACCCGATCGCGGGGTCGCGGCCGCGCGGTGCCACCGGTGCCCAGGACGCGGCGCTGGCGGCCGAGCTGTTGGCCGATGAGAAGGAACGTGCCGAGCACCTGATGCTGGTCGACCTGGCCCGCAACGACTTGTCGAAGGTGTGCGCCGCCGGCAGCGTCGACGTCACCCAGTTCATGGAGATCGAGCGCTTCAGCCACATCATGCACATCTCCTCGACCGTCACGGGCCGCCTGCGCGAAGGGCTGACCGGCATCGACGTGCTGCGCGCGACCTTCCCCGCCGGCACCCTCTCCGGGGCTCCGAAGCCGATGGCGCTGCAGATCATCGACGAACTCGAGCCGGTCGCCCGTGGCCTCTACGGCGGGGTTGTGGGGTATCTCTCGTTCAGTGGGAACCTCGATATGGCGATCGCAATCCGCACCGGAGTCATCAGACAGGGCCTCGTCCACGTCTACGCCGGTGGTGGAGTCGTCGCCGACTCGGTGCCGCAGGCCGAATACGAGGAATCACAGAACAAGGCCGCCGCCGTGCTGCGGGCGGCCGCGGCGGCAGCAGGACTGCAGGAGGACGTATGACCAAGGGCAGGGGGGTCCTGGCGCTGTTGGTGGCGGCGGGACTGATGTGGATCGTTGCGAGTCGGCCCTGGACACCGGCAGTCGTCGACAATGCGCAGACCATCGCCGGGGTGGCCGGGACCTCGACCAGCCAAGCCGGAACGTCGCCGCTGCTCATCGCCTGTGCTGCGATCGTGGCGGTGTGCGCACTCCTGCTGGCCCTGTTGCGCGGTTTCGGACGCCAGGTGATGGGCGTACTGGCGGGCCTGGCGGGCCTGGGTTTCGCCGCCGAGGCGATCGCCGTGCTCGCAGCCAGCGGCGCCACCGCGTGGCCCTGGGCGGGACTCGTCCTGGGCCTGCTCACAGCGGGGACCGCCGGTTGGGTCTGTGCTGCGGCCCGGACCTGGAAGACCAGTTCGCGCTATGAGCGCACGACGGTGGGCTCGGACCCCGATGATCCGGCCGCCACCTGGGACGCCCTGAGCCGTGGCGACGATCCCAGCGAGCGGGACTGATCGGTCCACATTCGGCGCCCGGCTTTTCGCTTCTGCAGCGGCGCGTGAAATAATGACCCCGTAGACCCCTGTGTAATTCTTTGGAGGAATGATGTCAGCTTTGGCCACCCGCAACGGTGCAACGGACCTCGACAAGTCGAGCATCGACTACGAGGCGATCCAGGACCCGGGAGAGGGCCACTCCATCGCCGGGTGGACGGGCACGACGATCATGCTCATCGGCACCATCGTCGGCGTGATCGGCAACCTGATCTTCAGCTGGCCCGTCTTCTGGGCCGGTGCGATCATCCTGGTCGTGGGCTTCGTGCTGGGCAACATCCTGAGCAAGGCCGGTTTGGGCGCCAAGCCCCACCACCACACGCTGAACCGCTGAGGGCGGCTGCGTTGACGGTACTCGACGACATCATCGTCGGCGTCCGCGCCGATCTTGCAGCCCGCCGCGCGGACCTCGGTCTGGCCGAGGTCCGCGCCCGTGCGCTCACCCGGGGCCCCGCCAGGATCCTGCGGCCCGGGCCCGGCCTGATCTGCGAGGTCAAACGCGCCTCCCCGTCCGCCGGCGCCCTTGCGGTCATCGACGATCCGGCTGCCCTGGCAGCGGCCTATGCGCGCGGGGGCGCCGCCGCGATCTCGGTCCTGACCGAACGCCGCAGGTTCCACGGCAGTCTGGCCGACCTCGACGCCGTGCGCGCAGCGGTGGACGTGCCGATCCTGCGCAAGGACTTCGTCGTCGACGAATACCAGGTCTATGAGACACGCGCCCACGACGCCGACCTCCTCCTGCTGATCGTCGCCGCGCTGAGCGACGACCAACTGTCCCATCTCTACGGACTGGGCCGCGAACTCGGCCTGACCGTACTGGTGGAGACGCATACGCCCGAGGAGATCGACAGGGCCTCCGCACTGGACCTCGACGGCGCTCTGCTGGGGGTCAATGTGCGCAATCTCAAGGATCTGAGCGTGGACACCGGACGATTCGCGCCCCTGGCGGCACTCGCGCCCACCGGCCCGGTGCTCGTCGCGGAATCCGGGGTCAGAACCGCTGCAGACGTCGCCGCCTACGCCACAGCCGGTGCGGGCCTCGTGCTCGTCGGCGAGGCCCTGGTCAAAGCGGGCGAACCGGCGGAGGCAGTGACCTCCTTCACCGCCGCTGCCCGGGCGTCGCACGGCTAGGACGCCAGGGCCCGCCCCCACCATCAACTGAGGAAAGTGACTCCCATGTCAGACACCGTGCCAGCGCCGACTCTGCCCAGTGGCCCGTATTTCGGGGACTTCGGCGGCCGGTTCATCCCCGAGGCCCTCGTCCCGGCCCTGGACGACATCGCAGAGGCTTGGCAGAAGTCCCTGGTCGACGATGAGTTCCAGGCCGAGCTCAAGCGCCTGCAACTGGACTACATCGGCCGGCCCAGTCTGCTCACCGAGGTTCCGCGGTTCGCTCAGCATGCGGGCGGTGCCCGGGTGTTCCTCAAACGCGAGGACCTCAACCACTCCGGCAGCCACAAGATCAACAATGCGATCGGCCAGGCTATGATCGCCAAGCGCCTGGGCAAGACGCGGCTGATCGCCGAGACCGGGGCGGGACAGCACGGGGTGGCCACGGCCACCGCCGCGGCCCTGTTCGGCCTCGAATGCACCGTGTACATGGGCTATGTCGACACCCAGCGCCAGGCCCTCAACGTGGCCCGGATGAGGTTCCTCGGCGCACAGGTGGTCGCCGTCGAGCAGGGCACCAAGGTGCTCAAGGACGCGATCAACGAGGCCATGCGCGACTGGGTGACGAATGTGGAGGACACCCACTACGTGCTCGGCACCGCCGCTGGCCCGCACCCCTTCCCGGCGATGGTCCGCAGTTTCCAGCAGGTCATCGGGACCGAGGCGAGGGCACAACTGGCCGCCATCACCGGGGGCCTGCCCGACGCCGTCTGCGCCTGTGTGGGCGGCGGCTCGAACGCGATCGGCTTGTTCTCCGCCTTCATCGACGAACCCACGGTGCGTCTCTACGGCTTCGAAGCCGGTGGCGAGGGCATCGAATCGGGCCGTCACGCGGCCAGGTTCGCCGGTGGGCGCCCCGGAGTGCTGCAGGGCGCGGCCAGTTATGTGCTGCAGGATGAAGACGGACAGACCCTGCCGTCCCATTCGATCTCCGCGGGGCTGGACTACACCTCGGTCGGCCCCGAGCACGCCCATCTGTTCGAAACCGGTCGGGCGACCTACGCCCCGATCATGGACGGCGAGGCGATGGACGCTATGCGGCTGTTGGCCCGCACCGAGGGAATCCTCCCGGCCATCGAGTCCTCACACGCCCTGGCCGGCGTCCTCAAGGTCGGCCGGGAGCTCGGTCCGGACGCCGTGATCGTCGCGAACCTCTCCGGGCGCGGCGATAAGGACATGACGACCGCTGCCACATGGTTCGACCTGATCGACGAAGGAGCACAGCAGCTATGAGCACGCCAATCGAAGGCGCCGCCGGTCCGACCCACCGTGGGCGGCGTACCGCCGAGACCCTCGACGCGGCCAGGGCCGCCGGCCGCACCGCGGGCCTGATCGGCTACCTGCCGGTGGGCTACCCCGATGTGCCGGGCTCACTGGAGGCGGTTCGCGAACTCGTCGCCGGCGGGGTCGACATCGTCGAGGTCGGGATGCCCTATTCGGATCCGGGGATGGACGGACCGGTCATCCAGGCCGCCTCGGAGGCCGCGCTGCGCGGCGGAGTGCGCACGCGCGATGTGTTCCGCGCCGTCGAAGCGGTGGCCGAGGCCGGCGGTACCGCCGTCGTCATGAGCTACTGGAACATCGTGCTGCAGTACGGGGTGGAGAACTTCGCACGCGATCTGGATTCCGCCGGCGGCGCCGGCATCGTCACCTCGGACCTGATCCCGGAGGAGGCCGGCGCCTGGACCGCGGCCAGCGACGCCTACGATCTCGACCGGATCTTCCTGGCAGCGCCGTCCTCGACGACCGAGCGGCTGGCCACGATCGTGGGAGCCCACCGCGGCTTCGTGTACGCGGCCTCGACCATGGGTGTGACCGGCACCAGGAGCAGCGTCGACACGCACGCCCGCGAATTGGTCGCCAGGGTCCGCACGGCCGGCGCTGCCCACGTGTGCGTTGGCCTGGGGGTCTCGAGCGCCGCACAGGCCGCCGAGGTCGCCGAGTACGCCGACGGAGTGATCGTCGGCTCGGCGCTGGTCAAGGCGCTGAGCAGTGGAGGACCGGCGGCCGTTGGAGCTTTGGCCCGCGAACTGGCGGAGGGAGTCGGGAGGTGAATCCGGCGGTGACGATCGCCATAGTCGCATGCGTCTTCGTCATCGCGGTGCTGGCGGGAGTGCTCCTGGCCCTGCGGCGGTCGAAAGCGGCAGCTGCCGCCGAGGACGCGGCCCTCGACGCGGCGGAGCGCCAGCAGGCGGCGCAGGGACCAGAGCTGGTCGGCTTCGGCCCGCAGACCTCCTCATTGCCGCAGATCACCCCGGAAATGCTGCAGCCCGGCGGCTCCACACAGGTTCCCGGCGGCGCGGCAGAGGACCCCGAGATATTCGGACAGCGTTCTTTTGGCTTTTTCGGAGCCGTCACCTCGGCTATCTCAATCGTCCCTCAGGTCGACCGTCTGCCGCAGTCCTCGAGACCGAATGATGAACCGTGAATTAGACATGAACGCGAATAGTTGTATCCTGGCCTCCCACATTTTTAAAATGTGACCTAGGGGACAGCGCCGTCCTCGCTTGTAGATGATTCGAGTGATTGGAGGACGGTGCTATGACTGGTGACCCCAGACCGTCTGTGCCCTTGTTCACGGATATGCCTGACAAGCAGGGACTGTACGATCCCGTGGCCGAACACGATGCCTGCGGCCTGGCGATGGTCGTGCGCTACCGGGGTGCGGCCGACCACCAGGTCGTCCAGCAGGCACTGACGGCGCTGCGCAATATGGAGCACCGCGGCGGCGTCGGCGGAGACGAGGGCACCGGTGATGGCGCCGGCATCACGGTCCAGATCCCACACGGCTTCTTCACCGACGTCGTCGACTTCGATCTGCCGGAGCCGGGCCACTACGCCGTCGGCACGGCCTTCCTCGACTCCGCGGATCCGGCCGCGGGCCAGGCGACGGTGACCAGTTTCGCCGAACAGGAGGGCCTGCGCATCCTCGGCTGGCGCGACGTCCCCGTGGTCCCCGACGTCGTCGGGCGCAGCGCCCGCGCCGTAATGCCGCAGTTCAAACAGGTATTCCTGGCCCTGGACCCGCGGATCCCGGTGACCTGCGATGAACACGGGAATCCGGCTCCCATGGAGCTGGAGCGCCGTGCCTGGGCCACCCGTAAGCGCTCCGAGCACTCGGGGGTGTACTTCCCCTCCCTGTCCAGTCGCACCCTGACATACAAGGGGATGTTGAGCACCGGCCAGCTGGCGCCCTTCTACCCGGACCTGGAGTCGGGCCGATTCATCTCCAAGATCGGCCTGGTCCACTCGCGGTTCTCCACGAACACCTTCCCGTCCTGGCCCCTGGCCCAGCCCTTCCACATGATCGCCCACAACGGCGAGATCAACACCGTGCGGGGAAATCGCAACTGGATGCGCGCCAGGGAGAGCCTGCTGTCCTCGGTCGAACTGGCCAGCCCCTGGTCGGACGGTTCGAACCGCGACCTGTCCCGGCTCTTCCCCATCGTCGATCCGGGTGGATCCGACTCCGCATCCTTCGACGAGGTCCTCGAACTGCTCGTGATGTCGGGCCGCTCGCTGCCCCACGCCATCATGATGATGATCCCAGAGGCGTGGCAGAACGATCCGCTGATGAGCGAACAGCGCCGGGCCTTCTACGAATACCACTCGATGCTCATGGAACCGTGGGACGGGCCCGCGTGCGTCGCGTTCACCGACGGCACCCTGGCCGGAGCCGTGCTCGACCGCAACGGCCTGCGTCCGGCCCGTTATGTGATGACCGAGGACACGATCGTACTGGCCAGCGAGGTTGGCGTCGTCGACCTGCCGGACGAGCAGATCGTCAAACGCGGCCGCCTCATGCCAGGGCGCATGTTCCTCATCGACACGGCAGCCGGCCGGGTCATCTCCGACACCGAGATCAAGAACGAACTCGCCACGGCCCAGCCCTACCGCGCCTGGCTCGACGATGCGGCGATCGACCTGGCCGACCTGCCCGACCGCGAACACGTCGTCCACCCGCAGAGCTCGGTGGAGCGCCGCCAGCGCACCTTCGGCTATACCGAGGAGGATCTGCGCCTGCTCATCGGCCCAATGGCGACCACCGCCGCCGAACCCCTGGGTGCGATGGGCTCCGACACCCCGATCGCCGCCTATGCACAGCGTCCCCGCCTGCTGTTCGACTACTTCGTGCAGAACTTCGCCCAGGTGACTAATCCGCCACTGGATGCGATCCGCGAACAGCTCGTGACCTCGCTGAAGTCCTCGACCGGCTCCGAGCACAACCTGCTCTCCGGCGGGCCGGAGCACACAGCACGCGTACTCCTGCCACACCCGGTGATCAACAACGACGAACTCGCGAAGTTCGAACACATGAGCCCCAAGCGGTTCGCCGGCCTGCGCTCGGCCCAGAGTCCGACGAAGGTGCTGCGCGGGCTCTACCGGCCCGGCGGCGGGGGAGTCAACCTGGCCCGCCGGATCGAGGAACTGTGCACCGAGGCCTCCCGCGCAGTGGCAGCCGGCGCCCAGTTCATCATCGTCTCCGATCGCGATTCGAATGCGGAATTCGCCCCGATCCCCTCCCTGCTGCTGACCTCGGCCGTCCACCAGCACCTGATCAGGGAGCGCACCAGGACCAGGGTCTCCATCATCGTGGAGGCCGGCGACGTTCGCGAGGTCCACCACGTCGCAACCCTCATCGCATTCGGCGCTTCGGCCGTCAACCCCTATTTGGCGATGGAATCGGCCGAGTACATGGTCAGGCAGGGCCGCCTGCCCGGCATCGACGAGGCCACCGCCGTCACCGGAGTGCTCAGGGCCCTGGGCAAGGGCCTGCTGAAGATCATGTCCAAGATGGGCATCTCGACAGTGCAGTCCTACCACGGGGCCCAGACCTTCGAAACCCTGGGCCTGAGCGAGGATTTCGTCGAACGCTACTTCACCGGCACCTCGGCCCGCCTGGGTGGCATGGGCGTGCAGGGAGTCGCCGCAGAGGTCGAGGCGCGCCACGGCGCGGCATATCCCGGCGAACACCCCAGACTGCAGGACCGGGTGCTCGAAACCGGCGGGGAATACCAGTGGCGCAGGGAGGGCCCGCCCCACCTGTTCAATCCGGAGACGGTCTTCAAGCTCCAGCACTCCACCCGCACCGGCCGGATGGACGTGTTCCGCGAATACACGAAGAAGGTCGACGACCAGGCCGCGGAGCTCATGACCCTGCGCGGGCTCTTCGACCTCAAGCCGGGACCGGACGGACCCATCCCCCTGGACGAGGTCGAATCGGTCTCCAGCATCGTGAAGCGCTTCTCGACCGGGGCGATGAGCTACGGCTCACTCTCGCAAGAGGCCCATGAGACCCTGGCGATCGCCATGAACCGCCTGGGCGCGAAGTCGAACACCGGCGAGGGCGGCGAGGACGCCGACCGGCTGATGGACCCCGAACGCCGCTCGGCGATCAAACAGGTCGCCTCCGGCCGCTTCGGCGTGACCAGCCTGTACCTGACGCAGGCCGACGACATCCAGATCAAGATGGCCCAGGGCGCCAAACCGGGCGAGGGCGGACAGCTCCCACCCTCGAAGGTCTACCCCTGGGTGGCCAGGACCCGCCATGCCACCCCCGGCGTCGGCCTGATCTCGCCGCCACCGCACCACGACATCTATTCGATCGAGGACCTGGCGCAGCTGATCTACGACCTCAAGCGGGCCAACCCCTCGGCCCGGGTCCACGTCAAACTGGTCTCGAGCGTGGGCGTGGGCACCGTCGCCTCCGGCGTGGCCAAGGCCGCAGCCGATGTCGTGCTGATCTCCGGCCACGACGGCGGGACCGGCGCCAGCCCGCTTAACTCCCTCAAGCACGCCGGCGCCCCATGGGAGCTGGGCCTGGCCGAGGCACAGCAGACCCTGCTGCTCAACGGGCTGCGCGAACGCGTTTCCGTCCAGGTCGACGGTCAGCTCAAGACCGGACGCGATGTCGTCATCGCCGCCCTGCTCGGCGCAGAGGAATTCGGCTTCGCAACGGCACCTCTGGTGGTCTCCGGATGCATTCTGATGCGCGTGTGTCACCGGGACACGTGTCCCGTGGGCGTGGCCACCCAGAACCCAGAACTGCGCTCGCGTTTCTCCGGCAAACCGGAGTTCGTCGTGAACTTCTTCGAATTCATCGCCCAGGAGGTCCGCGAGTATCTGGCCGAACTGGGCTTCCGGAGCCTCGACGAGGCAATCGGCCAGGTGGAGCGTCTCGATATGAAGAGGGCGATCGGGCACTGGAAGGCGCAGGGACTGGACCTGGGCGATGTGCTCCACGTCCCGCACACCATCGACGGTGCCGTCGCCGCGGTGCGCAAGCACACGACGGGGCAGAACCACCGGATCGAGGAGCACTTCGACCAGCAGTTCATGGCGGAGGTCGAACAAGCGCTGAAGACGCGCGAACCCGTGACGTTGACCGCCCATGCGACGAATGTGGATCGCTCGATCGGTACGCTGCTCGGACACACGGCGACCCTGTCCTGCGGGACAGAGGTCCTTCCCGAGGACCTCATCAGGGTCGAACTCGATGGCTACGCCGGCCAGTCCCTGGGCGCCTTCCTGCCGGCTGGAATCACCCTGCGACTGCGGGGTGACGCCAATGACTACGTCGGCAAGGGTCTGTCGGGGGGCACGATCGCGGTGGCGCCCGCTGCCGGAGTACGGGGCCTGCCACAGGAGAACGTCATCGCCGGCAATGTGATCGGATACGGTGCCACCGGTGGGCGTCTCTACCTGTCCGGACAGGTCGGTGAGCGCTTCCTGGTCCGCAATTCCGGGGCCACCGCAGTCGTCGAGGGCATCGGAGACCACGGGCTGGAGTACATGACCGGCGGAACCGCTGTGATCCTGGGTCCCGTCGGTCGGAACTTCGCCGCCGGGATGTCCGGCGGCACCGCCTATATGTTGGACTTCAATCCCGGTCGGATCAACGCGGCGGACAGGAGGGCCGGGAAATTCCAGCTCAGTGCGCTCTCGGACTCCGATGCGCTGTTCATCCGCGAGATCCTCGTGGCGCACGCGGATCGGACCGATTCCCCGCTGGCCGGCGGACTGCTGGACCAGCTCGAACGCGGCGAGGACGTGATGAGCCGCTTCACCAAGCTCGTTCCCGTCGACTACGCCAGTGTGCTGGAGATCCAGCAGATGTTCACCGGTTCCGGCCAGGACCCCGAGGGTGACGAGGCCTGGAACAAGATTCTGGAGGCTACTCATGGCTGATCCACGCGGATTCCTCAAGGTTCGCAACCGCGAACTGCCGTCCAAGCGACCCGTCGCACTGCGGTTGCTCGATTTCAAGGAGATCCCGACAGACCTCGGGGACTCCGCCTTCGTCGGGCAGGCCGGACGCTGTATGGACTGCGGCATCCCGTTCTGCCATCAGGGCTGCCCACTGGGCAACCTGATCCCCGAATGGAACGACGCGATGTACCGTGACGAGCTGCCGCGGGCGCTCAAACTCCTGCATGCGACGAACAACTTCCCGGAGTTCACGGGGCGGGCCTGCCCCGCACCGTGTGAGGACTCGTGCGTGTTGGGGATCAACCAGCCGCCGGTGACGATCAAGAACATCGAGGTCACGATCATCGATCGGGGCTTCGCCGCCGGCCTGGTCCGCCCGGAGACCCCCGAGCGGATCTCGGGTAAGACCGTGGCCGTCGTCGGTTCGGGACCCGCCGGCCTGGCCTGTGCCCAGCAGCTGACCCGGGCGGGGCACACCGTGGTCGTCTACGAGGCCGATGATCGGATCGGTGGCCTGCTGCGCTATGGCATCCCCGATTTCAAATTGGAGAAGCCCACCATCGACCGCAGGATCGAGCAGATGCGTGCCGAGGGCACCCGCTTCCGCACCGGGGTGCGGATCGGAACGGATATGTCCTGGTCCGACCTGCGCGAGCGCTTCGATGCGGTGTGCGTGTGCACGGGTGCGACGGTTCCCCGTGATCTGCCGGTGCCCGGCCGGGACCTGGCCGGAGTCGAGTACGCGATGGACTATCTGGTGCCGGTCAACCGGGCACAGCACGGTGACGAGGTCGACATCATCGACGCCAAGGGCAAGAACGTCATCGTCATCGGGGGCGGCGATACCGGATCGGACTGCCTGGGCACGGCACTGCGCCAGCAGGCGAAGTCCGTGACCACCCTCGCCATCGGCGCCCAGCCGCCGGTCGAGCGGCCGGCCGAACAGCCCTGGCCCACCACGCCGCGCGTCTTCGAGATCTCCTCGAGCCACGAGGAGGGCGGGACGCGCGAGTTCCTGGCCTCGACCGTGCGCTTCCTCGGCGATGACGCGGGCCACGTCCGTGCGGTCGAGGTTGCCGAAACCCAGTTCGTCGACGGCCGGCGGGTTCCCACCCCGGGGACCGAGCGGGAGATCCCGGCGGACCTGGTGCTCATTTCGATGGGCTTCACCGGTCCGCAGTTGCCGGCTGCGGAAACGGGCATCCGGTCACAGGGCAGTACCCTTGCCAGGGACGCTGCGTGGCAGAATCCGGCCGAGGGCGTCTTCGTCGCAGGTGATGCCGGGCGCGGGCAGTCGCTCATCGTCTGGGCGATCGCCGAGGGTCGTGCGGCGGCCGCCGCAATCGATCAGCACCTCACGGGTTCGACCCTGCTGCCGGCTCCCGTCACACCCGATCAGCAGGCATTGCGAGCCTGAGCGGGCGGACACGGATGGACCGGAGCGTATAGGGTTGAGCGTATGAGGCATGCAAAGATCGTGGCGACCCTGGGTCCCGCGCAGAAATCCTATGAGGACATCCGTGCCCTGATCGAGGAGGGGGTCAACGCCGCCAGGTTCAACTTCAGTCACGGCAGTCACGCCGACCATCAGCGGCTCTATGACTGGGTCCGCCGCGCCGCGGCGGACACCGGTCGCGCGGTTGCAGTGTTGGCGGACCTGCAGGGGCCGAAGATCCGACTGGAGACCTTCGCGCAGGACGCCCCGGTCGAACTGGTCAAGGGCCAGACCTTCACCATTACCACCAGGGACGTCCCCGGCAGCGCGGAGGTGGTGGGCACGACCTACCACGGCCTGCCGGGCGATGTGCAGATCGGCGATCCACTGCTGATCGACGATGGCCGGGTGCGCCTGCGCGCCGTGGAGGTCACCGATACCGATGTCGTCACCCAGGTGGAGATCCCCGGCCGGGTATCCGATCACAAGGGCATCAACCTGCCGGGTGTGCCGGTTTCGGTGCCGGCGATGAGCGAGAAGGACGTGGCGGACCTGCGCTTCGCCCTGAACATGGGCGCCGACTGGATCGCCCTCTCCTTCGTCCGGTCGCCGGAAGATGCGGACCGGGTGCGTTCGGTGATGGCCGAGGAGGGTATCACGGTGCCCATCATCGCCAAGATCGAGAAGCCGCAGGCGGTCGAGAACATCCGCTCGATCGTCGACGCCTTCGACGGCATCATGGTGGCCCGTGGCGATCTGGGCGTGGAACTGCCGCTCGAACAGGTGCCGATCGTGCAGAAGCAGACGGTGGAGCTGTGCCGCAGGCAGGCCAAGCCCGTGATCGTCGCCACCCAGATGCTCGAGTCGATGATCGGCGAACCCCGTCCCACCAGGGCCGAGGCCAGTGACTGCGCGAATGCGGTGCTCGACGGCGCCGACGCCCTGATGCTCTCGGGGGAGACCTCGGTGGGCGAATACTGGCTGGATTCGGTGCGCACCATGGCGCGGATCATCGAATCGACCGAAGACCACGGTCTGGACCGGGTACCCCCGTTGGGCACCGAGCCCCACACCAGGGGTGGTGCCATCACGGCTGCGGCGGTGCTCATCGCCAAGCAGCTGAACATCGGCGTGCTGTGCACGTTCACCCAGTCGGGTGATTCCGTGCGCCGAATGGCCAGGCTGCGGCCGCCACGGCCCATCCTCGCCTTCACCCCGACCGATCGGGTGCGCAATCAGCTGGCCCTGTCGTGGGGAGTTGTGGCCTTCAAGGTGGCCGCCGTTCACCACACCGATCAGATGGCCAAACAGCTCGATGCCGTACTGCTGGGGGAGGGCCTGGCAGAAGAGGGCCAGTACGTTGTATTGGTCGCGGGTTCTCCGCCCGGAATCATCGGTTCGACCAATGCCCTGCGGGTGCATCGGCTCGGCGACGCGGCCAAGGGGCTGGCGCCGGCGTATGACGATTCGCAGGTGACCTCGGAGGATCCGCTGGCCGGATACAAATAGGAGGCGCGAGAAAGGGGGCCTGCCCGGTTGGAAACAACCGGGCAGGCCCCCTCGTGTTCGTACCGGATGTGGGACTCGAACCCACACATCTTTCGATAACGCATTTTGAGTGCGCCGCGTCTACCGATTCCGCCAATCCGGCCGGGTACCCCGTAATTACATCACATGTCGGGGCCACCGCGCCAATCCCGGCCCGGGTCGTGCCGAGGACCACCGGGCCGTGGCATTGGTCCTCGGGCCTCAAGGGCTTAAGATGTAACGGTGACTTCCAGTGAAACGAATGCCGAACAACAGCCGGTCCGCCGCGTCGTCGTGGCCGAAGACGAATCCGTCATCCGCCTCGACATCGTCGAGATGCTCCGGGAGGTCGGCTACGATGTGGTCGGCGAAGCCGCCGACGGGGAATCCGCCGTCCACCTGGCGGAGGAATTGCGTCCCGATGTCGTCGTGATGGACATCAAGATGCCCAAGCTCGACGGGATCTCGGCCGCCGAACGTATCACCCGTGCCCATATCGCGCCGGTCGTCCTGCTCACGGCCTTCAGCCAGCGGGAACTGGTGGAGCGGGCCCGTGACGCCGGCGCCATGGCCTATGTCGTCAAGCCCTTCACCGCCGCCGATCTGGTGCCCGCGCTGGAGATCGCCCTGAGTCGGCATGCGGAGATGGCCGCCCTCGAGGCCGAGATCGCCGACCTGTCCGATCGCTTCGAGACCCGTAAGCTGGTCGAGCGCGCCAAGTCTGCGCTTATCACCAATATGGGCCTGACGGAGCCGGAGGCCTTCCGGTGGATTCAGAAGACCTCCATGGACCGTCGCCTGACGATGCGAGAGGTCGCGGAGACCGTGATCGAGCAGATCGGCAAGGCCAAGAAGTGAGGGCCCGGGTGCTCAGTACTTTTTCTGAGAACTGAGCACCATATTGCTGATTCGCACGATCGACAGCAGCCGGCCGGCCTCATCGGTCATCCGCACCTCGTGGCTGAACAGGCTGCGACCGCCGTGGAGCACTTCGGCGCGCCCATAGACGTAGCCCGAGGTGATGGAGCGCAGGTGGGTTGCATTGAGGTCGACGCCCACCACATTGTGCCCGCCGGCGCGCAGTGCGGCATGTGTGGACCCAAGTGTTTCGGCCAACACGACGTGGCCACCGCCGTGGAAGAGTCCGGCTGGCTGAAGATTCCCCTCGACCGGGACGCGCGCAGTGATGAAGTCATGGCCCAGCTCGAGGTACTCCATACCCATCCGGGCGTTGAGAGTGCCGGGGAAGCCGACTTCGTTGTACTGGGCGATGATCTGCGCGTACTCCTCCGCCGTGGTCTGCGCGTCGATCGTGGGCAGTGTGAAATCAGACATGTGTCTCCTTCTAGGTTCTGTTGCTCAGAGTAGCAGGGGCCGCCGACCCGCTAGGCTAGACGCGTGAGTGACGAGAAACTGCTGCTGATCGACGGACATTCCCTGGCCTATCGCGCCTTCCACGCCCTGCCGATGGAGAACTTCTCCACGGCGACCGGGCAGACCACCAATGCGGTCTACGGATTCACCTCGATGCTGCTCACCGCAGCCGAACGCGAGGCGCCCACCCACATCGCGGTGGCCTTCGACCTGGGGCGCGAGACCTTCCGACTGGCCGAATACTCCGAGTACAAGGCGGGCCGGAAGAAGACCGCCCCGGAGTTCCACGGCCAGGTCGAACTGATCAAGGACGTGCTGGGCGCCCTGGGCGTGCCGGTCCTCGAGCTCAAGGGCTATGAGGCCGACGACATTCTGGCCACCATGGCCGGGGTCGGCGCGGCCGCCGGCTACGACACGTACGTGGCATCCGGGGACAAGGACTCCTTCCAGCTCTCGCGCATAGCAGCCGAGGACCATGCGGCGGTGACCATCCTGTATCCCAAGCGCGGTTTCACGGATCTGACCTATATGACCCCGCAGGCCGTCGAGGACAAGTACGGAGTCAGCCCGGCGAATTACCGTGGACTGGCCGCTCTGGTGGGGGAGAAGGCTGACAACCTGCCCGGCGTGCCCGGGGTGGGTGAGAAGACCGCGGCGAAGTGGCTGGGGCTCTACGGCGATCTACCCGGGGTTCTCGCCCATGCCGACGACATCAAGGGCAAGGCCGGTCAGAATCTGCGCGACCATATGGCCGACGTCGAGCGCAACTACCGGCTCAACCGCTTGATCGACGATTTGGCACCGGCGGACTTCGGGCTGACCGAGGGCCTCGAGGCCGCTCGCCTGGGTCATGGCGAGAGGGCCCGGGTCGGTGAACTGTTCGACCAATTGGAGTTCAGACAGTTCGGAGAGCGCATCGCCGCGTTCCTGGACCCCGCCGATCGGGCGCCGAGCGCCCCGGCTGTCGAACTACCCGAGGTCCGTGTGCTGGCTGCCGATGATGTTCTGCAATGGTTGGACGGTCTCGACCCGGCTGCGCCCCTGGGCCTGGCCTGTGATGCGGATCCGGCCGGCCAGGACGCCGATGTCCTCGCCCTGGCACAGGACCGGAACATCGGCGTGATCGAACTGCACTCCCTCCCGGAGGCGGTACTGCGCGCCCTCGACGGCGTGCTGGCGGGTGCCGAGGACCTCGCGTGCCACGATGCCAAACCGCAGGTCAAAGCCCTGGTCCACCGTGGTCTGGGGCAGATCAAACCGCATACGGATACGGAACTCGTCGCGTACCTGCTCACCCCCGATGCCAGATCCTATGATTTCGCCGAACTCACAATGCGTCACCTCGGCCTCGACCTGACCGGCGATGCCGAACCCGGGACGCTCGACCTCGACGCCGGGAAATCGCTGGGGTTGCGGGCCTGGGCGGTCATCGGCCTGGCGAGCGCTCTGCGCGCGGAGCTGGACCGGGTGGCCGAGGTGTCCCTGCTCGATCGGATCGAGCGCCCCACCCAGGAGGTGCTGGCACGGATGGAACTCGCCGGCATCGGAGTCGATGGACCGGCACTGTCTGCGCTGATCGACGAGTTCGGGACCCAGGCCGACTTGTCGGCCCAGCAGGCATACGAGGCGATCGGTCACGAGGTCAACCTGGGTTCGCCCAAACAGCTGCAGGTGGTGCTGTTCGATGAACTCGACATGCCCAAGACGAAGAAGACGAAAACGGGTTACACCACCGATGCCGACGCCCTGACGGATCTCTACATTTCAACAGATCATCCCTTCCTGGGCCACTTATTGGCCTACCGCGACACGATCAAACTCAAGCAGACCGTGGTGGGCCTGCAGAAGACGGTCGCCGGCGATGGCCGGATCCACACCACGTATCTGCAGACGGTGGCGGCCACGGGGCGGCTGAGCTCGAAGGATCCGAACCTGCAGAACATCCCCGTTCGCTCGGATGCCGGCAAACGGATCCGCGGCGTATTCGTGCCCGAGGCCGATGCCGGCTACACCGAGCTGCTCAGCGCCGACTATTCGCAGATCGAAATGCGGATCATGGCGCATCTGGCCGGTGACGAGAGTCTGATCGCCGCCTTCAATGCGGGGGAGGATCTGCACAGTTATGTCGCGGGCGAGGTCTTCGGTGTGCCCGCTGCCGAGGTGACCCCTGCGATGCGCTCGAAGGTCAAGGCGATGTCCTATGGCCTGGTCTACGGACTGAGCGCCTACGGACTGTCGCGGCAGCTGCGGATCGGGGCGGGGGAGGCCCAGGGGCTGATGGACGATTACTTTGCGCGTTTCGGTGCGGTCAAGGAGTATCTGGAGGCGATCGTCGAGGAGGCGCGCGGACGCGGGTACACGGAGACCATGTACGGGCGCCGACGGTATCTGCCGCAGTTGAACAGCGACCGCAGGCAGCAGCGGCAGATGGCCGAACGTGCCGCGCTGAACGCCCCGATCCAGGGCAGTGCCGCCGACATCATGAAGATCGCGATGCGCAGGGTGGACCGTGGTCTGCACAAGGCCGGTCTGCACAGTCGGCTACTGCTGCAGGTGCATGACGAAGTCATCATCGAAACCCATGCCGATGAACGCCAGGAGGTCGCCCGGATTGTCACGGAGGCAATGGGCCAGGCGGCTACCCTGCGGGTTCCGTTGACCGTCAACATCGGCCATGGTGGGACCTGGGAGGACGCCGCCCACTGAGAAACGGCGCGGGCGGCGCCGGGCCCGCACACCAGACGTGCTGCCGGTCCCGACCGCTGTTACCGGCGTCCCCCGACCCCTGAGACACGGTTGAGAAGGCCCGGCGCATTGAGCGCCGGGCCTTTGCACTCCCAGGACGCCCATATGATCCTGATATAAATGGTAATCGGCTATATAATACTGAGGGTAATCATTCAGCTGTGAATGATTACAGTTGTTATTATGTTCCGTATGACGGACGAGAAGTTGGCGGATTCGGCGAGTCTGCGCCTGGCGGCACTGGGGGAACGACTCACGCGGGCGCTGGGCCGACGCCTCGAATCGGTCGGGCTGACCCCTCGGCAGGCCGCCTATCTGGCGGCGCTGGAGGAGGGGCCACTGTCACAGCGGGACATCGCAGGCGCACTGTCCGTGGCGCCGAGTCTGGTGGTGACCCTGACCGATCAGCTCTCGGCGTCCGGTGCGGTCACCCGCACCAGGGGCGAGGCCGACCGGCGGGTGCAACTGGTTGCACTGACCGACCACGGGCGTGATCGCGCGGCCGCCGCGGCTATCGCAGCGGCCGCCGCGGATGCGGACTTCACGGCCGGGCTGTCCCAATCCGCCAGGCTCGGACTCGATGTCCTGCTGGCGGAACTCGGTTCGCGCTGAGCCGGGATCAGTCCTGGGGTAGATGGACGGAGAAGATCGCGGTGCCAGGCATCAGGGCACCGCGCAGCGGCGACCAGCCGCCCCAGCTGGTCGTATTGTCGGCAGGCCACTCCGGCTCCGTGAGCTTCGTGAGCTGGAAGCCGGCGCCGACGAGCAGGGAGATCCAATCGCCCATCGTGCGGTGGTGCTCGGCGTAGACGGGGTTGCCCTGGGCGTCGAGTTCGACATAGGGAGTTCTGTCGAAGTAGGAGTACTCGACGGTCAGGCCGGCCTCGCCGGGCACATCGGGGAAGATCCAGCGCAGCGGATGGGTCACGGAGAACGTCCAGGTGCCGCCGGGACGCAACACCCTGGCGACCTCCGCCAGAACCTGGTCGGCGTCCTTGACGAAGGGCAACGCACCATACGAGGAGAACGCGATATCGAAGCTGCCGGACGGGAAAGGCAGGTGTCTGGCGTCGGCCTGGAGGAAGGTGGGCGGCGTCGCCGCCTGGCTCAGCGGCTTCTCCCGCTGGAGACGGGACGCCTGTTCGAGCATCCCCGAGGACAGG
Source organism: Brevibacterium moorei (assembly GCF_024580735.1). Taxonomy (GTDB): domain Bacteria; phylum Actinomycetota; class Actinomycetes; order Actinomycetales; family Brevibacteriaceae; genus Brevibacterium; species Brevibacterium moorei. Next base: position 75,541 of record NZ_JANIJX010000001.1, on the reverse strand, counting down.
TCGATACCGGTCGCCACAGCGCCGTTCTCCGCCAGCCACCGCGAGCACTGCCCGGCTCCGCAGCCGACTTCCAGCACCTGTTTGCGGGCCACATCGCCCAGCAGGTGCACATCGGCTTCGCGGACCCCCTCCGGGCACCAGATGAAATCGCTGGCGCCCAGGAAGCTGCCGTGCTCGGCCAGATATGCTTCGGCCGAGCCGTCCCAGTAGGAACGGTTGGCCCGCACCGAGGATTCCGCGTCGATCGCCAGGTATCCCCCGGAGATGGTCTGCTGGTCGGGCTCATGGGGATCGCCGAAGTCGTCGTCGTTCAAAGTTCCTCCGAAGTGCGGGGTGGATATCGGCCGGAAAGGCTGACAGAAGGTTTATAAACTCCGTAGAAGATGCTACAGTTGACAGCTGTATGCCGCATGTGCGTGTATACGCGTCCATATTGTCAACAACAACTTCTCGATTCGGGCCGCGGGATCCGCTCGTGTCCTGGACCGGATGTCAGTCCACTACGGAGTCTCTACCTTCATGACCACCACCACGCCGGACACGGCGAACAACTCGCAGATCGCAGTCAACGACATCGGATCTGCCGAAGACTTGCTCGCGGCCGTCGACGCGACCATCAAGTACTTCAACGATGGCGACATCGTCGAGGGCACGGTCGTCAAAGTCGACCGCGACGAAGTCCTGGTCGACATCGGCTACAAGACCGAAGGCGTCATCCTTTCGCGCGAACTGTCGATCAAGCATGACGTCGACCCTGCCGACGTCGTCGAGGTCGGAGACCCGATCGAAGCCCTCGTCCTGACCAAGGAGGACAAGGACGGACGTCTGATGCTGTCCAAGAAGCGTGCGCAGTACGAGCGCGCCTGGGGCGACATCGAGAAGGTCAAGGAAGAGGACGGCGTCGTCACCGGCACCGTCATCGAGGTCGTCAAGGGCGGCCTCATCGTCGACATCGGCCTGCGCGGCTTCCTGCCCGCCTCGCTGGTCGAGATGCGCCGCGTCCGCGATCTGGCCCCCTACATCGGCCAGCAGGTCGAGGCCAAGATCATCGAACTCGACAAGAACCGCAACAACGTGGTCCTGTCGCGTCGCGCCTGGCTGGAAGAGACCCAGTCCGCGGTCCGCCACGACTTCCTGCAGACCCTGCAGAAGGGCCAGGTCCGTCCCGGCGTCGTCTCCTCGATCGTCAACTTCGGTGCCTTCGTGGACCTGGGTGGCGTCGACGGGCTGGTGCACGTTTCCGAACTGTCCTGGAAGCACATCGACCACCCGTCCGAGGTCGTCTCGGTCGGCGACGAGGTCACCGTCGAGGTCCTGGACGTCGACATGGATCGCGAACGTGTCTCCCTGTCGCTCAAGGCCACCCAAGAAGATCCCTGGCAGCACTTCGCCCGGACGCACGTCATCGGTCAGATCGTGCCCGGCAAGGTCACCAAGCTGGTTCCCTTCGGTGCGTTCGTGCGCGTCGAGGACGGCATCGAGGGCCTGGTCCACATCTCCGAGCTGGCCGTGCGCCACATCGATCTGCCGGAGCAGGTCGTCTCGGTCGACGAAACCATCTACGTCAAGGTCATCGACATCGACCTGGACCGCCGCCGCATCTCGCTGTCGCTCAAGCAGGCCAACGAGGGTGTCGATCCCGAGGCCGAGGAATTCCTCGATCCGGCTCTGTACGGCATGGTTCAGGAATACGACGAAGAGGGCAACTACAAGTACCCCGAGGGCTTCGACCCGGAGACCAACGAATGGCTCGAGGGCTACGAGGCCCAGCGCGAGGAATGGGAGCAGCAGTACGCCGCAGCCCAGGCCCGTTGGGAAGAACACAAGAAGCAGGTCGCCAAGGCCATTGCCGCCGATGCCGAAGCCGCAACCGGTTCGTCCGAGGCAGCTCCGGCCCAGGCGTCCTACGCCTCCGAGTCCACCTCGGACGCGGGCACGCTGGCCAGCGATGAGGCACTCGCTGCTCTGCGCGAGAAGCTCGCGGGCAACTGAGCCGTGTGAGTCAGTCCGACCGGCCCAGCCGGTCTGAGTGACAAGGGCCCCGCCTCCCGGGAAACCGGGAGGCGGGGCCCTTGCGCGTCCCCTCGTCTCCTCCCAGCCCGGTATGAGACGGTTGTTCGGTGTTGACTTCAGGAATCGCCCGCTCCCGTGCACTCATCGCCTGGACCGGTTTCCTTCTTCTGTTACTCGGCTGGGACCTCATCATCTTCGGTCCGCTGCTGGCCCATCCGGGCAGCCGGGTGTTCGCCGACAACGACGACTCCTCCCTCTTCGTCTTCTGGTTCGCCCACGCAGCCGACGTCGCCGCAGGCTGGCTGGGGATGGACCACCTCGAGGCCAATGCGCTGTATACGACCGCGTTGAACTATCCGATCGGGGTCAACGGCGGATGGAACACGACGGTGTTCCTCATCGCCCTGCCGCTGGCCCCTGTGACCTGGCTGTGGGGTCCGCTCGTGGCCTATAATCTGGCAATCGCGGCGGCTCCGGTGCTGTGCGCCCTGGCCGCCGCTGCTCTGGCCGCACAGTTCCTACCCCGGTTCTGGTCATTCACTGCGGGGTTCTTCTATGGTTTCTCCACGTTCGTCATCGCCCAGTCATCCGGGCACCTCAACCTGTCCAGCGCGGTGCTGGCACCCCTGGTCGGACTGGGGCTGATCCGTCTACTCCGTGCCCGGCGGCACCGTGCGGTACTCGGTTGGTCTGTTTTCCTGGGCATCATCATCGGTTGGCAGTTCTACATCTCCACGGAGGTACTCGCCGGAACGTTCCTGGCCTACTGTGCGGTCGTGGCGGTCTGGCTGTGCTGCGACTTCCGGCGCCTGTGGGCGGCCCGCCGGCGGCTGTGCGGTGGATTGGTGCTGGCGGCCGCCATCGCGCTGGCCATCGGCACGCCCCTACTGGCGACGATGTTCGGTCTGCCGGGGGCGCCCCGCGGTGCGATTCGGCCCCATGGGGTTTGGAACGCCGATCTGCTGGATCCCGTGGTACCGGGACGCTACACCCTGCTGGGCGGTGGCGAGACCCCGATTCCCCGGGTGACGGGACTCGACCCCTCCGAGATCGGCGGATATCTGGGCATTCCGTGGCTCATGATCATCGCCTTGGGAACCCCCGTCCTGTGGCGCAATCGCGTCTACGGACGACCGGTGAGGATCCTCGCGCTGTCGACTGTCCTGGTGTTCCTGCTGTCGATGGGCTCACCGCTGTTCGCCTGGGGACGAGCCATGGCCCCGGGCCCGTTCGGGCTCGTCGAAGCACTTCCGGTATTGGGCAATGTACTGCCCATGCGGCTGGCCGGTCCCGTCGCCTTGGGTGCTGCATTGCTGCTGGCCATCTCCCTGCGCGGACTCTGGCACCTCGGAGCCCGGTGGTCCCGGCCGTACTGGGCCAGGGGGCTGACCACCGCCGGCCTGGTCGCTGTGCTCGTGACGACCACGAGCGGGCCCGTTCCCGTGCGCACGCCTCTGATCCCAGAGTTCTTCCGCGCGGGTGCGGGCGCTGTGCCGCAGGGCGCCGTGGTCAAGATCCTGCCGCGCCCGGTGGCCGGTGACCAGGCGGGCGTGGCCGAGGCCATGCTCTGGCAGGCCGAGGCCGGCAACCGGTTCCGGCAGACCGGGGGCTATTTCATCGGCGGGGACAGCCAAGCCCCCATCCGCTATATGGCCGATTCCGATGCCCTCGACGGCCTGCTCGACGAGTCGCGCGACCACCGACTGCCGAGTGGCGATTCCGCTGAGATGCGCCGGGCGGTGGCGGAGCTGCGCGCCAGGGGAGTCCAGTACGTTCTGCTGGTCGCGGACTCCCCGTACCGGCCCTGGGACGTGCCGGAACTCGCCGGTGCCATGTCCCAGGCCGTGGGGCGCCAGGCACGAGCCGACGGCGGGGTGTATATCGTGGACATACGATGACAGCGGTCTACTGGGGCCGGTGGCGAAGACGAAGGAGAACGGCATGCTCAGGATCGGACTGACCGGCGGGATCGGCGCCGGCAAGACCACCGTGGCCCAGCTCTTCCGCGAGCGCGGCGTTCCCGTCGTCGATGCGGATCGAGTGGCCCGCGAGGTGGTCGAGCCGGGGATGCCGGCGCTGGCGGCCCTCGCACACGAGTTCGGCCCGGCGGTACTCGATGCCGATGGTGGGCTGAACCGGGCGGAACTGGCGTCCAGGGCCTTCGCCGATCAAGCACACACCGATGCGCTCAATGCGATCATGCATCCGGCAATCGCCGCACGGAGCCGAGAACTGTTCGCCAGTTATGAGCGAAGCTCGATCGTCGTCCACGATGTCCCCCTGCTGGTCGAGAACGATCTGGCACCCGACTACCAGCTGTCGGTCCTGGTGGATGTGCCCGCGGACATCCGCCTGGAGCGGCTGGTCGCCGGGCGTGGCCTGGACCCGGCCGATGCGCAGGCCAGGATCGCACGCCAAGCCGATGATGAGACCCGACGCGCGGTGTGCGACATCCACTTGGACAATGCGGGGGACCTGAGCCGGGTGACGGACGCCTTCGGCAAAATCTTCGACCTGCGCCTGTCGCCGTTCGCGGAGAACCTGCGCTTGGGCCTGGCCGCGGCCCGTGGTCCCGTCGAGCTGCGCCCCCGAAGCTGGCCGGCGGAGACGGCGCGGACGGTTGCGCGGATCCGACGTGCCACCGCACGGCTGGGCCTGTCCGGGATCGAGCCGAGCGGCCCGGGGGCCGTTGCCGACTTGCCCGCGCTGGATCTGATGGAGTTCCACCTGCGTGTGGACCGGCCTGCGGACCCGCGCCTGGAAGTGGCGCTCGAACAGGCCGGGTTCGTGCCTGCACCGGGGGATTGGTCCGATGACTGGGAGGACGGAACACCCGTCGAGGCGCTGCGGCGCTTCGCCTCCGCCGATCCGGGGCGGCCCACTGTGCTCTATGTCGGCGAACCGGGCTCCCGCGCCTTCGACTTCGCGGTGTGGCTGCGCGAGCTACTGCGCAGTGATGCCGCCGAGCGCGCCTCCTTCGCCGGCCAGCTGGCCGAAATCGCCGATGAGCACGCCGGCGCCGACGACTGGGGCGGCTTCGTCGAGGACTGCGCTCCTCTTATCCTGCCCGCCTACCGATCCAGGTTCCGCGCCGAGCGGTCCCGACCTTCCGGGGACTAGGCCAGATCGGCGCTGAGCCGCAGCGGCACCCGGTGCAGCACACGGGCGATGGGACATGCCCGTTTGGTCCGTTCGGCGCAATTGAGCAGCTCGGCCCGCACCAGCCCCTCGGCTCGCACGATCACGGTCAGGTCGATTCCCGTGACCCCCTTGTCCTGATCGAACTCGACTTCGGCGCCGGCTGTGACGACCTCGGGTGAGATTCCCTGAGCCGCCAGCGCATTGGCCAAGGTCATGGCGTAGCTGCCCGCCAGGGCAGAGGCCAGCAACTCCTCGGGAGTGGTCGTACCACTGGCCGGGTCCTCCTCGGCGATCCCGGCCTCCCATGACAGCGGCAGCGTGACCGTCCGGGAGCCGGTCAGGTCGACGCTGCCGGTGCCGGTCCCCAGGGTGCCGCGCCATGTGCCGGTGGCGCTCGAAGTATGCGTCATGCTTGTTCATCCTCCATGTCACAGATCGTCATGATGTACTCAAGCTTTTCACAAACCCGCATTCGCTGGAGACCTGTTGCCCACGTTACATAGCGTTATAATTCTGTAATCACAAATCAGGCCTACCTGTGACTCATATCTCATGCCATGCGCTACTCTGACAACATCCTGAGATTCTGGATGTTTGGAATGTGATGCTCCTCGCATTACACGATGAAAGATATGGGTTCCTGATGAAGAGAAACTCCCTCGCGATCACGCTCGCGGCCTCCGTGAGCGCTCTGGGCCTGGCCCTGACCGGTTGCGCCAACCAATCCAGTGGCGCCTCCTCCGATGAAACCGGCGAAGCAGGCGGACTCCCCGTCGTCGACACGATCGACGTCCCCGAAAACGTCGTCAAGGCAGCCGGGAAGGGCGATGCCAAGTGCGACTCCGACACCACCATCGCCTACGTCGGCGCACAAACCGGCGACAATGCCCAGCTGGGCCTGAACATCTCCAATGGCGTCCAGCAGGCGATCAACGAACACAATGAGGCGAACAAGGACTGCCAGGTCAAGCTCGTCAAGCTCGACACGGAGGGCGATCCCTCGAAGGCCACCGGACCCACTTCCCAAGTCGTGAAGAACTCCAAGGTTCTGGGCGTCGTGGGGCTGCCGTTCTCCGGCGAGTCGAAGTCGACCGGCAAGGTCTTCGAAGACGCGGGTCTGGTCCACATCACCCCTGCGGCCACCGGTCCCGACCTCACGGCAAACGGTTGGAAGACCTTCTTCCGCGGCTTGGGCAACGACACAGTCCAGGGTCCGGCCCTGGCGCAGCTGGCGGAGAAGATCGGGAAGTCCAAGGTCTGCCTGATCCAGGACGATTCCGAATACGGCATGGGCCTGGCCAAGCAGACCAAAGAGGCTCTGGGGGACAAGGTCGTGTGCGAGGACAAGGTGCTGACCAAACAGCGCGACTTCGCCCCGACCGTGACCAAGGTGATGTCGGCCAAGGCCGACGCCGTCATCTACTCCGGCTACTACGCCGAGGGCGCGCCCTTCGACAGCGCGCTGGTCGACAAGGGCTATGAGGGCGTCTTCATCGGCCCAGACGGCGTGAAGGACGACACCTTCGTCAAGCAGGCCGGCGATGCCGCGAAGAACGCCTACTTCACCTGCGCCTGCGTGCCGGGCGATCTGATCCCCGAATTCTCCGAGGGCTACGAGAAGGTCTCCAACGGCAAGGCGCCGGGCACCTACTCGGTCGAGGGCTACGACACCGCGACCGTGCTGCTCTCGGGCATCGACGCGGGCAAGACCGACCGCAAGGGTCTGCTGGACTACGTCACCTCCTATGACGGCGTCGGCTACGGCAAGACCTACAAGTGGGACGACAAGGGCGAGCTGACCGATAAGGCGGTCTACGGCTACAAGACCACCGAGGGCACCATCAAGTCCGTCGGCAAGATCGACTGATCCACCTTCCACTACGACGACCTGTAGCGGAAACCGCACCCCGGGCGACGCCCAGGGTGCGGTTTCCGGTTCGGGTCCCCACGAACCGAAAGCGATCCTTATGGATTCTTGGCTGACATTCGACTTCGGGGTCTTCACCGACCCCGGCCTGTTCCTGTCGACGATTTTCGATGGACTGACCCTGGGCTCCATCTACGCGCTCGTAGCCCTGGGCTACACCCTGGTCTACGGAGTGCTCAACCTCATCAACTTCGCGCATTCGGAGGTCTTCATCTCCGGTGCCTTCGCAGTCTCCTTCTTCCTCACAGCCCTGGGCTTCGGCGCATCCGCCCCGAATCTGCCATTGGGCCTCCTGGTCCTCGACCTTGTGCTGGCCGGGCTGGTCGCCATGGCGGTATCGGCACTGGTGGCCCTGGCGATCGAACGCATCGCCTACAAGCCCCTGCGCGATAAGGGCGCACCCCGGCTGGTCTTCCTGATCACCGCGATTGGCATGTCCTTCGTGATCCAGTACCTGTTCTTCCTGTGGCGCGGGCCCAGCCCGGAGCCGAAGACCAAGATGTTCGTCCCCAAGCCGATCTTCGACATCTTCGGCGGCATCATCGATTCGCTGCAGCTGACCATCGTCATCGCCGCGGTGCTGATGATGATCTGCGTCGATCAGATCGTCGGCCGGACCAAGCTGGGGCGCGGTATCCGCGCGGTGGCCGAAGACCCCGACACCGCCACCCTGATGGGCGTGAACAAGGAGCGCATCATCATGGCGACCTTCGTCATCGGCGGTGCTCTGGCCGGCGCGGCAGCCCTGTTCATGATGATGAAGACCCCGGACGGCGCTAAATACGACGGTGGTTTCATCCTCGGCATCAAGGCCTTCACCGCAGCGGTACTCGGCGGCATCGGCAATATCCGCGGCGCCCTCCTGGGCGGTCTGCTCATCGGCGTGATCGGAAACTTCGGCGCGGCCTTCCTGGGCAACGCGCAGTGGACCGACGTCATCATCTTCGCCGTGCTCATCCTCGTCCTGATGATTCGCCCCACCGGCATCCTGGGCTCCAACCTCGGAAAGAAGCGTGCCTGATGAGTATGCACAACCCGAACGAATCGTCCAAGGCCCTGCAGAAGGCCGCGGCCAAAAGCCTCAAGCACGAGCGCAAGGACCTCAAACCGGGCGGCCTGCGCACCTGGTGGTCGGACCGCAGCCGGTTCCAACAGTGGATGGTCCTCCTGGTGCCCGTGGTCCTGGCCTTCCTCCTGCCGGTGATCAACCCGCCGTTCATCACCACGGAGCCGGGCAACGACTTCGCCATCACCTGCTTCAACATGGCCGTCTACGCCCTCGTCGCACTCGGACTCAATGTGGTCGTCGGCATGGCCGGACTGCTGGACATGGGCTACATCGGCTTCTTCGCCGTCGGCTCCTACGTCGCGGCCCTGTGGACCTCGAGCGATTCCACGATGATCCACATCCCCTACCTGTGGACGTTGCCCCTGGCGATGGTCGTGACCATGGTCTTCGGCATCGCGCTGGGCATTCCGACCCTGCGGTTGCGCGGGGACTACCTGGCAATCGTGACCCTGGGCTTCGGCGAGATCATCCGCATCCTGGCAACCATCCTGCCGCCGCTGAAGGGCCAGTCGGGCTTCCAGAACATCGGCGCGCCCCCCGGGTCGATCGACGGTCAGCCGATCTTCTTCACCACCAACGGTCTGCCCTGGTACTGGCTGACCCTGGTCATCATCATCATCGTGACGATTTTGCTGGGCAATTTGGAGCGCTCCCGCGTGGGCCGGGCCTGGATCGCGATCCGCGAGGACGAGGACGCCGCCGAGACCATGGGCGTGCCGACCTTCAAGTTCAAGCTCGCCGCGTTCGCCACCGGAGCCGCCCTGGGCGGTCTGTCAGGGGCGCTGATGGCCGGCCAGGTGGGCTTCGTGAACAATCAGAAATTCGATGTGCAGACCTCGGTCCTCTTCTTGGCCGCCGTCGTCCTCGGCGGCCAGGGCTCGAAGCTCGGCGCGATCGTCGGCGGCGCGATCGTCGCCTACGTGCCGATGCGCTTCACCGAGATCGCGAACTACAAATTCCTCATCTTCGGCATCGTGCTCGTCGTCCTCATGCTGTTCCGCCCCCAGGGGCTGATCTCGATTCGGGCCAAACTGTTGACCTTCGGCTCCCGAATCCGCAGATTCGTGCGCAAGGACCAGGACGGCAGTCCATCACGGGCCGGGAGAAGATCCAGTATCGAACCAGGGGCGGAGGAGGCCTGAGATGAGCGAGACCACAACACCCGAGTTCGAGATCGATACGGATGCCGAGGTCGCCAGCGAGCGCTCGATTGCGGTTGCCGAGGGCGAAACCCTGGTCGAGGTCAAGGGCCTGACCGTGAAGTTCGGCGGTCTGACGGCACTCGACAACGTCACCTTCGACATCAAGCGCGGTGAGATCCTGGGCCTCATCGGCCCCAACGGCGCGGGCAAGACCACCTGCTTCAACGCCATGACCGGGGTCTACAAGCCATCCTCTGGCGACGTCCGCCTGGAGGGCAAGAGCCTACTGGGGAAGAAGAAGTACCAGATCACCCGCGCCGGCTTCGCCCGCACCTTTCAGAACATCCGACTGTTCTCCGAGATGTCGGCGCTGGAGAACGTCGCCGTCGGGTTGGACGCACGCCATAAGACCGGCATGTTCTCCGCCATGTTCCGGCTGCCGGGGCACTATCGGGAGGAGCGCCAGATCATCGACCGGGGCATGGAGCTGCTGGAATTCGTCGGCATCGCCGACCGTGCCCTGCACCCGGCCAAGGACCTGCCCTACGGGTACCAGCGCCGCCTGGAGATCGCCCGCGCCCTGGCCACGGACCCGAAAATCCTGTGCCTGGACGAACCCGCCGCCGGCTTCAACCCCAAGGAGAAGGAAGAGCTCATGGAGCTCATCCGCACCATCCGCGACGAGGGCTACACCGTGCTGCTGATCGAACACGATATGAAACTCGTCATGGGCGTGACCGATCGAATCGTCGTCCTGGAATTCGGCAAGAAGATCGCGGACGACGTACCCAAGGCCATTCAAGAGGACCCCGCGGTCATTGCCGCATACCTGGGACAGGAGGCAGATGACGATGCCAGTGCTTGAGATCAACGACCTCGAAGTCAAATACGGCCGCATCAGGGCCATCGAAAAGCTCGACCTGCAGGTGGACAGGGGAGAGGTCGTCACCCTGATCGGCGCCAATGGCGCCGGCAAGACGACGACGATGCGCACCGTCGCGGGCCTGCTCAACCCCTCCCGCGGCTCGATCGTGTTCAACGGCCAGGACATCACGAAGATCAAAGGCCATAAGCGGGTCGGCATGGGCATCTCCCTGGTGCCGGAGGGCCGCGGGATCTTCCCCGGAATGACCGTGGTGGAGAACCTCGAGATGGGCACCTACTCACGCTCGGGCAAACGTGCGGCGAATGCCTACGACCGGGTCTTCGATCTGTTCCCCCGACTCAAGGAGCGCAGGACCCAGCTGGGCGGCACCATGTCCGGTGGCGAACAGCAGATGCTGGCGATCGCCAGGGCACTGATGGCAGAACCGGAAGTACTGCTGCTCGACGAGCCCTCCATGGGCCTGGCGCCACAGTTCATCCGACAGATCTTCAAGATCATCAAGGAGATCAACGCGCAGGGCACCACGGTGCTGTTGGTCGAACAGAATGCCAACCAGGCGCTCGCGATCGCCGATCACGCCCTGGTCCTGGAGACCGGCGCGATCACCCGCACGGGCACCGGTGGCGAACTACTGGCCGATGACAGCATCAAAGAGGCCTACCTGGGCATCGGATAGGACACGGGGCCGGGGAGAACCACTCCGTGGTAGAAAACATATTCGAATAGCCGGCGCGGGCGTTATCCTGGTGGCATGGCCGAAGAAACCACCGGGACAACGCCCGCGCACCCCGTTGACACGAGTGAACGCACAGCCGTCGATCAGCCGCGTCCACAGGTGGGCCACCGTCCCCACGTGACCCGCTCGGTGGCGCCCTTCGAAGTCATCAGCGAATACCAGCCCGCCGGCGACCAACCCACCGCGATCAGGGAGATCAGCTCGCGCCTGGAGAGCGGCGAGAAGGACATCGTGCTCCTGGGTGCTACCGGCACCGGCAAATCGGCGACCACCGCCTGGCTGATCGAACAAGTCCAGCGCCCCACCCTGGTAATGGCCCCGAACAAGACCCTGGCAGCCCAGCTGGCCAACGAGTTCAAACAACTCCTGCCCAACAATGCGGTCGAATACTTCGTGTCCTACTACGACTACTACCAGCCCGAGGCCTACGTCCCCCAGACGGACACCTTCATCGAGAAGGACTCCTCGATCAACGACGAGGTCGAACGACTGCGCCACTCCGCCACCAACGCCCTGTTGACCCGCCGGGACACCGTCGTCGTCTCCACCGTCTCCTGCATCTACGGCCTGGGCACCCCGGAGGAATACGTCGACCGGATGGTCTCCCTGGAAGTCGGGCAGGAAGTCGACCGCGACGACCTGCTCAAACGCTTCGTCGGTATGCAGTACACCCGCAACGACATGGCCTTCACCCGCGGCACCTTCCGCGTCCGCGGAGACACCGTGGAGATCATCCCGCAATACGAGGAGCTGGCCCTGCGCATCGAATTCTTCGGCGACGAGATCGAAGCGCTCTACACCCTCCACCCCCTGACAGGGGAAATCGTGCGCACCGAGGAGATCATCCACATCTTCCCCGCCAGCCACTACGTCGCCGGCGAACAGCGGATGGCCAGGGCCATCGGCGATATCGAGGACGAACTCCAGACACGCCTGGCCGAACTGGAGAAACAGGGCAAGATGCTCGAAGCCCAACGCCTGAAGATGCGCACCACCTACGACCTGGAGATGATGGCCTCCATGGGTTTCACCTCGGGTATCGAGAACTACTCCAGACACATCGACGGCCGTGCCGCCGGCACCGCCCCGAACTGCCTGCTCGACTACTTCCCCGAGGACTTCCTCCTGGTCATCGACGAATCCCACGTCACCGTCCCACAGATCGGCGGCATGTACGAAGGGGATATGTCGCGCAAACGCACCCTGGTCGAACACGGCTTCCGCCTGCCCAGCGCCATGGACAACCGACCGCTGAAATTCGACGAGTTCCTCGAACGCGTCGGCCAGACCGTCTACCTCTCCGCCACCCCAGGGGACTTCGAAACCGAACGCGCTCGCGGTACCGTCGAACAGATCATCCGCCCGACCGGACTGCTCGACCCCAAGATCACGGTCAAGCCCACCCGCGGCCAGATCGACGACCTGATCGGAGAGATCAACACCCGGGTCGAACGCAATGAACGCGTACTGGTGACGACCCTGACGAAGAAGATGGCCGAGGACCTCACCGACTACTTCCTGGAAAACGGCATCCGCGTGCAGTACCTCCATTCGGACGTCGACACCCTGCGCCGCGTCGAACTGCTCAGCGAACTGCGCGCAGGGGAATTCGACGTCCTCATCGGCATCAACCTGCTGCGCGAGGGCCTGGACCTGCCCGAGGTGTCCCTCGTGGCGATCCTCGACGCGGACAAGGAGGGCTTCCTGCGCTCCGAACGTTCGCTGATTCAGACGATCGGGCGCGCGGCCCGCAACGTCAACGGCGAGGTCCACATGTACGCCGACCGGATCACCCCGTCGATGCGCACGGCGATCGACGAGACGGAGCGCCGGCGGGCGGTGCAGAACCAGTACAACATCGACCACGGCGTCGACCCACAGCCCCTGGTGAAGAAGATCGCCGATATCACCGAACGCCTGCAGCGCGAGGACGAGGACACCCGCGAACTGCTCACCGAATTCGACTACGGCAAGGGCAAGCGCGGGTACAACTCGACGCTCAGCGATGAGCAGCGGGCCAAGGCCGGGCGGGCGGCCGGGGGAACTCCGACGGGGGACCTGGGCGAGCTCATCGCCTCTCTGACCGAGCAGATGCACAATGCGGCGGCCGAACTGCAGTTCGAATTGGCCGCGCGGCTGCGCGATGAGCTGGCGGATCTGAAGAAGGAGCTGCGGCAGATGCAGCGCGAGGGCATCTGAGAACCTCAAGGTGGTCTGCGCGCGTGTAGAATATACGGGCAAGGAAGGGGAGTATCCCGCAACAGCGGTCTCGTCATCACGACCTCCGGTTGATACCGGGGTCCGGGGCCGCGGGCGCATCCAGTATGCGCGGGAGAGACTTTCATGTTCGCGGCCGTGACGCACACGCTATACACGGCGCAGAAACCTCCGAAAGGCCCCAATGCACACCCAGCTACCCCTGTGGTTCGAGACGGGATCCCTCGTGGTCCTCGTCCTCATCCTCGTGGTCGACCTGCTCATCATCCTCAAACGCCCCCACGTGCCCAGCATGAAGGAGGCCGGCCTGTGGGTCGGCCTCTACGTGGTGCTGGCGCTGGTCTTCGCCGGACTGTTGTTCGCCCTGGGCGACTCCACCCACGGCGGTGAATTCCTGGCCGGCTGGCTGACCGAGTACTCGCTGAGCATCGACAACCTGTTCGTCTTCGTGCTGCTCATGTCGAAGTTCTCCGTGCCGAAGAAGTACCAGCAAGAGGTGCTCATGGTCGGCATCATCGTCGCGCTGATCTGCCGCGGTGCCTTCATCCTGCTGGGCTCTGCGATCATCGAGGCCTTCGTCGGAGTGTTCTACCTGTTCGGCCTGTTCCTGCTCTACACGGCCTTCAAACAGGCCTTCGGGAAGGAAGATGATGAGAACGCCGATGACAACGGCATCGTGCGCTTCATGAAGAAGCGCTTCCGCCTGACCGACGAATACGATGCCAACAAGCTGCGCACCACCATCGACGGGCAGAAGTACTTCACCCCGATGCTGCTGGTATTCATCGCGATCGGCACGACCGACGTCATGTTCGCCCTCGACTCGATCCCCGCGATCTTCGGTATCACGAAGAGCCCGTACCTGGTCTTCTGCACCAACCTGTTCGCCCTGATGGGCCTGCGCCAGTTGTACTTCCTGCTCGGCGGCCTGCTCGACGCGCTCGAATACCTCAAATACGGGATCGCCGCGATCCTCGCGTTCATCGGCGTCAAACTCATCCTCCACGCCGGACACGAAACCTGGTTCCCCTGGATGCCGGATATCAACACCTGGGTGTCCCTGGGCTTCATCGTCGCGGCCCTGGGAATCGCGACGATCATCAGCCTCATCAAGATGAAGCGCACGCACACCACCGTGGTGTTCGGGTCGATCGACAAGTAAACCCCGCGCGACGCACTGGGGCCGCCCTCGAAGATCCGAGGGCGGCCCCAATGCACTCTCCGTCCGACTCAGGCGGGGTTGGCGAACCCGCCGAACACCGGCTCCCACTGGCGGATCGTGGTCGTGGCGATCACGCCCAGGCTGGCGTACGGATCCTGCGTGAGCAGATCCTCCACGGCAGCGCGGTCCTTGGCCTCCATGACGAACAGTCCGCCGGGGACACCATCATCGGCCAGGGGACCGGAGGCCAGGATGACACCGGCCTCGTTGAGTCGACCCTGCCAGGCCCGATGAGCCGGACGGTTCGCCATCCGCTTCTCGGTATCCGGTCCGTATTCATAGGTCACGGCGAAAACTGCCACGGCCCCTCCTTCGATCGGGAATAATAGAAGAGACACACGGTGTTCCGTGAGTCCATACCGAGAGTCTATCCAGCGAGCCGGTGAAGAAGCGCACGGCACGCGAAGAATGAGAGAGTGCCCCGTGGCGAGTCTGCGTCCCATCCCCGAAGAGTACGCGAACGCCGATTCGGTCTACGACGCCTTCACCGACTACTGCACCGAACTGGGCCTGGAACTCTACCCCGCCCAGGACGAGGCCATCCTCGATGTGCTGGCAGGCGACAACACGATCGTCGCCACCCCCACCGGCTCCGGGAAGTCGATGGTCGCCCTGGCCTCCCTGTACTACGCCCTGTGCACCGGCCGCAGGGCCTTCTACACCGCCCCCATCAAAGCCCTGGTCAGCGAGAAGTTCTTCTCCCTGACAAAAGTGCTCGGCGCCGAGAACGTCGGCATGATCACCGGCGACACCTCCGTCAACGCCGAGGCCCCCGTCATCTGCGCCACCGCGGAGATCCTGGCCAATCAGGCCCTACGCTCCGGCGGCATGCTCGATGTCGGCCTGGTCGTGATGGACGAATTCCACTACTTCGCCGACCCCCAGCGCGGCTGGGCCTGGCAGACGCCCCTGCTGACCCTGCCCCAGGCACAATTCGTGCTGATGAGCGCGACCCTCGGGGATATGTCGAAGATCGCCGGCGGCATGGAAGAACTGACCGGCCGTGACACCGCCTACGTCACCGGCACCCAGCGCCCGGTGCCCCTGCGCTACGAATACTCGGAAGAGCCGCTGCACGAGGAACTGCAGAAGCTCGTCTCCGCAGGCCAGGGCCCCGTCTACGTCGTGTCCTTCGCCCAGAACGCCGCAACCGAACTGGCCGGCTCCCTGACCAGCATCAACCTTGCAGGCAAGGAACAGAAGGAACGGATCAAGAACGAGATCAAGGGCTTCGGATTCTCCAAGGGCTTCGGCAAGACCCTGCAACGCCTCCTGACACACGGCATCGGAGTCCACCACGCCGGCATGCTGCCCAAATACCGCCGCCTGGTCGAACACCTCGCCGCCGCGGGCCTACTCTCCGTCATCTCCGGCACCGACACCCTCGGGGTGGGCATCAACGTGCCGATCCGCACCGTCGTCCTGACCGCCCTGACCAAATTCGACGGCCGACGCTCCCGCCGCCTGCGCGTGCGCGAATTTCAACAGATCGCCGGCCGCGCCGGCCGCGCGGGCTTCGACACCGAGGGCTTCGTCGTCGCGCAGGCCCCGGCCCACGTGATCGAGAACAACAAGGCCCTGGCCAAGGCCGGCGACGATCCGAAGAAGCGCCGCAAGGTCAAACACAAACAGCCCCCTGCCGGCTTCGTCGGCTGGTCCAGGGAGACCTTCGACAACCTCGTCGGGGGCACCCCGGAAGAACTGACCAGCCACATGCGCATGACCCACTCCATCCTGGTCAACCTGCTCGCCCGCCCCCACGCCGGTATGCAGACGGTCAAGGACTTCATCGACTCCACCCACGAATCGGAAGCCGCCAAACTCGACATGTACCTGCGGGCACTGGGCATCGGCCGCTCCCTGCTGAACGCCGGAGTGCTCTCCCGCCACCCCACCGAGAACGGCATCGTGGAATTCCGCCCCGACGCCGACCTCGGCCCGCAGTTCGCCCTCAACCAGCCCCTGTCACCCTTCGCCCTGGCCGCCCTCGAACTCTTCGACTCGGAAAACGCCGACCAATGGGCCTACGACGTGCTCAGCGTCATCGAAGCGACCACACCCGTCCAGTTCGCCGTCCTCAAGGGACAACTCGACCGGATCAAACGCGACGAGCTGGCCCTGCTCAAAGCCGACGGGGTCGAATACACCGAACGCATGGCCATCCTCGACGAACTCGACTACCCCAAACCCAACGCCGAAATCCTCGAAGAGGCCTTCTCCACCTACGTCGAATCCGCCCCCTGGCTCGCCGACCTCAACCTCGAACCCAAATCCGTGGTCCGCGACATGATCGACCAGGCCATGAACTTCTCCCAGTTCGTCTCCTACTACGGCCTGGCCCGAGTCGAAGGCGGCCTGCTGCGCTACCTGACCGACGTCTACCGAGCCCTCGTCCAAAACGTCCCAGAAGAGTACGTCGACGAAAACCTCCAACGCATCGTCGACTGGCTCGGCGAGACCATCACCCGGGTGGACTCCTCCCTCGTCGAGGAATGGGAACAACTGCGCGCAGCCGGCGCCCAGACCGAGGCCCTGCCCCTCGACATGGCCGACACCAGGCTCAGCGCAGACGAACCCCGGCTGACCCGCCTGGTGCGCAACGAGATGTTCCACCGCGTCATCCTGGCCGAACGCGGCGCCTACGACGCACTCGGCGCCCTCGACGCGGACAACGGCTTCGACACACACGCCTGGGAGGACTCCGTCGAACCCTACTTCGATGAATACGACACCATGGGAACCGGGCCCCAAGCGCGCTCGCCCGAACTATTCCACCTGCGCAAAGACGACCGGACCTGGCACCTGCGTCAGGTCTTCGACGACCCCGCCGGCGACCACGACTGGGCCATCAGCGCCGACGTCGACCTCGACGCCACCGATACAGCCGATGAACCCGTCCTCACCATCACCCATGTCGGACCCACGGAATAGAGTTGAGACGTGACCGCAGAAACCAGCACCACGAACGCCCAGGGCATCAGCCACCTCGACACACTCGTCGTCCAGGGAGCCAGAGCCCACAACCTGCGCAATGTCGACATCAGCGTGCCCCGCGACGCCATGGTCGTCTTCACCGGCCTGTCCGGCTCCGGTAAATCCTCCCTGGCCTTCGACACCATCTTCGCCGAAGGCCAGCGCCGCTACGTCGAATCCCTGTCCTCCTACGCCCGCATGTTCTTGGGCCAAATGGACAAACCCGACGTCGACCTCATCGAAGGACTCTCCCCGGCAGTCTCCATCGACCAGAAATCGACCTCGCGCAACCCGCGCTCGACCGTTGGCACCATCACCGAGGTCTACGACTTCCTGCGCCTGCTGTGGGCCCGCATCGGCGTACCGCACTGCCCCGTCTGCCACGAACAGATCACCAGCCAGACCCCACAGCAGATCGTCGACCAACTCGAAGAACTCGAAGACCGCACCAAATTCCTCGTCCTCGCCCCAATCGTGCGCCAGCGCAAGGGCGAATTCGTCGACACCTTCTCCCACCTGCAGGCCGCCGGCTTCTCCCGCGCCGTGGTCGACGGAAACCAGATCAGCCTGAGCGACCCGCCCAAACTCGCCAAACAGATCAAACACGACATCTCCGTCGTCGTCGACCGCCTTATCGCCAAGCCCGGCATCCGCCAACGCCTGACCGACTCCGTGGAAACCGCGCTGCGCACCGCAGATGGCCGAATGGACGTCGAATTCGTCGACGACGGCACGACCAGGACCTTCTCCGAACACCTCTCGTGCCCCAACGACCACCCCCTGGCCCTCGACACGATCGAACCGCGCACCTTCAGCTTCAACTCGCCCTTCGGCGCCTGCCCCGTCTGCGACGGCATCGGCACCAAACTCCAAGTCGACGAGACCCTCGTCGTCCCCGACGAGGACCTGGCCATCGCCGACGGCGCCATCGCACCCTGGTCATCGGGCAAGACCACCTCCCAGTACTTCAACCGGATGCTCGACGCCCTGGGCACCGACATGGGCTTCGACCTCGTCACCCCGTGGAAGGACCTCAAACCCTCCCACCGCAAAGCCATCCTCGAAGGCAAGGACTACAAAGTCCACGTCAAATACCGCAACCGCTTCGGCCGCGAACGCAGCTACTCCACCGGCTTCGAGGGCGTCTTCCAATACATCCTGCGCAAACACCAGGAAACCGAATCCGACAACGCCCGCGAACGCTACGAATCGTATATGCGCGAAGTCCCCTGCGCCGCATGCTCGGGCACCCGCCTGCGCCCAGAGGCACTCAGCGTCTTAGTGGGCGGGAAGTCCATCGCCGAGGTCTCCGCGCTCGCGATCGACCAGGCGGCCGCATTCCTGGCCGGACTGGACCTCAACGCCAGGGATGCGCAGATCGCAGCCCAGGTGATGAAGGAGATCAACGCCAGGATGGGGTTCCTGCTCGATGTGGGACTGGACTATCTGACCCTGGCGCGCACCGCAGGCACCCTGTCCGGCGGCGAGGCCCAGCGGATCCGGCTGGCCACCCAGATCGGCTCGGGCCTCGTCGGCGTGCTCTACGTGCTCGACGAACCCTCGATCGGCCTGCACCAGCGGGACAACCGCAGGCTCATCGAAACACTGTTGAAGCTGCGCGATCTGGGCAATACGCTCATCGTCGTCGAACACGACGAGGAGACGATCGAGGCGGCCGACTGGATCGTCGACATCGGCCCCGGCGCCGGCGAACACGGCGGCGAGGTCATCTACTCCGGCCCGGTCGCCGGCCTGACCTCCGCGCCCCGGTCGATCACGGGGGACTACCTGGCCGGTCGCCGCGCCATCGGCGTGCCCGCCCGGCGTCGACCGATCGACCGCTCGCGTACGGTGACGGTGGAGCGGGCCAGGGAGAACAACCTCAAGGACGTCACAGTGTCCTTCCCACTGGGCGTATTCACCGCCGTCACCGGAGTGTCCGGTTCGGGCAAATCGACGCTGGTCAACAACATCCTGTACACGGAACTGGCCAACCGGCTCAACGGGGCCAAGAAGGTCCCCGGCCGGCACAAGCGGATCACCGGGGTGGACCAGCTGGACAAAGTGATCCACGTCGACCAGTCACCCATCGGACGCACCCCGCGGTCGAATCCGGCGACGTACACCGGAGTGTTCGACCACATCCGCCGGCTGTTCGCCGAAACCGAGGTGGCCCGCGTGCGCGGTTACCAACCCGGCCGGTTCTCCTTCAACGTCAAGGGCGGCCGGTGCGAGAACTGCCACGGCGACGGCACGATCAAGATCGAGATGAACTTCCTGCCCGACGTCTACGTCCCCTGCGAGGTCTGCCACGGCGCCCGGTACAACAGGGAGACTCTGGAGGCGAAGTTCAAGGACAAGTCGATCGCCGAGGTCCTCGATATGCCGATCGAACAGGCCGCGGAGTTCTTCGCCGCAGTACCTGCCATCGCCAGGCACCTGAACACCCTGGTGGAGGTGGGCCTGGGCTATGTGCGCCTGGGACAGCCGGCCACCACCCTGTCCGGCGGCGAGGCCCAGCGCGTCAAACTGGCCAGCGAACTGCAGAAGCGCACTCGCGGGCGGACGGTCTACGTCCTCGACGAGCCGACCACGGGTCTACACTTCGAGGACATCAGGAAGCTGCTCCTGGTCCTGCAGGGGCTGGTCGACAAGGGCAATACGGTGATCGTGATCGAACACAACCTCGATGTCATCGCCGCCGCGGACCACATCATCGACATGGGGCCCGAGGGCGGCCGCGGGGGCGGCACCGTCGTGGCCACCGGGACACCGGAGCAGGTCGCACAGGTGGCCGAATCGCATACGGGCCGGTACCTGGCGGCACTGAGCGAGATCGCGGGGCGGATCAGTGGATCCTAGTCTGTACCGCCCGGCCACAGGGGAGATCCCGACCTCGGCCGGGGTGTACAAGTTCCGCGATGAGAACCGGCGGGTGATCTACGTCGGCAAGGCGAAGAACCTGCGCAACAGGCTCAATTCGTACTTCGCCAACCCCGCGGAGCTACACCCGCGCACCTTCACCATGGTGCATACCGCCGCCAGCCTCGAATGGACGGTGGTCAACAACGAGGTCGAGGCGCTCCAGCTCGAGTGGACGTGGATCAACGAGTTCAATCCGCGGTTCAACGTCATGTTCCGCGACGACAAGTCCTACCCGTATCTGGCCATCACGATGAAGGACACCTACCCCCGGGTCTTCGTCACCCGCGGCAAACGCAAGCCGGGGGTCAAGTACTTCGGGCCCTTCACCGCGGTCTGGGCGATCCGCGAGACCCTCGACCAGCTGCTCAAGGCGTTCCCCATGCGCAGCTGTGCCAAGGGGGTGTTCGACCGTGCCGAACGATCCGGGCGGCCCTGCCTGCTGGGCTACATCGACCGCTGCAGCGCGCCGTGCATCGGCCGGATCGGTCCGGAGGAACACCGGGTCCTGGCCCAGAACATCGTCGACTTCATGAATGGCCACACCGGCCGATTCATCTCCACCCGTGAGAAGGAGATGCGGGAGGCCTCTGCGGCCCTCGAGTTCGAACGCGCGGCCAAACTGCGCGATGAGATCACCGCATTGAAGAAGGTCATCGACAAGTCGGCGGTGGTCCTGCGGGTCAGTGCCGACGTCGACGTCTTCGGCCTGGTCGCAGAGGAACTCGAGGCCAGTGTCCAAGTCTTCCACGTGCGCTCCGGGCGGATCAGGGGACAGCGCGGCTGGATCATCGAGCGCCTCGACGAACTGGGTCCCGCCGAACTCACCGCGGACTATCTGCGCCAGGCCTACACCGGAGTCGACCCCGAGGCCGTCCCCAAGGAGATCCTGGTCGACACCCTGCCGACCGATCAGGACGCGTTGCAGGCCTGGCTGAGCGGGCTGCGCGGGGCGGCGGTGACCATCCGGGTGCCCCAGCGCGGGGAGAAGCTCGCCGTGTTGCAGACGGTGCTCAAGAACGCCCGAGAGGCCCTCGACCTGCACAAGCGCCGCAGGGCCTCGGATCTGACGACCAGGTCCCAGGCACTGACCGAGATCCAGACGGCCCTCGACCTCCCGGAGCCCCCGCTGCGCATCGAGTGCATCGACAACTCGCACATGATGGGCCAGAACGTGGTCGGCTCACTCATCGTCTTCGAAGACGGCCTGCCCAAGAAGAAGGACTACCGGCGGTTCTCGGTGACAGGTGAGGCGGCCCGCGACGACACCTCCTCGATGTACGATGTGGTCTCGCGTCGTTTCTCCCGCTACCTCGAGAGCCTCAATGACGATACCCCCGACCAGCGTTTCGGCTATCGGCCCTCACTGCTGGTCGTCGACGGCGCTCTGCCCCAGGTCCACGCCGCCGAG
This sequence comes from Brevibacterium moorei, assembly GCF_024580735.1. Classification (GTDB taxonomy): domain Bacteria; phylum Actinomycetota; class Actinomycetes; order Actinomycetales; family Brevibacteriaceae; genus Brevibacterium; species Brevibacterium moorei. The sequence goes on along the minus strand of NZ_JANIJX010000001.1, from coordinate 53,882 downwards.
GCGGCTCTGTCCGACCTCGGCATCACCGACATCTCCGTGGTCGGCCTGGCCAAGCGCCTGGAGGAGGTCTGGGTGCCGTGGGACGAGTTCCCGGTCATCCTGCCGCGGAACTCCGAGGGCCTCTTCATGCTCCAGCGTGTGCGCGACGAGGCCCACCGGTTCGCCATCACCTACCACCGCCAGCGCCGGGGCCAGGCGATGCGCACCTCCGTGCTCGACGGAGTGGACGGCCTGGGGTCGGCCAAGCGCAAGGCTCTGCTGACCCACTTCGGGTCCGTCAAGCGGATGCGTACGGCCACGGTGGACGAACTCACCGAGGTCAAGGGCGTCGGTCCGGCCCTGGCACAGCGCATCCAGACCGTCCTGGGAGAAGACTCAGACAGTCCGGACCCCGGTTCGGCTACCGTAGGCAACGACGGGGCCCCACCGGAACCGACGCCACAGAACCACCCGAACCCAGGAGCCGACGATGAACAGTGAGCCCAGCCAGCAGACGGCCGAACCCGGCGCCAGCCGGGTCCTCATCGTCACCGGTATGTCCGGGGCGGGTCGGTCCACTGCGGCCAAGGCCCTCGAGGATCAGAACTGGTATGTGGTCGACAACCTGCCACCGCAGCTGATCGCCCCGCTGATCGAACTCGTCGCCCGGGCCGATGCCAGGCTGCCGCGGGTCGCCGTGGTCACCGATGTGCGTGGCCGGACGAACTTCCAGCGGCTCGACGAGGTGCTGGCCGACTACCGTGCCCGTGGCCTCCACGTCGAGGTGCTGTTCCTCGACGCCAGCGATGAGACGCTGGTCCGCCGGTTCGAATCCGTCCGCCGCCCCCACCCCCTGCAGGGCGAGGAGACCCTGTCCGATGGCATCGAGGCCGAACGCGCTCAGCTGGCCACCGTGGCAGACGGGGCCGACTACCGGATCGACACCACGGATCTCAACGTCCATCAGCTGACCGCCGAGATCCGCAGCCGGTTCGGCGATCCGGAACAGCCCGCGCTGCGTCTGACCGTTATGAGCTTCGGCTTCAAGTACGGACTGCCCAAGGACGCGGACCACGTGGCGGATGTGCGCTTCCTGCCCAATCCCTACTGGATTCCGGCGCTGCGCGAACACACGGGGCAGGATCCGGAGGTCTCCGACTTCGTGCTCGCGCAGACCGGAGCCGGGGAATTCGTCCGCGGCTACGCCGGGGTACTCGAGACCGTGATCGCCGGCTATCTGCGCGAACAGCGGGGATATGCCACCGTCGCGATCGGCTGCACCGGGGGCAAACACCGCTCTGTGGCGATCGCCAGGGCCCTGTGCGATGAGCTCGCGACTCGCACACAGGCTGCGGTCTTCCTCAAACACCGTGATCTGGGGAGGGAGTGACGATGGCCGATATTCCCACCGAGGAACTTCCCATGTATCTGCGCCGTGGCTCCGGCGGACAGGGTGTGAGCATCGCCTCGTTCGGCGGCGGCCACGGCCTCTACGCCTCCCTGCGCGCATTCCGCCTGCTGACGGACAATCTCACCGCCATCGTCACAGTTGCCGACGATGGGGGATCCTCTGGTCGTCTGCGCGAGGAGTTCGGGGGCCTGCCACCGGGCGATCTGCGGATGGCGCTGGCCGCTCTGTGCGATGACGGGGAGTGGGGACGGACCTGGCGCGACATCATCCAGTTCAGGTTCTCCTCCGCCGGGCCGCTGAACGACCACGCCGTGGGCAATCTGCTCATAGCCGCCCTCTGGCAGAAGTTCGGCGACCACGTCGAGGGCCTGGACTGGATGGCCCGGCTGCTGCGGGCCCATGGTCGAGTACTGCCCATGTCCTCGGTGCCGCTGACCATCGAGGCAGACGTCAGCGAGGCAGGCTCCACCACGGTGGTGCGGGGGCAGGCGGAACTCGCCGCCACCCGTGGCGATGTCGGCCAGGTCAGACTGCTGCCGCAGGATCCACCGGCGCGCATCGAAACGCTCGAGGCGATAGCCGGCGCCGATGTGATCAACCTGGGACCGGGCTCCTGGTATACCTCGGTGATGCCGCATCTGCTGGTGCCCGAACTCGCTGAGGCGATCTACTCCTCGCAGGCACTCAAACTGTTGACGTTGAACCTGCCGGGCGCCAAGGCGGAGACCGCCGGGATGAGCCTGGGAGACCATCTGCACAGCCTGCACGAGCACGCACCCCGTCTGCGCTTCGACTCGATCATCGTCGACGATCGCGCAGCGGCGACCGAACCCCGCCTGGCGGGCCTGGCAGGGTCTCTTTTCTCCGCGCAGCTGTGGCGGCGCCCCGTGCGGGCCACCCACTCCGGCGTGCACGACAGCCTGAAGCTGGCGGCCTGCTACCGTGACGTGCTCGGCGATGCCGGCATCGCGGTGGTCGAACAGTGGTAGGGACGAACGAATCGCGTCGCGCAGCGACGCGCGGAAAGGAACGACCATGGCGTTGACGGCGAAGGTCAAGGACGAACTTGCCCACTACCGGGAGACCCGGCCACAGGCGCGCAAGGCAGAGGTCGCGGCGACTCTGCGCTTCTCCTCGGCCCTGCACCTGGTGGCAGGGGCCATCGTGATCGAGGCGGAGGTCGACACGGGTGCGGGCGCCCGCCGCCTGCGCTCGGAGATCAAGGACCTGTTCGGCCATGTCGCCGAGGTCGTCGTGGTCGGCGGCAGCGGGCTGAAGAAGTCCACCCGCTATGTGCTGCGCGTCGTCACGGACGGGCCGGCGCTGGCCCGGCAGACGGGTCTCATCGACGGTCGGGGCAGGCCCGTTCGTGGGTTGCCGTCCGCGATCGTCAACGGCACGATCGCCGACGCCCGCGCCGCCTGGCGCGGTGCCTTCCTGGCCCATGGATCGCTGACCGAGCCCGGCCGCTCCGGCGCGCTCGAGATCACCTGCCCCGGCCCCGAGGCCGCACTGGCCCTGGTGGGCGCGGCGCGGCGTTTCGACATCGCAGCCAAGGCCAGGGAGGTCCGCGGCGTCGACCGGGTCGTGATCCGCGACGGCGAGGCGATCGGCGATCTGTTGACCTCGATGGGGGCGGAGTCCACCCGTCTGGAATGGGAGGAGCGGCGCCTGCGCCGCGAGGTGCGCGCCACCGCCAACCGCCTGGCCAACTTCGACGACGCCAATCTGCGCCGTTCGGCCCGTGCGGCTGTCGCGGCAGGGGCCAGGGTGGAACGCGCGCTCGAGATCCTGGGCGCAGACGTACCGGATCATCTCAAGTACGCCGGCGAACTGCGCTTGGAGCACAAACAGGCCTCATTGGAGGAACTCGGCCAGCTGGCGGACCCGCCGATGACCAAGGACGCGGTCGCCGGCCGGATCCGCCGGCTCCTGTCGACAGCGGACAAGAAAGCGGCAGAACTCGGTATTCCGGGGACAGAGGCCAATCTCACCGCCGACATGCTCGACGAAGTCTGAAGACGGACGGCGGTTCGGACGTTTATGCTGGTAGCAGTGCCGATCGGCACTCGAGAGCAGCACCCATCGGCAGACTGAGGGAGACTATGGTCACTCGCGTAGGAATCAATGGTTTCGGGCGCATCGGCCGGGCATTCACCCGGCACTGGCTCGCCGGCGATCACGACATCGAAATCGTCGCGATCAACGACCTGACCGACAACGCCCATCTGGCACACCTCCTCACCTACGACTCGGTGTGGCGCCGACTGCCCGCCAAAGTCGAAAGCGATGAGGAATCCTTGACCGTCGACGGGCACCGGATCCACGCCACCGCCCACCGGGATCCCGCGGAGATCCCCTGGGGCGACATGGGCGTCGACATCGTCATCGAATGCACGGGCAAGTTCACCAAACGGCAGGCCGCGGCGGCCCACCTGGCCGCCGGCGCCAAGAAGGTCCTGATCTCGGGGCCCTCGAAGGACGCCGATGCGATGCTCGTGCTCGGGGTCAACGAGGGCGATTACGATCCGGCCCAGCACGACATCGTCTCCAATGCCTCGTGCACCACCAACTGCCTGGCTCCTTTGGCCAAGGTGCTGCACCGCGAGTTCGGCATCGCCTCGGGCATTATGAACACCATCCACGCCTACACCGGCGATCAGCGGCTGGTCGACGGGCCCCACAAGGACTTCCGCCGGGCCCGCGCCGCGGCCGTCAACATCGTGCCGACCACCACGGGCGCTGCGGCTGCGGTCGCTAGGGTGATCCCGGAGCTGGCCGGCCGCCTCGACGGCTTCGCCACCCGCGTACCCGTCATCACCGGTTCCCTGGTGGACCTGACGTTCCTGCCGGAACGCCCCACCACCGTCGCCGAAGTCAATGCCGCGGTCGCCGCAGCGGCGACCGGCGAACTCGCGGGTGTCCTCGACTACACCGAGGACCCGATCGTGTCATCCGATATCGTCATGGACAGCCACTCGTCGATCTTCGACGCGGGGCTGACCAGACAGGTTGGCGACCAGATCAAGGTCGTGTCCTGGTACGACAACGAATGGGGTTACTCCCGTCGTCTGTACGACCTGGCCGACCTGGTGGCTGGAAAACTCTGATATCCCCTAGGAAAGGCCCTCCATTGCAGAAACTGACCGACCCCGCCCAGTTCGCGGGGCGCCGTGTCATCGTGCGCAGTGATCTCAACGTCCCCATGCGAGACGGCGCGATCACCGACCCCGGACGCATCATCGCCTCGGCTCCCACTCTGAGGTCCCTGGCCGAGGCCGGGGCGAAGGTGATCGTGATGGCCCATCTGGGCCGGCCCAAGGGCGCCGTCGACCCGCAGTACTCTCTGGCTCCCGTCGCCCCTGCACTGGCCGAGGCCGTTGGCCGGCCGGTCGCCTTCGCCGGCGACACCGTGGGCCCGCAGGCCCGGCGGATGGCCGCCGAACTGGGCGACGGGGAGATCCTGCTGCTGGAGAACCTGCGGTTCAACCCCGGTGAGACGAGCAAGGACGAGGCCGTCAGGCGCGAGTTCGCCGGCCAGCTGGCGGAGCTGGCAGAGGCCTATGTCTCCGACGGCTTCGGCGTGGTCCACCGCAAGCAGGCGAGCGTCTACGACATCGCCACCCTGCTGCCGCACTACGCCGGGGGACTGGTGGCCGCGGAGGTCGAGGTGTGCAGCCGGCTGCTCCACGACCCGGCACGACCCTATGTGGTGGTGCTGGGCGGTTCCAAGGTATCGGACAAGCTGGGCGTCATCGACTCCCTGCTCGAACGGGCCGACACCCTGGTGATCGGCGGCGGCATGCTCTTCACCTTCCTCGCCGCGCAGGGCTATGCGGTGGGCGCCAGCCTGCTCGAAGCCGATCAACTCGAGCGGGTCCGCGGCTATCTGGACAAGGCACAGGAGGTGGGCGTCGACCTGGTGCTGCCCACCGATATCGTCATGGCGGAGTCCTTCGCCGCTGATGCCGCGCATGCGGTTGCCGGCATCGACGCGCTCGAGTCCACCCCCGCCGGTGCCAAGGCGATGGGCCTGGACATCGGACCGGAGACGGCCGCCCACTACGCCCAGCTGGTCGCCGAGGCACAGACGGTGTTCTGGAACGGTCCCATGGGCGTCTTCGAATTCCCCGCCTTCGCCGCCGGCACCAGTGCGGTGGCAAAGGCGCTGAGCAATGCCAATGGGGGACCGGAGACCGGCCGGCTGACCGTCGTCGGCGGCGGCGACTCCGCTGCAGCCGTGCGCTCCCTGGGCTACACAGAGGCCGACTTCGGCCACATCTCCACGGGTGGGGGAGCCAGCCTCGAATTCCTCGAGGGCAAGACTCTGCCGGGGCTGGAGGTGCTCGACTGATGGCCAAGAAGACCAAGCCCGAGCGCCTACCGCTGCTGGCGGGCAACTGGAAGCTCAACCTGGACCACTTCGAGGCCATCGCCACCGTGCAGAAACTGGCCTGGGCGCTCGACGATGCGAAATTCGACTACGAGGCCGGCGAAATCGCGGTGCTCCCACCGTTCACCGACATCCGGTCGGTCCAGACCCTCATCGCAGGCGACAAGCTGTCTTTGAGCTATGGCGCGCAGGACCTGTCGGTGCACGATTCCGGTGCCTTCACCGGAGAGGTGTCGGGCCGGTTCCTCAAACGGCTCGGCTGCCGCTATGCGATCGTCGGGCACAGTGAACGCAGGGCCTACCACCAGGAGACGGACTCCGTCGTGCAGGAGAAGGTGGCTGCTTGTCTGCGCCACGAGTTGCTGCCCATCCTGTGCGTGGGAGAACCTCTGGAGGTCAGGGAGGCCGGCGAACACGAGGCTCATACCCTGGCCCAGCTCAGTGCCGCTCTCGAGGGGCTCACAGCAGAGGCTCTTGCAGGACTCGTCGTCGCCTATGAACCGGTCTGGGCGATTGGCACAGGACGCACTGCCACCGCCGAGGACGCCGCCACCATGGCCACCGCGATCAGGGGCAGGCTGGAGGAACTCTATGATCCCTCCTTCGCCGCCGGCGTCAGGATCCTCTACGGTGGTTCGGTCAAGGCCGAGAACGTCGCAGCAATCATGGCCTCGGCCGATGTCGACGGCGCCCTGGTGGGCGGGGCAAGCCTGAGCGCCGCGGACTTCAGCGCCCTGGCCGTGGCAGCCCAGCGCGGCTGATCGTATTACACCAATCCGACATCGAAATGTTAGGCTTGTCTGCGTGGAAATTCTAAGCATCGTCCTCACGTGCATCCTCGTGCTCACCAGTCTGCTGCTGGGACTCTTCGTGCTCCTGCACAAGGGCCGTGGCGGCGGCATGTCCGACATGTTCGGCGGCGGTATGAGCTCGAATCTGGGTTCGTCCGGCGTGGCCGAACGCAATCTGAACCGCATTACGACCTTCGTCGCCATCGTATGGGTCGCGGCGATCGTGCTGCTGGGCCTGATCATGCGCTTCGGCAACTGAGCCGATCAGAGCGAAAGCGGGGCCGGACCTCTCCGAGGAGAGGTCCGGCCCCGCTTTTGTCTGCCGACCGCGGCCAGGCGGTCGGCGCAGGTCCCGTGGCCGGGTTCTACAGAGCCCCCACCAGGTCGACCAGCTCTGCCAGCCCGGTGGACAATTCGGTCAAGTGGATCCGCAGCACGGACCGGCCCAGACCTTGCAACACCTGGGCATCGCCGGCGGCCTGCGCGGCGATCAACTGGGACAGGGTGAAATCCCGTCCCGGCACCGCCAGATCTGCTGTGGAACCGGCAGTGATGGACAGGAAGTGCCCGTTGGGGTGACCGCCCTTGTGGTACTGGCCGGTCGAGTGCAGGTAGCGGGGACCGAACCCCAGAGTCACGGGGACCCCGGTGGCGCGCTCCAGCCGGGTCCGCAACTCCTCGAAGCCGGCGGGGTCGGCCAACCGATCGACGAAGGCCTGGATGGCCACATAGTCATGGGCACCGAGTTCCGCGGTGAAGGCCGCGAGCGACTCCCGTGTGGCGGATGGGGGAGTGGGCAGCGCCGCCACGCCCTCGCCCAGCAGCGCACGGGTGGCGGCCTTGGCCGATTCGACATCCGGCTGATCGAAGGGGTCGAGGTCCAAACAGATTCCCAGAAGGGCTGTGGCGTACTCCCAGATGAGGAACTGGGCTCCCAGCTCCCCGGACCCGGCGATGGCGTAGAGGGCGCTGCGCGGGGTGGAGCCCTCCGTGGCGGCATCGTACACGGCATAGGGCGTGGCGAAGTCCGGCCCCGCTGTACGCAGTCTGACCGCCTGTTCTGCGGTCGTCGACAGCGGTAGCACGCCGCGGCCGAGTTTTCCGGTGGACTCCGCGATGAGTTGCTCGAGCCAGGCGCCGAAACCGGGAGTTCCCGGATCGTCGAGGACGAGTAGCTTCTCAGCGCCCGCCGCATGGGAGGCGGCCAGGGTCGCGGCGATCCACAGTGCGGGGTTCTCCACCGAGTCCTCGCCCAGCTGCGCTGCCACATCGTTCGCCGCTGCGAGCAACCCGCGCACCTCGGCGCCGGCCAGGACACTCGGCACCAGGCCGAAGGCACTGAGAGCCGAGAACCGACCACCGACCCGCGGATCGGCCAGGAACACCCGGTAGCCCTGGTCGAGGGCCAACCGGTGCAGTGGCGAGTCCGGATCGGTGATCGCGATGATGCGGCCGGCAGGGTCGACCCCCGCCGCCTCCAACAGGGACACCGCGATGCGCCGGTGGGTGTCGGTCTCCACGGTTCCGCCGGACTTCGATGCGATGACGTACGCAGTCGATGCGACCCGGTCGCCGAGTGCGGTGAGGACCTGGTCGGGAGCGGTGGAGTCGAGCACTGTCAACTCCACTCCCGCTGTGGCGCAGATGAGCTCCGGGGCCAGGGAGGAACCGCCCATTCCGCACAACACGATGCGCTGGACCCCGGACTCGTGCAGTTCCGCACGGACCGTCCGGGCCCTGGCCACCACGGACTGGGCCCGGACGGCCAGGTCGACCCAGCCCAGGCGCTGCGCGGCCTCGGCGCTGGCGTCCGGACCCCACAGGCCGGCGTCCTGTGCTCTCAGGCGCGAAGCCGCGTGCGCCGCGATGAGCCGCCGCAGATGCGGTCCGACCGCGTCGTGCTCCGGCTGGGAGAAGGTATAGCCCTGTGCTGCATGGATGACCATGGTCTCACCTTTCATGGACGTGTCGTAGCGGAATCGTGCGCCGGTCGGTTCAACGTCCCAGCTGCTGCGAGACACCTGCGACGAGTTCGTCCCAGCTCGCGTCGAACTTCTCCAGACCCTCGGCCTCGAGTTTGTCCATCACCTCCGCATAGTCGACACCGACTCCGGCCAGGGCATCGAGGTCCGCATCGGCCTGGGCGTATCCGCCAGAGACCGTGTCGCCGTGGACCTCGCCGTGATCCGCGAAGGCCAGCAGAGTCTTCTCCGGCATCGTATTCACCGTTCCGGCGGCGACGAGCTCACTGACGTACATGGTGTCGGGATAGGCGGGGTTCTTCACCCCTGTCGATGCCCACAGGGGCCGCTGCTGGTTCGCACCGGCGGCGGCCAGGACGTGGAACCGCTCGGAGGAGAACTGCTCGACGGCGATGCGGTGGGCCAGCCGGCAGTTGGCCAGGCCGGCCCGGCCCCGCAGTTCGAGTGCCTCGGGCGTGCCGATGGCCTCCAGCCGGCCGTCGACCTCCGTATCCACGCGGGATACGAAGATCGAGGCGACGGAATGGATCTGCGAAATGTCGAAACCGGCCTCTTTGGCCCGTTCCAGACCATTGATGTAGGCCTCGACGACGCGCCGGTAGCGGCCGAGTGCGAAGATCAGCGTGACATTGACGCTGATGCCCGCCGCGACGACCTGGGTGATGGCCGTCAGGCCCTCCTGCGTCGCGGGGATCTTGATCATCGCATTGGGCCGGTCGATGATCTTCCACAGCTTCTTGGCGTAGGCGATGGTGCCCTCGGTGTCCCGGGCCAGGCCGGGCGGGACCTCGATCGACACACGGCCGTCCTGGCCGGCTGTGGCATCGTAGACAGGCCGCAGCACATCACAGGCTGCTGCGACGTCGGCGCACGTGAGCGCATCGATCGCATCCTCGAGGGAAGCGTCTGAGGCGGCCAGCCGGCCCACCTGTTCGGCGTAGGCGTCCGAATCCGCCAGAGCACCTGCGAAGATGGTGGGATTCGTCGTCACCCCGACAATCGACTGTTCGTCCACGGCCCGGGCCAGCTCCCCGCTGGAGAGACGGCTGCGCGAGAGGTCGTCGAGCCAGATGGAGACCCCGGCGGTGGACAGTTCCTGCAGTGCGCTCATACCAGCTCCTTGACTGCGGCCATGGATTCCTCCGCTGCGGCCACAACGGCCTGGGCCGTCAGCCCGAACTCGCGGTAGAGCGTCTTGGCATCGGCCGATGCTCCGAAGTGTTCGAGCGACACGGCCCGGCCCTCGGTGCCCAGGTAGCGGTACCAGCTCATGGCACCGCCGGCCTCGATGCTGACCCTGGCGCGGACCGCGGACGGCAGCACCGAAGCGCGGTAGTCGGCGTCCTGCCGGTCGAACCACTCCATGCACGGCACGGAGACGACGCGGGCGGCGACCCCGCTGCCGGTCAGCGTCTCCGCTGCGGTCAGGGCGATCTCCACCTCCGAGCCGGAGGCCAGCAGGATGACGTCGGGGGTACCGTCGGTGTCCTTGAGGATATAGGCGCCCTTGGAGGTCAATTCGGCCGGTGCCAGGGTGGCGCGGTCGAGGATCGGCAGGGCCTGGCGCGAGAGGACCATCCCGGTCGGGCCATCCGTGCGATCGAGCACCGTGCGCCAGGCGACGGCGGTTTCGTTGGCGTCGGCGGGACGGACCACGTCGACGTTCGGAATCGCACGCAGCGAGCTCAGGTGCTCGATCGGCTGGTGGGTGGGCCCATCCTCGCCCACCCCGATCGAGTCATGGGTCCAGACGAACACATTGGGCACCTGCTGGAGCGCGGCCAAGCGCACGGCTGCGCGCTGGTAGTCCGAGAACACCAGGAAAGTCGCGTTGTAGGGCCGGGTCGGTCCGTGCAGGGCGATGCCGTTGCAGATCAGGCCGGCGGCGAATTCGCGCACGCCGAAGTGCAGATTGCGACCGTAGACATTGCCGGGGAACGCCTTGGAACCGCGGTCCTCGGGCAGGAAGGACGCCTCACCGTTGATGAAGGTGTTGTTCGAACCGGCCAGGTCGGCCGAACCGCCCCACAACTCCGGCATCAGCGGTGCCAGCGCGTTGAGGACCTTGCCCGACGCGGCGCGGGTCGCCATCGGCTTGTCTGCGGAGTCGAACACGGGAAGCGCCCCGTCGATCCCCGCGGGCAGGCGTCCCGCCAGCAGGCGGTCGAAGAGCTCCGCGCGGTCCGGGTTCTCCTCGCGCCATGCGTCGAAGCGCTCGTTCCAAGCGGCGTGGGCCGCGGCCCCGCGGTCGAGGACCTGCCGGGAGTGTTCGAGCACTGCGGGGGCGACCTCGAAGGTCTGCTCCGGGTCGAAGCCCAGAATCTCCTTCGTCGCACGGATCTCCTCGTCACCCAGCGCCGCACCGTGGGCGGCCCCGGAGTTCTGCTTCGTGGGCGCCGGCCACGCGATAATCGTCGAGAGCCGGATGAAGGAGGGACGGTCGTCGGCGCGGGCGGCCCGGATGGCCGCGTCGAAGGCCTCGATGTCCTCGGAGTAGTGGCCGTTGTTCACGAAGTCGACATGCTGGACGTGCCAGCCGTAGGCCGCGTAGCGGGCCTCCACGTCCTCGGTGAAGGCGATCGAGGTATCGTCCTCGATCGAGATCCGGTTGTCGTCCCAGATCAGGATGAGGTTGCCCAGACGCTGGGTGCCGGCGAGGCTCGAGGCCTCACCGGAAACGCCCTCCTGTAGGCAGCCATCACCGGCGAGCACGTAGATATCGTGGTCGAAGGGGGACTGGCCGGCCGGTGCGGCGGGGTCGAACAGACCGCGTTCGCGGCGGGCCGCCATCGCCATGCCCACGGCCGAGGCGATGCCGGAGCCCAACGGCCCGGTGGTGATCTCAACGCCGGGGGTGTGCCCGACCTCCGGGTGGCCAGGGGTCAGAGAGCCCCAGGTGCGCAGGGCCTTGAGATCGTCGAGCTCAACGCCGAAACCCGCCAGGTAGAGCTGCACGTACTGGGTCAGCGACGAGTGTCCTGCCGAGAGCACGAAACGGTCGCGGCCGATCCAGTTCGGATCGGCGGGGTCGACGTTCATGGCCTTCTGGTAGAGGTAATAGGCGACGGGCGCCAGGCTCATCGCCGTGCCCGGGTGGCCATTGCCCGCCTTCTGGACGGCGTCTGCGGCCAGTAGACGTGCGGTGTCGACTGCCTGCCGGTCCAGTGCGGACCAATCAAGAGCGCTCATGTGGTTTCGGATCCCCTTAGATTCGGCTTTCGTTCCGGACCAAGTTTATCCGACGGTGCCGCGGCGCGGGCCGCCGCGGGCGGTCTGATCGGGTGCGACGCCGCCGATAGGCTCGGCTAAGTGGAGGTGACGTCTACGCGGAGTAGAATTGCTCGGATAGTGCCCATGGACCGTGAAGGCATCTCTCATGTTCACAACGCCTAAGGAAGTGACCCGCACACGTGACTGCTGATCAGCGCAGGGGAACGGACGAAGCGCCACTGCAGCGCACCATCGACGAACGCAAGCGGGCGGGACGCCCGCGGGGCAAGGTGGGCGCCTATATCGCCCTGACCAAGCCACGCGTGATCGAGTTGCTGCTAGTCACCACCGCCCCGGTGATGTTCTTGGCAGAACGGGGTCTGCCCAATCTGTGGCTGGTGCTCACGACGATGATCGGCGGCGCCGCTGCCGCCGCTTCGGCCAGTGTGTTCAACTGCATCATCGACCGCGATATCGATGCGAAGATGCACCGGACGGAGAACCGCCCGCTGGTCACCGGTGAGGTGTCCCTGACGGGGGCCTTCGTGTTCGCCTTCGTGCTGGGCATCGGGTCGATCTTCTGGATGGGCGGTTTCACCAACTGGCTCGCCGCCGGTCTGACCGCCGCCGCGATTCTGCTCTATGTGGTCTTCTACACGATCCTGCTCAAGCGCCATACCACGCAGAACATCGTGTGGGGTGGGGCCGCCGGATGCATGCCGGTGCTCATCGGCTGGGCTGCGGTGACCGAACAACTGGCGTGGGAACCGGTCCTGTTGTTCCTGGTCGTCTTCTTCTGGACGCCGCCGCACTATTGGCCCCTGGCCATGAAGTACAAGGCCGACTACGATGCAGCCGGCGTCCCCATGCTGCCCAGCAAGGTGCCGCCGGCAAATGTCGGTCGGCAGATCGTCTGGTACAGCTGGGCCATGATTGCGGCCTCGCTGGCGCTGATCCCCGTCGGGCACATGGGCCCGGTCTACATCGTCGCGTCCCTGGGTGCCGGCGCCTGGTTCCTGTGGGAGGCCTATGGCCTGGTGAACAGGGCCAAGCACGGCGCGACCGGAACCGGTCTGAAGGCCATGCGGTTGTTCCACGGATCGATCACGTACCTGTCGCTGCTGTTCCTGGCAGTCGCAATCGATCCGCTGCTCAATCCCTTCGCCTAGCGGTCAGTACACCCAGACCTTCGTCTTCTTCGGCGTGGATCCGGACTTCCAGATCCAGTCCATTGCAGGGTTGCTCACGCGCACACAGCCGTGTGATGCCGGCTGGGCCGGCACCGACCACCATTCGCCGTGGACCGCGATCCCGCCGTTGAAGTACTTAGGCCGATACAGTTTGCCCAGTCGCGCGTGGCGTACCCCATTGATCTGCCTGTACACCTTGTACTTGCCCTTGGGTGTGCGCCAACCGGACCGGCCGGTGGAGGCGTTGATGGTCCGCACCACTTTGCCGTCCTTGACGACGTAGAGCAGCTGCCGCTTCAGCGATACCTCGATATAGCGGCCCTTCTTCGATTTGGCCGTGGGCCGCACACCCTGGTCCAGCTTCTTCCAGGTCTTCTGGTTCAGCTTGCCCGTGCGCTTGATTCCCGCGGCCTTCTGCAGGGCCCAGACGGCCTGACGCATGTTCTGGTCGTAGCGAGAGCTCACCTTGGGTAGGAAATATCCGAGGGAGCGCAGGCGTAGACCCGCCGCCTTGACGTGTTTGCCCTTCGAGCCGTAGGCCAGGTTGGGGCGCTTCGCCTGCTTCGTTGTCTTCTGCGCAGCGGACTGCTCTTCGCCCGCTTTGACCTGCGTGCTTTTCTCGGCCGTCGTCGGGACCGAACTCAGGGTCCCGGCCGCCGCAGGCCGGGCGGCCGACTCCGCCGCAGCGGGTCGGATGGGGGAGGCGAATGCACTGACCGGAACGGTGCTCAAACCGACCAGCAGTGCCAGGCCCATCGCCAGGGCTCTGTTCTTTGTGCTCACACGGATATTTCTAGCAGAGGTTTCCCAGTCGGGGGTGCTGCGACACACGACAGCACCACACCGTTATCTCGCATCCCCCGACCGGGCCGGACTCAGGCCCCCTGTGCGATCCTGGCCTCGAGCTCGGCGACCTCGATGCACGCGGCCAGGCCCTGGGCGGCCAACTCGACCTCGGCCAACGTCGGCATGGTCGGCGCGATGCGGATGTAGCGGTCCTCGGGATCGAAGCCGTGCGGATGGGTCGAGCCCGCGGGAGTCAGCTTCACCCCGGCCTCGGCGGCGAGTTTGACCACCTGTGAGGCGGTTCCGGGATAGACCGTCAACGTGATGAAGTAGCCGCCGCGCGGGACCGACCACTGCGCGGCGCTCGACTCGCCCAGGCCCTCGCGCAGTGCTCTGTCCACCGCGGCGAACTTGGGCCCTGCGATGGCGGCGTGGCGTGCCATATGGGCGCGTACTCCGTCGGCTGTTTTGAAGAACCGCGCGTGGCGCAGCTGGTTGATCTTGTCGGGGCCGATGGACCCGGGTTCCGCATGGGATTTGAACCAGTCGACGATTGCGGGAGAGGCTCCGAAGAAGGCGACTCCCGCTCCCGCGAAGGTGACCTTGGAGGTGGAGGCGAATGTCAGCACCCGGTTCGGATGCCCTGCGCGGGCCGCGATGTCGAGCACGTCCAGTGGCTCATCGTGTTCGGTCCCCAGATGGTGGATCCCGTAGGCGTTGTCCCACATGACCGTGAAGTCCGGCGCGGCGGTCGCCAGTGACATGAGGTCCCGCGTGCGTTCGGTGCTGATGGACACTCCTGAGGGGTTCGCGTACAGGGGGACCAGCCAGATTCCCTTGACCGAGGGATCGGCGACGTGCTCGCGCACGGCCGCCAGGTCGGGGCCCTCGTCGTCGCAGGGGATCGGAATGAGGTCGAAGCCCAGGGACTCGGTGAGCCCGAAGTGCCTGTCGTAGCCGGGCACGGGGCACAGGAAGGAGCGCTTGGCCCCGGCCCACGGCGCGGGGGAGTCCGGCAGTCCGAACAACAGTGCGAACTGCAGCGCCTGTTGCATGAGGGTCAGCGAGGAGTTCCCCTGGGTGAGCAACTGGGGTGCCGGAACCTGCAGCAGTTCGGCGAAGATGGAACGGAGTTCGGGCAGGCCGTCGAAGCCGCCGTAGTTGCGGGCATCCGTGCCGTCGGCCGTGTGGAAGTCCGCACTCGTAACGTTGACGAGCATATCCGCTGACAGGTCGAGCTGGGCGGGGGCGGGCTTGCCGCGGGTGATGTCGAGGTTCAGGCCGCGGGCGGCGAACTCCTCATAAGCTTCACGGGCCTGTGCGAGCCGGGTTTCCTGTTCCGCCTGAGTGGACATTCTGATCCTTCTGTTGTGACCGAGGTGGGGCTGATAGCCACCACTGGATATCCTAATCTGCATGACTTCCTCGCGCTCGACCGGTTCGTCTTCCGTCTCCGGTCGCGGGGGAGTGCAGCGGTGCCTTCCCGTGCTCGCCGTCGTCTGTGTCGTGGCGCTTGGCTGCCTGAGCCTGTTCGGCGGGCGGATCGCCGCAATCCGCGGCTTCACAGGTCTGGTCTACCTCACGGCCCTGCCGTGGGTGGGTATCTCGCTCTGCTTGGCCGGCGCCGGGCTGGCCGGCGCGACCTGGGTCGTCCTGTATCGCCGAGGCCGCGGCGGGCCCTGGCGCTCCGTGTGCGCGCTGAGCGCCCTGGGCCTCGTCCTGCCGGCGGTGCTGGCCGCAGTGCCCGTGCCCGGGACGGGACCCGGTGCCGTGGGGCGCCTGGATCAGGGGAAGGCCGGCTTTTCCGGTTCACTGCGCATCGTGCAGGCCAATGTGCTCATCGACAACTCCGCTTGGACCGATGCGGTGTTCTCCCGGCTGCCCGAGGCGGACGCGGTGTTCCTGGCCGAGGCCTCGGCCGAAACGGTGCGCGGCGAACTGGCCCGGCGCGGCCTGGCGGAGGATTACCGGGTTTTCGTCACCGCGCCCGAAATGGGCGCCGATACGGTTCTCGTGATCCGCTCCGACCTGTCCCCGCGGCCAGTGCACGAGAGCCTGCCCTATGCTGCGGTCGGAGCGACGGTGACGCTGCAGGAGAGCCCGCTGCGGCTGATCGGGGTGCACACGGCATCTCCCATGGCCAGATCGCCGTATCAACGAGCCTGGGAGAACACCGTGTCTACGGCTGCCGAGCAGTGCCGTGCCGACAGCCTGGTGGCGGGGGACTTCAATGCCGTCTGGCGCCAGCTGGGGCCGCGCACCATGTGCCACGACGCCGCTGGGACTCTGGGCGCGGGAGGCCCGGGCAGCTGGCCGAGCTTTGCACCACGATTCCTGGGCGCGCGCATCGACCATCAGATCTACGATCCGGCCCGACTGTGTCCGCGTGCAGGCGAGCTGTTCGACATACCGGGCAGTGATCATAGGGGAACGGATTTCGACTACGCGGTGTCGCGCCGAGTCGGCGGCACACAGGAGGTGGCCACATGCACGGGCCGAAACTGAGGAACGGACAACGGTCGGACTATGGAACCACGTTCGGGGGACAGGCCGAGCTCTACGACCGGGTGCGTCCGGGGTATCCGCATGAAGTGGTCACTGCGCTGTGCGGCCTGGCCGCAGGGCCCGTCTGCGACCTGGGCGCAGGCACCGGGAAGCTCGGTGCGGCACTCGATGTGGCCCTGGCGGATACTCCCTGGTCGGTGCTCGCAGTGGATCCCGACGAGCAGCTGTTGGAGCGCAATCCGTGCCGTACGCGCGTCGGCACCGCCGAGGCCGTCCCAGTCGAAGATGCTACAATATCACTCACCATTGCAGCCCAGTCCTGGCACTGGTTCGCCCAGCCGGCGGCAGGAGTCGAGATAGCCCGGATCACCGGGATGGGCGGGCATCTGGCCATTGTGAACAATCAACTCGACGTGCGGGTGTCCTGGGTCCACCGGTTGAGCCGGATCATGCATGCCGGCGATGTCTATCGGCCGGCGTGGCGCCCGGAGCTGCCGGGTGAGTTCGGACCGGTACGGGCGCATACGGTTTCCTTTACGACCCCCGTGGGTGTTGCGGAGGTGATCGGGCTGGCACGGACCAGGACTTACTGGCTGCGCTCGAACGAGGCGACGCGCGCCCGGGTGGAGGACAATATCCGCCAGTACCTGATGGGGGAAGCATGCGAGGATCCCGAGTTCCTGGCCGCGCGCACGGAAAATGGGCGGTTCGAGCTGCCGTACATGTGCCTGGTCTATATCGCACCCAGGTGTTGAGAGACGAAATCGTGGGGAGGGCCTCGGCCCTCCCCACGGAAATCTACTTAACATAATGTATATTATCGGCGCTCTATGACCGGTGCGCCGAACCTGCTCCGAAACAGCCTCGACGGCTTGCGGGGCTATTTCTTCTTCTTGGCCTTGACGACCTTGTACTTGACCTTGATGACTCCGGCCTTGGTGCCCTTGAGCTTCTTCATCGCACCCTTGGACAAATCCAGACACCGGCTCTTGACGAACGGTCCGCGGTCGTTGATGCGCACGGTCACGGACTTGCCGTTCTTCTTGTTCGTCACCTTCACCTTGGTGCCGAACTTGAAGGACTTGTGCGCTGCGGTCAGCTTGTTCGGCTTGAAGCGCTCACCGTTGGCGGTGCGCGAACCGTACGAATAGTAACTGGCCTTGCAACTGCCGGACTTCTTGGCCTTCTTCTTTTTCTTCTTGGAGGTCTGGTCGATGTGCACCAGGCCGGCGGCCTGTCGGCTCAGATCCGAATCCGCAGTCGTCTGCGAATACTGCGGCGCCGCCTGCTGGGTACCGGGGGCTGCAACGCAGCCACTCAGGCCAACGGCCACAGTGGCCACAGCGGCGGTCGTGGACAGGATAAAGCGTCTCTTCACTGAGTCAGAGCACCTTCCAGGTGACGTTGATGTGGCCGGCCGATATCCCGCCGACCTTCTTCATAGCGGCCTTTGACAGGTCCAGGCAGCGGCCGGAGACATAGGGCCCGCGGTCGTTGATGCGCACGGTCACGGACTTGCCGTTCTTCTTGTTCGTCACCTTCACGCGCGAATTGAAGGGCAGGGTCTTGTGCGCGGCGGTCAGGGCATTGGGATTGAAGCGCTCCCCGGTGGCGGTCTGCTGTCCCTCTGAGTAGAACGAGGCCTTGCAGCTACCACCCTTGCCGGAGGCCTTGGTGCTGGTGGGGTGCTTCGAATCCCCGGATGACTTCTTCTTCGGTGTCTTCTGCTTGGACGACTTGTCCTGCGAGGACGACTTCTTCGACTTCGAGGGCGAGGGGGAATCCTTCCCCTGCTTCGCCGGCGCCTGTGTGTGAGTGGGTTCGGGCGCCGGCGTCTCCAGGCGGACTCCCCCGGTCATCTGCGGAACCCTGGTCTGCTTGCTCTGGGTGTTCCCCGTCTGCTGCAGTGGCGCGATATCGGAGGCCACCACGTCCTGGTCGACGTGTACGGTGCCGTCACCCTGCTGGCTGGAGACACCCGCCACGGTGACCGCCGCGATCGCAGCGGTCGGGATCGCGATGGCGGCCATCACCGGCTTGCGGTTGGTCGCGCGGAGCACGCCGGCGGCCGTGGCGTGGCGTCCGGACTTGGTCTTGCCCGGCCGTAGAGCGCCCATGAACTGTTTGAAACCGGAGCCTGACGTCGCTCCAGAGTGCTTTCCCACGGTGCTTCCCCTCATCGTGTGATCATTCCGTTACAAAAGACCACCATAGATAACATTTCGTTATTTTTCTAGCCGCAGGGGGAATCAGTGGGCAAGCTCGCAGAAACTCCTGGTTGTTCCGCACGCACTGCGGGCCCCGAACCGATATCGGTTCGGGGCCCGCAGTGGACGCATGTGCCTTAGAGGACCTTGTAGCTGACCTTGATGACGCCGTCGCCGCCGATCTTGTTCATCGCGGCGGTCGAAAGGTCGAGGCAGCGGCCGGCGATATAAGGGCCGCGATCGTTGATCCGCACCGTCACGGACTTGCCGTTGGAGGCGGTGACCTTGACGACGCTGCCCAGCGGCAGGCTCTTGTGTGCGGCGGTCATTGCGCTGGGGTTGAAGGTCTCCCCCGATGCCGTTGGACCGCCGGCCGTGCCGTCGCCCTCGCCGTAGGTCGATGCGGTGCAGCTACCGCCCTGGCCCGAGGCCTTGCCATTCTTACCCTTGGTGCTCGCATCGTCGGATGACGAAGAGGACGACGATGATTTCGCCGGTTTGGGAGCCGGAGTGTGGAGTGAGACCGCAGCAGGGTCCGCCTTGGCGGCCTTGGGTGCAGCCTGGGCCTTCTCCTGTGCCAGCGGAGAAACATCCGCGGGGACGACGTTCTGCGCGACCTGGACCTGTCCCTCACCCTGCTGGCTGGAGACCCCGGCCACCGTGACCGCACCGATCGCGGCCGTTGGGATCGCAATCGCGGCCATCACCGGTTTGGCGCTGGTGGCGCCCAACACCCCCGCCGCGGTCTTCTGCTTGGGTGCCGAGTGCCGGCCCGCGTTCGAGCGGGTGGCAAAGGCGCCGAGCATCTGCTTGATGCCAGCCTTCGACTGTTCGGGTGTGGAATGCTTACCCACGAGGACTCCTCCACGAGCGTGACCGGTTCGTTACCAACAACCAGGTTAGATAACAAAACGTTATTTGGCCAGCCTCGGGCCGATATCGGGACATACATCACGAGTGCTCTCAGGGTTTGAACAGCTTCCTCGCCGCGCGAATCCCCCGCCCCGTCAGCCGGGCCGCATATTGCAGACGGGTGTCCTCGGGCCGATGCAGTCGGCGTGCCTCCGCAGCCAGGTCGGCGGCGGCTTCGGCGATCTCGTCGAGCCCCTCCACCGTGCGCTCCACCCGCTCCTTCGACCGCGCCCTGCGGTCGTCGGCGCGGGCCGAGCGCGCGGACCCGGCCACCGCGGGTGGGTCGTAGACCGCATCCGGTTCGAGCGGCTCGGGTGGTATCGGGCTCATGCACCCATCCTAGGACCCGTTACCCTGCTCGAGTGCAGACGGGGGAATGATCCGACCGGCTATAATGTTGAAGTTTGTGAATGACGTACCCGAGTCGTGAAGGACGGCAAGAATGAGCGAACGTAGTCTCCGCGGTACCCAGCTGGGCTCCCGCAGCCTGGAATCCGAAGTCGGCGTCGAACCCGCACCCAGGCAGGATGTCGAATACGTCTGCGAGGACGGCTTCACCTTCTCCGTTCCGTTCTCAGTCGAAGCGGATGTTCCGAACACCTGGGACTCCAAAACCCACGGGATCGGCACCCGGGTGGGAGCCACCGATGATGATGCAGAGGAGGCCAAGCACGTCCGTTCGCATTGGGACATGCTGCTGGAGCGCCGCTCGTTCGAAGAGCTCCAGGAGCTGTTGGACGAACGACTGGAGATCCGGCGCGGTCTGCGCAAACCGGAGCTGTGATCCACCGGTTCCGATCCCGCCCTCGGGCCGTGGACGGAACGAATGACACGGGGGCCGTCCGATCGATGTGATCGGACGGCTCCCGTGTCATGCATCGGCTGGTCAGCGCCGCCTGCCCACCAGGCGAGCAAGCTGCCGCGCACGGGCCCGCACGCCCCAGACGGCGACCCGGCCCACGGCCTCCTCGATGATGTTGCCACTCATCTTGGATACGCCCAGTTCCCGTTCGACGAAGACGATGGGCACCTCGGTGATCACGGCCCCGGCGTTCTTCGCCCGCACCGTCATGTCGATCTGGAAACAGTACCCCTGGGATTCCACGGCTCCCAGATCCATGGCCTCGAGCAGCTCACGCCGGTAGGCTCGGAAGCCGGCAGTGGCATCGTGGACGCCCAACCCGATCGCCACGTTGACGTAGACGTTCGCGCCGCGGGAGAGCAGATTGCGATTCCACGGCCAGTTCACTGTCGCCCCGCCGGGGACCCACCTGGCGCCGATCGCCAGATCTGCGCCCGCATCGATCGCCCGCAGCAGCAACGGCAGATCACGGCCCCGATGCGAACCGTCGGCGTCCATTTCACAGATGATGCTGTAGTCGCGTTCCAGGGCCCAATCGAATGCGGCCAGGTAGGCGGCACCCAGCCCGTTCTTCGCGGTGCGGTGGAGCACATGGATCCGCTCATCGGACCGGGCCCGCTCATCGGCCCAGTCCCCCGTCCCATCGGGGGAACCATCATCGACGACGAGGACGTCGACCTCGGGGCTGTAGCGATGGATCGCCTCGATCGTCACGGGCAGGGATTCGCGTTCGTTGTACGTTGGGATCGCAATCAGGGTCTGCTGGCTCACGGGGTCCACCCTATCCGTAGATTCTGTCTGTTGAGCGTACCCTCAGTCGATGGGCGAGCCATTGACGTAGACGGTCACCGGTAGCGGCAGTGGCTGATCCGGGCTGAGATCGGGCAGTCCGGCGGTGCCGGAGCGCGGATCGGTGCTCCACGCCGCAACCCGTTCGTCCGCTGCTTGGACGACCAGATTCCCGATCCGCCAGCGGACCAGGTCGGCGCTGGCGCCAGGGGCCAGCACCCCACCGGAGACATCATCGATCGCCCGGTGGGCGAACCGGGTGACGGCGTTGAACGCCGCCCGGCCCGAGGTCCCGTCCGGTCCGAAGACGGCAGCGCGCAGGGTGGCCCAGGGCGACTCGGGATCGAGGGAGAAACTCAGCTGGGCGCCCGCGGCCAACAGCTGTGCGATGGGATAGTCATGGGTGCTGGGAGCGATCGTGATGCCCAACCCCCAGGAGCCCAGGGCGGCGATATCGGCCTCGGTGATCGGCGCTGTGACGAACAGGCGCCATGCCGCGCGCTGGGCGGCCACCAGGATCGTGGAGTCGCTCAGCCGAGCCTCCATCGCGCGCAGTTCGTCCAGCGTGTCGATGACCACGAACGCCTCCGGCGCCGTCTGCGGCGATAGTTCCAGGGCGACGCTCGCCCGCAGCGCCGGGCGGTGTCCCGGAGCGGCCGAACCGTCGGATGTGAACTCATAGGCCGTCACCCGCAGCACACCGGCCGAAGAGGCGAAGGCTGTGAGTTGTTCGGACGTGCCCAGCACATGTGCACTGACGATTCCGGCGGCCAACAGCTGAGTCCCGGTCACCGCGGTATGGCCCAGATCGAGGGCCGCAGTGGTCAAACCGGGGGTGATGAAATCCTCCTGGCAGTCGATTAACCGCCCATCCATGACGGTGGCGGCTTCATCGCCGCCGACCCACAGGACTTCGGGGCCGGCGAAGGCGATCGCATTGGCGAAGGGATCCACGCTCGAATAGACATCGGCGTTGTACAGGACTGTTTGACTCATCTCCCAAGTATCCCACCGGCTCGCTGCGGACCGGAGACCGGCCATGGGAGGAGGTGCCGCTAGGCTGGAGGAGTGAACGAGCCGCTCATCACCATCGACCTGCCCACCCTGTACTACCGGGCTTTCCATGCGCTGCCCACGACCATGACGGCACCCGACGGAACCCCGGTCAATGCGATCAGGGGCACCCTCGACGCTCTGGCCACGCTGGCCCAGGATCTGGGCACCCGGCGGCTGGCCGCCGTCTTCGACGCCGACTGGCGCCCGGCCTGGCGCACAGCGATTCTGCCTGAGTACAAGGCGGAGCGCGCCGGTGAGACCGGCTCCGAGATTCCCCCGGAACTCGCCCCGCAGATCCCCATGTTGCAGGCCCTGTTGAATGCCGCGGGCATCACCTCGGCAGAAGTCCCGGGCACCGAGGCCGATGACGTCATCGGCTCGATGGTCGGCCAGGCGGCGGAGCCCGTGACGATCGTCTCGACCGATCGCGATCTGCTCAGCCTGCTCGAGCCCGGCCATGACACAGTGCTCTACCGGCCCAAGCCGAAGGGCGTGTGGGAGACGATCACGGCGGCCGATCTGCCTGAGCTCTACGGAGTCGACTCCGGAACCGCCTACCGGGAACTCGCAGCACTGCGCGGTGACCCCTCGGACGGGATCGCAGGGGTACCGGGGATCGGTGAGAAGACCGCTGCGAAACTGCTCTCGGGCTACGGCGATCTGCGCGAGGTACTCGCAGCCGCAGCCGCGGGCCAGCGCTCCCACGGGCTCAGTGCCCGGCGGGCGGCAGCTCTGCTGGAGGCCGCGGACCGGATCTGGAAGAACATCGAGGTGATGACGATCCGTCAGGACCTCGACGTGGCAGAGGCCCTCAGAGCCCCCGGCACCCACTCCCCCGACGTGGCCGAACTGACCGAAATGGCCGATGAGCTGGGCCTGGGCCGCAGCGCGCAGCGGCTCCTGACCGCGCTGCGCGCCGATATTCCCACGACGACGGGTGGCTTCGTACCGGCTCGGCCGTCCACTCCGGCTCGGCCCTCCGACCCGCAGCCCCTGCCCTGGACCGCCGGCCCCGTGTTCGCCTTCGACCTGGAGACCACGGGAGTCGACCCCGATACCGCCCGGGTGGTCACCGCAGCCCTCATCGACTGCACCGGGGGCGAGGCCGGAGCCCAGACCACCTGGCTGGTCGATCCGGGAGTCGAGATCCCGGCAGACGCCCAGGCGATCCACGGGATCTCGACCGAGACCGCCCGCGCCAACGGCCAACCGGCCCCCGCGGCCCTGACGCAGATCCTGGAGGCACTGGAGCAGGTGCGCGCCGCAGGCGGCGCGGTCGTCGGCCACAACCTCGTCTACGACCTGACCGTCCTCCAGCGCGAGGCGAGCCGGTACGGATTGCACCCGGATGCCCACGCCGTGTGCCCCTGGGTCATCGACACCCTGGTCATCGACAAGCAGGCCGAACGCTACCGCAGGGGCAAGAGGACCCTGACCGCGACGGCCCAGCGCTGGGGAGTCGATCTGACCGATGCCCATGATGCGGGAGCCGACGCGCGGGCCAGTGCCGGCATCGCCTTCGCGATCGCAGCCGAGTACCCGGACTTCCGCATGTCCGCCGAGGCCCTGCACGCCGCCCAGATCGAGTGGAAGGCCGCACAGGCGAAGGACTTCGAATCGTTCCTGCGCTCCAAGGGCCGCGATGCCCACATCGACGGCCGCTGGCCCTTCGAAGACTGATCGTGTGCTGAAGACCACCGGCCGATCCCCCTTATAGACTGATTCCGGTCGATTTAGAAGAAGGACGTGACATGGGTCTGTTTTCCCGTCTGCTGGGCCGCCCCGGCGCCCAGGCGGACAAGAAGTTCGCCTGGTTGGAGAAAGAACGCGCGCACATCGAAGCGCTGAGTCGGGAGTACGACTCGACCACTGACGCCGAATTCCCCGCCGCGGCATCCGCCGCCTTCGAACGTGACTCACGGCGCGAACAGCTGGTCCACTACGCCGCGCTCGTCACCGTCGCAGCCGAGCGCACCCTGGGCGAACGCCCCTTCACCACCCAGATCACCGGTCTGATCGGCCTGCTCGAGGGCCAGATCGTGCAGATGCTGACCGGTGAGGGGAAGACCCTGGTGGGCGCGATGGCCGCCGCCGGCTACGCACTCCAGGGCCGCCGGGTCCACGTGGTCAGCGTCAATGACTACCTGGCCGAACGCGATGAGTCCTGGATGCGCCCACTGTTCGAGCTCCTGGGCGTCGCATCTGCCGCCATCACCGAGGCCCTGCCGGATGCCGAACGCCGGACGTCCTACGATAACGAGGTCGTCTACGGCTCCGTTCAGGAGATCGGCTTCGATGTGCTGCGCGACAGGTTCGTCCTCGAGGACTCCGCGCTGCGGGTGGGAGAACGCGACGTGGTCATCGTCGATGAGGCGGACTCGGTGCTCATCGACGAGGCCCGTGTCCCCCTGGTGCTGGCCGGTTCGACCACCGTTGAGGCAGCCGATGAGCAGATCGCGGCTCTGGTCGAGGGTCTGGACGAGGGACAGGACTATGAGATCAGCCCCGACCGCAAGGCGGTCTCACTGACCGATGCCGGTGCCGATCGGGTCGAATCCCTGATGGACGTCGATCTGTTCGGCGCCGATACCGCTACGCTCGCGGCGATCAACCTGGCCCTCTACGCCAAGGCCCTGGTCACCCGCGACGTCGACTACCTAGTGGTCGACGGGCGGATCAAACTGATCTCCGACTCACGCGGGCGCGTCGCCGCACTACAGCGCTGGCCCGACGGGCTGCAGGCGGCCGTCGAGGCGAAGGAACACCTGGAGACCTCGGCCAGCGGCGAGATCATGGACCAGATGACGGTCGAGGAACTGATCCACGGCTATCGGACCGTTTGCGGGATGACCGGCACCGCAGTGGCCGTCGGCGACGACCTCAGGGAATTCTACGAACTCGAGATCCTGGTCGTGGAACCACACGAGCCGATGATCCGGCAGGATCTGGCCGACCGGCTCTACACCTATCAGGAGTCCAAGGAGCGCGCGATCGTCGAAGAGGTCGTCGAACAGCACGCGGGTGGACGGCCCGTTCTGGTCGGCACCCGCTCGGTCGCAGAAAGCGAATCCCTGGCCGGGCGTCTGCGCGATCGCGGCATAGACGCCGCGGTGCTCAACGCCAAAGACGATTCGCACGAGGCACAGGTCATCGCGGCGGCGGGTCGGCGGGGGGCGGTGACCGTCTCCACCCAGATGGCCGGCCGCGGTACCGATATCCTGCTCGACGAGGACGACGCCGTGCGCTCTCAGGGTCTCCTGGTCATCGGCGCCGGCCGCTATACGTCCTCCCGCCTGGACGATCAGCTGCGCGGTCGCGCCGGACGCCAGGGCGATCCGGGCGAATCCGTGTTCTTCACCAGTCTGGAGGACGAGCTGCTCACCCGCGTCCCGGAGGCCGCCAGGTTCAAGGAGGAGGGCGATGAGACCGGGTTCATCGCCAACCGCAGGGCCGCGCAGCTGGTCGAACACGCACAGCGGATGGCCGAGGGCGAGAACACCGCGAACCACCGCGACACTTGGAAGTTCAACGAACTCATGGCCAAGCAGCGCCAGCTCGTATTGGCGCGCCGCGAAGGCATCCGGAAGTCCGGCGCGGGACAGGACGAACTGCTCGAAAGCCTGAAACCGGAAACCAGGGAGAAGATCGACGGGGCCCGCCGGGACCATGGTGAGGAAGTCGTCGAGGCTGCTCTGCGCGACGTCCTGTTGTTCGAACTCGACGAACGCTGGGTGGAGCACCTGGCGTATCTGAACGATCTGCGCGAGGGCATCCACCTTCGCACCCTGGCCCATGAGCGTCCACACGAGGCCTTCAACAAGGAGTCGATCGCGGCCTTCGCCGGTTTCTGGCCGGACGTGCTCGAAACTTCGTCTCAGGTGCTCGACGATGCGACGATCACCGCAGAGGGAATCGACCTGGCCGCGCACGGGCTCAAGCGTCCGTCGTCGACCTGGACCTATATTGCGGCTGATTCGGCCTTCGGATCCGATATCGAAACAGTCGTCAACCGGATCCGTTCGAAGGTCAAGTAGGACTCAATCGAGCACCACACCGCGGCGCAGTGATTCGGCAGCCCGCCGGATCACCGCCGCGGTGCGGCCGATTGCCACCTGTTCGACCTGGCCCAGCAGATCCAGGGTTTGCCTGGCCCAGCGGACGAAGTCCCCTGCGGCGACCTCCGAGCGTCCGATCGAATGCGCCAGGTCCTTCCCATTGGCCCAGTTGTACATGGCGCGGGCTATCCCGGCTTCCGGCTCCGGGGTCACCGGCAGGCGGGCGTCCGTCTCCATCTGCGAGAGCATGCGCCAGGTCGAGCGCAATTCGTCGAAGCACCGCGACAGTTTGGCAGACGGCAGGCGCGGCGCCCCGATCGTCTCCCGGCGCGCCTGATAGACCAGCATCGAGGCCAGCGCTGCGCATTCCGGTTCGTCGAGTTCGTCCCACAGGCCCGCGCGGACGCTCAGTGCCGTGAGCAGATCGCGCTCACCGTAGATCCGGCGCAGAAT
The DNA here is from genome assembly GCF_024580735.1 of Brevibacterium moorei. Classification (GTDB taxonomy): domain Bacteria; phylum Actinomycetota; class Actinomycetes; order Actinomycetales; family Brevibacteriaceae; genus Brevibacterium; species Brevibacterium moorei. The sequence goes on along the minus strand of NZ_JANIJX010000001.1, from coordinate 27,301 downwards.
GTGCGAATCATCGGGGAGGAACTTCAGGGTCGTGAGCACATTGCAGACACGGTCGAAAACATGCGCGATCGACTCGGTGCGCCCGGTGATCTGCGCCATCACCGACTGCTGCTCGCGTTCGAGCTTGACGGCGCGTTCGGCCCAGCGGGCGTGCGTTTCCCGGTCGGGGCAGGCATGGCAGGGATGGGCCCGCAGCTGTGCGCGCACCGCCTCGATCTGTTCCCTACCGAGAGTGTCCGCACGGACCTTGACGGCATGGCCGACATCGGCCGGGTCGTTGATCGCCCCGGACTCGATGCCGGCCGCGACGGTTTCGACGACCCGGCGGCGCTCGGCAACGACGCGATGGTTGAATTTCTTGCCCGGTTTGATGTGGCCCAGATGCACCGGTGGTTCGGTGACCTCATGCGGGCGCAGATGCCAGACCTTGCCGGTCGACGTCAGCACGCTGGGCAGGCGGGTATCGCCCCCCTCTTCGGTGCGCAGCGGTGCGATGACGGTACAGGCGCCGAAACTACGGCGGCTGGGCAGCAGTACGACGTCGCCGAAGCGCAGCTTCGACATGGCCTCGAGCAGCTCCCGTTGTTTGAGCCTGGCCCTGGACTTGCCCGCGGACTTCTCCATCGCCGCGATGGTGCGGCGCAGCCCGAAGTACTCGGCGAAGTCCCCGTGGTCGCACTGCATGGCCGCATGATACTTCTCCAGGGCGGCGTCGGCACGGCGCGCCTTCTTCGCCAGACCGACGACCGAGGCGTCGGCCTGATACTGGGCGAACGAGGTCTCCAGTACCTTGCGGGCATCGTCGGTGGTGAGGCGCGCCAGGAGATTGGCCGCCATATTGTAGGTCGGGGTGAACTGGCTCTTGAGCGCATAGGTCCGCTTGGAGGCCAGCGCCGCGATATCGGAGGGGTCGATCGAGGGGTGCCAGATGGTCACCGCGTGGCCCTCCACGTCGATCCCACGGCGACCGGCCCGACCGGTGAGCTGGGTGTACTCCCCCGGGGTGATCTGCACATGCGTCTCGCCGTTGAACTTCGAGAGCTTTTCGAGCACGACGGAGCGGGCGGGCATGTTGATGCCCAACGCCAGGGTCTCGGTGGCGAACACGACCTTGATGTGGCCGGCCGCGTAGAGTCGTTCGACCAGTTCCTTGAATTGTGGGATCAACCCCGCATGGTGCGCCCCGAATCCGCCGAGCAGTCCCGCGGCGAAGTTGTGGAATCCCAGGATGCTCAGGTCGGCATCCGGCAGTTCATCGTGCAAATCATCGAGTTCTTCCCTGATCACCCGTTTGCTGGCCTCATCGGTGAGGTCCAGGCCGGCGGCCAGGCAGTGTTCCACCGCATCATCGCAGGCGTTGCGGGAGAAGATGAAGTAGATCGCCGGCAGCAACTCGGAGCGGGCCAGCGAGCGGATCGTCGCCGAGCGGGCCGGCCGGGTGAAGCGCGGGGCCGAATGGCGGCGCTTATCGCGGCGGGAGCCCGACCCGCGGTAGCGGCGCACCGCGGCCTGCAGGTCCCGGTTGACGTCGTGGCCGGTCGGCGTGAATAGCGGCAGGATGTCTGTGCCGACGGCCACGTGGTTGTACAGGGGCACCGGGCGGTGTTCGGAGACGATGACGTCGGTATGGCCGCGGACCTCGGCTAGCCAGGCGCCGAACTCCTCGGCATTGGACACGGTGGCCGACAGGCTGACCAGCAGCACGTGCGACGGCAGGTGGATGATGACCTCCTCCCACACCGGGCCACGGAATCTATCGCCCAGATAGTGGACCTCGTCGAGCACAACGTAGCCCAGGTCGTCCAGTCCGGTGCCGGAATAGATCATATTGCGCAGGACCTCGGTGGTCATCACAACGATCTGTGCATCCCGGTTGATGCTCGCATCGCCGGTCAGCAGACCCACCCGGTCCGCCCCGTGGGCATCGACCAACTCCTGGTACTTCTGATTGCTCAGCGCCTTGATGGGGGTGGTGTAGAAGACCCTGACATCGCGGGCCACCGCCAGTTCGACTCCGAACTGCGCCACGGTCGTCTTCCCTGCACCCGTCGGAGCTGCGACGAGGACGGACCGTCCCTCCTCCAGCGCCCGGCAGGCGCGGATCTGGAAGTCGTCCAGGGGGTAGGGCAAATCGTCGCGGAAACGGTGGAGAACCGTCGATCCCTCCGCCTGGCGGGCACGGAACGCGGCATAGGCCTGGGCGGGAGAGCTGTTTTCTTGCATACCTGCCAGTCTAAGCGTCAGTCCTCATCGACGGTCACCGGCTCCACCCAGGTGCCCTCGGCGATCATCCGCCTTCTGCGCCGCTTGTCGTGCAGGGCGCAGATCAACCAGGCGAGGAAGAACATGACGAGCATCGGCACCACGAGGTAGAACATGGAGACCGCATCGGGGCTGGGTGTGGCGATCGCCGCGAAGACGAAGACCAGGACGACCAGCCAGCGCCAGGACTTGCGGATGGTATGCGCACTGAGAATCGTCAGCATATTGAGCCCGACCATGAGCACGGGCAGGATGAAGGCCACTCCGAAGGCGAGGATCACCAGCATCACGAAGGACAGGTAGTCGCCCGCCGGAATGATGTACGAGCCGCCTTCTGGAATGAACGAACCCAGCGCCTTGACCGCATTGGGCAAAGCGAAGAAGGCCATGGTGCCGCCCAGCAGGAACATCGGCAGTGCGGTGAGGACGAAGCCCAGAGTGTAGAGCTTCTCCTTCCGCTTGAGGCCGGGCATGATGAACGCGAAGATCTGGTAGAGCCAGATCGGCGAAGACGCTATCACTCCGATGAACGCCGCTACCTTGAGTCTGATGTCGAAGGGCGAGGCCACGGAGGCGAAATTGACCTGGGCCTCTTTTCCGTCCTGCTCCGCCAGTTCGTGTAGGGGCGATTGCAGAAGACCGATCACCGGCTGATACAGGAACCACCCGACGACCACGCCGATCAGCAGGAATACGCCGATGATGATCGCGCGGTTGCGCATCTCTTTGAGATGCCCCATCAAGGGCATCCGACGTTCGGGGTTCGAACGTCGTTTACTCCGTGTGACCACCTTTTACTTGGACGACTGCGGCTTATTGTCGGTCTGCTCGTTCGCCGCGGTCTGGGCCCCGGCGCCATCCGTCCCCTGGCCCGTCAATGCCTGATCGTCCGTGTCGGCCTTCTTCTGACCGTCCTTACCCAGATCCTTGACCTCGTCGCGGAAGATCTTCATTGACTTGCCCAGGTTCTTCGCAACGGAGGGCAGCTTCGCAGCGCCGAAGATCAGCACGATCACCAGCACTACGATCAGAATGTGCATCGGGGAAAATCCACCCATGGTTTCTCCTTCAAAGTAGTCCCGACAAGTCTACGCGCTTTTGGGGTGGGTTTCTCCCCGTGCGCCCTCCCCTGTGGCACGGGCACAGGCCGCCGCACCCCGGGCCAGCTCCGCGGGTTCAACCGCCAGCAGGTGGCGGCCGTGGCACAGCAGGAAGCGGTCGAGCCACGCACGTGAGAATACTCTCAATCCGACCCTCACGCTGCCCGGACCCGCCACATCGTATTCGGTCTCGTAGGCACCGAGCTCATCGGCCAGCCAGGCCGCACGCGGGGCCAGGGTCAGGTGGACCGTGAACGCCTCCTCGGCCGGGCGCGCTACCCGTTCAGCCGAGGCCTCCTCCGGCACGCCGGGTGCGGGCGCTTCGGTGGCCGATCGCACATTGTCCACCGCGAAAGTGCGCGGCGCATGGGAATCATGGCACCACGCGTCGATGTACCAGCGGCCGTCCAGGCGCAGTCGCTCCGGCGTGATGAGTCGGACGGTGAGCTCATCGCGGCTGGAGACGTAGTAGTCGATGCGCAGCCCGGAACCCGCGTCGATGGCGGCGAGCAGCGTGGAGCGCAATTGAGCTGGGATGGCGGGCAGATCGTGCTCGATATGCGCGACCCTGGCCCGGCCCACCGCTTCGATCTTCTGTCGCAACCGGGCCAGGATGGCGTCCTGCCCGTCGGTGGTCGCAGGCAGGGCACGCAGGTAGTCGACTGCCACCAGCAGGCTGCGCGCCTCGTCGGGACTCAACCGCACGGGCACGGATACCTCTTCGGCATTGGACACGTAGATTCGGTCGCCCTCCCAGCTGGCCTCGATCAGGTCATCGGGCATGTGGCCGGGCCTGCCGGAGACGAACAGGAGCTGCAGATCGTCGATCAGCTGGGCCTGGGTGATGCCGAAGGCCTCGGCCGCTGTGGCCACTCCGACCCCTTGATTGCGCACCAGATAGGGCACCAGTCCCAACAGGCGGGTCAGCCGTCCCGCTGCGGCGCTACCCCTGGCCATGGTCGCCCCCTGCCAGGCGGGTCAGTGTCTGCGCCGTCAGTTCCAGCGCGGCCAGATAGTCCCGGCGCAGCGTCTCAGGGGCCAGGACCCGCACCGCCGGTCCGAAGCCCAGCAGGTAGTCGATGAAGTCGCCACCGGAATCGACGGGGACCTCGATGTGGTCCCACCCCTCGGGTCCGGTCCAGTGCGCGCTTGCCCTGCGGCGCAGCGGATCGGCGGCACCGGGGGCCACCGCCAGGCGAGCCGTCTCCTGGGCAGGGCCGCCCGGATCGAACCAGTCGGCGGCCCGGAACTCGGTGGGGATCGCGTAGTCGCCTGCGGCCCGCCCCGGCACTGCCGAGATCGTCCCGATGATCCGCGAGAGGCGGAAGGTCCTGATCGCCGATCTGTCGATGTCCTGACCGACCACATAGGTCGAGTCGCCCCGATTGAGCAGCGCATAGGGCTCCAGGCGCCGCCGCTGGGGTTCACCGCCGGGTTTGCGGTAGTCGAATCCGACGGGTTCCCTACGCCCCAACGCGCGCATCAGCGGCGCGAAGGCGGCCTCGCGCAGCCCGGAGCCCGCTGGGAACTCCGCATGACCGGGTTCCAGATCCAGGCCCAGACCGCGCAGCTTATCCAGTGCCCGGGCCGCATCGGGACCCAGTTCGGTGCCGCGTAGGACGTCGGAGGCCACCGTCAGGGCCAGGGCCTCATCCCGGTCGAGCACGATGTCGCGCAGCGCGTAGTCGTCATCGTCGATCCGATAGCCGTAGGCCGGCGCGCCGGACTCCACGTCCTCCCAGGATTTCACGGAGATCTCGATGCCCAGGCCCCGCAACAGCTCCTTGTCCCGGCTGAACTTCCGGTCGAATGCCTCATAGTCCAGCTCGCGGTAATCCTCGATCTTCTCCCGCAGGCTCGCCGCATCGATCCAGCCGGCGGCCGAGCGCAGCGCGATGAGCAGGTTCAGCAGACGTTCGGTCTGCCGCCTGACCTGAGGAGAACCGAGTGAGCCGGACATGACGGCGGTTAGGCCACGCCTGCGAGGTCGCAGACGAAGATGAGCGATTCGTTCGGGGCGATCGTGCCCGGCACGCCTGCCGGCCCGTATGCCAGGTGGGCGGGGATCCGCAGGGTCCGGCGCCCGCCGACCCGCATGCCGACCACGCCCTGGTCCCAGCCGGGGATGACCATGCCAACGCCCAGGCGGAAGCGCAGGGGTTCCCCGCGGCCCCAGCTGGAGTCGAACTCCTCCCCGGTGGAGAAGGACACGCCCACATAGTGCACGGCCACGGTATCGCCGGGTTTGGCCTCGGCACCGTCGCCTGCGATGTCATCGTGAATCTCCAGGTCGACCGGGGGGACCTCACCGGGGAAGTCGACTTCGGGTTTGGTGCGTGCCATCGGATGGCCTTTCTGTTGTGGTTCTGTGGGTGACAGCGGGTGATTCAGCCGACCGCTGCGAGGATGTCGATGACGAAGACCAGGGTGGAGTTGCCCGGGATCGAGCTGCTGCCGGAGGGACCATAGCCCTTGTCCGGTGGCACAACCAGAAGCAGCTGCGAACCGACCCGCTGGCCGACGATGCCCTCGTCCCAGCCGGCGATGAGCTGCTTCACCCCGATCTGGAAGGTAGCGGGCTGGCCCTTGTCCCAGCTCGAATCGAAGGTCTTCGTATTGTCGTCCCACAACCAACCTGAGTAGTGGAAGGTCACGTTCTGGCCGGCGGTGACCTTCGCACCCTTGCCCTTGATGGTGGGTTGGACGATCAGCTTGGACGGCTTCGTTCCACTGGGCTTGGAAATCGACGGCTTGCCGTCCTTGCCCAGGGTGACCTTCGGCAGACCGGCCTTGGGCGCCACCTTGGAGCCGGTGGCGCGCTTGAGCACCTCGGGCTGCTTTTCGGCCTTGAGCACGTCGATGACGTAGAGCACGGTCTGGGACGAGGTCGTAGCGGGCTTATCGTCTGCTGGATCGTCATTGGCGATCTGGCTCTGCATGTTGAACAGCACACGCGAACCCACCGGTACCCCGCTCAGCGCCTTGTAGAGGTCACCATTGATCTGTTTGGTGTCCATCGGGAAGCCCGCGGGCTTGCCCTGGTCCAGCGTGGACTCCGCCTTCTTGCCGGTATTGCCCGAGAAGGTGCTCATCTGCACGGTCAGCTGCTGACCGTCCTTGACGGCCTCGCCCTTGCCCTTGCTCAGCGTCTTGTGCCCGGACTTCCCGATTGCCAGAGGGGCTGCGAAGTCGACCTTCGGTTCCTTTCCGAAGGCCCCCGTGACCTTCACCTGATCCAAAGAGGTCGATTTGGCCTTGGCAGGGGCCTGGGCCGGTGCACTGCCGGCCGGGGCCTGGGAGGCGCTTGCATTGTCCTCCTTATCGCCTCCCCCGCAACCGGACAGGACGAGGCCGAGGACGGCCAGGGTGCTGATGAGCTTGACTCGCAAAAGATCTTCCTTCCGATGACGTACCGGGATCATCCTAGCGAAAGACCCGCGATCAGGCCCTCAGCCTGTTCGTCGGCGGCTTTGAAGGGGTCCTTGAGCATGACGGCGCGCTGGGACTGGTCGTTGACCCGCAGGTGGACCCAGTCGACGGTGAAGTCGCGCCGGGCGGCATGGGCCGCTCCCACAAAGGCACCGCGCAGCTTGGCCCTGGTGGTCTGCGGCGGGGTGGTGGTGGCGGCGGTGACCTCCGCATCGGTGGTGCGCCGGGCGATCAGCCCCGCGGCCACCAGCTTGTGGTACATCCCGGTGTCCGCGGAGATGTCGTGATAGGCGAAGTCCAGCCGGGCGATCCGGGCATCGTCGAGGCCCGCATCCGAACGCTCCAGGTATCGGTCGAACAGCTTCTTCTTGATCACCCAGTCGATCTCCGTGTCCACCTGTGAGAAGTCTCCTGATTCCACTGCGGTGAGCATCCTGGTCCACAGGTCGAGCACCCGTGCTGCCGTGGCATCGTCGCCGATCGAATGGTTGCCCGATGCCACCAGCCGGGTGGCGTGTTCGAGGTAGACGCCCAGCAGTTCCCGGGTGGTCATGACCTTGCCCGATGCCAGTTCCAGCCGGGTCGATCCGGTCAGGTCGCGGGCCACGGTGCGGATGTCCCTGATCGGATTGCGCAGACTCAGATCCCCCAGCGTGGCACCGGTTTCGATCAGGTCGAGGATGAGAGCCGCCGACCCGACCTTGAGTTCCGTGGTGGGTTCTGCGATCGATGAATCGCCGACGATGACGTGGAGCCGGCGGTATTTCTCCGCATCCGCGTGCGGTTCATCGCGGGCGTTGATGATGGGGCGCGACCGCGTCGTCGCCGAGGACACGCCCTCCCACATGACATCGGCGCGGCTGGACAGTCCGTAGACCAGTTCATCGGCGGCCAGTGTCGGCGTCTGTCCCGGGGCATGCGGGTTGACACGGTTCGTCTCCGCCGGCGGAGCCTGCAGCAGTGCGGTCTTGGGCAGTACCGCGCCCGAACCGACGAGCAGCTGTCTGACAACCAGGAAGGGCAGCAGGGTGGTCGTCAGATGGGTGAAGTCCATCGAGCGACGGATCAGATAGTTCTCGTGGCTGCCATAGGAATTGCCGGCCGAATCCTGGTTGTTCTTCACCAAGTGCGGGCGCCCGTGCACGCCATCGGCGGCCATGGCCTCGACCGCGGTATCCAGCAGGCCCGCCATCAGGGACTCCCCCGCCTTGTCCTGGACCACCAGGTCGTGGACCGAATCGCATTCGGCCGAGGCGTACTCGGGATGCGATCCCACGTCCAGGTAGAAGCGGGAGCCGTTGGGTAGGAATACGTTCGAGGACCTGCCCCAGGCCACAATGGGGCGGAACAGGTAGCGGGCCACCTCCTCGGGCCCCAGGCGCCTGCCGTCGGTGGCGGTGAAGGCGATGCCGTATTCCGTTTCGATGCCGAAGATGCGCCGCATCTCAGGCCTCCTTTGCAGATAGGTCGAGCCGGGTGAAGGTCCGCCGGCGGGTGGTGGTGCGGTCAAGGACCGCCGCTTCCAGGTTCGTCGTATCGCCGCCGGTCAAGGCGTCGATCGCAGTGGCCTTGGCCGCCTGCAAGTCCATGCTCCTGGTGTCGACATCGGCCAGCCGGGCATCCAGCGCGGCCGCCTGTCCGCCGAGTGCCACATGGTGTCCGGCCTCGAACACGGATCCGTCGAAGGAGATGCGGAAGAGTCCGTCGGTATCCGCGGTGTCCCCCAGTTCGGCGACGACCAGTTCCACCTCATAGGGTTTGGCCTCCGTGGTGAACACCCCCGCCAGGGTCTGCGCGTAGGCTGCGACCAGGCCGTGGGCCGTGACGTCGGCCCTGGCATAGCTGTACCCGCGCAGATCGGCGAAGCGCACTCCCGCCTGGCGCAGGGTTTCGAACTCGTTGTAGCGTCCGACCGCGGCGAAGCCGATCCGGTCGTAGATCTCGGAAATCTTGTGCAGCCCGGCCGAGGGATTCTGTGCCAACAGCAGGATGCCGTCGGCGTAGCTGAGCACCAACACGCTGCGACCCCTGGTGACACCGGCCCTGGCATAGTCCGCGCGGTCCTTCATCAGCTGTTCGGGTGAGACGTACATCGGCATGCTCATCGGCCATTCCTCCTACCGCGGGACTCCATGATGGTCTGGGCCCGCTCGAGTACCCGCGCGGGCGGGACCCGTTGGACACCGGTCACGGTGGCGTGCAGGACGGTCGGTGCGATCCGGCCGAGAGGATCGGGACCTCCCGTGGCGGAATCCTGACCTGCTGCATCGATCAGCGCCTCGAGTGCGAGGTCGACCCCGGCGTCGAGGTCGAGGGCGGGTCTCCACAGTCGGTCCAGGGTCCCCCTGGCCCAGGCGGCACCGGAGCCGATCGAGTGGAACGGGCCCTCCGGATAGCTGCCGCCGGTGACGTCGAAGGAGTAGATCCGACCGGGGTTCGCCGTGTCGGACGGGTCGACCCCGGCGAACAACGGCACCACGGCCAGGCCCCGCAGCGCCAGGTCGAGGCGGCCCCGCAGCATCGTCGCCAGGCGGTTCGCCTTGCCCAGCAGGGACAGGGGCGTCCCGGAGATCTTCTCGTAGTGTTCGAGTTCGACCTGGAACAGGTGGATCAGGTCCAGTGCCAGGCCCGCCGTCCCGGCGATCCCGATCACCGAGGCGTCATCGGCCGGGTGCACTTTCTCGATGGTGTGCGAGGCGATGACGTTGCCCATCGTGGCCCGCCTATCACCGGCCATCAGCACGCCATCGGCTGTGGTCAGTGCAAGGATCGTGGTTCCGGTGGGCACTTGGGGTGCGCCCTCACCCGCCGGGACTGGGCCCGGCAGAGCGTCGGGGATGAGCCGCCGGCCGAGTTCCGTGAAGGAATCCGTGCAGACGGTCAGGAGTTCGGGTGGCAGTGCGCTCACTGCCCGCCCTTCTGCACGAAGTTGCGCACGAACTCCTCGGCATTGCTTTCGAGCACGGAGTCGATGTCGTCGAGGATCGAGTCGACGTTCGATGTGTTGATCTGCGCCTGGGCCGCAACCACGGGCGCATCGTCCGGGGCATCGACCGGAGTGGAATCGGACTTGTGGAACTGTTCCTGTGTCATCTCATACCTCGCTTGTATCGCGGACCGGCGCGTCTGCGCCCGGCGTATCCAGTCTAGTTATTCCCAGTGCCGTCAGCAGATCCTCGGTGGTCCGGGCATCCGCCAGACGCTCCGCCAACAGCTCCCGAGTGCCCTTGAGCGGATACTTCATGGGCACCCTGACCAGGGACTGCCCGCGGGAGAACACGAGCGAGTCCCAACTGGCCGAGCGCAGATCCTCGGCGAAGCGCTCGACGACGGTGCCGCGCAGCCAGGCCCTGGTATCCGGCGGCGGCACGACGACCGCTCGTTCGACCGCCGCGGGATCGCTCAGCCGGCGGATGGCGCCGGCGGCCTCGAGCTTGTAGAACAGGCCCTTCTCCGGGCGCACGTCGTGGTACTGCACGTCGATCAGCGCCAGCTTGGGACTGTTCCACGGCAGGTCGTCGCGCTTGCGATATTGCTCCAGCAAGCGCCATTTGGCGACCCAGTCGATCGAGTCGGCCAACTCCATCGGGTCCCTGGCCAGTTTGTCCAGGAAGTCTTCCCACAGATCCAACACCTCTGCGGTCGCGGTATCCGGCTCGGGGCCCGCCGCGGCCTGTGCCGCCGACAGATAGGCGCGCTGGATCTCCAGCGCGCTCGTGGTCGTCCCATCGGACAGGCCGATGCGGTGGCTCAAGGTCAGATCGTGGGAGACGTTCTGGAGTTCGGCTACGGGCTCGGCGATGTCGAAGGCCGGGGCCAGGCCGGATTCGATCAGGCCCAGCACCAGGGCAGTCGACCCGAAGCGCACCAGGGTTGCGGGCTCGGCCAGGGTGGCATCGCCGATGATGACGTGCAGCCGGCGGTAGAGCTCGGGATCGGCATGGGGCTCGTCGCGGGTGTTGATGATCGGCCGGCGCAGGGTCGTCTCCAGCCCTACCTCGGCTTCGAAGAAGTCCGCCCGCGAGGAGATCTGATAACCGGGGTACTGACCCGCCGTGCCAATGCCCACCCTGCCGGCTCCGCACAGGATCTGCCGGGTAATGAAGAACGGGGTGAGACCGGCGACGATCGCATCGAAGGGCACCGAGCGGTCGACCAGGTAGTTCTCGTGTGCACCGTACGAGGCGCCCTTGGAGTCGGTGTTGTTCTTGTACAGGTTGACCGGCTCGGTCGTGTTGGCCAGGTTGCGCACAGCACCCAGCGCGACCAGATCTCCGGCCCTGTCCCACACCAGCAGATCACGGGGGTTCGTGACCTCCGGTGAGGAGTACTCCGGGTGTGCGTGGTCGACGTAGAGCCGGGCTCCGTTCTCCAGCACCACATTGGCCAGGTACTGGGCCTCGGGCTGGGCCTGAGGGATGTTCGTCAACTGGCTGGGGTCGGCATCCTGGATGTTCATCAGGAAGCCCCTGGCATCGGCCAAGGGGGTCTCCGAGAAGAAGTCCCAGAAATTCTGGCTGGATTTGAGCCCCCGCGGCCCTGCGTATGCGTCGACGACGCGCGCTGAATCGCGCATCGGATTGGCGTGTGGGTTGTTCTGCTGCCAGATGCCGAATTCGGTCTCCGCACCCATGATGCGTTTCGCTGAGATCATCGTCTGCCTCCCCTGTCTAAACTGTAACGGTGTCGCCTAAGAAGAATTCCCATGTCGCCCCGGCTCTCATCGCCGACCTTGTGCTCGTCGTCCTGTTCACGGTGATCGGGCACTACACCCACCATCATTCCCTGGTCCCCCTCGAGGTCGTGCACACCGCGTGGCCCTTCGCCGCGGCGCTGGCCGCCGCCTGGCTGCTGACCGCGGCCTGGCGCCAACCCACCGCGCCTCTGGCCGTGGGCACCGGCGTCTGGGCGGTGACCGTACTGGGCGGTCTGCTCATCCGTTTCTTCATCGGTGAGACGAACGCGGGATCCTTCATGGTTGTAGCCGCGAGCATGAATTTCGTGACCCTGGTCGGGTGGCGGGCGATCGCCACGCTGATCGCCCGCCGCGGCTGACCGGTCATGGCCGGCCGGCGATCAGAGCAGGCTGTCGTCCGGCCTGGCCGTCACCGCCGGGGGAACCGTCGCAGCAGCAGCCGAGGCCGCGGCGATCTCCCGGCGGTCTCGTGCCAGCATCGTCAGGTTCGTGATCCGTTCGCCCTTCTTACCGGAGATCCGCGCCCACTCATCGGGGTTGGTCTCATTGGGCAGGTCCTCGTGCTCGGAGAACTCCTCGGCGATGGCCGCATCGAAGTGAGCGGCGGACAGACCCTTGACGCCTGTGGTCAGAGCGTCCTTGATCGCATACTTCTTGGCCCGGTCGATGATATTGGCGATCATCGCCCCGGAGGTGAAGTCTGCGAAGTACATGGTCTCCGAGCGTCCGGTCGCGTATGTCACGCGGACGAATTCGTTCTCCGGCGTGCGCTCGTACATCCGCTCGGTGCAGTGATCGATCAGCCGATCGACCGCCTGCTGCCTGTCCGTGGTGCCCTCGAGCACCGACGGGTGCAGTGGCAGTTCGGCGTTGAGGTAGATCCCGAAGATCTCCTTGGCCGCCGCGCGGTCCGGACGCTCGATGCGGATCTTGACATCCAGCCGACCGGGGCGCAGGATCGCGGGATCGATCAGATCCTCACGGTTGGACGCACCGATCACGATGACGTTGTCGAGCCGTTCGACACCGTCGATCTCGGCCAGCAGCTGCGGGACGATCGTGGTCTCCACGTCCGAGGACTTGCCGGTGCCGCGGGTGCGGAACAGCGACTCCATCTCGTCGAAGAACACCACGACCGGGGACCCGGCGGTGGCCTTCTCCCTGGCGCGGGCGAAGATCAGCCGTAGCTGGCGTTCGGTTTCGCCAACGTATTTGTCCAGCAGCTCCGGGCCCTTGATGTTGAGGAAGTAGGAGCGCGGACGGCGGCCTGCGGCTTCCGGGTCGGCCTGCCGCCGGGCGGCCAGGGAGTTCGCGACGGCCTTCGCGATGAGGGTCTTGCCACAGCCGGGAGGGCCGTAGAGCAGAATGCCCTTGGGCGGCTTGAGCCCGTGTTCGCGGTACAGCTCCGGGTGCTCGAAGGGCAGTTCCACCGCGTCCTGGATCTCGCCGATCTGCGCATGCAGCCCGCCGATGTCCGTATACGAGATGTCGGGGACGTGTTCGAGCAGGAGCGACTGGACCTCCGGCTTCTCCACCAGTTCATAGGCGTAATGGGTTCTGGTGTCCACCAACACCGCGGTACCGGCGCGCAGGCCGGAGTCCAACAGCGGCTGTGCCAGCGTGTAGATCTGCTCATCATCCCCCGGGGCCCCGACCAGGATCCTGTCCTCGCCCACCAGCTCGCGCACCGTGACGACGGTGCCGACCCGGTTGTAATCGGCGACGTCCAGGGCCACCAGGCCCTCCGACAGACGAACGGTGATACCGGGGACCAGCCGGGAGGAGTCGAGTTCGGGGGAAATGGCCACACGCATCTGCCGGCCCGCATAGAGGATGTCGACGGTGGGGATCGCGTCCTCGCCGGTCACCACGCCCACCACTGTGGCGAACGAGTTCGGCGGCTCCGTCAGACGCTCGGCCTCGGACTTGATCCGGGTGAGTTCCTCCCTGGCCGTGCGCAGGGTCTTCGTCAGGGCCTCATTGCGCTTGCCGGCATTGAACAGCTGCTGGCGCAGGGATGCGGAATCCTTGCGCAGGCGGCCGAGCTCTTCTTCCGTGCTCATCTCATTCCTCCTCGGATGTACTCTGAGCTGTGTCCGTATCCAGGAACTGCGCGCGCCGATCGACTTCCCGCGCGACCCTGCGCAGTTTCTTGGGCGTGGCGATGCGTTCACCCACTGCCTCTGGCGTGACTTCCGGATCCTGCCAGGCGGCCCGATCGGCTTCCTTCGGGGTCGCGGCCTGCGGCCGCTTCACCCGTTCCAGGGGGCTGCCGCCTGGAGCCAGGCGGCGGGCGAACAGGAGGAAGCCGGAGTGGCCGATCATCCGGTGCTCCGGACGCACCGCCAGGCCCTCGAGGTGCCAATCGCGGACCATGGACTCCAGGGCGCGGGATTCGGTGAACTGTCCGGAGGCCGCGATCGCCTCGCGCAGTCGGGACAGCTGGGGGACGGTCGCGACGTAGCCGATGAAGACGCCGCCGGGTGCCAGGGCAGTGGCGACTTCCGGCAGGCACTCCCACGGGGTCAGCATGTCCAGGACCACGCGGTCGACCGTGCCGGGGGCGAACTGCCCCGGTAGCTCCTCGGACAGATCACCCAGGGTGTAGGACCATGCGGGATGGTCGCCTCCGAAGAAATCGCGGATATTGCCCGCGGCGATGGCGGCGAATTCCTCGCGGCGTTCGAAGGAGTGCACCCGGCCGGTGTCGCCCACCGCCCGCAGCAGGCTCAGGGTCAGGGCGCCGGAGCCCAGACCCGCCTCGACCACGGTGGCACCGGGGAAGATATCGCCCAGCGTCACGATGAGGGCGGCGTCCTTGGGGTAGATGACAGCCGCGCCGCGGGGCATCGAGAGGATGAAGTCCTCGAGCGTGGGCCGCAGTGCCTGATAGGACACTCCGGCCGAATTCTCCACCACGGTGCCCTGCTCGGCCCCGATCAGCAGATCGTGGGCCAACTGTCCCTTGGCGGTGTGGAAGATGTGTCCCGGTGCCAGCACCAGGGTGTGCATCCGGCCCTTGGGATCGGTCAGCTGTACCTTGTCGCCGGGGCGGAATGGGCCTCGCCGGTCGTTCGCACCGGTCGTCGTCATCGCAGTCATTGTGCTTCAAGCCTATTACGAATAGGGCCCGCCCTCCCCATCGGTGGGCGGAATGTCCGCGATGCGATCACCCGGCGCGGGTCACACGGCCATCAGTTCATCGAAGAATTCCTGCAGATCGATCAGTCCGGTCAGCGTCGAACCCTCCATCACCAGGCAGAACTCCGCCTTGGGCCGATGGGTCAGGGACTCCAGAAGGTGGGGTGCCGTGATTTCATGCGGCACCCCGACCCAGCCGCCCAGGGGGCGGGCGAACTCGTGGATGAGGCTGGTTTGCGCGACTTCCTCGTTGAGCCCGGCGACCGCATGGCGGTCGACGATCCCATACGGCAGGCCGCGTTCGTTGAGCACGATGATGAGCGTCTGGTCCCCTGCAGCGCCCATGCTGTTCGCGACTGCCAGGGCGTGCGCCACCTCGGAGTCCCAGGTGGCGGCGATCGCCGGCTGGATCACCTGGTCGAGGTCGTAGTTCTCCATCTTGCGCGCCCGCTTCGCGTGAGTCGCGGCGTCGCCCGCGGAGAACCACAGCATGAGTGCGATCGCCGTGGTGGAGATGATCGTGACGTAGTCGGGCCGCTGACCGGCGGCCATCGGCACGACGACGGAGACGACAATGAGGGCCACCGCGATCCCCCTGCCGATCCAGCTGGCGACGATCGTGCCCTTGTACTGGCTGTTCGTGGCCCGCCAGATCAGGGCCTGCAGGGCCCAACCACCGTCTAAGGGGATGCCGGGGAACAGGTTCATCACGCCCAGAGCCAGGTTCGCGAACACCAGGGCGACCAACAGCAGCCAGGCGATCGATCCGTCCGGGACGATCCGCAGCAGCAGCCAACCGACGAGGGCCAGCACGATGTTGACGATGGGCCCGACGATGGAGACCACGAAGTTCGTGGTCGCGGATTTCCGCTGGTCCTCCTCCACCTTGGGTTCGAACTTCGTGAAGCCGCCCCAGATGTTCAGTTCGAATGCGGCGACGCGCTGCCCGTAGAGCCGACCGGCCACACCGTGGGCAAGTTCGTGCAGGAAGACGGAGAAGAACAGCAGGACCGCATAGCAGAATGCGATGACCCAGGCGCTCATCCGCAGGTCGCCACCGCTCATGGTGCGCACGAAGGGGGTGAAGAGGATGGTGATGACCGCGGCCGCGATGAACCACGACCAGGACAGGATCACCGGGGCGCCCAACACCCTGCCCAGGGTCAGGCCGGTAGAGGAGCCGATGAAGGGCTTGCGCTTGGATTGAGACGACATCGCCCCAATCCTACCGTGTCCGTGCTCGCTCCTAAGATGGGTGCCATGGCCGAACTCAATGCTCTTTCCCCCTCGCGTGCGAACGATTTCCTGCAGTGCCCTCTGAAGTTCCGCTTCCGCACCGTCGATCGGCTGCCGGAACCGCCGTCGGCCGCCGCGTTCAAGGGCACCCTGGTACACGCGGTGCTCGAGCACCTCTACGATCTACCGGCGCCGGAGCGCACCCTCGACGCAGCGCGCGGTCTCATCGTGCCCCGGTTCGACGACCTTGCCCGGGACAAGGAGGACGTTGCCGAACTCTTCCCCGATGAGGTCGCCCGCGACCGGCTGTTCGACGAATCGGCACAGCTGCTGCGCAGTTACTTCGCACTGGAGCTGCCGGACAGGCTGGAGCCGGCGGAACGGGAGAAGTTCGTCTCCGTGACTCTGGACAACGGGCTGAAGCTGCGCGGCTTCATCGACCGGATCGATGTGGCCCCCGGTGGGCAGATCCGGCTGGTCGACTACAAGACCGGCAAGCAGCCCAAGCCGCAGTACAGCAGGGAGGCGGAATTCCAGATGCGCTTCTACGCCCTGTTGCGCTACCGTACGGACGGTGTGCTGGTCCATACCCTGCAGCTGATGTACTTGGGATCGCGGTCCATCAAGGCGATGCGACCGGTCCTGGCCGACGTCGAACGCACTGAACACCAGATCCTGGGCCTGTGGGAGGACATTTCCCGGTCGGCCGAAACCGGGGTGTGGCGCACCCGCACCTCGCCGTTGTGCGGATGGTGCCATTTCAAACCCCTGTGCCCGGCCTGGGGCAATGAGGCGCCCGCCGCCCCGGAAATCACCGCGATCGCCGGGCGCTGAGCCCGCGGCTCACAGGTCCAGGCCGACCAGTCCCGCCAACTGCGCGGCATCGATGCCCTGCAGGGTGTCGATGAGGGTGGCCCCCGGCACACCGCTCAGGTCTTCCAGATTGCGCACGCCGATGGCCCGGGTGCCCGCCGCCGCCGCGGATGTCAGACCGGTCACCGAATCCTCCAGGGCGATGCATTCGGCCGGCTCCAATCCGAGGGTGGCGGCCGCCTGTAGATAGGGCGCCGGATCGGGCTTGCCGGCGCTGACCTCGTCGCCGGTGATGAGTGTGTCCAGGGCGCCGGTGGGCGTCTGCCGGGCGACCACCTCGGCGAGCCGACGGTACGACATGGTCACCATGGCGGTCGGCACACCGCTTGCGACCAGATCGCGCAACAGTTCGAGCGCACCGGGACGGAACGGGGTGTGTTCGACGACCTGCTCCCCCACTCGGTCCAGCAGCCGTTCGACGGTCTCCGCCGTGCCAAGCGGCAGGCCGGCGGCGCGCAGCGCATCGGCCGAGACGTTCAGTGCATTGCCGATCAGCTGCCGGCCGTCTGCCGCGGTCCACTGCAGGCCGTATTGCGCCATCAGCGCGGTCTCGGCTGTGATCCAGTACGGTTCGGTGTCGACCAGGGTGCCATCCATGTCCCACAGGACTGCTTTGAGTTTCACACCCTCCACCCTAGTGCGCGGGTAGCCTGGAGGCATGTCGTATCTGTCAGCCGGGCAGCGCCTGGTCGTCATCGCCCTCGAGGGTTGGACGGACGCCGCCAATGCGGCCTCCGATCTGGCCCGCCACCTCATCGAACAGTGGAACCTGTCCCCGGGGCCCGAACTCGCCGGGGAGGAATTCTACGATCTGACCTGCGCCCGTCCGCTGATCGAGCGCACCCCCGCCGGTCCCGTCATCCGGATGCCGTCCCTGCAGTGCTTCGACGGCACAGTGCCCGGCGGCGGCAATCCGATCAGGGTCGTACTCGGTCCTGAACCGCAGTTGCACTGGTCCAGGTTCGCCACGGAATTCCTCGACTTAGTCTCCACCGGTGATCGGGTGGTGTCCCTGGGCGCACTGGCCGCCGAGGTTCCCCATACCCGGCCGCTGCCGGTGACCCTGACCAGCGAGGATCCCGCCGCACACGGGGAGGCGGTCGTCGCGGAGGAGTACGAGGGCCCCACCGGTTTCATGGGCTTCGTCCAGCCACTGCTGGCCGCCTCCGGGTGCGAACCGGTCAACGCCTGGGTGCTGGCGCCCGACTATGCACTGGCGGCCCCGAATCCCAAGGCGCTGTTGGCACTGCTGGGAGTGTTCGAGGACTTGACCGGGCTGCTGGTCGACCATCGTGAGATCCACGTAGAGGCCGAGGCCTGGCTGGCCGGGGTCGATGCGCTGGTCGCCGATGACGCGGATCTGTCGGGCCTGGTCGAGGAATTGGAGTCACAGGTGGACGCCGCAGATCTACCGGAGGCCACCGGCGAGGCGATCGCCCGCGAGATCGAACGATACCTGCGCCGCCGCGAATAGCGGGGCCAGGGCCCCTCCTGCTCAGTCCGCGAGCAGGTCGATGCCCAGCAGGGCGTCCACGGCCTGGACGATCTCCAGCTGGTCGGCCGCAGCCGGCGACGATCCATCGCCGCGGGCCGCAGCCCACTCGTCGATGACGCCCAGCGCGCTCGGGGTGTCCAGATCATCGGCCAGGGCGGCGCGCAGATCGGCCAGCACCTCGCCCGCGGCGACCGGAACATTCGAGCGCGCGGCCGCGCGCCACTGATCCAACCTGTCCTGGGCGCTGGCCAGCAGGGGCTCGTCCCAGAACCAATCGCACCGGTAGTGGTGGGCGAGGATGGCCAGACGGATCGCGGCGGGGTCGACGCCCTGGGCCCGCAGGCAGGAGACGAGGACCAGGTTGCCCTTGGACTTCGACATCTTCTCCCCGTCGAGTCCGACCATTCCCGTGTGCATATAGGCCTCGGCGAAGGGTGTGCCCGTCAGGGCCGTGGCATGGGCCGCACACATTTCGTGGTGGGGGAAGATCAGATCGGATCCCCCGCCCTGCACGGTCAGGGGGAATCCCGCGTACTTGCCGGCGATCACAGCGCATTCGATGTGCCAGCCCGGTCGGCCCTCGCCCAACGAGGCACCCGGCCAGCTGGGTTCTCCGGGCCGAGCGGAGCGCCACAGCAGAGCGTCCAGGGGGTTCTCCTTGCCCGGAGTTTCGGGATCGCCGCCGCGTTCTGCGAAGAACCGCATCATCTGCGCGTGGTCCAGGTGGCTCTCGGAGCCGAACGGCGGGCGCACCTCGGTGTCGACCCGGTAGTACACATCGCCGTTGTCCAGGCTGTAGGCGGCGCCCTTGGCCACGAGGTCTTCCACCGCGGCCACGACATCGGGGATCGATTCGACGGCGCCGATGTAGTGCGCCGGCGGGATCACCCGCAGTGCCTCCATATCGGTGCGGAAGAGCTCGATCTGTTCATCGGCCAGCGCACGCCAGTCGACGCCGGTGTCGTCGGCACGTTCCAACAGGGGGTCGTCGATATCCGTGGTGTTCTGCACATAGGTCACATCGAACCCTGCGTCGCGCCAGACGCGGACCAGGGTGTCGAAGGCGACGTAGGTCGCAGCGTGCCCCATGTGTGTCGCATCGTAGGGGGTGATCCCGCAGACGTACAGGCGGGGCGCGCCGTCACCGGTGATGGTGACGGGACCGCGGGCCGAGGTGCTGTACGCGGTGGGGGCCGGGCCCCGGGTGGGCAGGACGGGAATACTAGGTTTCGACCATGATCTCACCCGACCAAGCATACATATCGTCATGGCTTTTTGAAGCCACCGGCGCCAATCCCGGCCCCCGGCCGCTAGAACGGAGGCCAGGGCAGCGGATAGCGGTCAGTCGGCGGATCGGGATACTCCCCCGCGCGCAGCAGTGCGGTGGCGCGCACGGCGACCTGCGAGACCTCGTCCGCGGTGAGCAGCGGACCGAGGACGTGGGCGACGGCACCGACATCGGCGGCAGCCCGCAGCACCTCGACCTCATCGACGGTCAGCGGCTCCCCTGCGAAGCCCCAGAGCAGGGTCCGCAACCGGTCGCCGGTGGCCAGGCTCAGCCCATTGTCGATCCCGTAGACTCCGGGCGCACGGTGCTGTGGGTCCCAGCTGCCGGTGAGCACGTGGCCGCCCTTGCGATCGGCGTTTCCCATGAGCAGGTCGAGCAACGCGATCCGCCTGACCGCGGGAGTGTGGGCGATGACGAGTTCGGAGCCGTCATCGCCCTGGGCGCGGAAGACCGGCAGCACATCGGCCGGGACCCTACCCGCTTCATACACATCGACCTCCTGCCCGCCGGAGGCGCTGACATAGGCCTGGAGTGAACCTGAGAGTTCCCCCAAATCCTCACGCAGCACGGTGGGCGGCACACAGTCCAGGCCGAGGAACCGTGAGAGTTCGAAGGCCGCGACTTCCCTGGCGGGCAGGGTCTCCACATCGAAGTCGTGCAGGGGCCGGGCTCCGGCACGGGGCTTGAGGACGGCACGGGCGATCGACCCGTCGGCCTCGACACTGACCATGTAGGTAGCATTGCTGGCTCCCGGAATCTCTCCGAACACCTCGACCCGGCCGTGGTCCAGGAGTTCGGCCGGCGTCATCAGCGTGCCACTCCATTGGCCCGTGGGCACAGATGTCCGCCGGGGTCCAGCGGCAACGAACAGAAGGGGCAGTCCTCCCGACCGGCGCCCACCACCTGATCCGCCCTCCGGGAGAATTCGCGGGCCTGGGCGCCGGACAGGACGACTTTGAAGACGGCCCGTTCATCGTCATCGGGATCCGCGGTGATACCGGATTCGGCATCGGCCTGAGAGAGTTCATAGCATTCGACCAGGAGTCGGGAGAGTCCCGTGTCCCAACCCAGACTCATCGTCCCCACCCTGAATTCCGGGTCGACGGGCATCGAGAGTCCGGCATTGTCGTAATGGCGGGGCAGCGCCGTCGCGGGGATCTCGTCTACGGCCAAGGTCTTGGCCCGGACCATGTCGAGCAGTTCGGCCATCCGCTCCGAGAGCATTTCGACCTGTTCCTTCTCCAGTTTCACCGTCGTCACGCGCGACTCGGACTTGGCCTGGAGGTAAAAGGTACGGTCCCCAGGAAGTCCGACGGTACCCACGATGAAGCGGTCGGGGTTGGAATGCTCGAAAACCTGAGAAGCCATGGTCCAAGCCTATCGCCTGTCACTGCGTGCACGGTTAGAATGACGCCATGAGCGTAGAGCCTGAGGTCGCCCTCGAAGAATTCCTTTCCGCCGTCCGAGCCCATTTCCAGGCTGCGGCGCACCGCAGCGGCTCGACCGACGAGAACGTGCGCGCCGCCTACACCGCCTTGGCAGACGCCTTCGACGACTACGACGATGCGATCTTCACCGCGTTCGACGAAGTCACGCCCTTCGAGCTCTACGACGACATCGAGGATGCCAAAGAGGATGCCGAGGACTCGGACTCAGATGACTTCGACGATGAGTTGGACGACGATGACTATGCAGACGTCGAGGAAGAGGATCGGTAGACGGGGTCGGAGATCTGATCGAGTGCCTCCAGAATCTCCGGAGCCAGGACCAACTGCGAGTCGATGACCTCGGCCAACTGCTCCGGAGTTCGGGGCGCTACGATCGTGCTGGCCTGCGGCTGCAGCCGGTTCCAGGCCATCACCACGTCCACCGCGGATGTCCCCAGGGCGCTGGCGGCTTTGAGTACTCCACTGATCACCGCCCGCGATGCCTCGGTGTCGAGTTCGTCGACGTAGTCCGCGGCGCTCGTCTCCTTGCGGGTGCCGGCGGTGGACTGACCCTGGTAGCGGCCGGTGAGCAGCCCTCGGCCCAGCCCCGCACCGGCCAGAATGCCGACTCCCAGATAATCCGCTGCGGGGAAGACCGTCTGTTCGACCTCGCGGGCCAACAGAGAGTGTTCATTGCAGGCCGCCACCACGTCGATGCCGGCTCCGCGCAGCGTGGCCAGCTGCCAACCGGTGAGGTAGGCGGCAGCCACGTGGACGACCTGGCCGCTTCTCAATAGCTGGTCGACCGCGGCTGCGGTCTCGTCCAATGGAGTGTCGTAGTCGAAGCCGTCGAGGACCAGCAAATCGATCCGGTCACGGCCCAACCGTTGGAGCAGGGACCTGGTCTGGGCGAGCAGAGTGGCTCTGCCCGCATTGACATGCGCGTTCTCCCCCGACCCGACGATCCCCACCCGTGCGGCGACCGATACCGAATCGGGGATCCCAGCGGTACCAAGGACATCTGCGGCGGGACCGGCGAAGGACGGCAGTTCCACCAGAGTCCCCCCGGCCTCGGCATAGTCCTCGAGTAGTCGGGAAGCGGTTTCCCCGTCGACCCGGCGGCCGAATTCGAAGGCACCCAGAGTGACGGAAGATACCTCTAAACCCGAGTTGCCAACGCGATTTCGCTCCATATCCCATGAGACTACCGGATAACCTGTCTAGGGTATTCAATCGACCGTCGGCACGGGCCCGGCGGCCGACCACTCTGAAAGGTTTTGCATGCTGGACTGGCTCATCGCCGCGATCATGGGCATTGTGCAGGGACTCACCGAGTTCCTGCCGATCTCCTCCTCGGCCCATCTGTCGATCGTCGGGGAATTCCTCATGCCGGGCCGCGAACCGGGATCCTTCTTCACCGCCATCATCCAGTTGGGCACAGAGGCGGCCGTGCTCGTCTACTTCTGGAACGACATCGTCGGCATCATCTCGAAGTGGTGTATGGCACTGGTGGGCAAGTGGGACAGAAAGGACCCCGAGGTCCGTTTGGGCTGGTGGGTCATCATCGGCTCCATTCCCATCGGCGTCTTGGGACTGCTGTTCGAAGATGCGATCACCTCGACCCTGCGCAGCCTGTGGATCACCGCGACCATGCTCATCGTCTTCGGCATCATCCTGGGTATAGCCGACCGGCTGGGACGGCGGGACCTCACCCTGGATCAGATGACGTGGAAGCAGGGCGTGGGATACGGTCTGGCACAGGCGCTGGCGCTGATCCCCGGGGTCTCGCGCTCTGGCGGAACGATCATGGCCGGGCGCCTGATGGGCTTCACCCGTGAAGCCGCGGCCAGGTATTCGTTCCTGCTGGCGATGCCCGCGGTCTTCCTCTCGGGGCTCTATTCCGCGGCCAAGGCCGTGGACGAGCCGATGACCCTGGGCTGGGGCCCCACCGCCCTGGCCACCGTAATCGCCTTCGGCGTCGGCTACGCCGTGATCGTGGGCTTCCTCAAGTTCGTCTCCACGAAGTCGTTCGCGCCCTTCGTGTGGTACCGGATCGCACTGGGCATTGTGCTCTACATCCTGTTGGGCACGGGCCTGCTCCACGCCTGAGCGACCGCGGCGGGCCCCGCTACCCGCCCAGGGTGCCGCGGGCCCGCTGTGCGGGACCGGCGGCGGAGACGGCACAGACCATCGGGGCGTCCGGCCGTGTGTAGTCGACGAGGCTGAAGGTCCCGGTCGCCACCGTCAGCCGGTGCAGCCCGCCCAGGCCCAGGCCCAGTGCGTCCAGCAGGGCGAATTTGACGATGTCGCCGTGTGTCACGACGACGATGCGCTCGCTTTCGCCCGCTCCGTCGAGCAGTTCGGCCACACCCCTGCGGGCTCTGGCATAGGCCTCGGCCAGGGACTCTCCTCCCGGGAACTCGACGGAGCCGGGATGCGCCACCAGTTCGGCCCAGGCCGACAGCCGTCCCAAGTCGGCGAGCCGGCGGCCCGACCACTGGCCGTAATCGACCTCGTCGAAGGCCCGATGGATCGCAATCGCCCGGTGGCGATCCGGGAACAGGAGTTCGGCGGTCTCACGACAGCGCAATACGCTCGATCGGACTATCCGCTGCGGCGCGATGGCGGAGATGGCCTCGCGCAGAGCGGTGACCTGTTCGACCCCGCGGGAGCTCAGGTGGACTCCGGGAGTACGGCCGGCGAGTACCTTGTCGACATTCGCGCTGGACTCGCCGTGGCGCACGAATATGATCTGGGCCATTCCCCTAGCGTACCGTCAACCCGATGCCCCGTTGATACAGTGACGCACAGGGCGCGACTGAGCACCTTGGCAGACGAAAGGAGCGCGCATGCAGCGCACCAGGGCCGATATCGAATACGAGTACCGCACTGTGCGGTTCCAACCCCACACCCCCAAGTCGGTGGCCTACCGCGAGGTCAGTGAGGCCACCGAGTACGGCAAATGGGAACTCGCTCGGACCCTCATCCACTTCGGCGGGGCCAGAACCGTAGTGCTCAAGCGCAGGATCATTCGAATGCAGCGCACCGCATGACCGGGACCCGCACCGCCCAGTCGGCGGGCAATCTGGCCTTCGCCTCGACCGCTCTGCTGGCAGTGGGCGCCGGTATCGGCATGGCAGGCCAGGGCAAGGCCAATGGCGCTCTGGCCGGAGTGCTCGGTCATGGAATCTTCTCCGCCACCAGTTCCTTCGCGACCGGACTGATCATCATGATCGTCATCGTGCTCGTGATTCCGGGGTCACGGCGTGCGGCGGTCCGCGAGATCTCCCTGATCAAGTCGGGCCGGATCCCCTGGTGGATGCTCACCGGCGGTATCGCCGGTTCCACGATCGTCATCTCCCAATCGTTGACGGTGCCGATCTTCGGGGTCGCGGTGTTCACCCTGTCGTTCCTGTCCGGTCAGCTGTTGGGCGCTCTCATCGTGGACAACACGAACCTGCCGCCGGGTGGACGCAAGCCCCTGTCCACGACCCGGATCCTGGGCGTCGTCATCGTCATCGCGGGTGTCATCGTGTCCTCCGTGGGCAGTCTGACAGGAGGGATCGCCTGGTGGGCGCCCCTGCTGCCCGTGGTCTCCGGCATCCTCACCGGGTTCCAACAGGCCTTCAACGGCCGGATCAAGAACGCGACACGGTCCGCGGTCGCCGCGACCACGACGAACTTCCTCGTCGGAACGCTGTTCCTGCTCCTGTGCTCCGGTGTCGTCGCCGGGCTGGTCACGCCGCTGCGCTGGGAGGTTGCCCTGCCTGGCGATTGGTGGATGTTCACCGGCGGTGCGCTGGGCGTGATCTTCATCGGCGTGTCCACTGCCGCAGTGACCCGGCTGGGCGTGCTGATGCTGAGCATGTCGACACTGCTGGGCAACCTTGTCGGGTCGTTGTTGATCGATGTCTTCACCGGCAATGCCGCGCATGCTCTGGCGCCGTTGAACCTACTGGCCATGCTCATCGTCGTCATCGGCGCCCTGATCGCCGCCCTGCCCGGCCGGAAGCCGGGCGGGCGGACCAGGGTGGAGGTCTAGCCTCGTCCGCCCGCGACGAGTTCAGGAGTCGAGCATGAACCGGCCCAGCACCCTAGTGCCGAATTCGAGTGCTGCGACCGGGACCCGCTCGTCGACTCCGTGGAACATGGCGGGGAAGTCCAGATCGGGCGTCAGCTGCAGTGGCGCGAAGCCGTAGCCGGTGATGCCCAGACGGCTGAGCTGCTTGTTGTCCGTTCCCCCGGAGAGCGCATAGGGCAGCACAGTGGCACCGGGGTCCTCGGCCTGCAGGGAGGAGACCATCGCGTCGACAGTGCGGCCGGTGAACGGCGTCTCCAGCGCCACGCCCTCGATCAGGGTGTCGACCTCGACATCGGGGCCGGCCAGTTCCTTGATGGTGAGCATCATGTCCTCGGTGCGCCCGGGCAGCGGCCGGCAGTCGATCAGGGCGCTCGCCTCACCCGGGATGACATTGTGCTTGTAGCCACCGCTGAGCAGGGTCGGGTTGGAGATGTTGTTGAAGGTCGCCCCGACGAACTTCTGCACACTGCCCAGCTCATCGAGCAGGGCCCCATAGTTCTCCGCCGCGAACTCGATGCCGGTCATATCGGACACCCCGCGCAGCAGCTGCTGGGTGGCGATCGGGATTTCCTGCGGCCATTCGTGTTCGCCGATCCGGGCGACCGCCTGGGCCAGTTTGGTGATCGGGTTGTCGCGGTTGACCTGGGAGCCGTGCCCGGCCGAACCGCGGGCCGTGAGTTTGAGCCACAGCAGGCCCTTCTCCGCCGTCTGCACGAGGTAGGCCCGCTGCCCGCGGATGTCCACTGAGTAGCCGCCCACCTCCGAGACCGCATCGGTGGCGCCGGTGAACAGGCCGGCGTGGTTGTCGACCATGAACTTCGCACCGAAGGCGGACCCGGCCTCCTCGTCGGCGAAGAACGCGATGACGAGGTCGCGGTCGGGCTGGACGCCCTGGCGCACCAGGTGGCGGACGGACGCGATGATCATCGCGTCCATGTCCTTCATATCGACCGCACCACGGCCCCACAGCAGACCGTCCTTGATGATCCCGCCGAAGGGGTCGACGCTCCATTCCGAGGCGTCTGCTGGAACGACGTCGGTGTGGCCGTGGACGACGAGGGCGCCGCGTTCGGGGTTGCGTCCGGGGATCCGGGCCAGTAGGTTCGCGCGACCCTCACCGGAGGTGTAGATGGTCGATTCGAGGCCCACTTCGTCGAACTTGCCCTTGATGTACTCGGCTGCGGGGAGGTCCGGGTTCGCCTTCCCATCGCCCCAGTTCTGGGTATCGAAGCGGATGAGGTCCTGCGCAATCGCTGTGACCTCGGCGGCGGCCTGGGTGAAGTCGGTCTGCGCGGCGTCCGCGGATCCTGTCATGGATGGTCCTTTCATCGGGTGCAGGCGGAAGCTCCTCCCTGCGTGTCGGTCCTCACATCCTATCCATCGTTCCTCGTCAGAGCGCCTCCGATGTCAGTGTTCGGACGCGGGGGCGCCGCCCCCAGCGGCCCTGGCGGCCGACCATGAACCATAATGGCGGCGCACCGCCGCCGGCGACGGCAGATTCCCACCGCCGCTACGCAGGGCCGACAGCCAGGTACTGAAGGCGGTGAAGGAACCGGCGGGGTCCTCTTGCGCGTACCGGACCATCAGCCCGTCGTAGTCCGCAGCGGAGAAGCGGGTGGCGCCGGCGGGCCGGCCGGTGCTGGCCGTGGGCAGTCCGGCCGCCGCCAGTGCCGGATTCCAGCGCCCGGCGCCCAAGTGCTTCATCACCGTCTGCGAGGTGGGCGGCCAGGCCCGCTCCCCCGCCGCCGCCTGTGCGCCGACCTCCCCCAGCCAGTGCGTCCTGGCTCGGTCGTAGGCCTGCACACTCATCACAGCGGCTCCGGGTACCGCGGCCGCGGCTCGGCCCGCTGCGGCGCGGGCGAGGATTCCGGCAGGGTCGACGGTGATCTCCTGCGCAGCCAACCTGGCGGCCAGTTCCTCTGTGGGGCCGTCTGCGGAATCGGTGTTGGCCGGGGCCCGGCGGACGCTGTCAACGGCGACGGCTCCGTTGGGTGCAGTGTCCGGACGAATCCGGTCGTAGAGGAAGTGAAGCGCTATTTCAGTGAGGGAATGGCCATTGTGCGGCGCTTGGGCAGAGGAGGACGTGGTTTCCATGTGCTCGAGCCTATCGCGGAGACGGATTGGCATTCGTCTCGATTATCTCCCTCCGTTACCTTTTTAGTAGCCCTGGTTCGTGACAGGATCAGGACTGCTGGCCCGTCGGGCCCGGCATGACTTATGCCCCCAGTCATTGATGATCCGGGGGGTGTTGTCACCGGGTTCCGATAGGCATC